>NZ_JALMEU010000002.1:0-781437 GCF_028048155.1 Pantoea leporis
ATGGCAGATAAAGAGAGTGAAAACAAGGCGTTACTCGAGCCTTTTCTGTCGGTGACAAAAAACAGCGGTGAAGTTATTCAACTCCACCCCAATAAAAATAACACCGTACAACCGGTCGCTTTAATGCGCCTGGGTCTGTTTGTTCCTACATTGAAGTCCACCGCGCGCGGTAAATCAGGCGCAATGGCATCGACCGATGCAACGAAAGAGCTAAAGAACCTTTCTTTAGTGAAATCGGAAGGTTATGAAAAGATTACCATTACCGGCGCAAGGCTGGACATGGATAATGATTTCAAAACCTGGGCCGGAATTATTCAGTCTTTCTCGCGTTATCCCTCAAAGGGCGACACCGTGACGCTGCCGTTTATCGATTTCGTTAAAATGTGCGGGATCCCTTCGGCAAATTCTTCGGCTGCGCTACGTAAGCGCTTAGATGCCTCTCTGCGACGCATTGCTACCAATACGTTGTCCTTTGAAGGTAATGGCAAAGCCTATCACACTCACCTTGTTCAATCGGCGTATTACGATCGTGAAAAGGATCTGGTGCGTATCCAGGCCGATCCAAAGTTGTTCGAGCTCTACAACTTCGACCATAAAGTGTTACTGCAGCTGCGAGCCATTTCGCGTTTAAAACGTAAAGAATCGGCTCAGGCGTTGTATACCTATCTCGAAAGTTTGCCAACGAATCCGGCGCCCATCTCTCTGGCGCGTCTGCGTATGCGTTTAAACCTGGGCTCGAAAACCACCACGCAAAATCACGTGGTGCGACGTGCGATGGAGCAGCTTAAAGAGATCGGCTATCTCGACTATTCGGAAGTGAAACGCGGCCGCTCAGTGTTCTTCATCATCCACAGCAGGACGCCAAAACTCGACGGCATCAGCAATCTTGAAAGTATCGATTCGCTGGAAGATATTGAGTTCGAAGAATGATGTTGCCCGCTTACTGTAATTAGTAATTTTCCTCAAGCTGTGTCACTTTTTGAGCAAAAGTGACACATGCTCCTCCGCCAACATTCACTGCAATCAGCTGTCCTCGCGTCATTCACTGTAATCAGCAACGTTCACTGTAATCAGAAGCCTTCTGCTTTTGTAGTGTCTTATGCGATGTTTTGCACCACGTTGTAGCCTTTCTAAGCGACTTATAAAGATAGTGAGCACTTACAAGGGCGGTGGCGTAGTACTCAACTTTTTTTTTCACTGCCTTTCTACTGATCACAGTGAACGTTTGTTGGAGCGCTCGCTATCACTGATTACAGTGAATGCGAATTAGAGGCTGCATACTGAATACAGTGAACGATCAACTGCAACTTAATGATTTCTAAATATTAAAAACGCCTGTTTCGAACTGATTCACTGTAATCAGCAATAAAACTGTGAATACAGCCAGTAAAAGTGACAGGGTTGGTCACTAAGCTGATTACAGTGAACGTTTGGTTTGCCTTCTCACTACAGTGAACTGAAACGTGAGACGCTCGTGCTGACGCTCATATACTGCTTGAACAACATGTCACGCTGTCACTGATTACAGTGAACATTACCAACTCGTCCCCTGCCCTGCCAGGTTTGCAGCATGAAACAAACTCGCTCAGCGCGTCTTTTTTTACTGAATACAGTGAACGTTGGGCGTTTTAATTAGCAGCGTGTATTTACTGATTACAGTGAATGTTGTTGACGACATTGTGGATATTTCGCTGTATCGCACATGGCGATTCCGGGCATATCAGTTTGTAGGCAAATAACACTCTACTGATTACAGTGAACGTTCGTCTTATCATGCTTATCATGCTGTACTGATTACAGTGAACGTTCTGTACAGCGTTATAACTTTTACTGATTACAGTGAATATTATCTCGGTCTGGCCAATTTGACTTACTGATTACAGTGAACGGTTTATCGCAGCGCGACAACGTCTACTGATTACAGTGAATCTTTGCCGATGACGAGTACAAGGCTTTTACTGATTACAGTGAACGTTTAGCGTTATGTGAAAACGTCTTCAGGATTTGCTGATTACAGTGAACATCTCACCAGCATGACACTTATCGTTGTTCTCTCACCTGCTTTTTATTTCCACGCATCATTTACTGATTACAGTGAATCTTCAGCCACCGCTCGCTGATCACAGTGAACCTTTTACTGATTGCAGTGAACGTTGGGCATCGGCGCATTTTTGCTAGCTGATTACAGTGAACGTTCCAGCAATTTCAGCCGCCACAACCCTTCTCCTTTCTCTACTTAAAGCATACAGGGTAGAAATCAGCTACTGACTACAGTGAATCTTTGCCCCAATCAACGATAAATCAGCGGTTCAAAATCGTACAAAAAACCAATATGGCTAAATTACCATCACTGATTACAGTGAATATTTTCGTTAACGTGCTCTTAATCAAGGTGTTTTCACATAACTTATTCTTCCTGTGCAGAAGAGATATATTTGCCTCGTGTGCTGGATTTATGTATAAAGTCGTAAATCCTACATGTGTGGAGCAAGTATGGCTAACGATGAGAAGCAAGTTCTGAAGGTCGCACAACGTTCAGAAAGAATGCTGATGAGCCTGACTGAACAGATTCAGGCGCAGAAAGAAGAATTGCGGGAAAACACGTTCTATCAGGTTTACGCTAAAGCGGCGTTAGCCAAACTGCCCAAATTAACGCGTGCGAGCGTGGATTACGCTGTCAACGAAATGGAAGAAAATGGTTATCCGTTCGATAAGCGTGCAGCGGGCAGCTCAACCAAGTATGCGATGTCGATTCAGAACATCATCGATATCTATCACCATCGCGGTGTGCCCAAGTACCGCGATCGCCACCATGAAGCCTTCAGCATCTTTGTTGGCAACCTCAAAGGCGGCGTTTCGAAAACGGTCTCTACCGTTTCGCTGGCACACGCATTACGTGCGCATCCGCATCTGCTGTTTGAAGATCTGCGTATTCTGGTCATCGATCTGGACCCGCAATCTTCCGCCACCATGTTCCTGAACCATCAACGTTCAGTGGGATTAGTGGAAGCGACCGCCGCCCAGGCGATGCTGCAGAACGTCAGCCGCGAAGAGTTGCTCAACGAGTTTATTGTTTCGTCGATTATTCCAGGCGTCGATGTGCTGCCGGCGTCAATTGATGACGCCTTTATTGCCTCGCGTTGGGAAGAACTGTGTGCTGCTCACCTGCCCGATCAAAACATCCACGCGGTGCTGTATGACAATGTAGTGGCCAAGCTGAAGAAAGATTACGACTTTATCTTTATCGACAGCGGCCCACATCTTGATGCCTTCCTGAAGAACGCCATTGCTGCTTCAGACTTACTAATGACGCCAGTGCCGCCCGCGCAGGTGGATTTCCACTCCACGCTGAAGTACTTAACGCGTTTGCCGGAGTTGATTGGCATCATTGAAGAATCGGGCGCAGCCTGCCGTTTGCAGGGCAACATTGGCTTTATGTCTAAACTGTCGAATAAAGCGGACCACAAGCTGTGTCACAGCCTGGCGAAAGAGATTTTTGGCGGCGATATGCTTGATGCTGCATTGCCGCGTCTGGATGGCTTTGAGCGCTGCGGAGAGTCGTTTGATACGGTTATCTCAGCCAATCCATCAACCTACGTGGGCAGCACTGAAGCCTTAAAGAATGCGCGTTCAGCGGCGGAAGATTTCGCGAAAGCCGTATTTGACCGTATTGAATTCATTCGCCTGAACTGAGGTTACTATGAGCGCAAAAAGAATCACTATTGGCCGAACCTTCAGCCAGACACCATTGCAGACTGAGGAAAGCGCGGATGGCCATTCTCAGACATTTATTCTGGCGACGGGTAAACGCGCCCTGTTCACGCTGGAGCACATCCCGGCGAAGGAAATTGAAGAGAAAACCTTCGTTAAGATGGAAACCAATGGCCGCGATCAGTCTGGCCTTACGCCAGAATCGCTGCGCGACATCATTCGCACCATCAAATTGCAGCAGTTTTTCCCGGCGATTGGCGTAAAGCGTGACGATCGCATTGAGATTCTCGATGGTTCACGCCGTCGTGCAGCGGCTCTGCACTGCAAAACTGGGCTTGATGTGTTGGTTACAGACGTGGCTATCTCGGCGGAAGAAGCGCGTCGTTTAGCCCAGGATATTCAGACCGCGCGCGAGCACAATCTGCGTGAGGTGGGCATGCGTCTGCTATCGCTTAAAGAGAGTGGATTGTCGCAGAAAGAGATTGCGCAAAGCGAAGGCTTATCGCAGGCCAAGGTAACGCGTGCATTGCAAGCGGCAAGCGTGCCGCTTGAGCTGGTAACGCTGTTCCCGAATCATTCAGAGCTGACCTATCCTGATTATAAATCGCTGCTGCAGGCGTATGAGAAGCTACAGGAAACCGGACAAACGGTTGATGCCCTGATCGATACTATCGGCATGGATGTTGATACCGTATGCGCGCGCGATGGATTGGCCGAAGACGAAGTGAAGAATGGCATTCTGCGTTTAGTGCGTAACGGTAGCCAGACGCTGATTCAGTCACCGGCAAAAGATAAAACCGTGGCGACGCCATTGTGGAGTTTCGCCGATAAAGACCGCTTTGCGCGTAAGAAAACGCGCGGACGCATGTTCAGCTACGAGTTTAATCGCCAGTCAAAAGAGTTGCAGGAAGAGTTGGATAAAGTGATTAACGAGACGCTCAATAAGTATCTTAATCAGTAATTGAAATGCCGCCTCCGGGCGGTTTTTTTATGCCCTTCACAATGCCTCGCCAGCGCAATTTCATCGCTAACTGTATGAAATATAGCTTATCGACGCGGAAATTTCAGCCTGAAATCGCCACTGTTTTAGCCAGCAGCTCAAGGTATCCATTAATAAATCACCAATACCGATTAACTGACTGCAGCCAATTTAACCAGCTGTGCGCGAAAGCGACAACAGCCAGCAACAGCAGAATTGCCGTCAAGCCAGCGAGTGAAAATTCATCTGCTCGCCCAATCGATTTCATCTCTATTGTTATGAAATTTAAGGATTTTTAGCTAAAATTTCAGGCTGAAATCGCCAATTAACTTTTAGTTTCAGCCACCCTCAAAAATCCATAGGCGAGATTAGCCAGATGATATTCAATGATTTATCCACAGAAAACGTGGATAACTTTCAAGACTCACCTTACTCAATTAACGTTAAAGCTGATGAAAATTGCCAGACCGCATCGCGCACGCGCACCGGTTTATTAATCAGCCCCAACGCATAAAAGCGATCGGCGATGGTCTGCTGCTCTTTGATTACTTCGAAGGCCATCGCACGTGTTTTGTGGCTGCGGCGAGTCAAGGCACGTTCAACTGATGCGATTTCCAATCCAAGCTCCTGAGCCAATAACATTGATGCTTCGTGGCGATGGCTATCGATGAACAAACCCGTTTGTTGCAAATTCTCCACCAGCTGTCTGAGGATGTCATCGTGCTGTTCAACGTAATCACGCCGCGCCAGATAGAACTGATGATTACGTACGCGCCCTTCACCATTAACCAAAACCCGCAGCTCGGGATTGCTCTCCGCGGCGCTGAGCAACGGATCCCACATCATCCAGGCATCAACCGAAAGATAATCACTTGCCGTCAGCGGATATTTTGGCGGCGTATACACCACTTTCAGTTCATCCAGACCAATGCCCGCTTCCTCCAGTAGCTGCAGCAGTAGCCAGTGAACGTTCGAGCCTTTATTAACCGATATGCGCTTACCGCGCAGATCGTTGATGGTGCGAATATCGCTGTCATGAGGCACCACAATGCCAACGCTGCTCGGCGCTGGCGGCTCCCAGGCAATATAAGTCACCGCATTGCCACTCGCCTGGGCGAAGACCGGGGGAACTTCACCGGTCGTACCAAAATCGATTTCGTTGTTTTGCAGCGCATACAGCAGCTGTGGCCCGGCGGGAAACTCACTCCACAACACGCTAATGCCTTGCTGAGCGAAACAGTGTTCGAGGCTCTGACGGGCTTTTAACACCCCGAGATTGCCAAACTTCTGATAGCCAATGCGCAGCTCACGCTCCTGCGTCCCGTGTGTATGAGATGTCGACGTAGTTACCGGCGCTTTGCGCCTTCCTTTAATCATTCCCTGATTCGCCAGATGCGTGCGCAAGGTGTGGCGGCTGATACCTAATAGCGCCGCGGCCTGGGTTTGATTCTGATCTGTCATCGACAGCGCATTGCTAATCAGGCTGCTGATAACGCGGTCAAACAGTTGTTGCGGCTGGCTGGTTAGCTGCTGCTGAAGAAAACTGTCGAGCGTTGAATCGTTTGACTCGCTAAAACCATGTTCACTGTAACCAGCAAGTCGCAGCTGTGCGGGCGTCAGCGTCTCTTCGCGGCTCAGCAATACGGCGTTATGTAGTGTGTTCTCCAGTTCACGGATATTGCCGGGCCAGGTGTATTCGCGCAGCGCTTCAAGCGCATCAGGCGAAAGACGCCGTGCCGGGCGGCCTAAGCGTCGTGCGTAGAGGGCGAGGAAGTGTTGCGCCAGCAGCGGAATGTCTTCACGGCGCTGACGCAGCGGCGGTAATGGCACCACCGCAATATTCAGCCGATAGAATAGATCTTCGCGAAAGCGTCGCTCGCGAATCGCCTGCGCCAAATCCACATGCGTAGCCGCGATAACCCGCACATCCACCTTGATTGCTTTTCGCGAGCCCACGCGCGTAATCTCTCGCTCCTGCAGCACGCGCAATAATTTAACCTGCAGTGAAGGGCTGAGCTCGCCAATCTCATCCAGCAGCAAGGTGCCGCCTTGCGCTGATTCAAACCAGCCGGGATGTGACTGCGTCGCGCCGGTAAAAGCGCCTTTCTCATGGCCAAACAACTCGGCTTCAGCCAGGCTTTCCGTCAGCGCGCCGCAGTTAACCGCGAGGAAAGGGCCGTGACGTCGCTGGCTGTGATGATGCAGATAGCGCGCCACCACTTCTTTACCTGTGCCGGTTTCGCCGACAATCAGCACGGTGGCATCTGTGGGCGCGAACTTATCCAGCAGCGATTGAAACGCCAGAGAAGCGGGATCGACTAAGCGCGGTGAATCGGTGGGATTATAGGTGGTTAACATGGCATTGAGTCCTGTAACGAGCATATCGTTAACCTAAATGCTCACGCTGACTATTAACACCATGTAAAAAGCATAAGCAGTTGCATATGCAGCAATTGCTGTTGCGCCAGAGTCGCAAATGCAACTATTTTGGTTGACGGCGACAAGGCTAACCGCCTGAAATACGGGGATTCGCGCCCGTTAACAACCTGGCACGCTTTCTGCTAAAAGCTATATAACCAAATAAGCAGTTCAAAATGATCATTTTTTAATAAAGTTATATAGGAAAAGCATAATGGCCGATTCCGCGAACGATAAAATTAATGTCTTCTGGTTTTTACCGACGCACGGTGATGGACGCTACCTCGGCACCACGCAAGGCGGACGCCCGGTCGATTTACCCTACTTGCAGCAAGTGGCGCTCGCCGCCGACAATCTTGGCTTCTACGGCGTATTAATTCCTACCGGCAAAAGCTGTGAAGATTCCTGGCTGGTGGCCTCGGCGTTAGCGCCGATCACCAAACGTCTGCGCTATTTAGTGGCGGTGCGTCCTGGCCTGCAGCCGCCAACGCTGGCAGCCCGCATGGCGACCACGCTTGATCGTCTGTCTGAAGGGCGTTTACTGATTAACGTGGTGACCGGCGGCGATCCGATTGAGAACAAAGGCGACGGCATTTTCCTCAACCACAGTGAACGTTATGAAGTCACCAAAGAGTTCCTCGACGTCTACAGTCGCCTGATGCGCGGCGAGAAAGTGGATTACGAAGGCAAACACATTCACGTTGAAGGCGCAGAAGTGCTGTTTCCGCCGGTGCAGGAAAAGGGGCCGCCGCTCTATTTTGGTGGTTCATCTGAGGCGGCGATTGATGTAGCAGCGGAACAGATCGATACCTATCTCACCTGGGGCGAGCCGCCAGCGCAGGTTGCCGAGAAGCTGGAAGTGGTGCGCGCACGTGCAGAACAGCGCGGACGTAAGCTGGAATACGGCATTCGTTTGCATGTGATTGTGCGCGAGACCGAAGAAGAAGCCAAAGCGGCGGCAGATAAGTTGATTGGTCATCTTGATGAAGAGACCATCGCGCAGGCGCAGAAAATCTTTGCGCGTATGGATTCCGCCGGTCAGGCACGAATGAGCGCGTTGCACAACGGCTCGCGCGACAACCTCTATATCTCGCCGAATCTGTGGGCGGGCGTGGGTCTGGTGCGCGGAGGCGCGGGCACTGCGCTGGTCGGCAGCCCGGAGCAGGTGGCTGAGCGTATCCGCGAATATCAGGCGCTGGGTGTCACCAACTTCATTCTGTCCGGTTATCCGCATCTGGAAGAAGCGCATCGCGTGGCCGAGTTGCTATTACCGCTGCTACCGCTGGCTAACGCACAGCAGCAGCGTGAACGCACCATTAACACCGGCCCATTTGGTGAAACCATTGGCGGCGATAAGCGTCCGTCAAAACAGACGAGCGCCAGCTAATGCAGGAGAAGGCAATGGCACGGGTAATCATTGTTGGCGGTGGCTTTAGCGGCACAGCGCTGGCGATTCATCTCGCACGAACCTCATCGAGCAGATTACTGATTACAGTGGTCGAACCGCGCGCCAACCTCGGCGGCGGCGTTGCCTATTCCACGCAGGAGCCTGCGCACCGCATCAACGTACCCGCTTCGCGCATGCAGTTAAGCGGTGAAGAGCAGGGCGCGTTTGACCGCTGGTATCGCCAACAGCCGGAATGTTCACTGGACTCAGTAGCGCACTGTGAAGACGGCGCGGTCTATCCGCAGCGCAGCCTGTTCGGTCGCTATCTGGCAGAACAGTTTGCGCAAGCTGCGCAGGCGTATCCGCACGTCACGCTGCGCCATGTTCAGGCCAGCGCCGTGGCCTGGGAAGGCGAGCAGCTGTTGCTCAGCAACGGCGAAATGTTGCGGGGTGATGTACTGGCGTTAGCGATCAGTCATTCGCCACCATCGTTGCCGCGTGCGCTGCAACCGTTCTCGGCGCATCCGGCGCTGATTGCCAATCCATGGCAGCACAGCGTATTAGACGCCATCGATCCTCAATCCTCGGTGGCGATTATCGGTACCGGCTTGAGCATGGCGGACGTGGTGGCTTCATTGGGCACCAGACAGCATCGTGGCCCGTTAATCGCCTTCTCACGCCGTGGGCAGCTCTCGCGCGATAACCTGAGCGGTGAATGGCCTGAATGGACATTAGCCCCGCAGGATGCGTCCAGCGCGCGTCTGTGGCTACGACATATCCGCGCCGAGGTTGCGCGAGCCGCGGAACAGGATTTGCCGTGGCAGCGCGTGCTCGATCAGGTGCGCGTGCAAGGCCAGGATATCTGGCAATCGCTGCCCCTGCGCGAGCAGCAACGTTTTGTCCGTCATTTGCGTTCGTGGTGGGATGTGCATCGCTATCGCATCGCGCCGCAGGTGTCAGCGGTGATCAGCGCACGTCGTCAGCAGGGCAGTCTGAAGGTGCTGGCCGCGCGGCTTAGCGACATCTCCGATGTCGGCAACCAACTGCAAATCACGCTACGCACGCGCGAGGGCGCCAGCGAAACCCACCGCCTCGATCATCTGATTGTCACAACCGGTCCCGGCCATGAAGCCTTAACTGCTAGCCAGCCGCTGCTGCAGTCGCTCAGCCAGCAAGGGCTAATCCGCGCTGACCTGCTCGGTTTTGGTATTGATGTCGATAGCCAATCGCACACGCTCAATGTTAACGGCCAGCCCAACGCACGACTGTTTGTCGTCGGTCCCGCTGCGCGTGCGCGCTTCGGTGAACTGATGGGATTGCCGCAGGTTGCCGATCACGCCGCCGCTGTGGCGAAACATATTTTACAAGAACTGCAAATCGCTCCCGCCGAGCGATGTCCCCCTTCAGCGCTTTAATCTCTCAACATCCTAAAAATTAACTGACGAACGCCGGGTCGTAACACGATCACGGCCTCGCTATGGAGATTGCTATGCCATCGCAACGTGAAATTCGCTTGAACGCATTTGATATGAACTGTGTCGGACACCAGTCGCCGGGCCTGTGGGCACATCCGCGTGACCGTTCCTGGCAATACAAAGACCTGGAGTATTGGGTCGATTTGGCGCGCCTGCTGGAGCGCGGCAAATTTGACGGCCTATTCATCGCCGACGTGCTCGGCGTTTACGACGTACTTAACGGCAACGGCGATGCGGCGATCCGCCAGGCGACGCAGGTGCCGGTCAACGATCCGTTAGCGCTGATTACGCCAATGGCGCTGGTCACCGAACACCTCGGCTTTGGTCTCACGGCGTCGCTGTCGTTTGAACATCCGTATCCGTTTGCGCGCCGCTTATCGACGCTCGATCACCTGACCAAAGGCCGCATCGGCTGGAACATCGTCACCTCGTATCTGGAGAGCGGGGCGCGCAACATTGGGCACAAAACCCAGACCGATCACGATAGCCGCTACGATTACGCCGACGAGTATCTGCAAGTGGTGTACAAGCTGCTGGAAGGCAGCTGGGAGCAGGATGCAGTATTGCGTGACCGCGAACGCCGTATCTTCAGCGACCCGCGTAAAATCCATCCCATCAATCATCAGGGCACCTTCTTCAACGTGCCGGGCATTCACCTGTGCGAACCGTCACCGCAGCGCACGCCGGTGCTGTATCAGGCGGGCGCATCGAGTCGTGGCAAACAGTTTGCCGCAGAACATGCCGAATGCGTATTTGTTGCCGCGCCGTCAAAAGTGCTGCTGAAGAAAACCGTCGCCGATATTCGCCGCCGCGCGGTGGAAGCGGGGCGCGATCCTTACAGCATCAAAATCTTCAATCTGCAAACCGTGATTGTTGGCGAAACCGATCTGGCGGCGCAGGCGAAATGGAAAGAGTACACCAGTTGGGTCAGCTACGAAGGCGCGCTGGCACTGGTATCAGGCTGGACCGGTATCGACTTCGGCCAGTATCAGCCGGATCAGGTGCTGAAATATATCCACACCAACGCCATCCAATCGGCGGTCGAAACCTTCTCCACCGCCGATCCCGATCGTCAGTGGACGGTAAAAGCGCTGGCGGATTGGGTCGGTATCGGCGGTTTTGGTCCGCTGATTGTTGGCAGTGCGGAAACTGTCGCGGATGAGTTGCAAAGCTGGGTTGAAGAGACCGACGTAGATGGCTTCAACTTCGCCTACGCCCTGACGCATGAAACCTTTGAAGATGTGGTGGAGCTGCTGATCCCGGAGCTGCAAAAGCGCGGCGTCTACAAAAAAGAGTACGCGCAGGGCACGTTGCGCGAAAAGTTATTCGCCGCCGGCCCGCAGCTGCAAGCACCGCATCCGGGCGCGGTCTATCGCGTTAAATCCTCCACGCCGCAGGAGGTCTCATGATCGAAATAGAACAGCTCAGCAAACACTATCGCGCGCCCGACGGCCGCATCACCGAGGTGCTGAAATCCATCAGCCTGCAAGTACCGCAAGCCAACATCACCGCGGTAGTTGGGCCGAGCGGCGCGGGTAAATCGACGCTGGCGAAGTGCATTAGCCTGCTGGAACAACCGAGCGCCGGCAGCATCCGCGTTAACGGCAGCGATCTTTCTCGTCTGGATGGCGAAGCGCTGCGTCAGGCGCGTCGCTCAATTGGTACCGTGTTCCAGTCTTCCGCGCTGCTGCAACGCAAAACCGCGTGGGAGAATATCGCCTTGCCGCTGCACTATCTTGGCGTGGTGGATCGCGATATCGCCGCGCGCGTGGGCGAACTGCTCGATAGCGTCGGCCTCAGCCACAAAGCCAAAGCCTATCCGGGCCAGCTTTCTGGTGGTCAGCGGCAGCGTATTGGTATCGCGCGTGCGCTGGCATTGCGCCCGTCGGTGTTGCTGGCGGATGAAGCCACTTCAGGGCTCGATCCCGAAGCCACCGTCACCGTGCTCGACCTGCTGAAAAAACTGCGTGATGACTACAAGCTGGCGATTGTGCTGATCACCCATGAAATGGACGCGGTGCGTCAGGCGGCAGATGCGGTAGCGGAAATTCGCGACGGCCAAATCGTGCAGTACGGCGTGGTGAAAGAGCTGCTGGCGCAACCCGATTCGCTATTGGGGCAGCGCCTGTTCCCGT
This sequence comes from Pantoea leporis, assembly GCF_028048155.1. Lineage (NCBI taxonomy): Bacteria > Pseudomonadati > Pseudomonadota > Gammaproteobacteria > Enterobacterales > Erwiniaceae > Pantoea > Pantoea leporis. The sequence goes on from NZ_JALMEU010000002.1 coordinate 12,106, forward strand.
TGGCAGCGCAGGCGGGCGATGCCGAGCTGGTGTTGCAGCTCAGCTATCGCACCGATGTGCCGGTTGTCAGCGACTGGATTTCGCGCCTCAGCCAGCAGTTTGGTCTGCGTATTGATCTGCTCGGCGCGCACGTTGAGCAGGTGAATGGTCTGCAAGCTGGCCGCCTCAAGGTGGGCATTCACTATCAACAGGAACGCGTGCCGCTGGCGCGTTTGCTATTGCAGTTGGAACAGCTGGGCTTAGTTGCCAGCGTTTCGGGCAGCGTGTTGCCATTGCGGGAGGCGGTATGAGCGTATCAGTGATGAGTCAGGATACGCCGTGGCTAGAAATCCCGGCGCTGATGCTGCCCGCTCTGGGCGAAACCGCGTTGATGGTGGCGATCGTGATGCTGTTCGTGGTCACCTTCGGCGGCATCGTCGGCGTGGTGCTGTTCAACACCTCGGTGCGCGGTCTGTTTCCGCATCGCGGCATTAATAGAGTGTTGAGTTGGATCGTCAACATGGGCCGTTCGCTGCCGTTTCTGGTGCTGATGGCGGCCATCATTCCGTTCACCTTCTGGCTAACCGGCACCACCATCGGCATTCCCGCCGCCGTTGTGCCGATGATCGCCGCGGGTATTCCGTTCTTTGGCCGTTTGGTGGACAACGCGCTGCGTGAGCTGCCCGGTGAAGTCACGGCGGTGGGCTTGGTGTGCGGCGGTTCGCGCTGGCAGATCATCCGCTCGGCACAACTTAGCGAAGCGCTGCCGGCGATTGTGGCGGCAGTGACGCTCAACCTGATCTCAATGATTGAGTACTCCGCCATTGCCGGCACCATCGGCGCGGGCGGTATCGGCTATCTGGCGGTGGTGTACGGTTATCAGCGCTTCGATAATCACATCATGATCGCCACCATCGTGGTGCTGATCGCCTTAATTCAAACCATTCAATTTCTCGGCGACCGTTTGGTCACCGCATTACGCCATCCTCAGGGGACATCGTTATGACAACACAAGATTTCGAGCTGCGTAAAACCCGCCGCTGGCCGTGGCTGCTACTGATTATAGTGGTCGTTGTACTTGCAGCAGGCGGCTGGTTCTGGCGCAGCCAACAGGCGCAGGCGGTGGTCTTTGGCACCACGCTGAAGGTGCATTTTGAACCGGCGATGGCGGGCGAGCAGAAGCTGATTGAATACGTTGGCGAGCACATCGCGCCCGATTATGGCCTGAAGCTGGAGGCGGTTGGCGTGCAGGATCCGGTGCAAGCCGATCGCGCGGTAGCGGAAGGGCAGTATGCCGCCACCGTGTATCAGCATCAGTGGTGGCTCAAGCAAGTGGTGGATGCCAACGGTTTTGCGCTCACCTCAACGCTGCCGCTGTTCCAGTGGGCGTTTGGCATCTACTCCGATCGCTACACATCGGTAGCGGATCTGCCGCAGGGCGCGACCATCGTGGTGCCGGATGATGGCGCCAATCAGGGCCAGGCATTATGGTTGCTGGCGCGTCAGGGTTTAATCACGCTCGATCCCAACGTCGAGCCGCGCACGGCCAAACTGAAGAACATTGTCGGCAATCCGCACGGTTTCGTGTTTAAAGAGCTCGATTTGCTGACCATGCCGCGTGCGCTCAACTCGGTGGATGCGGCGATTGGTTACGTCTCGCAATTTGATGCCGGTAAAGTGCCGCGCGAAAAAGGCATTCTCTTCCCGCCTGCGCCGCGCACTTTCGCCTCACAGCTGGTGATTGGCACGCCTTATCTGGACCAGGAAAACATCGAGAAGCTGAAAAAAGCCTTCTCCGATCCGCGCGTCCAGCAGTGGTTGAAGACCACCGACGATCCGCTGGTAAAAGGCGTGTTGGTGCCGGTCTCAGCCGAATAAATGGTTGTTGTTTGAACACCCGGACGCGTCAGGCGCGCCCGGGTTTTTGTGTTGGCTAAAAACATTTATCTAATTGATTTTAATGTAAATTAACATCAATAATTGTTGTTTTGGCGCAGCCAGAAAAACGCTTATAACAACCTCACCTGCACTACAAAACAACAACGTGAGGCGTTATGAGTTCTCTTCCTTTAGAAAACACCATTCCGGTTTCCGAACCGGTACGTTCGGTCAGTGATGTGGCAAGGCTGATCAACACTCGCACCAAAAATGACAACTACGCGCGCATGATTGTGTTCCTCGCGCTCGGCGGCGTGTTTCTCGACGCCTACGATCTCACCACGCTGTCGTACGGCATCGATGATGTGGTGCGCGAGTTTCAGCTCTCGCCGCTGCTCACCGGCTTAGTCACTTCCTCAATTATGGTTGGCACCATCGTCGGCAATCTGGTGGGCGGCTGGCTGACGGATAAATATGGCCGCTATTCGGTGTTCATGGCCGACATGCTGTTCTTTGTGGTTTCAGCGATTGCGGCGGGGTTAGCGCCGAACGTCTGGGTGCTGATTGGCGCGCGCTTCCTGATGGGCGTGGGCGTCGGCATCGATTTGCCGGTGGCGATGTCATATCTGGCGGAGTTCTCCAAATTCGCTGGTAAAGGCAACAAGGCATCCCGACTCGCAGCCTGGTGCCCGATGTGGTACGCCGCCTCAACGCTGTGCTTCCTGCTGATCTTCGCGCTCTACTTCCTGCTGCCGAAAGAGCATCTTGACTGGCTGTGGCGCGCGTCGCTGCTGTTCGGTGCGGTACCGGCGCTGCTGATCATCGCGGTGCGCAGCAAATTCATGAACGAATCGCCACTGTGGGCGGCGAATCAGGGCGATCTGAAATCCGCGGTGCGCATTCTGCGTGATTCCTACGGCATTCACGCCCACGAAGCGGAACACGAAGCGCCACCGGCTGCTGCGGCACCGAAAGTGAGTTTCCGCGTGCTGTTTGAGAAGCCGTGGCGCGAACGCACCATCGTCGCGGGCGTGATGAACATCTGTATCTCGTTTGAATACACCGCCATTGCCTTCTTCCTGCCGTCGATTCTGGCGCAGTTCCTCGGCGCGGGTGTGTTTGAAACCATCTCGGCATCGCTGGGACTCAACGCGCTGTTCGCCTTTACCGGCGGCCTGCTTGGCATGCGTCTGGCGTGGAAATATCCGTCGCGCCACGTCGCGATTGCTGGCTTTGCCCTGCAATTCTTTGCGCTGATCGCGCTGGCGTTAATTGGTCATCCGCAAGCCATCGCCGGAATCGTCTTTGCAGTTTTGATGCTCGGCTTGTGGCTGTTTGCCGAGGGCTTCGGGCCGGGCGCGCAGCTGATGGTCTATCCAGCGCTTTCCTATCCAACCTCAATTCGCGCCACCGGCGTGGGCTTCAGCCGCGCGCTTTCCGGCATCGGTAGCGCGTTAGCGCTGTTCATCCTGCCGCTTCTGCAAGCCGCGCTCGGCACCAATATGTTTTGGGTGGTATCGCTGGCAGCGATCATCCCGATCTTCTTCCTGCTGGCGGTGCGCCACGAGCCCACGCTGCATGACATCGACGATCTTTCACCTCAGGAGTCACCATGAGCTTACTGGCAACAGGCACCGATTATGAGGCGCTGACGGCGCACTTCCGGCCGATTTTCGCGCGCATCGCTGAAGGAACGGTAGCACGCGAGCGGGAACGTACTTTGCCGCATCAACCGATTAGCTGGCTGAAAGAGGCGGGATTCGGCACGGTGCGCATTCCGCAAGAGAAGGGCGGTTGGGGCGCATCGCTGCCGCAGCTGTTCCAGCTGTTAACCGAGCTGGCAGAAGCCGACTCGAATCTGCCGCAGGCGCTGCGCGCGCATTTCGCTTTTGTCGAAGATCGATTGAATCAGCCGGATAGCGCGGAACGCGATCGCTGGTTTGGCCGTTTTATTGATGGCGAGCTGGTGGGCAGCGGCTGGACGGAAATTGGCACGGTAAAACTCGGCGATGTCATCACGCGCGTCACGCCAGGCGAAAGCGGCTGGACGCTGAGCGGCGAGAAGTTTTACAGCACCGGCACGCTGTTCGCCGACTGGATTGATGTCTATGCGCGCCGCAATGACAATCAGGGCGATGTTATCGCTCTGGTGAACACTCACCAACCCGGGGTGACGCGTGAGGACGACTGGGACGGCTTTGGCCAGCGCTTAACCGGCAGCGGCACCACGCGTTTCGCTAACGCCCATGTCGAGCAGGAACACGTCTACGATTTCGCCACCCGCTTCCGTTATCAAACCGCTTTCTATCAGCATGTCTTGCTGGCCACGCTGGCGGGAATTGGCCGTGCGGTGGCGCGCGACGGTGCGCAGGCGGTGGCGGCGCGAAATCGGGTTTACAGCCACGGCAACGGCGGCGCTGTGCGTCAGGATGCGCAGATTCTGCAGGTGATCGGTGAAATTACCAGCCTGGCGTTTGCGGTGGAAGCCACGGTGATCCGCGCGACACATTCACTGCAATCAGCATATGTTGCCCACGTCAGCAACGATGAAGCGCAAATTGCCGCCGCGAATGTGCTGGCCGAAGCCGAAGCGGGGCAGGCGCAGGTGATTGCCAGCGAGCTGGTGACACGCGCCGCCACCGAGCTGTTTAACGCACTGGGCGCATCGGATACGCGCGTCAGCAAAGCGCTGGATCGTCACTGGCGCAACGCGCGAACTCTGTCATCACATAATCCGGTGGTGTACAAAGCGCGTGATATCGGCGACTGGAAAGTGAATGGCACCGCACCGACGGGGATTTGGCAGATTGGCAGGGGCGAGGGCTGATAAAACCCGGTGCGCGTAAATGCGCACCGGGCATGTAAGGTCGCTATTTATGACGACCTGGTTGTTGGTAATGACTTACTTCTTATCCAGCGACCAGGTCGCGCTGCGCACATCCACTTTCACCGGCAACAGTCCCACGCGCGTAAAGGTATCCGCTAACGCCTGCTGCTCATCAAACACCTGCGGCGACATGCGTGACGCGCCGTAAGGCAGACGTTTAATGGTGGTTTGCCAGATGGCTTTATCCAGGCCGGTTGATTTCGACAGAATCGCTGCCGCGTCATCCGGGTTCTTGTTGGCCCAATCGCTGAGTTTGCTCAACTCATCGACAACCTGTTTCGCAGTATCAGGATGACCTTCCGCGAACGGACGGCTGGCGAGATAGAAAGTGTAATGTGGCACTAATCCTTCCGCATTGCGGATTTCACGCGCACCGGCATTGGCTTCCACTTCGGCAAGGTACGGATCCCAAATCACCCATGCATCAATCGCGCCTTTCTGGAAAGCCGCGCGTGCATCGGCGGGCGGCAGATACACCGGCGTCACATCTTTGTAGTTAAGCCCCGCATCTTCCAGCGCTTTCACCAGCAGATAGTTAACGTCAGAGCCTTTGTTCAGACCGACACGTTTACCTTTCAAATCCGCCACGCTTTTAATGGCGGAATCTTTCGGCACCACGATGGCTTCGGTTTTTGGGTTAGCCGGTGAATGACCGAGATAGATCAAATCGGCTTTCGCTGCCTGGGCGAAGGCAGGCGGCGCATCGCCGGTTGCTGCCAAATCAATGCTGCCGACGTTTAAGCCTTCCAGCATCTGCGGGCCCGCCGGGAACTCCACCCAGCGGATAGCGATGCCTTCCTTCTTAAAGGTTTCATCCAGCGTGCCGCGATATTTCAGCAGGGCAAAGATGTTGGCTTTTTGATAGCCGATGGTGACGGTTTCTGGGTCAGCGGCAAAAGCGTGCGTGGAGAGCAGGCCAAAGCTGAGAGCTAAAGCGCTCAGGACAGGAAGTTTTGCTTTCATGATGATTCTCACGTGGTTTTTTTGCCACCTTAGCAAAGCCCTTATATAACCAATAAATAACTAATTTCGATCGCTTATAACTATTATCTATGTGATCTGGATCATTCACTGTAATCAGCAAACGCGTCCGCCATTTCCATAGATGCCCATATAATTAGCACGGTAATAATTTGTATAACAAATCAAAATGCCATTGCCAAATGCTTCTGTCAGGATAAGCCATTCCGCTGCCTGCATAAGGTTTTACCCGTTCTATGAAGTGGTTTTCACGAAGCGCAATGCTGTTTTCTGCCAAAACCTGTCTTGCTGCCTTTCTGGCTTTTTACATTGCTCTGGAACTCAATCTCGATAAACCGGCCTGGTCACTGACTACAGTGTACGTTGCCTCGCAGCTCTATTCGGGATCGACGGTATCGAAATCGGTTTTCCGTTTCTTCGGCACCCTGCTGGGCGGCTTGTTTACGCTACTGATCTACCCCGCCACGGTGCAGGATCCGCTGCTGTTCAGCCTGTGCATCTCGCTTTGGGTGGCGGTTTGTCTCTATCTTTCGCTGCACGACCGCACGCCGAAAAGCTATGTGTTTATGCTGGCGGGCTACAGCGCGGCGATCATGGGTTTTCCCGATGTGGTGTCGCCCTCGGCCATCACCTACACGGTGATCTCGCGTGTTGAGGAGATCACCGTCGCCATCGTCTGCAGCAGCCTGGTGCATCGCCTGCTGTGGCCGGTCTCGATGCGCAATCTGTTAGAGCAGAGCGTGAACCTGTGGTATCAGAACGCGCGCAAGCTGTGCAGTGAACTGGTCACGGCGATGCCGGCTGAGAAGTCGGTGGAGCGCGAAGATATCCTGATTCAGATGGCCAACTATCCGCTTAACGTCGAAACGCTCATCACGCACTGCGTGTATGAAGGCGATGCCGCGCGGCGTCTGGTGCGCTTAGTCAGCGTGCAGTATCAGCATCTCTCCTATTTCATCCCCACGCTGACGGCAATCGAATCGCGCCTCAATTTGCTGGCGCAGCAGCAAATCCGTTTCCCCGACTTTATCGCCGAGGTGTTTCAGCAATTTTTGCTATGGCTAAATGGTGAAGATCAGCTGCCGGTGCGCGACCAGCTCAGTCACGCGCAAGAGCAGCTGAAACGGGCGTGGCAACAGGGCAGGCTCAACAGTGAAGAGAGCATTTTGCTGAGCGGATTGCTGGAGCGCCTACTCAACTTTGTGCGCATCGTTGATGCCTACCAAAGCGTGAGCGAGCGCGTCAGTGAATGGACGCCCGCGGTTAAAGCCGGAAAAATGGCGCGCGCGCACAAACACGTCGATAAGGGTTTGTTGCTGTTGTCGTCGTTTACCGCGTTTATTGCCACCTTCGTTACCTGCGTATTCTGGATCGGCAGCGGCTGGGTAGATGGTGCCACCGCACCGATGATGGCGGCGGTGCTGTGCTCCTTCTTTGCTGGCATGGACAGCCCGATTGCGCCGATGAAACTGTTCCTGAAAGGGGTGCTGATTTCTGTGGTGATCAGCCTGCTATATATCACCTTGCTGATTCCGCAGGCGGTGACCTTCGAAGCGCTGGTGATTTGCCTTGCGCCGGGCTTGCTGGCGCTGGGATTGGTTATCGCCAATCCGTCAACCAACCTGATTGGCCTGATTGTCGCCACGCAGATTCCCGGGCTGATTGGCATGAGCCACAACTTCAAGCCCGATCTACAGCTTATAGTGAACGCTATTCTTTCGACGCTGGTGGGCATTACCTTCGCGGTGGTGATCACGGCGCTGATCCGCAACAAGCGCCCGTCGTGGACCGCCAAACGCGCGGTGCGCAAAGGTATCCGCGAGCTGCTGCAGTTTATCGCCACGGTGCGGCTCAACAGCGTCACGCTGACCGCGCGTCAGCAGTTTGTTTCGCGCACGCTGGATAAGGTCAACATTATTCTGCCGCGTAAGCGTGTCGATCCGGTGCCAGAGTTGGTCTCCGGCGGCAATCTGATTGCCGAAGCCTGGCTGGGCGCAAACTGCTACGACTATTACACGCGTCATCGTGAACTGCTGCTGGCGCATCACATCGAAAGCGCGGCGATGTTCCATGAGCTGAGCCAGTTCCTTAAGCGTCGGTTAAAATCGCTGCAAACCACGCCGCAGCCGGAATTGTTAGCGGAATTAAATACGTTGTTGCTGCGGCTGGAAGCGGCAGCGTTGCAGGAGAACACGCTGTTTGCGCCAATGTTCCACCTGTTCAATATTCGCTTATCGTTGTTTCCTGCAGCGCGCTGGCCGGAAAAGTTTGCGCAATAAATTGCGCTGCTACACGAACATTGCGCGTTTCGGTAGCGGCGCGATTTATCGCGCAGTTTGTCTTTTTCGCTTACAGTGCTGAGCAGCATGTTTAAAACGGAGTTAAGCAGATGAAAATGATCGGTTTGATTGGCGGAATGAGCTGGGAATCCACCGCGCTCTATTACCGTATTATCAATGAGCAGGTGAAACAGCAGCTGGGCGGTTTGCACTCCGCGCGCAGCCTGATGTACAGCGTCGATTTCCATGAAATCGAAAAGCTACAGGCCGCTGGCGAGTGGCAAAAAGCGGGCGAGATCCTGGCAGAAGCGGCGCTCAGTCTGGAAAAGGGCGGCGCGGATTTTATTGTGCTCTGTACCAACACCATGCACAAAGTCGCGCAGCAAATCACTGATGCGGTCCGCATTCCGCTGCTGCATATCGCCGATGCCACCGCACAACGCATTCGTCAGGCGGGCGTAAAAAAAGTCGGCTTGCTAGCAACGGCGTTTACCATGGAGCAGGAATTCTACAAAGGCCGACTTCATCAGTCGGAGATCGACGTTTTGGTTCCCGATGCAGCCGGTCGTAAAGTGGTGCACGACATCATTTATCAGGAACTCTGTCTTGGCGTGATCCGCGATGAATCTCGCGCGCAATACCGCAAGATTATTGCTGAGCTGGTGGAGCAGGGCGCAGAGGCGATCATTCTCGGCTGCACCGAAATCACCTTGCTGGTAAAAGCGGAAGATGCCAGCGTGCCGCTGTTCGATACCACCTTGATTCACGCAGAAGACGCCGTAAAACTCGCACTCGGGTAATTACGACCAGGTGCGCAAATTCGCGCACCTAAACTTATTTATGAGGTGCGCTTTAACTTGCGCGCCAACACCTGCAACTGCTGCGCAATCTCCGCCACATCCACCTCATCTTGCTGCGGCGTCGCGGTGGTTTCCCGCAACACTAACTCGGTTTCCAGCGTCTCCTCTGCCATATCGCCACCTTCCAGCTGCGCCAGCAAGCGATCCACGCTTACCGCGCCCAACTGCTGCAAATCCTGACGCACGGTGGTTAATGGCGGCTGATACCACGCGCTTTCCGCGGTATCGTCGTAGCCAATCAGCGAAATCTCCGCCGGGATCTTCACGCCGTGCTGATGCAGCGCGCGCATCGCGCCGAGCGCCATTTGATCGTTAGCCACCAGCAGCGCTTGCGGCAGAGTGTTGGGCAACCGCGCCAGCAGCGCCTGATAACCCGATGCCGCGCTCCAGTCACCGCTCAGCACGCAGAATGGCCTGAGCTGATGCGCCGCCAGCGCCTGTTGCCACGCGGCGAAACGCGCGCGCGCCGAGGCAGAACTTTCCGGTCCATTTAACACGCCAATCTGGCGATGGCCGAGCGCCACAAGATGATCGACCGCCTGCTGCGCCCCGGATTCGCTCTGATACTGGCACTGCGCCACTTCAGCGCTGCGCTCCACATCGAGAAACAGCACCGGCTTGTTGTCGCACTGTTGCTGAATCTGCGCAGCCTGCGCCGCATCGAGCGGCAGGTTAATGAGCAGCGCATCCACGCGCTGCGCCAGCAGTTCATTCACTGTATCCTGCGGCGCATTATCGGGATTCGCCATGGCGATAACCAGATGATAACCCTGCGCCGCCGCCCGTTGCTGAATCGCCGAAGCGATCTGCGCGGGCGCCATCAAGGCTAAATCGCTGGTGGCGAGACCCAGCGTGCGGGTGTTTTTGCCCGCCAGCTGCTGCGCCACGCGATTCGGCACATAGTTGAGCTGCTGCATCGCGGCTTCTACTTTGGCGCGGGTGCGCGGCGAAACCTGCTCGGAATGGTTGAGGACGCGGGAAACGGTTTGATAAGAAACCCCAGCCAGATGAGCAACATCGTCGAGGGTTACGGAGCGCGCAGTCATGAATCTCTCCTGAAGATTGAGCTGCGAGTGTAGCAAATTTTTCCCTGCCGACACGCACTTAAGCCGCTACACTGCCAAAGGTAAAAAGAGGAGAACCGGATGCAGCTCAATAACCATCAGATTCAGGATATCAACACCCTGGCGGCCTGGCTGGCGCTGGATCAGATGCCACAAGATGGCACGCTCGACATCGATTTAGCCATTCTCGCTGGTCACGCGGTCCTGCCGAACGTGGAAGCGGTGATTGCCGTGGCGAAAAAGTATCAGCTACCGTTATTGATCAGCGGCGGCACCGGTCACTCAACCTCGCTGCTGGTGGAGATGCTTGCCGCACATCCGCTGTATCGCCAAATCGACAGCAAAGGCAAAAGCGAAGCCGAGTTGCTGGGCGATGTCGCCCGCGTATTTGCCGCGCTGCCGGACGATTTGCTACTGCTGGAAACCGCCTCATGCAACTGCGGGGAAAACGCCGCCTTCAGCCAAAAGCTACTGGATGAGCACAGCTGGCAGCCGCAGCGCGTGCTGCTGGTGCAGGATCCGCTGATGCAGCGTCGCACCTGGGAAACCTTCCGCTATCAATGGCGCGATCGTGCGGATGCACCGGAATTTATCAGCTGGCCGGTATTTGTGCCGCAGGTGATGATGGACGCGGGCATGCTGCGCATCATCGGCGCGCCGCCGCAAGGATTGTGGTCGATGGAGCGTTTTCTGTCGCTGCTGATGGGTGAAATCCAGCGCCTGCGCGACGATGAAAACGGCTACGGGCCGCGCGGAAAAGGTTTCATCGGCCACGTCGAGGTGCCAGAAGCGGTGGAAGCCGGCTGGCAACGCCTGAAGCAGTTGCCCGGCGTGCAGTCACGGTTGTGATGTTTCGGTCGCCATGAATGGCGACCAACGTTATCGGTTCTGCACATACACCTGCAAATTGACATACACCGCGTTCAGCAACGGCGTCACTACGCCGCTGCGTGCGCCGCGCACCAGCAGATCGCCAATCACCTGATCGGCCTCAATCTCAAAGCCCTGGGTTAAATCGCGGTACATCGACGAGGTCATCGCCGCTTGAGGATTGTTCAGCGTCTCATAAATCTTCGCCGTCACCGCCGGACGCTGCTGATAACCTTCCGCGCTCAGCACCGCCAACACTTCGCCAAAAACGCCTTGCAGCAGCGCTTCGCCACCTTGTGACGTCAGCACCTGTTGCGTATTGCCACGCGCGATACAACACACCGCACCCAGTGTGCTGAGCAGCAACCATTTTTCCCACAGCTCGCTGATGATGTTGTCGGCAAACACCGTATCAAACTGCGCCGCACGCAGCGCTTCATCCACGCGCTGCAAACGCGCATCGTTGTGACCGTCCAGCGCGCCGTAATAGAGAATATGCAGCGGTGTCATCTGCATCACTTCGCCATTTTCTCCCAGCGTGGCGTTGATTTTGCACAAGCCGCCAATCACCTTGTCGCCGAAGCGCGCGCGCAGCGTATCGAAATGCCGCATGCCGTTGAGGATCGGCATGATCAGCGTGTCCGGACCGACGGCGGGCGCGATGTCATTCATCGCCTGATCCAGCGCGAAGCTTTTCACCGTCAAAATAATCAGATCGTAATGGCCATCAAGCGAACCGGCCTGCGCCAACTGCGGCTGAATCACTTCGCTGCCGCCGGGGGTTTTCAGCACCAGACCGGTTTGCTGCAACTGTTGAAAACGGCGCTCGCGCACCAGAAAAGTCACATCACGTCCTGCTTGCGCCAGACGTGCACCAAAATAGCCGCCGGTGGCGCCGGCGCCGACTACCAGAATACGCATGGTCAATTTTCCCGTTGAGAGTGAAAGTCTTACCTTAAAGTGACCGGCGACGGCTTTCCAGCCCGTAAATGCTGAATCACCTACAAGATTTTAACGATGTTTAAAAAAGGCTCAAACTGTTCGTATTTACTCGTACAATGGGTTTAGGCTGTTGCGCAGCGGCGGGCAATGGTGCGCGCCGCAGAACGAGTCGAATGACTAAGGACGCATCATGCCCCGAACCCTCCCCATCGAACGTTATCGCAACATCGGCATCTCCGCGCACATCGATGCCGGTAAAACCACCACCACCGAGCGCATCCTGTTTTACACCGGAATGAGCCACAAGTTAGGTGAAGTGCACGATGGCGCGGCAACCACTGACTGGATGGCGCAGGAGCAGGAGCGTGGGATCACCATTACCTCGGCGGCGGTGAGCTGCTTCTGGCCGGGCATGGACGGCAGCTTTACGCCGCACCGTATCAACATCATCGATACGCCCGGACACGTTGATTTCACTATTGAAGTTGAGCGCTCAATGCGCGTACTTGATGGCGCGGTGATGGTGTATGACGCGGTTGGCGGCGTGCAGCCGCAGTCTGAAACCGTGTGGCGCCAGGCCAACAAATATCATGTGCCGCGCATCGCCTTCGTCAATAAAATGGACCGTCAAGGCGCGGACTTCTTCCGCGTGGTGCAGATGATGAAAGATCGCCTGCACGCCAATCCGGTGCCGATTGTCATTCCCATCGGCGCGGAAGAGCACTTTAGCGGCGTGGTCGATCTCAACAAAATGCGCGCTATTTACTGGGACGACGCCAGCCAGGGCATGAGTTTCAGCTATGCGCCGATTCCTGCTGAGTTGCAGGCACTTGCTGCTGAGTGGCGCGAGAACATGGTGGCAGCGGCGGCAGAAGCCAGCGAAGCACTGATGGATCGCTATCTGGAGCAGGGCGATCTCAGTGAAGAGGAGGTGGTTGCCGGATTGCGTCAGCGCACCTTGCTCGGTGAAATCCAGCCGATGCTGTGCGGCAGCGCGTTCAAAAACAAAGGCGTGCAGCGCATGCTCGACGCGGTGATTGAGCTGATGCCTTCGCCGCTCGACGTACCGGCGGTGAGCGGCGTCAACGAGCAGGGCGAACACGATGAACGTCATGCGGATGACAGCGAACCGTTCTCGGCGCTGGCGTTCAAGCTGATGAGCGATCCTTACGTGGGCCAGCTGACTTTTGTGCGCGTCTATTCCGGCGTGCTGCGTAAAGGCGACAGCGTGTGGAACGCGGTGAAAGGGCGCAAAGAGCGTATCGGTCGCATCGTACAGATGCAGGCCAATGACCGTATTGAGATCGAAGAGATTCGTGCCGGCGATATCGCCGCCTGCGTGGGTTTGAAAGAGGTCACCACCGGCGAAACGCTGTGCGATCCCCATGCGGTGATCACGCTGGAGCGCATGGCGTTTCCCGATCCGGTGATTTCGCTGTCGATTGAGCCGAAAACCAAGAGCGATCAGGAGAAAATGGGCCTGGCGCTGCAGCGGCTGGCGGCCGAAGATCCGTCGTTCCGTCTGCACACCGATGAGGAATCGGGCCAGACGATTATTTCCGGCATGGGCGAGCTGCATCTGGAGATTATCGTGGATCGCATGAAGCGCGAGTTTGGCGTGGAAGCCAACATCGGTCGGCCGCAGGTTACCTATCGCGAAACCATTCGCAAAACGGTGCGCGAGGTGGAAGGCAAGTTTGTGCGCCAGTCGGGCGGTAAAGGTCAGTACGGCCATGTGGTGCTGACGCTGGAACCGCAGCAGGCGGGGGCCGGATTTGCCTTTGAAGACGCCACCAAAGGCGGCGTGGTGCCGCGCGAGTTCATTCCTTCGGTGGAGAAGGGGATTCGTGAAGCGCTGAACAGCGGTGTGCTGGCTGGTTATCCGGTGGTGGACATCAAAGCCACGCTGACGTTTGGTTCGTACCACGATGTCGATTCATCGGAAATGGCATTCCGTATGGCGGCGATCTTTGGCTTTAAAGCCGCCGCGAAACTGGCCGATCCGGTGATCCTCGAACCGCTGATGCAGGTGGAAGTGGAAACGCCGGAAGAGTATGCCGGTGGCGTGATGGGCGATTTGTCGGCGCGGCGCGGTACGCTGCAAGGCATGGATGAACGCTTTGGTGCACGCATTATTCGCGCCGAAGTGCCGCTGTCCGAGATGTTTGGCTACGCCACCACGCTACGATCGATGTCGCAAGGCCGCGCCACCTACAGCATGGAGTTTGCGCACTATGCGGAAGCACCCCGCAACGTGGCTGAAAGCATCATCGCCGCGCGCGCCTAAGCTTTAGTGTGAAATCAGACCGGGCACAGAGGTAACACTTTGTACCCGGCCTACTTTTAAATCGACCTGTCGATCGCGTGAGTGATTTAGCACCAAAAATGGACAGTTAATTTCCGCCAGGAAGCCGATAGTATTCGCAGAATCAGGGATATTTATCGGAAATTAATCATGGATGTCATTTATCTGGATCAGTCTTGCTATCACCAGCAGGGCTTAATTGCGCTGCTGGAAAATTCAAGTATCACTTGCTGTAATACGCTTCGAGAAATGAAGACACTGATGCGTGACAGGGAAAAAACCGCCACTCTTTCGCCAATCATTATTTTTGATCTGCCAGAAAACTTCCGCGCGGCGCTGGCTCAGATAGATTATCTGACCAGACTAAAAATCACCTTGAACGCGACGCTGATTTTCTTTTCAGATTCAGTGAAAAACAAGATTAACTATAGCAGCCATGCCATCGCAGCCGATTGTTTTATCGATAAAAAATCTTCAACCGGTACCATTAGTACTGAGCTGGCAATGATGCTGTGCCAGCATAAGAGCGACCAGCTAATGACGGCTCCCGGATTAAATAATCATTTAACCAGGAAGGAGTTTAACTTTCTGCGATGCTTATTCACTTACGAATCGATTGAAGATGTGGCGAAAATAACCGGGATAAATAAAAAAACGCTTTATAGCCATCAGAATAAAATCGTTAAAAAACTCAATCTGAAAAACAGCCTGCACCTCTATCAGCGTTTCACCAATAATTTTTAAATCACAAATCTAATGCATAATACCGATAATTTGATAACTGCGTCTAATCATCGCACATTCCGTAGCGGCGCGATTTATCGCGCAATAAATTGCGCCGCTACAGTGTGTGCGCTCGGTAATTGCAGTTTTTATGACATCACCGCCCGCGCCATTATTGCGTCGTCGGGGTATAAATAATTCTCAACGTCCCCTGATAACGGCCCGCTGTTTTTGACGATAACGTGAAGGCGGGTGTAACAAGCTGCATCGGCGCAGGAACGCACAGCACGGAATTGCTCTGTCCCGGTAACACCACCCGTCGCAACACACCTCTGTTGGTGCCACTCCAGATAATCTCACTGCCGTTCTCAACCACCTGACGCGCTTTGGTCAGCGGGTTGATTACTTCAATCGCATAATCGAGGCGATTTTGCGCCAGAGTTTTATCCGCGCCTGTGCGATATAGCGAAAACAACCCCGTTCCCCGGCCGGGCGCGGCTGCACCTTCGTCCTGAAACAATAGGCTAACCCGGTTGCTGTCAGAATTATTGCCGTCGTACAGGCACATATCCAGCGAACGGCTGCCGCTAACGGTGGTAGTGGCGCGCGCTCCGGGGAAGGTTTTTAAACCGAGATCCACAGTGGCGGCCGCATTGCCAAACTCAGGCAGATAGATCTGCTGGTTGCCGTAATCTGTCACCTTAAAGGTCATGTTGGCGATCCAGTCAGCCATTTTCGTCGCATTGGTACAGCCCACGTTTACGTTTTGCGAATTTCCGGTGCAGGACGTCACTGGCCACTGCATCAGCGACATTTTCAGCGTCGCGCTCCAGGTGCCCGCCGATGGGAATTTACTCAGCTCGGAAGAGGGAAGATAGGCCGAATAATCGGTGCCATCGCCACGTGGCGTGACGGCCCCGCCAAAGGCATTCATCGGCACCAGATTGGTCGCCACCACCACATTATTCAGCGAGCGTCTTTTGGTGAGATAGACATTCAGTACCAGCGTCTGTTTGGTGCTGCTTTCGGTAAACAACAGCGGCACGGGATAGGGTGACGGCGACGCTTCCAGCCAGACAGGTAATGTCAGGCAGGCACCATATTGATTGCTGGTGCGCGACTGGCAAACCAGCGTATTGCGGCCCCATTTTGGTGCGTCATTGGTATCGTAACCGCCATTTTCATTGGTCCAGATCGGCAATTGTGCCGGTACTGACATGCGGTCAAAGGTTACGGCAACGTTGGTATTGCGCCCTGAAGGCGTGAGCATGGCGGCCTGCACTTGCATGCCCGCGACGAGGGCCAATAGCGTCAACGCGCGAATAACTCTACTTTTCATTTAAAATCCCTATTGTTGTTCCGGCGAAGACGACGTGGTACGTGCCAGCGGAACCTCATCCGCCTGGCGGGTGACAATCAGCATTTTTGCTCGTTGCTGCACATCCTGCGGCACTGAAGCCAGCTCGATGGGTTTGCAGTCGCTGTCGCCGACATAGCGCACTACGTCATGGGTGCTTTTCACCTTCATTTCACAGCGGTACATCTGCATGCCGCGCACCATGTACAGATTTTTTATGCGGTGATCGGTCTCAGCGCTGAATCCGCCCTGGCCTAAACCGGACCAGCTGGCGACATTCAGCGGCGTGGCGCCTTCCAGTGGAAGCTGTTGGTTGATCATCAGCCTGCCAAGCCAGGTGTAGCGCGAAACAATATTCACTTTGCTCACCAGCATGCGGCCCGGCGCGATAAACAGCGTGCGTCGTCCGGCACCCTGGGTGATTTCACTGCGCATACCGTCGGTGGATTCGATGGAATCGTTGATGCTGATCGCGCTCTGGGTGTAAGCCGGTACGCTGAATAAAGTGCGGCCGGTGCCATGCAGGCTGGCGCTGCCCGCGCCATCAACGGAGACATCCACGCGTGTGTCGCGGCTTTCATCGCTGCTTGCCACATGCACGCCCACCGCCGCCCCGGACAGGCCGTTGCCCCATTTGCCCCAATAGAGGCCGGAACGTGCTACCGCCAATGAGGAGTTGTAGCTGCCGCTGCTGCTGAAGCGCTGAGCGGATGAACCGGACGACGCAGAGCTGAATGCCAGGCTGCCGCTGCCGTATTCGCCCGCAGTTTTGCCGTAAACGGAAGCATTCAAAGTATTTTCCTGATTACCGTTAAGGTTCACGCCGATCTCCTGCTGATTCTGCGCATCGAAATACCAGTTTTGCGCCACGTTATAGCCAACCTGATCCTTGTTGTTGCGATCGGTTTGGTAGGTCATGCCGAGCGAACTGTAGCTCGAACGTGAATCGATGGTTGGCGTGCTGACGCGCGAGAGTGAGACGGAGAGGAAGCCACCGTTGTCGCGCTGAGTTCCGCTGCTGCTGGTGCGGGTAAAGAGATTGGCGCTGGTATTAATATTGAGTCCGTTGACGCTGAAGCCGCGCCCCAGGCCAGCCTGCCAGGTGGTAGTCTGCGTTTTACTGTAGATGTTGCGGCGCGCCCACTGCGGCACGACGCCGTTATCATCCCACTGCACCGGAAGCACATTGCGGCCCTCGTTCTTGCTGGCGCTGTAACCGGCATTCAGATACCAGCTTTTCACCGGCACGCTGAACATCAGGCTGCTGCTCTGGTAGCACCCGCTAAAACCGTATTGCCCACCGTTGTTGCTGTAGCAATCCTGCGCATACAGGGCGCTGCGGTAGAAACTGAGGGAGAATCCGTCGTTATAAGCGACCTGCTGGATATTGCCGCGCGAACCTTCGCTGCCTTTCAGGTAGCTAAAGCGGGTGGTGAGGATGCCGTCGAGCAGCGGATTATCAAATCCGTGGCTCCAGTCGAGTGCGCTTTCGATAAAGCGGTTGCGGTTGGTCACGGCGACACCGCCGGTCAGCGCAGCGTCTTGCATCACAGGCACTTTGATGCCCGCCTGCATCACACGGCGATCGGCACCCGATTGCGATGCAGCGCCGTTGCCCTGCATCTCGCGATCGGGAATGGAGCCGCCTTGCACAAACCATTCAATGTTCTGGCTGGTGGCATTACCGGTGCGGCTGAAAGGAACCTGTTGGGTACGCGACAACTGATTATCTTCATAGATACGTAGCGTCACGCTGTAGCTACCATTGGGAAAGGCGCTGGTATCAAGATTTTGCGTGCCGGCATTCAGGTAAAAGGTGCCAAGCAGTTGCTGCCCGCGATAAGCATCAATACGCGACGGGCGCGTAATAAAGACAGTGACCAGCGTGCCTTGCGCCGCCTGTGCGCGGTTTATCCAGGCGAGCGTCGAACCGACGCGCGCCCCTTCGATGGTGCTGAGCGGCAGTTGGCTTAAGGTAATGTTGCCGCCGGCGTTGCTGAAGATATCGCGCGAATCCATGCGTCCGGCCTGCACATAATAGCGCTTGCCGAGATCGCGGCGCAGAAACACGTTGTTAAAACGCACTTCCTGATGACTTTGCTGCCGGTATTTTTGCGCCAGATAGTCCCAGTCAATTCCGGCATAGCTGTTTTCAGTGAATCCTAGCGCGCCCGCCCCCTGCAGCGATAACGTCTGGTCATCGCGGTTGGTGACGAAGTTAATATTCTGCTGATGAATAAACGCCGCTTCCGTTTCGGCAGTCTGCTGGTAATAGGGCGATGAGTTGTCAGCCGCAAGCGGCACAAATTCCGGGCCGAGAAACAGCGCCACTTTGGCATTATTTTCGTCATAGATTAGCGCGAGGGAATCGGTCTCCAGATAGTCACAGCCCGCTGCGCCGCCGTTGCTGCTGCATGCCTTATTACCGTTGCGTGCCAAAGGTTCACTGATGAGATGGTCTAAGCGCTTTTCCTGCTGCGGATCCTTTTGATAATGCTGCATCACCGCCCGTGCAACCTGATGCGGTTTCAAGAATCTGACGCTATCCAGCGAAACAGAAGCTTCAAACAAGCCAAGCGATTGCCCGTAAACAGAAAGGTTGACCCACAGCGTCTGGCCGGTAACCAGCGATTCAAAACCAGGCGGAACCTGCGTGGCAGCACGAGGAGCAAGAGAAGGGATCAGGGTAATGAAAGAGGCTATTAAAGCGACGTGAATATTGACCTTCATTACAGCATCCTGCTGAAAAAGAATAATAAGGGGGCCGAGCGGCCCCCGAAATAATTGATCAGTCAATGCCGACAAATTAGCTCTGCGTGGTGGCCTGCGTAATTAACAGGCTCACAACGCCGGAATAGGTGCCGGTTGCCAGCACGCCCGGCGTGGTCTGCGAAATTTTCAGTGGCAATACTGACGAACCGTTTGCGGTGCCCGCCGGGAACAGCGAGGCGTAAGTCAGGGCCGTGTTCGTGGTGGTGATCGGTTTTAAATCCGCACCCAGCGTGACGGTCAAAGGTACCGCTGTACCGGTAACGGTATTGTTAAGCTGAGCGGCACTCACCAGCGCAACGTTGATATTGGCAGTTTGCGAGTTCGACCAGATTTTGGTGTCCAGAGAATAGGTAGATAAACCACGGCCCGGAATATATTGCATATTAATGGTGCCGGGTAATGCGGTTCCGTCCGCCTGCGTCATATCCACCGTCGAATCAACATTCGCATTCACCGTAATATCTTTCTGCACCGCCTGTGCATTAAATACAGCCGTTAACGCAGCAGCGATGACTAGTGGTTTGATTAATTTTTGCATTTGTAGCTCCGTGAAAATCCTTGTACTGGCCGTAAATGACCGTCTCATGGGTAATGAACTGCTTTATAACAAACAGGTTGTTATTCCTTTAATACGTGTTGATCAGTGTCCGATAACGTACTCGGCGATATTCCGCGTATTGAGATCAACATGTTTTATTCTGACTTCCTGGGCAGCGGCTAATTCTGCTGAACTCCAGGCTTTAAAACGCAATGTCTCATCCGGATAAACCGTGGCGTGTTCTTTTTTCCACTGACAGCTGCTGCTGCTATGTTGTTTTGAGCAAACCGCGACCTCACGAATCACTACGCGAACCGTGCCAGCGTTTTTGACTTCGCCTGATGCTGATTGCGTGAGCGATAATCTGGCATTACGCGGCGGAATATGTACCAGCACGCCCCAGACTAAATTGATGCCGACCTGGTTGCTGATGTTATTATTCTGC
This sequence comes from Pantoea leporis, assembly GCF_028048155.1. Taxonomy (NCBI): domain Bacteria; kingdom Pseudomonadati; phylum Pseudomonadota; class Gammaproteobacteria; order Enterobacterales; family Erwiniaceae; genus Pantoea; species Pantoea leporis. Next base: position 31,986 of record NZ_JALMEU010000002.1, read on the forward strand.
GGCGATTTATCTTTCAATTCATCCGGGGCAGCCACGGCCTCGAAGTAAACGCGCCAGGCAGTCTCTTTTTCTGGCGGTTGTAATGAAATCAGCCGAATAATGCGTTGTGAACCGGAAGCCAGCGCGAATTTATCCGGAGTGGCGATAAGCGATGGCGAAACGGCATCTTCAACCAATATTTCTTTTTCAAACGGTGTTGCAGGGCGCTCAATTCGCTTGATGCTGACGCGAATAAACTGCGCTTCACCGCTTTGCGATAATGTCTGCACCTGTGCCGCACCCTGATTATTTAGGGTGACTTCCATCGGATAGACACTCATATTCGCCCATGCCGCTGGCATGGAAATAAAACCCATGATAATCAGTGGGTAAGCGAGTTTTTTCACCAGAGTTTTATGGCTTAAAATAGGCATTGAAAGGCCGTGACGCAGTGTCTTATGCGGTGAGTCGTCCATGATAAATCCTTATAAATTCCATCAAAAATCTGTCGGATATTCCCTGTATAAATCGGCTTAGCTATAAACCAGTCTCACTTAACCAAGTGGAATAACCGTGCGTTAAGAAAGTTCTCATAGGGGCTTTGTTAAGTCACTGTCCATTTTTGTGGTTAATTTTTTTAAGCCGTGCTACAAAGGGAATACTTGAGGAAATATCGCGACCTAACTTAATGAAATAATTGTAAAAACAAAGAACAATTTTCAGGCTTAGAAATGGGCATGTCAGCTCAGAATAAATCAAGCTTTACATAAAATAGTCCATTGATGGTAAGATCGTGCCCAGAAGGGCAAAAAGACCCATGTTAATCTTAAAATATTAACCTCAGAAATAATACCTCCATAAAGCATCATCAACCGCCTCTCAACAGGATTTAAATAAATCCAGGAGCATGAGGGTGATTTTTAAAAAATTTTGTAATTGATAACCAGGCACACCACACAGCAATATGAAAAGCAAACAGCAACTCACAGCATTAATTCACCAACGCGCAGCCGAGATTAAGTCAAATGACAACATCTCATTAGTTATGCAGAAGCATTACAAACTGTTGTTCAGACTGTATCTGACTAAGCCGCTCTATTTTAAAGTCATTTTCAAAGCTAATCGCTTTATTATTGGCTCGGCCATCATGGCGTACGCCTTCACCTCAGCAAACCCAACGCTGCGTGATGTTAAAGACTTTTGTAAAAAAACCGGTCTGATTAGCGACAACACTATTGATTCCTTTCTGCTCTTTATTCGGGTCGGTGGGCGTATGGAAGTTAAAAAGGACGCGCAGGATAAACGAAAATTAACCTACACGGTGACCCGCAAAGCGCTGGATGAAACGCGGGCTTTAATTAATACCATGATGATTCCTTACGGTATGTTGTACGACGATTTCGATGTTTCGGCTTGCCTGAAAATGGAAAACTTTCATGCGGAATACTTCAAAAATTACGCTGAAATCACGCTCAAGCATGTTTACTTGTTCGATATGGTGCCAGAGAGTAAAGCCTTCATTTTCAGGGATGCCGGGCACATGCTGTTGATGGATCTGTACATCGAGAGTCTGCAACAAAAAACCACTGTTATTGAGTACAACTATCTGAAAGCGTCAGTGAAATGTGGGGTTTCGCGTTCGCACATTAAACGCTGCCTGCAGGACGCTGAAGCAGCCGGGTTGCTGACGCTGAATAAAACCAGTAATACGCTCATTTTGCATCTCTCCTTTATGCACATGGCGCTGGATTATTTTGCGGTCTATATGGCCATGGTCGAGTACGGGTTGCGCGGTTTAACTGGCGTGCCTCAGCTACCGGCGAGCCTGTCACGATAATCTGTTTTTTCGCTGACTGGTGTATTGCCAAATCCAACAAATCGATTGCCACTATTGTCGTTTTACATTTATTTGTCCGGGTTTTAATAATTCAGCGGGAATTAATACAGGCCAGATTAAGGCCTTACATAATATTTACCTGCAATTACCAAGGACACTATGAAATTCACTTCAATAGCTTTGGCATTAGGTTTTAGCCTCCTGGGAAGCACGATTAACGCGGTAGCCGCCGACCAACCGGTAAGCGGCGGCAGCCTGACGGTCGGTGTTGAAACCGAGCCGACCACTTTTAACCCGCAGCTTAACGGTCAGGACAAAGCGGAAATCACGCTGCGTAACTTCTGGGAATCACTGCTGGCGCGCCGCCCGGATGGCAGCTTTGTGCCGTGGCTGGCGCAGAGTTATGAAGCCAGCCAGGATGGTAAAGTGATCCGCTTTAATCTGCGTCAGGACGTCACCTTCTCTAACGGCGAGAAGTTTGATGCCAACGCGGTGGCAGATAACTTCCGTCAAACTCAGGTCGCGCAATACTGCGCCGGCACCAGTTTGTGCCTGATGGGTTCGCATATTGAGAAGATTGAAACGCCGGACGATCACACGGTGGTGATCACCCTGAAAGAGGTCTACTCACCGTTTCTGTCCTTCGCTGCGGGCTTGCAGATTCTGGCGCCGGCCAGCTGGAAATCTCCACAGCTGAAATCGGGCGGCAAAGATCTGGCGGGCACCGGGCCGTTTATTCTCGAAAGCTATGAGAAAGGCCAGCAGGTGACCTACGTTAAAAACCCGAAATACAACTGGGCGCCAGCCACCGCGCAGCATCAGGGACCAGCGTATCTCGATCGCGTGACCTATCGCTTCCTGCCGGAATCTTCGGTGCGCACTGGCGCGCTGCTGTCTGGTCAGGTTGATGCCATTGAAGGCATTTCCGGTAACGATGCCGGTGAGTTCAAAGACAATCCCGACTTTACCTATCAGCATGCGTTGAACACCGGTACGCCATATTCTCTGTTCCTCAACGTGGAATATGGCCCGACGCAGGATGTGAAAGTGCGCCAGGCGTTGCTGCAAGGTCTGGATATCGATCCGCTGCTGAAGTCGGTGTATCGCGGCGAACGCACCCGCGCGTGGGGCATTACTTCGCCCATCGATCCGCTTTACAACAAAGAGCTAGAGGGCAAATACGGCAACAATCCGGATGCGGCTAACACGCTGCTGGATGAAGCGGGCTGGAAAACCCGCGATGGCGAAGGCTTCCGCACCAAAGATGGCCAGCGTCTGCGCATTGAGCTGATTCAGGCACAGGCAACGGTGCGCGACCAGCGCGATGTGCTGCTGCAGGCGATTCAGGCGCAGGCGCGTCAGCGTCTTGGCGTGGATCTCAAGCTGAACTACGTTGATTCTGGTACTTATGCCGATGTGCGTAAAAGCGGTAAGTTCGGCACCATCGCTAACTCCAACACGCCAACCGATGGCGTGGATATCGAAAACCACTATCGTCCGATCGCTCAGGGCGGCGCAATTAACTATAGCCGCGTCAACGATGAGAAGATCAATGGCTTGCTGGATAAAGCCGCCAGCACGCTGGATCTTAAGAAACGCCGCGATTTCTACAGCCAACTGCAGCAGGTCGCATTACCGCAACTGGCATTGGCAGTGCCGCTCTACGAACCGGAAGATCAGTTAGCCACCGCCAGCTACGTGCACGGCTACGGTTTCCGCAGCTATAAGCAGATGCCAGAAAGCGTTTACGATGTGTGGGTAACTAAACCGTAATATCGCCCGTTCGGTCACCCCAGGGTCGCCACAAATGGCGTAATGCTTGTCAGTTAAGCCAACGACGAGTGCGCAGACCGGGACCACTTTTGGTCCGGCGGTCCTCGCGCCGCTAGCGCGGTACCTTCACTTTGCTCGTCTGCCTGACGGACCGGCGGAGACGGGACGTCCTGTCCCGGCTCCGCCTTTCGCCCGCGTCCTGCGGGCTCTCCTGGCTTCCTCGCTGCGTTCAGCGCTGCGGATTGCCTGCCCAAAAGTGGCCCCGGCCTGCTTAAACTTCTGTGCGTGTTTTTGAAAAGGGCACATTTGCTAAAGGCGCTGGCGCGTCTGCTGCGGCAAAAGGGCTATCCGCAGCGCTGAGGCTTTTACGTAGGGCCAGGAGCCTCACGCAGAGATGCGTGAGGCAGTTCGGGGCCGGCCAGGACGGCCGATCCGCGAACGGTCCGTTTGGCACAACGTTGAAGCCGAAGGTACCGCGTAAGCGGCGCGAGGACGGCCCGTGACGCAGCAGATGTGTCAGAGCCTGCTACCTGTTCAAAGCAAAATGCTTGCTTAACTGACAGTCATTACGCCATTAATGGCGACCCTACGAGAGTTTTATTTCCGTGGGCATTATTGCATCGCAATAAAATACCATTTCCCATATTCAACAAATCGATTGCCGTTATTCTCGGTTTACTTTAATCCGCCGGATTTTAATACTTTCGGCAGGATTGAATAAGGAAACGGTCACCATGAGTCAGCTAATTGAAGTTGCCAAGCCCGACGATGCGGAAGAAATATTTGCGCTGTTGCAACGCGCCTATGCTGCGCTGGTGGCGCTGGATGTGCATTTCACCATTTCACAGGGCAACGTCGAGCAGGTGCGCCGCGTCATCGAGCAGGAAACCGTGCTGGTGCTACGCAAATGGAAACGCGCGGTGGCGACCGTCACGGTGCGTTTTCCGTGGCAGCAGGATGAACATGCGCCTTCGTCGCTGCCGTTTATTCACTGGTTCGCCGTCGACCCTGATTACAAAGGGCAGGGCTACGGCCGCGACATCATCACCTACGCCGAAGAAACCCTGCTGAAAGAGACGCTGAAAGCGCCGGGCGTCTATCTCGCCACCGCCACCAAGCATCCATGGCTGAGCGAGCTCTATCTGCGTCGCGGTTATCAACCGTTCCATCACCGCACCAATCCATTAGGCGAAGCGCTGGTGTTTCTGAAAAAGGAATTCAACCCGCCAGCCGATCAACCCATCGCCAAAATCGCCTGAATAACTAAAAAAGCACCTGCAACCACCAAGGATCTTATGAAAGCGAATTCAATCACTCTCGCGCTGGGTGTGACTTGCCTGCTGGGAAGCGCATCTCTTTTTGCCGCTGAGCAACCGCGCAGCGGCGGCAGCTTAACCTTCGGCGTCGAAACTGAACCCGTGCCGTTTAACCCGCAGCTAAATGGGCAATCCAAAGCGGAAGTGACGCTGCGTAACGTGTGGGAATCGCTGCTGGCGCGTCGAACCGACGGCAGTTTCGTACCCTGGCTGGCAGAAAGTTATGAGGTCAGTCCGGACGGCAAAGTGTATCGCTTTAGCCTGCGCCGCGACGTCACCTTTTCCAACGGCGAGAAGCTGGATGCCAATGCGGTGGCCGAGAATTTCCGCCATGTGCAGGATGCAAAGTATTGCGCCGGCAGCAGCATCTGCGCATTGGGCGCGAGAATTGCCAGCGTGGCGACGCCAGACGATCACACCGTCACCATCACACTGAAGCAGGGCTATTCGCCGTTCCTGTCGTTCGCCGCCAAATTGCAGATTCTGGCACCGGCCAGCTGGAACTCGCCGCAGCTGAAAGCCGGTGGCAAAGAGATTGCGGGCACCGGGCCGTTTATTATCGAGAGCTACGAAAAAGGCCAGCAGGTGACATTCGTACGCAACCCGCACTACAACTGGGCGCCCGCCACCGCTAAGCATCAAGGCCCGGCCTATCTGGAACGCGTGACCTATCGCTTCCTGCCGGAATCCTCGGTGCGTACCGGCGCGCTGCTGTCCGGGCAGCTGGACGCGATTGAAGGGATTTCCGGCAATGACGCCGGTGAATTCAAAGACAATCCAGACTTCACTTATCAGCACGCGCTGAATACCGGCACGCCATATTCACTGTTCCTTAATGTGGAATACGGCCCGACGCAGGATGTGAACGTGCGTCAGGCGTTACTACAAGGGCTGGATATCGATCCGCTGCTGAAGTCGGTGTATCGCGGCGAACGCACCCGCGCGTGGGGGATTACTTCGCCGGTCGATCCGCTCTACAACAACGATCTCGAAGGTCAGTATGGTAACAATCCCGCTGCCGCCAACCAGCTGCTGGATGAAGCGGGCTGGCAAACGCGCGACAGCGACGGTTTCCGCACCAAAGACGGCCAGCGTCTGAGCATTGAAGTGATTCAGGCGCAGGCAACGGTGCGCGATCAACGCGATGTGCTGCTGCAGGCGATTCAGGCGCAGGCGCGCCAGCGTCTCGGCGTGGAGATCAAACTGCGCTACGTCGATTCTGGCACCTACACCGAGGTGCGCAACACCGGCCACTTCGGCTCGATTGCTAACTCGAATACCGAAACCGACGGCATCGATATCGAAAACCACTATCGCCCGGTAAAAGCTGGCGGGCCGATTAACTACAGCCGCGTCAACAGCCCGCAAATTAACGGCTGGCTCGATCAGGCGGCAGCGACGCTGGATATTAATCAGCGCCGTAAATTCTACAGCCAGCTGCAGCAATACGCGCTGCGACAGCAGGCGCTGGCGATCCCGCTGTATGAACCAGAAGACCAGATCGCCACCGCCAGCTACGTGCACGGTGCCGGTTTCCGCAGTTTTAAACAGATGCCGGAGAACGCGTACGACATCTGGATCAGCGACCACTAACAGGAGGCGAAGATGAGTCTGGAAAGCATTGTCACCCGCACGCCACGCGCGCGTCGGCCATCGGTGTGGCGCAGCGACCTGACGCGCCGCATCGTCAGCCGCCTGCTGGGCGGCGTTCTGGTGCTGTGGGCGGCGGTTTCGCTGGCCTTTCTCGGCGTGCATCTGGCGCCGGGCGATATCGTCAGCCTGCTGATCGGTGAGCAGCTGCGTACGCCAGCCATTGAGGCGGCGATCCGCGCCGAATGGGGCCTGAACGAACCGCTGTGGTGGCAATATCTGCACTATATGTGGCGCGTGCTGCACGGCGATTTTGGCCGTTCTTACATGCTCAACACTGAAGTCAGCCATCTGCTGGCCACGCAGCTGTGGCCCACCATCAAACTGACGCTGGCGGCGCTGCTGGTCAGCATCATTTTTGCGGTGGTGATTGCCGTCGGCACCGCGCATCGTCGCATTGGCCGCCGCGTGGCTAACGGTGTCGAGCTGCTGCTGGCCTCCATGCCCTCTTTCTGGATGGGTATCGTGCTGCTGTTTATTTTCAGCTTTACGCTGCGCTGGTTCCCGGTGGCGGGCGATCGCTCGCTGTCGTCGCTGGTGCTACCGGCGCTGGCGCTCGGTCTGGCGCAGGGCGCGGTGATCGCTCAACTGCTGCGCCGCGAGCTGGAGCGCGCGCTGGATGCGCCATTCACCCTGACGCTGCGCGCGTGGGGCGTGGGGGAAATCACCCTTCGTCTGCGCCACGCGCTGCGTCATGCGGCGCTGCCTGCGGTCACGTTAACCGGCTGGCTGGTGGGCGGATTGCTGAGCGGCGCGGTGATTACTGAACAGGTATTTGGTCGTCCCGGCCTTGGCAAACTGACCGTCGATGCAGTGCTGGCGCAGGATCTACCCGTGGTGCTGGCGGTAGCGATTCTCTCGGCGCTGATCTACGTGGTGATGAGCACCCTGGTTGACATCCTGTCGCTGTGGATTGATCCGCGTCTGCGCGGGGAGAGCAAATCATGATTGCCGTGCTTCAACGTCTTCCGGTTGCGCTGCCCGCCGCGGTGTGGGCAGCGATTCTGTTTCTGATTGTATTGGCAATCGCGGTGATCGCGCCGCAGTGGCTAGCGCACAGCGATCCGCTGCTGGCCGATCCGGTTAACGCGCAGCTGCCGCCGTCGGCGCAGCACTGGCTGGGCACCGATCAGCTGGGGCGCGATCTGCTGACGCGCGTGATCTACGGCAGCCGCTATTCGCTGCTGATCAGCGTGGCGGCGATGGCGCTGGCGGTGGTGTTTGGCACTTTGCTGGGATTGGTGGCGGCGCTGGCGCGTGGCGTGGTTGATGAGCTGTTGAGCCGCGCGGTGGATGTGATTTCCGCCTTTCCCGATCTGCTGCTAGCGCTGATGCTGATCGCCTTTACCGGGCCCGGCACTAACAACCTGATTATCGCGCTCGGCGTCGCATCGGTGCCGCGTTTTGCCCGCGTGGTGCGGGCACAAACCTACAGTGTGATGACCTCCGGCTATGTTGAGCAGGCGCGCACGTTTGGCCTGTCACGCTTCACGCTGATCACGCGTCACATCCTGCCGCACGCCATTGCGCAGGTGCCGGCGCTGGCTACGCTGGGGCTTGGCACCGCGATTATCGGCACTGCCGGATTGAGTTTCCTCGGCATGGGGCCGCAGCCACCGACCGCCGAATGGGGCCTGATGCTGGCGGAAGGACGCAATTATCTGCGTAACGCGTGGTGGATCGCCGTGTGGCCGGGCGTGTTTATCACGCTGACGGTGATTGCGGTGAATACGCTGGGGCGTTACTGGCAGGCACGTTTTGAAGGACGATCCGCATGAGTCAGCCGTTTATTGATATCCAGAATCTCTCGATCCGTTTTGGGCCGCAGCAGGTGGTGAAAAACCTCAACCTGCAGGTCGCGGCGGGCGAATCGGTGGCGCTGGTCGGGGAATCCGGTTCCGGCAAAACCCTGACCGCGCGCAGCCTGCTTGGCCTGCTGCCGGAAGGCGCGGTGTTAACCGCTGACCGTTTCACCATTGACGGCCGCGATATGCGCCACGCCAGCCGCAGCGACTGGCGCGCGCTGCGCGGTCGCCGCATTGGCTATGTGTTGCAGGACGCGCTGGTGTCGCTCGATCCGCTGCGCCGCATTGGTCAGCAGCTGAGTGATGCCCTAAGCGCCGCCGGTCATCGCAACAATTTGCAGGACAAAAGCCTCGCACTGCTGAAGGCGGCAGGCATTCACGATGCCGAAAGCCGCCTGGAACGCTATCCGCATCAACTTTCGGGCGGCCAGCGCCAGCGTGCGTTAATTGCTACCGCGCTGGCCGGTACGCCAACCTTATTGATCGCCGATGAACCGACCACCGCGCTGGATATGACGGTGCAGCGCCAGATTCTACAGCTGCTGGCGCAGCGCCGCCGCGACGGCCACGGCCTGCTGCTGATCAGCCACGATTTGGCGGTGGTGGCGGAACTGGCGGATCGCGTGCTGGTGATGCGCGATGGCGAAGTGGTGGAGCAGGGCAACAGCGGCCCGTTGCTCCATCGTCCGCAACACGCCTGGACGCAGCGCCTGCTGCGCGCGGTGCCAACGCCCGCCACGCGCGGTCTGCGCCTGAGCGCGGCTGAGCCGACGCCGCTGCCGCCGCGCCCGACACGCATTAGCGCACCGTTGCTGGAAGGCATCGGCCTGCATAAAGCCTATGGCGATCGCCTGGTGCTCAACGACATCAACTTCACGCTGCACGCCGGAGAGACGCTTGGCGTGGTCGGCGAATCCGGCTCCGGCAAAACCTCGCTGGTGAAAGTGGTGATGGGCTTAACCGAACCGGACAGCGGCACCCTCCTGCTGGAAGGTGAGCGCTGGGATCGTCTGCCGGAGAAAGCACGCCGCGCCCGGCGTGCGCGGCTGCAACTGATCGCGCAGGACCCGTTCAGCTCATTCGACCCGCGCTACACGGTGGAGAAAATTATCGGCGAAAGCCTCGATAGCGCCGGGATTTACGGCGATGCGCGGCGTCAGCGCGTGCGTCAACTGCTCGATGAAGTGCAGCTCGGCGACCGCTTCCTGCAGCGCTACCCGCAACAGCTTTCCGGCGGTCAGCGCCAGCGCGTGGCGATTGCGCGCGCTTTTGCACCGAATCCGGCGCTGCTGGTGGCCGATGAACCGGTCAGCGCGCTCGACGTTTCGGTGCAGGCGCAGGTGCTGGATCTGCTGGCCGATATGCAGGCTGAACACGGCACCGCGCTGCTGTTTATCTCTCACGATCTCGGTGTGATCCAGCATCTGGCGGATCGCGTGCTGGTGATGCAGAACGGGCAAGTGGTGGAGAGCGGGGCGCTGCAGCAGGTGTTCGCCGCGCCGCAGCATCCGTGGACGCAAAAACTGTTACAGGCGCTGCCGGTCATTCCTGACTGGCAGCCCACGAACGCATACTAAGGAGAGCAGAATGAGTCAGACACAACGCCAGCTGCGGCTGGGCGCGATTATTCAGGGCGTATCCGGCAACATGTCGGCATGGCGTCATCCCGATGCGGTGGCGGATGCCAGCATTAACATCGATTACGTGCTGGATCTGGCGCGCAAAGCTGAGCAGGCGAAGATCGATTTCCTGTTTGTCGCCGATGGCTTGTACATCACGCCGCAGTCGATCCCGCACTTCCTCAACCGTTTTGAGCCGATCACCTTGCTGTCGGCGCTGTCGCTGGTGACCCAAAAAATCGGTCTGGTCGCTACGCTTTCCACCTCCTACAGCGAGCCGTTTACCGTGGCGCGCCAGTTCGCCAGCCTCGATCATCTGAGCGGCGGTCGCGTCGGCTGGAACGTGGTGACGTCGCCACTGGAAGGTTCGGCGAAAAACTTCTCGCGCAGCACCCATCCAGAGCACGACGAGCGTTACCGCGTTGCCAGCGAGTATTTGCAGGTGGTGAAAGGACTGTGGGATTCGTGGGAAGGCGATGCCTTTGTGCGCGACAAACAGAGCGGAGAATTCTTCGCCGCCGACAAGCTGCATACGCTAAATCATAAAGGACACTACTTCTCGGTGCAGGGACCGCTCAACGTCGGTCGCTCGCCGCAGGGCCGCCCGATTGTGTTCCAGGCGGGCGCGTCGGAAGCGGGCAAAGCCTTTGCCGCCGAAGCCGCCGATGCCATTTATACGCGCCAGGAAACGCTGGAGCAGGCACGCAAATTTCGTGAAGATGTGCGCCGCCGGCTGGTGGCACGCGGGCGCGATGCCGATGATATCCGTGTGTTCCAGGGCATCAGCGTGATTATTGGCGAAACGGAACAGGATGCCGAGCGCCGCTATCAGCAAACCGCCGAGCTGGTGACCATCGATAAAGCGCTGGAGTATCTTGGTCGCTACTTCGAGCATCACGATTTCAGCCAGTACGCGCTGGATGAAGCTTTCCCGGACATTGGCGAGCTGGGCAGCAACAGCTTCCGCAGCACCACCGACAAGATCAAACAGAACGCGCGCGAACGTGGCTTAACGCTGCGCCAGGCGGCGCTGGAAGAAGCGACGCCGCGTCCGACTTTCCTGGGTACGGCGGAGCAGGTTGCCGAAGGGCTGACAAACTGGTTCCTGCAGGGCGCAACCGACGGCTTTATCGTGCGTGGCGGTACGCCAACGGCGTTTGATGATTTTGTGGCGCAGGTCATTCCGCTGTTGCAGGCGCGGGGTATTTATCGCAAAGAGTATGAAGGCGAGACGCTGCGTGAAAACCTCGGCTTGCCCGAACCCGAGAATTAGTTTACGGCGCAGCGGCACAGGGTCGAAGTGGCTTAAAGGTCAAATGAACGCGATGAATCGCGCCGCTACGAATATGTGCGCTTTATGTGTACGGTAATCAATCACCGCACATTCCGTAGCGGCGCAATTTATTGCGCAATGTTGAACATTACAACGCCGTCACGCCCAGCGCGGCGGCGCGATCTTTCCACTCCCGCACTTCGTCATAAAACGCCCGATCGCTCACGCTGAATCCACTAATCAAACTCTCCGCTAACAGATCCTGATAACGCTTTTCGCTGGTCAGTTCGCTCAACGCACTGCGCAATTTCTCGAGGGTTGCTGCATCGGTTTTGGCTGACGTAATCAGCGGCAGCGCGGCGCACAGCGGTGTTTCGCCGATGATCTCCAGCCCCGCCAGCTCCTGCGGGAAATTACGGCGCAGCAGCGCCCAGGTGATGCAATCAATCGCCGCGATATCCGCCTCGCCCGCGCGCAACGCCGCCAGCGACTGACGATGGCTGCCGCTGAAGCGGGTTGCGCTGAAGAATTTCCCGTCCTGCGCCAGCGGCGCAATCACGTAGCGCAGCGAGTTGAAACCGGAGTGGGAATCGTTGCTGTTGCACACCGCGCGCCGTCCGCGAAAGTCGCTTAGCGTCAGGTTCTCATCTGCGCTGCGCACTACCAGCCAGCTGCGATAGCGCTGGCCGTCGCAGCCCTGGGCGCTGGAGAGGAAGGTGCCAACCAGCTGCACATCGGGCAGCAGCTCCACCAACGGATAACCACAGGTTTGGCTCAGCAGCAGCTGGTCATCGCGCCAGTGCGGCAGTAAATCCTGCGGCCAGCTAACTTCAGCTGGCACGCCGCGTTGTTGCAGCAGCGTCGTTAGCGCTGAGGTCAGGCCGATAGTCGCCTGATGGTTGATGTCGTACATCGGTAACGAAAGAGTGGGCATCCTGTGCATCCTTTTGCGTACCCGGATGGGCATTAACCTCGACCGATTTGCGCCAGAAGCGGGTTATCCATTCGCCATAACCGGCGACGCGAAAACCGTGGTTACGCTGGTGATAACCATCGCGATACAGCAAATAGACTTTGCGTAATCCGTACCACGGCAAACCGGGTAGATCGTGATGTACAGAATGATAGTTGAGATTGAGGAACAGCAAACGCCATGGCAACGCGGCTTCGTTATTGACCGAGCGCGCCAGCGGCTCCTCGTCGGCACGATGCTCGTAGAAGGATCGCACTTTGGTCAGCATCAGCGCCGGATAACTCACCGTCAGCACCAACCACAGCGGCGAGAAGCCATGCAGCGTCATCCAGTAAAACAGCACGCTCAGTAAGGTGAGATGAATAATCCACATCGCCATCGCCGGTTTATCGCGATCAATAAAGGCATGCGCCAGTTTTTTTAGGGTGGCGGCCATATCCAGCAGCGGGCCGATCAGCAAACGTCCGGGAAAGGTGTTGCGCAGATGAATCACCTGCTGCTGCCATGGCTTGAGTTGCGCCCAGCGCGCCGGCGAAAGGTAGTAGGTTTCCGGATCTTCATCGGGATCGGTCAGCGTGTGGTTGCGGTGATGCGCCAGATGCGAGTCGCGGTATAAGCCATACGGATACCACACCGCCAGCGGCAGCGTGCCGAACAGCTGGTTGAGACGGGGAAAACGCGTCGGGTGGCCGTGAATCAACTCGTGCTGCAGCGACATATACCAGGTGGTAAACAGGACCAGCAGCAGCGTGCTCAGCGTTAACCCCAACGTTCGCCAATAGACAACGCTGGCGAACCAACCGCCGTACACCGCCACCATCAATAGCCACGTTGGCAATTCGCTACGCCACAACCAGCTGCGCGCCAGTTGATGCACCACGTCACGCTGTTGCGCACTGAGATAGGCGGATGTCCCTTTACTCATGGTGAAGCCGAACCTGTAAACAGTGATTAGGCTTTTGGCGATGATTGATCACCGTGATGAACACAAAGAATCTCTTTTCTTAGTTATGCAAAAAAGTTGATGAAGCGCGCGAAATCTATTGGCTATCAGTCACCTCGTCTGTGGCGTAACCTTGCTGCATTGAAAACGTTCGAGCCGGCGCGGCTCACGAGGAGAATTTCAGCATGAAAAAGATTGGCTTCTTATCTTTTGGTCACTGGACCCCATCATCACAATCCGCCACCCGTTCGGCGCAGGACGTACTGCTGCAATCGATTGATTTAGCAGTCGCCGCCGAAGAGTTGGGTGCCGATGGTGCTTACTTCCGCGTGCACCACTTTGCGCGTCAGTTAAGCTCGCCGTTTCCGCTGCTGGCAGCGGTCGGTGCGCGCACCAAAAAGATTGAAATTGGTACCGGCGTGATCGACATGCGCTACGAAAACCCGCTATATATGGCGGAAGATGCCGGTGCGGCGGATCTGATTTCCAACGGGCGTCTGCAGCTCGGCCTGAGCCGTGGCTCGCCGGAGCAGGTTATCGAAGGCTATCGCTACTTTGGCTTTGATCCGCAAAACGGTGAAAGCGATGCCGATATGGGCCGTCGCCATACCGAGGAACTGTTGGAAGTGCTGCGCGGTGAAGGTTTTGCTAAACCCAATCCGCAGCCGATGTTCCCCAATCCACCGGGCTTGCTGCGTCTTGAGCCGTTCTCGGCCGGTTTGCGTGAGCGTATCTGGTGGGGTTCTGGCTCCAACGCGACATCTATCTGGGCGGCGCAGCAGGGCATGAACCTGCAAAGCTCCACCCTGAAAGATGATGAAACTGGCGAGCCGTTCCACGTGCAGCAGGCGAAGCAGATTCGTGCTTATCGTCAGGCATGGGAAGCGGCGGGCCATCAGCGTACGCCGCGTGTTTCGGTGAGCCGCAGCATTTTTGCGCTGACCAACGACACCGACCGCGCCTACTTTGGTCGCAGTGGACAGGATCGGGATTCGGTGGGTTTCCTCGACGAGAAAACCCGCGCCATCTTTGGTCGCAGTTATGCCGCCGAGCCGGATCAGTTGATCAAACAGCTGGCGCAGGACGAAGGGATTGCCGAAGCGGATACGCTGTTGCTGACCATCCCGAATCAGTTAGGCGTGGATTACTGTGCGCACGTGATTGAGAGCATTTTGACCCACGTTGCACCGGAGTTGGGTTGGCGTTGATATAATAAATTGCGTCGCTACAACAGATGCACCATTCCGTAGCGGCGCGATTTATCGCGCAATAAATTGCGCCGCTACGATCACCGATTAATTACCCATCAAAACGCTGTTTCCAGTGAATCTGTGACGCAATAATCATCATCCACCAGCGGCAGATAGCGCCATTTATCAAAGGCGGTACAAGGATGCGAAATACCGCAGCCGACCCAATCGCCTACCTGCAGCGGCTCATCCTCCGGCAATAACAGATAAGCATGCTGATCGTTCACATCACTGATACGCAAATGCGCCGCCGCGCGTGGGGCGCTGCCATCGGCGTTGCGGATCCACAGCGGATTGGGCAGATCCTGATCGAACGGGACATCGCGGCGGCCAAAATCGACGAATGCCAGGCCCGGCTCCGGACGCGACAACACGCGGCCCCAAATCTCCAGCGCGGCAGCAAAATGATGCGTTGCGCCCGGCTGAGCAAAGGGCGCGATGCGTGCATAGAGTCCGCTGTCGTGCGCCATATAGGCGCCGGACCGGATCAGCGGCGTCATCGGCAGCGGCAGTTTCGCCGCGGTGAAGCACGCTGTCACCACATCAAACCAGGCGCCGCCACCGGCGCTGAGGATGATGTGGTCGCTGGTAAACAGCTGCTTTTCCGCCAGCAATTCAGCGGTAGCGATCATCATCTGGCAGTAATCCTTCACACGCTGAATGCCGCGTTCATCGCGGCCTGCACCGAGCGCGCCTTCATAACCGGCGACGCCCACCAGCTTGAGCGCCGGGCAGGCGGCGATCGCTTTGGCAATCGCCAGCGCATCTTGCTGAGAACGACAACCGGTGCGGCCGCCGCTGACAGACATCTCCAGCAGCACCGAAATCTGGCTGTCGCCGAGGTTCTGCGCCAACAGCTTCACGCCCTGTAGCGAATCGACGTAGCACAGGAAGCCGTGATCGGGATGCTGCTGTTGCCATTGCGCAATCCAGCGAATACCCGCCGGATCGACCAGCTCGTTGGCAAGAAACACATTGCGGATACCGAACTGACGCAGCGCGCGCACCTGCGCGGGCGTGGCGGCACCCAAACCCCACGCGCCGCCTTCGCTAATCGCGCGGCGCAGAACGGCAGGCGACATCGAGGTTTTCCCGTGCGCGGCCAGCATCACGCCGTTTTCGCGGCAGAAGTCTGCCAGCTGGCGCAGATTGTTCTCCAGCGCCGACTGTTTCATGATCATCAGCGGCGAAAACACCTGATCGCTGCTCAGCACCGCCGTGCCGAGAGCCAGCGGCGACTCGCCGGCTCCGGCAACCGATTTAAAACGTGGCGCGGTTAGCTTCGCATCCAGTAATCCATCCGCCTGCAGCGGAAAGCGAATCGACATAGATCCTCCTGTTAGTGCTCAAGTACGCGCGATAAAAACTGCTGCGTGCGCGGGTTATGTGGATTGACGAAAATCTGCTCGGGCGAACCTTGTTCGGCAATCACGCCCTGATCCATAAACACCACGCGGTCAGCGGTTTTGCGCGCGAAGCCCATTTCGTGTGTCACCACCACCATCGTCATGCCTTCACGCGCCAGGCTGCGCATCACTTCCATGACTTCGCCTACCAGTTCTGGGTCCAGCGCCGAGGTAGCTTCATCGAAGAACATGATTTTCGGTTCTACCGCCAGCGCACGGGCAATCGCCACGCGCTGCTGCTGACCACCGGAAAGCTGCGCCGGATAGTGATGCGCGCGCTCGGCCAGTCCGACGCGCGTCAGCGCCGCCATGCCGCGTTTATTGGCTTCGGCTTCCGACAGCTTTTGCGCTTTGATCAGCGCCAGCGTGACGTTGCCGAGCGCGGTTTTGTGCGGGAACAGGTTGAACTGCTGGAACACCATGCCAACGTGACCGCAGATTTCGCTGGCGCGCTTGCGTTGGTGCAGCGGAACGTCGTTGACCCACACTTCACCGCCGTCGGCCACTTCCAGCCCGCTCATGATGCGCAGCACGGTACTTTTGCCAGAGCCGGATGCGCCAATCAGCACCAGCACTTCGCCCGGTGAAACATCCAGGCTGATCTCTTTCAGCACCTGGGTTGCGCCAAACGATTTGGTTATCCGGCTTAAGGTAATCGCGGATTTGCTCATGAGATTTGGCTCCTGGTTTGATGATGTTGAACCCAACGGGAAAGCGGGAAGCAGACGGCGAAGTAGAGCAGGGCGACCAGACCGTAAACCACCACCGGCTGACCGATGCGATCGACAATCGCCTGGCCCTGATGCATCAGTTCGGACATGCCGATCATGCTGACGATCGAGGTGTCTTTGATCAGGGAAAGATACTGACCCGCCAGCGGCGGCAGCACGATGCCGCGCGTTTGCGGCAGGATCACGCTCATAAAGGTCTGACGCTTCGACAGGCCCAAAATCCATGACACTTCCCACTGGCCTTTTGGCACCGCTTCGATGCCGGCGCGGAACACTTCCGCGATATACGCGCCCTGATAGATGCTCAGGCCAAGAATACCGGCGGCAAACAGGTTGATGTCATAGCCGAAATAGGCGACGCCGAAGTAGATGAACATCAGCGTGATCAGCACCGGCGTGCCGCGAAACAGCTCGGTGTAGATCACCGCAATCTGCTTCAGAACGGGTAAGCGGCTGGTGCGCAACACCGCCGCCAGCAAGCCCAGCAGCGTGCTGCCAATGATCGCGGCCACCGACAGCAGCAGCGTGATACCGAGCCCTTTTAGCAGAATCGGTAACGAACTAATGATTAACTCGTTCATAGCGCGTTCTCCCGTTTTACTGGATTAGTCAGCCATTTTCTTGCCCACCACCAGGCGGACTTTTTTACCGGGGTCACCAGCGGCGGGTGGAACATGCGCCGTCCTGCCATCGTTCCCACCCAGGAGAACAGGTTGCTCAGCACCAGATAGACCAGGGCAACGACGCTAAATGTCTGGATATAAAGAAGCGTGCGCGCATTAATCACTGTGGCGGTGCCGGTCAGTTCGGGCAGCGCAATCGCAGACAGCAAAGAGGTGCCGAGCAGCAGCTGAATCAGGTTGTTGATAATGGCGGGCCAAACCGCGCGCGCCGCCTGCGGCAGCACCACAGTGAGAAACACCTGACGACGGGGAATGCCCAGCACCCATGCGGCTTCAAGCTGGCCTTTCGGCACCGATTGAATGCCTGCGCGGAAGGTTTCGGATAGGTAGGCACCGACGTTAATCCCCAGCGCCAGCACGCCAGCGGTAAAGGCGCTCATGGTGATGCCGAGCGACGGCAGACCAAAGAAGATGATGAAGATCTGCAGCAGCACCGGCGTGTTGCGGATGAACTCAACGTAGCAGTGACTGATCCAGCGCAGCGGGGCCAGCGGCGACGCTTTCGCCAGCGCCGAGAGCAAACCTAGCGCCACTGCCAGCGCAAACGCCAGCAATGTCACTTGCAAGGTGAGCCACGCGGCGGCAAGAAAAGTGTCGGCGTAGCGCCACAGTGTTAGCCATTGATAACTCATGGTTCTGCTCCTTCGGGCGGCGCAGCAGCAGTTGCCGCGCCGCGTGGGGATCAATATTGCGGATTCAGCGGGTAACGCGGTTTGTTGCCGAACCATTTCTGATACAGCTGGGCGTTTTCACCGGAGGCGTTAATTTCAAACAAGAATTCGTTGAGGTAGTTGGTCCAGACCTGATCGCCCTGCTTCACGCCAAAGGCATTGTATTCCAGCGGCACCAGCGCTTCATTGGTCACGGTTAACGTTGGGTCGAGCTTGGCCTGATAGGCGAGGAAGTTGTTATCCTCGATCATCGCATCAGCCTGCCCCTGTTTCACCGCGAGGATGGCAGCCTGCGATGAGTCGTACTCCTGAATCTTCACGTCAATGCCCAGGTTGCGCACTTCGTCACCGTTGGTCGAGCCTTTCACCGTGGCGATGGTTTTGCCGCCCATATCGTGTGCGGACTGGATGCCGCTGTTCTTGCGCACCAGCATCGCTTCACTCGCCACCACATACGGGTTGGTGAAGCCGATCTCTTTGGCGCGTTCCAGATTGCGGGTGAAGTTGCAGAACACCACATCCACTTTATTGGTTTGCAGATTAGGAATGCGGTTGGCGCTGGTGGTGTTGACCATTTCCAGTTTCACGCCCATCTCTTTGGCCAGCGCTTTGGCGAGATCAACATCGTAGCCGTCCGGGTTACCGTCTTTATCGTAAAAACCGAACGGGGCGAAACTCAGGCAGTCGCCGACGCGCAGCGTGCCACGTTGCAATACGGTTTGCAGCGCTGATTGCGGCGCCGCGCCCGCTTCTTTTTTGTCTTCGGTTGGCGTACAGCCCGCCAGCGTCAGTAATACCAGCGCGCCGGCTAGCGCGTTGAGGCTCACTTTTAGCGATGTTGTCTTCATTGTTATGCTCTCTTTAGAAATTTTGACGAGACGGTGTAATACCGTTATTTCATAGCAAAATAGAAAGGCATCAATTAATAACAGGCTGTCCTGGTGTGGGCGGAGAAAGTAAACATTCGCCAGCCTGTTTTAACCGTAATATTTATTTACGATCGGCGCGGAAGCATTTCATATCGACTTCGACTTTGCAGTCGACGACTAAATCCTGCACGCTACAAATACGCGCCGGGGGATTTCCGCTAAATATCTCACTGAATACTTTATTAAATGAACTGAAATAACGCGCATCAGTTAATACCGCCGTGACATGCACCACATCCTCGACGCGATAACCGGCTTCGCGCATGATGGTGAGACAGTTTTCGAACGCCAGCTGCGTCTGTTCGATGATGCCACCTTCCACCACTTCGCCGTCGCGCATCGGCGTTTGGCCGGAGATGTAGAGCCAGCCATCGGCTTCAACCGCGCGGGCAAACGGCAGTTTCTGCCCGCCGGTACCGGTTCCGCCTTCTACGCCATAACGTTTAATCGTCATCCCTTTCTGCTCCTGTTGCAGCGAATATCTGCTTACTGTGTTGTCTGGTATACCAGACTGCTATCTGCAATACTGGATAGGGCAAGATTTGCACAGGAAATTTTCTTTTGCAATATGTGCACAGCGATTTAATTTTTTGTGATGTCGTCGGGATCGCAAAATAAAATTAACTTTTGTCTGTGTTTATATTGGAGTGTGATCGTTATCGTAGTTTTATAAACGTTGAGTGAGCGTATTGCGCCATAATGAGGCACCAAAATTGATCGTGCTAATTAATGGCAGGTAATTAATATTTATTTAATCCGGGATGGGTAAAAGCCGATGCGCGGTGTATCATGCCCTTCTTTCATTGCCTTTAGCTGTTGTACCCATGCCATCAAGGAGTGAGTTTATGCCGGACGAAAAACCCTCGCGGGCGCGCGGAGTTGACCGGGTTATTGATATCTTTCGGCAGTTGCACAGCGCACGTCAGCCGATGTCGATGCGCACGTTGATCGACGCCACCGGCGCACCTCGTTCCAGCATCTATGAATTAGTCAGCATGCTAAGTGAAGCTGGTTTGGTGGAGCTGGATGCCGAAGGCGCAGTGTTCTTTGGCCGTGAGATGCACTATTACGGTGCGGATTATATGGCGCATAACGATCTGATCCGTCGGGCGCATCAACTCATGGTGGAGATTGTGGCGCGCCACGGTGAAACCGTGCAGCTCTGCATGCTGGAGGGCAACAAATACACCGTGGTGCTCTCTGAGAGCAATGCGCATCCGTTCAAAATCACTTCGGATATCGGCGTGCGTGTGCCGATTACCTGGACCGCGACCGGGCGTTTGCTGCTGAGTAACTGGTCGGACAGCGCGATTCTGGATTTGATCCCGGAGGAGGATTATCGCCTCGCCAGCGGCCAGATCCTCGATAAGCAGGCGTTTCTTGATGAAATTCATCACGCTGGAAAACTCGGTTACTGCATGACCGAAGGCTTGTCGGAAAGCTTTACCTGCTGCATGGCGGCGCCGATCCGTTCGCGCAGCGGTCAGGCGGTGGCGGCAATCTGTTTTATGGTCAGCCGCGATACGCCGCAGGAGCGTCGCCAGATGCTGTTGCAGGAACTGATCACATCCGGACAAAAACTCTCTGATTTCACCTAACAGCACCTGCATAAAACTCTGTTACAACTGATTGAAGTGGCGTTTATTCTCGCCACTTAAGGTTGTGTTAAGGTAATTGATAATAATAACTATTCTTTTTACCACGGAGTTTTGGCATGAAAACGCGCCTGCTTTTGGCAATGGGATTACTGGCTTCAACGGCGGCGGCTGCCTCCACGTATCCGCTGACCGTCACCGATGTGGACGGCAACACGCAAACCATCAACAAAGAGCCGCAGCACATCATATTGCAGGATGGGCGCGACATTCTGACGCTGGCGCTGCTGGATCGCGACGATCCGTTTAAGCGCGTGGTGGCGTGGAATAATCTGCCGAAAAAGCAGGACACGCAAACCTGGGATGTACTGAAAGGGCGCTGGCCGGAAGCGACGAAA
Organism: Pantoea leporis; assembly: GCF_028048155.1. Classification (NCBI taxonomy): domain Bacteria; kingdom Pseudomonadati; phylum Pseudomonadota; class Gammaproteobacteria; order Enterobacterales; family Erwiniaceae; genus Pantoea; species Pantoea leporis. Next base: position 52,817 of record NZ_JALMEU010000002.1, read on the forward strand.
ATCGTCGATATGGGTTTTAACGATCAGGGCCAGGTCAATCTCGAAAGCGTGCTGGCGCAGAAACCTGATTTGATGATTGCGCAACTGCGCGCCAAACCGGCGTTACAGCAATCGGGCGTGCTCAGCACCTTGCAAAATCTGCATATTCCGGTGGTGTTCCTGGATTATGAACTGCATCCCGCGCAGAACACCGCGCCGAGCGTGACGCTGCTCGGTAAAGTGTTGAACCGCGAAAGCCAGGCCAGGGCTTATACCGATTTCTATCAGCAGAAATTCACGCGCATCACCCAAGGCGTGGCGCAAGTAAAAGAGAAGCCAACGGTGTTTATCGAGCCGATAGCCGGGAATAGCGACAACTGCTGCTTTACGCACAGCCACAATGGCTGGGGCGGATTGGTGGAAGCGGTGGGCGGCAAAAATATCGGCTCTGAACTGCTGCCGGGCAATGCCGGATTTGTGGCGCTGGAAAAAATCATCGCCATGAAACCGGATGTCTACATCATGACCGGATCGAAACGTCCAAACGCTAATGTGTTGCCGTTTGGTTATGGCGTGCAGCCGGAAGAGGTGAAAGCCACCTTCCAGACGCTGCTGAAGCGCACCGGCCTGGCGCAGATCGAGCCGGTGAAACAGGGCCGCGTATATGGCGTGTACCACCACTTCTATAATCATCCGTACAACATCATCGGCATGGAAATTCTGGCGAAAGATCTCTATCCGCAGCAGTTTGCCGATCTCAAACCGAACGCGGATTTCCGCACCATCGTTAAAAATTTCACCACGTTGCCGGATAACGCCATCGATTTGAGTTATCCCGACAACCAGTAATCGCAGGTTTTCCCCGTTCGCCGTAAGGTCGCCATTCATGGCGACCAATCCGCTCCATCAACATTCCTCAATGACAACGTTAATTGTTATGTTATAACATAACTAAAAACACCATTGCGCGTATGCCTATACGTCTTGTGAACCTTGTCATTCAGAGGAGTTGCTATGTCAGCATTAACCCAAAATCAGGATGGTTTCAAAAAACTTCCCGTCACCGTGCTTTCCGGCTTTCTCGGCGCAGGTAAAACCACGCTGCTCAATCATATTCTCAATAACCGCGAAGGCCGTCGTGTGGCGGTGATCGTCAATGATATGTCGGAAGTGAATATCGATGCCGCGCTGGTGCGCGAGGGCGGGGCAGAGCTGTCGCGCACCGACGAAAAGCTGGTGGAAATGAGTAACGGCTGCATCTGCTGCACATTGCGTGAAGATTTGCTGCTGGAGGTTAATCGTCTGGCGAAAGATGGCCGCTTCGATAATTTGGTGATCGAATCGACCGGCATTTCTGAACCGTTGCCGGTGGCGGAGACCTTCACCTTCGCCGATGAAGAGGGGCAGAGTCTGTCTGAAGTTGCCTCGCTCGACACCATGGTGACGGTGGTCGATGGCTTTAACTTCCTGCGTGACTATGAATCGAATGAGAGCATTCAGTCGCGCGGAGAATCATTGGGCGCTGAGGATGAGCGCACGGTGGTGGATTTGCTGGTCGATCAAATCGAGTTCTGCGATGTACTGATTCTTAACAAAACTGACCTGATTAACGAGACGGAAAAAGCGCGGCTGATGGCGATCCTGACGTCGCTCAATCCGCGCGCCAACATTATCACCTCTGAATTCGGCAAAGTGGGATTGGATCAGGTGCTCAACACCGGTTTGTTTGATTTTGATGCCGCCGCGCAGGCGCCGGGCTGGCTGCAGGAGTTGCGTGGAGAACACACGCCCGAGACCGAAGAGTACGGCATTCGTAACTTCGTGTTCCGCGCGCGTCGTCCGTTCCATCCGATGCGCTTTGCTCACTTGATTGAAAATGAGATGCACGGAGTGGTGCGTTCCAAAGGCTACTTCTGGCTTGCCAGCCGTCCGCGTCATGCCGGTTCGTGGTCGCAGGCAGGCGGCGTATCGCGTCAGGGTTTAGCCGGCATGTGGTGGGCCAGCGTGCCAAAAGATCGCTGGCCGGAAGATGCGGAAAACCTTGGCTACATCTTAGAAAACTGGGTTGACGGCAGCGGCGACGCGCGACAGGAACTGGTGTTTATCGGCATAGAAATGGATGAAAACGCGCTGCGTAGCAAACTGGAACAGGCGCTGTTAACCGATGAGGAAATGGCGCTCGGACCCGATAACTGGGTGGAATTCCCCGACCCGTTCCAGCCATGGTTTAACTGATTAGTCAGGTCGCCATTCCTGGCGACCTTCATAATTACACATTCCCAACCCACATCGACACCTCAACCCCATCGTTAAACGGCAGCGACATAAAACCACGATTACTGTGCACCAGCTCCAGATACTCCGGGCTGAAGTCGGCATCGTCGGCAACAATCAGCGCGCCGGGACGCAAAAACGGCTGCACCAACGTTACAATCTCCGGGTAAATCGCTTTTGCACCGTCCAGCACCAGCATATCGATGGTGGCCGGAAGATCGCGGCTCAATGTCTGCAACGCATCGCCCACGCGTACCTCAATCAAATCGCTGACGCCGGCATCGGCGAAATGGTTACGAGCTAACGCCACTTTCCCCGGTTCAAACTCGCAGGTGATGATGTTACCGCCGCCGTTATCGCGCAGCGCCGCCGCCAGATGCAGCGTGGAAATGCCGAATGAGGTGCCAAATTCAACGATGGTTTTGGCATTGCTGCTGCGCGCCAGCATATACAGCAACTTGCCGGTTTCACGTGATACCGCTAACGGCACCTCTTTTAGATGTCCATAAAGTTCCAGGTAATCGGTTTTGCTGTGTAGCAGGCGATGTTGCTCGGCGTCAGTCATGGTTCTGAAGGCGTTATTGGTAGGATGCGCCATATTATCGGCCAGTTCAAACAGGTAATTCAGCAGCGGCGCCAGTGGCGCAGAGGTTAAGGTATTCATGTTGTTCTCCGTACAGACAAATGGATTTTGCTGTGCCAACAGAATACGATGAATTATTCGCATTTCACTATTCGTGTTCAGGAGATGATAGTGACTGAACCACGTAACATTAAGATTTCACAGAGAAAAAGACCCAGGCAGGCGCGTTCCAGCGAGCTGGTTTCCGCCATTTTGCAGGCGGCTACTCAGGTTTTGGAGCTGGAAGGCGCCGCGCGTTTCACCACGGCGCGGGTGGCGGAACGCGCGGGCGTCAGTATTGGATCGCTGTATCAATATTTTCCCAATAAGGCAGCTATTCTTTTCCGATTACAAAGCGAAGAATGGCTACGCACTAGCGATTTGTTAGGTGCGATTCTGCGCAATACCGCCAACACGCCGCGTCAACGACTGCACGATCTCACACTGGCGTTTTTGCATTCGGAATGTGAAGAGGCGGCGATGCGCACCGCGCTGAATGACGCCGCACCTTTGTATCGTGATGCGCCGGAAGTGCAGGAAGCGCGCGCAGCGGGTGAAAATGTCATCAGCGATTTTCTGCGTGAAGTATTACCGCACTCAGAGGAAAGTGAACGATCGCGCGCCGCAGATTTATTGAACAGTACGCTGGGCAATGTTGGGAAACATTTTTCCGAATCGCCGCGCACGCCAGCAGAGATTCAGGCTTACGCGCAAGAGATGGCGGCGATGTTTTGTGCCTGGATCAGGGAAAAAGGCGCCGATTTACAGTAAAAGATGGACTGGAAATCTCTGAAAGCGGTTAACAAACTCATTATTCACATTCTCAATAATCCACACCGCGAGTAAGCTTAACAAAACTTTATTGAGCCGAATGAGCAAACGGGAGAGCAAAATGGCAGTGAAGATGATTGCGGTGGATATGGATGGCACTTTTCTCGATGACAACAAACAATACAACGCGCAGCGCTTTGCGCGTCAGTATGCGTTGCTGAAAGAGAAGGGCATTCGTTTCGTGGTCGCCAGCGGCAATCAGTATTATCAGTTGCTGCGCTACTTTCCTGATATCAAAGACGAGATCGCTTTTGTTGCGGAAAACGGCGCCTGGGTTTCTGACAGTAATGAAGAGATCTTCTGCGGCGAACTGGCGCAGGAGCGCGTGCATCAAATTCTCGACATCCTCGCCAAAGAGCCGGACATCAGCACCGTAGTCTGTGGCCGCAACGGCGCGTACGTGCACACCTCAATGTCCGACGAAGTGATTGCCATGTTGGCGAATCACTATCATCGTCTGGAAAAGCGCGACAATCTCTACAATATCGACGACACCATCTTTAAGTTCTCGCTGAATCTGGCGCACGAAGGCGTTGATGCCTTGATGGAACGTCTGCACGCTGAGTTGGGCGCGATTGAAAACATCATGCATCCGGTTTCCAGCGGTTTTGGGTTTGTGGATTTGATCATTCCTGGCTGCCACAAAGCGCACGGAATCGCGCTGCTTCAGGAAAAATGGGGCATTGATGATTGTGAAGTGGTGGCGATAGGCGACAGCGCCAATGACATCGAAATGTTGCGTCAGGCGTGCTACAGCTTCTCAATGGCGAACGCCGCCGCGCCAGTCAGCGCTGTGTCGCGTTACAGAACCGAAAGCAACAATGACGAAGGCGCGCTTAACGTGATCGCACGCATTTTGGCGCGCGAAGTGCCGTTTGGCTGATGTTACTGATGCGGAGCGTCATTGCAGGCAATGACGCTCAAGCAGAATGGTAGTTGTTAATTCATCTCACTTACTAGTACCCGTCATATACCTCATTGAGAAAGGGTTATAACGCATATACCCGCCTGATTTGTCAAAAGTGACCAGTGTTGTCGTTCTAATCTTTCCTTTATATATAAGACAACCAAGTGTTATTGGAATTTAATCCAAAATTTACTGTTAAGATAAAAGCATTATAATGCAATGGTTTGAGGGCTTTTTTACCTTCAACACATCTTGCGATAACTTCACTTGTCTTATAATTAGGTAGGAAGATTCCCTCGAATTAATTTATTACTCTTTTTTTATAAGTTCATCCAGTTGAAAAAATAATGATTACAATTGAAAGGCAATTTAATGCTCGATGCTGACTCGATTAACTGAGTGTTTTTTTTCTTTTAATTTAAAAGTAATTAAATAATGGTTACAGCTTTAATTATGCTTTGATAAGCTGAGATTAACTTTTAGATCGCAGAGGATTGATTTTAATCTTAAGATGATATCTTTATTCAATCTTATGCATTAATATTCAACGCAGGGAGTGCTCGAGTTATGTCATCTCCATTTAACTTTCTAATAAGAATTCGTTTTTATTTGTTTTTCATCCTTCTTTGCTTTATTGGAGGCACAACATGGGCATTGCAAAAGCTTGGGCTAAATAATAGCCTTCCATTGTGGTCAGCAGGGATGCGGTTTTTGATTGCAAGTGTAATTGTTATTTTTTATTTAATTTTAAGTGAAAGAATTTATATTAATTACGCCGTTTTCAGTCTTGCTGCAGCTAACGGCCTGTTTTATTTTTCGATTCCATTTGGAACAGTTTATTGGGCATCAACATATATACCTAGTGGATTGGTAGCTGTTTTAGCTTCTGGAATTAGCGTATATGCACTGCTTCTAAACCATTTCTTACGCGGAAAGCCAGCAACTGGAAGGCAATTATCAGGTGTTTTCTTTGCCATCATAGGTGTATGTGTGGTTTTTGGTGAAGGAGCATCTTTACCGGGCAATGAAAAAAGTATAATTGCTATGTTAGCAGTGTTAGGAGCTATGGGGAGTTCAGCCGCTATAACGCTCAAAGTTCAAAAGCATATTAAAACTCTTCCACTTCTTAGTTTTGTTGCATTTTCCATGCTGAGTGGTGGTTTTTTACTCTTGATTACGAGCTTAATAATTGAAAGTGGTAACCGTTTCTTTTATGGGGAGAGCTTAGGAGCGCTCATTTATTTAGCAGTAATAGGATCAGTATTAGGATTTACGCTTAATATTACTTTGCTTAAACATTGGCATATTTCTAAAGCTACATCTCATTTATTCATCTCCCCAGTTATTGCATTGTATATGGGCTTCATACTTCTTGAAGAAAATATTACCACGACTGTGATTATAGGCACCGCGGTTGTTGTTCTCGGAGTAATGTTAATCGTTTTGCCAAAACGCGAAAAGGAAACTCTTAATGTCAACTCTACAAAAAAACCTGGCCATAATCTGTCAGAATAGAAAGCTACCATTTGTGTTTGAAGAAGCTAAGGCAATGGGTGTCGAAATTACATTTTTTTATAACGATAATGAGTCTCCACCGCCGGAAATTCCCGGTGTTGTGAGAAGCATTGCTTTGCCATTGTTTGAAGATGAAGATAAAGCACTAAATATAGTCATGTTAGAAAATAAAGTGCGCCGAATTGATGGTGTTTTAACACTATTTGAACCGGCGTTAGATTTCGCCGCTAAAATTGCTAACAGGTTGGGATTACCTTTTTTACCTGAATTCGTAGTAGAGCAATGTAGAAACAAAAATATGACTCGGCGCGTTCTGCATGATAACGGCCTAAATACACCCTCCTTTATTGAGATAAAAGAAGGAGAATACCCAGACATTGATCAAATAAAATTTCCGCTTGTAGTGAAGCCTACTAATGGATTTTCCAGTCAAGGTGTTACACGAGCTAACAACCCTGATGAATTGAGAAATGCTATTGATAAAGTATGGGAAATTAACCGCACGCAATTGAAAAATTTCATCTATGACAAGGGTGGTGTTTTACTTGAGTCATTTATCGATGGGCCGGAGTTCGCAATCGAAACATTTTCGCATCGTGGTGAGGTAACAGTGCTCTCAATCGGCGATAAAGGTAATGGCAAAGGTCCATACTTTGAAGAAGGTGTTTATATTGCACCTGCTGATATTGATGAGAAACTGCGAGATGAAATCGTAGATGAAGTTAGACGTGCAGTTAAGGCGTTAGGAATTAATGAGGGACCAGCACATGTGGAACTGCGTATTGACCAAAAGCAAATGCCTTTTGTTATAGAAGTCGCACCACGCGTGGGTGGATCCGGAATATCACATTATATTGTGAAAGCAAGCACGGATATAAACTTCCTGCAGTTGGTTATTTGCTACGCTTTAGGTATGGAATTTTCCCAAAAAATGGGGGCATTAGTAAAACCGATATCTACTGCCGGAAATTATATTATTCCTGTGCAGGGGGATGGAATCTTTGTCGAGATTGATGGATTAGCAAATGCCCGTGAGAAATCTGAGGTGGAATATGTTTTTGAATTTATGGAGCCTGGGCATAAAGTTCTTCCATACCCTCATTTTTCAGGTTACCCAGGATTTATTTTAACACGTCATACTGACCATGAAGCTTGTGAATCTTTTTATAACGATTTGCAAAAAGATCTAAAAATTAAATATTCATAGATTCCATAGTTAAGGAGAATGATATGGATCGTAAAATAATAATCCACACTTTAGGGCCAGAAGGAACTAATTGTGAGAAAGCAGGTTATCTTTGGCTGGAAAGTAAGAAGGTTTATGGTGATGTTAAGCTTTATTCAACTCTTGAGGATGCTCTCATTGAAGTCAGGAAGAATACACATGATCTATTATTAGGATGTGCCGTCTATCCAGACTTACATAAAATTGTATTTGAGAACTTAGACTTTTTAGAAATTCAGGATAGTTTTGTAATGCCAACATGGAACATGGTATTAGCAAAAAATTATAGTAGTTCGTCAAATATGGAAAAAATTATAATTGCTTGCCATCCTTCGCCATCCTATCTCGCTTATACATACAGCCAGAATGTTCGTTTTGTATCAAGTAATGTACAGGCAGCGCTGGAGTGTGTTAGTGGAAAGGCTTCCGCGTGTATAACAACATTAAAAGCTGCACAAGATAATAATTTAAAGGTCATTCAAGACTTTGGTGAAGTACCAATGTGTTTCACTCTTCATGGTCATAAACGCTAAGGAGTATTTTTATGGAATGGGTTAAGGATAAGGTTATTATTGAATTATGTCCTCGAATACATGAGTTCAATAAATTGCAAAGTGCTACAGGCGCGGTAGTATGTAACATAGATAAAGCTGAGTATTTGCTGGATGAAATTATAGGTTTGGCTGGTGAGATATTGTCTGCTCTGAAACAATCCGATTATGCCCTACAATTGAATACCGACCTTCGTGAATGGAAAAAAGCTGGATTAAATACCGTACCATGTTTTAAACGGTCATTAGATAGCTATGAACCACCTGTAGATGGCGGCAAAACTTTTTACCTGGCTACAATCATTACGCCTAATAGTCATAAAGAAAAAGGATATTGGCTGGAGTGCTTTTTGGCTCAACGAAAACAACCCGATGTCTTGCTGCCAATTATGTCTGATTTACCACACCCACAAAATGTCAGCCAAACAATGCACCTGATTGCTTCGTCTTCTGGTTTCAGTGTTGGACACTGCTTAGTCTTCTTTCCAGAAAACGTAAAAACAAAAAATAGGGTTGTTAAACAACATTTTGCGATGTTCTTTTTTAATAAATTTCATGCTATCTATCAAAAAGACACATTGCGTAGAGTAGAATCATTATTGGAGTTTGAAGGGAAATTATCTCATTTACTAAGCGCAGAGAATTGCTATGCAGCGCGCTCGGTATGGGGATACTTGCACGACTATTATCACCACTGCGGACCCCGTCCTTTTAATAAAAATATTCACGTTAAAATGAATTTTTGGGTAGGTGTTTTAGAAGAAATAAAAGTTGATTGCCAAACCATTATTAGAGTGCAACAGCAGCATTATCCTTGGTGGCGAGAAGTGACCGAGTTTATTTTATTTGAGAGGTTGGTCCGTTACCCTGCTCAACACGATGCGACGAGTAATTTTGATGCGGCAACTGGGGTTTTATTGTTCTCCTGGCTTAAACGCCGAGGGCATGGTATTAGCATTTGCGATTCTTCTGGCAAAGCTATAATGGATTTTGAAAAGTGTTTGACTGGCTTGCATGCCCTTATTAAGGAAATAGAAGGGCTTGAAGAGATCGAGGATGATGCAACTTATAAGCAAGAAGTTGAAAGTTTTGTAATGAAAGAACTTGAGCCAGGTAATCTGAATGATCGATATATTATCCCTGATGATTATCTTATTCATGATATGAATATGAAAGTTAACATACCAATTCTCTTTTTTTAACTGCGCCATATTTTTGAAATTTTTGATAATGAAAGTAGACATAAGCGCACCAATCAAGGTGCGCTATCATTCTTTTAAACCTTATGCAAAGTACCCGCCTTCACGCATATCCTGCAATAACCCCGGCCCGCTCGGCTGCCAGTTAAACGTCTGACGCGTCCACGCGCTGGATGACGGATTATCAGTAGACGCGAAAAATGCCATCCAGCCTAACCACGCTTTTGCTTCTTCCAGCGTCAGGCTTTTCACCGGCAGTGATAATCCGGTGCCGATGGTTTCGGCAATCTGCCGGAATGGCACCCCTTCTTCCTGTACTGCATGCAGAATCGCGCCCGGCTCAGCTTTTTCAGCTGCGAGGCAAAACAGTTCAGCGGCATCATCGCGATGCACCGCGGGCCAGCGATTCTCACCCTCGCCGACATACACCGCTGCGCCTTTTTCCTTCGCCATATTGATGATCATCGGAATAAATCCGTGATCGCCTGCGCCATGTACGGTTGGCGGTAAACGCACCAGCGCTACGCGCACACCGCTGTCGGCCAGCGCCAGCGCGGCGACGTTGGAGTTGGAACGTGGATGCGCGCCCGCTGCTGGTTGAATCTGTTCGGTGGCGAGACGTCCCGGCGACACCAGCGCGGTGCCGGTGGTGACAATCAGCGGGCGATCTGAACCTGCCAATACGTCACCCATCGCCATAATCGCGCGTTGGTCGACTTCGGCGGCATGATCCATGCGGCTGAAATCATGAATATATCCTGCGTGGATCACGCCATCGCTCTGTTCGACCGCCTTACGCAGGCCGTCGAGATCTTGCAGATCGCCGCGAATCACCTGCACACCTTGCTGCTGCAGTTTTTCTGCGGAAGCCTCGCTGCGCGCCAGACCTTGCACCTGATAACCGCGTGCCTGCAGTTTTTTCACAATGGCGGAACCGATAAAGCCGCTCGCCCCGGTCACAAAAATACGCATATTGGTGCTCCACTTTTTCAAAGTTGAAGCACTATCATAAAAGTCTGCAACGCGACGAAAAGTCGTGAGCTTATACAGGTATACGCACTAACAGGATAAAGGCATGACTCCCCAAGATGACAACCAGCTCGGCAACTATCTGCGTGAACGTCGCCAGCGGCTGGATGCGGCGAAACTTGGTTACACCCTACTTCGTCGCCGCACGCCGGGCCTGCGCCGGGAAGAAGTGGCGGTGCGCGCGTGTGTCAGCACTACCTGGTATACGTGGCTGGAGCAGGGCAGAGGCGGCGCGCCATCGGAAGAAGTATTGGAACGCTTAGCCCGCGCATTAGAGCTGAGCGCCGCCGAGCGCGATCATCTGTTTTTGCTGGCGCAAAATCGTCTGCCTGGCGTGACATGGCAGGCGGGCGTGGATGTTTCGCCATCGCTGCAGCGCGTGCTCGACAGCATGGAGAACACGCCAGCGCTGGTCAAAACCGCAGAGTGGCAAGTGGTGGCGTGGAACCGTGCGGCAACCAAAGTGTTTGTCGATTACGCTGAACTGCCGCCTGCCCAGCGCAATATCCTGCTGATGATGTTTCGCAACGAGGAGATGAAAAAGCGTCTGCCGGACTGGCATAAAGTGACACGCGGCATGGTGGCCAACTTCCGCGCAGATGTGGCGCGCACCGGCGCCAGCGAGCATGTGCGCGCGCTAGTGGAGGAGCTGTGCGAGATGAGCGACACCTTCCGCCAGCTTTGGCAATCACAGGAAGTGAGTCAGCATGGCGAAGGTATTAAACAGCTGTGGCTGCCGGACGAAGGCGTGCTCGAGCTGGAATACAGCACCTTTGCGGTTGAAGGTAAACCGGGTTTAAGCCTGGTGGTGTTTAATCCGCGTCAGCAGCACGATCGGGAATGTGTGGCGCGGCTGATGGCGCGTCCGTAGCAGCGCGAAAGTGGGCTTCCATCTCATCCAGCGCCGTCTGATTCTCCAGCCCCCATTGATACATCTGCTCGATCGGTGCCGCGAACGTCATGCCGAGCGGTGTTAGGCGATAATCGACTTTCGGCGGCACCACATCATAAACGTGACGCGCAATCAGCCCGCGCTGCTCCAGCTCTTTCAACGTCTGAAACAGCATCTTCTTCGAAATTCCCTGCAGGCTGCGCTGCAGCTCGCCGGTGCGCGCGCGATGGTTAGGCCAATGATAGAGCGCATGCAGAACCATGCTGCTCCATTTCACCGAAAACAGATCCATTAACCGTCGCGGCGGCGAATCCGCATAAAAAAACAGTTTACCGTCTACCATCGCGGGCATAGTTCTCGTCTCCTGAATGGTTACCAAAAGGTAACTACTATCAATTTTGCACCATGTTAACTATAGTCTGCCGCTTTCAGCTAGCCAAAGCCAACTCATTTCGGAGGCCCTATGAAAATCAATGCATTAGTCGCGCACGACGCGGCCCAACCGCTCTCTTCAGGCCAGATTGCATTGCGACCGCTGCAACAGCAGGATGTCAAAATTGAAATTCTGTATTGCGGTGTGTGCCATTCGGATCTGCACATGGCCCGTAACGAATGGGCGGTCAGCCGCTATCCGCTGGTGCCGGGACATGAAATTGTCGGACGCGTTGTTGAAACCGGCGCGGACGTAACGAATTTCAAAGCCGGTGATGTAGTTGGCGTCGGCGTAATGGTCGATTCCTGCCGCGAATGCCATTTTTGTCAGCAGCAAGAAGAGCAATATTGTGAAGCCGGCTTTGTGGCGACCTATAACGGCATCGACAAATACACCGGCGACAGCACGTGGGGCGGCTATGCGCAGAATGTGGTGGTCGATCAGCACTTTGTGGTGTCCGTACCGCAAACCTTGCCACTGGCTGGCGTTGCACCGCTGCTGTGTGCGGGCGTTACCGTATGGTCGCCGCTGCGTCACTTTAACGTAAAAGCCGGCGATAAAGTCGGCGTAGTCGGTTTGGGCGGATTAGGGCATATGGCAGTTAAGCTGGCGAGCGCAATGGGCGCGGAAGTCACGCTTTTCACCACTTCACCCGGCAAAGGTGAAGATGCGCTGCGCTTGGGTGCGACGCGCGTGGTGGTTTCACGTGACGCCGGGCAGATGGCCGACGCGCAAACTTCACTGGATTTCATCGTAGACTGCGTCTCGGCTCCGCACGATCTCGATCCTTACCTTGCCACGCTGAAAACCAACGGTCGCCTGGTGCTGGTGGGTATCCCGGAGCATCCGCACCAGTCTCCAAATGTGACGCCGATGGTAAATCGTCGTTTGAGCATTAGCGGCTCATCAATTGGCAGCATTCAGGAAACTCAGGAGATGCTGGATTTCTGCGGCAAGCACAATATCACTGCTGATATTGAAGTGATTGCCGGTCAAGAGATCGAAACAGCCTTCGCGCGCATGTTGAAGGGCGATGTTAAGTATCGTTTCGTTATCGATATGCAAGCGACACGCTGGTAAAACCATTAACGCCTGCGCTTTTCCGCAGGCGAGTTCATCCTGAAATCGCCATCTTCGCCGAGACACAAGCTGCTGATATCATTGAATTTTAAAGCAAGCCAGACCAATATTTTCGACAAACGTAGATTTTAGCTCATATAGTTACAACATACTTTAATGTGAAATGCTAACCAGTAGAGCAAACTTTTGCTAACGAGCTGGTTTGGGTTAGTCAGGAAAAAAAGTAAAGTCGTGGGTGATGGGGTTACCACCCCGTTTAGGTTTTAGCCAGTTAGCGCAACAGGTTTGCCCCTAAATTTTGCGCACTGCTCGCAATAGCACGTCACATCCTGCAATCACTTTTTGCCCCATCCTGAATAAACATTTCCCGCAACGCTCCGATAACTCCCTTACAAACCATACAAAAATAATTAACGCAGGAGCAGGGAAGATGGGGCTGGTATCCCGATTACGTAATGTGCGCATCACGCGTAAGCTGTCGGCAGGATTCGGCATCGTGCTGTTGTTAGTGGCGCTGGCAACCGGATTAAGCGTGCAGCGCTTTAACGCCATTCATGACATCTATCAGAAAACCAACCTGATTTATGACATCAACATTGAAGTGTTCCAGGCCAAAATTAACCGCCTCAAATATCTGTATGGCGATGACAAATCCGGCCAGGTGATGGCAAATTACGTCACGCATGCGCAGCAACTCACCAGCGATGCGAAGCAGCTTTCATGGTCGGAACGTGCCAGAGCGCGGGTGGATGAACTGGGAACGCACCTCGCCAGTTTCCAGAACAGCATTGGCGCGATGACGCAAGCCACGCAGCAACTGAATAGCCTGCGCTCGCAAATTGACGCTTTAAGCCAGCAAGACATGACTACGCGCTACACCCAACTGATTCGCACTCCTGTTACTAATCCTGAGCTTACCAATCAAATTTACCAGCAGCTGTTCGCTATCAGCAATGTGCGCGAAGAAGCCTGGGCGTTGCGTTTTAACGTCAGCGATGCGCTGCGTAAAACGCTGGAGAATCATTTCCAGCAGGCGGATCAAGGCATGAACGCGCTGCTGGCGCAGTTGCCGCCGGAACAGCAGGGCGAATTCACCGCACTGTGGCAGGACACCGAGAAATTCAAAAGCCTGAGTCTGCAAGCGGCGGATGCCTATGGCCAGCTGCGTGCGGCGGAAGACACCGTCAAAGTGGCGGGCGACAAGAGCAGTGCAGCGATCAAACAGATCATTACCATCGTCAAAGCGCGTAACGATGAACTGGCCAACGGCTCAGCGGCGATTTCGCTGCTGATTGGTGGTCTGGCGATTTTGTTCGGCGTGCTGGTGGCGTGGTACATCATTCGTCAGATCACGCGTCCGGTATTCCATAACCTGGAACTGGCGGAGCGCATCGCCAATGGAGATCTCAGCTCGCAGTTTGCCACCGATCGGCATGATGAACTCGGCAAGCTAACTTCGGCGATGGGACGCATGAACGAACGGCTGCGCAGCATGATCGGCGATGTGCTGAGCAGCGTTAGCAGTGTATCGCAGGCGGCCAGCGCCATTAATCAAGGCAACCTCGATTTGTCTTCACGCACCGAACAACAAGCGGCGGCGGTGGTGGAGACCGCTGCCAGCATGGAGCAACTCACCGCCACGGTGAAAAACAACGCCGCCAATGCGCGACAGGCGAGTCAGATTGCGGCGGAAGCTTCGTACAACGCCAACAAAGGCGGCATCGCGGTGCGTGATGTGGTGAACACCATGGGCGAAATCTCTGACAGCTCGAAGAAGATTGCCGATATCACCGCCGTGATTAACAGCATCGCGTTCCAGACCAACATCCTCGCGTTGAACGCGGCGGTAGAAGCCGCGCGTGCCGGCGAGCAGGGACGCGGTTTTGCCGTGGTCGCCAGCGAAGTGCGCAATCTGGCACAGCGCAGCGCCGGGGCGGCGAAAGACATCGAACAGTTGATCAATGAATCGGTCGGACGCATCAGCAATGGCCATCAGCAGGTGGCGCGCGCCGGTGAAACCATGGATCAGATTCTCGGCAGCATTGCGCGTGTGAATCAAATTATGGAAGAGATTTCCGCCGCGTCGGATGAACAGAGCCGCGGCATCGAGCAAATTGCCCGCGCGGTCGGCGAGCTGGATACCACCACGCAGCAGAACGCCACGCTGGTGAGCGCCTCTTCGCACTCGGCGAACTCCCTGGAAGAGCAGGCGCTGATGCTGGAGCGATTGGTGTCGCAGTTCCGCCTGCAAGGTGCTGCACGTTAGAAAAACAGCGTGGAAGTAGCTCCAGATTTACTTCCACGGTCTTTCTTTGGGTCAGCTTGCAATACTTTTTTTCGGCCGCAGAAATGCAAGGTAAATATTCTTAAAATAAAGCGACCTGCCGCCGATATTTCCCGTTAAACTGCAATTCTTGTCGTCCTGATACTTTCCCTGCATGAACTACTACTCACCTGACGATAGCCATTTGAAGCGGCGCTCCCAACGCTTCGTCCGCCGCATGTTTATCATGCGTCAACTCGGCACGATGTTATGTTTTTTCCCGATTCTCTCGGTACTGATGGAGCGGGATCGTGGCCTGGCGTTTAGCGCCCTGTTATTTGTGAATGCGTTTCTCTGGCCGTGGCTGGCTTATCAGCGCGCGCTGCGGGCCGAAGATTCCACCGCCACCGAGCGGCACAACTTAACCCTTGATGCCGCCTTTGGTGGCATTTGGGTAGCGCTGATGGCGCTGAGTCCGCTGCCTTCCTATGTCATCATGGCGGTGTTGGCCTCGGACCGCTATGCAGCGGGCGGTGCTGCCCAGTTGATTGCAGCGATGCAGGCATTTCTCTGCGCCTTTGTGCTGGTATGGCTGGTGGATGGCGCAGGCGTTGATTTGGCGTTCAGCACGCGAACCGTCTGGCTGAGCCTGCCGCTGGCAACCTGCTACATGCTGGTACTCAGCGTCACCTCGTACAATCTCACCTGGCAACTGCGCAAACGCAACCGCGAGCTGGAGCGCATTGCGCTGATGGATCCCGGTCTGGGGATTCCCAATCGTCGCTTGTTTGAACGTCGGCTGGAGAGCGAATTTCTCAGCACGCGTCGTGGCGACAGCGCTGGCTATTTACTGCTTATAGACCTCGATTATTTCAAATCGGTAAACGATAACTGGGGACACGAGGCGGGGGATTTCCTGCTGGCGGAAATTTCATCGCTGCTGCGGAATCATGTGGGATTGCAGGATATTCCGGCGCGTTTTGGCGGCGATGAGCTAGGCGTGATTGTGCATCATGCCAGCGACGAATCGGTGGTGGCGCTGGCCCAACGTTTGCAGGAAAAGATTGCGCAGGTGCGTTTACCGGCATCGGCGGAGTTTCGTTGTTCGGTGAGTATAGGTATTGCATCGGCAGCGCATGCAGAATCCATACGTCACTGGTTGCGGCATGCCGATGAAGCGCTGTATGAGGTGAAACGCGCCGGACGCAATGGCGTGCGCTTGTGGCAACCGTCGCTGGCCGGCGCGGCCTGAATTACACGAACTCGGGTTCGCAGTTCACTGGGAAGTTAAGCGAGTTAGCAATAAAGCAGGCTTCGTGGGCCTGATGATGCAGCTCACGCGCGCGGTCCGCATCCGCCGGATCGCGCAGCGCAATGCGCGGTTTCAACGTGATGTTGGTAAACCGACCGCGCGTGCCCTCAATCATTGTCCCTTCTGCTGCATCTTCATAAGCTTCCACCACAATTCCGGCGTCAGAACATAAATGTAGATACCACAATTTGTGGCATGCCGAGGCCGAAGCCAGCAATAACTCTTCCGGATTCCAGCGCGTCGCATCCCCGCGAAACGCTGGATCGGCGCTTAGCGCTATCGTCTCTTTGCCAGCGGCAATCAGCTCCGCGTTACGATCGTAAGCAGTATAAGATGCGGTGCCGTTGCCACGGTTGCCGGTCCAGCGCACCGTGACCTGATAATGGTGTTCTTTTGCTGCCATTACTGATGCTCCTTTTAAAATGAACATGACATCAGCAGACTATCAGGAATTGCTGCTACAACGCCTGCGATCGGTGATATCGATTTTCATGAAAGGAAAGGGGCTGTGTAATTTGTTTATAGCGAAGGCTGTTAGGTAAACTTAAGGAATCGAATAACGTTTAAGGGAAAATTTACCATGTTAGAGACAAACCGCCTGATCCTCCGACAATGGCAGCAAACAGACTTACAACCCTTTGCCGAACTCAATGCCGATCCCGAAGTGATGAAGTATTTCCCGAAAACGCTGAGTCGTCAGGAAAGCGACAACGTCGTTGCAAGATTTAAGGCGATGATTGGTGCAAACCAGGGTTGGGGTTTTTGGGCCGTTGAGATGAAAGCCACCGGCGAATTTGTCGGCAGCGTGGGTTTAGCACAGCAGCCAGATCGCTTCGATTTTTCTCCCTGCACGGAAATTGGCTGGCGTATCAATAAAAAGTTTTGGGGGCAGGGAATCGCCAAAGAAGCCGCCCGGGCATCGTTGGCTTACGCGTTTAATGTTTTGCATCTTCCCGAGGTCGTTTCGTTCACCAGTACTCATAACACGCCATCTGAGAAGCTGATGCAGCGATTGGGGATGCAGAAACAAACTATCTTTCTCCATCCCGCGTTACCTGCCGATCACGCGCTAGCTGAGCATGTGCTGTATAAGATTTTCCACAACAACTTTATTGACTCGCCTCTCTAAATCCGGCATCAGTCAATGTCGCCCGCACATGAGGAAGACTCTGCGGATAATTTTGCTGAATAAATTCAATCATCTTTTCCCGCACGTAACAGCGTAAATCAAAGGCGGTGGGGGAATTCTGCGCCGTCATCAATAATCTGATGGTCATGGTTTTGTCAGTGGTATCCGTAACCTGAAGCACCTGAGTTTGTTGATCCCAGAGTTTAGTTTCACTGAGGACTTTTTCAAAATGCTTACGCAGAGGATCTAATGGCATCGAATAATCGAGGTAAAGAAAAACAGAGCCTAATATTTGGGCGTTATTGCGCGTCCAGTTCTGAAAGGCATTTTCGGTAAAGTAGGTGATGGGCAAAACTAAACGACGCAGATCCCAAATACGCACCACAACATAAGTCAGGTTGATCTCTTCAATCCAGCCCCATTCATTTTCCACCACCACAGCATCATCAATTTTTATCGGTTGGGTAAAGGCGATCTGAATCCCGGCGAAGAGGTTAACCAGCGATTTCTGCAGAGCAAAGCCAATGATTATACCGGCAACGCCGGCACCGGCGAGAATGGTGGTGCCGAATTTTCGCACGCCAGGGAAACTGAGCAAAATTAGCGAAAGACACAGTGTCACCAGTACGACAATCGCGACTTTTTTCACATACATTATCTGCGTGCGAATTTTTCGCGCACGAAGGTTATTCGAAAGATTGATGTCATAGCGAATAAATAGCATATCCTGCGCCACATTAATCAATCGAATAAGTACCGAGCAGAAGGATAAGATAATGAATATATTAACGGTGGTGGTGATAAAACTCAGGGATCCTGGCTGGATATTAACGTAATTAAGTCCAGCACTAATTAACAATAATGGGATAAATAGAAACAGCGATCCGCGCAGATGCTTTTCCAGTGACTTGAACAGTTTTCTGTCACGTTTTTGCCAGTAGCGAATAAATCTAAGGAGGATAAATCGCGCCAGAAATCCTATTGCGAGTGAGAGAGTGACAAGCATAACAGCAGGCACCCATGTTGGAGCACCAGATAACTCATCAAATAATAATGGCATTACTTTCCCTTTTATTAAGCCAACAACCGTGGTTGTCAGATAAGTCAAAAAATTCAGTAACCATTCTGTTATCGGTTATCTGCAGATTATTTATTCATGCTTATCAGTATAGACGCTGTGGCAGGCTTGGTTGTCAGGGGATGGGTGGCGTATGCATCGGTCGCCACCAATGGCGACCCTTAGGCAGTTTGGCAAGGTTTTTGTAGGGTGCGCATTGATGCGCACCTGTTACGAAAGTTGGTAAATCAATCACTTTCAAACTACAACTTTAGCTGGCTGCCTAAAATAGCATCGGCTTCCTGCAGTGTCACATCGAGGCCCGCAGAGGGCGTAAATGTCAATTCGCCAAAAATAACCTTACCGTTGAGAAGGTAGAAGTCAGCACGAACAAATTTAAAATCAGCGGCCAGTTTAACCGCATACTCTTTCATGTTATTGAAACCTTCCGGCATTTTGGGATAGCTGTTGGTATTGATTAATTCAACAGTATCTTCAAAGGGAAGCGGATGCCAGTTCATATCAAAATAATAGAATTTAGGTGTGCCTTTCTCCCGCTCCATGCACACCATTACCGCATAAGGTTTTCCATTGAAACAGTAAAATTTATAATCCTCTGGAAACCCACCACGTTCATTCTCAATGTATTTTTCGCATAAGATTTTGCGGTCAATTTTCTTATACTGCGGCTCAATGAAATGGGAGGAGAAATCCTGCTTCAACCATTTACTGAGTTGCCTGTTGGTTTTTTCAATGTCCAGCGATGCTTTGCTATCACAGATTATGTTGTAACCTGCGCCATGGTTACACTTAAGTGCGAATTTATTGGGTAATGCGCGGTAGTCAATATCCATTGGGTCATCATACACGCCGTAGAGTTCATTCAGGATTTCACCACACCCTTTCGCTATCACATACTCCCGAACCTTATACTTGTCCGCGCACAAGGTATAAATATCGCCATTTAACTCATTGAATTTGAGCCACTGAATTTTTTCATTGAAATTGATTGGATTGGTTAAGTTCAGCTTTTTCTTGAACTTAATATAGTAATGTGTTTTAGCGCAAAATTCTGGGTACATATATGCGCTGATTTTTAACGCTGATTTGACTGTGTGTTTTATCATTTTCATTAAAATTATCTCAGTTTGAAAATGTTAAGATGCATTTTGATGATTGTTTTATTTCTGAAGAAGTAATTGAGTAAAGTGCAAGACATAATCTCAACGATCAAAAAACAGTATGCGGCCCCATTAATGCCGAAGGAATTAATCATTAGCCATGAAAGCGGTATGGTTAAGACACAACATAAAAACATCTTTTTAGCCAGGTAACTGTATCCGGACTCTTTGATCATATAGCGATAACAAATTGTACCTAATGCAGAGAACATAGTGCCGATGATAATGATGGGAATGATACTCACGGAATCCATATACTTATCGCCATACAATAAATGGATGAAGTATTCACCAAAAAAGTAGAATCCAGCTAACGCTATAAGCGAACACAAGATGACAATTCGGTTGATTTTAATGAGTAGCATTTCAACGGTGATTTGATCTTTTTCACTGTATATCTTTGAGAAGAAGCTTGTTATTAATGCCAATACGATAAATGACCAGGCACCTCCTATGGTTAACGCGACGCTATACACGCCCAGATTTGAGTAAGAAAGGATTTTTGCCAAAAAAATGCTCGATATCTGCGTATAGATGTCAGCCGATAGACTTGATAAAATCAGCGCACCGCCGGTGAATAACATATGACGGTTATACATTCCGGCGCCTTTACGATTCTCATTTACATTTGTGGTGTAGTTAAAATAGATAAGACGCAGGAAATAAGGTATGAGCGGGATGATAATAATAGGAATGGTGAAGTAGTACACGGGCATTTTGAAGTATGAAATAGAGAATCGAATCAACAAGGCAACAGATAAGCCGATCACATTGGTGATAGTGTTTATTTTTGATTTTAATTGCGTGTTGTTGTAGATGGAAAAGAAGTCCATCACAATGTAGTAAGTGGCAATACAGTTGGCCATACCAAATAGAAACACAATGATGTCAGTGAAGAAGTAGAGGTAGATCAACACCGCGCTTGATGACAGGAGAAAGAAAAATCGCCGTTGATTTTGTGTGTGTATCGCTAATGCGATCCCAGACTTACTCTTTTCACTCATGCGTTTAAAGATGATGTTCTGACCGCCAAACCACGATAGCGTTTGCACAAATATAAACAGAGAAGTTGAAATGTTTATTTTGCCATAGTCTTCAGGGCCAACGTATTTTGCCATCAGCGCATTAATATATAGTAGCCCGATGATATTGACTGACTTTTCTAACATGATCCATATTGAGTTAGAGTACATTGCATGTCTCTCATCTACATAGCTGTGTTGATAGCGTTAAGGACTGTTTACAAGCCATCCGCAAAAATTGAAGCTTTCTTGTATATGCATTAATGTTGTGTTTTATTGCGAAATATTCATATAAAAAACACCCAATATTACTGTTTATTCTGCAGGCTAAATTAATTGGTTGACAGTGTGGCTGCTGATATCCAATTAGTGAAGGGTTTTTTTATTAATCAGATTAATGACGTGCGTTTTCAAATATTGAGTCCATTATTTAATCGTGTTCGACTCTATATATTGTGATGATGATCATGATTTTCTTTAACGGGACTAATTACCGAGAGCACACAGTGTAGCGGCGCAATTCATTGCGCGATTATGCCCTATTTCATGGGGCTGATTTCTGACCACGTCAGTACCTCTGTGGCTTACAGACTCCTACAGCTGTGCTTTGTTGTGGTGCTGGCCTCGCAGACATTCATAATGCGGTGAGTGGTTTGAGGGGCGATTCTGCGAAATCGCCTTACGAGTGAACGTTAAAGTAATGCGTGCAAATGCCGATAAACGTTTCAGGCTTTTAAAAGCTGTTTTTGTACTCAATATTCGTATTAATCAGGAGAGCAAGATGGATGTATCACAAATTACATCACTGGCTACCGGCCTTGATAACATGGAACTGGCTAATAAAATAAGCACGTTAGTACTGAAGAAAACGTTAGATAATCAGCAATCGATGGCGAGCGGCATTCTGGATTCGATTCCTCAGTTGCCTGCAAACCCTGCAATTGGGCGCAACATTAATACCACTGCCTGAAGTCAGCATTAACGGTTTTATGGAGTGATGTCGATCGGGTATCACTCCTCAAATGATTAAGTAGTGTTGGCATGTTATTAGCGGAAGAAATTACAGGATGAAGGTGTCGATCACATATCCTGTTCGCGCAGTATTTTGCCGACATTTCCGCCCGGATGGACGTTGAGCAGTCGCTGCTGATCGAAGCCGTTACGCAGCATGATGTTACAGCACAGCGCATCGAACACCGCCAGCACCAGCATGATAGAAGTGGTAGCCAGCATATTAAGCGGGTCGATCTCCCGCTGGATATGCGTTTTCACCACCAGCGTAGCGGCGTCGGCAATCGCTGAGTCCAGGTTTTCTGTCACGCTGATGATAGCAACGCCTTTGGTTTTAAGCGTCGGCAGCAGGCGCGTCAGTTCTTCAGAATTACCGCCTCGTGAAATCAGGATTATCAGGTCGTTGTTGCGCATAAATCCCAGGTCACCGTGGGCTGCATCGGTAGCGTTGAGGTACACTGCCGGCTGCTCGACGCACGCCAGCATATGGGCGATTTTCCGCGCGGCAATTCCCGAGGTGCCAACACCGGTCACAACAATTTTACCGTGACATCCGGTAACCAGCATCAGGAGCTGGTGCCAGGTTTCGGCATCAAGATTACGCTGTAACGCCAGTAATTCCTCGCTATAGGTCTGCCAGGCCTGACATGCCTGAGTAAATTCTTCTTCCGCATTCATTCGGTTTTCCCCTGCATCAGGTCACGATATTTCATGCTGTCGTGATACATCTCGTGGAATACGCGGTATTTACGATCGTAATACTCTTTGATTTTGTTGGTCTGTGGTGTGATGGTTTTACCAATGCGGCTCATAGCAGCCATGGCTTCCGGCAGCGAATCATAGACACCCGCTGCAACGGTGCCCATCATGGCGCTGCCGAGCAACATCGCTTCACTCTCTTCCGGCAACAGCATTGCGCAACCTGTCGCGTTGGAATGCTCCTGCACAAAAATCGGGTTTTTAGTGCCGCCACCACTCGCCATCATGGTATCAATGCAATAACCACTCTGGTTCATGGTTTCAATAATATGACGAGTGCCGAGCGCCAGCGCCTGAATGGTGGCGAGATAATGCAGCGCCATGTCTTCCGGCGTGCGAGACAATTTCAGGCCAGTCAACGTGCCCGTGAGTGTTGGATTAGCACGCGGTGAGCGGTTGCCGTGGAAATAGGGCAACATATGAATGTCTTTGGTCAGGAAAGCGATATTTTCTGGCTCACCCGCCATGTTGCGCAAAATACCATTCAGAATTTCATAAATCGTTTTGCCGCTGTCTTTTCCCTGTTTGAGTAAATCCTGATAACACGGGTGTGACTGAATGACATGATCAATTAACGCGCCGGTAGTCGATTGTCCGCCTTCATTCAGCCAGTAATCCGGCAGAATCGCCGAATAATATGGCCCCCAGATCCCACCGATATAGCGCGCGCTACGCGACATCGCCATATGAGCGGTGGACGTCCCGCCAATCAGCGCGATGCGATTATCGAAATCTGCTGATTCGCCGGATGCGCCGCTGGCACCCAGAATGCCGAGGCTACCCGCGTGGGCATCAATAATGGAGACGCTGACCGCCGTACCGGCAATCAACCCCATTTCTGCAGCGGCGCGCTGAGTTAATCCATGCCCCAGCGGCTCACCCATGGTTTTTACTTCACTACCGATTTTTGACGCGTTGTTTTCCAGCAAATCTTCCAGACCGATCTGGCGGAAATAGCTCGAGTCCCAGCGGTCTTCGTGACCGATATAGGTCCATTTGCAGACGGTAGAGCACAACGAACGCGTGGTGTCCTGCGTGGCGCGCCAGGTAAGAAAATCAGGCAGGTCGAACAGATGCCCGACGTTGCTCCAGGTCGTCGGCATGTGTTGCTTCAGCCACAGCAGTTTTGGCGTCTGCATTTCTGGTGAGATGATTCCGCCGACAAATTCCAGCACGCGGTGGCCGGTGGCATTGATGCGTTCTGCCTGCGTGATAGCACGGTGATCCATCCATACAATAATGTTCTGCTCGCTTCGCCCGGACGGGCTGACGGTCAGCGGTTTACCTTCTTTATCCAGCACCACCAGCGAACAAGTGGCGTCAAAACCAATGCCTTTCACCTGAATAGGATTGATATCTGCCTGATTAACCGCGTCTTTTACGGCGTTACAGACGGATTGCCAAATCTCATCGGAAGACTGTTCGACGAAATCGGCTTTCGGGCGGTACAGCGTGATCTCACGGCTGGCCTGGCCGACCATGCGGCCGGTCATATCGAAGACGCCTGCGCGGGCGCTGCCGGTTCCTACGTCTATTCCAATAAAATATGTCGCCATGTTTTTTCCCTTCGTAAAAATCTTTCGCTTATGATTTTCTGTTTTGCAGAGCGATAAACAGGATCAGAACGCAACCCCACAGCGCCATGGTCAGATAACTGCTAACGCCCATCAGGTTAAGGCCGCTCTCGAGCATTTGCAGGACGATCAACGCCAGTACCAGGCCGATGACCCGGCCAAACCCGCCGTCGGGATTAATTCCGCCGAGTACAGAAGCCAGAATGGTCACCAGCAAATAGGAGTCGCCATAGCCTGCTTTGGCCGAGTTGAATTTGGACATCATCAGCAGTGCCGCGCCCCATCCGAGCAGCGCGGAAAGAACATACACCGCGAGGGTAACTTTGTGGGTGTTAACACCACTGAACCGAGTGGCCTGTTCGTTAGAACCCATCAGATAGAGGCTGCGTCCCAGCGTGGTATGTTCCAGTAACACCCACAACAGCAGCGCCACCAGCAGGAATAACAGCAGCGCAACCGGAATGCCGAGCAGGCTGCCGTTGCTGAGATATTGAATGGCTGCCGGGAAACCGGAAATCACAGCACCATTGGTTAGCAGAATATTCAGCCCGCCAATCAGCGTCATGGTTCCGAGGGTCGCCAGAATCGGCGAAACACCGATATAGGCGATCAGTGCGCCATTGAGCGCGCCAATGAGCACAGCGATGACCAGACCCGCGAGCATCGCCAGCGCGAAATATTCTGGCTGGTTCGGGTGCGCGACCAGAATGGCCGCCATCGCCAGCGAACAGGCATTGGCTCCGGCAATGACCGACAGATTGATACCGCCGGTGAGCATGGTGATACCCATACCCAGCGCCAGCATGCCCAGAATCGGTAACTGAGAGGAGATCGACTGGAAATTGCCGGCGCTGTAAAAACTGCCGCCCAGCGTGAACGAGAACAGCACGGCAACGGCGACGATGATCAATAACTGCAAGCGGATGATGCGATCGCCCGGAAAGAAGCGGTTTAAGGTTGTCATGTCACATTCCCTTTGCCAGTTTGCGTTTTTCATTCCACGCGGTGCTGCTGATGCTGACCAGAATGATCACGCCGCTGAAAACCTGATGCCAGTAAGATGAAATGCTCAGCAAGGTCATACCATTTTGCAGGAAGGCCAGCAGCATTACCCCCAGAATGGTGCCGGTCAGCGAGCCACGGCCACCGGTCATGCTGGTGCCGCCTAATACCACCGCCGCCAGCACCGTCAGCTCATAACCCAGCAGGGAATTAGGCGCGACAGACTGGGTGATTTGCGCCTGAACCACGGCCGCTATACCCGCCAGCAATCCCATAAATCCGTATACATAAAAATGCAGTCGCAGGATGTTCAGGCCGAGACGCGACGCAGCGTCACGGTTGCTGCCCATGGCATAAATCTGGCGTCCCACGCGTGTGCGGTTCATCAACACGCCGGTGGCGATGATCACGCCCAGCAAGCTAAGCAGCGGCAGAGTCAGGCCATAGTCGTAGCCGTCGGCGGCGGTAAAGGAGAACCAATTAATACCGTTCATAAACCAGTCGGGAAACCCGTATAACCAGGTGCCATTGGTGACATACACCAGCAGACCGTAAAACAGGTTTAACGTGGCAATGGTGATAATGATGGCCGGAACGCGTAGCCAGTACACCAGAAAACCGTTGACCAGCCCGAGCAGCAACCCGCTGCCCATCGACAGGGCAAATGCCAACGGAAAGCTACCGCCGTGATGGATGATGTAACTGGCCATCACGTACTGACCGATTGAGGTGATGGCCGGGAAGGAGATGTCGATGCCCCCGGCAATTAACACCACAAACAGTCCACAGGCCAGAATGGCAAGAATGGCGTAGCTGGTGGCGACGTCAGTCAGGTTACCCAGGGTCATAAATTCACTGGTGCCGACACTTAAGCCAATCACCAGCAGCAGAACCAGTAATCCCAGCCAGAATTCGTGCTGGGAAAACAGTTTAGACAGAGATTTATTATCCATTAATCACCTCCGCAATCTGCGCTTCGCTGCTTTGGTGCGGCGCGAATTCCGCTACCAGTTCGCCTTTGCGCATCACCAGCACGCGATGACTGTTGTAATACGCTTCCGGAATTTCATCGCAAATCATCAGCACCGCCATGCCAGATTCCGCCAAATCGCGTGCGATGCGATAAATTCCCTCTTTGTTGGCAATATCTACGCCGACGGTCGGCGAATCGAGGATCAGAATATGGGGTTGTGTTGCTACCCATTTGGCGATGGCGATACGTTGTGCGTTACCGCCGGAAAGGGTTTTAACGGGTAACTGGCTATCCGAAACTTTGATGTTCAAATCGCGGATCAGGTCTCTCACCACCGCTGCGGCTTTCTTATGGTCCATTAATCCTGCGCCGGTGTGCAGCTTGTCGAAAATGGACACCAGCGTGTTGTCATAAATGGATTGCTCCATGATCAGACCCTGCGTCAGACGGTCTTCTGAAACATAAGCAATGCCGTGACGGATGGCGTCGCGGTTACTGTGGAATTGCACCACATTGCCGTTAACGCGGATTTCTCCGCTATCTGGTTGGCTCATGCCGAACAGGCTCAGACAGAGTTCCGTCCGGCCCGAACCGAGCAGGCCAATAATCGAGGTGATTTCACCCTGGCGCAGCGCCACTGAAATATTCTGATACTGACCTTTGCGGCTTAGTTGGCTGACTTCAAGGAGTGGCGTTACGTTGGCTGGCGCACGATGCGGCAGATGACTGTAGGTAAAACGTTGTCCGGTCATCAGGAACGCCAGTTCATTACTGTCGAGTTCGCTGGCCGGATAGGTGCCAACCAGTTTGCCGTCGCGCATCACGCTGATGCGATCGGCCACTTCCATCACCTCATCAAGACGGTGGCTGACAAACACCACGCAGATACCGGCGGATTTGAGCTCATTCACCACGCGCAATAGACCATTCACTTCAGTACGAGTCAGCGATGCGGTCGGTTCATCCATAATCACCAAACTGGCGTCAGCGGCGATAGCGCGGCATATGGCGACTAATTGGCGATCGGCGATCGACAGCTTTTCGACTTTACGATCCGGATCCAGAGAGACGCCGACCCGTTGCATCGCTGCCACCGCTTTTTTGCGCATTGCCTCGCGATGTACCCAAAAATCTCCGCCGGGTAAATAACGGTGAATGGCAATATTTTCGGCTACCGACAGATTGGGAAATAAAGACAAATCCTGATAAATAACCTGAATGCCGTAATACGAAGAGAGCTGCGGCGTAAGAGTATGAAATAGTTTTCCGTCCAGCGTAATGGCCGCGCCTTTTTCCGGCTGATAAACACCAGAAATGACTTTAATGATGGTACTTTTGCCACAGCCATTTTGACCAGCAAGGCAATGCACTTCGCCTTTATTTAACGTCAGGCTGACACTGTCTAATGCTAGTACGCCGGGAAATTTTTTGCTGATTCTTTCAAGGCTGATAAAGGCCTCATAAGGGGCAGGGGACGTATTAAGCGTATTCATCACCGATCCTTAAGCATATCCTTTGTAATTCCAGTGGGCATTGGCTGCGCAATTTAGAGCTAATCAATGGGTTATGTTTGCGCATTGGCCGCTTTGCCCTGCTGGAATTATTTAGGGTATAAATTTTCATGTCTGAGTCGAGATCTAAATACGGCACAACATACAACGCCGTATTTATTTCTCTTAGCCTGGTGTGGCGCTGGAGATAATCTGTCTCCGGAATATACCTGAATTAAAAAGCCTGATCAGAATCCAAGTGATTTCGCATTCTCTGGTGTCACTTCCAGAATTTTATTAAAGCGAATGACTTTTTTATCCATATCTACGTCGGCTTTCCCCAGCCCTTCGATAGTCAGATCTTTGGTGACTTCTTTACCCTGCAATAGCTGATCAGCAACCGTTACTAAGGCATAGCCGGCATCTTTCGGATCCCACAGCAGCGCTTTCTTAATATCACCGCGCATTAAATACGGAGCAGCTTGAGCGGGCATAGCGATACCAACAACGGCGATTTTATTTTTAGCGCGTTTCTGTTGAACCGCCTGACCCGCACCAATCGGGCCGAGCGAACCGAAACCGATAATCCCTTTCAGGTCGGGATAGGTCTTCATTAAATCCAACGTGGTGGAGTATGACTTATCAATATTTTCCGCCACCGGCAGGCGAGACGTTACTTCATGCATATCCGGGTACTTTTCTTTCTGATATTTGATCGCAGCATCCGCCCACGCGTTATGCAGCGGCACAGTCAGGGACCCGACATAAATGGCGTACCCTCCTTTGCTACCCATATCTTTTGCCAGTTCGTCCATATTGGCTTCAGCATATTTCTGGCTGTCGATGGTTTCGATATCCCATTGACCAATTTGCTGGTCCGGCGATTCATGGGTTAATACCACGATGCCCTGGTCACGCGCTTTCTTTAATACCGGCTCCAATACTTTGGCATCGTTTGGCACCACGATGATGGCGTCGACTTTTTTAGCAATCAAATCTTCAATCACTTTGACTTGCTGGGCCGGGTCTGGAGTGGAGCCGCCGACTTGATAAGCGTTGACATCCAGTTTTTGCGCGGCCTCTTTCACGCCGACTTCCATGCGGGTAAACCATGGAATGCCGGTGACTTTGGCGACCACGGCAATATCGTAAGGCTTAGCGGCGAAAGAGGGTGTTGTGAATAACATGCATGCTGAAACCACACATGCACTGACTAATGCGAGGTTAAATTTCATTGCGATACCTTTCTTATGATGTTTTGCAGTAGGGAGCGGACGGTTGGTATTCAATTCACACTCAGAGATTAACTGAAGGAGACACCGGTTTTCGCATGGTTGTGGTCAAAATGTGAACAATGCCCATTTTTGTTAAATTTAAAGATTGATCGTGTTAATAAAAAGTAAATAAACACTCTTCCCTTTCCCGGCATCCCGAATTTCAGAGGTGATGAGCCATTTTTATTAACAATTTACCTCCAATAAAGTAACAAAAGAGAAATATTTTGACCGCGTCGTATCTTTCTTGCAGCGAAGAAGGCTATGCCAGAAATTTTATTTGCACGGAATGTGAACAGCAGCGCATTCCTGGCGATTTTAAGATTCCGAAAACGACGTTTCCCGACCGACGTCATTTTCATCCTCACCAGATATGAGCCTTGTCACAAAATAGGTATGACGTTTTTAGCCCTCAAAAAGTAACGCTAAGAAGTGAGGGGCTGTTAAAGGCCCGTTGCAGCTTGTTAATGAATTTGTTAACGCAGATTAATGCATCAAACGCATCAACCCATGAGTTTATTGCGCTTATATAGTTTGTTTTGCTCATCCAGTCTGCAGAAGCAGGCGCTGTAAAAGCGCTAATGACAAACTGGAGATAAACATGCATTCCTCTAACCTACCCATGACGGCCCGAACCCGATGCAGTGCGATACTGCGGGTGACTTCTGGCAACTTTCTGGAACAATTCGATTTTTTCCTTTTCGGGTTTTATGCCACTTATATCGCCCATACTTTCTTTCCGGCCAGCAGTGAATTTGCTTCGCTGATGATGACCTTTGCGGTCTTTGGCGCAGGGTTTTTAATGCGTCCGGTCGGCGCGATTGTGCTGGGCGCGTATATTGATAAAGTTGGCAGACGTAAAGGGCTCATTGTTACCTTGTCGATCATGGCGGCGGGGACCTTCCTGATTGTTCTCATTCCGTCTTATCAAACGATTGGGCTCTGGGCACCCTTTTTAGTGCTATGTGGTCGCTTATTGCAAGGCTTCTCAGCGGGCGCAGAGTTAGGCGGCGTATCCGTTTATCTGGCAGAAATTGCCACGCCCGGCCGTAAAGGTTTTTACACCAGTTGGCAATCTGGCAGCCAGCAAGTGGCCATTATGGTGGCAGCGGCCATGGGCTTTGCACTGAATGCGGCTATGGAAGAAAGCACTCTTCGCGAGTGGGGATGGCGTTTGCCTTTCCTGTTCGGCTGCCTGATTGTTCCGTTCATTTTTGTTCTGCGCCGTAAACTGGAAGAGACCGAAGCGTTCACTGCTCGCCGCAACCACCTGGCGATGCGTGACGTGTTTAAAACGCTGTTAGCAAACTGGCAGGTGGTTATCGCCGGAATGTTGATGGTCGCCATGACCACCACCGCGTTTTATCTGATCACCGTATATGCCCCTACCTTTGGTAAAAAAGTGCTGATGCTGAGCGCTTCTGACAGCCTGCTGGTGACTCTGCTGGTTGCGGTATCAAACTTCTTCTGGCTACCGGTTGGGGGAGCCCTGTCAGACCGCTATGGCCGTAAGCCTGTATTGGTGACCATGGCGATGTTAGCGCTGATGACTGCCTATCCGGCACTTAACCTGCTTGCTGAAGCGCCCAGCTTTTCCATGATGCTGTCAGTGTTGTTGTGGCTCTCCTTCCTTTACGGTCTGTATAACGGCGCCATGATCCCGGCATTAACAGAGATTATGCCGGTAGAAGTGCGAGTTGCAGGCTTCTCTCTGGCCTACAGTCTGGCTACGGCTATTTTTGGCGGATTTACGCCAGTCATTTCAACTGCACTGATTGAGTACACCGGCGATAAAGCTTCACCCGGCTACTGGATGAGCTTTGCTGCGATTTGTGCATTACTGGCCACCCTCTATTTATACCGTCGCAGCGCGTTATCACTTCAAACCGCTGGTTAGTTCAGGAATAACATCATGCAAAAAATACATCGTTCACTTCTCATTACGCTGTTAGTGAGTTCCGTTAGTTTTTCAGCGGCGGCCAAAGATGTCACCGTTATGATTTCGGGCGGATTTAAAGCGGCGCTGGAAAAACTGGCTCCACAATTTGAAGCAAAAAGCGGCGACAAGATCATTTTGATCTCTGGCCCCTCGATGGGGAGAACGCCTCAGGCGATTCCTGCGCGTCTGGCGCGCGGGGAGAAGGCGGATGTGGTGATTATGGTCGGTGATGCGCTAAAAAACCTGGAGAAGGATAACTGGCTTCAGCCGGGCTCGCGCGTTGAGCTAGCCGACTCTTCAATTGGTATGGTCGTTAAAGAAGGTGAGCCTAAACTAAATATTAAAACGGATGCAGATCTGCGTAATGCCCTTTTGCAGGCCAAATCTATTGCTTATTCTGACAGTGCCAGCGGCCGCTATGTCAGCAGCCAACTGTTTAAAAAACTGGGAATAGAAGACCAGGTAAAAACAAAAGCGCATAGGGTAGAGCGCATTCCGGTGGCATCCGAAGTGGCTAAAGGCAATTATGCCGTCGGTTTCCAGCAAGTGAGTGAATTGCTACCTGTGCCGGGCGTCACCTTTGTGGGTGAACTGCCTGAAGATGTGCAATACGTTACCCGTTTTGCCGGTGCGGTGACCGCCAAAGCAATAAACGGGCAGGAGGGCAAAGCGTTACTCAACTTCCTCTCTTCAGCTGAGGCGCAAGATACTGTGCGCGCTACCGGATTGCGATCGGTGACGGCTGAACTGCCAGTTAAACAACACGATACTGTTCAGTGATCAGCTTCTCTAACTCAGCTGCAATGTAGGATTGCATACGGCCACTGCGCCTGATCAGGCCAACCGTACGCTTTACCACCGGCTCAGTGAGTGAAAGGTGTGTGAGTACTGAATGCTCTGACATCGGCATCGACATAGCGGGTACGGCAGCCATGCCGATACCCGCTTCAACCATACCTAGCATGGTGGTCACATGACGGGTTTCGCAGATACTGGGGCGCTCAGGAACGATGTGATCCAGCATCTTATCAAGTAGATGGCGGTTACCGGAGGTCTTATCCAGCTCAATGTAATCCTGCTGATAAAACTCTCGCCAGGTCAGGTTTTTTTTATTGGCTAATGGATGATCCCGCCTGCAGGCCGCCACGTAGACATCGCTCGTCAAGGGTATAAATTCGATAGTGGTTTGCAGATCCCTGGCAAAACAGATGCCGAAGTCTGCCTGACCACTGGCCACTGCTTCAATGACGTTTCCAGCGCTACTATCAATGATTTTCACACGCACTCGTGGATAGCGTGTCTGGAAACGGCGGATAACATCGGGCATAAAATAGTAGGCTGCCGAGGGCACAGTGGCAACGGTGACCAGCCCTACACGATCCTGACTCACCTTATTAATATCCGCTAATACCAGTTCAACATTCGCCAGCAGCTGATCTGAGCGTTCAGCAAAGGTCCGTCCATATAGTGTCAACGTGACACGCCGGGTCGTTCTGTCGAACAACTTGATCCCTAACGCGGATTCCAGCTTTTCTATCCTACGACTCAATGCTGACTGAGAAAGGCAGATGGACTCAGCGGCAAGCCGAAAATTACTGTATTCAACCAGCGCACGGAAGGCATAAAGATCGTTAAGGTCAAAGTTTACAGGCATAGCAGCAGACAGTCCTTTGGAGCCAGCGGGTGTTCAAAGGGGCAATGATAGCCACATTATTGATTACGGTAACCACGTCTTACCTACAAATGTTATTACTTTTCATGTTGGCAAATAATTTTGTCATGAAATGGTCATGATTTCCCCGCCAGCATTTCTGGCAGCGTGCTGCGTTGCCGGAACCACGCGGCAAAAAAGCCGACGATAATGCAAAACTCGGCAATATCTCCGCCGTAATACATCCACTGCGCAGCCTGCTGAATTTCTTCAGCGCTGGCTAAGGTTCCACGTGGATATCCGAAGCCGTACATCAACTTCGCGAGAATAGCGTGAGCGGCAGTAGCAAAAAAAATTGCCGTCAGACGCACAGATCTCGATGGACGGTGAGGCGCGGGATCGGGTCCGGCAACAGACCAGGTAAACAGGTAGCCGGAGAGGACAAAATGCAGATGAAGGAAAATAAACAGGGCAGGAATGGCCATGCTCAACGCATATAACGGAGTGAGATAAAGAAGATACATCCCGCCAATATCCAGCGAAGCAGCGGTAAATGGATGGATTAAAAAGCGTATCGGGCGGGTGCGGAGAATAGTCATCATAGCGCGCGCCCACCGTGCGGATAGAGTGCGTAATATCAGTGAGCCGGGCGCCCCAAATACCAATCCGAGAGGTCCAAACATACCAAGTAACAGATGCTGCAACATATGGCCGCGTAAGTCATGATGCGCCCAGTTAGCCAAAGGCGGCAGCATGGATGCCACGATCATGACGATGCCGGCGGTGAAGCTGGCCATGCGCCAGGCGCTCCAGTGGGCAACCCGGCATAAACGGACAGCGGCGATCAAATAAAAAAAGAGGATGACAGCAGGAGCTATGACCAAAAGAATAAATAGCGCGACTGAATGGGGCATCGCCGCAGGATGCATCATGGGATCCACGGATCAAACTTCCGTTTTAGCGGATAGAGCAGACCGCGCGTGACGATAAATCAGCAAGCCTGCCACCAATAACAGCACAGCAGACAGATTCCAGATGAGGTCATAAAGCAGCACGTTATCAACATAGCGGATCTGATGCAGCCTGAGCAGCTTGTGATCAACAATTCCATCAAACAGTTGAAACGCACCCAACCCCACAATGAATCCTGCCCATGCTGCCGTGCGGTTGAGTTTTCCACGGCTTCGCAGGTCCGCAAACATGAAAAAACCAAGCACGAAAAGAATCAGCTCGCCTGCGTGCAATAATCCATCTGAAAGCAGGCTAAACGCGGGTGTGCCCCAGTCAAAGAAGTGATGCCAGGCCAGAATCTGATGAAATACCACTTCATCAATTGCCGCCATCATACCGATTCCCAGTGGAAGGGTGGCTATGAATGAACGTTTCAGATCGGATTGAGGACTGGAATTCAAAGTTGGCACTACGTTCTCCGGGTAAAAGTTAAATTTCACTTAAGAAGCGTAGATGATAATTCCCGCAGCCCGGCCAATTTACGCCAGCGTTATGTCGGGCAGGGCGCACGACATTACCGAAACCGGTTTTTCAGAGATTCCGCTGAGATTGTGATGATAGCAATCAGGCCTTGAAGCGATGAGAAATTGTGACCAAAATATCCACTGGTCACTCATCGTTTACATCAGCTCACCGAGCAAAGTTGAAATATGACAGAGAAAAAAACTACCGCCGCCACGCGTGGGCCTTCCGACCACACCATCCGCGATCAGATTGTGGCTGCCGCCATGGAATACTTTAGCCACTACGGCTTTGAGAAAACCACCGTATCCGATCTCGCGCGATCAATCGGCTTCTCAAAAGCCTACATTTACAAGTTTTTCGGTTCTAAGCAGGAAATCGGTGAAGTCATCTGCGCCAATTGCCTTACGGATATCACGGAAAGGCTGAACGCTGCGCTGGAGAAGTCACCTTCCGCCACGGAAAAAATAAAGCAGCTGTTTCAGACGCTTGCTGTGGCAGGCTGCGAGCTGTTCTTCCGCGAACGTCGGCTGTATGACATCGCCGCCGCTTCCTCGCGTGAGCACTGGCCTGCTGCTGTGCAATATGAGGATTCCCTGCGTGAAATCGTGCTCGCCATCCTGCGCGCAGGACGCACTGCCGGGGAATTTGAGCGTAAAACGCCGCTGGATGAAACGGCCGCTGCCGTCTATCTGGTACTCAGACCTCTTGCCGATCCACTCCAACTGCAATCCTCACTTGATACGGCCAGAGAAGATGCAAGCCAATTGGCTGCATTAGTACTTAGAAGTCTCACTCCGCAATTTGTGACCATTGACATAATTGGTCACTAGTCAGAGAATGGCGTCCTCATACTTTCCTTGAGTAAGGTAACCCATGCTCCGGCATCTCCCTTTGTTGTCCGTCATCTGCCTGCTGCCGGTCATTCTGACTGGTTGCGGCGAACCTTTATCAGCCGCTGACGATCCGCGCTCCCGGCCGCCACTCATCAGGACGGCGACCGTCGAGCCTGCGGCGGGTCAATCTCGCGTTTTTACCGGCATTGTGGCCGCACGTTTTCAGAGCGACCTGGGTTTTCGCGTGTCGGGCAAGGTGCTTGAGCGTCTGGTTGATAAGGGGCAAAGCGTCAAACGCGGCCAGCTGCTGATGAGGCTCGATCCCGCTGATCTCGCGCTGCAGGTCCGCGCTGCGGAGGGTGCGGTAAACGCCGCCCAGGCACGCGCGCGCCAGACCGGCGATGATGAGAAACGCTATCGTGGATTGGTGGGTTCTGGCGCGGTCTCTGCATCCTCTTACAGTCAAATTCGTGCAGCGGCAGATGCCGCGCGTGCCGATCTGAGCGCCGCGCAGGCGCAGGCACGCGTGGCGCTCAACGCCTCGCAATATGCCGTACTGAGTGCTGATGCCGATGGCGTGGTGGTGGATACGTTGGCCGACCCAGGCCAGGTGGTTAGCGCCGGTCAAACGGTTGTGCGCCTCGCCCGCGCCGGTCAGCGTGAGGCGATGGTCAGTCTGCCGGAGACTTTGCGCCCGCAGGTGGGATCGCCGGCCACAGCCATCCTGTATGGCAGTGGGATCGAGAACGATGCCAGGCTGCGCGAGTTGTCAGACTCGGCGGATGCAGCAACCCGCACCTACGAAGCACGCTATGTGCTGAGCGGTGCCGCAGCCGGTGCTCCGCTGGGTTCAACCGTAACCCTGCGTATCCCGGAATCTGTGGCGACGCAAGAATCCTGGTCAGTACCGCTCAGTGCGGTGTGGGATGCGGGACGCGGTGCTGGCGTCTGGCTGGTGGAAGGCAAACCCGCCAAAGTCACCTGGCGTGCCGTGACGCTGCTCGGCATCAGCGACGACAGTGCGCGCGTGTCGGGGCCGCTTCAGAGCGGGGAACAGGTGGCCGCGCTGGGCGCACACCTGCTGCATGAAGGTGAAGCCGTCCGCATCGGAACGCCTGGGTCGCAAGGAGCCACGCCATGAGCCGCAACCGCTTTAACCTCTCGGCGCTGGCGGTGCGTGAACGATCGGTCACGCTGTTCCTGATCATTCTCGTTACGGTCGCTGGCGTAGTGGCTTTTCTGGGTCTGGGAAGAGCGGAAGATCCCCCGTTTACCGTCAAGCAGCTGACGGTGATCACCGCCTGGCCTGGCGCCACCGCGCAGGAGATGCAGGATCAGGTGGCTGAGCCGCTGGAGAAGCGGCTGCAGGAGCTGAAGTGGTATGACCGCACCGAGACCTATACTCGTCCCGGAATGGCATACACCATGCTTTCCCTGCAGGACAGCACGCCACCTTCTGAAGTGCAGGAGCAGTTTTACCAGGCACGCAAAAAGCTCAGCGATGAGGCGCGCAACCTGCCGGCGGGTGTGATCGGGCCGATGGTTAACGATGAATTCTCGGATGTGGTTTTTGCCCTCTATGCACTGAAAGCGAAGGGTGAACCGCAGCGATTTCTGTCTCGTGATGCCGAAAAACTCCGTCAGCAGCTGCTACACGTTGCGGGCGTAAAAAAAGTCACCATTACCGGCGAGCAGGCAGAACGTATTTATGTCTCCTTTTCCAGCGATCGCCTCGCTACGCTGGGCATTACACCGGAACAGATATTTAACGCCCTGAACGGGCAAAATGCCCTGTCACCCGCCGGTTCGATACAAACTCGCGGGCCCGAGGTGTTTATCCGCCTCGACGGAGCGCTGGATACGCTCGAAAAAATCCGCAACACGCCGGTCGTCTCCGGTAATCACACGCTACGGCTTGTCGACGTGGCCAAGGTCGAACGTGGCTATGTCGATCCGCCCGATTTTCTCATCCGTAATGAGGGTGAACCTGCACTGATGTTGAGCGTGGTAATGAGGGAAGGCTGGAACGGTCTTGAGCTGGGTAAAGCGCTGGAACAAGAGGTCCGAAATATAAATAGCGACATGCCGCTGGGCATGACGCTCACCAACGTTTCCGACCAGGCGGTTAACATCAGTTCGGCTGTCGATGAGTTCATGGTGAAGTTCTTCGTAGCTCTGCTGGTGGTGATGGTGGTGTGCTTTGTCAGCATGGGCTGGCGCGTTGGCATCGTGGTTGCTGCCGCGGTTCCGCTGACGCTTGCCGTGGTATTTGTGGTGATGGCCGCCACGGGAAAAAACTTTGACCGCATCACGCTGGGTTCACTTATCCTCGCACTGGGTTTACTGGTTGATGACGCCATCATTGCGATAGAGATGATGGTGGTGAAAATGGAAGAGGGCTATGACCGCATCAAAGCATCGGCCTACGCCTGGAGCCATACGGCCGCGCCGATGCTGGCCGGCACGCTGGTAACCGCGATCGGCTTCATGCCCAACGGCTTTGCGCAGTCCACCGCCGGTGAATACACCAGCAATATGTTCTGGATCGTGGGGATTGCCCTGATTGCCTCGTGGGTGGTGGCAGTATTGTTTACCCCTTATCTGGGCGTGAAGATGCTGCCCGACATCAAGCCGGTAGTCGGTGGCCACGCGGCAATCTATAACACCCGCCATTACAATCGCTTCAGACGACTGCTAACCAGAGTCATCGCGCATAAGTGGTGGGTGGCAGGCGCGGTGATTAGCTGCTTTGTGCTGGCCATCATTGGCATGGGGCTGGTGAAAAAACAGTTCTTCCCAACCTCCGATCGTCCTGAGGTGCTGGTTGAAGTGCAAATGCCTTACGGCACCTCAATAGAGCAGACCAGCCAGACCACGGCGCGAATTGAGCACTGGCTGAAAAAGCAAAAAGAAACCCGCACGGTAACCGCGTATATCGGGCAGGGTGCGCCGCGTTTCTATCTGGCGATGGCCCCGGAATTGCCGGATCCCTCTTTTGCCAAAATCGTGGTGCTGACCAACGGCGAGCACGATCGCGATGCGCTGAAGCAGCGTCTGCGACAAGCGGCAGCAGATGGGCTCGCGCCTGAAGCGCAGGTGCGCGTAACACAGCTGGTTTTCGGTCCCTATTCGCCTTATCCGGTCGCTTACCGGGTGATGGGTCCCGATCCAGACGTACTGCGCCAGCTGGCCGCGAAGGTGAAAGTATTGATGCAGGCCAGCCCGATGATGCGCACCGTCAACACCGACTGGGGTTCACGTGTACCGGTAATGCATTTCAGGCTGGATCAGGATCGGCTGCAGGCGATGGGGCTAACGCCTGCCGGAGCGGCTCGTCAACTGCAGTTCCTGCTAAGCGGGGCATCTATCACGGCGATTCGTGAAGATATCCGATCTGTGGAAGTGGTTGGTCGTGCAGCCGGAGAGGTGCGCCTCGATCCCGCGCGCCTTGACGCTTTGACGCTAGCCGGAGCCGATGGGCAGCGCATTCCACTTTCGCAACTCGGTGAAATCGACATCCGCATGGAAGATCCGCTGCTGCGCCGCCGCGACAGAACGCCAACCATAACGGTGCGCGGCGATATTGCTGACGGATTGCAGCCACCGGATGTCTCAAGTGCGTTGAGCCGGGAACTTCAGCCATTAATCGCGTCACTGCCGCCGGGGTACCGTATTGAACAGGCGGGCTCGATTGAGGAGTCGGGTAAAGCGACCAAAGCGATGCTGCCGCTGTTCCCAATTATGATTGCCCTGACGCTGCTGATCATCATCCTGCAGGTGCGTTCCATGGCAGCGATGGTGATGGTTTTTCTGACCGCGCCGCTCGGGCTGGTTGGCGTTGTGCCCATGCTGCTGCTATTCCAGCAGCCCTTTGGCATCAATGCACTGGTTGGGCTGATCGCGCTGTCAGGGATTCTGATGCGTAATACGCTGATCCTGATCGGACAAATCCATCAAAATGAGCGGGAAGGCCACGATCCTTTCAAGGCTATCGTTGAGGCAACGGTGCAGCGCGCCCGGCCGGTTCTGCTGACAGCGCTAGCGGCGATTCTGGCATTTATTCCACTGACGCACTCCGTGTTCTGGGGCACGCTGGCTTACACGCTGATTGGCGGGACGCTGGGCGGCACCATTATGACGCTGGTGTTTTTACCGGCGATGTATGCCATCTGGTTCCGTGTCAGGTAGGCTAATGCTGAAAAAAATCCCCGCCTGGAGCGGGGAAGGAAGTATGAACAATATGCAAAGACTCTCGCACGCTGTGCGTGCTGTGTGTAACCTTCGTACCAAGTATGAAGCGATAAAAGAGTAGTAGCAGTAATTAACGCCTGCAACTCAGGTCCACAAATAAAAATGAAAAGGCTCGGGCACGAGGCCTTTATCACTTCAATCATCACAGCAATGGTCTGGTAGACAGTCCTGAAATCACTGCCTGGCTTCGTTTATCCTCGTCAGTAAAACCCGAGCGTTACTTATCAACGTGCTCTTTCAAAAATGAGAAATCGATTAATAAGTGGCATTTATTTGGAATGGCCAAATAAAAATTATCAATATTCTTGATGATTGAGTTCATAAATAACCGAAGCGGTTTCATTTTGATAAAGATGCAATTTAAATGACTGTAATAGGAGTTAAAATAAAAAAATATAACCCGTGCATTTTTTTTAATCTCCTATAAATTGACCCAGCGGTACTCTCCGCACGTAACGAATGATGCTTTGCATCGCCTCTGAAAGCGTTAGAGATTTCCACTTTCAGAGGTCATTTTTTACTGCCATAAAAGTCCAATCCTTTTTACTTGCCCTATCTCATATTAAATATTCATCAATTCACGCCAATAAAGCTGTACAACATTGCGATCATTGTATAAGTTTACTGCATGACGATCTGATTAAAATATGAACACGTGAGGTTTCCTTGCAACAGAACCTGGGAAAATGCCATTCAGTAAATGATATTGCAGCGTTTTTCAGCCGCATCTCTCTCTCTTCTCAACACTAAATGTTGAACAGAGAGTGATATGAAAAATCACCATGAACAAAAGTTGAGTGACCTTCTCATCGGCGAGGCGGTAATAGCATTGCTGCGCGAAAAAGCCGGCATCTCGCGACGTGCGCTCCTCTCGAAGCTTGAATGCATGCTGAAGGCTGAAAAGGATGAAGAACGTGCGCGCGTAATACTTCTCGCTACGCAGGATGTTAAGAAAGAAATTGCCGAGAGTGAATCCCCTAAAGTTGGAGACCGGGAGCACATGGCAAATTTTGATATAGACAAATTCGGTAATGACGACTCAACCCGACATTAACGCCGGCTAAGGGCTTAAGTGCGTGGAAGAGAGACAAAAATGCGCAACTCAGTAAGGATATTTTATGCAGCAGAATACTATCGAGTCAGACCTGCAGAGTTATTTACACAGCACCGGTGACCAGTATGCAGAGGAAAAAGAAGTCATTGGTATCATCGTAAAGTCATTGATCGCAGAGAGAGGAAGAGTGACGAACAAGGCCATCATTATGAGTCTGATAGCGGAGCTGGAGAGTGCGACAGATATTGAGCAACTCGATGTGCTGCGCAACTGCCTTGAAATCGTTGTAGGCCGTACGCCTAATGATGATGATTAATAAAACCAATCTATTCTATTTGCCTATTAGCGGGGAAAGTTGTGTCAATTCCCCGCTTTTCTGACCGCTACATCCATATTAAAAATACTGATCCTCATGCCCCTGAGACTTTACTCACCAATAAAAAAATGCCCAACGTTCTTCTTCACCCGGAGTAAAGCCCACCACCATCTTCAACGCGTTGAGTAACGCGTCAAGTTGCAACGGGTCCGTGGTATTTTCAATTTCCGAGATGAAGTACAAAATAATGGCGCTATTGGAGACACTCTTACCCTGACTCTCAAGCGTCTGGATGGCGGAGTCAATCAGTGTCTTCTCCGCAGAAAGGTTGTCACCTGCGTTTTGGAGATAGTCAGTAATGTCTATATCGCGGGACGTTTGCTGTGCGCTTTGTTGCATTTTCTCTCCTTGTGATCAGATATTTCTGCGGCAACGTTTGAAAGATGTTTATGCTATTGCGTTGGGTGTTGGCTAAACAAACCATGCTTTCTGGGCTATTTACCCAGTTAAAAGTCATTCAAAACTAAATTTAGCGCATATTTCTGTTATGGCACGCCTTTCATGGATAAAAATCCATTAATGAGCGGTTTAAAGCCTGAATCCCTTCGACGGGATCGTGACTGGCTTATCTCGCCAACAGATAAAACTTAGCGATCAAACAGCATGCCGATTAATGTCTGATAATGGCGTTCTTCTTCTTGAGTGGCTGCGACTTCGAGACGTCTTAACAGTTTAGTGCAGATAGCCTTACGATTAAGGTTCTTGCCTGCCCGCAGGATTTCGACAACAATTTGACCTAGCGTTTCTTGCTGAGTTGGCGCGCTTGCTTTGCTAAAATAATGTGCAATATCGCTGGCTGTATCGGGAAATTTAGAAACACTCTGACGCATGCGAACCTCGTAAAAGTTGGGATAGTCGATTCTGTCTGAACATAAAGTTAGACAATCTTTTAAAAC
The DNA here is from genome assembly GCF_028048155.1 of Pantoea leporis. Lineage (NCBI taxonomy): Bacteria > Pseudomonadati > Pseudomonadota > Gammaproteobacteria > Enterobacterales > Erwiniaceae > Pantoea > Pantoea leporis. Next base: position 93,877 of record NZ_JALMEU010000002.1, read on the forward strand.
TTGTACAGGATTAATTTATCTGTACAGATTTTCTTTTCAAGCAAAAGATGCTTATCCTTTTTATTCAGGTAGTTATGTTTGGTTGTGAGATCGGCTGTCGGGTTCTGGTTGTTGAAGATAAGGGGTAAATTTGTACAAAGAGAGAGGAGGCGATTAACTGGAGGAGGGGGTATTGAAAGGCTCAGGGAATGAAGTCTGTTTAACTCACTTACTTATCGACATAATGCGGAGCGCCCTGAGGCGCATCCTTAACCTGAATCAACGTTAGTCACCCATTAACGATCATTGTTGATAGCGCGTAAATGTCTGGATGCTGAAAGCCAACGTAGCTCTTCGCGGTTTCGTGGGGAGGTTTCGACAAAGGCTTTTAGCCAGCGTCTGGCGTCGGCTATCTGAGCAAGTCTATTGTCGCTGGCATCGCCTTCGGCCATGGTGCCCAACTCAATGATGAGGGAGTGAATGTTGATTTCCTTCTGACTCACAGCAAGATTAATCACTGCCTCGCCAATAATGATATGGCCTTGTTCTTCGTCATGAAATAACACTGCGTTTCCTCCAATATTTTCGATTACCGTAGGAATAGTGTAGTAACAAACTTCCTTAAGGTCTTTAAGATTGTTTAGAGATTACGGTTTATCAAATTTTGCATGTTAACGTTGCTGCTCAACTTGCTGATAATTATCTTAAATTATGCCAGATGTAAACGCATTGCTTGATGATAAAGAAAAGTCTCAAATTTCGAGGGAAAATAATGAAATCGTTTTCAAGACAAAACTTGCCTCAATTAATGAAGATTTTGATACGTAATTTGGGAATGGGAAATGAATATTGCCAAATGACAGGTGGGGATTAATTAAGGAAGGGGAGAGTGTCGTCCCTGACATTTTCTCCAGCCGGTACACGTTAAACGCGACCGTTGAGGTCATCTTCGTCGTCGTCTTCCGGCCAGAGCCGGACTACGTCCTTAGGCGTCAGTTCGTTTCGTCGTTCAAGCCTGCAAGCGTTTGCAGGTATGGCACGTTATGGACAGCGCGATCGGGCTCTTCGAAACTCTTCAGCCATTTTGTGGCTTCAGAAATATCAGACAACCTTGCCTTGCTGCCGCCTGCATTTGCCATATGTTCCAGTTCGTCAATCAGCGATTGTACGCTGACAACTCTCTGTCCCAAGGCAATACTCAGTGCCGCTTCGCCAATAATGACGTAGCCTTTCCCGTCGTGTTGAAAAGACATTAACCATCCTCCATTTTCACGTTTATGACAACCTCGACTTAAACTGTAGGCGCTATTACGGATTTAGCTAAAGGTTAATTCCTAAAAGTCATGAAATCTAGGATTTATATATTTTCTAAGTGACTATTCACTGCCGTTATTAGGTGCTAATGCAGGGTGAAATTATGTGCAATTTTGCATGAAAGAGGTTTAATGTTTAAGGCGTTAAGCGCTTCTCAATGATGGATATTAACTCGGTGAAATAATGGGAAGGCACTACAAAAAGGGGTGATATATTTAATTATAAAGTAATCCGTGAACAGCTGTATAAATATGAAAGCGCAAGGATGCAATAAAACCCTTTGCAGGTAAATATATTGGTTTCGTTACATTTACGGATAGCCAGCTTATTACGCGGAAGTTGGCGGACACCAGCTGCATATTATGCACCGCGCTGTTATATCTGGAGCCCCACCCAGCCATAGCGTAACCACAAGACGTGCGTCTGTAGAACTTTCAGGGATTACACCGATCTACAGTTAGCCCGAGTAGCAACTGATAACCATAGACGGATGTGTTCAGTGCTCAGTCAGAGTGATGAGTTTCCACTATTAGGTCTAACGGGATGCGGCAGAAAAAGTGTCTCAGAACTGATGCCTAAAGGTCATTCAGCAGTTTGTAGATCTCATTGACAACCTGCAGGGTTGCGTGTTCGATCATCCCTTCATTACGGCATAAAACCCAGCCGTGTTTAGCAACGGCTCGCTCGAACGACTGAGTACAAGCGACATGATCTTCCAGCTTATACATCACCGTACTACTTAACCCGCGCGTTCTGGCCGCGGCCCTTGCCCATGAAATTTCAGGCGCAGTAACAACCCCGACATGCAGGTCTGGCGCTTGCACGTTTCGATCAATGTTTAACTGTAAAATCTCAGCAAATGGAACCATCCGGCGAAACGCGGCATCCGACGGGTACCAGCGATCCATCAAAATGATGCTGTACGGTGGCTGTTTAGTCAGCACATGTTGGGAAATCCATGCACGGCTATCAGCAAAGCGCGCACAAACTTCCCACTCTAAATCCATGCAGGGATTTCTGGCCAGCCTGTTCACCAGAGCCATTGTTTCTCTCCTGAAAGGATCGCTTTTTTTCTCGCAAAGCCGGATTACCTTGATGTTATTAGCCCTGAGTACTTTCGTGATGGCTTCCAACAGCGTGGTTTTACCAACGCCTTTGGGTCCATCCAGAGAAACAAATAGCGGACGGCTCATAGTCGAAATGACGGGTGATGTAGCGTTTGTGTGAAATTCAAATCGGGCAAAAGCATCCTATTTCCTTCTTATTAACCGGTGTCCACTTTCTACGTACGGTGAAGCTACCGACTTCGCTGGCGAGCAGTTTATTCACTACGCAAACCTTAGTCACACCAAGTTTCAGGCAATAAAAAACCCGCACAAGGCGGGTATTTTTTATCAACGGTGCTTATCTGCTCAGACTATTGTCTTCATCGCTATTGTAAGCGTTGCTGATAATGAGCGCGGCTTACAGCGGAGTAACGTTGCCCGCTGCTGGGCCTTTGGCGCCATTTTCGATGGTGAAGGAAACTTGCTGACCTTCATCAAGAGTTTTGTAGTTGTCGCTCTGGATGGCAGAGAAATGGACGAAAACATCCTTGCTGCCATCGTTAGGAGTGATAAAGCCAAAACCTTTATCAGAGTTAAACCATTTTACTAAACCAGTCATTTTGTTAGACATAGATAATTCCTTAATTGATGAGCCACTTGTAGCGGCGAAAATTGGCCTGAAGTGAAAGATTTACTTATTGGGCACTTAGGAGGAGGCTCTCGAAGAAGGGTATCTAGGGATAACACTTGAACTGAGGACTGCTTTACTAAAACTGCTTTCATAAGGTCTGTGTTCCAAACCGATGACGCATTAAGACATAGAGATAATAATTTAGCAACGAATATGTTTATTTATTTTAACCATTTAAAGACCTGGATGGCTGAACGGCCGGTCACGCTTCATCCTTGGCTGCGCTTTGCCGCGCCGATTATCACAAGGTGGTTTGTTATCTGCGTGGTGATGCTACTTATAGCAATAACAAGCAACTATAATCTCACCGGTTAAGTGGCTTGATCTGCTTGGTGAGCACATCAGCTTTTCCACTCCTTTTCGCGGCGGTGAATTTCAGAGGCATACATGATGCGTACTCTTCAGGCGGCCTGGTTGCTTACTCTGGCCCTGTTTGTCTGTCCCGCCTCGGCGGCCAACACGATCAGCGATGGCTGGGAATGGCTCAAGCAGGACGTTTCACAAACCTGGCAGGAACCGCAGTATTACGATCTCTATCTGCCTTTCATCAGCTGGCATGCCCGTTTTGCTTACGATAAAGATAAAACCGATAACTACAATGAAACGCCTTGGGGGGGCGGGTTGGGCGTCTCGCGCATCAATGAAGACGGTAACTGGAGCGCGCTCTACGCGATGGCGTTTAAAGATTCCCATAACGAATGGCAGCCGATCATTGGTTATGGCTGGGAGAAAGGCTGGTATCTGGATCAATCGCACGATTTTCGTCTTGGTCTCGGGCTAACCGCCGGCATTACCGCGCGCGATGACTTCGCCAATTACGTGCCGCTGCCTATCGTGCTGCCGCTGTTCTCCGCTGGTTATAAACGCCTCAACGTGCAGTTCACCTATATTCCCGGCACTTACAATAACGGTAACGTGCTGTTTGCCTGGGTTCGCTATGCCTTCTGATTCCGTCAACGCGTTGCATAAAGATCGCATCAGCAAAGTGCTCAAGCGCGTAGCGTTAGGCTTGCTGGTTTTGCTGGTGATGTTCCTGGTGATCCGTGGTTATCAATCCGAACAGGGACCGCCGCTGCATCGCTGGCATACGTGGTCGGCGGATGAAATGTCGGTGGATGAGATTGATCGCGCCAGCTTCGCGGATTATCTGACGCGTGAAGCAGCGATTTTCCACGACATGAAGCTCAACGTGACCGACCAGCTCAGTGACGATGAGAAAACGGCGCTCAACCGCTTTAACGCGCAAAGCCCGGTTTATCCGGCGCGATTCGACACCGACTGGAATCGCTCTTATATCCTTGAGCCGGAAGGAAAAGCGAAAGGTGCGGTGGTGCTGCTGCATGGATTAACCGATTCGCCGTACAGCATGCGCTATCTGGCGCAGGCGTATCAGCAGAAGGGTTTTGTGGTGGTAGTGCCGCGGCTGCCGGGACACGGCACGGCGCCCGGTTCACTCACCAGGGTTGACTGGCAAATGTGGATGGCGGCAACCCGCTTAGCGGTGCGCGAAGCGACACGCCTGGCGGGCAGCAACGTACCTTTGCATCTGGTTGGATACTCGAACGGCGGCGCGCTGGCGGTGAAATACAGCCTCGATACGTTGCAAAATAACGCGCTGCGCAAGCCGCAACAGCTGGTATTGCTGTCGCCGATGATTGGCGTCACCGCCTATGCGCGGTTTGCTGGCTTAGCCGGCTGGCCCGCCATCATCCCCGGCTTCGCCAAAGCGGCGTGGCTGAGCATCATCCCCGAATACAATCCTTTCAAGTACAACTCGTTCCCGGTGCGCGCGGCGCGGCAATCGTGGCTGCTGACTCAGGCGATGCAGGATCAGCTGCTGCATGTGATTCGCGGCGGCAGCATGCCGGCGTTTCCGCCGGTGCTGACCTTCCAGTCAGTGCTGGATTCCACCGTCAGCACCCGCGCGGTGGTCAATGGGTTCTATCGCTATCTGCCGGATAACGGCAGTGAACTGGTGATGTTCGACGTCAACCAGGCGGCGAACTTGCGCGCGCTGTTCAGGCCCGCGCTCTATTCAGCGGTCAATAATTTGTTGCCGCCTGCGCCGCGCCGCTATGCCTCAACGGTCATCACCAACGCGTCATCGACCACCTATCAAACCGTGGCGCGCATTACAGCGGCGGATCAAACGCAAGAGATCGTGCGTTCGATGCATGAAGCGTGGCCGCAGGATACCTATTCGTTATCGCACATTGCCGTGCCGTTCCCGCTCAGCGACTCGCTGTATGGCCGCGAGCCAACGGAAAAGAATCGTTATGGCATTAGCTTTGGCACCATCTCGCTGCGCGGTGAAACCGCCAGCCTGATCGTTGGGCTGGATACGCTGATGCGCAACACCTCCAATCCGTTTTTCGATTACATGATGTTGCAAATCAAGGGGCGCATTGACTGCAGCAGTCAGAGCAATCTGCCGGCCTGCATCAAAGGGTTATGACTTTTTTCAGCCAGCCGCTGGCGAGGATCACTCTGGAGAGCAGCACCGAAGCGGCAAAGGTCACGGCAATCAGCGTCAGCTTAGTCGCCAGCGAGGTGATGGGAATCAGCGCGGTGAGCAGATGGAAAACCGAGTAGTGAAGAATATAGACGCCGGTCATAGTTTTGCTGATGGTCGCCAGAATGGTCTCTTTAACCGCCACATTGCGGCGAAAGCGCACCTGACTGGCGGCAATCACCAGCACCACCACCAGCAGATAAATCTGCGAGCCGGTGAGAATAAAGGCGTTGCGATCGGCTTCAAATAGCGCGAAGAAGAAGTGCTGCTCATAAAACCAGGTAAACAGATAGATAAAGGGCAGGGCGATCACCGCGCCGCGCGCCACGTTTTTGCGCTCCATCCAGTCATTAATCAGCGGATCGCACAACAGCTGGCCGGTTAAGTAAAACAGCAGCCAGGTCCAGAGCCGATACTGCGGTTCAAGCCGGAATAGCGGGTCGTCCGGATGCAGCACCGCCAGCAAATCGTAGCCATATGAGAACGCCAGCAACGCAAACACCAGCGCAACGAACGCGCGTCGATGCTGGCTAATCCAGATCATCAGCGGGTGAAAGCTGTAGATGATAATGAACGAGAAGATGAACCACGGCTGGATCAGATAGCCGCGCTGATACGGTTCCCACAGGTAATAGACCGTCATCCAGAATAGAAACACGATCACCAGATTGCGAATCTTGCCTATCTGCCAGTTAACATCCTGGTCGGAACGGGCATCCATAATCCCGGCGACGACAAAAAACAGCGGCGTGGCGATGGTGGAGATAAAGGTCAGAAACGCCAGAATCCAGTGATAATCGTAATCGTAGCGATCCCAGGTGTTGTACACGGTGAAAAACGTCACCGCCGTCATACATCCCAGCGTTTTAATCACGTTGAGGCCGGTAACATTCATGATGCGCTAGCCACCGATTGGCGATGGAAGCAGGCGTAAATCACCGGCAGCACCAGCAGCGTTAGCACCGTGGCAAAGCCCAAACCAAACATGATCACCACCGCCATGCTCTGGAAGAACACATCGCGCAATAGCGGCGCCAGCCCGAGCACGGTGGTAAAGGCGGTCAGCAGAATAGGGCGCAGACGCGAGGTGGCGGCGTAAATGATCGCGTCAGCCTGCGGCTTTACTAGCTTCTGCTGTTCAATCTCTTCGACCAGCACGATGCCATTTCGAATCAACATACCGCTCAGACTCAGCAGGCCGATTAACGCCATAAAGCCAAACGGAATTCCGGTGATCAAAAAGCCCGGCGTCACGCCAATCAGCGCCAGCGGCACCGTCAGCCAAATGGCGACGGCGTTTTTCAGCGAGCTAAACATCAGCACGGTGATCACGAACATCACCAGATAACCCAGCGGCAGCGAGGTAAACACGCCTTGCTGCGCTTCACTGGAGCTCTCCGCATCGCCGCCCCATTCAATGCTGTAGCCGTGCGGCAGCGAGATTTGCTCAATCTGCGGCTTCACGCGCGCCACAATATCGCCGGACGTATCGTTGCTGAGCGGATTCGGGTCGGCCTGCACGGTGAGTACGCGGCTGCGATCGCGGCGCAGAATCAGCGGGTCTTCCCATTGCAGCGTAAAACCGCTCACTACGTTGCTGAGCGGAATGTACTGCTGCTGGCTCTGGCTCCACACCAGCACGTTATTGAGATGATTGGCGTCCTGCCGCTCGCTGACCGGTGGCCGCACGATAACCGGCAGCAGGTCAGCGCCTTCACGATACAGCCCAACGCGGCTGCCGGTGAAATTCATCTCCAGCGCGTTATCCACCTCCTGCTTATCGACGCCAAGCTCGCGACCCAGCGCCAGATTAAACTGCGGGCGAATAACTTTGCTGCGGTTTTGCCAGTCGTTGCGCACGCTGTCGGTGGCGGGATCGGCGGTGAGGATGTCGCCGACCTGGCTGGCGATCAGGCGCATTGTGTCAGGATCGGGGCCTTTGATACGCACCTCAATTGCGCTACCGCCCGAAGGACCAAACATCACGCGTTTGGTGCTGGCATTAACCTGCGGATACTGGCGAGCAATATAGGCATCGATACGGTGTGACAGCGCGGCGATGTTACGCTGATCGTCCATGCGCACCATGATTTGCGCATAATTGCTGTACTGACGCTGCCCGTTGTAAGTGAGGATAAAGCGCATGCTGCCCTGGCCAATGGTGGTGACGGTAGACACCACGCCTTGCTGCCCGGTAATCGATTTTTCAACGTCGCTGGCCATCTGCTCGGTGGCGTTGATATCGGTGCCGTACGGCAGCCAGAGATCGACAAAGAAGATCGGCGTATTGGCTGAAGGGAAGAAGTTTTGTCGTACCGATCCAAAGCCCCAAATCGCCAGCGCCAGCAGCAGCGCCATCAGCGAAAGCGTGAGGGTTTTTTGCCTGAGCAACACCAGCAACATGCGCTGATAAAGGCGATAAAAACCGCCGTCATAAGGTGAAACTTCAGCCGCAGCTTTAGTAGGTTCCTGTGTTTTAAACAGCCACCATTTGATCAGCACCGGCGTGATGGTAAGCGCCGAGAACCAGCTCAGCAGCAGGGAAATCAGCAATACCTGAAACAGCGATTTGCAGTACTCGCCGGTGGAATCCTGCGAAAGACCAATCGGCGCAAACGCCAGAATGGCGATTATCGTCGCGCCCAGCAGCGGGAAGGCGGTGCGGCGAATCACAAAGTTGATGGTGTTCATCAGCGGCGAGTTTTGCTGACGCGCGATTAACACACCTTCGACAATCACAATCGCATTATCCACCAGCATGCTCAGCGCAATAATCAGCGCGCCCAGCGAAATGCGCTGCAACTCAATGCCGCACAGATACATGATCAGCAGCGTGCCCAGCACATTGAGCGCCAGCGACAACGCGATGATAATGCCGCTGCGCACCCCCATAAAGATCAGCAGCACGCCGACGACAATCGCCAGCGCCATCAGGAAGTTGGTAATAAAGCCATTCACCGAGTGCGCCACTTCGGCGGCCTGATCGTAAAACACGTTGATCTGAATGCCCGCCGGTTTTTCTGCCGACATCTGCTGCAGTTTGGCCTCCAGCGCGCGCCCGACATCAATGACATTCACGCCGGGAACAAACGAAATTCCCATGGTGACCGCCGGACGTCCGCTGGCGTGGTAAATGCTGGAGGGCGATTCACTCAGCCCGCGCGACAGCGAGGCGATATCGCGCAATCGGGTGGTGGCGTGATCGCCAGGCGGGCTGACCAGCAAGTCGCCCAACTCCTCGATGTTCTGAAACTCGCCGGTTGGATGCAGACGGATCGATTCCGTGCCGGCTTTGATGTCGCCCGCATTGGAGACCACGTTGAGTCGACTTAGCACGCTGGCGAGTTGCGGCAGCGTAATGCCGCGCGCGGCCATCATCGTTAAGGAGACATCGATATTAATCTGCTGCGGGATCACGCCGCCCAGCGCCACCTTGCCCACGCCCGGCACCAGCACCAGTTCACGCCGTAGCTGCTCCGCGTATTGCACCAGTTCCGGGTTGCTGAAGTTGTCGCCAGAAATGGCGAAGAAGAAACCAAACACATCGCCAAAATCATCGTTAACGAACGGCGCTGCTACGCCGGGAGGAAAGAAACGCGCCGCGTCGCCGACTCTGCGCCGCAGTTCGTCCCAGATTTGCGGCAACGCGTTGGAGTGATAACGCGAGTCAATGTTGACGGTAATCTGCGACAGGCCGTTGGAAGAGATGGAGCTGACATTGTCCAGATAGGGCAACTGCTGCAGCGCATTTTCCAGTGGCAAGGTGACTTCCTCTTCCACCTGCTGCGCGGACGCGCCGGGATAGTGGGTGACAACCACCGCGGTCTTAATGGTAAAAGCCGGATCTTCGAGACGGCCAATATTGAGCAGAGCAAAAATGCCGCCGACGCCCAGTAACAGAATCGCCAGCCAGACGCGGACCGGATTGTCGATAAACTGCCGGGAGATATCCATTACAGCCCCCGCTCACGCGTCCAGATGCGTACCGGTTGCTGAGCATGCAGCTCGTTGACGCCAGCAGCGACCACGCGTTCACCGGCATGCAGCCCGGCGGTGATCACCACGCCGCGATCGGTCACTTCGCCCACGCTGACTTTGCGATCTTCTAACGTCAACTGATCGCCGCTGCCTTGCACCACCCAGACATGCGGCTCGTTGCGCTGGCTGTTATCGGGATTGAATACCGCTTCCACCGGCACCACTAACGATTCGCGATTCACGTTGGCGGGTAGATTGGCGAGGTTAATGGTTACCGTGCCACTGACGCCGCCCACCGCCGGGAAATCGGCCGGGCGCGGCATAGTTAAAATGATCTGCCACGTCAGCGAGTTGCTGTTACTGCTGCCGGTGTGCTCTTTGTACTCGGCCTGGAATTCGCGATCCGGCAGCGAGTTGATGCGCACCACCGGGCGATAGGTCAGGTTGCGCATATCCAGCGCGGTAAACAGGTTTTCCGGTACGCTGAAAACCACGTCGAGCAGATCGTTGCGAGTCAAGGTGGCAATGGTTTGTCCGGCGGCAACTACCTGATGATTGCGCACGTTAACCACGGCGGCCACGCCGCTGAACGGCGCGGTTAGCGTCATCTGGCTTAACTCCTCACGGGCAATTTGCAGCGCGGCATTGGCCGCATCGCGGTTGGCGCGCTGCACGTCCATGTCTGCCTGCGAAATCGCCTGGCGGCCGGAGAGCGTCTGGAAGCGGGTAAATTGCCGCTGGGCGAGGGTGGCGGCGGTCTGGCGCTCATTAACGCGCTGCTGCGCTTCCCGCGCCGTAAGTCTGGCGATGAGCTGGCCCTGCTCGATGCGGTTGCCCTGGCGAATATCCAGCGATTCAATCTGTCCTGCACGTTTGAACGACAAATCGGTGGAGTCGCCGGATTCAATGCGCGCCGGGAAGATACGTTGCTGAGATTCGCCGGACGCCACAACTTTAACGACTTTCACCATGCGTGGCGGTGGCGTAACTTCCTGTGTTTTTTGATCGCAACCCGTTGTTAAAAATATAACAATGGCAGTCAGCGTAATATAACGAGTCACTGTTTTATCCTCAGCAACAACGAATCCATTGTTGGCAATAATGTGAGTGGATAATTTAATTACCAAGCATAGAGACAACCGCGTAGGTGAATAGTCCTACGGCGGAGCAGGTAACGATCGCAATGACAACATAAAGACTCAGACGGAGCAGGCTATAACCATACATCGTTGCCTCCATTAACCATGACCACAGAAAAACTGCGCCATCGTCTTGAAAGGTGAGAAGTATTAACAGGATGTTTTTGTTATCGATGAGCATAGACGCAGATGTCAAAAAAAGTAAAGCCTGATAGCTTGTAATATTTTTGGTGAAATTAACCAGATTTAAATCTAATAAAACTGATTTTCATGGATATTTAATCCGCAATATCGATATAAAATATCAGATTAAAGTAACCTGAATATTGGCTTTAAATTACCCAGCCTTATGAATTATCACACTATATTTTTATTATTATCCGCGATCGGATAAGTCTGGTGAGATAAATGGTTTCCGCCTCGCGACTTTTATTGAGAAATGAATGCGTTGAATATCCCTGTGCTACGTTTATAGCGTTCATTTTACAAAAAACTTTCAATTTCGTATAGAAAATAGGGCTGCTCCATTGCCGCTGAGCAGCCATTAACGACATATTTTTCAATCTGAAACGGACCGCTTCTTCCACCGGATAAGTCAGGTCTGATCTTTTCGTTCAATGGCGACTTGTTAAATACGGGATATCACCGCCTTGATTTCCGAAACAGGATTTGAGGAGAAAGCGATGAATACTGCTAAACCGGAAAGTACCTATTATCAACTTTCTGTCGATGAAACGCTGGCCAGTACGCAAAGTTCCACCGAGGGAATCAGTAGTGCTGAAGCGGCGGCGCGCCTAACACAGTACGGGGACAATGCCCTGCCACAGAAACCCGGCAAGCCGGTTTGGCTGCGTTTTCTCGCTCACTTCAACGATGTGCTGATCTACGTTTTGCTTGCCGCTGCGCTGCTAACTGCCGTCATGGGACACTGGGTTGATACGCTGGTGATTCTCGGCGTGGCGGTGGTGAATGCCCTGATTGGCCACATTCAGGAGAGCAATGCGGAAAAATCCCTGCAAAGTATCCGCAATATGCTCTCCAGCGAAACGGTGGTGATCCGTGCGGGTAATCACGAGACACTGCCCACCACCGCGTTGGTGCCAGGTGATGTGGTGGTGATCCGCGCTGGCGACCGGATCCCGGCGGATCTGCGCGTCATTGAGGCGCATAACCTGCGCGTTGAAGAAGCGATTCTGACGGGCGAATCCACCGTGGTCGAGAAGGGCACTGACGCGCTCATCGGCGAGCTGCCGCTGGGCGATCGTACCAATCTGCTGTTCTCCGGCACCACCGTCAGTTCGGGCGGCGGCAAAGGGCTGGTGGTCGCTACCGGTGGCGCCACGGAACTTGGGCACATCAACCAGATGATGTCCGATATCGAAAAGCACCGCACGCCGCTGCTGGTGCAGATGGATAAACTCGGTAAAGCCATTTTCCTGATCATCCTGGCGATGATGGCCGCGCTGTTTGTCTTTAGTTTGCTGTTCCGCGATATGCCGGTTTCAGAGCTGATGCTGTCTCTGATTAGCCTTGCGGTGGCATCGGTTCCCGAAGGATTACCGGCGATTATCTCGATCATTCTGTCGCTTGGCGTGCAAACCATGGCGAAGCAGCAGGCGATCATCCGCAAGCTGCCTACCGTGGAAACGCTGGGCGCGATGACAGTGATCTGCTCAGATAAAACCGGCACGCTGACCATGAATGAAATGACGGTGAAAGCGATTATCACCGCCGATCAGATTTACCGCGTTGATGGCGTGAGCTATGAACCGGTGGGCGCCATCCATAAAGCCGATGACGCTGTGCCGGTGAAAGTGGCGCAAGGCTCGATCCTCGAGCGCTATCTGCGCACCATCGATCTGTGTAACGACAGCCAGCTGATTAAAGACGAAAACGGACTGTGGAAAATCACCGGCGGCCCGACGGAAGGCGCACTTAAAGTGCTAGCCGCCAAAGGACATCTGCCTTCAGTCACCACCGAACTGCGCAATAAAATCCCCTTTGATTCGCAATACAAATACATGTCGACGCACTATCTGATTGGCGATGAAGAGTGCGTGCTGCTGACCGGCGCGCCGGACGTACTGTTCAGACATTGTCAGCAGCAGCAAACAGAAGTCGGATTGCAGCCGATCGATCTGCCGTGGTGGGAAGCCAAAATTGAGGAGTATGCGCGCGAAGGATTACGTATGGTGGCGGCGGCCTGGAAACCGGCCACACCAGGACAAACTGAGCTGACGCATCAGGATCTGCATCAGGGCATGATTTTGCTCGGCATCGCCGGGATGATGGATCCACCGCGACCGGAAGCCATAACCGCGATTAGCGACTGCCTGCAAGCCGGCATTCGCGTGAAAATGATCACCGGCGACCATCCGCAAACTGCGATGAGTATCGGGCAGATGCTGGGAATCGGTAACGCCAGCACCGCCATCACCGGACGCGAGCTGGAAGTGATGGATGACCAGCAATTGAGTGAGGCGGCGCAGGCGTACGACATCTTTGCCCGTACCAGCCCGGAAGATAAATTCCGTCTGGTGCAGGCGCTGCAAAGCAAAAAAGAGGTGGTCGGGATGACCGGCGATGGCGTTAACGATGCGCCCGCGCTGAAGCAGGCGGATGTCGGCATCGCCATGGGGATTAAAGGCACTGAAGTGACTAAAGAAGCCGCCGATATGGTACTGACGGACGATAACTTCGCCACTATCGCCAGCGCTGTGCGCGAAGGGCGCCGTGTCTATGACAACCTGAAAAAGACCATTTTGTTCATCATGCCGACCAACCTGGCGCAGGGCTTGCTGATCATCATTGCCTTGCTGGCCGGTAACCTCATTCCGCTGACCCCGGTGCTGATTCTGTGGATGAACATGGCGACTTCCGCCACGCTCTCCTTCGGCCTGGCGTTTGAAGCGGGTGAGCAAAATATCATGCGTCGTCCGCCGCGCGATCCCAAGCTGCATGTGATGGATGGTTTCGCCATCTGGCGCGTGATTTTTGTCGGTTCGATGATCGCCATCAGCGCTTTTGTACTGGAAGCCTGGCTGCAACCGCGCGGCTATTCACCGGAGTTTATTCGTACCGTGTTATTACAAACGCTGGTAACGGCGCAGTGGTTTTATATGCTGAACTGTCGTGTTTCCGACGGCTTCTCATTGAGCAAAGGTTTGCTGATGAATAAAGGCATCTGGATCGTCAGCGGCGTGCTGTTAGTTCTGCAATTGCTGATTATCTACGCGCCCTTTATGCAGCTGCTGTTTGGTACCACCGCGCTACCGTTACGTTACTGGATTATTACCTTGATCATTGGCTTCGTGATGTTTTTAATTGTCGAAATCGAAAAGCCATTAACGCGGAGATTCAGAATCAATTAATAGCGCGTGACATTCAGGCCGTTTCTCTTACGGCCTGAATGTTTTTCGTCACTTGACCTCAAACAAGGCCCAGCGCACAGGTTTTTCTCTATAATACATTTTGTATAGGATGAAGGATCTTAATAATGGGACTGAACGAGTTTCCTTTATGGTCAAGGCTTTTGCGCGTACTGATAATTCTCGCCACGTTGACCATAATTCTTACCGGTATCTATCTGGCATCGGCATTAATTAATCAGGTAATGCTGTCACTGTTTCTGGCGATTATGCTCGATCCGTTAATCAGTCGGCTCGAAAGAAAACGCGTGCCGCGTCTGCTGTCATCGCTGCTGGTGATTGTGCTGCTGTTATTGGTGATTGTGTTCACCATCATCAAACTCACCGTATTAACCCCCGATTTAATCCAGCTGAGCCGTCAGGCACCGCAGCTACTGGCCGAACGCTTCGAGCCGGTGACGCAGACGTTTAGTCATTTGGGCCTGGTTTTAACGCCCAACCACATGCTGGCGTTTGTTGATGCGGGTGCGGTGGTGCGCTTTGTCACGGGTTTTCTCACGCAAATACCCAGCATTCTTTCCTGGTGGCTGATGGTATTTCTGATGCTGTTTTTCATGCTGTATGAAATGAGAAATTTAAAAATCTTGCTACGCAAACAGGCCGAAGGGAAATATCAGCGCTATTATGTGGCGCTTGAAGAGGGTGTGCAAAGCGTTATTGTTTATGCTCAGGTTAAAACCCTGACCAGTATTGTCGGCGGCATTATTGTCTGGGCGGGTGCTCATCTTCTTGGCCTGAAGTTCGCCTTTTTCTGGGGTGTGTTGATGTTTGTCTTCAACTATATTCCAGTTCTGGGTTCATTTATGGCGGCCATTCCGCCAGTGCTGCAAAGTTATATGCTGTACGATATTCAAACTGCATTGGTGGTCGCACTGTTCTTCGTGGCGTTGAATTTAATTCTGAGTTCAGTCATTGAGCCGTTGTTATTGGGCAAAAGATTGAATATGGCACTTACCACACAGCTGCTGGCGTTTCTTATCTGGCAATCTCTGTTGGGCATCATCGGTGCAATTCTGGCAATTCCGCTGACGTTTATGTTGAAAAAGATATTACTGGCGAGCGCTGGGAACGAAAAGCAGGGAGAACATTTTCCAAAAAGGTCGCCATAAATGCCGTTATGCTTGTTTTTTTCAATGGCGAATACGCTGGCCGGGGCCGCCTTTGGTCCGGCGGTCCTCGCGCCGCTTACGCGGTACCTTCATTTCGCTCGTCAGCCTGACGGACCGGCGGAGACGGGACTTCCTTGTCCCGACTCCGCCTTTCGCCCGCGTCCTGCGGGCTCTCCTGGCTTCCTCGCTACATTCAGCGCTGCGGATTGCCTGCCCAAAAGCGGCCCCGGCCTGCTTCTTAGCTTCCATGCGTGGTTTTGAAAACGGCTCAATTTCCAGATGCGTCAGTGCCCACACGGATAATACGGACTCAAGGCAAAATTTCACGCTCAAGACTTTCTACCCCGATAAAAGGTTTGATACAGCACCGGCAACACCAGCAGCGTTAGCACCGTGGCGAATCCCAAACCGAAAATGATCACCACCGCCATGCTCTGGAAAAACACATCGCGCAGCAGCGGTAGCAGGCCGAGCACGGTGGTGAAGGCGGTGAGCAGAATCGGGCGCAGACGCGACGTTGCGGCGTCGAGAATCGCTTGCTGTAACGGCTGATGCCGCGCCAGTTGGTGCGTTTCCTCAACCAGCACGATACCGTTACGAATTAACATGCCTGACAAACTCAGCAAACCAATCAACGCCATAAAGCCAAACGGAATGCCGGTGAGCAGGAAGCCGCAGGTGACGCCAATCAGCGCCAGCGGCACGGTAATCCAGATCGCCAGCGCATCGCGCAGCGAGTTAAACATCAGCACGGTAATCACAAACATCGCGAGAAAACCTAACGGCAGCGAGCCAAGCAGGCCGCTTTGGGCATCGCGTGAACTCTCCAACTCGCCACCCCATTCCAGATGATAGCCGGCGGGCAACTTCAGCTGATCGATGGCCGGCTGCACGCGCGCCACAATCTCTGCGGCGGTGCGGCCGCTGGCGGGATCGGGATCGGTCTGCACCGTCAAGACGCGCATGCGGTCACGACGCATAATCAGCGGATCTTCCCATTCCAGCTGGAAATCGTTCACCAGATTGGCCAGCGGCACATAGCGCTGCTGCGCCTGACTCCACACCTGAATATTGCCAAGATGGTCGATATTCTGCCGCTCCAGCTCGGAGGTCTGCAGCATGATCGGCATCAACCGCGAGCCTTCGCGCAGCAAGCCGACGCTATCACCGCTGAAGTTGATACGCAGCGCGCGGTCGATCTCGCGCTTGTCCACGCCCAGCTCCTGACCGCGCAGCGGTGAATACTGCGGACGAATCACTTTACTGCGCGCCTGCCAGTCATGACGCGGCGGAAACGCGCTGCCCTCGGCGAGGAAAATGTCGTCAATCTGGCTGGCAATCTGCCGCAGCGTAATGGGATCGGGGCCGGTAATCCGCAGCGCAATGGCGCTGTCGCTGGCACTACCGAAATTGATGCGTTTGATGCGCTCCGTCACCTGTGGGAAGTGCTCGCCGATGTGCTGCTCGGTGTGCTGCGCCAGCATTTCCAGCTGCCTGGCGTCCTGCACGCGCACCATGATCTGCGCATAATTGCTGTACTGACGCGTCGCATCGTAGGTCAGTGTAAAGCGCATCGCGCCCTGACCAATGGTGGTCACGGTACTGCTGACGCCCGGCTGCTGGTTGATCCAGCCTTCAACCTCGCGCGCGGTTTGTGCGGTGTAATGGATGTCGGTGCTATACGGCAGCCACAGATCGGTGAAGAAAATCGGCGTATTGGAGGCGGGGAAGAAGTTCTGCTTCACGTAGCCGAAGCCATAGACCGAGGCGGCCAGGCACGCGGCCATCAGCACTAAAGTAGTGATGCGGAAGCGCAGCAGCGTGGTGAGCACGCGGCGATACAGGCGAAACACCACGCCCTGATACGGCTGCGCGGTCTCTTTGCTGATTGCCTGGCGACCATCCACCCACTGCACGAACACCGGCGTCAGCGTCAGCGCGGTAATCCAGCTGAGCAGCAGAGAAATCAGCAGCACCTGGAACAACGATTTACAGTATTCGCCGGTGGAATCCTGCGATAAACCAATTGGCGCGAACGCGATGATGGCGATCACCGTGGCGCCGAGCAGCGGCAGCGCGCTGCGTTTCACCATCTGCATCATCGCCTGTCGCAACGGCTTGCCGCGCTGGCGATCGACCTTGATGCCTTCCACCACCACGATGGCGTTATCCACCAGCATGCTGAGAGAGATAATCAGCGCACCCAGCGACACGCGCTGTAGCTCAAGCTTAAACAGATACATGATCAGCAGCGTGCCCAGCACATTAAGCGCCAGCGAGGCGGCGATCACCATACCGCTGCGGACGCCCATAAACAGCAGCAGCGTGCCCACCACAATCGCCAGCGCAATCAGGAAGTTATTGATGAAACCATCCACCGACTGCTTCACTTCCTGCGCCTGGTTATAAAACACGTTCAGATGGATGCCGAGCGGTTTGGCCTGCTGATGCTGCTGAATTTTGGCGCTTAACGCATCGCCGACATCAATCACGTTGACGCCAGGCGCAAAGGAGACGCCCATCGCCAGCGCGGCGTTGCCGTTGGCGTGATAGAGATTGCCCGGCCGTTCGGTAACGCCATGGCTGAGCGTGGCGATATCGCGCAGCAACACTTGCTGGCTGCTGCCGGGCGCAGAGATTGGCAGCGCACCGATCTCATCCAGTGACTGAAACTCGCCGGTCGGATGGAAACGAATCGCTTCATTGCCGAGGCGAATCTGGCCCGCATCGGAGACGGCATTGACGCTGTTGAGCAAAGCGGCCACGCGCTGTGGCGTCACGCCCAGCGCCGCCATCTTCTGGCTGGAGAGCGTGATATTCACCTGCTCCTGCTCAATACCGGCAATCGCCACTTTTGCCACGCCAGGTACCAAATTCAGCTCACGCCGCAATTGATCGGCGTAGGTGCGCAGCTCGCTGTTGGTGAAGTTCTCGCCGGAAAGGGTAAAGAAGTAGCCGTAGACATCGCCAAAGTCGTCATTTACCAGCGGCGCGCTGACGCCGGGTGGAAACTGGCGCGTGGCATCGTCAACGCGGCGACGCAATTCATCCCACACCTGCGGCAAGTCGTCGGCGCGATAGTGGCTGTGAATCGTAACGGTGATCTGCGACAAACCGTTGCTGGAGATCGAACTGACGTTGTCGAGCGACGGCAAGCGCTGCAAGGCGTTCTCCAGCGGCAGCGTGACTTCCTCTTCCACCTGCTGCGCCGACGCGCCGGGATAGTGCGTCACAATCACCGCCGATTTAATGGTGAAAAGCGGATCTTCCAGACGGCCAATGTTGAGCAGCGCAAAAATGCCGCCCACGCCCAGCAGCAGGATCACCAGCCAACTGCGAATCGGGTATTTGAGAAACGGTTCCAGCAGGCGCATCACAGACCTCGCTCGCGTGTCCACAGGCGCACCGCCTGACCATCACGCAGATTGCTGACGCCCGCGACCACAATGCGATCGCCCACTCGCAGGCCGGAGAGAATTTCGATGCCCTGCGCATTGAGTTTTCCCACCACCACCGGCTGCTGCTGAACGTTAAGCACATCACCTTCACCGCTGATCAGCCACACGTAAGGCTGATTCGGCAGGCTGTGATCCGGGTTAAACACCGCGTTGGCCGGCACGCGCAGCAGCGGCGTGCCGTCGGAAGTGGGCAGGTTATGCATCTGCACTTTCACCGTGCCGCTCAGTCCGCTGACCTGCGGTAAATCCGTTGGACGCGGCATCGTCAGCACCACTTGCCAGGTTAGCGTGGCGGCATCAGCTGCTGCACGATGCTCTTTATATGCCGCGCGAAACGTGCGGCCCGGCAGCGCATTCAGACTGATCTCTGGCTGATAACTCACGTTTTGCACGTCAAGACTGGTGAACAGGTTTTCCGGCACGCTAAAAATCACATCCAGCACATCGTTGCGGCTGATCACCGCCACCGTTTGTCCCGCGGTGACCACCTGATGATTTTGTGAGGCCACGCTGGTGACGATGCCGTCAAACGGTGCGCGCAAGGTGTGATAATCCAGCTCCTATTTGGCGATGTTGAGCGCCACGGCGGCGGAGTCGCGATTGGCCTTTTGCACATCCATATCTGCCTGCGAAACCGCACTGCGCGTGGCCAGCGCACTGAAGCGCTGATACTGACGATCCGCCAGCTGGAATCTGTTCTGCTGATCGTTGACGCGCAGCTGCGCATCGGTATCGATCAGTCGGCCAATCACCTCGCCAGCCTTCACATGGCTGCCTTCACGCACCTGCAACTGCGCCAGCCGCCCGGTACGCTTAAACGCCAATTCGGTGTAATCGCCCGCCGTAATACGCGCTGGAAATACCCTGACTTTCTCTGTGGTATTTTCCGTCAGCGTTAGCGCTTTAATTACGCGAGGTGCGCTGAGTTCATCACCGCTTTTATTGTCACAACCGATCAAAACCAAACAAATTACAAGTGCGCCCAGCACTGGCCAATTATTCATGCCCCTGCCTCAATAAGAAAGAAAGGGCGGAAATATGCCATTGCCTGAAAGAGGGAATAATGACCCTCCGCAAAATAAGGGTCATTAGGTGGAAACAATTATGTGCGTTTAAGGTTGGTTTAATTTAGCGATGTCTGGAGAAATCAATTATGCCACCATGCGCGAAACCACATGATAAGAGAGTAAGCCGATGGCGGTAGCTGATGATACCGCAATGATAATAAAGGAAATGATCATCGGTATTGTCAGGTTGTGTAATTTATTCATAATAATTCCCCCTATGATTAATACATTTCGAGATGAAACTAAAATTAATATGTGTCATGTGCCTTTCTATTTGCGTTTAAATAATAACATTACGCAATCAGTGCTATCACTATTAGCATCACACTTCTGAATCGGTAAAAACATGACCACGGTCAGTATGCTTCGGGAAAATATAATTAAAATGTGGTTTTTATTTTCGCACGCTTTTTTATTTTCAATTCACTGTCACGGGGTTAATTATGACCGTTATTCCTATTCAGCCAAAACGTCCGGAAGCATCCGCGCGTCCCTATTATCAGCAGGATAACGCCGCCGTATTTAAAGCCATCAACAGCTCACCCGCGGGGTTGAGCAGCACCGACGCACAGCAACGACTGGATGCCAACGGGCCGAACGTGCTGCCGCAAAAGGCGGAAAAATCACTGCTGATGCGTTTTCTGGCGCATTTCAAAGATGTACTGATCTACATCCTGCTGGCTGCGGCGGTAATCACCGCGGTGATGGGCCATTGGGTGGATACCTTTGTGATTCTCGGCGTGGCGGTGATCAACGCCCTGATCGGCTTCATTCAGGAAAGCAACGCCGAAAAGTCGCTGAAAAGCATCCAGAACATGATGTCGAGCGATGCCATGGTGCTGCGCGACGGCCAGCAGATCACCGTCGCTACGCAGCATCTGGTGGTCGGCGACGTGGTGATGCTGCGCCCAGGCGATAAGATCCCGGCGGATTTGCGGCTGTTCGAGGTACATAACTTGCGCGTCGAAGAGGCGATTCTGACCGGCGAATCCACGGTGGTATCAAAGAACACCGTGGCACTTGAGGGTGAAAAAGGGCTCGGCGATCGCCTGAATCTGGCCTATTCCGGCACCACCGTCAGTTCAGGTACCGCGCTGGGCGTGGTGATCGCCACCGGCGGCGACACCGAGCTGGGCCACATCAATGCGATGATCTCCGCGATTGAAGAGGCGAAAACCCCGCTGCTGGTGCAGATCGACAAACTCGGAAAAGCCATCTTCGGCATCATCATGTTGATGATGGCGGCGCTGTTTGTGTTTGGTTATCTGCTGCGCGACATCGCGGTGACGGAGCTGCTGCTGTCGGTGATCAGCCTCGCGGTAGCGGCGGTGCCGGAAGGTTTACCGGCGATTATTTCGATCATTCTGTCGCTTGGCGTGCAGTCGATGGCACGCAATCACGCCATCATTCGCAAGCTGCCGACGGTCGAAACGCTCGGTGCCATGACGGTGATCTGCTCGGATAAAACCGGCACGCTGACCATGAACGAGATGACGGTGAAAGCGGTGGTGCTGGCGAACAGCCAGTGGCGCATCAGCGGCAACAGCTATGAACCCAAAGGCGAATTCACCCTTGAAGCGGGCCAGCAGAGCGATGCGCTGATGCAGGGCTTCCTGCAGGTGGTGGATATCTGTAACGAAAGCCAGCTGCGTCAGGATGCCCACGGCAACTGGGGCATTGTGGGTGGCCCAACCGAAGGTGCGCTGAAAGTGCTGGCCGCCAAGGCGGGCATTCACAGTGACAAGGTGCAGATTCTGAGCAAGCTGCCGTTTGACTCGGCCTACAAATACATGGCGGTGAGCTGCCTGATTGATGGCAAACCGTGCCTGCTGATGACCGGTGCGCCCGATGTGTTGCTGTCGCTGTGTCAACAGCAGCAGGGTGCTACCGATGCGGAAGTGATTGATCGCGAGTATTGGGAAGCGGCGATCACCACCTACGCAAGCGAAGGGTTGCGCACGGTTGCCGCCGCGTGGCGCTGGCTGCCGGAAGCGCAGCACCACATCGATCATGAGGATTTACGCAACGGCATGAAGATGCTGGGCCTGGCGTGCATGATGGATCCGCCGCGTCCGGAAGCCATCACCGCGATTCGCGACTGCCAGCAGGCAGGGATTCGCGTGAAGATGATCACCGGCGATCACCCGGAAACCGCGATGGCGATTGGCCAGATGCTGGGCATTGGTAACAGCGATTCTGCCATCACCGGTTACCAGCTAGAGCATATGGACGATGCCGAGTTGGGCGTGGCGGCGCGTGAATACGACATTTTTGCCCGTACCAGCCCCGAGCATAAGCTGCGTCTGGTGAAAGCGCTGGAGAGCAGCGGTGAAATTGTCGGCATGACCGGTGATGGCGTCAATGATGCGCCCGCGCTGAAGCAGGCCAACGTTGGTATCGCGATGGGCATCAAAGGCACCGAAGTGACCAAAGAGGCGGCGGATATGATCCTCGCCGACGACAACTTCGCCACCATCGCAGCTGCAGTGAAAGAGGGCCGACGCGTCTACGATAACCTGAAGAAAACCATTCTGTTTATCATGCCGACCAACCTCGCGCAGGGATTGCTGATCATCATTGCGATTCTGATGGGCAACCTGCTGCCGCTGACGCCGGTACAGATTCTGTGGATGAACATGGCGACCTCGGCAACGCTGTCGTTTGCTCTGGCATTTGAACCGGCAGAGCGCAACATCATGCGCCGCCCGCCGCGTAACGCACGCAGCCCGGTGATGGACGCTTACGCCATCTGGCGCGTGATCTTCGTCGGCCTGCTGATTTCGATTAGCGCCTTTGTGCTGGAAGCCTGGCTCCAGCCGCGCGGCTACACGCCGGAGTTCATCCGCACCGTGCTGCTGCAGATGCTGGTCACCGCGCAGTGGGTTTACATGCTGAACTGCCGTAACAGCAACGGATTCTCGCTGGATGCCGGTTTGCTGAAAAACCGTGGCATCTGGCTGGTCACCGTGGTGCTTATCGCGCTGCAGGCGATGATTATCTATGTTCCCTTGATGAATACGCTGTTTGGCACCGCGCCATTGCCGTTCAAATACTGGCTAATTTCGCTGGCGGTGAGCGCCGGGATCTTTGTGCTGGTGGAGATAGAGAAGCGCCTGACACGCGGCTGGCGCCTGGCACGTTAACGTAACTTGGCTGGCGCCATGCCAGCCAAACCTTTTTCATTCAGCGGAAGACGCTGATTCACGCTGCATCACCAGACTGAGCGCAGCGGGCAATACCGTCAGCGTCATCAGCGTTCCCACCAGTAATCCACCAATGATGGCGTAGGCCATCGGCCCCCAAAACACCTGATGCGAGATGGGAATCATGCCTAAAATCGCGGCGCAGGCGGTGAGAAGAATCGGGCGGGCACGATGCTCAGCCGCTTGGCTTACTGCATCATTGCGCGACATGCCAGCACGCAGATTGCTATCGGCTTCCATGATCAGGATCACCGCGTTGCGGATGATCATGCCAGCCAGCGCAATCATACCGAGCAGGGCGACAAATCCCATCGGCGTGCCGCTGGGCAGCATTGCCAGAACAATGCCAGGCAGTCCAAAAGGCGCCATCGCCAATGCCAGCAACATGCGCGATACGCGTTGCAGCTGCACCATCAGCAGTATCAGCATGACAAACAACGTCACCGGCAAAACGGCAAACACTGAGCCGTTACCTTTATCCGATTCGGCAACCGTGCCCTCTTCATCAAGGGTGTAACCCGGCGCTAATCCGGCACGCAGCTGCTGGACATCTGCGCTGAGCTGCGCGGATGTGGTCTCCGCTTGCATGTCCGCCGCTACATCAGTTTGTACCACCACATAGGGAAAACCCTGGCGACGCCACATCACCGGATCTTGCAATCCCCACTGCAGTGTCGCAACCTGGCCGATGGCAATCTTCGCGCCTGACGCGGTGGTCAGTTTCAACGCAGCAAGGCTGGTTAAATCCAGCCGGTCAGCATCGTTGGCGCGCAACAGCACATCAACCAGCCGGTTATGATCTCTCACGGTAGTCACGCTTTGACCGGACCACACGCGGTTCAGCAGCTGCGCGATATCCTGTGAAGAGACGCCAGCCGCGCGGGCTGCGGTTTGGTTCACCGCAAAGGTGATGACGCGTTCCGGCTCGCCTGCGGTCAGGTTTACGCTGCGCGTCGCGTGGGATTGCCCGAGGATGCTGGCCAGCTTTTCCGCATACTGTTTCACCCGCTCGTAGTGCGGCCCGCTGATGCGATAGCGGATCGGCCAGCCAACCGGCGGACCCAGTTCCAGCGGCGATACGCGCGTCACCACATCGCTGAAATCGCGTGCCAGCAGGCGATCGAGTTCAGCTTTCAACCGATCCCTCGCCGCCAGATTTTTGGCTACCACGACCAGCTGGGCGATGTTTTCATCATCGTTCAGCACGTCCATCGGCAGATAAAAACGCACGGCGCCGCTGCCGCTATAGGAGGAGAAATGGTCGATATTGGTGTTGCCGCTGAGTTTCGCTTCGAGCTGTTCTACCACGCTTAAGGTGCGCGCCTGCGAAGCGTTCGCCGGCAGCGTGAGGCTGACCAGCAGCTCCGGGCGATCGGATGCCGGGAAAAACTCGCCCTGCAGGTGGCTCATGCCCCAGATGGCGAGCAGCAGCGATGCGCCCGCCAGGCCGAGCGTCAAGCCTCGATGGCGTAACACCTGTGAAACCAGACGGCGATAGAGGCGCAGCAACCAACCGGGCTCAGCGTGCGGTTTACCTGGCCTTGATGCCAGGATCCAGCTGCCGGTCAGCGGAGAGAACAGCACCGCAACGACCCAGGAACTGAGCAGCGAAATCAGCACCACCACAAACAGCGAGTAGCAATACTCCCCCGCGCCGGACGCGGCGAAGCCGACGGGAATGAAACCGGCAATCATCACCAGCGTGCCGGTGAGCATCGGAAATGCGGTGGTTTCAAAGGCTACGGTAGCGGCGCGCCAGCGGGAATCACCGGCTTCGAGTCGGGCGACCATGGTCTCCACGGCGATCATCGCGTCATCCACCAACAACCCCAGCGCGATGATCAGCGCGCCAAGTGAAATGCGTTGCAGCCCAATGCCCGCCAGCATCATGCCGGTAAAGGTCATCGCCAGCACCAGAGGAATCGCCGCCGCCACAACTAAACCGGCACGCAGCCCGAGCGAGACGAAAGAGACGGCCAGCACGATAAAGATGGCTTCACCGAGCACCCGCACAAATCCGCTGACCGCGTCGTTGACCACCCGCGACTGATCCGCCACTTTCGTTACCTCAATTCCGTGCGGCAGTTGGCTGGCAATCCGCGACATTTTGTCCGATAACGCGTGGCCAAAATCCAGCATATTGCCGGTCGGCGCCATGGAGATCGCCAGCCCAATCGCTGGCTTACCGTTGACGCGATAGAGCGGCGTTGGCGGTTCCGCCGCCACACGCGTCAGCGTGACGATATCGGTCAGGGGAATGTAGCGATCGTTGATGTGCAGCGTCACGGCGCGCAGGCTTTGTTCCGAGTTGAAGGCACCGCTGACGCGCAGCGCGATGTTATCGCTGTTGGTGCGAATGACGCCTGTGGGTGACAAGGCATTCTGCGCCTGCAAGGCAGCGGTGACCTGTTGCAGGCTCAGGCCCATTCCCGCGAGCTTGCGCGGAGAGAAGCTCGCCACAATCTGCTGCTCCTGCACGCCGAGCAACGTAATTTTGCCGACATCCGGTACGCTCATCAGCCGATCGCGAATCGACTCAACGCGATCGCGCAGTTCACGTGTGCTGAATCCTTCAGCAGTAAAACCGTAAATCGTGCCAAAAGTATCGTCAAAATCATCATTGACCGCCGGTGCCGCAACGCCCGCAGGCAGCGCGGAGCTGACATCCTGCATTTTCTTGCGTACCTGATACCAGATGTCCTGCACTTTGCCGGGCGGCGTGCTGTCGCGCAGATTGACAAAGATAACGGTTTTACCGGGATGCGTTTCGCTCTGCACGTAATCCAGATAGGGCACTTCCTGCAGCTTTTTCTCCAGCGGTTCAGTCAGCAGTTGCACCGTATCGTCGAGATCGGCACCGGGCCATTGCGCGGAGACCACGGCGGTTTTGATGGTAAAGGCGGGATCTTCGTTGCGCGGCAGCGCCTGATAGCTGAGCACGCCAGCGCTAAGGATCATCAGCATCAGAAAAGCCATCAGCTGTTGATGAGCCAGCGCCCAGGCGGAAAGGTTGAATTTATCGCGAGCGGAAGGTTCACTCATGGCTGCTCATCTCCCCGCGCAACCGCTTCGCCATCGCGCAGTGTGCTGACGCCTGCCGTGACCACGCTTTCGCCTGCCGTGAGACCACTGGCGATATAGACTTCGCTGGCGGTGAAGCGGGAAATCACCACCGTGCGGCGTGTGACCTTGCCGCGCTGCGTATCCAGCACAAACACCGCCGGTTTGTCCGCCAGGCGCGTCAGCACGGATGCAGGAAGGATAAAGGTGCGGGGATCGCTCTCCGGTAGTGCCACGCTGACGCTGGCGCCCAACAGCATCGCTGGCGGTGGATCGTCTAGAGTTAATCGAACCCGCCAGGTCCGCGTTTGCGGGTCGGCCTGCGGGCTGATATCGCGCAGATGCGCCTGCGCGGCGATCGCCGGTGAAGAGAGCAGAGTTACGCGAAAGGCATCGCTGGGGAGCGAGGAAAATGCTGCCGGGAAAGGCACATCCAGAACCACATCCCGCCCCGCACCGCTTGCCAGTGACATCACCGTTTGACCGGTGCTCACGGCCTGTCCGGCAGAGGCGCTGACGGCGGTGATCACGCCGCTATAAGGAGCCGTCAGCTGCGTCCAGCGTAGATTTTCCTGCGCGCTGTTGAGTGCGGCTTCGCTGCTTTGCAGGTGCGCCGCAGCGGATTGCCAATCGGATTGCGCGCTGTCGAGCTGCGCCCGTGCAATCGCACCGGAAGGCATCAACTGTTTCATACGATGTAGATTCAGCGCCGCAACGCGTTCAGCTGCCCGCGCGCTGTCGGTGTCCGCCATCGCGCTGCGTAACGCATTGGCGGTAGTGCTGCTCTCTAACGTTGCCAGCACCTGACCGGCGTCAACACGATCGCCCACTTCGGCAGGGCGCGTCAGAATCCGCCCATCCAGCCTGAAACCCAATGATGTTTCGTCGTGGGCATGAATATCGCCGGTCATCTGCACCTGTTGCCCTTGCAGGGCGGGCTTCACGGTGATGAATTTTACCGGTCGGGGAGGCGCGGGTGGTAAGGGATCGCGTGGCCCGCAGGCAGTCAGCGACAAGGCGATGACCACCATGCAGGGCAACAATGGCAGTAACGTTATCAGGCGTTGTGCATCGATAAGATGGTCGGCGGCCTGTTTGACCAGGCCGGTGAAAGAGTCAGTCATGGCGCCACTCCGTACAAGGATTTGGCGCCATTAAAACAGCGAACTGTCGAGATTCGTTGTACGGCGAGTCAAGATCCTGTCAAGAGCGCTTAAAACGGTGCCGGACTGACGTCCGGCAGGAAAATCGCCAGGCTGAGGCCGCCCTCTTTGGGCAGTTTGGCGCTGATCCTGCCGCCGTGCGCCGCGCAGATGGCGCGAGCGATCGACAGGCCCAGCCCGCTGCCGCCTGAGTGGCGCGCGCGCGAGGATTCACCGCGCGTGAAACGTTCAAACATCTCGGGCAGAAACTCAGGCGCCACGCCGGGGCCATCATCCCTGAATTCGATGCTGCAGCCTCCCGGCACCGCGCGGGCAGTAATCTGCAACTGGCCCGCAGGTTTGCCATAGCGCAAGGCGTTTTCAATCAACACGCTAAACACCTGACCCAGGCGGAAGGGATCGGCGCGGCAGGTGAGCGTGCTGTCTGCTGCCACGCTGATGATCATGCCGCTGGCTTCGGCTTGCGGTCGCACCCAGGCCACGCGCTCCCGCGCCAGTTCTCCGGGGTTGATCTCATGCAGATCCAACTTGAGTTGTCCGGCGTCGGCCAGCGACAGCAGGTGGAGCTCATCGATCAGTCGGCTCATGTGGCGCAGCTGTTTCATGATCATCTCCAGCTGCTGCGGTTCCGGCTGAAACACGCCATCCAGCAGACCTTGTAACCGGCCAATGGCGGCCGTCAGCGGCGAACGGAGTTCGTGTGCCAGCGCCACGTGCGAGGCGCGTAGTTCACGATCGTAGAGCGCCAGCTGTTGGCTCATGCGATTAAAGTCGTGTGCGAAGTGCAACAGCTCCGCCGGCGCGCTTTTTACCATGGTGGCGGCGGAACCAAACTGCCCTTCGGATACCCGATCAGCGGTTTTTTTCAGGTGGCTAAACTGCAACGCCAGCGGGCGGGCGTTGCGCAGAACAGTGAAGGCAACAAACGGCGTAATGATGAAAATCAGGATGATCACCATCAGCCAGTCAGCGGCACCCACCGAAGGATCGGAGTAGCGCACGCCCCAGCGTTCATCAACGATCTCGTGGAAGCGCGGCAGATTGGTTTGCGGATGCGCACGCAGCGTCAGAAATTCCTGGCGCATCGCCGGCGGCATATGGTGGATGATCCACAGGTTTTGCAGCGCAAAGCGCAGGAACATAATCCCGGCGACGGCAATCACCGTGACGATGGCCAGCGTCAAAATACGCACGCAGATCCAGCGCCACAGCGTTTGAGGAGGTGACTTTTTCATGGCTGTCTGAACCTGTAACCCACGCCGCGCACGTTGAGTAATATCTCGGATAAACCGGCGTTTTCGAGCTTCTTACGCAGGTTGTAGACGTGGGTGTCGATCACCCTTTCCAGCGCCTCGCTTTCAGGCATACAGGTTTCGATCAGATAGTGACGGCTGAGTGCGCGCACCGGCGCTCGCATCAGGGTCACCAGCAGGGAAAATTCGGTTGGCGTGAGTTCAACGCGTGTTGGCTGTTGCTCTGGCTGCGCGACCATTGCAGTCATCGCGGCGGTATTAACCTCAAGCGCCTGCCAGCGCAGCACTTCATCCTCCGCAACGGCCGCCCGGCTGCGGCGCAGCACCGCCTGCACGCGCGCCACCACTTCGCCCGGATGATAGGGTTTCACGACGTAGTCATCCGCCCCTAAGCGCAGCGCGCCGATTCTGTCGGGCGTGTCGGTCATCGCGGTAATCATAATCACCGGCGTGTCCGCGCGTCGTCGCACGGCAGCCAGCACCTCGGTGCCGTTCATGCCGGGCAACATGATGTCGAGCAGAATGAGATCGGGTTTCCACTTCTCAACGCGCTCAAGTCCGCTATGCCCATCGCCGGCAATCTCCACGGCGTATCCTTCACGTAGCAGATAGGCTTCCAGCACGTCTGCCGCGTCTGCATCATCCTCAATAACCAATACTCGTCTGTTGTTCATGGCTCACCTTGACAGTTTCTTCATAAATCCCTGGCACGTTATTGACAATGCTTCGGGATACTCCAATCCGTGACGCAACGCCCGGGCAAGGGGCTAAAAACAGATGGGTAACTGAGGTGACACGATGATAACGAGAAAAAAGGCGCTGTACAGTGGCTGTTTGTTACTGGTCAGTATCAGTACCAGCAGCCGCGCTGATGACAGCGCAGCGCAGGATGGCGTGATGATTGGCGTGGGCGCGCAGACCACGCCGACATACAGCGGCGCAGATAAGCAACGCTGGCAAGCGGTGCCGATGTTGCAGGCCAGAAAAGGTGCCTTTTTCGTCGATTCGCAAAAGGGGGTCGGCTACGATCTGCAAAGCGACAGCGGCCTGTATCTGGAGCATTCGCTGGGATATGGCCTGGGCAGGGCAGACAAGGATTCCGACTGGCGCGACGGTTCTGACAAGCTGCGTGGCATGGGCACGATCAATGCCACACTCAACACCGCTATTGCGGCCGGTTGGGCGGTCTCGCCGTGGCTGGTCCTCGAAGCGAAAGCCGTGCTGCCGCTGACAGACAGTCAGGGCGTGAATTATCGCACCTCGGTAACGTTAATTCCGCTGCAAAGCCAGCAGGATAGCCTTTCCTTGCAGACGTCCGCGCTATTTGGGGATGCGCGTTACATGCAAACCTGGTACGGCGTCAGTGCGCGTCAAAGCGTGAAAAGTGGCTATGCGACTTACTCACCGGCAGCGGGATTTTATGGGGTGGAAACCGACCTGACATGGAGTCATCAGTTTACCCAGCACTGGGGCGGGGCGCTAAGCGCGGGCTACACGTGGCTGGACGATCACGCGGCGGACAGTCCCATCGTGTTCAGGCAGAATCAACTGACCGCAACAGCGGCGGTGACCTATACGTTTTAAGATTTGAATGGCGTTTAAGCCCGCACCGCTGTAAGGAAATCCACTACAGCGGGCGGCTTGAGTGAGAAAGATTATTTATGCGGGACTTCAGAGATCTCTTTCACGTCACTTTTATTGATTTGCTGCTTCACGCCATTGGCATCGACGTAACCCAGCAGGCCGGTTTCAGCATCCTGTGGTTTGCCATCGGTGACGATGGTGCGTCCATCATTGGTGTGGATAGCGTACGAGGTACGCGTACATCCGGTTAACGCGGACAGGGCAATAAGCGCAGTAATAGAAAGCAAAATTGATTTTTTCATTAGTCTCTCCAGGCTGTTAAAAGGATATTAATTATCCAGTTCGCTCATGTTGGTAATCTTGTCGCGATTGATCTGCTCAGTTTTACCGGTTTGCGCATCCTTGTAAGAAACAAGGCCCGTGTCACTGTCGATTTGCGGCTTACCAGACGTCACAATCGTGCGTCCGTCGGTGGTCTTAATCGCCTGATTTGAAGAGCAAGCGGTCAATGTCATTGCCATAAAAGTGCCAAGAAATGCCGTTGCCAGTACTGTTTTTTTCATCGTGATGAGTTCCTTTCAGTGGAATAAGTTTTAACTACCTAAATAGCTTAGAACATTTTCCCGAAACAGCCAGAAACCCGGCGCATCTGCGCTGTTTAACCCGACTCAGATGGCGGTTCATGCCGCGCGCTTAGCGGATCTCATTCACATACATAAAGTGTTCAGTACTAAAACGGTGGTGCGCCAAAATTACCGGCAGGGCACTTTGATCAAATGAAACTTCATCAATCACCATCACGGCGTGCGGCAAACTCAGCTCCAGCAGCGCCGCATCCTCTTCATTCGCCAGCGTAGCGGTAATTTGTTCACGCACGGCGGCGACGCGCAGGTCGTAGCGCTCAAACAAATAGCGATAAAGCAGCGGCGGTAACTGATCGGCTGCTGGGAAATCGGCCAGTCGCGCCGAGGGCAGCACCAGCGTTTCATGCATCGCGGCGATGCCCTTCACGCGACGCAAACGCTTCAGCCGGATCACTTCATCGCCCTGACCAATTTGCAGTTTCTCTGCTTCGTCGGCGCTGGCAAGACTCAGTTGATAATCCAGTAATCGGGTATCGGATTGCAGCAATCCGCCGGTTTTATCGTGCAGGCGAAAATACTGGAAAAAGTGGCTGAGATTGTGCAGCGGCGCCCAGCCGGTTACCACGGTCCCGGTTTTGCGACGTCGCATCAGCATGCCTTCCGTGGTCAGCGCCGCCAGCGCTTTGCGCACGGTGCCCACCGACACACCAAACTTCGCCGCCAGGCTATTTTCACTCGGCAAAATCGTGCCCGCGGGCAGTTCACCTTGCAGGATCGATTCGCTGATATGGCGCTTGACCACTTCATACAGCGGCGCACCTTCACCTTCGCTGAGTCTGGCGAAAGGTTGAGCGTGGTTCGCGTCATAGTTTTTTTGCATGTTTCCGATTACCGATTGACCTCAGTCGTTGAATTGCATTATCTATAAACTATATAGAAATACAACAGACGATAATCCTATGATGCAAAATCCACGCTTTAACAACGCATTAGCGATGATTGCTCATGACGGCGCGCAAATGACGGATGACCTTAAACAGATGCTGGAGGTGGATACCTGCTTCCCGCCAGGCAACGGTTATGGCGCATTTGCTGACGTGATGACGCACTTGTTAACACCGCTGGATTTTCACTTTGCGCGCGTCTCCGTGCCGGAACATTTATGGCAGGCACCGGACGGCAGCGCGTACGGTGAACGTGTCAATTTGCTGGCATCACTTGATGCTGGTGCCGCTGAAAACTGCAATCTCTATTTCCACACCGATACCGTGCCCGCCGGCGATGGCTGGCGTTTTCCAGCGCTCACGCTGACCGCAGCAGAAGGCAAGCTGTTTGGGCGCGGCGCGGCAGACATGAAAGGCACCATCGTTGCCGCGATGGCTGCAGTGCGCGCGGCACAGGCGGCGGCCATCCCGCTGCGTTTTAATCCGGTTTTTCTGCTGTGTAGCGATGAAGAGGGTGGCTTGTATCCCGGCATTCGTTATCTGGCGGAACAACAGCTTTTCTCCGGTCACCTGCTCAGCTTCAACGGCGGCGCGGTGCCGCGCATCTGGGCCGGTTGCTTTGGCAGCATCGATCTCAAAGTGATTATCACCGGACGTTCGGCGCACTCCGGCGATCCGGTTAACGGCGTTAATGCTATTGAAGCGGCGCTGCCAATGATGAACGCGCTTTATCAGCTGAAGCTCGAAGTGGAACAACGCACCTCGGCGATGCCTTCTCCGCCGCACTATCACGGCAAACCGTTGACGTCGCTGCTAACGCTGGCCGCTGCGCAGGGCGGCAGCAAAGGATCAACCATTCCGGAACGGTTTGAGCTGCTGATTAACCGCCGCTACGCGCCGGAAGAGCGCTTTGACGCGGTGTGGCAGGAGCTGACGCACTGTGTGGAAAGTGCGATGCGCGACAGCACCGCGCTCGACGTCACGCTGCAAATGATTGGCCATCTGGCGCCGGTCGCTAATCCAGACGGTCCGCACTGGCCGCGCTGGCAGGCGGCGCTGAGTCAGGGTTTTGGCTTCCAACCCAGCGAGTTCAAACCCTGGGGATCGTCCACCAGTTCCGATATGGGCTGGGTCCAGCAAGCCGGGATTCAGGAGATTTTACTCGGCGGCCTCGCCCGTCCTGACAACCGCATTCATGCCGCCGATGAGTACACCACGCTGGCAGATGTGATCGCACTTTCGCAGTCCATTCTGGCGTATCTCGCCGATGATTTTCAGCCAACCCAGGGTAATTAACTAATCACGAGGAAGAGAAGATGTGCGCAATGAAAGGGTTAAACCGCAGACAGTTTATCGCCAGTTCTACCGCTCTGACGGGCGCAGCGATGCTGCCCTGGTCGTTCTCGGCCCATGCCGCGCAGGTGGCGAGCGCCACGCCGGGCGGCACGGCGCGTAAAGGCGGTGTGCTGCGCATCAGCGTTGATCAAGCCGTCGGCGTGTTAAATCCACATCAGGTGCGCGTCAACCCGGAATATCTGGTGGCGGAACTGCTGTACAGCGGCTTAACGCGTCTGACGCAGGAGATGGAAGCCGAAGCCGATTTGGCGCAATCCTGGCAGGCCAGCGCCGATCTTAAACAGTGGACGTTTACCCTGCGCCCGAACCTAAAGTTCAGCGACGGTTCCGCGCTGACTTCCGCCGATGTGGTCGCCAGCCTGCAGGCGCTGCTCGATCCGAAAAATGCCTCGCCAGCACTGCATAACATTGGGCCGATTAACGCCGTCAGCGCGCCAGATACCAACACGGTTTTGATTGAAACCGATGCGCCTTACGCCGATTTGCCGGTGATGCTGGCTTATCCGGATGCGAAAATCATCCCCGCCAGTATCGTGCAAGGTCAGTATGACAAGCTGAGCAAAGCCTCGTTCGGCGCCGGTCCTTTCCAGCTGGTCTCCTACGATCCAGAACGCAAAATTGTAGTGAAGCGCAATCCGCATTACTACGATCCGGCGCGTCCCTATCTGGATGGCGTGGAAGTGGTGGTCTATCCCGATGGCATCGCGGAGAGTTCCGCGCTGACCTCCGGTGACACCGATCTGATGCTGAGCGCGCAGTCGAGCGAGTTCGCGCGCCTGTCCAAATCTTCCGGCGTGCTGCCGCTGCGCGTGGCCTCCGGCCAGTTCCTCAATGTGAACATGGGCTGCGACCAAAAACCGTTTAATGATGTGCGGGTACGTCAGGCGCTGGCACTGTGCGTTGATCGTCAGGCGTCGGTGGATTTCGTGGCGGATGGCCTGGGTTCACCGGGCAACGACACGCCGATTAACGGCGCGTATCCGTTCTTCGCCAACCTGGCGAAAAAAGCGGTGGATTACAGCAAAGCCAAAGCGCTGCTGGCGGAGGCCGGTTATCCCAACGGTATCGATTTAACACTCATCGCTTCCGACAAACCGGCCACCCGCACGCAGCTGGGCATTGCCCTGCGCGAGATGGCGAAACAGGGCGGTTTCCGCATCAACGTGCAGACCATGGCGCACAGCACCTATCTCGATCAGGTGTGGAAGAAGGGCAACTTCTACGTTGGCTTCTACAACATGCAGCCGACGCCAGACGCGGTGTTCTCGCTGCTCTACACCTCAACCGCATCGTGGAATGAAACGCGCTGGAACAACGCGGAGTTCGATAAAGCGGTAAGTGCGGCGCGTGAAACCCGTGATGAAGCACAGCGCACCACGCTGTATGGCAAAGCGCAGCAGCTGATGCATGACGAAGTGCCATCGGTGATCCCGACCTTCTTCGATCTGCTCGCCGCCAGCCGCGATTATGTCGGTGGCTATCATCTGCATCCGCGCGGTGCGGTATTCCGTCTTGACCATATCTGGTTAACCGACAAAGCGCCGAAGCGCGCAGCGTAAGGAGCGAACGTGACAGCAAGTTATCTGCTCAAACGCCTTCTGCTGATGGTTTACACCTTGTTAGTGGTGTCGCTGCTGGTTTTTGGCATCACGCAACTGTTACCGGCCGATGCGGCTGTCACCTTGCTGGGACAAAACGCCACGCCGGAAGCGCTAGCGGCGGTGCGTGAACGTCTGGGGCTGGATGCCCCAGCATGGCAGCAATATTGGCATTGGCTGACGCAGGCGCTGCAGGGCAACTTTGGCGTATCGATGCGCAATGGCCTTGAAGTGGCGCCGACGCTGCTGACGGCATTATCACGCTCGCTGCTGCTGGCGGTGTGCGCCTTAATCCTGATGCTGATTATCGCCATACCCCTCGGCATCTGGGCGGCGGTGCGCCGTGGCAAAACCGCCGATGTGCTGGTAAGTGTCATCTCCTATATCGGCATCTCCTTCCCGGAGTTCGTCACCGCCACGCTGGTGCTGCTGCTGTTTGCCGATGTCTGGCAGATTTTGCCCGCCACCGGCTATGTGCCGCTCAGTGAGAACTTCGTCAGCGGGATCCAGCACCTGATTCTACCTTCGGTGACCGTGGCGCTGATTCTGGTGGCGCACGTCTCGCGCATGGTGCGCTCAGAAATGGTCGATGTGTTGCATACCGATTATATCCGCGCCGCGTGGCTGAAAGGCTTATCGCGTCGCCGCATTCTCTGGCGACATGCGCTGCGCAACGGCTTGTTGCCGACCATCACCATTGTGGCGCTGGATGTTGGTTACCTGCTGGGCGGCATTGTGGTGGTGGAGGAGATCTTCGCCATTCCCGGCATTGGCCGCGAACTGATTGTCGCCGTGCAGGCGCGCGATCTGCCCACCATTCAGGCTGGCGTGATGATTCTTGCCGCGACCTATTCAGTGGTGAACTTCCTGGCTGATTTGGCCTATGTCACTCTCGATAAGCGGATCTCCTATGCCTGATATGTTGAAACGTTTGCTGCGTTCACCGCAGGGTGCCGCTGGCGTGCTGATTATCTTGCTGGCGCTGCTGATGGTGGTGGGCGGTGCGCACGTCGCGCCTTTTGATCCCGAATCGATCTCCATTCTGACGCGCTATAAGCCGCCCAGCGCGGAACACTGGTTTGGTACCGATCAGATGGGCCGCGACATCTTCAGCCGCGTAATGGTGGGCGCACGCTCAACCATTCTACTGTCGCTGCTGGCGACCGCGCTGGCGATGGTAATCGGTTCGGTGCTCGGTACCGCCAGCGCCTATCTGGGCGGCAAATTTGATGAGTTCATGATGCGCACCATGGATGCGGTGATGGCGATTCCCAGCCTGCTGTTTGCGTTGCTGATTGTCAGCACGCTTGGGCAGAGCAGCATGAACGCGGTGCTGGCGATCACTATCGCCTTTGTGCCGGGCATGGTGCGCATCTCGCGCAGCGTGGCGTTGGCCGCCCGCCAGCAGGATTACATCAACGCCGCCATCGCGCGCGGCGAAGCCGGGCACTACATCATTCTGCGAGAAATGCTGCCGAATATTCTGGCGCCGATCATCGTGGAAGCCACCATTCGTGTCGCCTTCGCCATCATGCTGTTTGCCACCCTGAGTTTTCTGGGTTTGGGCGCGCAGCCGCCAGAGCCAGAATGGGGATTGATGGTCTCTGAAGCGCGCGCTTACTTCTTTAATGCGCCGTGGATGATGATGATTCCGGGCCTCGCCATCGCATTGGTCGCCATTGGGTTTAATTTACTGGGTGACGGGCTGCGTGATGTGCTCAACCCAAGGAGCCACT
Organism: Pantoea leporis; assembly: GCF_028048155.1. Taxonomy (NCBI): domain Bacteria; kingdom Pseudomonadati; phylum Pseudomonadota; class Gammaproteobacteria; order Enterobacterales; family Erwiniaceae; genus Pantoea; species Pantoea leporis. Next base: position 130,079 of record NZ_JALMEU010000002.1, read on the forward strand.
GATGAGTGACAAGCTTACACCGGTGCTGTCGGTGGAAAATTACAGCCTCGATTACGCGTTAGCCAAAGGACATGCGCTACCGGTACTGCGTGACATCAACCTGCAGGTGATGCCCGGCGAAGTGTTGGGGCTGGTGGGCGAATCGGGTTCCGGCAAAACCACGCTCGGCTGGGCGATCATGCGCTGGCTGGCGGGCAATGCGCGCGAGCTGCAGGGCGATATTCGTCTCAACGGCGAGAGCCTGCTGACTTTATCCGCGGCCAAACTGACAGCGCTGCGCGGTGCCAAACTCGGCATGATTTTTCAGGATCCCAGCGCCTCGCTCAATCCCACGCTGACATTGGGTGAGCAGGTCACCGAAGTGTTACGCCGCCATCGCGGTTTATCGGCGCGTGAAGCGCAGGAGATGGGCGAATCGCTGCTGCGTGACGTTGAACTTAAAAATCCGGCGCGCATGATGCGCCGCTATCCGCATCAGGTGTCGGGTGGCGAGAAGCAGCGCATCCTGATCGCCACCGCGTTTGCCTGCCAGCCGGACTGCATGATTTTTGATGAGCCAACCACCGCGCTGGATGTGATCAGCTCGGCGCAAATCCTCGATCTGTACGAGCGTTTGCGCGAAGAGACCGGCGTTGCGTCGCTCTACATCTCGCACGATCTGGCGTTGGTGGCCAAAGTGGCCAATCGCGTCTGTGTGCTGGAACAGGGACGCATTGTCGAACAGGCCGACACGCGCAGCCTGTTTAGCGCGCCGCAAAACGCCTATACGCGCAAGCTGATTGAGGCGGTACCCAATCCGCAGCACCGGCTAGTGCAGGACGCGCCCGGCAACCAACCGTTACTCGGCCTGAAGCAGCTGACCATCGATTACGGCAAACAAGGTTTTTTTGATCGTCTACTGAAGCGTGAAGCCAATACCACGCGCGCCGCCAATGCGGTTGCGCTCACCGTTCATCAGGGAGAAATTCTCGGCGTGGTTGGCGAATCGGGTTCCGGCAAATCCTCGCTCGGTAAAGCCATTACCGGCCTGGTACCGTTCAGCGGCGAGCTCGACTTTTGTGGCTACGCGCTGCATGGCCGGGCGCAAATGGATAAAGAGTATCGCCGCCGCGTGCAGATGATTTTCCAGCATCCAGATGCCTCGCTGAATCCGCGCATGACCATTGGCGAAATCATCGCACGGCCACTGCGGTTGTATGGTTTACCCGCAGGTGAAACCGAAGCGCAGGCGGTCGCGCGCCTATTGCAGGAAGTGCGTTTGCCGGCGGAGTTTGCGCAGCGTTATCCGCATGCATTGTCGGGCGGGCAGAAGCAGCGCGTTGCTATCGCCCGTGCGTTTGCCAATCCGCCGGATTTGGTGATTTGTGACGAGATCACCGCCGCGCTCGACGTCTCGGTGCAGGCCACCATTATCGAACTGCTGCTGGAACTGCGCCGCCGCTACGGCACCGCGTATCTGTTTATTACCCACGATCTCAACCTGATTCGCCAAATCGCCCATCGTGTCGCCGTGATGTATCGCGGTGACGTGGTGGAAGTGCTGCCCGGCGACAACATGACGGCGCTGGCGCAACATCCTTATACCCGTGCACTGCTTGATGCGGTGCATATTCCCGACTTATCCAAGTCCGTTGCATGACGAGAGAAACATGAAGCCTGAACAGTTGATTCATCATATCGATCGCGATTTTTGCCTCTCATTCCTGGCAAAAATGGTGCAGCACAAAAGCTACAGCGCCACCGATGGCGAGCGTGAATTGGCGAAATACATGGCCGCGCAGATGGCGCAGCTGGGCCTGGAAACCGAACTGCAGAATGTGCCCTGCGACAGGCTGAATGCCATCGGACGATTGGCAGGCAGCGGCGGCGGCAAAAGCCTGCTGTTCAACGGACATCTGGATACCAATCCAGTCACCGAAGGCTGGACCGTCGATCCCTGGGAAGGAAAAATCGACGAACAGTTTATCTACGGTATCGGCGTTTCGAACATGAAAGCGGGTGATGCCGCCTATTTTTGCGCGTTAAAAACGTTGATTGATGCCGGTATAAAGCTAAAAGGCGATGTGATTTTGACCTACGTGGTGGGCGAGTTGCAGGGCGGCATTGGTACGCTGGCGGCGATTGAGCAAGGTGTGCGCGCCGACTACTTCATCAATGCCGAACCCACCGATCTGCAAGCGCTGACCATGCACGCCGGTTCGCTGATGTTTACTATTGAGCTCACTGGCGATACGCGGCATCTGTCAAAACGGGAAGAAGCAGTGGATGCGATCAGCGCCGCCGTCGAGCTGATCCCGCAGATTAACGGCATAACCTTTAGCGGCGCGAAAACCGCTGAGCATCGCAAGATTAATCGTGGGCATATCGGTACCGTGCATGGCGCGTTAGGCCGCGATCTGGAAGAGTGGCGACCGCCGCAGGTGGCTGACTTTGTGCGCTTAAAAGGCTCGGCACGTTTCGCGCCAGGACAAACGGTGGAAGGTGTGCTCGCCGATCTGCAGGCGCTGCTGAATGCCTTATGCCAACGCTATCCGGGCCTGAAAGCCGAGCTTTATGATGATGGCATTCGTGATAAACCCACCATGTTACCGTTCGAAGTGTCACCGGAGTCCGCCATCGTCAAAGCGGTGAATCGCGGCTGGAAAACCGTGCGCGGCACCGAACAGCCCACCGGCGTGATCACGCCTCCGGCGTTCTTCGGCACCGATGCGGCACATCTCTATCAGCATGCGGGCATGGAAGGGATCGTCTGTGGGCCAGGCGGCAAATACAACACCATGCCGGATGAGCGCGTTGAAATCAGTGAATTCCTCGATATGGTGCGCATCTATCTGCTGGCCATTCTGGAGATTTGTCATCCGGTTGAGGTCGCGTAATGCAGGTTTAAGCGCTTTGAGAGCTGATAGGATTTAGCCTGACGCAGGACGTTGAACTGAATGATTTATCACTAACCGTTCCCGCATTACGTTTCGATATGAAATAGGCCACCACGGAGAGCATCGGGAGCTATGCCATTTACCGCGAGGCGCATCAAATGGCGTGGTTTGATGCTTACCAATATTCGGGTTTAACCGCAGGTTTTTTACGCGTCGCAACCCGAACAGGAAACTGGCATGCATCAAGCTCTTCATTGGTGATCGTTCTGCGTATCCAGTGACTATGATTCTGCAGTGAACCCGGAACACCACGTACGTTGCCCTGGCGGTGCGGCAAAATGATCCCGATGCGAACGTCGGGAAAATCTTCGCGAATAGCCTTGAGTGCTGGCGTCATGTCGGTGTCAGCTGAAACTAACACCAGCTGCGCGATTCTCTCTTCGGTTGCCAACTTCTGCTGTTTTGCAAATAAACGGTACATACTGATGGCAATATTCACATCGGTTTCTTTTTCTTCCAGCTCCCAGATATCCACCTTATCCAAGCGTGATGCTGGCACGCTTTTACTGATGAAACGCGGAGCCCGAGCGTGCTCAAGCCGATGACGTCCGGTAAATATATTAATTCCGGTCGTCTTCAGCGCGCGAATATAAGTATCCTGAGCGTGTCGGGATTCAATACCGCGTGTGGCGAGGTGGGGAATAACCGAGGAGGTATAATAATTTATTGTTTCAATTATGGCAGTCGGATCCTGTACCCGGCATATATGCGACAGCAGCAATGACAAGTTGAGCCATTTATAAGGCGTACCTGCAAGGAGTCCATAAAATACATTGTATCCATCAATGAATATTGCAGTACGCACTCTTATCCTTCCTTAAGATACGAAAAAACCGGCCTGAGCCGGTTTTTTCACCCTAACGGCCAGCGAACTGAATCGCTGCGTACAGGGTTGAGTTGTGTGGCTAACTTATCAGCATTACTGGCTAAACTCAAGTTGCTCAAGGTGAAATCTAAGCCATAAAGTTTGTAAAATTAGGCTCTTCTTTCGGCTTCAGCAATAGTGCTGCAGTATTTAACTTTGAAAAATCGGGAGATATGCGAATGGTCTTGCTTAAGATTAATGGTAATTCTAATTAAAAGTAACGAGTGCAAATGAAATTTTAAAATATCCATTAACCTGAATTGCTAATTTAAATAACTATCTCAACTGACTATCCTTACTTCCGCGGCGGTTATAACCGCTGATCGCCGCCTGTTTTTTATCGATCTTGCTCTGGCAATTCACGCAGTAACGCACGCCAGCCAATGCTGCGCGACGCGCTTCCGGGATCGGTTCGCCGCACTCGTCGCAAAATTCAGCACTTTCACCGTGCCCAAGATTTTCACGAGCGCGGGCCACCGCATCATCTACCGTGGCATCAATTTGTTTGTGCACCGCACCGTCTTCTGACCAACCGCCAGCCATACTTACCTCCGCAAATACCCATGCTCTGAGTATAAGACATGACGTGATTTGTGCCGGGCAGCTCAAATTTTCACGCGTATTTAACATGGTTGACACATCATCGCGCGCCATCCTAGACTGCGGCTTGTTCCAAGGGGTGCTCTGTTAAGGGGCTGAGATTCTACCGGCTGGCGTGTATGCGCGGGCAACGTAGTGACCCTCCGAACCTGATCCGGCTAATACCGGCGTAGGGATGCGGAACCGCAGGGCGATATCGCGCCCTGATTCCCTCTTTGTGCTTTGTAGCGGACAGTTCGCGCTCTTCAGGCGTTGCCTGAGAGTCTCTGCGCAATCGCAAAGGTGGCGACGCACATGAACGAAACACACATCATCCAGGCTCTGCTGACATTCCTGCAGCGCGAAGATAGCTCAGACGACGACTTCAACCAGCTGGCCCTCGAAATCTTCGCTTATCAGTTCACACACAATTCCCCTTATCGCCGCTTCGCGACTCAGCGCGGACGCACGCCGCTGACGGTGAAAAACTGGCGCAACATTCCCGCCATCCCGATTAATGCCTTCAAAGATCTGACGCTCAGCTGCCGTCCCACCGAGCAAATTACCGAGATCTTTATGACTAGCGGCACCAACGGCACGGTAAAAGGGCGCAGTTACCATTCGACGCTGGAGGTGTGGAAAAAATCGATGCTGCTCAATTTCCGCCGTCGCTTTATGGCGGGCCGCGATCGCATCCGCATGGGCATTTTGTTCCCGGATACCGTGGCGATGCCGAACTCCTCGCTGGCGACCTATCTTGATTTGGCGATGAAGGAGTGTGGCACGCCGGACAGTGAAGTGATGGTGGGCGAACATGGCCTCGAAACCAGTCGTCTGTTCAGTGCGCTGGAACAGGCCGAAGCAGGTGGCGAACCCTACGCGTTGCTGGGCGCCAGTTACAGCTTTGTGCCTCTGCTGGATGACATGCAGCGCCAAAAACGCCGCTTCGCGCTGCCGGCAGGCAGTCGCATTCTCGATACCGGCGGTTTCAAAGGCCAGTCGCGCGAGATGGGCGCGGAAGAATTCTACGCTTCGCTCTCTCATGCCTTCGGCATTCCGCGTTCCCACTGCATCAACATGTACGGCATGACGGAAATCAGCACGCAGTTTTACGACGCGGGCAATGAGCGCTGCCCGCCGGTGAAATCCGGGCCGCACTGGATCCGCACGCGCGTGGTCAATCCGCTTACCGGTGATGATGTGCCGGACGGCGAAGTTGGCGTGCTGGTGCATCACGATCTGGCGCATTTCAACTCGGTGTCCGCCTTGCTAACGGAAGATGCGGGCGTGAGGGTGCCCGGCGGTTTCCATCTGCTGGGACGCGCGACTGGCGCTGATGCCAAAGGCTGTTCGCTGACCATGGAAGCGTTTCTCGCCAGCGCGCAGGCACAGTCGTGAAAGAAATTGCCGGACATCTGCCGGGCCTCTCCGCTGACGAAGTGCATTGGCACACGCTGAGTTTCAATCATCGTGGCGAAAGCCTCGAGGTTTGCGTTCCGCAACTTGATGACGCGCAGATAAAGGCGCTCGCAGCGCGCATCCGCACCAACGCCCGCGCTTATCTCCAGCAGCTGAGCGTGGCGCAGATCATGGGCATCATTGATGCAGCGGTGGCGCGACTGCTCGATCGTCATCATCCACTGCGCATCAAGGCCGAAAAGCTGCTGCCCATCGTCACCGGTTACGATGCCGAGATGGTGCGGCTTGGCCTTACCGGCTATCTGAAAACCTTTCGTCAGCCGCAGCTGAAGCGCTTTCTGGCGGAGGATTTCGCCGATGCGCAGATGCTCGACGATTTCCAGCCGCGCCCCAAAGGCGGCTTTGCGCGCGCATTTGGCCCGCAATTGTTAATGCATATCTGGGCGGGCAACGTGCCGGGCTTGCCGCTGTGGAGTTTGATTTGCGGTCTGCTGGTTAAGGCGGGCACCATCGGTAAACTGCCGGGCAATGAGCCGCTGATGGCAAGCTGGTTCGCGCAGTTGCTGGCGGAGGTCGATCCGAAATTGGGCGAATGTATCGCGGTGGTGTGGTGGAAAGGCGGCGATGCGCAAACCGAACTAACGTGGCTGCGTCAGCCCGATGCGCTGGTGGCTTATGGCGGAAATTCAACGCTGGCGGCGATCCAACAGCGTTTGCCGGTTACCACGCGCTTTCTGCCGCACGGCCATAAAATCAGCTTCGGAATGGTGGCGCGTTCGGCGCTGAATGCACGTCAGGGCGCGGAGCTGGCGCGCCGCGTGGCGTATGACGTGATGCGTTACGACCAGGCCGGTTGCTACTCGCCGCAGATGTTGTTTGTCGAGCGCGGCGGCAAGGTGTCGCCGGATGAGTTCGCCAGCTATATCGCCCATGAACTTGCCGCGCTGGCGCACAAGCATCCGCGCCGTCCGCTGGCGAGCGAAGAGATCAACAGCATTGCGGCGTGGCGTAATGGCGAGGAGATTCGGGCGCTGGGCGGCGATCGTAGGCTTTACGGCGAGGCGGCAGACAATTGGGCGGTGGTGAGCGTTGATCATGCGGAGCCTTTATCGCCGGCGGCATTGGGCCGTACGTTGAAAGTGGTGTGCGTGGATGCGCTGGAGGAGGTGGTCGATTTAGTGGCGCAGCAGCGGCATTTTCTGCAAACCGCAGGCGTGGCGGCCGCGCCGCAGGCGTTGTTCGGCATTTCGGCTCTGCTCGGGCAAGTAGGCGTTACGCGCATCGCGGCGTTCGGCAATATGACCTCGCCGGAAGCGGGCTGGCATCACGATGGACGCTTTAGTTTGCTCGATCTGGTGACCATCACGGAGATCGAGCAGGGCGCAGAAGCGACCGCCGAGCGTTACGCACCGTATGCGGAGTGACGCGATAACAAATCGCACATACCGTAGCGGCTAATTTATAGCGCATCAATCAGCTGTGCGCGATAAATCGCGCCGCTACAGATTTTGCGTGACCATATCAACATGGAGCCAAAATGAAATTCTCCAACCAAACAGTTCTGGTAACCGGCGCAAGCCGCGGCATTGGTGCGGCGATCGCTAAAGCCTTCGCCGCTGAGGGCGCGTTTGTGGTGGTGAACTATCTGCGCAATGAAGCTGCTGCTGCGGGCGTGGTTGAGGAGTGCCGCGCATTGGGCGGCGATGCGCTAGCTATTGCCGCAGATGTCACCTGTGAGCATCAGGTCAACGCGATGATGGAGCAGATCGTCAACGCCACCGGTCGCCTCGATGCGGTGATCAACAACGCTTTCGCACCTTACGTTTTTGACACTGAAAATCGTTCACGTTTCTGGGAAACGTCGTGGTCGGGCTATCAGTCGCAGTTCGATGGCGCGGTAAAAGCCGCCTATAACGTCTGCCAGGCGGCGCTGCCCTTAATGCGCACGCGCGTGCGCGGCAGTATCGTTAATCTCACCAGCGATCTGGTGGCGCGTCCTTCAGTGCCTTACCACGATTACATCACCGCGAAAGCGGCATTGACCGGCTTTAGCCGCACGCTGGCGATGGAGCTGGGCCCGCTGGGGATCCGCGTAAACTGCGTGGCGCCCGGCCTGGTGTATCCCACCGATGCCAGCCAGGCAACGCGCGAAGCGGTGCGCGATTCTCTCACGGCGCAAACCCCGCTGCGGCGCATCGCGCGACCGGAAGATGTTACCGGCCCGGTGCTGTTTCTCGCCTCCGACTGGAGTGAATTTGTCACCGGACAAACGTTGTACGTCGATGGCGGATTAGTGATGAATTGATCCCTACGGTCGCCATTCGCGGCGATCGGTTTAATCCTGGGCAAGCAAATAGCTATCCAACCTGATCAACGCGATCACATATTTCGGCAACGCCTCCAGCAGCGATGGCAGATGGATTGTCTCGTCGGCACCGTGCGGCAATCCATGGCCTTCGGGTAAAAAATCGGGCGTGTTTGCTGCGGTTTTCCGGTAACCGGGCCCAAAGGTGATGGCGTTTGGCAGCTTCTTCGAATGGGTAACGCCGCCCATCGCGTAAGGGCGATCGTCATTGCCGGTGGTGTCAATCCACACTTGCTGCAGCAGCGAAATCACCGGATGTGAGGCCGGCAGGAAGAACGGAGCCACGTCGCGCCAGCCGGGATCGAGCGTAATGGTAGTAGCGGCTAACTGCTGCTGCAGCATCTCGACGATCTGCTCGCCGCGCCACGAAACCGGATAACGGATATCGCAGTCAATGCTCAGCGTGTCGGCGCGATGGCTGTACCACACGCCCGCGTTCAGCGTCAGTTTGCCGGACTCCGCATCTTCCAGCCCCAATCCAGCGCTCTCGCCATACGGCGACGCAAACAGCTGTACCAGCGTTTCCGCCAACTGACGTTCGTGGTCGCCCAGCAGCTCCAGCTCAATCAGCGCCGCGAGCAGCACCTGCGTGGCATTCAGCGTGCCGTCGGGGAAGGCGGCATGCCCGCCGTTGCCGCGCGCTTCCAGGGTGAAAGCGCCATCGTTTTCCGGCTTGATCGATACGTAGGTCGCGGCAATGCCCTGCAGCAGCGCCAGCTTTTCACTAACCGCATGCTGATCGGCCTGCGCAATTCGCACGCTGGCGAAATCCGGCACGCTATTGCTGGCCGATCCGGCAACAATATCCGCCAGCACGCCCGACTCGGCGACATTCAGGGTAAAACTGAGTTGCCCTTTCTGCGCATTGTTCACCGGGAACATGCCATCGGTGACAATCGAATAATCTGGCACTGGACCGTTCTCCGCGAACCACGCCATATCAGCCATGTTGGTCTCTTCCGCCAGACCATAAACGATGCGCAGATTATGATGCAGCGGAATATTCAGATCGCGCATCAGCTTCAACAGATAGAAATTGAGCACACCGGGCCCTTTGTTATCCGCCACGCCGCGACCAATCACAAAATCGCCGTGCTGCGTTAGCGCAAAGGGCGGAAAGGTCCAGTTGTCGCCCGCTGGCACCACATCCAGGTGGTTAATCAGCCCGATGTCGCGCGCGTGCTCGCCATAAATCACCGAACCGGCGTAGCCCTGATGCTGCTCGGTTTTGAAACCGGCCTGCTCGGCCTGATCTAACACCTGCTGCAAGATTTGCGCGCACTCGGGGCCAAACGGCGCGCCTCGCGCTGCGCGGTCGGCGCGACTGATGCTGGGAATAGCAATCCATTCGGCCAAATCATTGGTTAATGCGGCGCGGTGCTCCGCAATCCATTGCTGGATCTGTGGCAACAGCGCGCTTTCCTGAGGTGATAACGACGCGGACATAAGGCTTCTCCTTCAATTTATGCACAACATAAAACATTCCACCGCGTCGGCTTAGACGCATTTGCGCGAACCATTGCTACCACGCAGCTAAGCGCCACTTCATGCGCATTCCTGCAAAGCTTAGCTATTTTTGTTGCTCGTATTGCATGGCAAAGCAACGGAGATTAACGCCCTACGACGCTAAGTCACCAGTAATGCAGGAGAATTAAGGTGGATAACAGCCCCGCAGCCGGAGCGACAGTCGGCGTGGATGTCGGAGGAACCTTTACCGATTTTGTTTTATTTGATCCGCAACGCCAGCAACGCTTTTTCCATAAACAGCCCAGCACGCCCGCCGATCCCGCTCTGGCGGTAAGTGACGGGCTGCGCGCCGTGCTGCTGAAAAGCGGTTTGCCCGCCAGCGCGCTATCGCTGGTGTTGCACGGCACTACGCTGGGCCTCAACGCCATTATCCAGCGGCGCGGCGCGGATATCGCGCTAGTGATCAGCGCCGGTTTCCGCGATGTGCTGGAGATCGCGCGTGCGCGTATGCCGTCCTCCTTTGATTTTCATGCCGACCGCGAGCCGCCTTTTTTACCGCGTCAGCGCGTGCTGGAGATCCCGGCGCGTTTTAGTCCCGCCGGTGAAGTGACGCAGTGGCCAACTGAGGCCGAACTGGCGACGGTGGTATCCGAGGTTCTGCAACTCAAGGTGAGCGCGGTGGCACTGGTGACCATCAATGGTTATGCCAATCCCACGCGTGAAGCGGAACTGGCAAGCGCGCTGGCTGCAAAGTTAGGCACGGTGCCGGTGCTCTCTTCGGCGCAGCTGTGGCCGGAGATTCGTGAGTATGAACGCACATTGGTGGCCGGGCTGAACGCCTATATTCAGCCGCTGATGCAGCGCTACTTTAACCGCCTGAGCGATTTACTGGCGCAGCAGGCGATTGACGTTCCCTTATTGATCACCGCGTCCAACGGCGGCGTGCTGCCGCTGGACGCCGCACATCAGCGCCCGGTGGACACGCTACTCTCCGGACCGGCATCCGGCGTGATTGCTGCGGCGCATCTGGCGTCCGGTACAGGTTTTGTCTCCTTCGATATGGGCGGCACCAGCAGCGATATCTCGCTGTCGGAGCAGGGCGAAATCGAACGCGTTAACCGCACCGAGATTGGCGGCCTGCCGCTGATTTTGCCGGTGGTGGGCGTATCGGCGATTGGTGCCGGCGGCGGCTCCATCGTGCATGTCGATGATTTCGGCATTCTCAAGGTTGGCCCAGAAAGTGCGGGGGCGGATCCGGGTCCGGTTGCCTATCAGCGCGGCGGCACGCAACCCACGCTCACCGACTGCTATCTGGTGAGCGGCATCTTATCCGCCGACGCGGCGTTGGCGGGCACCATCACGCTGGATCACGCCGCCGCACTTCGCGCACTCAGCGAATTGGGCGAAACGTTAGGTTTGGCGGCCGAACAGGTGGCAAGCGGCGCTATCGCAGTAGCCACCGCGCAGATGGCGACCGAACTGAACAAAGCGCTGGCGCAGCGCGGATTGACCGCCGATGGCTTGACGCTGATTCCCTTTGGCGGCGCGGGCCCGACCCACGCCAACTTCTTTGCCGAAGAGGCGGGCATCAACCGCATTCTGGTGCCGCTGCGTCCCGGCACGTTCTGCGCCGAGGGCGCGATCAGCGCTGATATCCGCCGCGACTTTGTGCGCAGCCTGCGCATCAACGTTACAGCGGAGAGCTACGGCAAGATCGCCGCCACCGTTGTGGAGCTGCATCAGCTGGCGCAAAAGTGGTTTGCCGAACAGGCCAGCCGCCTCAGCGAGCGCGCCCATTATCGGGTGGAAGCGGATATGCGCTATGCCGGACAGGCCTACGAACTCAGCGTCACTCTCGGCAGCCCGGCAAGCATCACGCATCAGCAACTGCTGGAACGTTTTCAGCAGCTGCATCAACAGCGTTATGGCTTCAACACGCCTGACGCGGCCATTGAACTTACCACGCTGCGCCTGTCGCTAAACGCCGCGCTGCCGCGCCCTACCGACAAACCTTTTAACTCTGAGAATGAGATTGATGAGCCACATGCGCGCCCACTTTATCTGCACGGCGGCTGGGTGAATGCGCGCATCTGGCAACGTGTGAACATCGGCAAGCAGAGCCACATTCTCGGCCCGGCGGTGATCGAACAAGACGATACCACCACGCTGATCTTGCCTGGCTGGTCGGCGTGCACCGATAGCAGCGGCAATCTGCTGATCGCGCGCGTAACGGGAGACGCAGCATGAAACTGGATGCCATCACTCTCGAAATCCTCAACCAAAAACTCACCGCGCTCACCGAAGAGATGTGCCACATCCTGCAGCGCACCGGACGCACGCTGTACGTCAAGGAAACTGCCGATTTTTGCTGCGCGGTGGCCGATCTGCAAGGCCGCTTCTTTGCCTATCCGAAAGGTATTGGCGTTTCCGGTTTTGTCGGGCTGAACGCGCTAACCGCGATTCAGGCGGTCGGCGAGGTCGCGCCCGGCGATGTGATTCTGACCAACGATCCCTGGCGCTCGCGCGGGCTGGCGACGCATCTGCCAGATTTGCAGGTGCTGGCGCCGTGGTTCATCGAAGGCGAACTGGTGGCGTGGGGCTGGGCTTTTTTACACGCCTCCGACGTTGGCGGACGCGTGCCGAGCAGCATCTCACCGACCAACAGCGACATTTATCAGGAAGGCTTGCAAATTCCGCCGGTTAAGCTGGTGCGCGCCGGTGAGCTCAATCGTGATGTGATGAACATTCTCACCGCCAACAGCCGCACGCCGGATGCGATTGCTGGCGATATTCAGGCGATGCTGGCCGCGCTCAATGCCGGTCGCGATCGCCTGAATCGCATCGTGGCGCAGCATGGCGTTACGGACGTGGTGCAGGCGCAGCAGGATTTGCAGGCTTACTCGGCCATTCGCGCGCGCCAGGTGCTGCGCCGCATTCCCGACGGCGTGTATAAGTTTGAAGATTACCTCGATGACGCCGCAGGCAGCGGCTTGCCGGTGCGGCTCGCCATCACCGCCACCTTTAACGATGGCAAGGTGCATCTCGATTTCACCGGCAGCGATGCGCAGGTGGCGGCGGCGATCAACATTCCCAGCCACGGCGATCCACATGCTTGGCTGACGCTGCGCATTTTGGCGCTGGTGTGTACGCTGGACAAAGGCGTGCCGCTGAATGCCGGATTACTCGCGCCGGTGACGCTGTTTGCGCCCGCCGGATCGCTGGTCAATCCGCACTATCCGGCGGCAGTTGGCGTACGCCATGCGGCGGCGGTGCGCGTGAATGATCTGCTGAACGGTTTGCTGGGGCAGCCGTTGCCGGACGTAATGCCCGCCGCCAGCGGTGGCACCATCATTCCGCTGGTGATCGCCGAAGTGGCGCGCAATGGCCGCGAGCAAAATGTGCAGGTGATCGAACCGCTGGTCGGCGGGGGCGGGGCGCGTTGGGGGCATGACGGCATCGACGGCCGCGACAACAGCATCTCCAATCTGGCGAACAATCCGGTGGAGATGGTGGAAGCGGAAACCCATATCGAAATCCGCCAGTACGCGCTGCGCCCGGGTTCTGCCGGCGCAGGACAATGGCGCGGCGGCATGGGCCAGCAGATCCGCGTGCGCATTCTGCAAGATGACAGCACGCTGCTGGCGCGCGGCATGGAGCGCATGCTGTTCCAGCCGTGAGGCGTGCAGGGCGGTCAGCCGGGGCAATCGACCACGCTGACGCTTAATCCTGATGTCGCGGGCGGCCAGCCACTCGGCAAGATCGATCTGCTGAGCGTCAACGCCGGTGACGAAGTGCTGCTGCAAACGCCCGGCGGCGGCGGTTGGGGCGATCCCTTCAAGCGCGATGCGCTGGCGGTGCAAAACGATGTCGATAACCATTTGCTGAGCCACGCCGACGCGGCGCAGCACTATGGCGTGGTGTTTACCGATCACGGCATTGATGCCGCGGCCACCGCCGCCTTGCGCAACCAACCGCGTGCAGCGTCATCTTCTTTCGGCGCGGCGCGCGAGAACTGGCAAACGCTGTTTGATGGCGATCTGCTGACGCGGCTCAATCAGCTGCTTTATCCACTCAGTCCGGCCGAACGCCAGCGCCATCGCTCTGCGGTGTTTGCCGCCGCGTTAGCGCAGTTACCGGCAGATTTTCCCCGTTCAACTTCTCCAGCTATCGCGACGGCGCGCCAGGCGTTTGCCGCTGCGCTGCGCGCGCTGGAGAGTGAACTTTCAGCGTCAATTACCTCAATACCAGGAGATGGCCATGCGCCAGTTTAATAACAAAAAAATCCTGCTCACCGCGCTGGTGGGCATGTTGATCAGCTGTGCGGCGAGCGCGGCTGAAACCACAGACTCGGTGATCGTTGGCGTTTACGGCGGTGACTGGGAGAAAAATATCCGCGCGTCCGGTCTGGAGCAGTTTGCCAAAGATAATCACCTGAAGCTGACCGTGGTGCCGGGCGCGGATGCCGAATGGTTTGCCAAGCTGCGTGCCGCCAAAGGCCGTCGTTCGCCGTATGACGTGGTGGTGTTCCAGCCCGATACCGTGCAGCGCGCGCAGGCGGCAGGCTTGCTGCAGCCACTGGATGCCAAAGATATTCCCAACCTGAATAATCTGTACAAGAGCGTGCAGTCGCGCTTTGTGTATGACAATCAAACCTACGCCGCCGCCTTCAGCCTCGGCCAGCTTGGCCTCGCTTATCGCAGCGATCTGGTGAAAACCCCGCCGAAAAGCTGGCTCGACTTGTGGAATCCGGAATACAAAGGCCACGTAGCGATTTCATCGCCAACCTACGCCGCAGGTTTGCAGTTCTTCGCGGGCTTAGTGCACGCGTTGGGCGGCGAACTTAATCAGCCTGCCGCCGTGGACAAAGCCTTCACCAAACTGACGGAACTGAGCGGCAACGCGGTGGCGTTCCCGGACAGTCCGGGCGCGATTCAAACCCTGCTGGAGCGTGGCGATGCGTGGGTGGTGCCGTACTGGGATGGCCGTGTGTTTGCGCTCAAGCAGCAGGGCATGAAAGTCGATTTCGTCTATCCATCCGATGGTCCGGTTGTCGGTGCCGCGAACTGGGTGATTCCAAAGGGCGCGCCGAACCTCGTCAACGCCTACAAAGTGCTTAACGCCATGTCTGCGCCTGACGTGCAGAAAGCCTTCTCGGATAAATCACTGTATGGCATGACCAACAAAGACGTGCAGTACAGTGACAACCTGAAGAAGCAGGTGAAAGTGGGCGAAGAGGCCTACAGCAAACTGATTTGGATTGATTACAGCACCGCCACGCCGCAGCTGGCGGACTGGACGCGTCGCTGGAGCCAGGCGCTGGGTGGTGCGAAATGAGTTCAGTCGTCATTGACGGCGTAGCGCGGCAGTTTGATCACCACCGCGCGCTGAATGATGTCAGCATCACCATCGAGCAGGGTGAGTTTTTCTCCCTGCTCGGGCCGAGCGGCTGCGGCAAAACCACGCTGCTGAATATCATCGCCGGATTTTTGTCGCCGAATAACGGGCGCGTGTTGATTGGTGGCAAGGATGTCACCGCGCTGCCGCCGTATCAGCGCCACATCGGCATGGTGTTCCAGAACTACGCGCTGTTTCCGCATCTGAGCGTGGGCGATAACGTCGCGTTCGGGCTGAAGGTGCGCAAAGTATCGCGCAGCGAACAGCAGCGTCGTGTCACCGAAGCGCTAAAGCAGGTGCGACTGGAAGGGCTGGCGCAGCGCATGCCGCATCAGCTTTCCGGCGGACAGCAGCAGCGCGTAGCGATTGCGCGCGCGCTGGCGATTGAACCGCAGGTGCTGCTGCTGGATGAACCGCTGTCGAACCTTGATGCGCGCCTGCGCAAGGAGATGCAGGACGAACTGCGCGCGTTGCAGCAGCGCGTCGGCATCACCACGGTGCTGGTGACGCACGATCAGGAAGAGGCGCTGACGCTGTCGGATCGCATTGGCATTCTCGGCCAGGGCGAGCTGCAGCAGATTGGCGCACCCGCCGCGCTCTATCGCCAACCGGCGAATCGCTTTGTCGCGGAGTTTGTCGGACAGGCCAATCTGTTCCATGCCTCTGGGCACAACGGACTTTACCAGGCGCGCGATCACTTTGTTGCCGCCGGAGCCGCGCTGCAACTCAGCGCCGTGCAACCGGCAAGCGCCTCATCGATGCTGATTGTGCGCCCTGAGCGCGTGCAGTTCTCCACTGAGCCGCAGCAATTTACCAGCAACGGCAGCGTCGCCAGCGTGAAAGAAGTGAGTTTTGCCGGTGCGACCTTGCGGCTGGTGTGCCAGCTGCCGGGCGGCGGCGAGATCCGCGTGCAGCCAGCAGAAGCGCACTTTTCACAGCTGCCCGCGCCGGGCGATCGCTGCTATCTGCACTGGCAAGCGGCGGATGTCATCGTGCTGCCCGCGCAGGAGCGCGCCTGATGAAGATCGCTACGCGTAATCTGTTTCCCTGGCTGCTGCTGACGCCATCGCTACTTTTTCTGCTGCTGTTTTTGCTGGTGCCGCTGCTGCTGCTGTTCGACCAAAGCCTAACCAACGTTGATAGCCTGCTCAATCCGCTGCCCGGTTACAGCCTGACGCAATATGTGACGGTGTTTGCCGATCCGCAATATCTGCACGCGCTCTGGACCACGCTGTGGGTGTCGTTGCTCACCGCCGCGATTACCGTGCTGCTGGCGTGGCCAGCGGCGTGGTTGCTGGTAACGACGCAGCGGCGCGGCTGGCGCACGCTGCTGTATGTGATCCTGATTTCTCCGCTGCTCACCAGCGTGGTGATCCGCACCTTCGCGTGGATTGTGCTGCTGGCGCAGAACGGTTTGATCAACGGCTTCCTGTTGTTCACCGGCCTGATTCCACAGCCGCTGAGCCTGTTGTGGAACATGAATGCGGTGATCATCGCTTATGTGCAGGTGATGCTGCCGTTTGCCGTGCTGCCGCTGATTACCTCGCTGAATGAAATCGCGCCCTCGCTGCGGCTGGCGGCGATGAGTCTGGGTGCTACGCCCGCGATGACCTTCCGCCGCGTGGTGCTGCCTTTGACGCTGCCCGGCATGCTGACCGGTTTCATCATCGTCTTTTCCCTCGCGGCGGGCAGCTACATCACGCCGTTGCTGATTGGTGGGCGCTTACAGCCGCTGCTGCCGATTGCCATTTATCAGCAGGCGATGCAGATCGCTAACCTGCCGCTGGCGGCGGCGCTGTCGTTGACCTTGCTGGTGATGACCTTGATTGTCGCCGGGATTGCGGGCGCGTTCCTGAAACGCTGGGAGAAGAAAAATCATGGATAAGACGCAAAGCCTGGCGCAGCGGCTGACGCAGTTCGGCGTGACGCTGGCGGGCATCGTGATTTACGCCTTTTTAGCGCTGCCGGTGCTGGTGATTGTGCTCTCGGCGTTTAGCCCGGAACCCTATCCGCAGTTTCCGCCGCAGGGATTCTCGCTGCGCTGGTTTAGCGCGCTTTTACAGGATGACGGCTGGATCGCGTCGCTGTGGATCAGCGCCTTGCTGCTGGTGATCGTCACGCCAATCACCGTGGTGCTGGGTACGTTTGCCGCCTGGTCGCTGGCGCGGCTGGAGTTCCGCTATCGCGAGGCATTACAGGCGTTTATTCTGTCGCCGTTGATGATTCCGCAAGTGGTGCTGGGCATTGCGCTGCTTTATGTGCTGACGGCTGCGGGTATCGCCGGGATGATCAGCGGGCTGGTGATTGGCCATGTGGTGGTGGCGCTACCGTATGTGGTGCGCACCGTTAGCGTGAGTCTGGCGGCGATGGATAAGCGGCTCGAAGCGGTATCGATGAGTTTGGGCGGGGGGCGCTGGTATACGTTTCGCCACGTCACGCTGCCGCTCATTAAGCCCGGCATTCTGGCCGGAGCGGTATTTGCGGCGGTGACCTCGTTTGGTGAAGTCTCCGTGAGCCTGTTTCTCAGCGCGCCAGACACCATCACCGTGCCGGTTCGGGTGTTTAATTACGTCGATCAGACTTTCGATCCTACGGTGAATGCGATTTCGGTGATCTTTATTATCTTCGCGGTGCTGATTTTAATGGTAATTGAGAAAACAATTGGGCTGGTGAAGTTGAGTTAGATTGTTTGGTTATCGCCGCCGTAATGGGGAAATAATGGGATCGTTGTGTGATAAATAATGGATATTGCGTTTACGGGTCTTTCTCAGAAAATTCTTTAGTTAAACGAGTAAACCGCACTGGTAAGTGCGGTTTTTTTTTATGAATAGGGATCACAACTGGCTAAATTTTCGCTTCACTGAATTTTATTATTCCCCTATGGTTTGCATGGTTAACAGGATTAACAATAGGGATATATATGTACCACAGTGATGCGGTGATACGGCAGCTTCAGGCGCAAAGGATTCTGGCAGAAAAGCTCGACAATGCCGTTTCCGGCGTTATTGATGCAGTTTCCGATCAGGTCAGTAAGATCAATAAAGGGGCGACCCGGCTTTCATTTTATGCATCGTGTTTTACTGATGAATATTATGATGTCTGTAAAAAACAGGCCATCGAAGATAAGCGTTTCATGATGGGAATGGTGCAGTTAGTAAAGGACCGGCGCATTGTTTTCGAACTTCTAAAAACCTACATTGAATATCAGCTTGAGAACCGTTCTATGCGGCAGATTGCGGTAATTAAAAGCCAGCTGATGCGGTTGAATATTCACATTGCGGCAAGCACGCTGACATCAAACGCCTTTGCGGTCGGGGCGACAATGGCAGTGATTGTGGCAATGAATATCAGGTTTCCGGTTGCCAAAAGTATTGGTGGTTATTTTGGCGACGCGGTGGGGGTGCTGACAATATACGGTATCGTCCAGAATGCGGCAGAAAGCGCCAAAAGGTTGCAGGTCATGCATCCGGCTTATTATCAGGCGCTATACATACGCAGGCTTGAAATGATGTATTTTCTCATTGAGGATGAATTTATCCGGGCAGGTGCGCTCACGAATAAAAGGCTTTCCGAATATGAACTCGCTCAGGTGCTCGCGAAACTAATGGGAAGGGCATGAAACGTTTCCTAAAGCAATGGCTGAGGTCCCAATCCAAAATGCTGCTGCGTATCTACGTGCCGGTTATTATTACCGTGCTGTACGGTATGTTCAAATTTTACCTATACCCCGACAGCGGCATGCTGAGCGTGGGGATCGTTTACCTGTGTGCGTATATTTTTGTTGTTTATAAATGTCGAAAACTTTAAAGGATTAAATATGTCAACTCCAGCACATCTCTGGTTAGAAGATGAAAGCGGTTCGCCAATTGTGGGTTCGTGCATGATGCCGACCAGACTCGGTTCGATAGAGCTCAATTCGGTCATGCATAATATTACCATCCCGGTGGACCCGCACACCGGAAAGCTGACAGCCACACGCATTCATGCACCGATATCCGTTCAAAAAGAGTTTGATAGAACAACGCCGGTGCTGTTTCGTGCATTGTGTCAGGCCAGAACGCTGAAATCTGCAACCATCAAGATGTACCGAATTAACGAAGCGGGTATTGAGGTTGAGTATTTTAATATCCACCTGGATAACGTCAAAATCTCCAGCATTTCACCGGCTCTGCTGCCAAACGGCCAGACCAGCACGCATCTGGAAAATATTGAGCTGCGATATGAAACGATCACATGGAAATACGTGGACGGAAATATTGTGTTTAAGGATGGATGGAATGAGAGGATGATTGCTTAGCTTCTGGCTAAGATTGCTGATGCTGAGGATTACAAATACATGAACAAAATAGTAATGCTTAAAGACGATATAACCAAAGTCCCAGCAGACGTATTTTTTAACGCGACAAATACCTCCTGAGCCGTTTTTAACGGGTAGGCGAATAAGACACTGAATCGTTTTGTTTCCCTATATCAGCACAGGGGTACATAGATTTCCTAAAACGTTGAAGACTGAGATTTAGCTTCACGGTATAGTATCATTGCCCTATAGATTGCAAGGTTAATGGAATCAAAATAGGGATATATATGTACCACAGTGATGCGGTCATAAAACAGCTTCAGGCGCATAGGATTCTGGCAGAAAAATTCGACAACACAGTTTCTGGCGTTATTGATGCAGTTTCCGGTCAGGCCAGTAAGAACAATAAAGGGACTATCAGGCTCTCCTTATCACGCATAATATATTCGTGAGCTCTAAATAATGTATTTCCTTATCGAACCTTCATTCATGCGCGCTGATGCGCTAAAAAGCCAATGGCTTTCAGATCACGAAGTTGCTGAGGGATCGATGAAGTTAGTAGAGAAATAATGAGAGAGTTTTTAAAAAAATGGTTAATATCAGAATCGAAATTTCTGATCTGCACTTACGTTCCGATAGTATCAACAATGCTTTTTGCGCTGCTACAAATCTACTTTTTTCCAGAAAGCAGTACGCTAGGTGTAGGAATATTTTATCTCTGCGCCCTTTCATATGTTATCTACAAATGTCGTTAAATTTAAGAGTGTAATAGAGAATATTTAGCGTGCTGAAACATAATGCTCTTCAGGTTTGCATACGAGTAGATTGGAGTGAAATAGGATGGGGTATTTGAAGAGATGGTTAGTAGAACAATTAAAATTGTTGCTATGCATCTATGTTCCGGTTTTATGTACACTCGTGTTTGGTGTGCTTAAAGTTTATTTCTATCCAGAGAGTGGAATGATGAGCGTGGGCCTTGTATATCTCCTTACGCTAATAATTTTTATTAATAAACTTCGTTAAATTCAAAAGAATTAATATGTCTGTTCCAGCACATCTCTGGTTAGACGATGAAAGTGGTTATCCTTTTGTAGGTTCGTGCATGATGCCGACCAGACTCGGTTCGATAGAGCTCAACTCCGTCATGCACAACATTACCATCCCGGTGGATCCGCACACGGGAAGGCTTACGGCCACAAGAATTCATGCACCAATATCCGTTCAAAAGGAGTTCGATAGAACAACGCCGGTGCTGTTTCGTGCATTGTGTCAGGCCAGAACGCTGAAATCAGCGACCATCAAGATGTACCGAATTAACGAAGCGGGTATTGAGGTCGAGTATTTAATATCCGCCTGGATAACGTCAAAATCTCCAGCATCTCACCGGCTCTGCTGCCAAACGGCCAGACCAGCACGCATCTGGAAAATATTGAGCTACGATCTGAAACGATTACATGGAAATACGTGGACGGTAACATCGTGTTTAAGGATGGATGGAATGAGAGGATGATTGCTTAGCTTCTGGCTAAGATTGCTGACGCTGAGGATTAGAAATACATGAACAAAATAGTATTGCTCAAAGACGATATAACCAAAGTCCCAGTGGAAGCCATTGTGAACGCCGCCAATACCTCCTTGCTTGGCGGCGGCGGAGTTGATGGCGCCATCCATCGTGCGGGCGGGCCAGCGATTTTGGCTGAGTGTCAGAAAATCAGAAATCGACAAGGTGGCTGCAAAGTCGGAGATGCAGTGATCACCACGGCGGGTGATTTGCCAGCAAAATACGTCATTCACACCGTTGGACCACATTGGCATGACGGACGACATGACGAAGAAACGCTGTTAAAAAATGCTTATCTGAGCTGTTTTAAACTGGTAGAAGAATATGGCATCCAAACCGTTTCGTTTCCTAATATCAGCACTGGTATATACAGATTTCCGAAAGTGCTGGCGGCTGAAATCGCACTAGCCGTGATTGATCAGTGTTTGCGTGAGAACGCCAATATCGAGCAAGTCAATTTGGTCTGCTTTGATGAGGAAAATTACGACCTGTATTCAAAAATGCTTGGGCAATAAAGTTCTGTATAATTTCATTCAGCCGCACTCGAATAACGATATATTTACGGTTGGCTAGACAACATTGATGGCTATCTTATCGCCATCTTAAGCCGGGAAAAATGGCATTTTTTTACCCTTACTCAATAATCAAAAGGAATGGTTAATAACATGGGGTTTAGATTTCGAAAATCGATAAGCATTATTCCCGGTGTAAGGATGAACCTGAGCTCCTCGGGTGCGAGCATGAGTGTTGGGCCGCGAGGGGCATCCGTTTCGTTCGGCAAACGCGGTACTTATGCCAATCTGGGACTTCCAGGGACGGGATTGAGCTATCGAACTCGTTTAGATCGAGCAAGTGCAGCGAGCAGAAAACGCAATGCTTCTCGACAAGAGGATCCCTATTTACGGCAAGAGCTTGAGCAAGAGGTGGAAGCGCTTAATCAGGCTGTAGACGATATTGTGAATATCTATCTCCTTACACCTGATCCTCGTACGGGGCATTCCTACTCCGAGCTCGAAGCGCATTATCGGCAGTTGATGTTGCAGCCCTACAATGTGCCTGCACCTGTCCGTCCCGAAAAGCCCGTTCCTCTTATTGCACCTGAACAACCTGATGACAATCAAGGTCGTGGTCTTATTGGACGAATATTTGAATCAGCTTCTGCTCGCCAGGATCGGCAAACACGTAATATTGAGCAATGGCAACGAGAAGTAAAAGAGTGCGAACAGGAAAACGAACTTTCTCTGAAGCGATATCAGGCGATGCGTCAGCGCTGGGCGGAGCTATACGCTAACTGGAAATTCGATGCGGCTGAACATGAAAAGAAGATTGCAAGCAAGTTGGCAAATATTGAATCGCAATTCGCCACCGATAACAGCTATTTCGAATCACTTCTGTCCGAAGTCATTCAAGCTGCAGACTGGCCACGCGAGACGCTGGTGTCGTTTCAGGTGAATGCCTCCACATCTGAAATTCTCATTGAAGTAGATTTGCCAGAATATGAAATGCTGCCTACTTCATCAGTACGGGTGAATACCCGTGGAACAGAGATTATTGAAAAAGAGTTGTCACAAAAGGCGATGCGAGAACGTTATGCTTTGCATGTGCACGGTATCGTATTGCGGCTGGCTGGTATGGCTTTTTGCGCGCTGCCATTTAATACCGTTATCATTAGCGGCTTTACTCAGCGAATCAGTAAACAGACCGGGCACTTAAATGATGAATACATCCTATCCTCACGTATTGAACGTTATTTATTTGAACGGCTCAACTTTAGCAATCTGGAAAATGTCAGCCCGATTGACGCTTTTGATAAATTCCAAACACAGCGTCGCATGAGCGCAACATTCATTTTTCAACCCGTTACACCTATTGTTTGAGAAGATGATCGCGGCCCCTACTACTCGGAAACCCTAACCAAATTTGACGCGACCGCATTGATTCAGTCTATATCGGGTGACAAAAGGATCTGTAATAACCCCACACCCATAAAAAAAGCGGCCCTAAGGCCGCCAAAACCCTCAACTGCAGTGAACATTGAGGAAGGAGGATAACAAACGGGTTAGCCTTTCACGCCGCCGGCCGTCAGGCCGCTGACCAGCCAGCGCTGGGCCAGCAGGAACACCAGCGTAATCGGAATTGCAGAGAGCACCGCCGCCGCGGCAAAGTCGCCCCACAGATAGTTTTGCGGGTTGAGATATTGCTGCATGCCGACCGCCAGCGTGTAGCTATTCACATCGCGCAGCAGCAGCGACGCGACCGGCACTTCGGTGACGGCGGCGATGAACGCCAAAATAAACACCACCGCCAGAATCGGCACCGAGAGCGGCAACAGCACCAGCCGGAACGCCTGCCATGGCGTGGCGCCATCCAGCGCGGCGGCTTCTTCCAGCGAACCGTCGATGGTTTCGAAATAGCCTTTAATGGTCCAGACGTGCAGGGCGATGCCGCCGAGATAGGCAAAGATCACGCCCCCATGCGTATTCAGGCCGATAAACGGCAAATATTGTCCCAGGCGATCAAACAGCGCAAAGAGCGCCACCAGCGACAGCACGGCCGGGAACATCTGGAAAATCAGCATGCCTTTTAGCAGCGTGGCGCGCCCGGCAAAACGCATGCGCGCAAAGGCATACGCGCAGGTGGTAGAAAGCGCCACAATGCCAATCGCGCTGATGGCGGCGATTTTCACCGAGTTCCACAACCACAGCAGCACCGGGAAGGGCGGCGGCGTCACGCGGCCATCGGCGTGCTCCACGCTGAAACCTAACGCCAGCTGCCAGTGTTCCCAGGAAATCTGCTCCGGGATCAGCGAGCCGGTGGCGAAGTTACCGGCGCGCAGTGAGATAGCGAACACCATCAGCAGCGGAAACAGGATTCCCGCAATAAACATCAGCAGCAGCAGATGCGTCATCAACAGACGCAGCTTTTGCGATTTGGGTTGCACCATAGCCATAACGTCTCCTTAATCGAATTTCATCCGCACGGCTTTAAGATTGATCACCGCCAGCGCGCCCACCAGCAGGAAGATCAGCGTGGCAATCGCCGCCGCCAGACCAAAGTCCTGTCCGCCGCCACCTTCAAACGCAATGCGCCAGGTGTAATTGACCAGCAAATCGGTGTAACCCGCTGGCGTGGTAGTGCCGATACGATCCGGTCCGCCGTTGGTCAGCAGCTGCACCAGCACGAAGTTATTAAAGTTAAAGGCAAAGCTGGCGATCATTAGCGGCATCAGCGGCTTCAACAGCAGCGGCAGGGTAATCAGGAAGAAGTTCTGCAGCGGCCCGGCACCGTCCATCGCCGAGGCTTCGTAGAGATCGTCCGGAATCGCTTTCAGCAGCCCCATGCAGAGAATCATCATGTAGGGATAACCCAGCCAGGTATTCACGATGACCAGCATGGTGCGCGCCAGCGTCGGATCGCTAAACCACGCGGGCTGAAAGCCAAACAAGGCTTTCAGCATCACGTTGATTTCACCGAAGCTCTGGTTGAATAAGCCTTTGAAGATCAGTATCGAGATAAACGCAGGCACGGCGTAAGGCAAAATCAGCATCACGCGATATACCGCTTTGCCTTTCAGCGCTTCCCACTGCACTAAGCAAGCCAGCACCATGCCGACCGCCACGGTGAGAATTACCGTCACAAACGAAAACAGCAGCGTCCAGCCAAAAATCGCCAGAAACGGTTTTTGAATCCCTTCATCGGTAAACACGCGAATGAAATTCTTCCAGCCGGTATTCACCGTAAAGCCCGGACTCAGCGCTTCGCCGCTCGTGTTCTGATAAAAACCGCTTTCACGATTGGCCTGATATAGTGCGCCGCTTTGCTGATTTTTCAGATCGCCGTTGGCTTGCAGCACATACAATGGCCGCGTACCGGAGAACTGACGCAGCGAGCTCATCACCACCATACGACCATCCGGCAGTTCGGCCTGAATCTGGTTCAGCGCCTGGCGATTGGTGGTGACGATGCGCAGCGTGGCACGTTCGCCCGGCGGTGGCGGGGCGCTAGTGAGTTTCAGCTTTTGCGATCCGCCAAAAGCAAACGCCGGCGAGACGAAGGTTTGTCCGTTGGCGGCTTCGGTCAGCACCAGCTGCCAGCGATCGCCCGCCGGGATAAGCGAGAAGTTCAGCGCCGAACCATCCTGATATTGACGGCTTAGCAACACCTGTTGCGCACGTTCCAGCGTCAGCTGGTTGGTGCTGCTGTAGTTGGTAAAGGCAATCGCCACGGTACAGGCGAGCGGAAACAGTACGAATAGCGCCATACCGGCGAGTCCGGGATAGACATAGCGCCAGGCGTAAGCGCGACGGTTGGCATAAATCCAGATGCCGACGGCGCTGATAATCATCGTTACCAGCGCAAACAGATATTCACCTTTTGCATACATCAGCACGAGCAGATAGCCGACCAGCAGACAGCAGATACCGAGAAAAAGAGCCTTCAGCACGGCGCTGAACCGTGCTGTTTTCGGTTTTCCTGACATGATGCGGTTTTCCTTAACAGCCAGTAACGAGCCGGATTGCGCCGGCTCTGGTAGAGAGGATTACTTGTTGAGTCGTGCCTGCGCATCTTTCAGCGCCGCATCGACGCTTTGACGTCCGCTCAGCGCATTCAGCGTGGCGGTGCGCATCGCGTACCAGAAGGCGGCCATCTGCGGAATGTTCGGCATGATGTCGCCGTTGCGCGCGTTGGTCATGGTGGCGGCAATGCGCTCATCTTTTTCCAGCGTCTGCTGGAACGATTTCAGCGCCACCGCGCCGAGCGGTTTGTCTTTGTTAACCGCATCAAGACCGGCGTCGGTCAGCAGGTAATTTTCCAGGAACTCTTTGGCCAGCTCTTTGTTCGGGCTGGCGGCATTGATGCCGGCACTCAGCACCCCGACGAAGGTTTTGGAATTTTTGCCATGCAGCGTAGGCAGCAGCGTGACGCCGTAATTGATTTTGCTCTTGTCGATGTTGCTCCACGCCCACGGCCCGTTGATGGTCATGGCGGTTTGCCCCTTATTGAAGGCGGCTTCGGCGATGGAGTAATCGGTATCGGCATTCAGCGTTTTGGCCTTCACCTGATCGACCAGGAAGCTCATGCCGGCTTTGGCCCCCGCGTTATCCACGCCGGTATCTTTAACGTCGTAACGGCCATCGTTGAGCTTAAAGGCATAAGCGCCGCCCGCCGCCAGCAGCGGCCAGGTGAAATACGGCTCCTGCAGATTAAACATCATGGCGCTCTTGCCCTGCGCGCGCATTTTCTTATCAATGGCGGCGATCTCTTCCCAGCTTTTTGGCGGCTCAGGCAGCAGATCTTTGTTGTAGATGAGTGACAAGGACTCAACCGAAATTGGATAACCGATCAGCTTGCCGTTGAAGCGCACCGCGTCCCAGGTGAAGGGGAAGATTTTCTCCTGGAAGCGCGCGTCCGGCGAGATCTCCGCTAACAAGCCTGACTGCGCATAGCCGCCAAAGCGATCGTGCGCCCAGAAGATGATGTCCGGGCCGTCGCCGGTGGCGGCCACCTGCGGATACTTCTCTTCCATTTTGTCCGGATGCTCAACCGTCACTTTAATGCCGGTCTCCTGCTCAAACTTTTTACCCACTTCAGCCAGGCCGTTGTAGCCCTTGTCGCCGTTGATCCAGATGACCAGCTTTCCCTCTTCAATCTTTGCAACGGCAGAAGCTGAAAACAGCACGGCCGTCAGGGCGGAAAGGGCAAGAATGCGTGCACCGGTTTTCATTGTCATAACTCCATCCTGTTAGCGGAAACGGAAATCGTTTTACCTGCCACATTGTGAGTATCTGCCGCCGCTTCTCATCCTCCCCGGCTCTACGCCTGCTTATCACCTGATGTGATCTGCGTTGCAAAACCACCCGGTTATCACGGGCTGGCGCACACAATCGTCGCTCTGCTCTGCGTCATAGCTCACAAAAATGGTTGCCTGCGGCATTTTATCAGACGGGTCTGCGCAATCTCCTCCTCCCGTCTCCTCCCCCACGCTGACGCCGTGCGGTGGAGGATGTCGGCCTTGATGTCCTTGCCCATAGTGGTCGCCGGGGTCTGTCCGCCGACTTGCGGACAAGGAATAGCAAGCTGAGAGGAAAGCATCATGTCGAGCGTTACGTTGCGCAGTGTCTCCAAGGTGTGGGGCGAAACCGAGGTGTCGAAAAACATCAGCCTTGAGATCGCTGAAGGCGAGTTCGTGGTTTTTGTCGGACCTTCAGGCTGCGGCAAATCGACGCTGCTGCGCATGATTGCCGGACTGGAAACCATCACCAGCGGCGATCTGTTTATTGGCGACAAACGCATGAATGAGGTGCCGCCCGCCGAGCGCGGCATCGGCATGGTGTTTCAGTCCTACGCGTTGTATCCCCACCTTTCGGTGGCTGAGAACATGTCGTTCGGCCTGAAGCTGGCCGGCACGCGCAAAGCGGAGATCCAGCAGCGGGTCAATCAGGTGGCGGAAGTGCTGCAGCTGGCGCATCTGCTGGATCGCCGTCCGAAAGCGTTGTCGGGTGGTCAGCGTCAGCGCGTGGCGATTGGCCGTACGCTGGTGGCGGAACCGCGCGTGTTTTTACTTGATGAGCCGCTCTCCAACCTTGACGCGGCGCTGCGCGTGCAGATGCGCATCGAGATCTCACGCCTGCATAAGCGTTTGAAGCGCACCATGATTTACGTCACCCACGATCAGACCGAAGCGATGACGCTGGCCGATAAGATCGTGGTGCTGGATGGCGGCCACGTTGCCCAGGTCGGCAAGCCGCTCGAGCTGTATCACTATCCCGCCAATCGTTTTGTTGCCGGTTTTATCGGCTCACCGCGCATGAATTTCTTACCGGTGAAAGTCACCGCCACCGCCATCGATCAGGTTCAGGTGCGTTTACCCAATACCCAGCTGGTGTGGCTGCCGGTCGACAGCGCCGGTGTGCAGGTGGGTAGCAACATGTCGTTAGGCATTCGTCCCGAACATCTGCTCTCCAGCGATATCGCTGACGTCACCCTCGAAGGCGAGGTGACGGTGGTGGAGCAGCTGGGACACGAAACGCAAATTCACATCCAGATTCCCGCCATTCGTCAAAGCCTGGTTTATCGCCAGGAGGACGTCGTGCTGGTAGAAGAGGGCGCCCTGATGGGCATCGGCCTGCCGCCAGAGCGTTGCCATCTTTTCCGTGAAGATGGCAGCGCCTGTCGCCGGCTACATCAGGAACCCGGTGTTTAGCCCTGCAAAACAATAAAAGCAATGACCTCAGGAGATAGAAAATGTTAACTCTGCGCAAACTCCCTATCGCGGTTGCTATCGCGGCAGGCACGCTCGCTGCCCCGTCGATGGCAGTCGATTTTACCGGCTATGCCCGTTCCGGCATCGGCTGGACCGGCAGCGGCGGGGAACAGCAATGTTTTCAGGCCACCGGCGCTCAAAGTAAATACCGTCTGGGCAACGAATGTGAAACCTACGCTGAACTGAAGCTGGGCCAGGAAGTGTGGAAAGAGGGCGATAAGAGCTTCTATTTCGATACCAACGTCGCCTATTCAGTTTCTCAGCAGAATGACTGGGAAGCGACCTCGCCCGCGTTCCGCGAGGCCAACGTCAAGGGCAAAAACCTGATCGAATCGCTGCCGGGTTCCACCATCTGGGCCGGTAAGCGTTTCTACCAGCGTCATGACGTGCATATGATCGACTTCTACTACTGGGATATTTCCGGTCCCGGTGCCGGTCTGGAAGATGTCGATCTCGGCTTTGGCAAACTCTCTTTCGCCGCCACGCGCTCCTCCGAAGCGGGCGGTTCTTACACCTTCTCCAGCGATCAGATTCGTGATTACGCCACCAGCACCGCCAACGACGTGTTTGATGTGCGCCTCGCAGGTCTTGAAACCAACCCGAACGGCGTGCTGGAGCTGGGCGTCGATTATGGCCGCGCCAACGCGCGTGACGGTTATCGCCTCGAAGATAACGCCTCCAAAGATGGCTGGATGTTCACCGCCGAACACACGCAGAGCATGCTGAAGGGCTACAACAAATTCGTGCTGCAGTACGCCACCGATGCGTTGACTTCACAGGGTAAAGGGCTGCCGCAGGGCACCAACATCAACAACAGCGGCAGCATGTATCGCGTACTCGATCACGGTGCAATTAGCCTCGCCGATCGCTGGGATCTGATGTATGTCGCCATGTACCAGAACACCGATCTCGATAACAACCGTGGTACCGAGTGGTACACCGTGGGCGTGCGCCCCATGTACAAATGGACGCCAATCATGAGCACGCTGCTTGAAGTGGGCTACGACAACGTGAAATCGCAGCAGGTTAACGAGCGCAACGGCCAGTACAAAGTGACGCTGGCGCAACAGTGGCAGGCGGGCGATAGCATCTGGTCGCGTCCGGCGCTGCGTCTGTTCGCGACCTACGCCAAGTGGGATGAGAAATGGGGCTACAGCAAAGACAGCTCAGGTGATTTGACCTCCTTTGCTTCTAACGACAGCAGCGGCAACGGCATTCTGACCAACAGCCGTGGCAACGACGATGAGGTGACATTCGGGGCGCAGATGGAGATTTGGTGGTAATGCACCCGCATGTGGCTTAACTGAGACAATCTCTTTTCGGCGCGGCGCGCCATTGCCTGGTTCGCGCCGCCGCCTGACAGTTTTTGAGGTTATACAATGAGAATGAAAAAAACGGTTTTTGCGCTCTGCCTGAGCGCCGCGCTGCTGGCCGGCCAAAGTTTACCGGCGCTCGCGGATGTCAATCTGGTGCCACAGGATCTCTCTGCCGCGCCCACATTCCCCGCCGCCAGCCTGCAAACGCTGAGCTGGCTGCCGGTCGATACCTCCCGCACGCAGGTCACTACGCTGAGCGAGAGCCACAGCAACCTGAATGCAGCGGGCGTGACGGGTTCGGTGGCGGCCTACAGCTTGCCAGCCAATATCGGTGAACTCACCATTACGCTGAGCAGTGAAGTGAAACAAAATCAGGTGTTCGCACCGAATGTGCTGGTGCTGGATGAGAACATGCGTCCGGCGGCCTGGTTCCCGGCGCGCTTTTTCACCTATCAGCAGCCGGGCGTGATGGCGGCGGATCGGCTGGAAGGCGTGATGAAACTGACGCCTGCGCTGGGTCAGCAAAAGATCTATCTGCTGGTATTCACCACCGAGAAGGATTTGACCGAAACCACCACGTTATTGGATCCGGCGAAAGCCTACGCCCGCGGTACCGGCAATGCGGTGCCGGATATTCCCGATCCGATTGCGCAGCACAGCCGCGATGGCACCTTGAAACTGAAAGTGAAAACCAGTTCAGGTTCATCCATCTTGGTTGGACCGCTGTTTGGATCATCGAGTCCTGCGCCGGTAACGGTGGGCAATACGCAGCCGGTTGCGCCGGCGACTTATCGTGCTGCCCCGATTTCGGATGCAAAACCTAAACCGATCATGACGGATACCGAAGGTTACTTTAATCAGAACATCCGCGAAGCCGTTGAGAAGGGCAATATCGATAAGGCGTTGAAGCTGCTGGACGAGGCCGAGCGTTTAGGCTCCACGTCGGCCAGACAGGTGTTTATCAGCAGTGTTAAAGGCAAGGGGTAATCCGCCCCGGCAGTGCTGATTTGTCCCATCTGGTGCGCTTCGGCGCACCTTTTTTTCAGGAGTGGGCACTGGCGTATCTGCTTCGTCACGGGCCGTCCTCGCGCCGCTAGCGCGGTGCCTTCAGCTTTCACGTCGTGCCGACGGACCATTCGGGGATCGGCCTTCCTGGCCGGCCCCGAACTTCCTCACGCATCCATGCGTGAGTCTCCTGGCTCAACGTAAAAGCCTCAGCGCTGCGGATAGCCCTTATGCCGAAGCAGATACGCCAGTGCTGCTAGCAATGTGCCCATTTAACAGCAGGCACTCGAGCTCATTGGCAGGCCGGGGTCACTTTCGGGCAGGCGATCCGCAGCGCTGAACGAAGCGAGGAAGCCAGGAGAGCCCGCAGGACGCGGGCGAAAGGCGGAGCCGGGACAGGGAAGTCCCGTCTCCGCCGGTCCGTCAGGCAGACGAGTGAAGTGAAGGTACCGCGCATGCGGCGCGAAGGCTGCCGGACCGAAAGTGACCCCGGCCTGCAACCATGCAAGGCAACCAATAGCGACTAAACATTACGCCTCCGTTGATCGATATCCGCCAACAACGCATTGATCTGCGGGTCAGCAAACATCGCCTCCAGCGAAGCGCTGAGTTTGCGGCGCCAGTTGGGATATTGGCGGGTGGTGCCGGGAATATTCACCGGGGAAGCCATATCCAGCCACTCTTCGGGTTGCAGGCCCAGCAGCGCGCTATTGCTGTCGGCCAGATAACGCTGCATCGCCGCACTTAACGCGCGATCCATCACCTGCGGTTCGGCCTGTTCGGGCAAGCAATTACTGCGTTGCAGGCTCTTGAACAGCGCGCGGCGCGCGGCTAAGCGTGACTTATTCAGCCCGGTAAGAATTTGCTTATCAGGATAAAGCCCCAGTTCGCTGCCCAGCCGTAAATCGTCGCTTTGCCACCAGCCGCGCAGTGTCGGCATATCGTGGGTGGTGGCGACCGCCATCGCCTGACGCGGCCAGCGGGCGGGGGCGCGAAACGCCACTTTGGACGTCTGCTCAAAATAGAGCACTTTGTAGGAGTAAACGCCCGCCTGGTAAAGCTTGCCGATGATCTTCTCCGGCACCGTACCCAAATCCTCACCAATCACCATGCAGTGATGACGCTGGCTCTCCAGCGC
Source organism: Pantoea leporis (assembly GCF_028048155.1). Lineage (NCBI taxonomy): Bacteria > Pseudomonadati > Pseudomonadota > Gammaproteobacteria > Enterobacterales > Erwiniaceae > Pantoea > Pantoea leporis. The sequence continues at coordinate 161,685 of NZ_JALMEU010000002.1, forward strand.
CAGAATCGCCAGCAGATCGTCGATGGGATAATGCACATACGCGCCTTCAGCCGCGCTTTCGCCCTGCGGGATCCACCACAGTCGCAGCAGCGCCATCACGTGATCGATGCGCAGCGCGCCGCAGTCGTGCATGTTGGCGCGCAGCAGATCAATCCATGGCTGGTAGGCGCGGGCCTGCATAATCTGCGGATCCATCGGCGGCAATCCCCAGTTCTGGCCCAGCGGGCCGAGGATATCCGGCGGCGCGCCGACGCTGGCCTGCAAGCAGTAAAGCTCGCGATCGCTCCAGGTTTCCGCGCCGCCCTGCGCCACGCCCACGGCCAAATCGCGGTATAAGCCAATCGGCATCGCCTGCTGCTGGCACACCGCCCAGCAATCAGCGAACTGGCGCGCGGCCAGCCATTGCAGCCACAGATAAAAGCGCACGTCATAGGTGTGTTCGATGCGGAATGCCCGCACCGCTGCGCTCTCGGGCGACTGCAACGCCGCAGGCCAGGTTGTCCAGTCGTAACGCTGAGGGTCTTCGGCGATCTGTGCGGCGTGCAGCGCATCAAACACGCCCTGATGCAGCAGACTTTCACCGCCTTGCTGCATAAAACATTCAAAGGCGACAACCAGGCCATCATCCGCACCGCGCTGCCTGAACTGCTGCCAGGCGAGACGCAGCGCCTGCAGTTTGAGCGCAGTGACCGCTGAATAATCGACCCACTCAGCGTCCCGCGCCGCCTGTAGCGCCTGCTGCGTGCTGGTCGCCTGCCACCAACGCTGGGCCTCTTCACTCAGCGTAAAATCCTCAACGGCGGCGACATCGATATACAGCATGTTGAGCCAGCGCCGCGACGAAGGGCTATACGGACTAGCGCTCTCCGGCGTTGCCGGGAACAGCGCATGCAGCGGATTCAAGCCAATACAGGCCCCGCCGCGCTGCGCGACCTCAACCAGCATCTGCTTTAAGTCGCTGAAATCGCCGATTCCCCAGTTGGACGCCGACCGCAAGGTATACAGCTGAATGCAGGCGCCCCACAGCGATTGCCCTTGCTGGATGGCTGGCGGCTCGTAACAGCGCACGGGCGCGACAATAATCCGGCAGTGAAATGCCTGCTGTTGGGCGTTAAAGCTGAGCTGGTGATAACCCAAAGGCAGCGCAGGCAAAGCGATCGGCCGGTTGGCGATTGCGCGACCTTGCCAGCGTTCGCCCTGTTCCGCGATCAGCTGCCATTCGCCTGTTATGCCGGGCGCAGGCAGCACAATCTCCGCGTGTTCTTCCTGCACGATCAATACCGGCGGCAGCGGCGAAGCGTGCGGTTGCGCGGGATGCATCGCCGCCAGCAAACGCTGGCGGGTAACGGCAGAAACCGATTGCAGCTGGCCGTGCGCGTCGATGTATTCGCTGGCGATTTCGGCGGTTGGCGTCATGGTGCTGTTCATCGCGCGGCCTGCCAGATGCGTTGCTGATAGTCGCGGATGGCGCGATCGGCGCTGAACATGCCGCAGCGCGCGGTGTTGAGAATCGCGGCGCGCGTCCAGCCATGCTGATCGGCCCACAAGGTTTCTGCCTGTGCCTGCGCGTTGAGATAGTGACGAAAATCGGCCAGCACCAAATAAGGATCGCCGCCTTTGGCGCTCAGGCTGTGCAGCAGCGGCTCGAACGCGGTGACGTCGCCGTCGCTAAAGGTGCCGTCTTCTAACGCTTTCAATGCCCGATCCAGCTGCGCATCTTTTTTGCGCCACGCGTCAGGCGAGTAACCTTCTGCTTGCAACGCGCTGACCTGATCAACGGTATGACCAAAGATAAAGATATTGTCGCGCCCAACCTGCTCAGCGATCTCCACATTGGCGCCATCCAGCGTGCCGATGGTTAAGGCGCCGTTCAGCGCCAGCTTCATGTTGCCGGTGCCGGATGCCTCTTTGCCGGCGGTAGAAATCTGCTCGGAGAGATCCGCCGCCGGGATCAGCCGCTCGGCAACCGTAACGTTGTAATCAGGCACAAACACCACTTTCAGGCGATCGCCAATGCGCGGATCGTTGTTGATGGTGGCCGCCACTTTGTTAATCGCATAGATGATGTTTTTGGCCAGCACATAACCCGGCGCGGCCTTGGCACCAAACAGCACCACGCGCGGCGTCAGGTTGGCCTGCGGATCGCTCACCAGCGTTTGCCACAGCGCGATAATATGCAGTAGCGCCAGATGCTGACGCTTGTACTCGTGCAGGCGCTTGATCTGTACATCAAACATCGCCTCAGGATTCACCTGGATGCCGGTGCGTTCTGCAATCCAATGCGTCAGCGCAACCTTGTTCTGCTGCTTGATGGCGCGATACTGCGCCTGGAATGCGGCGTGATCGGCGTAGGTTTCTAACGCTTTCAGCTGATCGAGATCGGTGAGCCACGGCTGATCGAGGGTTTGGCTGATCAACGCCGCCAGCGCCGGATTGCACTGATTAATCCAGCGGCGCGGTGTGATGCCGTTGGTGACGTTATGGAATTTCTCCGGCCACAGCGCGTGATATTCCGGGAACAGATCTTTCACCACCAACTGCGAGTGCAGCGCCGCCACACCGTTCACCGCAAAGCCGCTGGTGACGCAGAGATTGGCCATGCGCAGCTGGTTATTGTGAACCAGCGCCAGTTTCGCCCAGGTCACTTCGTCGCCCGGCCAGCGCGCTTCCACCTGCTTCTTCAACTGAGCATTTAGTTGGGTAACGATCAGCATGTGGCGCGGCAGCAGGGCGCGCACCATGCGCACATCCCAGCACTCCAGCGCTTCAGGCATCAAGGTGTGATTGGTATAGGCAAAGGTGTGCTGGGTAATATGCCACGCCTCGTCCCAGCTCAGCGCGTGTTCATCCAACAGCAGGCGCATCAGCTCGGGGATCGCCAGCGTGGGATGGGTATCGTTGAGCTGAATCACTTCATGATCCGGCAAGCTGGCAATGCTACGGCCGGCGCGCTGATGACGGCGCAGAATATCCGCCAGCGAGCAAGCGCACTGGAAATACTGCTGCATCAGGCGCAGCTTTTTGCCGTTGTCGTGATTGTCGTTGGGGTAGAGCACTTTAGTGAGTTTTTCAGCTTCAATGCCCGGCTGCTCGGCGCGCAGAAAATCCCCGTTATTGAAGCGCTGCAGATTAAACGGCTGCGCATGTTTCGCCTGCCACAAGCGCAGCGGCTGAGTGACGCCATTCTGATAACCGACCACCGGCAGATCCCAGGCTTCGCCGAGAATTTGCACCGCCGGCTCCCAGCGCGCAACGCCATTATGGGTGCTGACTTTGCCGCCGAGATGCACCGGCACAGTTAACGCCGCGTTATGGTTAAACCACGGATAGCTGTCGCGCTGCCAGTCATCCGGCATCTCCTGTTGCGCACCATCAACAAAGTGCTGGCGGAACAGGCCGTACTGATAATTGAGTCCGTAGCCGGTGGCGGGTTGTCCCACGGTTGCCATCGAATCGAGAAAACAGGCGGCGAGCCGGCCCAAACCGCCGTTGCCCAGCGCCGGATCGGTTTCACACGCTTCCACGTCGCTCAGCGTGATATTCCACTCGGCCAGCGCCTCGTTCACCTCGTCATACCAGCCAAGGTTGAGCAGATTGTTGCCGGTCAGTCGGCCAATCAAAAACTCCATCGAGATGTAGTTAACGTGACGCTGCGGCGTGGCCGCTGGTGGCGCAGGCATCTCCGCCAGCATGTCGGCCAGTGCGCCACTCAGCGCCTGCCACCATTGGTTTGGCGTCATCTCTTGCGCATCGTGCAGACCAAAACGTTGCCATTGTCGGGTTAGCGCGTGTTTAAAACGGGTGCGATCAAATTTCATAATCAGTCCTGTCAGGGCGGAGGTGAATGTGCTTCATTCTGCGCGTCAGCCATGACGCGCTCCTCCTCCTGCACCAAATTCAGCGGGGAGGATGAGCGGGGAGGAGAGGCTGAGGGAAATCTTAAAGTGTGACAGGAATGTGATAACCGTCGCTTTTGTTAAGACTGCTTAATGGGTTAGCTTGCATTAGGTAAACGAATATCTGAACGTATGTGACTATTAATTACGAAGCGTAAAATAATGATGCGCCACGTTTAGGGAGAAGCGTTTACCGATGTTAATACCCTCCAAACTTAGCCGACCGGTCCGCCTTGAGAACACGGTTGCGCGCGAGCGCCTGATGCAAAAACTTGGCGCGGCGGGCAATTACCGTTTGGTATTGGTGACCAGTCCGGCGGGATATGGCAAAACCACGCTGATCTCGCAATGGGCGGCGGGGAAAGCCAATCTGGGCTGGTATTCACTGGATGAGGGCGACAATCAGCCTGAACGCTTCGTCGATTACCTCATCGCAGCGCTGCAGCAGGCAACGCAGGGCGGCTGCGCCTCGAGCGAAGCGCTGGCGCAGAAACGGCAGTACATCAATCTGAACGCGCTATTCGCCCAGTTGTTCAGTGAGCTGGCGGCGTGGCAGCAACCGATTTGGCTGATCATCGATGATTACCATCACATCACTAATCCCGCGATTCACGACGCGATGCGCTTCTTTCTCCGCAATCAGCCGGAAAATGTGACGCTGATTTTGCTGTCACGTAATTTGCCGCAGCTCGGCATTGCCAACCTGCGCGTGCGCGAACAGCTGATTGAGTTAGGCAGCCAGCAGCTGGCGTTTACCCACCACGAAGCCAAACAGTTTTTTGATTGCCGCCTGACAACGCCGCTGGAATCGGAAGAGAGCGGGCGTCTGTGCGATGACGTGGCGGGTTGGGCGACGGCGCTGCAGCTGATCGCGCTCTCGACGCGTCAGGGCGCGAGCTCCGCTCAGGATTCCGCGCGCCGTCTTTCCGGCATTAACGCCAGCCATCTGGCGGATTATCTGGTTGAGGAGGTGCTGAATAACGTGGATAGCGCCACACGACATTTCTTACTGAAAAGCGCGCTGCTGCGATCGATGAACGATACGCTGATCGCCTGCGTAACCGGCGAAGAACAAGGGCAGATGCGGCTGGAGGAGATTGAACGTCAGGGCCTGTTTTTGCAGCGCATGGATAACTCGGGCGAGTGGTTTAGCTATCATCCGCTGTTTGGCAGTTTTTTGCGTCAGCGCTGTCAGTGGGAACTGGCGGCGGAACTGCCTGCGCTGCATCGCGCGGCGGCTGAAAGCTGGATGCGGCTGGGTTTCCCTGGCGAAGCGATCCATCATGCGCTGGCGGCTGGTGATGCGTTGATGCTGCGCGACGTGCTGCTGCAATACGCCTGGACGCTGTTTAATCAGAGCGAACTCACGCTACTGGAAGATTCTCTCAAGGCGCTGCCGTGGGAAATTCTGCTGGAAAATCCAAAGTTAGTGCTGTTACAGGCGTGGCTGATGCAAAGCCAGCACCGGTTTTCCGAGGTGAGCAGTTTGCTCACGCGCTTTGAGCACTCCTGCAGCGAACAGATTGATGATGTGCTGCGCGGCGAATTCAACGCGCTGCTGGCGCAGGTTTCGATAAATGACGGTAACGCCGAAGAAGCCGAGCGGCTGGCGTTGCTGGCGCTTGACGCGCTGCCGGAAAGCCGTCAATACAGCTGCATCGTGGCGACGTCGGTATTGGGCGAAGTGATGCACTGCAAAGGCGAGCTGAGCAGTTCGCTGAAGCTGATGCGCCAGACCGAGCAGATGGCGCGCCGCGAGGAAGCGTGGAATTACGCGTTGTGGAGCCTGATTCAGCAGAGTGAGATTCTCTTTGCGCAGGGGTTTTTACAGTCCGCATATGAGATACAGGAGCGGGCATTTGTGCTGGTGAAAGAGCAGCATCTGACACAGTTCCCGATGCATGAATTCCTGCTGCGAATTCGCGCGCAACTGTTGTGGGCGTGGGGCCGGCTTGACGAAGCAGAACTGGCGGCGCGCGAAGGGATAAAAGTGCTGAAAGGCTATCAGCCGCAGCAGCAGATTCAGTGCCTCGGTTTGTTGGTGCAGTGTTCACTGGCGCGCGGCAATCTCGATAATGCGCGCAGCCACTTGAGTCGGTTGGAGAATCTGCTTAACAACGGATCGCTGCACAGCGACTGGATTGCCAATGCCGATAAGGTGAGGGTGATTTTTTGGCAGATGACCGGCGACAGCCAAAGCGCCAGTAGCTGGATGCGCCAGACGGTGAAACCGGAATTTGCCAACAATCACTTCCTGCAAGGGCAGTGGCGCAATGTCGCGCGTGCGCAGATTCTGCTGGGAAATATGAGCCAGGCCGAAGTGGTGCTCGATGAGCTGAATGACAATGCGCGCGCGCTGAATCTGATGAGCGATATGAATCGCAATCTGCTGCTGCTAAATCAGATTTACTGGCAAACTCAGCGCAAAGCAGAAGCGCAGCAGGCGCTGACCGAAGCGCTGAAACTGGCGCGCAGCACCGGTTTCGTCAGCCATTTTGTGATCGAAGGTGAAGCGATGGCGCAGCAGCTGCGTCAGCTGATTCAGCTCAACACGCTGGATGAACTCGATAATCATCGCGCCAGACGCATTCTCAGCGAGATTAATAAATATCATCGTCATAAGTTTGCCCATTTTGACGAAGGCTTCGTTAGCCGCCTGATTAATCATCCTGATGTGCCGGAACTGATTCGTACCAGCCCGCTAACCCAACGCGAATGGCAGGTTTTGGGGCTGATCTATTCGGGATACAGCAACGACCAGATTGCTGGCGAGCTGGATGTTGCTGCTACCACCATCAAAACGCATATTCGTAATCTGTACCAAAAACTCGGCGTGACGCACCGCGCGGAAGCGATGAATCAGGCGCAGTCGATGCTGCGGATGATGGGGTATGTTTAAGGCGGACACCGGCTCGCGGTTCAGACATATTCCAGAAAATAATGTCCCTCTGAATGGGAGCGGATATATGCAAACCCAGACACGCCCAAGTGCATACCTGCAATCAATAGGTTTTCTCGTGAAGCGCGCTCAAGAATTGCTCTTCGTGTTTGCTCTGCCTGGTCAGGATCGTAATCAAAGGCGATTGAAACTTGCGGATGGGCAATTTGAATATGCGGATAATGCGTAATATCACCCCAAATCAGTAATTTTTCATCGCGGGAATCTATCAGGTAGCCGCTGTGACCAGGCGTATGTCCCGGTAGGCTGACTGCGGTGATATCTTTAGCAATCGCTGTTTCTTCCGTAAATCGAACAGTTGAATAAGCTTCGAACGTGCGACGAAACAGCGAACCATTCATCAGTGCGCGTTCACTCAGGCTAGTTAATTTTTCATTATCCAGCCAGAAGTTTGCTTCTGCTTTGCTAATGTAGAGTGCTGCATTTCGGTAAGCGGGTCGCCCATTCTCACCCAGCAGACCGCCAATATGATCGGGATGTGCGTGGGTCAACAACACGGTATCAACCTCGTCAGGCATGATGCCGGATAAAAGGAGGTTTCGTCTTAATTCTCCACCGATATGATTGAGGTTTCCCATACCCGAATCGATCAATATTATTCGTCCCGCTCCACGGATGAGATAGCTATTAATTTGGATATCATCCGCTGCTTTTATTCCGGCATGTTGCTGTATATTTACCGCTGCTTCAGGTGCTATTCCAGATAACAGACTCAGGCTGGCTTTCATCACGCCATCACTAAGCGCAGTGACCTTATAATTGCCGATATCCCTTGCGCTGAATAAATTCGTCAAAATTACCTCGTCAAATGTAGATAATAAAAATAGAAGATGACTCTGTTTGCTTAATTAAACGTCGCATTACTTAAGATGTTGCGGCAATATTTATTGTGTGGCTATCATCATTCTCGACTGAGTTGTGACCGGAAAAGTTATGGACATTAAGTTATTGCGCTCTTTTGCTCTCGTCGCCGAACTCGAGCACATCGGTCAGGCAGCTGAGAAATTGCATATTTCAGCATCCCCCTTGAGCCGCCAAATTCAGCAACTGGAAGATGAGTTAGGTGTGGCACTTTTTCATCGGGAAAAGAAACGCCTCTATCTCAGTGCCGAGGGCAAGCAGTTCCTGACAGAAGTGAAGGCATTGCTTTTGCACCATGATCGTCTGAATGGACTGGGTAAAAGTTTGAAGAATGGTCAGTCGGGCAGGCTTGATATTGGCTATGTCGAAGCGGCCATTCACTCACTTCTACTTCCTGAAAGCCTTGCCCGGTTAAATTGCTCGTCAAAAGTTGATATACAGCTCCATGCCTTACGCTCACAGTCACAAATCGATGCGCTAGCGAATCATGCGCTGGATCTGGCACTGGTTTATAACGAGCCGGAAGAGGATGACTGTTTTGCCTTTCAAAGCGTGTTAGTTGAGCCGGTGGTGCTGGCTATGCCAATAGAACAGGCAATTAGGGATCCCAGACCTGAGCAGTTACACATGAAGCGCTGGATCGCCGATAAGCAAAGTCTAAATACGGCAGTGTCCAACCGCTTGCTTGAGGTGTGTGAAGTGAGTGGGTTTACGCCTGATATTCGGCTTGAGGTTAGCGGACCACTGGCGGCGCTCTCCTGTGTTGAAGCAGGGCTGGGATTTACCTTTATTCAGCGAAGTCTTGCGCGGCTTGCTTCGTCGTCTGTCATTGTTGTTGAAGTACCCTGGCTGGCGCTGTATGTGAATCTCTATGCGATATGGCGGAGAAATGAGGCCAAACCGCTGGTCAGCCGCTTACTGACGGCATTGAGGGAACACGTTCCCTCTTGATGTTAATTCGATAGCCACTCATCGCGGGTTAATTCCCACAATTCATAATCGAGAACACCCGCGACATACTCTTTTTTGCCAGTTTCAATCAGACGCATGCCGGATTTACGTGAGATCTTCACTGAGCCAGTATTTACCGCCGCTTTTGGCACACGTAATACTTCGCGACCCAGCGTTTTAAACCAGAAATCATTCACGGCGTTGCACGCTTCACTCATATAGCCACGTTGCTGCCACTCAGGTACCAGCCAAAATCCGCGGTTATCATTTTCTGCATCGCGCAGTTCGATCAGACCGATCAATTCCTCAGGCTTCTCCTGACGTCTGATACTCCAGCACCAACCTCGACCTTCCTTAACGGCGGGCAACACCACGTTATCAACGTAATTCTGTGCGGCACCTTCAGGATAAGGCCAGGGCACGGCAGCATTGAGATAACGCACGATCTCCCAGCGCGGAAAGGCGATTTGCATCGCCTGCCCATCACCGCTTTCCAGTGGCTTCAGGATTAATCGTTGCGTTTTGATTTCTGGCGTCATAGTTCCTCCCCAAGAAACGTCACTTTACTTCTGAAGAGTAGAATGATCGCACCAGTTTCGCATTGAATTAATTCCGCCATCTGGTGAGGTAAAGCCAGCGCAGCCTAATATCGAGTCGAATAACTTCTCATGGAATACCGGCGTTTTGTTGTTCTGCAGTTGCTGCAGTTTGGCAAATGACGCTTTGTTATTACTGTCACTTAAAAACTTATCGGATGCCCAAACCATAATTGGCACCGTGCGCTGCGCCATCGGCGCATGATCGCGTGGCGTGCCGTGGAAATGCAGATTGTCGGAAATCGATTCTCCGTGATCGGAGGCATAAAACACGATGGCATTTTTATCTTTCAGGCTATCGAACGTCTGCTTAAGAAAATAATCGGTATACAAAAGACTATTATCGTAGGAGTTGATCATCTCCTGCGTGCTACAGGCATCATCAATACCCTGACATTCCGGCTTATAACGTGCAAACGCGCGTGGATAGCGTTCGGTATACATATAATGTGAACCTTTGGTGTGAAGAATTACAATATGTTTACCCTGCGGATGGCGCTGAATGGAGTCCTGCAGTTCATTAATTAACGCCATATCATCCACCGGCTTACCGACATTACGCTTCTCCGCCTGAATAGATTCGCGCATTGAATAACTGTCGGCCATGACTTTGTTATAGAACCAGGCTTCGCTCTGCATGGAATAGAGATCTTCCGAGAAACCTTGCTTCTTCATCACAGTAAAGACATTCATCTCTTTCAGGGTGCGCTGCGGAGCTTCTGAGGCTCCGCCTTCTCTGACAAACATACAGCGCAGCGAGAGCTTGGTTGAGGTATCACAGGAATAACCCTGCAAGTGAACGAGGTCTTTTTCGTGATCGAGATAAGGTGTGTTGTCGCGATCGTAACCGTATAAACCCATATGATCGCGGCGGGCACTTTCACCAATCACAAATACGATATACAAGTTATCCGCATTTTTCGGTGGGACGTATTTAAAGTGTTCAGCGGGATCGTATAGATTACGGTTGTCTTCAGCCTGACTGAATGAACTGTATGCCAACAAGCCAACGCCTGATAACCAGTTAGACGGTGAATAAGTGCCGGCCACAATGCCGCCGTAGCTGGCCATCATGCGGTTATTTTTCTTGTCCTGTTCATCCTGCACCTTGCCCATTAAATTCAACGGTAACCAGCAACCTAATGCGGCAATCACAATGGCGATGGTTTTATAAGACCAGTAACGCTTTTTGCTGATATTTGAAACGGTATTACTGCGCATTCCGCGCCAGATTAGCCATAGCGGAATGACGTTGATAATTACCATCCACAGCACAAAGTGCCAGCCAACGGATTCCTTAGAAAGATCCACTGAATCGGTGGCTAAAACGGCGGCGATGATTCCATAACCAATATCAATATTAAAGAAAATCATGTAATAACTGGCCGCGCTGGAGAAAATCACCAGCATGGTCATCAATACGCGCGACAGATATTTTCCGGTTAATGAGGTTAACAACGTTAACAGCATCACCAAACAAAATGCAGCGATGACCTCAGTCACTAATGAAAGGGTATTATCAAACTGCAATTGCGTATAGCGGCGGATAAAAATCGGAATGTTAAGCAGTACGCCGATATAGAGCGAAATAAACGCCGGTAGATAAAACTGTTTAACCCAACCCTTTATAAACATGTGTTCCCCGTTCTTATAATAAACAACTCAATCACTTGCCTGAAAATTGACAACCTTAAGTGAGAGGGTGGATTTGGGGAACAGTTCAATCGTTGCTGGGCATAAAGTATGTTATAATGTAACAATCTTGCTGAAGTGTTCATATCTCTCCCAGAAAGCTGCTAATCAGTACAGCTAAAATCGTGATTCTTAATAACCATTTTTCTAATCACTAAACGTGTCAACCATGACCCTTTGTACAACTGATGCCGAGTCAACGATTATAATTACCGGATATTTGTGTTAGGGGGGTTTTTTCTGGTTTCTAAAAATAAATAATCAGGAAGATGGTATTTTATAAGTGTTTTAAGAAAATCCTGATATTAATTATGGTATTATGTGTATATGTCATAACTTAAAAATGACAACCGATTGTGCTTGGTGTTTTTATAAATACGCTAAAAAAGATACTTGTTGCAAAATGCAAGGTGGCAACAAAGTCTAATGAATTAGCTATAAAGATCAAGTCGATTAAAAATATTCATCAAATTTCACTGTCATTTAATAATATTTAAAGGTTTAATCATGAAATGGGGTTGCATTAAGTGTGGAGAAGAAATACCGCAGGACAGGGAGTTTTGCACAGGATGTGAAGAAATACAATTTAGAAAAATTGGCGGCCTCCTTTACATACCTTTTGTAGGATTGATAATTTCAGCTATCTCGTACCTGTTGAATATAAATGAGGCTTTTAAGGCAATTATAGAGAATTATCGATCTATAGATATAAATGCTAAGGTGTTTTTTATTTCTTCTCTTACAATTTATGTAGTGATGTTTTTATTTGCGGCGTTCACACTATCACAATTCTTAAAAAGAAAGAAGTTGCTCCCTAATTTATATATTTCATTTTTGATCGCTATAATTATAACATTGTCGATTAATACCTACACGCTCTATGTGCTAATTCCTGGCGTCAAAATTGGGTATGATGAATTGGTTCCTATCTTCCGCAGTTTAATATCAGCATTGATATGGATCCCGTACTTCACCGTGTCTGTTCGGGTAAAGAGGACCTTCATAAAGTAGTAAATCGCCACGGGTTTAACAGACACCTCAGAGTCATTTAAGATGGCTCTGAGGTGTTTATGAGCGGTAAGCGTTATCCTTAAGAGTTCAAAATTGATTAGATTTGTAATCAAATAAGCAGCGATTAAACCGCTCCCGCCGTACCTTCAAAAAACGTCACCAGCAATTGCCATAAATGCTGCGCGGCGGGCGTGAAGCGGTTATCGGCGCTGCGTAATAAGTGGCACTGGCTTTCACGGGCGATGCGATGGTGAATCGGCACGGCGACTAAGTTCTTAGCGATAAGGTCGTCTTCAACCACTTTGGCGGTCATAAACGCGATGCCCATGCCAGCCTGGCTCAAGGCGATGGCGCTGGAAAACAGATTACAACTGTAAGCCGGGCTGAATATAAATCCTTCCTGACTGAACATGGCATTCATATAACTTTGAATGCCAAAATTTTTGTCCATACCAATCAACGAATAATTGACCAGTGCGGCCACCTCGATTTGCGGATAATCCGCGATGGGGTGTTGGCTGTGCACCACCGCACAGATTGGTCCGCGGTGAAAACTCAAACACTTCAGGCCGGGTGGGCCAATCGGGCCAAAACCCACCGCCATATCAACGTCGCCTTTGGCGATCAGCGACACGGTGGTTTGCATATCGCCCGACAGGATATCGATAAACACGTCGGGATAAGTTTGCGAAAACGGCTGCAAAACATGCCTGACGACTTCATCCACCATGCCCTGACCGACGCGCAATTTGATTGAGCCGCCGCGTTTATGGCGCAGATCTTTTAACTGGCGATCTAACTGGCTGCGCCGTTGATGGGTGTGCGCGTAATCTTCAGCCAATAACTTGCCAGCTTCGGTCAGCACCACATTGCGGCCACGTCGCTCCAGCAGAGGCAATTGCATCTCCCGCGCCAGTTGCGATAACTGACGGCTGATGGCGGCGGGATCAACATCCAGGGCTTCCGCCGCGCGACGAATACCGCCGTAATTGCCCACTTCATACAGATACCTTATGGATTTTTCTGGATAGAGCAGCATCGCCATAGGTTTTTCCTATCTGTTGATCTGAGGTCAACAATAATAGCCTTTTATCTCCATTTTTTAAGCGCATTTTTATCTCCATACTCGAAGATTCACTATGCGAGGGCAGTACAAATGAAAACTATAAAAAATTACCTGCAACAACATGCCGATGAAATTCTTCTGGATATCAAGGAATTGGTCGCAGCGGAATCTCCATCAATGAACAAGGCCGCCGTGGATTGTTGTGGCGAAGTCTTACAAGCGCTGTTTGCCAAACGTTTGGGCGTGGTAGCAGAGATTGATGAGCAACCGCATTACGGCAATCACCTGAAATTCACGCTGGGAAGCGGTGACGAGCAAACCGTGTTACTCGGGCATTTCGATACCGTTTGGGATGAAGGCGAGTTGGTAATGCGTGAAGAAGACGGCAAGCTTTACGGCCCTGGCGTGCTGGATATGAAGGCCGGTCTGGTGCAAGCCATCTGGGCGGTGCGCGCGTTGCAACAACACGATTTACTGGCGGGTAAACGCATCGTGTTTCTATGCGGTAGCGATGAGGAGGTGGGTAGCCCAAGCTCCAGCGCCTGGTTATCGCAGCACGCTTTGGGATCGACGCAAGTGCTGGTGGTTGAGCCTGCGGTGGCGGGATCGGGCGCACTAAAAACAGCGCGCAAAGGTACCGGACAATATGAAATTACCCTCAACGGATTAGCGGCGCACGCCGGGAACAATCCCGAAGAGGGCATCAGCGCGGTACAAGAAATGGCGCATCAGATCATGTTCTTGCACAGTTTAAACGCGCCAGAGCGCGGCACCACCGTCAATGTGGGAATCGCGCGGGGTGGCAACCGCATCAATGTGGTGGCGGATAAAGCAGTATTAGGCATTGATACGCGCGTCACCAGCGAAGCAGAAGCCGAGCGCATCCACGCCGAAATCAGCCAGATCACGCCACATTTAGCCGGCATCACGCTGGATATTAGCGGCGCACAATCACGTCCGCCAATGCGTCAAACACCGGAATCGTTGCTGCTGATGGAACGTGCGCAGCAGGTTGCCTTACAGCTTGGTTTCGAGGTGGAAGGCAAAGCGGTTGGCGGCGGCAGCGACGGCAATTTCACTGCTGCGTTGGGCATTCCAACCTTGGATGGTTTGGGCGCAACCGGCGCAGGTATTCATGCACGTCATGAACATATCATTATTGCCGATATTGCTCCGCGCGCGGCGTTGGTGGCGGGCTTGATCCTCGGAGGTGATGCGCATGTCTCAGGTTAATGTTGAGAAAAATACGCTGCGCCAACCGCCAGCAGCGAAAACCGAGCAAAGTCCTTATCTGCTGCTGTTTATTATTTTGGTGCTGGCGGCGGTGGCAACCTGGATTATTCCGGCGGGCAAGTTTGACCATGAAACCCGCAATGGCATCACTTTTGCCATCAAGGGAAGTTTGCATGAAGTCGCGCGTTCGGGCGTTTATCCCGGCGAAATCTTCATGGCGATTGTGCAAGGTGTCATCAAAGCCGCGCCGATCATTTTCCTGATTCTGTTTACCGGCGGGTTATTAGCGGTGATCGAATCGACCGGTGCTATTGCCACGGCGCTTAATTCACTGTCGCGCAGTACCAAAATAAGCGATACGCGCATTATCATCATTTTTGGTGTGATATTCGCCATTCTCGGCACCACCGGCGTGGTGCAAAACTCGGTAGTGGCGTTTGTGCCGATTGGTTTATTAGTGGCGCGCTCTTTGGGTTTATCGCCAATGATTGGTATGGCGCTGGTGTATTTAACCTGCGCGGCGGGTTTTAACGTTGCGGTATTAGGTCCAGCCACCACCGGATTAACTCAACATCTGGCGCAGTTGCCGCTGTTCTCCGGCATGTTGTTGCGCGGCATTACCTGTTTATTGTTCGTAATAACGGTGATGACCTATTTGATTATCTCGGTGAAACGCGCACGAAATAATGGTGAAGTGCGAATAGAACAAACGGCGCAGAATGATGAATCACTGACGATTACGGGTCGGCATAAACTGATTCTGATCACCTGCGCCGCAACGCTGATTGTATTTATGATTGGCACGGTGCAATTACATTGGGCCACCAATGAAATGTCGGCGATGTTTATTATTCTGTCGATTATGGTCGGCACGATGGGTCGCATGTCGGGTTCTGCCATTGCCAACACCTTCCTTACAGGTTGCTCGCAATTGGTAAAAGGCGGCTTCATTGTGGGTATGGCTGGCGCGATTTCCGTGGTGTTGCAACAGGGCAATATTCTTGATCCGATTGTTGGCTTCCTGTCTGATTTACTGGCACCGGTTCATCCCGCCATTGCGGCGGTGGGCATGTTCATTAGCGCGGCGTTGATGCATTTCGGTATTTCATCCGGTTCCGGTGAATCCGCTTTGCTGATCCCGATCTTCTCGCCGCTCGGCGATAACCTCGGTTTAACCCGTCAGGTGACGGTGCAAACGGTGTTGCTGGGTGAAGGTATCGTCAACTCCATCAGCCCAACTTCTGGCGTGTTAATGGCAGCCTTGGCCACCGCCAATATCTCTTTCTGCAAATGGATTAAATTCGTTGCGCCGGTAGTGGCGATTTGGTTTGCCATTTGTGTTGTCACCTTATTAATTGGTGTGGCGATCAACTGGGGACCATTCTAATAAATCGTAAGAAGCCACTTAATGGTGGCTTCTTATTTTTATATTGTTGTTAACACGATCAACATCCTTTCCGCTATTTCAGTTCCACGAATAATTGCATTCAATCCCCGGCCTTTTCTTAAAGTTATCTCATCATCGCTATTTGGCTTAAGTCGCGCTGGAACTGTCTCGCGTAAAGTGATGTTATTGCCGCGTCGCAGAATTTCTTTACGTTCAATTACACAAATTAATATTAGCCAAACCCATTGCTGGCGATGTCTTTACGCATCGCGACAGCGTTGCACGCTTCTCTGGAGTGAACGATGATGTTTCGATTGCATCCGCTGTTTATTAGCCTTATTGCCGCTTACGGTGTGTTTAATACAGCCTCGCCAGTTTGGGCGGCGACGCTTCAGCCTTTTACGCCGGAATTAAATGACAACCGCGCCGGCGTGTTTTGTATTTGCAATGGCTCGACTCAAACTTTAAGTGGCAATCAGCTGTTTGCGCCCGGTCAGGACGGCGGTGGCACCATATCCATCGGACAGTTGCTCAGCAGCGGCAGAATTATTTCGTATTCCTGGCAAGATTCAGGTCGCGTTGATCTGGGCGCGCAGAATTATGTGATTAACGTGCCGGACGCCAATGGCAGCGGCAGTAATAGCGTACAGGTATATAATTCTGCCGCGATTAACGCCATCGAAACTAATACCTTGCCGAATTTTTATAACGTTAATAATGGGCAATATATCAACGCGCGCGTTGCGCAGGTCAGCAATGGCACTATCAATGTTGATATCGGGCAGAAGGGCGCTGCGACCACCGCCAGCACCAACGGCTGGTCGATGGCGGCGAAACAGAGCGAGTTGTTTACTGCCAGCGGCAGCGGCACCATGAACTGGAACTCCGCTAATCGCATCTCCTTTTTCGGTTCCTACACGCCCTATACCTATCAACTGGGGAAATGGTTCGACAATGTGGTCTCCTGGCGCGGCGCGTTTAGCGTCACCACGCTGGATAACGCCACCACTTCATTCAACGTTTCCAACGTCAGCAGCTTGCAGAGCTACAACAATTGGCTGATTGAGCAATTGCAAAACGGCAATCTGGCCGCCGATAGCTACAGCAGCGAGTTTAATAAAGCGCTCTCCTTGCGCAGCGATGTTATCGCCTATGTGATCGATGCCGATGAATACTACGACGAAGTGTCGCAGCCGATTGGCGAACGCATTGTGTTAAGCGCTGATGGCCCCAATGCCAGGGCAACCATTGGCAGCAGCGGCATACTGGAAGTGGTAAATGCCAGCAGCGCGGCGATGCGCGCCAGCAACGGCGCGACGGCGGTGATTGACGGCAAACTGGCCAGCGTTGGCAGCAACGCACTGGAACTGTTAAACGGTAGCACCGGCATTAACAACGGCGTCATAAACAGCGGCTTTTTCAATAATGCCAATGGCAGCGGCGTCGATGCCTCGACCGTTGGTGCGGGCGGCACCGGCGTGTATGCCAACGGTGGCAGCCGCTTCACCAATAATGGCGTGATCAATACCGCGATTAACAGCACCGGCATCCGTCTCGAGGATGCCAGCGGTGCGAATAACGGCACCCTCAATGTGAAGGGCAAGGGCTCGACGGGCGTTGCCGTTTCGGGCAGCCAGGCCAATTTTGCCCAGAACGGCAGAATCAATTTGTACGGCGAAAATACGGTTGGTGTTGATGTGCGCGATGACGCCAGATTAACCATCAGCGATGCCAGTTCACTGCATTTTTACGCGCCGAATCAAACCGGTTATCAAGCCACCAACTATGCGCACATCGATAGCCACGGCGGCAGTTATGATGTCTCCACGCCAGGTTCGGCGCTGTATCGCCTGAGTGATGGCGTGATCTTTAATCCGGTGGTGGCTGCCGACGTGACGTTGAGCGGTGCCAACACACGCGGCATTGTCGCTTCAGGTGCCGGTTCACGACTTTACGGCACCACCTTGTACGGCACCGACAGCTATCACGTTAACGGCGAAGGGGCGATTGCGGTTCAGAGCTCGGAGGGTGCAGACGTGACCATCACCAACCCGATTGAGCTGAACGGCAACAATACCATTGCGGGCACCGGGCAAGGTGGATTCTTCGCCAACGTGGCGCCGATTACCGGCAACGGAACCAATGCCACTGCCTTTGATATCAGCGATGGTGTGATCTATCAGTCCACGCCGCGTGGCACCATCAATCTTACCGGGCCAAACAGCATCGGTGTGCGTATTCGCGGCGGCGGAAATATCTTTGATGGATCCAGCACCAACATAGCCTTGGGTATCGCGCTGGATACCGCCGAAGGCAATACCGTTTATTGGACCGATCACAGCGGATTGAGTGCGGGCGGCATTGCTGCGGTGCGCGTTGGCAATAACGGCGGCCTAACGATTAATGGTGATACCGCCGGGCCGAATTTTTACTACAGCACCATCAACGCCAATGCGGGCGCAGACACCATCTTACTGGGTAAAGGCGCAGCATCGTTAACCGCCAGCAACATCGGACTCTACAATTCTGGCGGCGGCAGCGTGCTCAACAACCGCGCGGAAACCAGCAATATTTCGCTGCAAGATGTCGGGATGAACACCGATGGCGGCACGTTAATTCGCTCCGCGACCTCATTCGATCCCAACGGTTATATGCTGGGTACGGTGAGTGGTGCAGGCGCGACGGGTTATGTGTTTAGCAAAGAAGATGGTAATACCACCAGCAACGATTTGATCATCCCACAAGGTTACAGCTTCTTTGTCTATGGCCCGGCAACCGGCGTGCGCGCCAACACCACCGGGCGGGTGATCGCCAACGGTAACATCATCGTTAACAGTTCCGATGGCGGCTCGGCGATTGTCACCAGCACCGCCAGCGAGGTGATCAACCGCGGCACCATCGTTTCGCTCAGCCTAGTTTCGCCAATTATCGATCTGCGTGGCGGCAACTCGGTATTTATCAATGAAGGCAACGTCACCGCGCCTTACCCGGAAACCGTTGTGGTTGCTGGTGGCGCCACCAGTGACCTAATTGCTTTGGTCGATGGCAACGTGGTGGGCGATGTGAACACCGGCAACGGCACCGACGTGGTCGAACTCACCGGCGGAACCATTGACGGCAGCGTGACGATGGGAACCGGTGTTAACAATGTGGCTTCGATCGCCAACGTCAGTCTGGCAAACACGCGTCACATCACTACCGCAGGCGGCAGCGGTAGCACGCTGAACTTTAGCGAGATTAACGCGCGCGGGGGTTCGTTCAACAACGATGATCTGGCGCGCGGCGTCAACCTCGGCGCGGGCTGGAGCACCATCAACTTCTACAACACGCAATTTACCCTTACCGATAATCTCAAACTGGCACACAGCACCATCAACGTGGATAGCGGCTCAACGCTGTTTGTCGGCGATCAGGTCAATCCGGTTTTGTCGGGCGAGACTGACGATTCGTTGGTGGTGAATAACGCCGGTACGTTGAATCTCACCAACGGCAGCGGCGCGGCGGGCAACACGTTGACCATCAACGGTGATTTGGCGTCGGCGGGCGGCAAGCTGGCGTTGCGGACGCAGGGCGCGCAAAGCGACACTTTACGCGTTAACGGCAACGTGACCGGCACTACCTTTATCAATGATGTGCTGAGTGCTGCCACGCTGGCGGATAGCAATCGAGATGGCGTGATCTCCGCCAATGAAGGCGTTTCTCTGGTGCAGGTTGCTGGTAGCGCCAGCGCCAATAGCTTCGCGCTGCAACGGGGTTATGTCGCTGCAGGGGCGTGGCAATACGGGCTTTATAGCTTTGCCCCCGAGAATGGCAATACAACCTGGGATTATCGTCTGGCCAATAACTACGTTTGTAAAGATGGTTCCCTTTGTCAGCCGCAGACAGCAGGCAGCGGCGCGCTGCGCCCGGCGGTCATTCCACAGCTTCCTTCGTACATTTCGGCGCCGGTCGGATTGGCGTATTACACCCTGGCAACCATTGGTGATTTACATCAACGCCTGGGCGAATTGCGGCAGAATCCAGACGGATCAGCGGAAATGTTCATCCGTTATTCCGGCTCCAACCAGAAGTACAAAACTAACCTTGATACGGCGCATTACGGTTACGACTTTGACCTCGATTACAGCGCGGTGCAGTTTGGCGGCAACCTACTGCGGTTGGACGGCGAGCAAGATAGTCTACGCGGCGGCCTGGCTTACACGCGCGGCAATGCGCGCATCCGACCGAATGCAGCTGATGGTTACAGCTCAACAGATTTCGACAGCGACAGCCTGACGATTTACGGCACCTGGCAGCGCGCAAGTGGCTTCTATCTGGATGGCGCGCTTTCACTCGATTGGCATCGTGGCGACACCGATATCGCCCGACAAAAAGAGGTGGCGAAGTTGAAAGGCAAAGGCTGGACCGCATCGCTGGAGAGTGGTTATCCGTTCCAGTTGGCGAACGGCATTCGTCTTGAGCCGCAAGCGCAACTGCTGCATCTGCATTTGAAGTTGGATGACTTCACCGACGACGATCAAACCCAAGTCTCTTACGACGATTATGACCAAACCATTGGCCGCGTCGGCGCACGTCTGGCACGGACCTGGAACGATAGCGGCAGCGGGCAATATACGCCGTATCTGCGCACTAACTACTATCGCGGTTGGGGCGGCACGGCGAAAGTGGATGTTGGTGCCAGTAACAGCGAGGTTAGCGATAACTTCAACAGCGGCAAGTTCGGCCAGATGTGGGATGCCGGCATCGGCGGCAATGCGGCTTTCACCAACAATGTCTCGCTGTATGCCGAAGCCAATTACCGCAAAGAGATCGACGGCAACGGCGTGCAAGGCTGGA
Organism: Pantoea leporis; assembly: GCF_028048155.1. Lineage (NCBI taxonomy): Bacteria > Pseudomonadati > Pseudomonadota > Gammaproteobacteria > Enterobacterales > Erwiniaceae > Pantoea > Pantoea leporis. Next base: position 182,173 of record NZ_JALMEU010000002.1, read on the forward strand.
ATTACAACGCGGGCGTACGCTGGGTGTTTTGATAAAACGGTTACCCTCACAAGCCCGCCGGTTTAGTTGACGGCGGGCTTTTTTACCTGTTACGAACGCAGTAAAATTGACAACCTACCAATGGTAAGTTACTACTAGTAGCTTACTCATAACGGAGGTTGTCGCTATGCATGCTCTGATCGTAACTGCTCACCCGGACCAACATTCACACACGCACCACATCGTCTCGCAGGTGGCACAAGGAATTGCTGCTGGTGGCCACAGCTATGAAATTGCCGATCTGGCGGCGGAGCAGTTCGATCCGCGCTTCAATCAGGCCGATTTCGATCAGTTCAAAAGTGGTGCGCCATCGCCGACAGATGTGTTGGCGGAACAGCAACGTCTGGATCGCGCCGATGCATTGATTCTGGTTTATCCCATCTATTGGTGGTCGTTTCCGGCGCAGCTGAAAGGCTGGATCGATCGCGTTTTCACTCAAGGTTGGGCGTACGATGATGATGGCCAAACTGTGGTGAAAAAGCTCGGCCATTTGCAGGTGCATTTGCTGGCGCTGGGCGCGGCGAGCCAGCGCACCTATGTGCGTCGGGGCTATTTCAGCAGCATGCGCACGCAGATCGATGAGGGGATTTTTGGCTATTGCGGCGCGCCGGTGGTGACCAGCGAATTGCTGCTGCCAACCGATGAACATTATCCCGACGCGCATTACACGCTGGCAAACCAACTCGGACAGCGACTTTTTGACGTGAAGGAAATGGCATGAATCAACCCACTCGCCAGCGCATGTCACATCAGGCACGTCGTCAGCAACTAATTGGCGTGGCGTGGAATCTGGTGCGCGAGCAGGGCAGCGATGCGCTGACGTTAGGACGCGTGGCGGAAGAAGCGGGCGTCAGTAAACCGGTGGTCTACGATCATTTTGGTACGCGCCACGGTCTGCTCGCGGCGCTGTATGAAGATTTTGATCTGCGCCAGAACGCGATTATCGAGGCGGCGATGCATGCTGCCGGTGCCAGCCTTGCCGAGCGAGCAAACGTGGTGGCGTCGAGTTACGTCGATTGCGTGTTAACGCAGGGACGTGAAATTCCCGATGTGCTGTCGGCGCTTGATAGCACGCCGGAACTGGCGGAAGTGAAACGCAAATATCAGCTCGATTTCATTGAAAAATTTCGCAGCTGGTTTGCGGAGGCAACGTTGCCGCAAGCCAGCATGTGGGGAATGTTAGGCGCCGCCGATGCGATTTCCAATGCGGTGGTGTGCGGTGACATCAGCCAGCAGCAAGGATTAGCCGAACTTCAGGCGCTGATTCTGGCGCTGGTGGAACGTCACAAGTAACCTTTTATCCAGCCAACAGGAACAACAGATGTCATTACGCGAGATTGATAGCGATTGCTGGCAACAACTGGAAACCGGCGCAAGCGATCCCGATGCCGGTTTTCACTTCTTAACGCTCGCGTCGGTTGATCAACAGGGCAAGCCGCAGGCAAGGACGCTGGTGCTGCGCGCGGTTGACCGCGTCGAACGCACGCTGGAGTTGCACACCGATATGCGCAGCCCGAAATGGCAGGCGCTGGCGGTTAATCCAGACGTTACGGTTCTGGGATACAGCGCAAAAACGCAGCTGCGGTTGCAGGGAACGGTCGAGCTGCACGCCGCACACAGCGCAGTAGCTGAAGCGGCGTGGCAACGATTATCGCGCCGGACGCAGCAAACCTATGCTGGTGCTACGCCGGGAAGCGAGATCGAAACCACATCCACCCATCCCGGCAACGCCGAGGATAATTTTGGCGTGTTGCTAATCCGAATTACCCAACTGGATTGGTACCTGCTGGCGCGGGAAGATAATCAAAGAGCGTTGCTGAATTACACCGACGACGGCGCGCTAGTCAGCAGTAAAAGGGTGCATCCGTAACTAAGGCGTGCATTGTTGCTGCGCCTTGCGACGAACGTTAAACAGCAGAAAACTTGCCAGCGCCAATCCCCAAACGCCCGCCGCGCCATACAACAGCACGTCGGAAAAACCGTCGGTGAGCACCTGCGCGGCAATATCGTGGTTCAATGAAACCTCGCCGCCGCCGGCGATGCGCTCGGCCAGCGTATGCACATCACTTTGTCCCGGCATAATGCGTTGCAAACTCGCCGCAATGCCCGCCACCAGCAAACTGCCCATCAGCGCGATATTGATGGCAAGCGTAATCAGGCGCGCGCTGATATCAATCCCCGACGCCATGCCAACGCGATTACCCGGCACCGATCCGGTTGTGGTGTTGGTCACTGGCGTGTTGGTCAATCCGAGCGCCATTCCAGCGAGCAGCGCGCCCGGCAGTAAACTCATCTGCTGCGCCACGGCGAACTTCATCAACATCAAGCCCGCACCGATGGTGCATAATCCCAGCGGAATCATGCGCGCCGCGCCAAAGCGCACCACCAGTTTCTCGCCCAGCGGCGGCATCAGCAAGGTCGGTAAAGTGTAAGCCAGCAGCGCCAAACCGGTTGCCATGCTGCTGTAGCCAAGGCCGCTTTGATAATAGACCGGCAGATAAATCATCAGCGGCCAGAAGCTGAAGTTCATGCCAATCGAGCCCATCAATGCCCCGGAAAAGGCGCGGATACGGAACACGGAGAAATCAAACATCGGATGTGGATGGCGCTTCTCATTCCATACAAACAGCAGCGCGCTCAGTAGTGTAACCAGCAAAATCAGTTGTGCCGCGACGCTGTTCCAGCCGAGGCTGCTGCCCTGCGTAATGAGATAGGTGGCGCCGACCACGCTGAGCGATAAGGTAATCAGGCCGCTGAGATCGAGCTTTTGGGCTTCAGCATCGCGCGATTCGACCACATTTTTCAGCGCGAGGATCAGCGTCAGCAACGCGATAAATCCGTGTACCAGAAACACCCATTGCCAGCTAAACCAGGCAACTAGCATGCCGCCGATGATGGGTCCGAATCCCAGCCCAAAGCCAAAGGTAATGCCCCACGCGGCGAACGCACGGCTACGCGCTTTGCCCTGCGGAAACTGGAACGACAGAATCGCAATCAGGCAGGTTAACATCGCGCCACCGCTTAATCCTTGCAGCAAACGTCCGACAATCAGCCACAGCGCATTGCCCGCCAGTCCGCACATCACCGATGTCACGCCGAAGGCGATAATGCTGATGATGAAGATGCGCTTGCGTCCAAAAGTGTCGGCCAGCGTGCCGGTTGCCATTAGCACTGCGGTGCAGGCCAGCGTATAGGCGTTCATGATCCACTGTAATTCGCGGAAGCTGGCGTGCATCTCCCTTTCCAGCACCGGTAAAATCACCGGTACGCTGGATATCTCCAGTCCCGACATCAATGCGGCCAGACAAACCGCCATCAGCGCCAACATGTTCTTCATACTCAATCCCTGCGATACGTTAAGAGCGTGCCAGCATGAAAGATTGGCGTGCGAGTGGAAATCTGCCTGCATGCCATATATCGTCAAGATCGTGCCAATTTCTCCGGTGACCTTTAATGCAAATGATTGCTCCGCTTCATGGCCATTCGCCTGCACCGTTCAACCGCCGACTGGTTTTGCTGGCGTATGAATGTCTGTGTACCTTTGAGTTCGGCATCGCCGTTGAGGCTTTCGGGCGTGCCGACGAAGTGTTCGGCCAGCCTTTATACGGTTTGAGCGTGGCGTCGGTGGAAGAGGGCGTATTCGGCGCGCAAGGTGGCGTGCGGCTGGTGGTCGACGGCGGACTTGAGCTGCTGGAAGAGGCGGGCACTATCGTGATTCCCGGCTGGCGCAGCGTACATGAACCGGCATCGGATCAACTTATCGCCGCGTTACAAAAAGCCCATCGCAACGGCACGCGTATTGTTTCGATCTGTGCAGGCAGTTTCGTGTTGGGCGCTGCCGGATTGCTAAATGGTAAGCGCGCGACCGCACACTGGAACAGCACCGAGATTCTGGCGCAACGCTTCCCGCAGGTGCAGGTTGAGCACGGTATGATTTATGTTGATGAGGGCAGCATCATTACGTCAGCGGGTGGCGCAGCGGGCGTGGATTTGTGCCTGCATCTGATCCGCCGTGATTATGGTATTGAAGTGGCAAACCGCACCGCGCGCCGCATGGTGACACCGCCGCTGCGCGAAGGCAATCAGGCGCAGTTGGTTCAGCAGCCGGTGCCGCAGCGTGCGGCAAAAAATCTCTCGCCCTTACTTGATGATTTGCGTAATCACCTCAATACGCCGCTGGTGATTGACCAACTCGCCAGGCAAGCTGGCATGAGCCGCCGCACCTTTTTACGCCGTTTCCATGACGCTACCGGCACCACGCCGGGAGAATGGATGTTGAGCATGCGGCTGGAAAAAGCTTGCGCACTGCTGGAGAGCGGCAAGCTGAGCATTGATCAGGTTGCTGAACAGGCGGGATTTGGATCGCCAGAAACCTTACGTCATCACTTCAGACAGCGGCTCAACACTACCCCGACCAACTGGCGCAAGTCATTTAGTGAAAGAGGGGTAACACAATAGATTCCGTGGGTCGCCATTGATGGCGACCCTTTTAAATTTAATTCCCGCGATAACTCGAATAACCAAACGGGCTCAACAGCAGCGGAATATGGTAGTGCTCGCCGGTGCTTTCCATATTGAACTCGACCGGAATTTCCGGGAAGAAGGTTTTCTGGTTGTTCATTTTGTAATAGTCACCGGTTTTAAACACCACGCGATAGCTGCCTGCGCTGGCGGTTTTATCTTCCGGGAACAGCGCGCTAATCCTGCCGTTGCTGTCGGTTTTGCCGCTGGCTAATTTCACCCAGTTATTGTTCTGTTTCTGATCGAGTTCAACCTCAATACCCGCTGTCGGCGAGCCTGTTTGCAGGTTCAAAACATGTACGCTGAGCGGATTTTTTGGTGCTGCCGGTTGTGCTGCTCCCGCTGACAGGCTGGTCGCAATCAGGATGGCGCTGGCTGAGGTAAAGAGAGTTTTCATTAAAATATCCTTTTTAAGCAGGTGAATGTGCTGCAATCCTGGATGCTTCGACAACAAAATCATAATTGATAAGACTAAATGTGAAATTTCTGAGATCTGACGAGCAATCTACCAAGTGCTGACATCTTAGCGGGCATTGATGCAAACCTGGTTGCCATGAAGGGCGAGCATACGTAATGCAGGTCATTGTTGTTGTCACTCCCTCAGTGCAAATGGCGGTTAATTTAATTACCAGCGAGCGACAACTACGCTAATCCACCTCCGATTATTCTGAGTCATCTGTCAGAATTCTTCTCTAAAAGTTGTACCAGTTTAAGTAACATGTACATATATAATTTTGAGTCAGGCATTTATTATTAGCTTGCAAATGTAATTTTGTGGTTAATAAGCGAAGGGTAAAGCCTGGATAAGCGAAGCGGTAAATAAATTGAAGTTGATCAAGAAATAATCGATTATACGGATTTTTAGCTGGAAATAACCCTCCTGACATGGATAAATCTGTATTTAAGCGAAGCGTAAATACAGTATCAGGAGAGTGTTGTGCAGAAGTAAAACGATGTTAGATGTTTATTCTTTTGGGAAGAATGTTATTTGCGTCGGCTGATTTTCCCTCCTTTTCTTCCTGCTTCAATGGCGCGCTCCGGGTCGTTTTTGAAGTTACCGCTGCTAGCCTGACCGCCTTTGCGCCCGGCTTCAGCCGCGCGTTCCTTGTTCTCTGCGAAGTTGCCTGCACCACCACGACGTTGCGGCTTTTTTTCTTCCTCATCGGGTAGCTTCTTAGCGTCCGTCATTGGTTCTCCTCTTTTATAAATACCAACATGATGCAAAATAAATGTAGTGCCATTTTTTCCAGTTTCAAGCCTGGGTTTCTCGTAAGTCTTAATTCTAAGAGGCTTGCTTATGTTACTTCCAGTTAAATTTTCACTTCTCTCTAAATGTAACTACCATTAGTTACTTGCTTAAGATTTTTAACATTAAAAAGAAAGCTTCTCTAGCCAGATAATAAGCGAAGCGGTAAGCACATTTACTTATAACCTCAATCGCAATTCTTGCGCACATTACTTGCAGCTTGACGCTTGCTTGCTACGTTTAATTAATCTTCTTGTTTAGCCTAAATTAACGCTTCGCTTATTTTGCTCAATTAGCCTAAATGAGCTGATGTCATACCCATCAGGCAGCTAACTGTCGATGTTCTTCTCACTACCGGAGCAAATTGATGACCAAGGAATTTGTATATCTGGATTGGTTGCGCGATGCGCATGCGATGGAAAAACATGCAGAGCCTTTGCTGCAGGCAGCTACGCTGCGGCTGGAGGAGTTCCCGCTGTTGCAGGCACGTATGAAGCAATATGCACAACAAACCGCTGAACAGCAGCGGTGGGTGAAAGACATTTTGAAACGCTACGACAGTAACTGGTCAGCGCTGAAAGACGCGTTAGGACGATTGTCGATCGTTGGGCAAGCCGCGAGTGATATGTTGCGCAATGAAGAGGGCGTGCGCATTGCGGTGAGCAGCTACGTGTTCTGTAACTATAAAGTGGCAACCTACACCGCATTACTGGCCGCAGCGCAACAGGCGGCGGACAGCAAAGGTATTAAGACTTTCCAGCTGATCCTGCAACATGAAATCCAGATGGCAGATTGGCTTCTTCATCAGCTGCCGGACGTGGCGAACGAGGCCATTTTGCATAGCGCGGTAGCCGCAGTCTGACGGATAACTATAAGTGGTCGGCAGCCTTGCTCTGCTGACCGCTCAATTTGGCTTGCAGGTTAAACGCTACAGAGAAACTAACTGTTTTCCCTTAGTCAAATTGCTGCAAATAATAAAATCAGGATCATTCTTTGCTATTTGTTAGCCTGGCGAGAACCTTTATTCTAAATTAAGTAAAAAAACCAGGCTTAGAATTTTATGTTATTCCCTATCAGTAAATGGAACTGATTAATGAAATCGATTTCAGCAAAATAACACTCCGCGTCTGATATTTGAAATGTGACCCTATCAATCATCGTCTCTAATGTTAATGAAATTGCTGACGATAACAGCAGAGATGCTGCCGATTAACGCCCGTAGCCTCTTCTGTTTTTTTAAAACAACATTATTGTCTTCACTACTTTTCAATCAAAATCATTGAGGTTTCTAAATGGACGTAGTTCAAAGATTTTCACGTAATGTAAAGTTGCGAACCAAACTTACAATATCCTCTATGCTCAATATCGCGATGCTACTTTTAGTGGCGTTACTCGGATTAAATTCGCTGTTCTTAGCTGAAACCGGCGTTAACGGCATGATGAAAGACGATTATCCCACTATTGCATTGGGCAACCGATTAATTGATGAGATCAACGTAACGGTGCAGCAGCAGGCGCTGCTGCTGAGCCCGATTGATGCGCAACGCCGGACAACGATTCAGAGCAATCTTCAGGATGCCTCAAAGAAAATTACCGAAACCTATAAGCAGTTAAATAAGCTGGCTACCGATGATGAATCAATCGCATTTCTCAAGCGCGTGGAAGTGAGGCGAGCAGAGTTCCTTAAAGAGCGAAATGTATTCTTCGATTTAGTGAATAGTGATGTGACAAAAGCAGTGAATTTCTATTTTTCTACGCTTGCCTTAGCGCAAAGAAATTATATCGATGAAGTTGAGGGGTTCATTACCCTGCAAGAGCAGCAAATGGATGGCTCCTATAATAATTTTATGGCGTCATACGGCAAAACTAAAATTTCCATGCTGATTATTTTTGTAGTGGCTATTTTACTTTCAGCATTTATTGGCTGGATTATTATTCGCTCGATTACAGTGCCATTGAAAAAAGTGATCACCTTTCTTGGTCGAGTGGCGGATGGCGATCTCAGTTCTGATTTTCATGAACAGCGAAAGGATGAAATGGGGCAGTTAATTAACGCCATCCAGCAGATGCAGGAAAAGATGTCGGATATTGTCAGCCATATTCGCATTAGCGCAGAACAGATTTCCGGCGGCGCCAGCGAAATCATGTCGGGCACCAACGATCTCGCGGCGCGTACGGAAGAGCAGGCCAGCTCGGTAGAGCAAACGGCGGCCTCGGTGGAGGAGTTCAGTGCCACCATTAGCAACACGCGTAATAATACCCACGTTGCCGCCGATCTCTCCGCTAAGGCGGAAACCACGGTAGGACGTAATGCCAGCATGATGGACAACGTCGCCAGCAAAATGGCCGAAATCAATGATTCTGCCAGCCGCATGGCGGAGATCATCAACCTGATCGATTCCATTGCTTTCCAGACCAATATTCTGGCGCTCAATGCTGCGGTAGAAGCCGCACGCGCGGGTGAACATGGTCGCGGTTTTGCCGTGGTGGCGCAGGAAGTCCGCGCGCTGGCGCAGAAAACCGCCACCTCATCGCATGAGATCCGTAATTTGATTGAGGAGTCGTCCACGCGTATTGCCGATGGGCGCGATATGGTGACGGATGCCAATAAATTGATGAACGGCATGATGTCGAACGTGGCTGAGATGAAAGAGTTGCTGGTGCAGATCAATCAGGCTAGCAGCGAGCAGGCAGACGGCATCAGCCAAATCAACACCGCGATTAGCCAGATTGATATCACTACGCAGCAGAATGCGTCGCTGGTGGAACAATCGCTGGCGGCGTCGGCGATGCTGAGCGAGCAGGCAGCGAATATGGTGAATAGCGTAAGCGTGTTTACGCTGCGTCAAACCGCTTAATGCGAGGGTGATCCAGAACGGCATATGCGTTCTGGATCTTTTTTTAAATTGCCGGATATTCGCCAGTACCTTCTGGCCACGGCGTCAACAAATCAAAGCCGGTTTCGGTCACGGCGATGGTGTGTTCCCACTGCGCTGACAGCGAGCGGTCTTTGGTGACCACCGTCCAGCCATCGGACAGTACACTGGTGCCGGCTTTACCCGCGTTGATCATCGGTTCGATAGTGAAAATCATGCCCGCCTGTAACGCCAATCCCGTGCCTGGCGTGCCGTAATGCAGAATCTGCGGATCGCCGTGATACACCTCGCCGACGCCGTGACCGCAATATTCGCGCACCACCGAGAAACCGGCTTTTTCCGCTACCTGCTGAATGGCCGCCCCGATATCGCCTAAGGTCGCGCCCGGTTTTACCACTTTGATACCTGCCACCATCGATTCGTAGGTGATATCCACCAAACGTTTGGCGCGCACCGACGGCTGGCCAACGTAATACATGCGGCTGGTGTCGCCGTACCAGCCATCTTTAATGATGCCGACGTCTATGTTGACGATGTCGCCATCCTTGAGCTTTTTCTCGCCCGGAATGCCGTGGCACACCACGTGATTCACTGACGTACAGGTCGTTTTGCTGTAACCGTGATAGCCAATATTTGCTGGCACCACTTTTAGCTCGTTTACCACGTAATCATGACAAATCGCGTCCAGTTCATTGGTGGTGACGCCCGGTTTAACGTACGGAGTGATGATCTCCAGCACTTTAGCGGCGGCGTGTCCGGCGGCACGCGCCAGTTCGATCTCTTCAGCGGTGTGCAGTTTGATGCTCATTACGCGATTCCCTGCGAGGTGAATAAAGGATGGTCGAGCAGTTGCGCTAAATCCGCGCCGCTGTCGCGTTCAACGCGCATCAGCAAGCGCGTCAATTCCTGATGATTGAGTGACGGATAAATCTCGGCCAGCATGCCGATCTTCATCCAGTGTTCCGCCTGCGCGTTGATGGAACGGCTCATCGCCGTGCTGGCGATGCGCAGATTCTCATGCATTAAGTCAGAGATTTTTACGATGCCCATGGTGCAACCTATATATGAATCGTATGTGATATGTATATAGGTTACCGTTTTAGGCTGGGATATGCAAAAAGGGGGTGAAGCCAATCCATGGCGGACAAAATCCTAAGGCGCCTTACTCAGACTTCGTTGGAGGACGACGACTTATTTTGCCTCCTTTCCGTCCCGCTTCAACGGCGCGTTCAGGATCGTTTCTGAAGTTGCCTCCACTGGCTTTGCCTCCCGCCTTGCCAGCTTCTTTCGCACGTTCTGGATCGTTAGCAAAATTCCCTGCGCCGCCTCTGTAGCTCTGTTTGTTCATAGGAAGACCCCTTATCAATGTTCCGTTAGATTTGAGGACTAGCTAGTCACGCTGCAATTTTAGTTCGCCGTTGCGTTAAAGCCAGGCCGTAAACGCCGATCATTGAAAATGATCATTAAGCGCGATGAAATTTGTCGAATTAATAGTGACCTTCGTCACATTTTACAATTCCTGACTATACTTCTGCCTTTTGGGTTTCAACCTTTGCGCTATAAGGCGCGTTCAATATGCAGGGAACAGGAATGGACACATCGCAGCAAAACAGTGACGACGATTCAGCGCTAAGTAATCTCACCGTTAAACAGCGCATCTTCTTTGTGGTACTCGTAGCGACAATGGGTGCTCTGGCTTTTGGTTATGACACCGGGATTATCTCGGGTGCCTTGCCGTTTATGACCTTGCCGCCTAATCAGGGCGGTCTTGATCTCACACCGTTCACCGAAGGTTTAGTCACTTCATCCCTGATCTTCGGTGCCGCGCTGGGTGCTTTCCTCAGTGGTTATTTCTCCGATCGCTTTGGCCGACGCATTACGCTGCGTTCTCTGGCGCTAATTTTTGTGCTGGGCGCGATTGGTACCGCGTTAGCGCCAAACCTGCACGTAATGGTGGCGATGCGTTTTCTGCTGGGGATTGCGGTGGGTGGCGGTTCCTCAACCGTACCGGTGTTTATTGCCGAAATTGCCGGGCCAAAACGGCGTGCGCCGCTGGTGAGCCGCAACGAGCTGATGATTGTTTCCGGTCAGCTGCTGGCTTATGTGGTCAGCGCGGTAATGAGTTTCACGCTCAACGATCCGCATCTGTGGCGTTATATGCTGGCGATGGCGATGATTCCTGGCGCGTTGCTGTTTATCGGCACCTTCTTTGTGCCAGCGTCGCCACACTGGATGGTGGCAGAAGGGCGCATCAAAGAAGCGAGCCGTATCCTGCACAAACTGCGTGAAACGCCGCGCGAAGTAAAAAAGGAGATGACGGAGATGCGCCAGCACGCTAAAGCGGCGCGTCAGGGGCCCTCAGCGCGTGAACTGCTGCAAGAGAAATGGATTCTTCGCTTGTTACTGGTGGGCGCGGGGCTCGGCATTGTTATCCAGTTCACCGGCGTGAATGCCTTTATGTACTACACACCCGTGATTCTGAAAACCACCGGCATGGGCACCAACGCCTCGATTGCGGCGACCATCGGTAACGGGATTGTTTCGGTGCTGGCGACCATGGTGGGCATCAAAGCAGTGGGACGTTTTGGTCGTCGTACCATGCTGATGACCGGTTTGTCGGTAGTGATCGCCATGCAGCTGGCACTGGGCTGCGTGCTGCTGTTGATGCCACAGGACATGACGCAAAGCATCTTCGCGCTGGCAGCGATCCTGGTGTTCCTGTTCTTTATGCAGATGTGTATTTCGCCGGTTTACTGGTTGCTGATGTCGGAGCTGTTCCCGATGAAAGTGCGTGGCGTGCTGACCGGCGCTGCCGTTTCGTTCCAGTGGATCTGTAACGCGGCGGTGGCGTTTGCCTTCCCGCCGCTGCTCTCCGCCACCGGCAATGGCGCGTTCTTTATCTTTGCAGCTATCAACGTCGGCTCGCTGATCTTCGTAATCACTATGCTGCCGGAGACCAAAGGCAAATCGCTCGAGCAGATCGAAAATGAGATGCGCGAGCGGTTCAGCGAGCAGGAGCAGGATCAGCAAACCGCGTAGCGGCGCTTGAGAATTCCTGGTCACGGGAGGAAGATACGCATCTTTCACCGGGCCAGGATTTCCCATGCTAATCACCGCCGAGAACACGCGCACCTTCAATACCGACATTCGCCTGGCCTGCACGCTGGCCGCCGTTGCGGGCGCACTTAACACCGCAGCGTTTGAAACGGTCGGCTTCTTCTCGGCGAACATGACCGGCAATGTCTCCTCACTTTCCGACCATCTGGCCAAAGCTAATCTGCACGTCGGCCTGTTTTTTCTGCTCATCGTGCTGCTGTTTATCGCCGGATCTTCTGTCTCAACGCTGATAATCAACTCCGGCAGACGGCGCCAGATTCGCGGCATCTACGCCATCAACATCCTGATTGAAGGCATCGCTTTGCTGCTGCTCGGCGTGATTGAAAGCTGGTTTCGCTTTAGCGGCTCTGGCGTGCTGCTGGTGCTCAGCCTGAGTTTTTTGATGGGATTGCAAAACGCCGTTGTGACGCGCATCTCCAACGCCCGCGTGCGCACCACGCACGTTTCTGGCACCGCGACCGATATCGGCATTGAGCTGGCGATGCTGTTTGATGTGCTGCGCCGCAAAGAATCCCCCAAAGATGCGCCGCTCTACATTGAGCGGCTTAAGCTCCATTTTTACACCGTGCTGGCGTTTTTGGCCGGCGGTGTGTTGGGGATTTGGCTGCTGCAGTGGATGAGTTATCTGCTGCTGATGGTGATCGGTGCGCTGCTCAGCGTGCTGGCTTTAGCGGCACTGAAACGGATCTGATCGGTGAGCAGCTTCACAGTTTTCCGCATCGTTCGCTAAAACTGCTTGCCACTTTTTCCGCGCTGTTAGCATGATAGCGCCCGTTAAGGATTGTTACTGTTCGGCAGGCAAAACCTGAGACGCGCCCTTTTTCAGTTGAAGAGGGCGCGTCTCAGGTTTTTTTTTGCGCGAAATTCAGGGCATGAGTTTAGGGCATTGTTCAGGAGAAAGAGTGATGCAATATCAGGAACTGGCGGATGACATCTTTGCCGGTGTTGGCGGCAAAGAGAACATCATCAGCGTGATGCACTGCGCCACGCGCTTACGCTTCAAATTAAAAAACAGTCAAAAAGCGCAAACTGCGGCGTTAAAAGACAATCCTGGCGTGATTATGGTGGTGGAGAGCGGTGGCCAATATCAGGTGGTGATTGGCAATCAGGTGGCGGAAGTGTATCGCGAACTCACGTCACGTCACGGGCTGGATAATCAGAGCGAGGCCGCAGATAACGCTGCACCGCAAGGCTTATTTGCACGCTTTATCGATCTGGTTTCCGGCATCTTCACCCCCTTTATCGGCGTGATGATCGCCACCGGCATCATCAAAGGGTTGCTGGCGTTGGCGTTGGTGCTCGGCGTGATGAGTGCCGACAGCGGCAGCTACAAAGTGCTGTTTGTTGCCAGCGACGGTTTGTTCTACTTCTTGCCGATATTGCTCGGCTACAGCGCCGGTAAAAAATTTGGCGGTAATCCGTTTGTCAGCATGGCGATTGCCGCTGCGCTGGTGCATCCAATGATTCTCGAAGTGCTGCAACAGCAGCAGCAGGGCAATGCGCTGACCTTCATCGGCATCCCGCTCGAAGTGCTGAACTACAGCTCGTCGGTGATTCCGATTATTTTCGCGGCCTGGGTTTCCAGCCTGATTGAACGCTGGGTGCATCCGCGTTCTCCCAGCGCGGTGCGTAACTTCACTACGCCGTTGTGCTGCCTGCTGATCACCGTGCCGCTGACGTTTCTGGCGATTGGTCCGGCGGCGACCTGGCTGAGCCGCATGTTGGCCGAAGGTTATTTGTGGATTTACAGCCTGAGCCCCATGATTGCGGGTGCGGTGATGGGCGCGATTTGGCAAGTGTGCGTGATTTTCGGTCTGCATTGGGGCTTAGTGCCGATCATGCTGAACAACCTCGCCAACTTTGGTCACGACACGCTGCTGCCCTTGCTGATGCCTGCGGTGCTGGGCCAGGCGGGCGCCACGCTCGGCATCTTCCTGCGCACCCGCGAAGCGAAACTGAAAGCGATGGCGGGGTCGGCTTTTACCGCCAGCATCTTCGGCATCACCGAGCCGGCGGTATATGGCGTGACGCTACCGCACCGTCGTCCGTTTATCTTCGGCTGCATCGGTGGCGCCTTGGGCGCGGCGATCCTTGGCTTCTGGCACACCACCATTTACTCCTTTGGTTTCCCGAGTGTCTTCACCTTTATTCAGGTGGTGCCAAACAGCGGCATTGATGCCAGCGTGCTGGCGGCATTTGTCGGTGCGGCGGTGGCGCTGATCTTCGCTTGCGTCAGTACCTATCTGTTCGGTCTGACCGAGCCCGCAACCGAAGCGGTTGCGCCGCCGGCAGAGGTTGCTCCGCCCACCAGCCTGACGCGCCGCGAAAGTGTGGTCAGTCCGATGGCGGGCGATGTGATTCCGCTCGATCAGGTTAAAGATGAAACTTTTGCCAGCGGATTGCTCGGTAAAGGCGCGGCGATTATCCCGCAGCGGGGCCGCGTGGTATCGCCGATCAATGGCGTGGTGTCGTCAATGTTCCGCACCGGCCATGCGATTGGCCTGACATCGGCGCAGGGCGCAGAAGTGTTGATCCACGTCGGCCTCGATACCGTGAAGCTCGATGGACACTATTTCTCACCCAAAGTAGCGAACGATCAGCCGGTCAAGGTGGGCGATTTGCTGCTGGAGTTCAATCTCGATGCGATTAAAGCCGCAGGCTTTGACCTCACTACGCCGGTGCTGGTGAGTAATAGCGATGACTTTGTGGATGTGTTAACCCTGAGCCGCACGGCCGTGAGCGAAGGCGCTCCGTTGTTGGCCGTGCTGAAATAATAGAGGAGCAAGCAGATGACTAAACGTTTCCCGGACGGATTTTTATGGGGCGGCGCCGTTGCCGCAAACCAGGTTGAAGGCGCGTATCAGGAAGGCGGCAAAGGTTTATCGACCTCCGACCTGCAACCCAAGGGCATATTTGGTGCACGCGTCGAGCGCAGCGATAATGATTTTGGCATCAAGGATACCGCCATCGATTTCTATAACCGCTTCCCGGAGGACATCAAACTGTTCGCCGAAATGGGCTTTACCGTGCTGCGTACCTCGATTGCCTGGACGCGCATCTTCCCGCAGGGCGATGAAGTGGAACCTAATGAAGCGGGATTAGCCTATTACGGTCGCCTGTTCGATGAGATGGCTAAATACAACATCACGCCGCTGGTGACACTGTCACATTACGAAATGCCGTATGGCTTGATCAAAAAGTATG
The DNA here is from genome assembly GCF_028048155.1 of Pantoea leporis. Taxonomy (NCBI): domain Bacteria; kingdom Pseudomonadati; phylum Pseudomonadota; class Gammaproteobacteria; order Enterobacterales; family Erwiniaceae; genus Pantoea; species Pantoea leporis. The sequence goes on from NZ_JALMEU010000002.1 coordinate 197,176, forward strand.
GCGGCTGGGGTAATCGCATCACCATTGATTGCTTCGAACGCTATGCACGCGCGGTGTTCACCCGCTTCCAGCACAAAGTGAAGCTGTGGCTGACCTTTAATGAGATCAACATGTCGCTGCACGCGCCGTTCACCGGCGTAGGTCTGGCGGAAGAGAGCGATCAGCAGGCAATCTATCAGGCGATTCATCATCAGCTGGTGGCGAGCGGGCGCGCGGTGAAAGCCTGCCATGAAATCGTTAAGGACGGCAAAATCGGTAACATGCTGCTGGGCGCGCTGCTCTATCCGCTGAGCTGCCGTCCGGCGGACGTGCTGGAAACCTTGCAACAGAACCGCGAATGGCTGTTCTTTGGCGATATACAGGTGCGCGGCGCGTATCCGGCCTATATGAAGCGCTTCTTCGCCGATCGTAACATCAGCATCGAGATCACCGAGGCCGATAAGCGCGACCTGCAAAACACCGTCGATTACATCTCCTTCAGCTACTACATGACCGGCTGCGTCACCACTAACGAAGAGGAGAACCAGAAAGCGCGTGGCAACATTCTCTCGATGGTGCCGAACCCACATCTGCCGAGTTCCGATTGGGGTTGGCAGATCGATCCTGAAGGGCTGCGCATTCTGCTTAACATCCTCTATGACCGCTATCAAAAGCCACTGTTCATCGTGGAAAACGGGCTTGGTGCCAAAGATGTGGTGGAAGCGGACGGGCAAATTAACGACGATTACCGTATCCAGTATCTCAACGATCATCTGGTGCAGGTGCGTGAAGCGATTGAAGATGGCGTCGAGGTGTTGGGGTATACCTGCTGGGGACCGATTGATTTGGTCAGCGCGTCAAAGGCCGAGTTCTCCAAGCGTTACGGCTTTATCTACGTGGATCGCGATGATGCGGGCAACGGCACGCTGGCGCGTTCACGTAAGAAGAGTTTCTTCTGGTATCAGGACGTGATTCGTAGCCATGGTGCAGCGTTGAAATAGCCAGTGAATAATTAAGCGCCGCACATATCGTAGCGGCGCAATTTATTGCGCATTGTCGGGATGGGCACGGTGCTGCCATTGAAATGCGCGATAAATCGCGCTGCTACGCAACGTGCGCGATACAAATTTGGTTATGCCTCATTCGCATCATCCTGCAACGCCAGCGTCTCTTTGCGTACCCGCTCAATGTGAATAGTGAGGAACATGCGTTCCTCACTGGAGAGCTGATACAGGTATTTCTGCTGAATATGCTGGTCAATCTTCACTGCACATTGATAGGCGAGCGGATATTTGTCGCGCACCACATCATGCAGCGATTCATCCTCGCTCCACACGCCGCGTTTGCCTAACATGCGCTGTGCAAAGAACTTCAGATGGTTGACGAAACGGTTGTAGCTCAGGCTCTCTGTGCGGTAATCCAGCTGCAGGCGATACTTCACGATATGCAGGATTTCCTGCATAAATTGCGTGATGTGCGAAACATCGGCGAAATCACTACCAAGCTGCGCATTCACCAGATGCAGCGCGATAAATCCGGCCTCATCTTCCGGCAACGCTACGCCCAGCCGCTGGTTAATCAGTTCCAACGCTTCGATACCCAATGAAAACTCTTTCGGATAGAGCGTTTTGATCTCCCACTTCAACACGTTGCGAATCGGGATACCTTGCTGGTGGCGCTCAATCGCAAAATGGCAGTGATCGCACAGTGCGATGGAGAGGCTTTCATGCAGCGGCTGGCCCAGCTGCTGACGCGCATTGGCAATGATCAGTTCGCTGGTGGTGATTACCTCGAGCGGGATATCCGACAGCAGTTCGCTGAGCCGGCCCGTTAAGGTGTCGCTTTGCAGCGCAAACACTTTTTCGATCTGCTGTGCATCCAGTTCGTCGCCAACGCGCTTCTGAAACGCCAAACCGCGTCCCATCACCACCTGTTCTTTGCCGTTGTCGCCCAGCACCACCGCGACATTATTGTTGAGGATTTTCGCGATTTTCATTTTTATCTGCCCTGAAAATAAAAAACCTGACCCACCGGGAGGACGGCGTGTCAGGTTTTGCCTGCGCTGAACGCAGTAACAATCTCGCCAGATCATAATCGGCTCTGCTTTCCCGACAAGCAGAGCGACAGTTAAATGTGAAACGCATCATATTTCCAGCGCAATTAATCAGATGCGTTGATGGCGCAATTTAATGAATGTAAGGATAGCGTAAGGAAATGATCAGATTTCTATAAAGTTTGCGTTAAGGCTGCCGATAGTACCGTAACGTTAAATTAACAGGAGTTGCGTACATGACTGGGATTTCAACATTAGGCGTCGGTTCAGGACTGGGTTTAAGCACCATTCTCGACAAACTGACCGCGGCAGAAAAACAATCGCTGGCACCGATTTCCAAACAACAATCCGCTGCGACCGCGAAGTTGTCCGCCTACGGCACCCTTAAAACCGCGATTCAGACCTTCCAGACGGCAAACAATAAATTAAACGATGCCGCGCTTTATACTTCGACGACCACAGCATCCAGTTCCAGTGCGTTTAGCGCCGATTCCAACGGCAATGCGCTGGCGGGAAAATATACCATCAGCGTGCAGAAGCTGGCGCAATCCCAGACGCTAACCAGCGAGACGAAAACCGATATCAAAGCGGCGATAGGTAGCGATGCCGCGTCCAGAACCCTGAAATTTGTTAACGCGGAAGGTAAAGAGAAAAGCATTACGCTAACCAAAGATCAGACTTCGCTTTCGGCGATTCGTGACACCATCAACAAATCCGACGTTGGCGTTACTGCAAGCCTGATCAAGGTCTCCGCCACGGAATACCGTTTGTCGCTGACATCATCGGCATCCGGCACCGCCAATGCGGTGAAATCGCTGAGCGTGACCGGCGATGATACCTTGCAGGATTTTATCGGCTTTGATGCATCAGATGCGGCCAGCAGCGGGATGGCGCAAAGCGTCGAGGCGCAGAATGCCAAGCTGACCGTAAACAATGTGGCGATTGAGAGCAGCAGCAACGTTATCACCGACGCGGTGGAAGGCATCACGCTGAAGCTTAACGATGAAACCAGCGGCAACCAAACGCTGACGGTGAGCAGCGATACCAACAAGGCGAAAACCGCCATTACCGATTGGGTGAATGCCTATAACTCGCTGCAGGATACGATGGCGAGTTTGACTAAATACACGCCAGTGGATGCGGGTAAAGATCCGGACGGGAAGAATGGAGCGCTACTCGGTGATGGCACACTGCGTAATATTCAGGTGCAACTGAAAAGTATTCTGGCCAACAGCTCGGGTTCAGGTGTTTATAAAACGCTATCTCAGGCGGGCATTACTACCGATCCCACTAACGGCCAACTTAAGCTGGATGCCACCAAACTGACCACCAGCTTGCAAGTGAAACCAGAAGCGATTCGGGACATGTTTGTCGGTGATGGCAAAAAAACCGGTGTTTCGACGGTGCTGAACACCACATTCACCGCATTTCTCAGCAGTAAAGGTGTGTTGCAGGGCGCGACGGATTCCATCAGTAAAAAACTGAATACGCTAACCGATCAGTACAATACCGCCAGCAAACGTATTGATGACACGATTGCGCGGTATAAAAAGCAGTTCACCAATCTGGATAAGATGGTCAGCGTGCTGAATAACACCAGCAACTATCTCACCGAGCAGTTCAGCAATAGTACAAAGACCAATAAGTAAGCGTAACGCGGTCGCCATAAATGGCGATCGCTATTTCTGAAACTAGCCTTACTTTTTCTTATTCAGCATGGCCTTCAAATCGGCAAAAGGATTATAGGTGGCTTCACCAACATCCTTCTGCGCATCTTCACCCGCCACAACACGCGTGCCGTACTGATCCGCTTCGGTGTATTTCGAGTGCTCGTGATCGTGACAATAGAGGCACAACAACTCCCAGTTACTGCCATCTTCCGGGTTATTGGTATGGTCGTGATCGATATGGTGAACGGTTAATTCGCGCAGGTTGGAATAAACAAATTCACGCGAGCAGCGGCCGCATACCCACGGATAGATTTTCAATGCTTTCTCACGATAGCCGCTTTCCAGCCGCGAGTAGTTTTTAGGGATCAGAGCCATTGCCGACGTTGCCTATTTGAAAGAGATAAAGCGACATGTTATCTGCACATCCCGCAGCTGCCAATGATGTTTATCATTCCTGAGCATCCGTTCTAAAAAAACGCCTACACTAGTTTGTAACTACGCGGAAATAAAAGGCCGCCCGACCCCGTTCGATGGAAATTCACTAATAAAATGATGCCCGTTAATGATTCTCCGTCGGTAAGCCGGATGCAGCGTATCGCTTTGACTATGATGGTGGCATTGCTGGCCACCATCCCTCTATGGACCAACAAAATTTATTATCGGGATGATCTTTACCGGATATTAGATGGGGATAGATCAACATGGCTAAGTAACGGGAGGCCGGGCACCTGGTTATTACAATCCCTGATCTCTTTTGGTGATACGGTCAGCGATATTTCTCCGCTTAATTTACTGCTCGGATTGCTGGCGCTAAGTATTGCTGCGGTATTTTTCACGGAAAGATTGAGAATTCCGCTTGCGGGTTTCTGGTCATTTCTCCCGCCGCTATTTGTCATTCTTAATCCCTTTCTGACGCAGGGAATGCTCTATACCTATGACAGTCTCACCATACTTCTGTCATTTGCAGGCGCCATGCTGGCAAGCATGGTTAATCGCGCAAAGCCTTTTCAGGAGATCGTTTACACGGCGCTGATATTATTGCTGATTCAGACACTCTATCAGCCAGGGCTCAATGTCTATATTGCCTGCGTAGCCTTGCTGGTCGTCTCTCGACTGGTAAATGATCAATCCAGCTGGAAGTGGCTGTGCGGGAAAATAGTGGCGCTGGGCATTGCCATCCTGACTTATAAACTCGCGATGAATTATTTATTGCCGGTGAAGATCGACTGGTACAGCATGAAACACAGCAAGCTGTTCTCACTGAATTCCGATTCTCTGCAAGTACTTATCAACACTATTAAGGCGTTCAGTGACCTTTTTCTCAGCGCCTATCCGCGCGGCATGATGGTATTTATAGGGCTGCCTATGCTGATAATGTTTTCAGGCCTTGTTTTGATGGTTCGAAACTTAAAACAGCAGCAGAAGTTGACGCTAAGTGCGGTCTTAATGCTGTTCAGTGCGGGATTGATCGTCATCATCGCCATCCCCGGGCTTTCATTGGCCTTAGCCACGCCGTTATTTGCACCGCGTATGCTGGGCGCATGCAGCATTACTTTCCTGTTCAGTTTCTATGTAGCCGTTTATTCATTACCTGCAATAAGAAACTGGCTGGCGGGATTGAGTGCGATATTGCTGTTTTATCATCTGGTGGTGATGCTGGTCACTTTTAACACTGTAGTTAACGATCAACGTTATCAAATGGAGGTGATGAATCAGATTAAAATCTCGCTTTCTGCTCCCGCTGCCCAATCGATTGATTCACTCGCCTTTATTGGGCAGTTGAATGATGCTCCGGAAGTACAAACCAATATTCGTAACTTCCCCATCATCGATCATATTCGGATGAAAATGTTGGGTGAGTCTGAACCGTGGATATGGCTGGCGCTGATCAAACATGTAGGTTTGAGATTGAAAGCGGTGAAAGCAACGGATGAAATGAGAGTAATCAAACCGCGTCAGGTTCTGGCGCAGGGACCCGATTATGACGCCTTTCAGGATGGGCAAACGATGGTGATTGATTTTAGAAAATCGGGTGGGCAGATTAATAAACTTTAATTCAACGGCTCAGTCCGGTTGCGGGTGGGTAATAATCCCGGACTGAGCTTTTATCTGGTGTTATTTATTCAACAGTTCTTTGCGAACAATTTCTGCACCTGCACTCAATGCATCTAGCTTGCCTCTTGCCACACCGCGTGGCAGAGGAATCATGCCGCAGTTGGTGCAAGGGTAGAGTTTATCAGCATCAACAAACTGCAGGGCTTTACGCAGCGTTGCTGCAACTTCTTCTGGCGTTTCAATGGTATTGCTTGCCACGTCAATGGCACCAACCATCACTTTTTTGCCGCGAATCAGTTCCATCAACTCCATCGGCACATGCGAGTTTTGACACTCCAGTGAGATGATATCGATATTCGACTTTTGCAGTTTAGGGAATATCTCTTCATATTGACGCCATTCTGTGCCCAGCGTCTTTTTCCAGTCGGTATTCGCTTTGATGCCATAGCCGTAGCAAATATGCACTGCGGTTTCGCATTTCAGCCCTTCAATGGCTCTTTCTAAGGTTGCGATACCCCAATCATTCACTTCGTCGAAGAAGACGTTAAATGCCGGCTCATCAAACTGAATAATATCGACGCCCACCGCTTCTAACTCTTTCGCTTCTTCATTGAGAATTTTAGCGAATTCCCATGCCAGTTTTTCGCGGCTTTTATAGTGGTTGTCATAAAGCGTGTCGATCATGGTCATTGGACCCGGCAGCGCCCATTTAATGGGACGATCAGTTTGCTGACGTAAAAACTTTGCATCTTCAACAAACACTGATTTTTGACGACTCACCGGACCCACAACGGTCGGCACACTGGCATCATAACGATCGCGGATTTTAACGATCTCGCGCTTCTCAAAATCTACGCCGTTGAGATGTTCAATAAAGGTGGTGACGAAGTGTTGGCGGGTTTGCTCGCCGTCACTGACGATATCAATTCCTGCCTGCTGTTGATCGTCCAGGCACAAACGCAGCGCATCTTGTTTGCCGTCGGTTAATTCCTGATCTTGCAATTTCCACGGTGACCACAACGTTTCCGGCTGAGCCAGCCACGATGGTTTCGGTAAACTACCAGCAGTGGAAGTCGGTAATAATTTTTTCATAGCAGGTGACCTTATATTTTTATCGGTAATCAAAGAACGGGAGTAAACCATTGCTCAAGAAGAGTTTGATATGGCTTGATGAAGCGCTCTTCCGTGAACTTTCCTTGTTCAATAGCCAGATGGCTACGTTCTTCTCGATCATAAACAATTCGCGTTAAAGAATAATCCTGATGGCTCAGGCTTGGCTGATAGTGTCTACCAGCTGCAGAATTCGCATTGTAAATCTCAGGGCGGTAGATCTTCTGGAACGTCTCCATGGTGCTGATGGTGCTAATCAGCTCAAGATTGGTGTAATCACTGAGTAAATCGCCATGGAAATAGAAGGCCAGAGGCGCAGCACTGTTTGCCGGCATAAAATAGCGTGCCCGCAGGCCCATTTTGCCGAAGTATTCGTCAGTCAGAGAAAGTTCATCCTGCTGATATTCAATGCCCAATACCGGATGTTCATTACCGGTGCGGTAATAGGTATTTTTACTGGATACACTCAGGCAAATAACCGGGGCTTTATTGAAATTCGCTTTGTAAGCTTCTGAGTTAACGAAGTGCTTGAAGATATTGCCATGCAGATCGCCAAAATTATCTGGCGTGCGGAATTCAGTATGGTTCTTATTGTGCTCAGACAACAAAACGCTGAAATCATAATCACGCACGTAAGAAGAGAAGTTGTTACCAACAATCCCTTCAATGCGTTCGTTGGTTTTTTTATCAACGATATTGGTTTTCAATATTTCGATCACCGGGAAGGTGCTGTTGTTGCCCTCGGCACCCAGATTCAGCTCAGCAGAAATAATCTCTAGCTCAACCGCGTAACGATCGCTTTTAGGGTTGTCCCAATGCGCCAGTGAATTGAAACGGTTATCAATCATCACTAAGGCGTTGCGCAGGTTCTCCTGACGCTTTTCACCACGCGCCAAATTGGCAAAATTGGTGGTGATGCGTGTATTGCCAGAAGGATTGTAATTTTCGTCGAAACGAAGGCTCTTAACCGTAAAAGTAAAGGCGTTGTTCATTTTAGTCTGCTATCCCGGTTAACAATAAAAAGCCTTGCTGTCGCTGGATTTCAGGATTTCCCAATGCTTTTGCAGGGTACTTTCATTCAGCAGGCTTGATATTATTTTAAGTTATTAACAATGGTACTTTTATGCCTGAGTCACTGGTTGAAAAAAAGTGATTTAATTTCATCGAACATGAAGGAATTTCATGATGAGGAGAGGAGGATGAACGGCGCTCACTGTAGCCAGCCTGTTCAACCTGGCAGAGGCTCTACAATTAAAGGTATACTCTTCCACAAATTTTTAACCGGTTAAGACACGACAATGGCAAAACTCACCTTACAAGAGCAGCTGCTGAAAGCAGGCTTAGTCAGCAGCAAAAAAATGGACAAGGTCCAGAGAACCGCTAAGAAATCACGCGTTCAGGCTCGTGAGGCCAGAGAAGCGGTGGAAGAGAACAAAAAGGCTCAGCTTGAGCGTGATAAGCAATTGAGCGAACAGCAAAAGCAAGCGGTATTATCGAAAGAGTACAAAGCACAGGTCAAGCAGCTGATTGAAATGAACAAAATCGATATCTCCAAAGGCAATATTGGTTTTAATTTCACCGACAATAATCTGATCAAAAAAATCGACGTTGATAAGCAAACGCAGACGCAACTGATTAATGGTCGATTGGCGATTGCGCGCCTGGCCGTCGATAGCAAAGGCGAGAGCCAATACGCGATTATTCCTGCCAGCGTCGCCGATAAAATTGCGCAGCGTGATGCGAACAGCATCGTGTTGAATAGTGCATTGAGTCAGGAAGCGCAGGATGAAGACGATCCGTACGCTGATTTCAAAGTGCCTGATGATTTAATGTGGTAAGCACAATGCCGGTTGCGCTGTCAGAACGGGCAGGCACACCGGGCGTTTAGGCACTCGCCGCTGACCGGATGAACAAACTTCAACTCGCTGGCGTGTAACATCAGACGCGGGGCGTGTTCGGTCCCCGCCAGCATAAGACCGCCATACAGGTCGCAACCCAAAATCGGATGGCCCAACAGCTGGCAATGGATACGCAGCTGATGGGTGCGTCCAGTCTCTGGCGTAAGTTCCACCCGCGTTAATGGCATGAACGTCTTATCTTCCAATAGGTGATGAGTGCGCTCAATCACCTGATAGCGTGAGCGAGCTGGCTTACCATTGATTGGGCAAATTGACATCAATGGAAATAGCGTCGGATCTTTGGCAATCGGCGCGTCAATCACACCTTCGTCGTCATGCAGATGCCCGCACAACAGTGCACGATAAATCTTGGTCACGCTGCGCTGGCTAAACTGCTGGCAAAGTGCGGCATTGATCGCCTTATTGCGGGCAATCACCATTAACCCTGATGTGCCGAAATCCAGACGATGCACCAGCGTGCAGCCGGGGAAAAGCTTCACTAACCGATGATGCACAGAATCGAGGTTGAGCGGATTTTTCCCCGACAGGCTGAGCAGACCAGCAGGTTTATTGATCAGCAGCAGATGATCGTCCCGATAGAGAATCTCAATCTCTTCAAGACATTGCGGGGCAATAAAGGTATCGATAATCGTAGACATCAGGCTGCCCGGCTGGCGAAGGGATGCGGATAATAGCGAATTTTGCGGCAACTGGCGAATCCGGGCATGTGTCTATTCGCTCAGGCGAAATTTATCGTCCAGACTTAAAGCAAAGACGTGGTCTGCGCAGGCAATGTGCTTTACACTGCGCGCTGAAAAAACTGAGTAGATAACGATTAGGTAGGCGGCAATGGCGATGAACGGAACGATCACAACCTGGTTTCAGGATAAAGGTTTTGGATTTATCAAAGATGAAAATGGCGATAACCGCTATTTCCATGTGATTAAGGTCGCTAACCCTGAGCTGATCAAGAAAGACGCGGCGGTGACCTTTGAACCCACCACCAATAACAAAGGTTTGTCCGCGTATGCGGTGAAGGTCTCACCTGAGAGCAAATACATCTATATTGCCGGCGAGCGCCTGAAGCTCACCTCGATCAAATCTTATGTGGTTTACAGCGAAGACGTGCCGGTTGAAACGCGCATCGATAAAGAGAATACCGTGCTGTCGGTAGGTATTCTGATGAATAGCATCAAGCCGAAAACAGACGTTAAGCCGGATGAAACGCGCTCACTGAAAAAACTGGCGGTAACCACCTTTCAGGGAACGACTTTGATTTTCACGGCAGATGAAATTGATATTGATGCCACGGTGAAAATGCTTAAGGTGTGAAGATATTCTGATTAATTCTCAGCGGAAATCCCCACGCTGGATTTCCGCATTGATTATGCCGTTGGCCTTTCGTTCCATGCATCGTTGAATTGAATGTTTCCATCAACATATTTCCACGTGATCTTCGCATAACGCAGCGCAACGCTTTCCATATGCCCGGTTCCTGGACAATTACGCGTGTCATGCATGATCGGCGATATCGATATGACCTTTACGTCTTCCATTAATATGTTGAAGTACTCTTCTTCCTGACCGGCGTCGCTGATGCGGTACCATTTGATTTCAGCTTCTTTTAACGTCTGGCCTGTTGCCACAGCTTTGTATAAATAAGGTGACGCAGAATCAATTTCTTTCTCGAACTGAAACGGAGCATGTTGCCGGGTGCCAGTCAACTTGCCGGAGCTGTTATCCGTGGGAATGCTGAGATTATGGTGAATACCTCTCAGCTCGATACTCCTTTCTCGGTTCATCACATCAGAACCACCACGAATTACAGCACCGCCATCATCTTTAATCCACATATGAACTGGAACTGCCATGTCAATTCTCCTTGTATTATTTATATAACCAACAGCCTGCTTTAGCGGACTCTATTAACATTCCTATCGTAAAGTCGGGAACCTGAACTGGAATAGTTTTCTTAAAAGGATTCCAGGAAAATGGGATGTCCGGGTAATAAACTTTGATATCGAAACCAGCGGGGTCAACGTTAAATTTCGTAAAATACTCTTTCATTAACTCCTCAACCTCATACTCATCAATACTCAAATCGGTATCGAGATCAGTCTCATGGGTAAGAATCACTTTTCTAATGTTGAATAAATAGGTTCCGGCATACGGCCGAATGAAATCATATATTTGCTGTTCGATATTACTTACCATATTTTATCTGCTTCTGAGACAATAAAGTTGTAGTCCCTGATTGTACAGTAAACTATTTGGGATATATCGGCAGCGAGTATAATGACACCGAGTAGTGGAACGGTTCGCCCCACAAAAGTGCCAATATTCCTTACATAGATTTTCCTTGCAGTCCATGGGGTATAACCCCCTAACCATGTTGGAAGTTCAATCCCATAAGGGAATTTAGCTTTCTTGAATACGGCTCGTGAAGCCTTAGAGGCATAGGAAGTCCCTTTCGTGGTATTACCACCAATCTTCCCTCTCGTTGATAAGTTATTTCTACCTGAAACGATAGCCGCAACAGCTGAAAAATCAGCAACACCCAGTCCATATTGTTCGACAACCTTTTCACAAAAAATCATAAAAAGGAGTTCACTGCTCGCTAGATTCGAACGTCCAGCATAGAAGTACGTCCCATTAAGCTGCTCAACCGTATCCATAATCATCCTCCCTGAATTACAGGCGGCCAGATTACAATGTGATGAACGCTATTTTTTGTTCAAAAGAGAGGAGTGGAACCACTAATAGCGGGTTAACTATTGGAGAGTTTAGGGAGATTATGGCAGCGTTTGCCTGATAAAGGCAGCGTGGTCGCCATGATTGGCGACCCAGCGTTTTCGTAGGGTGCACATTTATGCGCACCGGCTAAATCAGCTTAAAAACTCTGCCAATCCGCATCATTCACCACCGCAACGCGCGAAGGTTTAACGAATGAAGCCGTACGCACCACAGCCTGCTTTTGCTGAACTTCGCCAGCCGCCGCGACATGGAATTTACCCACCAGCTGATTCAAATTCCCGGCCTGCTCCTGCAGCGATTGCGAAGCGGCAGAGGCTTCTTGCACCAGCGCGGCGTTCTGCTGCGTAACGTCGTCCATCTGATTCACCGCTTGCTGCACCTGCACGATGCCCTGACTCTGCTCGACTGCGGCAGCGGCGATTTCTTCCACCAACTGACTTACCTGATGAATGGCATCGTTCATCACGCTCATATTACGCCCTACGTCGCTGGCCTGCGCAGCACCGGCTTCGGTCAGACGATGTGACTCTTCGATCAGCGTTTTGATTTCGCGCGCGGCGGTGGTTGAACGTTGCGACAAGTTGCGCACTTCACCGGCGACTACGGCGAAGCCTTTGCCGTGTTCACCGGCACGTGCGGCTTCAACGGCGGCGTTCAGCGCCAGAATGTTGGTTTGGAAGGCGATGCCTTCAATGATCGAGACGATTTCCGTCACTTTGCGCGAGCTACCACGAATGTTATCCATGGTTGAAAGCATGGTAGTCAGTGACGTGCTGCTCTTCTCTGACAATCCGCTGGCGTTAGCGGCAAGCTGACTGGCCTGGCGCGTGTTATCCGCGGTTTGACGCACGGTTTCACTCAGCTCGGTCATGCTGGCCGCGGTTTGCTCCAGCGATGCCGCCTGTTGCTCGGTGCGTGATGAGAGATCTTCATTGCCCGCGGAAATCTGTACCGATGCGCTGCTCACTGATTGTGACGCCTGACGCACCGAAGAGAGCGCGCCTGCAACGCGTTCCATCAGGACGTTAAACGAGTGCGCCATGTTGCCCACTTCATCACGACGGCTCTCATCTGCTTTCAGCGTTAAATCGAGGTTCTCGCTGGCAGTCATCATTACTTTGCCCGCAGCAGACAAGCTGCGACGAATGCGCAATACGGTGAACAGCGACAGCACGCCAAAAATCAGCACGGTGGCGATAACGCCGGTGATGGTCGTCCATAACACCGAGTGGAACGTGCTGCGGTTGGTGGCGCGCAGTTCATCGCCAATGGCGATATTCAGCTGCAGCTGTTTTTGATAATCGCTAATCAGCTGGCGAATGGCGGCTCCGATACCGGTTTGTCCATCAATCAGATTGAGGCTGATATCATTTTGATGCGCACGCGAGGCGGTGATAAATGGCGCCAGTGCGGCGGTGACGTGCTGAATATTGGCATAAGCGACTTCGGTTAAGCGCTTATCTTCATCGCTGGAGATATCGTGCGCCATGTAGTAATCGGTCTGCGCCTTCAAATCCGCCAGCTGTTTCTGGATCTCGCCCTCAATAGCCGGCATTTTGCTGTCGTCGGTCTGGCTTTTGTGTTTGTAGAGCGTTAACGCCAACTGGTTACTGCCATCAATCAGTTTCCCCAGATCTTTGATCGAGGGAATCGCATTGGCCTGTACATATTCAAAGCGATCCTGAAAACCAGAGAGTAAGGAAATGGCGAGTATCGCTTGCAGGATGATGGCGCCAAACAGTATGGAAAAGGTGGCAAACAGACGTTGAGATATGTTCATTTTATTATCCTTAATCTTAAAGCGTCCCGGCAAAAGCCGCGTAGGGAAGAGGGCAGATTAATAACCATCGGCAGATTGAGGAAATTAGTTAATTTTTTTATTCAGGGTTTAAGTCTTCAACTGGTTATCACGCTAATTTTTAACATTTTTGCCGGCTACCAGCGCTGTATTGCATCGGATAAGTAAAGGACTACAAAACTCCGCGCTCCCTCCGATATTGCCTTACAGACCCGCTCTCTAACATTTCGGAAATCGTAAAAGTTTCTGAACTTAGAGAGAGTAAAATCCCATGAATAAAATATTCCGTGTGATTTGGCATGCTGCAACGCAGCGTTATGTGGTGGCCTCTGAGCTGGCTAAGGGCAAGGTTAAATCCCATTCCTCTTCGGTGTTAACGCCGTCCGCAAGCAAAGCCATGGCGTTAACCGGTGTGGCGCTGGCAATTACAGTGGCTCTGCATGCTACAACGGCAATCGCTGCCAGAACCATCATTGCTAATGACAATCCGGTCATTGTAAATAATCAGGATATTGTAGGTGCGGGAACCGGCCAATATGTGCGCGGCGTAAGCGCCACAAATAATGGGACAGTTGATTTCACCACTGGTACCATCACCACTTCAAATACCTATGGGCACGGTGCATTCGCAGATACTGGCGCTGGGGTGACCTTATAAGATATCGATATCAAAACCTCTGCAGCCACGTCGCATGGACTCTATGCGCGCGGTGCCGGCTCTATCACTGGTGACGGTATCAATATCATTACATCTGGCAAAGGTTCATACGGGGTCCAAACCAGCGATGGTGATATCACGCTGACTAACGGCACCATTAAAACCAGCGGAGCCAATTCCTTCGGTGCGTTTGCGGCAGCGGGTGCTGGGCATCTTTCCATCAATGATAGCAGCATCAGTACCACGGGCGATGGTGCTCATGCGGTCAACGCCACTGGTGGCGAGATAACAATTAACAATAGCGTCATCAAAGCAGAAGGCCACATGACTAATGGCGTTAAGGCCGCAGGAAACGCCAGCGTAGTTAATGTTAATAACAGCGAGATCAGCACGGCGGGCTCATCCTCCGAAGCGGTATATGCGCAAAACGGCGGTACGGTTAATCTGACTAACACCAATATCTTTACCGATCGCATTAATAACTACGGTCTGCGTGCCAACGGAGGCAATTCAGTGGTGAATTATGATGGCGGCACCATTACCACCACTGGAGGTACAATAACGGTTCAGGCATTCAATGGCGGGACATTAAATATCCGTAATGCCACCATTAACGGTGGAGCAACAACAGTTGATGCTTATGCAACTGGCGCAATTAATCTCGATAACGTCATTATCAATAATGATGGGTCAATGGCGACTAATGCGGCGGGTGTGTTTGTTCATGGTGTAGGCACAACGCTGAACGCCAAAAATGTCCAAATTAATACTACGGGAACCAATATCTTCGGTATTCAACTGGTTGGTAATAACTCAACGTTGGAAAATGTCGAAATTAACAGCGCTGTCAGAGGCTCCGGCCTGCAGGCATACGACGGCAGTCATATTGTTGCAAATAATTTGCGCATGAGTATTCAAAGCCAGGAAGGGTTGGACATCTCCTCTGGTCTTACCATGAGATCAAATGGTGGCGACAATAACGTGGCGATGGAAAATTCCCAGATCGTTATGCAAGGCACGAATAGCGCAGCGTTACTTTTCAAATCTACAGCTAACAATACTAATAACTTGTCACTGATTAACAGCGCCGTCACTGCCAGTTAAGGCATCGCCATGAAAGTCACTGATACGGCGAATGCACAGGTGACCGCCTCTGGTGCTTTATTATCCGGCGCGACGCTGTTATCCGCAGGCATTGGCAATAGCGGCACGGTTAGCAATGTGACATTGACCGGTGATAACGGCTCAGTATTTAACGGTGATGTCATCATCGATCGCGCCAACACCGCGACTAACATCATCAACCTCGATAACAACTCCGTCTGGAGTGGTGCGACCAGCTCACTGGAAAATCTGAACCTGGCGAATGGCAGCCAGTGGAATGTTACGTCGAGCTCTGCGGTGGATAATCTGACGCTGAATAACGCCACGCTGAATATGACCGCGGCCGGCACCGGCTTTAGCAAGGTGACCTTGAGCAGCCTGAACAGCACCAACGGTACTATCGACTTCAAAACCCATCTGATGGATGACCACTCAGAGACCGATCACCTGCACATCACCGGTGATTACGCCGGTAACAGCAACGTGGTGGTGCAGAACGCCGGCGGCACCGGCGCGCAAACCATCGATGGTATCGAGCTGATTCGCGTCGATGGCAACGTAAACGGTACGTTCACCCAGCAGGGCCGTATTGTGGCCGGTGCTTACGATTATCATCTGGTGCAGGATGCCAATAAATGGGTACTGGAGAGCAACAGCAACAACGTGGCACCGGGCAATCCAGGCAGCAATCCGGTTAATCCTGGCGATCCTGACAACGGCTCCGGCACGCCAGGCGATGATACCGGCACGCCGGGCAGTGGCTCAGGTAATGCGGGCGATGTGGGCAAGCCGGTTAAAGGCTTCCCGATTACGCGTCCGGAAGCGGGCAGTTATGCGGCTAACCTCGCTGCGGCGAATACCTTATTTACCACCTCGCTGGATGATCGTCTGGGTGAGACTCACTACATTGGCGCAGACGGTAAGAAACACGCCACCAGCTTGTGGTTGCGTAACGCAGGTGGACACACGCGCTTCAGCGATAGTTCCGGCCAGCTGAAATCCACCGGTAACCGTTATGTGATGCAGTTAGGCGGCGATATCGCCCAGTGGAGCAGTAATGGTGCGGACCGCTTCCATCTGGGTGTCATGGGCGGCTACGCTAATGCGCAAAGTAACACACACTCCAACGTGACGGGTTACACCGCAAAAGGTCAGGTGCACGGTTACAGCACGGGCGTTTACGCGACCTGGTTGCAGGACAACGCTGACAAGACCGGTGCCTATGTTGACAGCTGGATGCTCTACAACTGGTTTGATAACAGCGTGAAAGGTGATGGCATCGCGGAAGAGAGCTACAAATCGAAAGGCATCACCACGTCAGTGGAAGCCGGTTACAGCTTCAAAGTCGCGGAGATGAGCGAGCGTTCCAGCGTCTATCTGCAGCCGAAGGCGCATGCGACCTGGATGGGCGTGAAAGTGAAGGATCATCAAGAGCAAAACGGCACGCGCGTGGTGGGTCAAGGCGACAACAACCTGCAAACGCGTCTGGGTGTTCGCGCTTACATCAAAGGCCACAATGCCATTGATGATGGTAAAAACCGCACCTTCGAGCCGTTTATCGAAGCCAACTGGGTGCACAACACCGAAACCTTTGGCAGCAGCATGAATGGCATCAGCGTGCAGCAAGCCGGGGCGCGTAACCTCGGTGAAGTGAAGCTGGGCGTCGATGCGAAACTGAATAAAACCGTTAATCTGTGGGGCAATATGGGTCAGCAGATGGGAGATAAGGGTTACAGCGATACCAGCGCGATGGTGGGCGTGAAAGTTAATTTCTGATAACACAAATTGCGTGAAGAATCGCGCCGCTACGAATGCGTGCATGCTGCCGTAGCGGCGCAATTTATTGCGCAAATTTATATAATTACGGCCTGCGGAACAGCGCCATACTGCGGCCTTCCAGCTCGAAATCCTTCTCTTTGGTAATCACTAACCCTTTCTCAACGCTGTCAGACGTCGAAAGCTCCAGCACCCAGCCGCCTTCACCAAACTGTGGAATACTGAACGGCACATTGCCTTCATATGGATTAAACAGCATCAACACGTCATGCCAGATGCCTTCCTCCGGCACTAAATCCGGGCGACCGAGATACACCCCGAGCGTGGTGCCATCATCCCATTGATCATCCTGCTGGAAGCCGCCACCGGCGTTAAACCATTTGATTTCCATACCATCGCGCCAGCTTTCACGCCGCAGCAACGGTTGTTGAGCGCGTAACGCCAGAATATGCCGGGTAAAGTCGCGCAGCGCATCAGCAGAAGGCGGCAGGTTTTCCCAATGCAGCCAGGAAATTTCGCTGTCCTGGCAGTAGCCGTTATTGTTGCCGAGTTGACTGCGACCAAACTCATCACCCGCCAGCAACATCGGCGTGCCGTGCGAGAACAGCAGCGTGGCGAGGAAGTTGCGTTTCTGCCGCTCACGTACCGCGTTGATGCCTTCATCGTCCGTCGGGCCTTCCGCACCGTAATTGTACGAACGGTTCTCGTTATGGCCGTCATTATTATCTTCACCGTTGGCTTCGTTGTGTTTCTCGTTGTACGAAACCAAATCGTTGAGCGTGAAGCCATCATGCGCGGTAAGGAAGTTAATGCTGGACCAGGGACGGCGACCGCGCTGATCGTAGAGATCGCCAGAACCGAGCAGGCGCGCGGCAAAGTCATTAGTGACCATGTCACCTTTCCAATACTCACGCACCGTATCGCGATACTTATCGTTCCACTCCGCCCAGCCCGGCGGGAAGCCGCCAACCTGATAACCGCCCGGCCCGATATCCCACGGCTCACCAATCAGTTTCAGTTTGGACAACACTGGATCCTGCATGATGGCATCGAAGAAGCCACTACGCTGGTCAAAGCCTTCTGGTTCACGGCCCAGCACGGTGCCGAGATCGAAACGGAAGCCATCAACATGCATGGATTCGGCCCAATAACGCAGCGAATCGAGAATCATCTGCAGCACGCGCGGATGCGACGTATTCACGGTGTTACCGGTGCCGGTGTCATTGATGTAGTAGCGATGCTGATCCGGCAGCGTGCGGTAATAAGAGTAGTTATCAATGCCCTTAAACGACAACGTGGGGCCGAGTTCATTGCCTTCGGCGGTGTGGTTGTAAACCACGTCGAGGATCACTTCGAGGCCAGCATCGTGGAAGGCGCGCACCATATCGCGGAAGCCCTGAATCCCGCGCGGACCAAAGTAGCGCGTGGCCGGGGCGAAGAACGCCAATGTGTTGTAGCCCCAGAAGTTTTTCAGACCGCGATCCAGCAGATGCTGATCGTCCGGGAAACCGTGCACCGGCAGCAGCTCCACGGTGGTTACGCCCAGGCTTTTGATGTAATCGATCGAAGCCTGATTGCTTAAACCGTCGTAAGTGCCGCGCATCTCTTCGGGCACCGCCGGATTAAGCTGGCTAAAACCTTTAACGTGGGCTTCATAAATGACAGTTTTCGACCACGGAATATTCGGTCGATTAGCATCCTGCCAGTCAAATTCATTGGGATCGATGACCACACATTTGGGCGTAAACGGTGCGCTGTCGCGGGTATCGAAACTCAAATCCTTATCTTCATGCAGCAGGTCATACGCGAAGTGCGACTCGTCCCACTGCAATTCACCCGCCAGTTCACGCGCGTAAGGGTCGAGCAACAGTTTGTTAGGGTTAAAGCGATGGCCATTTTCCGGCTCGTACGGGCCGTGCACGCGATAGCCATAGAGCGCGCCGGGCTGCAAGCCGGGAATGTAGCCGTGCCACACTTCATGGGTGCATTCCGGCAAATCGAAGCGGGCGATTTCGTTTTCGCCGCTCTCATCGTACAAACACAGTTCGACTCGCTCAGCGCAGGCCGAAAACAGCGCAAAGTTCACGCCCTGGCCATCATAGTTAGCGCCAAGCACTTGTCCCGAACCTGCTGTAATTTCTAGAGGCTTACTTGTCATCCATTATTCTCCACACAGATTAATCGGGTAATGCATCAGCTGCTCAGCAGCACTAACGGCGCACTTGAGGCCGCCTCATCCAGCGCGATGTAATCGCCAATCGTCACGGTTTCGCCACTCCATAAGTTGCGATAGTGACGATGGGCGAGTGACTCGGGCAGTACCACTTCGGTTTGCGTCCACTGCGCGTTGTCAAAACTCAGGCGCGGCAGAATGACCAGCAGCGCGTGGTTACTGTCCTGACGCGCAAAGGCGATGACTTTCTCCTGATGTTCACCGCTGACGTCCAGCGGCTGATAATCGCCCACACGGAACAGCTGCGGATAATCGCGGCGCAGATGCAGAAGGCGTGCAATCACCTGTTGTTTCAGTTTGCCGCTCAGCCAGTTTTGCGCGTCGTTGAAGTCGGGCGAAGAAGACTCTTCCAGCTGCTGCTCCAGCAGCGCGAAGTCCGGCGTGCGGCGGTTGTCGGGATCGACCAGGCTGAAATCCAGCGCTTCGCTACCCTGATAGATATCCGGCACGCCCGGCGCGGTGAGTTTAATTACCGTTTGCGTCAGGCTATTGATTAATCCGGCCTGAATAAACGGTTGCAACGCGTGGCTGAAATCGCTGAGGAACAACTGATTGGCCGGTGAAAGCAGATGACGCGCGTAATCCAGCACCGCTTTTTCGTAGGCGTCGTTGCTCTCTGCCCAGTCGGTGCGCAGTTTGGCTTCGCGTAACGCTTTTTCGACAAAAGGAATAAAGCGCTCTTCGAGTTGGCTGGCATCCTGCGGTTGCAAGGTGGTCGGCCACACGCCAGCTAACGCCTGATACAGCATCCATTCCACTGCCGGTTCCGGTGCGGCGCCATCGTCCAGTTCCACTACCTGCGCCTGATTAATCTGCCGCCAGCGCGCTACGTGTTCCGCCCACAGCGCGGGTGCTTCGCTTAGCGTATACAGCCGCGCACGCGCATCTTCACCACGTTTGGTGTCGTGGGTTGAGGTGGAAGAGATGCCATCGGGCTGCTGTTGCAGCCGCGTTTGCATCTCGCTGTGGAAATGCGCCAGCGAGAAGGCGTGCGGCAGCGGTTCTGCGCCCACTTCATTGATGGCTAACGCGACGTGATTGCGGAAGAACAGCGTGTCTTCCACCGATTTCGCCATCAGCGGTCCGGTCAGCTGCTGGAAGCGCATGCGGAATTCGTGCGCGTCTTTTTCGCTCTCTTCGGAAACCGCGCCCAGCAGCATCGCCTGCAGCAAACTCAACACCGTTGGCGACGCGCTGTTTTTCACCGTTTCCAGCACCTGTTGCAGCAGCTCTTCGCCTTCGAGCGGCATGCCGTCCTGCTGGCCGTAGGTGCGATACACCGGGAAGGCGATGAGGATTTCGCGCAGTGCGACGTGCAGTTCCGCTTCGCCAAGGTTGCGATGTTCAGAACCGGCAATCTGCGTCGCCAGCTTAAGCAGACGCGCAAACTCACCGGCAAAATTGCGGTCAACCATCAATTCACGCGCCACGCGCAGTCCGCCTTCAACATCGTTGCGTTGTCCGGTGGTGGCTTCATAGGCCAGATGCAGCGTATCGATCTGCGAATCATCCACCAGCGCGTGCGACAGCGCGGCAATAAATTCGTAGCCGGTGGTGCCGGAAATGGGCCAATCGTCAGGGATCTTTTCTCCTTCGGCGAGGATCTTTTCCACCGTGATATAGCAATCCGGGCCGGTGGCCTGGCGCAGCTGGCGCAAATAGCCTTGTGGATCGGCAAGGCCATCAACGTGATCGACGCGCAGGCCGCTGACCGCGCCCGAGCGCACCAGTTCAAGAATCAGCCGGTGGGAATCGGCAAACACCGCTTCATCTTCAACGCGCACGCCGACCAGACCGGTGATCTCAAAGAAGCGGCGATAAGAGAGCTCGCTGCGTGCATCGCGCCAGCTCATCAAACGCCACGGCTGCTGCTCATGCAGTTCAGCAATCGCTTTGGCTTCAGTCATCGCCAGCACCTCGTCGGCGCGATCCTGCCAGCTGGCGGGCGTCAGCGGGTAAAAGCTGTCGTAATACGCCAACGCGGGATGGCCAGTTTGCGGATGCGCTTTAATGCTCAGCTCACCGTTTTCCAGCACGTTCTCGAAGCTGTCGCCGAGAAACGGCAGCGTCAGGCGGCGCGTCCAGTCGATATCAAAATGATTGGCATAGCGGCTGCTCTCGCCATACTCGATCACATCACGCCACCAGGCATTCTCCAGCGAGGCCGCCATGTGGTTCGGTACGATGTCGAGAATCAAGCCAATCTCCGCGTCCTGCAACGCCTCAACCAGACGATTAAAGCCGTCGCGGCCGCCAATCGCCGGTTCGATCTCATTGGCATCGATGACGTCGTAACCGTGGGTGGATTCGGCGGTGGCGCTAAATATCGGCGACGCGTAAAGATGGCTGATGCCAAGGCGTTGCAGATAGGGCACCAGCGCCGCGGCGCGATCAAACGTCATGCCGTTGCGAAACTGAATACGATACGTCGCGGTTGGAATACTCATTTTGTTGCTCCCTGATCCAAACGCACCACGATGGCGTTTTGTGATAATGCTTCAGTTTCTTGCGGCCAGGCGAAAATCGTGCGACCTGGCGTGGCGGGTAAAGGTTGCGTCTGCTTGCCGATATTCAGCGCCAGCGACAGTTCGCCTTGTGGGAAATGCCAGCTGACGGCCACAAAGCCTTCAGCGGTGGCGAGCACCTTGCCGCTGTTGCCGCCCGCATCGGCCAGCAGCGGCACGATATATTGCTGACGCAGCGCCAGCAGCTCGCGCGTGAGCGCCAGCCAGCTCTGGCCTTCAGGCGTTTGTAACTTATCCCAGTCAAGTTTTGAGCGGGCAAAGGTCTGCTCGGCGTTGGGATCCGGCACCTCTTCGTCATGCCCGGCGTGCCCGGTGAACTCCTTCGCGCGCCCTTCACGCACCGCTTTGGCCAGATCGCCGTGGAAATCGGTGAAGAACAGGAAAGGATTCGTTTCCCCATACTCTTCGCCCATAAATAGCAGCGGAATATGCGGCGACAGCAGCAGCGTCGCCAGCAGCACTTTGGTGCGATCGCTGCCCGCCAGGCTGAGCAAACGATCGCCCTGCGCGCGGTTACCCACCTGATCATGGTTCTGGATGAAATCAACAAACGCCACCGGCGGCTGGCTGGCGCTCGGCACGCCGCGCCGCTGCCCACTCTGCGGTGAAAGTTCGCCCTGATAAGCAAAGCCTTCAGTCAGCACTCGCGCCACCAGCTTCTCCGGCACGTCGGCGAAATCTTCGTAATAGGCATGAGTTTCACCGGTTGCAAACACGTGCACCGCGTTGTGGAAATCATCGTTCCACTCACCGGTAAACAGCGGCGCGTTGCCCTGTTTGTCACGCGGATGCAGGAAGATAACGTTGCGGCAATCTTCGGTGGTGAGATGAATAGGGCGCTCGGGTATTTCCTGACGGATGCGTTCGGCAATCTCAATCAGCGCATGCTTACTGGAGCTGTCTTCAATCTGGTCAATGGCATCAAAACGCAGGCCATCAAGATTAAATTCCTGCAGCCAGTAGAGCGGTGCTTCGACAATGTAGCGCCGCACAGCATCGACATCATATGCAATGCCTGCGCCCCACGGCGTCATGCGTTCCTGGTGGAAAAACGCCGGCGCCAGCAGCGGCAGGTAATTGCCTTCCGGGCCAAAGTGGTTGAGCACGATATCCAGCACCACCGACAAACCGTGCGCGTGCGCGGCATCGATAAAGGCTTTGAAATCATCCGGCGATCCGTAAGCCGCATGCGGAGCGTAGAGCAGCACGCCGTCGTAGCCCCAACCGCGATTGCCACCAAACTGCGACACCGGCAGCACTTCCAGCTGCGTGATGCCTAATTCGGCCAGCCACGGCAATTTAGCTATCGCCGCCTGGAAAGTGCCTTCGGGCGTGAAGGTACCGATGTGCATTTCATACACCACCGTTTCATGCCACGGACGACCTTGCCATTCGGTGTGCTGCCAGCGATAGCTTTGGGGATCGACTACCAGTGAAGGGCCGTTAACATCAGCCTTTTGCGCACGCGCGGCGGGATCCGGCACCACCGTGCCATCGTCCAGCACAAAGTTATACTCTGCACCGGGCGCCACGCCGCTGACTTGCAGCTCAAACCAACCGTCGCCTGCGTCGAGCATGGCGGTGTCGTTATCGGCAAGTCTTAAGGTGATGTGCTGCTGCCCTGGTGCCCAAACACGAAAACGGACGCTGTCATCAGCAAGAATCTCAGCGCCCCAGGATTTTTCAAATGATCTGAATTCCATTCAATTGCCTCGTTTAGCCCACGCAGGGGCAATGGACGACATCAAGCGATTCGCTACTGGCTGAAAACGATAAATAATTTGGGATGAAAGTTAGGTCGGACAACAAATCATAGTCGATATTTTGGCGTTTTCTGGCGCGCGCGAGAGGATTTCAGGTGGGTTTGAGAAATTATCGAATAAGCGGGGGATTTTTACGCTTCGGTTAGATGAAGTCGCCATGAATGGCGTAATGCTGCTCAGTTAAGCGCCGAGCGACTTTCGTTCGCCCTATGCTGAGGCAGTTGCAGTGTCTTCGTGCGGCGACCGAGCAGAGGACGCCTGGCCGCGCCCTCTGCACTCCCGGGCCTTGCGCCAGCCCAACCCGCCGCTGCGCGGTGCCTTCACTCATTCACAATTCCTGACGGACCGGCGGCGATTCGCTCCTGCTCAGCGCCGCCTCTCGCCGCATCCCTGCGGCTCGCCCTGGAATCCCTCATTCGTTCAGCGGATTGGGATGTCGCCTCAACATCCGCGCTGCCGCAGTCGTGCGTATTCTTAACTCAAAATCGCTTTAAATCCGACTGCGACCTTTGTTAATGCCGACTCGAACCTAAGCCGGTTTATGCTTAACCTTGCGTTTACGCAATTTATCGATCAAACGATGCGCTTCCGCTTCTGTTGCCACCGCAGGCGATGAACCTTTCAGCGGTTTGCGGGCCGTTTCACTCAAGGTTAAAACCGTCAGTAAACCAATAATACCGGCACCGATCATGTAATACGCCGGCATCAGATTATTGTGCGTGGTATCCACCAGCCAGGCGGTAATCAGCGGCGTGGTGCCACCAAATAGCGAAACCGATAAGTTAAAACCAATTGCCAGCGCGCTATAACGAATATCGGTGACAAATAGCGCCGGTAACGTTGCCGGCATGGTGCCGCTGAAACAAGTATGCAATAAGCCCAGAATCGCCAGTCCGGCAAACACCAGCAGCATATTGCCGGAACCAATCAACATATAGCTCGGAATTGCCAGCACGATTAAGCCCAACGCGCCTAAACCAATCACCGGACGGCGACCAATGCGGTCGGTGAGATATCCCCACATTAACGTCAGCGGCATCATGATAAACATAATCACCATCACCAACATCAGGCCGGATAATTCACTCATTCCCAGCACGCCAGTTAAATAGCTCGGCATATAGGCGGTCAGCATATAATTGGAGACGTTGAACAACAGCACCAGACCAATGCATTTCAGCAGCGGTTTACGTTGATCGCGCAGCATCTGCCACACGCTCAGGCGCGGTTTGTTGTGCTCCATCTCTTCGCGCTTATCCATGTGATCTTTAAACGCGGGCGTCTCTTCCAGCTTTAAGCGGATATACAAACCGAACAGACCCAACGGCGCGGCGAGGAAGAACGGCACACGCCAGCCCCAATCCATCATGGTTTGATGCGGTAAGAAAGCGATCATTGCTGTCACCAGGCTGGCGCCCAGCAGATAGCCACCCAGCGTACCGAACTCAAGGAAGCTACCCATAAAGCCGCGACGTTTGTCGGTGGAGTATTCCGCGATAAAGGTCGCGGCACCGCCATATTCACCACCGGTGGAGAACCCTTGCAGCAAGCGCGCCAGCAGCAGAAGAATCGGCGCAGCGATACCAATGCTGGCATAGCTCGGAATCAGACCGATACAGAACGTACCGATCGACATCATGATCATGGTTAACGCCAATACCTTCTGACGTCCAATGCGGTCGCCGAGTGGACCAAACACCATGCCGCCAATCGGGCGCACTAAAAACGCCGCGGCGAAAGTACCGAACGAAGCGATCAGCTGCGCGGCAGCGCTGGCATCGGCGAAGAAGACCTGGCCAATGATCACGGCGAGATAGCTGTAAACGCCGAAGTCAAACCACTCCATCGCATTACCCAATGCGGCGGCACCGACCGCGCGTTTCAGCAATTTGTTGTCGATAACGGTGATGTCATCAACGGTCAAGCCACTGGCTGTGGCTGAGTGTGTTGTATCCGTTCCTGTGCTCATAAATTCCCCAGTTGAGAAAATGGCGCGATCTTATAGCTTTCGCAGCCGTAATTTCATAAATGGAAAAGAAAGCTATAAGAGGCAGAAGAAGCGCAAACCCTAGTAAAGATTTTAACATCTCGCAAGTTGGCAGGATAAAACACGGGTAGATAGCATGCTTGAGGGAGGTCGCCATGGATGGCGACCGTGAATGTAGATGATCAGCCTGGCCCCTCACTACCGGCCGCCAGCAGCGGGACAATCACATCGCTGATTGGCGTGGAAATACCGCGCGCCCGACCATAACGCTGCACGACGCCGTTGCGGATATCCCACTCCAGCGGACGGTCGGCCTGGCGGTCGGCAAGGATCGAGGTGCCTAAATCAGTCGGTGCGCGGTGGAAGCGTTCTACAATCTCCTGCGGCACCTCATCGTTTAACGCGGCACCTTCAGCGCGCGCTACCGTCAGGCACTCCTGCAAATAGGCCAGCGCCAGCGCGCTGATGTCGTCGCGCTGGAACATACCCGCACGACGATTCGACAGCACCATTAAACCGGCAACCGCGTTTTGCAGCAGTTTGCGCCAGGCAATGGTCAGGAAATCGGCGGAGAGATCGACCGCGCAGCGTGTGTCGCGCAGTGCCGCAACCACCAACTCAGCGTGAGGTGTTTTCGGCAGCGTCAGGCGCGGCTTTTCGCGCAGCCACACCGAGGCGTCCGGTTCGCGCTGGGCCGGGAACCACACCACCGACGGCAGCACGGTCGCGCCATTGACATAGGGCGCGAGTTGGCTTTTCTGCTCCACGCCATTCTGCAGCGCGCACACCACGGTATTTTCATTACACAGCGCCGCCAGCCAGGGCGCGGTATCCTCAACCTGGGTGGTTTTCACCGCCACAAACACCAGATCGAACGGCTGGGCTATCTCGGCGGGATTGGTGAGCACCGGGCCGGGAACAATAATTTTGCCGCTGTCGTGACGCAACTCCAGCTGCGGATGTGCGGTACGCCCGCAAATCGTGGGCGTGCGTCCAGCTTCATGCAGCGCCGCTGCGATGGTGGTGCCAATCGCGCCCGGTCCAATAAGGGCGATGGTGGGATTCTCAGACATCTTATTAAGCTCCTGATTATCAAAATGCTTGCAGGGATCGTAGCGGCGCAATTCATTGCGCGATAAATCGCGCCGCTACGGGATAGGCTTTGATTGGAAAGCGTACGATGACCTTAATTGTTTAGCAGCGAAGAATAGCCGTTTACAGCACAGTTATGTGCTGTTTCCGCAGCAGTTGGCACATTTCGTCATCGGGTTGAGCATCAACGATCAAGGTGCTGGCCAGTGATAATTCGCCGATGGCAAACGCCGAAGCGGAATTCAGCTTCTCATTCGACACCATCACCACCGTTTCCGCCGCGCGTGCGGAAAGCGCACGTTTCACCCCGGCCTCTTCGTAGTTGCCAGTGGTTAATCCCGCCGTTTTGTGCACGCCGGTCACGCCCATGAAGAACAGATCGGCATTAATCCGCGCAATGCCTTCCAGCACCGCCGCACCCACCGCCACCACCGAATGGCGATAGAGCAGGCCGCCAATCATGATCACGTCAACCTGCGGATAATCCACCAGCGCCACGGCAATGCTTGGGCTGTGCGTCACCACGGTAAATGCCAGGTCCGGCGGCAGCAATTTCACCATCTCGGCGGTGGTAGTGCCGCCATCGATAATCACTACCTGGCCGGGCTGGATCAGCTGGACCGCTTTCTGCGCGATAAGGCGTTTAGAGCTAATCTGCACGCTTTTGCGTGTTTCAAACGGTGCAATAGCGGCAGAAACCGGCAGCGCACCGCCGTGTACACGTTGCAATAATCCTTCGGCGGCTAACTCACGCAGATCGCGGCGGATTGAGTCTTCCGACACCGCAAAGCGCTGGCTAAGCTCGCTCGACATCACCTGTTTTTCTTCGCTCAGAATGGCGAGGATGTGCTGTTTACGTTGGCTGGAAAGCATTATTTTCTCATTCATGTTTTTGCTTGTATCTGCACGATTATGCATGTTAGCGTAGATTTTGTCACCTATCGCCGGGCAAATCGTGCAAAAAAACGCTTGCCCACACCATCGAATTTTTGGAGAAACGCAATGTTGATTCTTATAGCAGGGCCCGTACGCAGCGGCACCAACGGCAATCAAGTGTTAATTCATGAAAACATTAAGAAATTAGACCAGATTGCCCTGCAGGTCTACCAGCGCGGACATACGCCGGTGATCGGTGAGTGGCTGGCGTTGCCGCTGGCGAGCGCCGCCGGTTCGCAGACAATTGGCGATGAAATCAGTGAATCTTTTCTCTATCCGGTGGCGCATCGTTTGATTCACTGTTGCGATGCTATTTTACGCATTCCGGGCGCGTCGCAGGGGGCTGATAACGATGTGCGGATTGGCAAGGAGCGGGGGATGGCGATCTTTACCCAACTGGATGAGATTCCGGTGATTGAGCGTTAGATTAAGCGTGGTCGCCATGAATGGCGACCCGATAAAATATCATTTATTACTCGTGATAAATCTGGCTGCGTCCGCCATCAACCAGGATATCGGTGGCATTGATGAAGCGCGCTTCGTCCGAGGCGAGAAACAGCGCGGTATATGCCACTTCCTGCGGTTCACCAATACGTTTGCACGGTAGCAAAGCGGCCTGCCGTTCACGCTCGGCTTGCGGATCGGGACAGCTTGCCAGCCAGGCTTCAGCGGCGGGCGTCATGATCAAACCCGGAGAAATGCTGTTAATGCGAATGCCCTGGCTGGCGTACTCCACGCCCAGCGAACGCGTGAGGCCAATCAAACCGTGCTTGGCAACCGGATAGGGAAACGCGCCGGGAATGATTTTGTGCCCGTGTACCGACGCGACGTTAACGATATTGCCGTACTGGCGCGCCAGCATGCCCGGCAGCACGCTGCGGATCAGGTTGAAGGGTCCTTTCAGATTGACCTCCATACAGCGCTGCCAGTCGTCATCTTCCAGCGCCAGCGGATCGCGAAACACATTCACGCCCGCGCAGTTGATCAGAATATCAATCGGGCCCAGCGCTTGCTGCGCTTCGCTCACCGCCCGCTGCACCTCCTCGGGTTGCGTGACATCTGCGCTATAGGCAAAACAGTGTTGGCCACTTTGCTGCTTCAACTCTGCCGCCAGCGCTTCGGTGGTTTCACCGTCAAGATCGAACAGCGCCACGCGAGCACCTTGTTGCGCAAAAAGTGTAGCGATTGCGCTGCCTATGCCGCTGCCAGCACCGGTGATAAGCGCGGTTTTATTAGGTAATCGTGATGACATAATCGCCTCCTTATGAAGATGCCGGTAATGCCAGCCAGTCTGGAAAGTACAACCTGCTCTCGCCGCGCTGCACGGTAATCATTGGCCATTCGCCACTGCGCGTTAAGGCTTCGCAGCCCTCAGCGGTAAGTAAAAAGGTATCTTCGCTTTTTACGCCGCTGAGCGTGGGATTCCACGCCACGGCAATATCAGAATGAATATCGCCGCGCGTATCTGGCGTTAGGATCACGTCGCGGCAACCATAACCCGCCGGGCCGCCCTGATGATGATCGCGCCACGCATCGCCATGTCCGTGCCGCTGATAGGCATCTTTAATTGCCTGAAATAGCGTTGACCAGCTTTGGCCCGGCTGCGTTGCACAGAGAATATCGGCGTGGATCTGGCACAACGTGTTGAGGCGCTGGCGTAATGCGGGTCCAGGTTGGCCGATATGCACTAACCGCGTCAGGCTCACGTGCAGCCCGTGGCGCTCGGCGCCGAGCGTGATCAGCATGTGTTGTTGCAGCTTTTTCTGCGTGGGCACCGGGTGTTTGAACGCGCTAATACGCTCATCAGCCGCCACTAAGGTGCACATCGGACGAATACCGCGTGCCAGACAGGCTGCCACAATCTCGGCCTCTACCTGCCATTCCGTCACGCCTGCTTGTAACTGACGCGCCACGCCTTCGACAATCTGCGCGGCTTCACGCCCCAACGCTTTAAATCGCTGCTGCTCGTTGCTGTTCAGGCCCTGTCGCAGTGCGACCATCGCTTGTTGAATATCAGACATGCCGTTTTGCGGCGTATCGCTGCCGAATTTGCCCTCAGGCAACAGGGTATTTAACGATTGAAACCACGGATAGCTCAGCGTTTCACAGGCAAACGGCAGCGATTCTTCGGCGAGGATACGCGGCATCTCATTTTCAGGGGCGAGCAGTAAAACCTTGTCCTGCGTGATGAGCAAGCTGGCCACGCCGACTTCGGCGCGTTCCACTACGTAAAAACTGGCACCGTCGGTCAGCCAGGCGATGTTATCGCGCCGGGTAAGCAGCACACCATCGAGTTGCCAGGAGGCAAGTACGCGCTGCAGGCGGGATAATTTTTCACTCATAAGCGTGCTCCTTTTTCTCGCTCTGCTGCCTCTGCAACATCAGTTCAGCGGCGCGATGGGCCACTGCCATCACAATAGCATTGGTGTTGCCGCTAATAATGTTGGGCATCATTGAGGCATCGACCACGCGCAGGCGGTTAACGCCGCGCACGCGCAGGTCATCGTGTAACACCGCCAGCGGATCGTTATCGTGGCCCATGCGGCAAGTGCCGACCGGGTGATAGCCGGTTTTCACCATGCGCTTGCAGTGTTCGGCAATCTTTTCATCTGACGTAATCTCTGCACCGGGGAAAATCTCTTGCTGCACCATCGCGCCGATGGGCGTCGCGGTGATGACCTTACGCGCAAAACGGAAACCGGCGATGGTGCGCGCCAAATCGTCGGGATGACCAAAGATTTGTGTATCGATAATCGGCAAGCTGCTGGCGCTGCTATCGCGCAGCGTGACCTCGCCGGTCGCTTTGGGGCGCAGCAGCAGCGAATTGACGGTAACGCCATGGCCGGGATCGGCGCCCATCACGTCGCGGTCGAGATACACCGTAGGCACGCAAAACATCTGAATCGTTGGCGTGGCGCCGAAATCGATTGGGTCAAAGAAGGCGCAGGTTTCCACGCCGGTGGTGGTGACCGGACCGGTTTTGAACAACATATATTGCAAGCCGGCTTTGACCATCGGCCAGCCACGATCCTGACCATAATAGCCAAACGCACCGTTGGTGCTGGCCACCACCGGCACTTCATAGTGATCCTGCAAATTCTTGCCGACACCCGGCAAATGCTGACGCAGCGTGATGCCATGCTGTTTTAGCTGGGCTTGTGGACCGATGCCGGAGAGCATCAGCAGCTTCGGCGTTTGATAGGCACCGGCAGCCAGAATCACCTCTTTACGCGCGCAGGCACGTTGCGGATGGCCATCCTGTGTGTAGCGTACGCCGCTGGCATTTGCGCCCTCAAACAGGATCTCTTCTACCTGCGCGCCGGTGACGAGGGTCAAGCGCGCGTCATGGCGCAGCGGCGTAATAAAGGCATCCACCACGCTGCAGCGCTGGCGCGTTTGACCGTTAATGGTGTGCTGCATAAAGCCTACGCCAAACGGATTGCCTGTATTGAAATCCGGCGTGTAAGGAATGCCCAATCCCTGCAGAGTTTTCACATAAGCGCGGCTAAGTGGGCTGAAGTGGCCGAGATGCGACACTTTCATTGGCCCGCCGATGCCGTGATGGGGCGCGCCGAGATGATCGTTATCCTCGATGGCGGTAAAGTGCGGCAGCAGCGCATCCCACGACCAGTCGATGCCCTGATTGCCGAGTGCGCTGTTCCAGTCGGCGTAATCCTGGCGATGGCCGCGCATATACACCATTGCATTGACCGTCGAACCGCCGCCCAACACTTTCGCCTGCGGCACAATCACGCCGCGTCCGTTGAGCTGTGGCTGCGGCTCGGTCTGGTGCATGGTGAGGAATTTGTCGCTGGCGAGAAACTTCATGTAACCTGCGGGCATCTTTAGCACCGGGTGATACTCATCGCGCCCGGCTTCCAGCAGCAGCACGCGCGCGTTGCCTTCCGTGACTAACCTGGCGGCGACGATACAACCGGCGCTGCCGCCGCCCACCACAATGTAATCAAACTCTTTCATGGTTCTCTCTTTACTCTGAAGCGACAGAATCTAAACGACGCAGGCGCTGCGCCTCGGGATTATGCTGCTCGCCGGGATCCAGTGGGCTGAGCAGGAAGCACCAGGAAACCAGGGCGCTGATCAAGTACAAAGCGGCGTAACCCCACACCACGCCCGAGGTGCCAAACAGTGCGTTAAAGGCGCCATAGAGCGCGGGGCCAAAGAAAGTGGAAAGCCCGGCAGCAAAGCAGTAAATCGCCATCGCGTTACCTTTATCTTTTGGCTGGCACAGGGAAGAGAACAGCGCGGCAGCGGGAACATAGCCGCACAAAGTGATGCCATATAAACACGCGCAGATGACGCTGAGGACAAAGCTGCCGTGGCTCCATTGCGGCACAAAATACATCAGCAACATTGAGATGCCGGAACCGAGTCCACCAAATACTGTCAGCACCTTGCGCCAGCCGATGCGATCGCTGAGCTTGCCGACAATGGGATTAAAACTCATGCCGACTAAACCCATGATGGTGATCAGGCTGAGGTATTCGGTTTGCGTAAATCCAATCTGCTCGGTGAAAAAGCCTGGCAGGAAAATAAAGAAGCCGAAGTAAGGCGTGGTGTTGATGATACGAACCACGGCAGCCGCGGCGATGCGCGGTTCACGCCACAAAATATCGATGCCGCCCATCAGCGTGCGCGCAACGCTCTGCTGACGGTGTTGCTCATCGAGCAACGACTGATAGCCGCTGCGTTCTTTCAGCGCGATCACCATGACCAGCAACCCCAACACAACCAGCCCAAGCGAAAGCCAGAACGTGGCATATTCACCAATCAACTGTATTGAGAAGATCGCCACCAGCGATCCCAGCGTGGGCAAGCCGCCGGTAAACGCCAGCCAGAACCAACCGGTTGCTGAACCGCGCATATCGGCGGGTGCGGCGGCCTGAATCCACACCAGAAACGCATAGGCAAACATGGGGTAGGCAACGCCGCGCAAACCGTAGGTTAACGCCAGCAAGGCCACGCTATGGGAAGGCAAGGCGATGGCGAGGAACAGCACTTCAAACACAATCCAGATCACACCGCCTGCCAGCATCACTTTGCGCGGGCCAATGAGTGTGGAGAGCGAACCGGCCAGCCACGAACCGAGCGTAACGGTGACGCCGTAGAAGGCGATCACCGCCGCCGCGATATTGAGTGAGAAACCATTTTCATGCAGGTAAGGCGCCAGATAGTTCGACTCCACGCCATCGCCAATCATAAACAGCAATACAGCGACGTAGCCCCAGGCCAGCGCGGGTGGAATGCCGAGGCGGATCAGCCACGGATGGTTTGCAGGTGATGTTGTCATGTTCAATGTCTCTTGAGAGGTGAGGATATTTTTTTGTTATTGGGATGAGCACGAACTTTAAGGCAACGGTAGTAAAGAGGATGGCGAAACCATCACAAAAGACAGTAAACTCTGTTTAGTAAACGGGGCGTATTGGGTGTGATGGAGACAAAATGAAGCCGGTGGGTTTGAACAATTTGCAGGTGCGAAAACATAATAAGGCGCTGTTTATGTCGCTGATGTGGCGGCATAAGCAACTCAGTAAATCTCAATTGGCACACCTCAGCGGCTTAACCATTCCAGCCACCAGCAAAATTTTGCAGGCGCTGCTGGATGAAGGAAAACTGCAACACTCTGAGGCGCTAATGAGCGCTCGCGGTAACAGCAATGGCAGTTTTGAACTGCCATCCAACGGAGCCTGGACGCTGTGTTTATGCGTCAAACCGAGCAGCATTGAACGGCAACTGGCCGATGCGCAGCTGGTAGCGCAGGGAGAATTTGAGCAAGTCGCCATCAAAGCGGAAACGCCGGAAGCATTACTCAGTGAGATTGAGGCGGTGTGGCGGAAAACCTGCAAACAGTGGCCGAAGCGACGCATTAATCTGGCGCTGGCAGTGCATGGTCAGGTCGATCCGGTCACCGGTGTGTCACAGCATATGCCGCAGGCCGCGTGGAAAACGCCGTTGCAGTTGAAATTTCTGCTGGAGGAGAAGCTCGGCGTGGAAGTGCGTGTGGATAACGACTGCGTGATGCTGGCGCTGGCTGAGAAGTGGTTAAATCGCAATGCGCTCAGCGAATTCTGCGTCATCAATGTGGATTACGGTATCGGCTCATCATTTGTGATCAACGGTGAGATTTTTCGCGGCAATTTGTACGGCAGCGGCCAAATCGGCCACACCATCATTGAGCCTAACGGCCAGCGCTGCAGTTGCGGACGTCAGGGTTGTCTGGAAACGGTGGCCTCACTCAGCACCTTAAAACAGGCGGCTCATCAGCGCGATCCCGAAGCGCCGCAGCCCAGTAGCACGCAGTTATTGCAAGCGTGGCAAACGGGCGAACCCTGGATTGTAGCGTGGGCACAGCGCGCCGCCGAAGCGATTGGTATGAGCTTATATAATTTTCTCAACACGCTGAATATTAATCAGATTTGGTTATATGGTCGCAGCTGTACCTTTGGTGACAGTTGGTTGCAAACCATTGTGCGACAGATCGATTTTAATCCGTTCGATCCGCGTGATGCGTTGAAAAGCAAAGGCACCAATGTGCATTTTGGTCAGTTGGATCGGGCGCGGCAGGTGCTGGGGATTGGTTATTTGTATGTGGAGGCGGAACCCAGTGCGGCTTGAGAGCGTGGTCGCCATAAATGGCGACCTAGAAAATAGCTTTCAGACCTGCGCCATACCGCCATCGACGAACAGCTCAGCGGCGTTAATAAAGCTGGACGCATCGGACGCTAAAAACGCCACCACTTTGCCAATTTCGCCAGGTTCGCCAAGACGACCTAACGGCACCTGCGCCGCCAGCGCATCAAACAATCCTTGCTGCTGATCTTCCGGCACCAAACCACCCAAACCTGGCGTGCGCACCGGGCCGGGACTCACAACGTTAACGCGAATACCGCGATCTTTCACATCCAGCGCCCATGAGCGGGCAAAGTTGCGCACCGCGGCTTTACTGGCGCTGTATACGCTGAATCCGGCAGTACCCTGAACCGATGTGGTGGACGAGGTGAGGATCACCGAGGCATTGTCACTCAGTAGCGGCAACGCCTTCTGCACGGTAAACAGCACGCCGCGCACGTTGGTGCCAAAGATACGGTCAAAATGCTCTTCGGTGATGGCGCCAAGCGGCAGCATGTCGCCGCCACCGGCGTTGGCGAACAGGATATCGAGACGGCCTGCTTGTTTGGCGATTTCTGCGTAAACGTTGTCGAGGTCGCTTAGCACCGCAGCATCAGCGCGAATACCGCTGGCGCTGGCACCGATGCTGGCGACTGCCGCATCAAGCTCCGCCTGACGACGACCGGTGATAAACACGCGTGCGCCTTGTGTCGCCAACTCCTGCGCGGCTGCCAGACCAATGCCAGTTGTGCCGCCGGTTACCAATGCGATTTTGCCGTTGAGTGCGTTCATGTTTGCTTCTCCAATGGGTGATGAGGTTTTGATGACTGCGTTGCAGTGCATGAGAAGCAATCTATCTTCACGGCGTTTGCTGATAAATGGTGTAAAATCGAAATGACTATTTCTATGTGTGGATAATTTAAGGCGGCGGAAAACAGCATGGATCAGTTATTGGCGATAAAGGCCTTTGCGCGCGTCGTCGAAGCGGGCAACTTTACGCGTGCGGCGGATTCGCTCGATATGCCGAATGCCACGCTGAGCAAACTGGTGCAGGAACTGGAAGCGCATCTCGGCATTCGCTTGCTGCAACGCACCACGCGGCGCGTCACGGTGACGCCAGAAGGGCGCGATTACTATGAAAAAGCGCTGCGCATCGTGCGCGATTTGGAAGATATCGATCACTCGTTTAATGCGGAAAGCGCCAAACCTGGCGGCTATCTGCGTATTGATATTGGCGGCTCAACCGCGCGCGATGTGTTGATTCCGGCGCTGCCCGATTTCATTGCCCGCTATCCGGACATTCGTATCGATCTTGGCGTTGCGGATCGCGCGGTGGATTTGATCAGCGGTAACGTCGATTGCGTGATTCGCGGCGGTCCGCTTAGCGATTCGTCGCTGGTGGCGCGTCATTTAGGGGATGCGGAGATGATTACCTGCGCCGCGCCGGGCTATCTGAAAACCTATGGCGTACCGGCTTATCCGCAGGAGCTGAAAAATGGTCATCGCATGGTGAGCTATTTGTCACCGCAGAGCGGCAGGGCGTTTCCGTTTCGTTTTACCCAGGGCGAAGAGCAGCTTGAGATTAAGAGTGAGCATCGGATTGGCGTCAATGAAAGTAACGCGCATTTGGCGGCAGCGGTTGCGGGTTTAGGGATTATTCAGACCTTCCGCTATGCAGCGGCAGCAGATTTACAGGCGGGAAAATTGGTTGAGATCCTGGCGGCGTGGCGTCCGGGGAATTATCCATTTCATGTGGTTTATCCGCAGAATCGTCATCTTACGCAGCGATTACGGGTATTTATCGGATGGCTGAGGGACGTGTTTCCTGAACGATTGAACGGGTAGAGCGGGATCGCCACGAATGGCGACCCCAAAGATGATTACAGCGTGCCGGTGCCGCCATCAGAGCACCACACCTGGCCGGAGGTGAAGCTGTTTTTCACATCGGCAAACGTGACGTACAGCGGGGCGATTTCAGCCGGTTGTCCCGGACGACCCAGCGGTGCGGATTCACCGAACTTCTCCACTTTCTCTTGCGGTTGTCCGCCGCTCACCTGCAGCGCGGTCCAGTACGGGCCAGGCGCAACCGCGTTGACGCGAATCTGCTTTTCACCCAGCTGTTTCGCAAGCGCTTTGGTAAACGCGACAATCGACGCTTTGGTCTGCGCATAATCCAGCAGGATCGCGCTTGGCTGATACGCCTGCACCGACGAGGTGTTGATGATGGACGATCCAGCTGGCAGATATTTCAGCGCCGCTTTGGTGATCCAGAACATCGCATAGACGTTGGTCTTAAAGGTGGCGTCAAAATCTTCAGTAGAGAGTGTCAGGATGGATTCATTAAACTGCTGACGTCCGGCGTTATTCACCAGAATATCCAATCCGCCTAGCTGCTCAGCCGCCTGATCCACCAGCTTCTGACAGAACTCTTCCGAACGAATATCACCCGGAATCGCCACCGCTTTGCGGCCTTCGGCTTCAATCAGTTTTACCACTTCTGCCGCATCAGCCTCTTCTTCCGGCAGGAAGTTGATGGCGACATCAGCACCTTCGCGGGCATAAGCAATTGCCACGGCGCGGCCAATACCGGAATCACCACCGGTGATCAGCGCTTTACGACCGGTCAATTTACCGGTACCACGATAGCTGGTTTCACCATGATCGGGGCGGGGATCCATTTTACTCGCCAAACCCGGCATCGGTTGCGTCTGCTTTTTAAATGGCGGAACCGGATACGTTTCAGTAATAAGGGTTTTATTTGTGGTTTGCGATGTCATATATATCTCCTTGTCGCATGAGGTGAATAAACTAAGCCTGGCATAAATGTGATGTTTGTCACGTTAGAAAGTGAGCAATCAGATTTATTAAGACGAAACGGTAAACGAAAGGGGGTTAAAAAGTGCAGCAGTAACGTGAGGTAATTAACAATATTTATCGAGGTGCGACTGCAGAAGGGGATAATGCTTAGGGCGTCCGTGCCCTGGCGGATTTCCAAGGTGCTATGTGCTATTTAAAACATGGTTGGCTACTTCTTGCCGCCTTTCTTACCTGCTTCTGATGCTTTAGCGGGGTCATCTTTGAAACTACCACCGCTTTTTTCTCCGCCTTTTTTACCGGCTTCTGATGCTTTCTTTTTATCGTCAGCAAAATTACCGGAACCGCCTCTATGCTCAGCCATAAAACATCCTCTCGTGAGTTGTTGTTGCATGGCGGAAATAAGGGCTTCAACGCCATGCCCGTGCTGCAATTTAAGATTAGCGAGGTTCGGATTAATCACAAGCGGAGCGGAAGTGATTATTTATTGCTCGCTGGCGGGATGTTAATAAAATAAGTGCCGCTATAAGGAATCGGTAAGAAATCACGAAAAATCTGCTGCAAGGTCTTTTCGGGTTCCAGGTCCGCAAACAGCTGGGGATAGAGTGTTTTAGCCATAAATTCTGTCGCCGCAATGTGCCACGGACTGAGGTAGAAATTCATCCAGATCACCGCCGAGTGACCATTTTTCAATGCCGATAATTCGCGTAAACCGTTTTGCTGCGCGGTGAGCTGTTTGAAACTAGTCAGCACGGTTTCGGGTGCCACGTCTGGCCCTAATTTCAGTAAGCCCTGCGAGGCGTTATCGCCAAAGCCGGTAGCAAAATAGTACTGCGGCTGAGCGGCAATCACGCTCTCTTCACTCAGGCGACCAAACACGCCGTGCTGGGTTTTGTTGGCGATATTGTCGCCGCCCGCCGCGTTCAGTAATTCGCCGAGGCTGCCGTTGATCGCTGTCACGCAACATTCGTTACGGCGTCCAAGATGCAGTTGCAGCAGCACCGACGGTTTCGCGCCCTGATAGCTGGCTAAGCGATCATGTATCACCTGCATATGCTGCTGGTAGAAACGATTAAACGCTTCTGCCCGCGCCTGCTGATTCAGCACTTCGCCAAATATCTCCACGCTGCGGCGGGTGTTTTTCAGCAGATGCACGCGCAGATCGATCTTCACCACCGGAATGTGCGCCGCTTTCAGCATGGTGACCAGGCGCAGGTCGGCATCATCGTAGCGTGCCAGACTCGGCAAAATCACCACGTCCGGTTTCAGCGCCAGAATCTGCTCGGGATTAATTGCGTTCGGCCCGCCGGCACCCAGCGACGGAATTTTCAGCATCTGGGGAAAGTGACGGGCAAAACTGTTCCAGGTTTGGCTGTCGTACTTCTTCAGATCCTGCGGCCACGCCACAATGTGCTGAAACGGATCGCCGGGCTCCAGTAACGCCAGCGTATACAGCATGCGGCTTTCACCCAGCACGATACGCTGCGGACGATCGGGGATTTCAACGCGATTACCGTCGATATCGGTGATGGTTTTTGCCCAGGCCACGCTGTTGAGCACCAGCAGAAAACAGGCCAGTACCACCAACATCGGGCCGGACAAGCCTGGCGCACGTCGTACAACTATCGAATCAGAATTCAACGCTGGCCTCGAGCATCAGGTTGCGGGTTTCTCCTTCACGCACGCGCAGATTGCCGCCGCTGGAGGTGTAATAATGTTTGTTGAACAGGTTATTCAGATTGAGCTTCAGCTGGGTTTTCTCGCCAAACAGCTGATTGTTCCAGGTGACAAAGCTGTCCGCCACCACATAATCGGGCAGGGTAAAGCTGTTTTCCGGATCGCCGGCGCGCGTTCCCACATAGCGCGCACCGCCGCCTACGCGGAAATCGCCCGGAATGCCGGAGATCGCCAGATTATGGCTCAGATAGAGCGCGCCTGCGTGGCGCGGCGCATTCTGCAGGCGATTGCCGTTATTAGCCGCGTTAACACCGTCATCCACGATCTCGGCTTTGTCGTAGCTGTAGTTGGCGCTGAGATCCCAGCCCGGCAGCACTTCGCCATTTAACTCAAATTCCGCGCCGCTGGAGCGCGCTTTATTAATGGCGCGCGTGGTGCCGTTAATGCTTAGCGACATATCGCGCTCGTTGATGCGATACAGCGCGACGCTGGCAAACAGCTTCGGCGAAATCTGCCACTTGCTGCCGACTTCCCATGTGGTGCCCTGTTCCGGTTTACCGACGTTGCCATCATCATCAACATCGGTCGATGGTGTGAAGGATTTACTCACGCTGGTGTAGAGCGAAACGTCCGGCGTCACTTTGTAGATCAAACCGGCCTGCGGCAGGAATTTGTTGCCTTCGCTGTCCAGCGTTTGCACCACCGGATCGAAACCTTTCGAGGCGCGTTGCTCGTAATGCTGATAGCGTCCGCCCAGCACTGCAATCCAGTTTTCCGTCAGGCTGATGCTGTCTTTGGCATAGATTGAACGGCTGTGCGTGCGGTTGAGGTTATTGGCGTTAGCGCTGTTTTCGGTGCTGCTGTTGGTAACAGGCGACAGAATATCGTACTGCGGATCGGTGAAGTTGAAACCGGTGTTGGCTTTGCCCTGATACTGATGCGCGCGATAGGTTTGGATCATCTCGTAATCGGTGCCCAGCACCAGATCGTGCGTCATCCCTAATACTTGCTGTGAGCCGATCACGTCCCACGAAACGTATTTGGTTTTATGGTTAAAACCGCGATTGGCATCGGCACGACGCGTCACCACGCCAGTGTTAGCATTGACCGCCGTGACGCGCACTTCATTATTATCGTATTGACGCTGGTTCCAGCCGAGCGTGACGCGCGTGCTCCAGTCATCATTAAACTGCCAGTCATAATGGGCGTTGAGGGTTTTGTTGTGGCCCCATGCATGGTTGGCTTTGTCATCCAGACGATCTTTGTAGCCCATATCCAGCGGCTTACCGTTGATGAATGCGGTGCCGCGATCGTAAGGAATGTCGTACTGATAATCTGAATAGCTAATCAGGAAGCTGGCTTGCTCACCAAACCACTGCAGCGAGGGCGCGATCAGCGTGTGCTTTTCGCTGCCGAAATTGCGCCAGTAATCCTGATTCTGTTTCTCCGCAATCAGGCGGAAGGCGAAGCCGTTGCCAAGCGGTCCGGTGACATCCACCGTGCCCGCGCCACCGCCTTCACTGGAGGTTCGGCCGCTGACTTTGCTGTGCCACTCATACTGCGGCTTTTTACTTATCACATTGATTACGCCACCCGGATTCTGGATGCCGTACAGCAGCGATGCGGAGCCTTTCAACACCTCAACGCGCTCAGTGGTGGCATCAAAGTTCAAACCCTGGCTGCTGCGCACGCCATCGCGATAGATCGAACCATCCGAATTGCTGCCAAAGCCGCGACGCACGAAGCCATCTTCGGTGCCGGCCAGCGTGTTGCCTTCCGTAACGCCGCTGACAAAACGCATCGCGTCGGCAAGACTCGACGCCTGATAATCCTCCAGCTGCTGCTGCGTAACCACGCTGACCGACTGCGCCTGGTTAATGCGCGGCGTAGAGGTTTTACCGCCGATCGCGCTATTAGTGACGTTGTAACCTTGTGCGTTATCTTCCTGCGCCGAAACGGTGAGCGTGTTGCTCTC
The DNA here is from genome assembly GCF_028048155.1 of Pantoea leporis. Classification (NCBI taxonomy): domain Bacteria; kingdom Pseudomonadati; phylum Pseudomonadota; class Gammaproteobacteria; order Enterobacterales; family Erwiniaceae; genus Pantoea; species Pantoea leporis. The sequence continues at coordinate 237,660 of NZ_JALMEU010000002.1, forward strand.
CTCGGCGGCAAAACTGCTGGTGGAACCCCAAATGCTGACGCCGTAAATCGCAGCCAGAATGGCGGGATGGCGTTGAGATTTAAAAGCCGACGGCTTGTTGTTATTCATTCTTTATTAACCTGGTGCAATGCAATTGAGAATCATTCAACCATGTTGTAATGTAGTAGTAAATGGAAATGATTACGAAGCCGTTACATTTTTATTATCTTAAATTCATTGGCTTACATCTTAGATCTAAGTAGTAAGTGGGTAATTCACTACAAACCTTCAGTAAAACTCTGACACTTTAAAGAGCAATCAGCAGATGAGTCGAAATAGCATTAAAAGTCGTGTGGATTTGCTGGGTGAACGCTATCGGTTACGCGCACCGACATTATCATCCGGTCTGCAAGCGGTGGCGCGTTACATCCACGACCATCGCGAGGTGGTGTTGGATGCCACGGCGCTGGAAATTGCCAGGGCCACTAACACTTCGGATGCGACGGTGGTACGCGCGGTGCAGGCATTAGGTTTTGCCGGTTTGCGCGATTTAAAAACCACGTTGAACGCCTGGTTTGGACCGGCGATGAACTCTGAAGAGAAGATGAGCGCCACCGTCAGCGAACTGTCGTGCGATATCAATTCCGGCATCAATTTTGTGTTGAGCGGCCATAAACATGCCTGCGATACGCTGTCTGAACCGCACAATCGTGAAGCCGTCGCCAAAGCGGTAACGCACTTGATTGACGCGCGTCAGGTGGCGCTATTTGGCATTAATGCCTCCGGGATTTTGGCGGATTACAGTGCGCGTCTGTTCACGCGCATTGGTATTCCGGCGGTAACGCTCAATCGCTCTGGGATTGCGCTGGCGGAACAGTTGATTGGGCTGCAACGCGGCGATGTGCTGATTATGATGGCGCAGAAGTCGGCGCACCGTGAAGGCATGACCGCGCTGAAAGAGGCGAAGCGTCTCGGCATGCCGGTGATTTTGCTCACTAATGCGCTTGATTCGGCTTTCGCTAAACAGGCGGATGTCATTATTAACGTGCCGCGCGGCGGCGAGAATGGTCGCATGCCGCTGCACGGAACGGTGTTGGTGTGTCTGGAGATGTTGATATTGTCGGTGGCTTCCGCGACCTCATCGCGTACGGTAAAAACCATGAAGCGTATTCAGGATCTCAATCGATCGCTGAAGCCATCCGGCAAAAAGTAACGCTATTTGCTGGCGCTGCTGTTTACAGCGGCGCGTTTGCCAAAGCCGTTGCTGGTCACCAGCCACACCGCGCAAACAATCAGCAGCGAACCGCCGATAAAACCCTGATTGATCTGCTCGCCCAACACTAACCAGCCCCACAAAATCCCGAACGGCGGAATCATAAAAGTGACGGTCAGCGTGCGCAGCGGGCCAATATCGGCCAGCAGACGGAAATAAATAATGTAGGCCAGCGCGGTACAGATAAACCCAATCGCCAAAATAGAAGCCCACACTTCCGGGATTTGCCAGCTGCTGGCGGGCGTTTGCGGAGCACTAAAGGCAAAGACCGGCAGTAAAAACAGCGATGCACCCAATTGGCTGCCAAAAGCCACTTTGGTGGCATCCAGTCCGCCGCGTGCACCAATCCAGCGCTTGGTCAGGAAACCGGCAAATCCATAACAGGCGGTGGCGACCAGGCAAGCCAGAATCCCTCCAATTAAGGTAGTGCTCAGATGCGCTTCGCCGGTGGTGCTGATGACAATGATGCCGCTGAATCCGGCTATCATGCCGAGAACTTTGGTGATCGTCAGTTTTTCATCGAAAAACGCCGCACCAATGATTACGCCCATCAACGGTGTGGTGGCGTTAAGAATTGCGGAATAGCCCGCCGGTAGCACGCGCGCCGCCAGACAATACATCAGGAACGGAATCGCTGAGTTGATAACGCCCAGCAGCATCGCCCAACCTAATTTGCCCTCAAAGCGGCGTGGAATGCGCATCATCGCCATGATGATCAGTAAACCCAACATGCCGCAAAACACGCGTAAAAACGCGGTGTTCACCGCGCCCAGCGCCGGTACCGCAATGCGCATAAACAGAAAACTGGCACCCCAAATCCCCGCTAAAAGCAGCAGCCGCAACAAATCCGATGTTCGCATAAGTTTCACAATTGTTAAGAAAGAGTCGCGCACAGAATAGCAAATAACCCGCTCCGTCGGGCCGTTATTAACGGCGACTGATTACCGCTTTGCAGAAATATTCCCAGGCAGCGCAATCATCAGTTAGTATTTAGGAATTGATCATTTCCTAAAAGAGCGGAGAGCGAAAATGTCAGCATCAGTTATCAAATACGCACAGGGCTGGACGCAACCATTCAACGCGTTAGACGGATTTTCCCATCATTACGCCACGGTCGACGGCGTGCGTTTGCACTACGTCAGCGGCGGCAATGCAAATGGAGAAACGTTGCTGCTGCTGGCGGGATTTCCGCAAAGCTGGTTCGCCTGGCGCCAGGTGATGGCGCTGCTGGGCGATCGCTATTTCATTATCGCGCCGGATTTACCCGGTCAAGGCGACTCGGATAAACCGCTCAGCGGCTACGACACCACATCGCTGGCGCAGAATATACAGGGCTTGATGCAGCAATTGGGTCATGAAAGCTATTACCTCGCCGCGCACGACGTCGGCGCGTGGGTTGCCTGGCCGTATGCCACGCTGTTTAGCGATCAGGTGAAGAAACTGGCGCTGCTTGATGCCGGTATTCCTGGCGTGACGTTGCCAGAATCGCTGCCCGCGACGCCGGATAAAGCGTGGAAAACCTGGCACTTCGCATTCCATCTATTACCGGATTTGCCGGAGGCGCTGATAGAAGGGCGCGAAGCGATCTATCTCGAATGGTTCCTTAAACGCAAAGCGGCCAGTCCGATGGTGTTTGGCGATGAGGACATGGCGGAATATACCCGTTTGTTACAGCAGAAGGGCGCGATACGCGCCGGAATGGCGACTTATCGTGAAGTGACGGTTTCGGCGGCTCAAAACCGTGCTTTGCTGAAAGAGCGCGGCAAATTAGCGTTGCCGTTACTTGCGATCAGCGCCGATCAGGGTTCGATTCCGGATATGGCCTTACCATTGCGTGAATTCGCTGCGGATGTGACGGGAATTAAGATCGCGCACTGCGGTCACTTCATTCCGGATGAGCAACCGCAGGCGCTGGCAGAGGCGTTGGGTGAGTTTTTTAATTAAACGTCAGGTCGCCATGTCTGGCGACTAAAAACCGCTCAATCAAAACGACATCGTCACACCGGCATAATAGGCGCGGCCCGGTTCGTTATAGGTCGAAGCACCCGAATTTTCGCGGTAAAGGCGTTTATCAAACAGGTTATTGATACCGGCATTGGCGCGCAGGTTTTTGCTGATGTCGTAATTGACGTTCAAACCAAACACCGAATACGGGCTGATTTCCTGCGTCGTCATGCTCGAGGTATCGATATTGGTCTCAACATTTTGACGCGGTTTCTGGCGGCCATACTGCGTCCAGTTGATGTTGGCGCTGAGATCCTGCGTCGCCTGCCACTCCAGCTGCGAGTTGATGGTGAATTCCGGGATCACCGACAGCGGATTGCCGGTTTTCTTGCTCTCGGAGCGGAACATGTAGGTGGCGTTGGAGCGCCATTCCAGAGTATCGGCGATCAAAGGAATAGTCAGATTTCCTTCCAGTCCTTCCACAATCGCTTTGCCGCCATTTTCCCAGCGCAGCACGTTGTAAACCGGGCGAGTGCTGGAATAAACCGGCTCGGTGCCGGACACAATCTTGTTCTTGTAGTCATTGCGGAACCAGGTGATGCCCGCGACGTAGCCCTGGTTGCTGAACTCCAGTCCAATCTCTTTGTTGACGCTGGTTTCTGCATCGAGATCGTTATTCCCCAGCAGATAACATTGGCTGAGCCCAATCGGGCAGCCGTTGCCGCGCGTGGAGAGCAGATACCCCGGCGTTGACTGATACAGGTTTGGCGCTTTAAACACCCGTGCAATACCGGCCTTCAGGGTGAAAAAGTTGCCCAGACCTTGTGAGAGGTTAAGGCTTGGGCTCCAGTTGGCGCCAAACTGATCGTGATAATCAAAGCGAAGGCCAGGAATCACTTCGGTGCTATCGGTGGCGGCAATGTTGTCTTCGAAGAACAGTGAACTGATGGTGGCGCTGTTCTTACTGCTGCGCTGCGATGGATCGCCAGAACTGCCAGGCAAATTCACGCCGCTCGCGCTGGCCGCAAGCATTGATGCTGGATCGTTCAGCTCATCGCGGTTCCACTCCGCGCCCAGCGTCACGGTTTGGTCGACCAGCAGCTGCAGCGGGAAGTTGATCTCTCCGCCCGCGCGATAGCTTTCCAGGCGGCTGGTGGCGTACGTATCGCTATTAATCATCCCTTCAGTACGCCCGGCGGTGCCTTCCTGCAGGCGAGTGTTATTGGTTTTCTCGTAGTTGAAATTAAGCTTCGAGGTTCCCCAATCCCAGATACCGTTGTGCGCGATGCCGTAGCTTTGGCGATACATGCGGTTAGTTTCATCACCGTACAGCGACTCTACTAAACCGTCGGTGCTGGCGTTGCTGTTACTGTTCTGCGTGTCACCGGCATAAATATTGCCCTGACGGCTGTAGCCCCAGGAGAAGTCGATGATTTGCAGCGGCGTGATTTTCCACGACAGCACGGTATTGATGTCTTTGTTGCGCACGCCTTCACGGCCCGCCGCGTATGAACCGTTTTCTGCGGTGTTGATATCGAACGCATCGGCATCGGTGCGGTTGATGTTGCCGTACAGGCGCATGGTCAACGCATCACCGGCCAGCGGGCCGCTGAGATTGAAGTTAGCGCGTCGGGTATCGCCTTCTTTGCTATTTTCCGGCTGGCTGGTATAGAGCGACAGCGAGCCGTGCCAGTCGTTGGTGGGACGCTTGGTGATGATGTTCACCACGCCGCCCGCCGCGCCAGAACCGTATCGAGCAGCGGCCGGGCCTCGAATCACTTCAATGCGCTCAACCATTTCAGCTGGCACCCAGTTGGTATCGCCGCGTGAATCACGCTCGCCGCGCCAGCTGTAGCGCACCGAGTTACGAGAGGAAACCGGCACGCCATCGATCATCACCAGGGTGTTTTCCGGGCCCATGCCACGGATATCGATTTGCCGGTTATTGCCGCGGCTGCCGCTGGCGCCGTTACCGGTAAGGTTTACGCCGGGCATTTTGCGAATGATGTCGGAGAGATCGTTAACAGGGGGATTTTTTTTGATGTCTTCAGCGGTGATGGTGGACACGCCCGGTTGCTGTTTCAGCTCCTGCTCGGCGGTGACGATCATTGATTCATCGTCAGCCAGCTTTTCGGTGGTTTCAGCTGCAAAGGCAGGCGACGTTAGCATTCCCGCAAAAAAAAGCGCAATTGGACGCTTTTTGCCACGCATGGTTACATTCACTTAAGTTTTCTCCCTGTAACGTTAACAATTGTAAGTAAATGCGCATGATAATGATAACGTTTCTCATTGTCTATTCAGTGAGACGGCAACATGCCTGACAATACAAACCTTTACAAAGGTTGTTCGGTTGCGGGGTGTGAGTTGCGAGGAGGGGAATTTCTCATTTGCTTAGAAGAAACCGTTATGAGTAAGAAGAAATGTGTCGATGAATACTGGATAAGCAGGCTATTGATTCACTAGCATATTCTGAATTCTGCTGAGTCTTACGTGCCAAATCTAGGGCGGAAATCCCGCCTTGCAACCGTGCTTGCGGCTATTGCCATATTTCGGCAATAGATATGTTTTTTTCGCATTTGTGATTGTTATCTATCTTCCAGAGAATGCTAATCGGGACGTAAATACCCGTCATAATTTCAGCCGCAACTGCGTTGGCTCCGCGTGTTCACCCCAGTCACTTACTTAAGTAAGCTCCCGGGGATTCACACACTTGCCGCCTTGTTGCAGCTGGAATTATTTAGGGTATATGAGGATGACAATTCCACTCACCGCACGCCGTTCGCGCGAGGTGAGTCAGGAGACAAAACCATCGCTACCTCAACGCCTTTTCCCTGTGGGGAAACTTTTTATAAATCAGGAGAAAGGTTCCAGTGAAATTCGCCAAAGGCATGACTCTTCTTGCGCTCGCGCTGAGTGCACACACCGCGTTCGCCGCCGATGAAAACGTCCCAACTGACAGCTCAATCCACGTGCAGGCCGATCCTGCGCTGAAAAGCCTGCTGCCTGCGGATGTGGTGAAACGTGGCTACATTGTTGCCGGAACCAACCCCAACACGCCGCCAACCACCTTTTATAAAGAAGACAACAAAACGCTGGCCGGCCGTGAAATCGATATCATGAATGCCGTGGGCGAGCGTTTGGGAATCCAGGTTCAGTGGCGCGACACCGGTGGTTTCGACAACATCATTCCAGGCCTGAAAACCGGTCGTTACGATGTGGCGCTCTCCAATATCAACGCCACGCCAGCGCGTGCCAAAATCATCGACTTCGTGGGTTATTACGATGCCAGCCGCCTCGGCATTATCTCGCGCAAAGATGCCAACATCGCGCCATTCAAAGAACTGGCCGATGTCTGTGGTAAAGAAGTGGGCGCCGGTTCCGGCACCACCCAGGTTACGCGCCTTGAAGACGCCAGCAAAGCCTGTGAAGCGGCAGGTAAAAAGCCAATCAAAGTCTCCGTCTTCCCGGATCGTCCAGCTGGCGTGCAGGCGGTGGTAAGCGGTCGCGTGCCAATGTTCCTCGGCCCGTATGAAGGTTTGCTGTGGCAGGTGAAAGTGATTAAACCGCTTACCATGAGCGGCGAAATCACCGTACACGATGCGCCAGTCTCCGTCGCTTTCCCGAAAGATTCCGCGCTGGAGCCCGCCGTACAGGCCGCGCTTAACTCGCTGATCAAAGATGGCAGCTATAACAAGATCCTCGACAACTGGGGCATCGGCTTTGGTGCTGTTAAACAAGCCAAACGCAATCAGGAAATCTTTCAATGAGTGACATTCACGACCACACCGGCGACTTGAAAATCGTCGGCAAACGTTACTACGGACGCTGGCTGAGTGCGCTGGTCGTGTTGTTGTGCGTGGTGGCGATGGCGAACTCGATGATTAACAATCCACGCTTCGAATGGAGCGTGATTGCGGAGAACTTTACCGGCGAATCGATCCTGCAAGGCGTATTAATGACGCTGCAGCTCACTGCGATCTCTGTGGTGCTGGGTTTTGCCTTCGGTACGGTGCTGGCGCTGATGCGCCTCTCCTCCAATCCGGTGCTGGTGGGCGTGAGCTGGTTCTACACCTGGTTCTTCCGTGGTGTACCGATGTTGGTGCAACTGTTCCTGTGGTACAACATCGCGGCGCTTTATCCCACCATCGCTCTGTCGATTCCGGGCCTCGGCGAAATCTGGAGCACGCAATCGAACGCGCTGGTGAGCCCATTTAGTGCGGCAGTGATCGCGCTGGTGATGCACCAATCTGCCTATGCCGCCGAAATTGTGCGCGCGGGTATCCAAAGCGTTGGCAACGGCCAGCTGGAAGCCGCGCGTGCGCTCGGCTATCGCCCTTCGCAGATTTTCCGTCACACCGTGCTGCCGCAGGCGATGCGCGCCATCATGCCGCCCGCTGGTAACGAAATCATTGGTCAGCTGAAAACCACGGCGGTGGTCTCAGTGATCTCGCTGCAGGACGTGCTGTTCTCGGCGCAGATTATTTACCAGCGCACCTATGAAGTGATTCCGCTGCTGCTGGTGGCTACCTTGTGGTATCTGCTGATGACTTCGGTGCTGTCGGTGGGTCAGTTCTATGTGGAACGCTATTTTGGCCGTGGCGTTTCGCGCCGGGAAAAACGCAGCCTGTTGAAATCACTGCCGGGCTTCTCAGCGCCAAAAGCAGAAAGGAGCGTCAGCAATGGGTGAAGCGATCGCCTTACGTAAAGTCACTAAGCGCTTCTCTGGCGTCACCATTCTGGATGAAGTGGACCTGGATATTCCCGCCGGTTCAGTCACGGTGATCCTTGGGCCGTCGGGTTCGGGGAAATCCACGCTGCTGCGCTGCATCAACCACCTGGAAAAACTGGATGGCGGCACCATTCGCATCGGCGGCGAGATCATCGGCTACAAGCAGAAAGGCCAGGCGCTGCACGAGTTAAGCAGCGGTGAAGTTGCGCGTCAGCGTGCCGAAATCGGCATGGTGTTCCAGCAATTCAACCTGTTCCCGCACCGTACCGTGTTGCAAAACATCGTCGATGCGCCGATGCGCGTCAAGAAGCAGAGTCGTCAGCAGGCGACCAGCAAAGCGCTGTCGCTGCTGAAGCAAGTGGGTTTGTCTGGCCGCGAAGATGAGTGGCCGCAGAATCTCTCCGGAGGACAGCAGCAACGTGTGGCGATTGCCCGCGCGCTGGCGATGGATCCCGGCGTAATGCTGTTTGATGAACCCACTTCAGCGCTCGATCCCGAACTGGTTGGCGAAGTGCTGCAGGTGATCAAACAGCTGGCGCACTCCGGCATCACCATGGTGGTGGTGACGCATGAGATTGGTTTTGCGCGCGAGGTTGCTGACAACATTGTGTTTATGGAAAGCGGCAAAATCGTGGCGGCGGGGCCAACCCAGCAAGTGCTCGACGACCCGGAAAACGGGCGCGTAAGAAACTTTATTGCAACGGTGCTTTAGGCACCGTTTTTCTTTTTTGATGCCAGGAACAGTGATGACGCAAAAACCGGTAATGCACAGCGCCCATTGGGGCGCTTTTCATGCCCAGCAACAGGGCGATCGGCTCACCATCGAACCGTTCAAGGGCGATCCCGATCCCAGCCCGCTGCTGCAAAATTTCCACACTGCGTTAAACCATCCGGCGCGCGTATCCCGTCCGATGGTGCGCCGTGGCTGGCTGGAGAACGGCCCGGGCGCGGACGATCGTCGTGGCAACGATGAGTACGTCGCGGTGAGCTGGGATGAAGCCTACGCGCTGGTCACGCGCGAACTGCAACGCGTCGGCGATAAGTACGGCCCGGAAGGCATCTTCGGCGGCTCTTACGGCTGGTCAAGCGCCGGCCGCTTCCATCACGCACAAAGTCAGGTGCATCGCTTCCTCAACACTACGCTCGGCGGCTACGTGCGTTCAGTCAACAGCTACAGTTCCGGCTCCGCGTCGGTGTTGCTGCCGCATATCGTCGGCGACATGAATGAAATTGCCCGTCGCGGCGTCAGTTGGGAAGAGATCGCCCAGCACAGCGAAATCGTGGTGGCATTTGGCGGTTTAGCATTGAAAAACTCGCAGGTCGCCAGCGGCGGCTTGAGCGAACACACCGAACGCGGCTTTATGCAGCAGGCGGCGCAGCGCGGCACGCGTTTTGTCTCGGTCAGTCCGCTGCAAAGCGATCTCCCTGAAGAAGCGCAGGGCGAATGGCTGGCGCTGCGTCCGGGCACTGATGCGGCCTTCATCCTCGGCGTGTTATCGGTATTGATCGCTGAACAGCTGACCGATGAGGCTTTCCTCGCGCGCTACACCGTGGGCTGGCCAGAAATGGCGGCCTACATTCGTGGCGAAGAGGATGGCACGCCGCGCGATGCGGCGTGGGCAGCAGAAATTTGCGGCGTGAGTGCTGCGTTCATCAGCGATTTTGCTCGCCAGCTGCACGGCAAACGCGTGCTGGTGACGGTGGCGCATGCCTTGCAGCGCGCCGAAAACGGCGAACAGCCGGTGTGGCTGGGATTGGTGCTGGCGGCAGCGCTTGGTCAGCCAGGCTTGCCGGGCGGTGGCTACACCTATGCGCTGGGTGCGCTAGGCCATTACGGTAAGCATCACAATCTGGTGAGTTTTCCGGCGCTACCGCAGGGTAAAAACGGTATCGATCGTCTGATTCCGGTGGCGCGTATCTCCGATATGCTGCTCAATCCCGGCAAGCCGTTTGATTACAATGGCCGCCGTTTAACCTATCCGCACATCCGTCTGGCATATTGGGCCGGCGGCAATCCGTTCCATCATCATCAGGATCTCGCGCGCTTGCGTCAGGCTTTTTGTCAGCTGGATACGCTGATCGTGCATGAGATCGCCTGGACCGCCAGCGCGCGCCATGCCGATATCGTTTTGCCCGCTACCATGACGCTGGAGCGCGAAGACATTGGCGGCGCACCCACCGATCGCCACTTGTTTGCCATGCAACCGGTGGCGCAACCGTTCGGTGAAGCCAAAGATGATTACGCGATTTTCACCGAGCTGGCGCGCCGTTTAGGCCGCGAAGAGGCCTTCACCGAAGGGCGCGATACGCGCGGCTGGTTGCAGCATCATTACGCCCAGCTGCAGCAAAAGCTGGCGGCGCATCAGGTTGAGATCCCCGACTTCGAGAAGTTTTGGCAACAAGGCGTGCTGGAGTTGCCGCAGCTGAAAGACGGCGGCCGTATGATCAACGCGTTTCGCGCCGACCCGGAAGCGTCGCCGCTGCCGACGCCGAGCGGGAAAATTGAAATTTTCTCTGCCACCATCGCCAGCTTTAACTACGAAAACTGTCCGGGACATCCGGTGTGGCGTGAACCGCAGCAAAAACCGAATCCCGATCATCCGTTTTGGTTGATCGCCAATCAGCCGGCGACGCGTTTGCACAGCCAGCTCGATTTTGGTGATTACAGCCTGAGCGGCAAACGCCATGGCCGCGAAGTGTGCAGTTTGCATCCGGCGGATGCGGCGGGATCAGGCATTAATGATGGCGATATTATCGAGCTCTACAACGCGCGCGGCCACGTGCTCGCCAGTGCGCGTCTCACCGAAACCATAATGCGCGGCGTGGTGCAATTGCCGACCGGCGCCTGGTATGATCCGGTCGATCCTACCGCGCTGCGTCCGCTGTGCCGTCACGGTAATCCCAATGTGTTGACGCTGGATATCGGCACGTCTTCATTGGCACAAGGTTGCAGCGGACAAATCACCGTCGTGCAGGTGCGTAAATATCGCGGCGAAGTGACGCCTGTACAGGCGTTTATTCCGCCTGCCTAAAAGCAGACGCATCTCAATAAATCAAAGTGTGACTTTGTCTCACCGAGTGATAGACTCAGTGAGACAAAGTTACACTTTGGAGGATGTATGGCTTTAACCAAACTGCGTCAGCAAGGCGGAGCCGTTGTGCTAACGATTCCCAGTGACATCGCGACCAAAGCGGGTTGGCATGTGGGGATTGAGCTAGATGTCACTGCAACTGACGAGTCAATCAACATCAAACCTGTTAACCGGCTCGCACGCGGCAGGAAAACGATGGACCAACTGTTAGCTGGCATTGATCAGGAAGAGATTCGCCAGTTTAATGAAGCCGTCAGCGACGATTTGCAGGATAAACCGCAGGGCAAGGAGGCTATCTGATGATATCGCGCAGAGTTCCGCAGTTAGGTGAAATCTGGCACGTCAACGGTGATCCCGTTGAAGGCAGGGAGTTTAAAGGGCCGCATTATTATCTGGTGATTTCACGGCGGGAACTCGTCGCTGCTTTAGGGACAGCGGTTTGCATTCCGGTAACCAGCGGTGGCGGCGCATCACGCTCGAGGGCTGTTGCGGTGTATCTGGATGGCAGCAGCACGGATACCGGCAGCGTAACTGGCGTAGCGTTGTGCTACCAACTTCGTTCTCTTGACCTGACCGCGCGGAAGGCAAGTTTCGCCGCGAAAGTTGAATCGCACGTCATGGATGAAATCCTGTCGATGGTAGTGGATTTGATTGATCCGCGTTAAAAAGCTGAATGCGCACCCTACGAAAATCACGATGACAATCGTAGGGACGCCATTCATGAATGCCGCCCCGTTCACCCTAACTGACTAGCTTTTTCATCTCACGCCGTGGTTTTCCAGTTATGGGTCAAATCTTTCACCGTTTCCGCTGCACGTTTACCGGCAAGGAACGCGTGGTCCGAGTTGTAATATTCCCACTCGCTGTAGCGCCCGGAAAGATGGATGCCTTGCGTCGCCAGCCAGCTACGAATCAGCGTGACGTTGGCGGTGCGTTGATGGTCGTACACCACATAAGCGTACGGCATATCCACTTCGCTGGCGGTAACGATCTCATCATCGGCATTGATGATGCCGACCCGAATACAATCCGCAATGCAGCGTTCAATCAACGCATCGCCTTCGCAAGGAAGCGGCTGATCGTCGCGATAGGTCATTTCGCAGGTGAGGCCAAAACCGCCTTCTGGATTGCAGTGCGGGCTGGCGTTGCCCTGTAAAAAGATGCGGTGGAACAGCGTGTTGCCGGGATAGTAAATCCAGTGTTTGTCGCTGATATTGGCGCGGCCAATGCCCAGATTGACGCAGCGCACCGAGATATGACGCAGTTGCTTCGCCGCTTTCTGCACCACTTCTGGTGCAAAGCTGCCCATCAATCGCACCAGTTCTGGCAGCGGCAAGGTGCTGATCATCTGGTCATAATGAAACTGTCGGCCATCACTTAACAGCACGCGCCGTTGCAACGGCTGAATTTCGCTGACGCCTGCTTCCATCTCCAGCGTGCAGTTCAGATGTGGCAGAAATCCTTCCATCAGCGCCTGAAAACCGCCGCGCAGCGGATAGCCAAAGCGCGCATTAGGGCCGACCGGCTTATCCAGCGGCGCCAGCGCGCCAGAGATGATCTGCTCCAAATCCGGCAGCGGCACGCGTCCGCCGAGCCATGAGGTTTCCATATTCACCAGCGGGGTTTTCCACAGTTTTTGGTTATACGGCAGGGCGAAATGGCGGGCGATGCCTTTGCCCCAGGTACGGAAAATAAAGCTTTCGAAATCTTCGCTCTCCGGCTGACAAACCAGGCTTTCACCATCCGGGATGGCGCCATCGGCGCAGCAATCACGCCGCGCCTCGGTGGCCACCGCCAGTAAAGCGGGAGGCGACGCATAGCGCGCTTCAATCGCGCCTAACACACACTCGCCAATCACTTCGGCAGGCAAACCATGCAGCGCCGACTGGAACGGATAGCGGGTGTAAACATCATGGCTGTAAACCCAGGCTTCACGCGTTTGCCAGTGCTGATTGTCGCCCAGCAGGATATCGTACAGGCGCAACACGTAAGGATCGTTGGAGAACATAATGTGGCCGGCGTGATCGAAGGTGAATCCCTGATCCTCGACCGAACGGCACCAGCCGCCCACGGTGGCATTTTTCTCCAGCACCACTGCGCCCGCGCCGTAGTGATAACCGGCGCTCAACCCCGTTGGCCCGGCCCCCAAAATCAAGCACGCAACGGTATTGTGCGCCAGCGCGGGCGGAGGGGCGGCGGCTATTTCGGGATGGGAAATCTGACGTTGGGTCAGCGCCACGATATGCGCCTGCATCTCATCGACAGTGCGATCCCACGAGGTTTCCGCAACGCGTGTCGCCATGTTTTTCGCTAGCTGATAGCGGGTTTCCACCGGCATGCTGAGCGCCGCTTCACAGGCCTGAACAAAGCTCTGATGCGAGTCGGCGATGCTCACCACGTCGGCATAGTGTCGCGCCACATCGGCAATCGCGGTGCTGACAATCGGCAGCTGCGCTGCCATGTACTCCAGCACTTTGGTAGGACTGATAAAGCGCGTCGAAGCATTGAGCGCGAACGGCATCAGGCAAAGATCCCAGCCGGCGAGAAAGTGCGGCAAGGCGGCGTACGGTTGCTGGCCGAACCAGTGCAGATTGCTGCGCTGGGGCAGGCTGGCGGCATCAATTTTCACCACCGGACCGACCATCACGATCTGCCAGTCGGGATGCGCATCGGCCAGCGCGGCAATCAGCGTCAAATCGAGGCGTTCATCAATTACGCCATAATAGCCGAGGCGCGGTTTTGGCAGGTTTTCCTGCAGCGGATGACTGTTAGTGCGGTCCAGCGCCTGTTCGAAATGTCCCGCATCGACGCTGCTTGGGCAGCAGAAAACCTGCGGATGGCGATGTTTCTTCGCTTCATACAGGCTGGTGCCGCCGGTGAACACCAAATCGGCGCGGCTCAACAGCGCCGATTCACGCTGCTGAAGCTGGCGCGGCGCCTGGTTAAAGGCGGAGAGCTCATCCATGCAGTCATAGATAATCGCGCTCGGTGTAAAGCAGGCCAGCAGCGGCAGCGCCATCGGCGTATAAAACCACACCAGCGGCGTTTCATCGTCAGCAAGCAGTTCAGCCAGCAGCGGTTGCAGCACGGCGATTTGGCTATCGTGAAAGCCAGGCGCGGCCACATCGGTATGCGGTTCGATCACCGTCACATTGGGTGCGGGCTGATATTGGCGTAACGCGGCTTCACCGGGCTGATAAATCGGCTCTTCAATAAACACAATGCGGTGGAACTGGGCGAGGCGCGACAACAGATGCTGTGGACGTTGAAAGACAAATCCCCAACGTAAATGACTGAATACCACTAATACGGATTGTTTCATGACGCTTTCCTCTGGCCTGCTGGCCGCGGTGATAAGACCCTGAAAACGGGCTAATAATCGTTGTGATTGCTGTAATGACGCGGCATAAACCGGGTTCAGCAGACGCTTTTTGTTGGGATCGACATCCCACAATCCGCTGCGTGGCCAGTGTTCGGGATCTTCCCAAAGTGGGCGATCGATAATCGGATAAAGACAGATGCCGCGGATATCACAGCCGTTCAGCTGTGCCTGCGCGACATCTGCGGTTACTTGTGAAATCCAGGCGGCGCGTCCGCTGCCGACGTGGCTGGTTTCCGCCAGCAAAATGGGCCGTTGGTAACGCTCAGTTAACTGCGCCAGCAGCGGATGCAGCGGCACGCGGCGCGCATCGCCCAGATGCCATTCCAGCCGGCAGCCGGACCCGGTGAGCCACTGATTGCCGTGGTAATAATTGGCGCCAACCACATCGAGATAGTGCGGTTTGCCGCCGAGTTCCGGCTCGCGCAAACCGGCGATCATGTCCCACGCCTGATATTGCGAAGCGTTGATATCGCGGGTGCGCTGCCGACACGCATCGCTGTCTTCATCCGGCACCACGTGAATAATCGGGTCGCAGTGCAGGAAACGCGCACGCGGATCTGCAAGGCGAATGGCGGCGCAACCCGCCAGCGTGGCGCGAATCAATTGACGTTTAATCTCATCGGGATCGGTATGGGCATTATTACCAAACAGGCCGACAGAAATTCCCCACGCCAAAAACGAGATTTCATTCATCGGCGAATAAATGGGTGCGTCTTCATAATATTCCGCGAGGAAGCCCGCCATGCGTTGACAAAAAGCGGCGAAGCGCGGCACAAATTCGCTGGAAAATAAGGTTAAGTCATCCGGCCAGCCGTAATGGCAAAAGGTCCAGTTAATTTGCACGCCAAAGGAGCGCGCCGAATTCATGCGTTTTTTTAAACTTTCGAGCGTGGTTTGCGGTTCCATTTCCGCCAGTCGCCAGCCAATACTTTCGCGGGCGGAGGTAATGCCAAACTGCTGCAGCGCGGCGTAATCGTTATGGTATTGCGATAAATGGTCGGTCAACGCATTCATTGAAAGCCGCTCGCCGAAGGGATTGATATGATCCGCTCCCTCATAACCGGCTTGCCAAAAGCTGGAAAATGGCGACATGATGTTCCCCCGGAATAAGATTCAGGAAATAGCAATAAATAAAAGAAGTTAATCGTGTTATAGGGGCGCCATTTAAGGAAACCAGGGAAATCGACTGTTGAACCTAATTCAAATTATAACCACGCTTTGGCTTAGCGCAAATGGCTGAGCTGAAAAGAAAATAAGCCCAGCGTGAGTTTTGCTTATTTAAGTGAAGCGGTGCAAAGAAATGAAGATATTATTGTTGCGCAATTTCTTACGCTTAACTCACATAATGAAAAGAAGGGCGATGTTTAATTTATTTCATTACTACACTTTAATTAACCCAATTCGGGTTTACGGAGGTACGTATGTCAGAACGTCCAGATGATGATGTAATTCCACTGCCAGGTGATGATGAAACATTACCTGACGAAGATGATGATTTACCCCGCGATACTGAATTCCCTGAAGATCAGCAACCTAAAATCTGAAAATCAGTCGAGCCGCCGCTGGCGGCTCACTATTTAGAGTGCACTCTGCTGTAATTCCCCCATAATACCTCTCCAGGATTCATTTATTTTTTTAACACTTAAGGGAGAGATACGATGGTCAACGACTATTTCACACAGCCACCGATTGGCGTCACGGTTGAGCAGCATAAACGCACCGTTGCGGTTGCGGCGGCATTAGCGGTGGCAAAAGAGTCAGTTAGCGCCTCAACCTCTGCCAGCGGATCAAAGGCATCGTGGGATTTGCAGGCGGTTGCCAATGAGATCGCAAATCTGGCCGATGCCATTCAGGATGCGCTGGAGCCGGTCGAAACGCTTTAAGCGAGCAACTGGGTTAACTGCGCCAGATGCGCGCTGTTAGCCAACTCGCTGCTGTTCAGCAGTTGTTGCTGACGTAGCGGGGACTCCTGCTGCAGTGCCGCGCGCAGCTTGCCTGCGACATCAACCGCATCGGCCAGCGATTGCTGACGAGTGCGGTGATGCTGCATCTGCAAGCCGTCGCGTAGCGTAATCGTCACCAGATGAAAACGCAGCGCCGGGTTAATCGCATCCGGTGGCGCACCTTCATCTGGCGTACGACGCACCTTTGCTGCCAGCGGCATCACCTCTTGATTCAACTCGCCTTCGGCAAAATCCTGCAAACGCAAATCGCCATACATCAGCATCGCGGCGATCACATATTCCAGACTGAAACGCGCTTCGATGCCGTTGGTTGGCACGCGCACCGATGCCGCAATATCACCGCCCGGCGGAAACGCCACGCTAATTTCGCTAATGTTTTCCAGCAAACTTTCCAGTGATTTACCGCTCGCCAGCCATTGATTGCGCAAGATGCGCGTGGCTTCGGCGGCGCTGTGCGTACCGGCGCAGGTGGGGAAGGGTTTGAATTCCAACCCAGGTGCGACGATGCGCCACGGCTGCGCCCAATGCTCAATCAGTTTTTCCGGCTGCGCCTGGCCATTGCTGGTGGCGGAGATGAAAGCGTCAATTACGCCGTCCTGCTTGCCATCAAAGCCTGCCAGCGTCAGCTGTGCGGCGCTCACCGCGCGTTCAGCTGCAAACCCGGCATGCAGCGGCTTTACCGCCGAACCAAACTGCGCGCGTAAGCCGCTGGCCTGCGTGGTGGCGATGCCGAGCAGCATCGCGGTGGCAGCCACATCTAACGCCAGCAAACGCGCCAGCGCGGCGGCAGCGGCAACTGTGCCAAGCGTCGCGGTATTGTGATGACCTAAGGCGTAATGCTGCTGGCTGACGGCGAGGCCTAAACGTCCGGCAACCTCCACGCCGACCGCATAGGCATCAAGAAACTGATCCAGCTCAGAGGGCTGCAACTGCTGCCAGGCAAAGAGCGCAGGCAGAATCACCACGCTGGGATGCCCGCGAAAATCCGCATGGAAATCATCGTAATCCAGCGCGTGGCTGGCATACCCGAGCAGCAGCGCGTTGGATCGCGCGCTGCCGTCGCCATATACGCTGCGCAGCGCCGGTAATCCGCTGTCTGGCACCTGACCTTGCAGTACCGGCCAGCTGACGGCGAGGAAATCACGCACCCCTTCGCGCGCCGCATTACGTGCGGCGGCGTCCGGTTGGCTGTGAACAATGCGCTCAGCCAGCGCGGCAGTGAGGCTCATCAGCTCACGCTCTTCAGCGCTGCGACCGCCAGATTGGCGAGATAGCGCGACGTCGGCAACAGCACATCATCATTGATGCGAAACGCCGGATGGTGCAGCGCGTAAGGCTCGCCGGTGCCAATCATCATAAACGCGCCCGGCAGCTGTTGCTGATAGAACGCGAAGTCTTCGCCGATTGGGCTGGCTTCCACCACGCGCGCCTCAAAGCCGCTGGCGCTGGCCTGCTGCAAGGCAAAATCCGCCCAATGCGCATCATTTACCACCGATGGCGGACCCGCGTGCCAGTTGAATTTCACCTCGGCGGCGAAAGCGGCGCCGATACCTTGCACGATTTCACGGAAGCGCTGCTCCAGACGTTCGCGCGTTTCCTGCGAGAAGGAGCGCACCGTGCCTTCCAGCCAGGCGCTATCAGGAATCACGTTCCAAGTGCTGCCGCTGTGAATCTGGGTAATCGAGACCACCGCGTTATCGCCGGATGGGGCATTGCGGCTAATCAACGTTTGTGCGGCCGAGACAATTTGCGCGGCAATCACAATCGGATCGTTACCCTGATGCGGTTTGGCGGCGTGGCTACCCATGCCGGTGATGCTGATATCAAAGCGATCGACCGCTGCGGTGAGCGGACCGGCTTTGCTGCCAATCACGCCTGGCGGCAGAGACGGATCGTTGTGGATGCCGAAGATTGCCACCGCGTCATCCAGCGCGCCGGTCGCGATCACATCGGGCGCGCCCTGGCCGGTCTCTTCAGCAGCCTGAAACAGAATACGCACGCGACCTGGCAGGGTATCTTCCTGCTGTTTGAGCAGAATCGCTGCCCCCAGCGCCGCCGAACTGTGAAAGTCGTGGCCGCAGGCGTGCATCACGCCGGGACGTTCAGATCGGAAGCTCACATCTGACTGCTCTTCAATCGGCAGCGCGTCAATATCGGAGCGTAACACCATCAATGGGCCACTTTCCGCCCCAATTTCCGCCACTAAACCGGTTTTGAGCGGGAGATCCAGCACGCGAATCTGGTGTTGCTCTAATTGCTGACGAATTCGTGCGGTGGTTTCAAACTCTTGATTGGAGAGCTCGGGAAAACGGTGCAGTTCATGGCGGAAAGCGATCAGCTGTTCGCCTAAGGTGTCGAGAGATTGGCTCATGCTTTTACTCCTTGTTGTGCCGCCTGGCGTGTTAACCACGCATCGTGGGCGCTTTCATCCAGTACTTTCTTCATATATTGCGTGATATGCCCTTTGCCGAGATCGGTGGTGTGCATCAGCTGGAAACCGCGCTTTTTGTACATCTCGATCAGCCACGGATGGCTAGTGGCGGTGCCGAGCGACACCGCAGGCGCGCGTAACTGGCCCAGCAAGATCTCCTGCTCGAGACGATCCTGCACCTGACGACCAAATTGCTGGCCGGGATAATCGGGATGCGCGCCAAACCAGCCGATATGCGGCAGGCCAAACGGGCCGGGCAGCGGTCCCCACGGATAGCGTACGGTAACGGATGAGACCATCACATCATCGGCATACAGCGCATAAACACCGTGGCTCTGCAGATGACGCAGTGTCTTGGCAAGGTCGGCGGTGGCGGCATCAAATTTAATGCCGAGCGCCAGCGTGGGTGCATACGCGGCATGCATCAGCGCCTGATAGGTTTCCACCTCGTCTTCTCTAACCTGACGAAATTCAAGTGACATAGACATCCCCGGGAAAAAACCGCCATCAGGCGGAGAATCAAAAAACAGGCACCTTCCATAGCGGCGCGATTCATCGCGCAATAAATTGCGCCGCTACGCAAGGTGCTCGTCTGTTATAAGGGTTCAGATTACCAGCAAAGCCATTCCCCGCTATATGTGAAAAATAACTAAGCTAATGCGAATTTGTGAAAATGAAATCGCCCCTTTTGCATTGCTTAAATCGTTATTTACCGTAGTATGCAGAAAATACATAGCGCTATAACTATTCTGTATTAACCCTCTGAATTATCTTAATTTAATCCGTTATAGCCTTATTCTTAAACAGGGTGACGCCGTGTTAGCGATCAAATCTCCGCGTGCATATGCACATGAATCCGGTTTGCGTGCGCGCGCCGGTGAATTTATCAAACCTTACGCTTCCCATATTCGCGTCTTTACTTCCCCCCGCGCCTGGCAGGCCGTTAATCCGGAATTAACCCAGAGCCTTGAAGCCAATGATATTCGCTGGGAAATAGAGTATCTGACCGGTGAATGCACCGATGCCGCGATTGAAACCCTGAAGCACAATGTCGAGCGGCAGGGCGCTGAACTGCTGTTTGCGATCGGCGGCGGGCGCGTGCTGGATGCGGCAAAAGCGGTGGGTAGCCAGCTGCCCGATCTCAAGGTGATCAACTTCGCCACGGTTGCCGCGACTTGCGCTGCCTGGTCGCCGGTGGCGATTGTTTACAACGAGCAGGGCGGCCATGTGCGCAGCCAGCCGCTGGGCAAAATGCCGGATTTGGTACTGGTCGATAGCGAGATTATCGCGCGCAGCGACGTGCGTTACCTGAAGGCCGGCATCGTTGATGCGCTGGCAAAATATTATGAGTTCTATCCGTATCAGCGTAACAATCCCAACGATCTGGCGCTGGATCTCAAAGTGATGACCGCCAAACGCGCGCTGGATCTTTATCGCGAGCTGGGCCCGGCGGCGGTAGCCGCTAACCAGCAACAGCAGGTCACGCCGGAGCTGGTGAAAATCATCGATGCCAATATCGTGTTGGCCGGATTAGCCAACAGCGTGCGCGATGTGCTGCCGACGCCAGGTTTTGCTCACGCCATTCACAATCGTCTGACGCATCAGCCGGAACTGCATCAATGGCTGCACGGTGAAAAAGTGGGTTACAGCCTGCTGGTGCAATCGCTGATTGAGCATGACGGCGTGCCGGATGCCGATCTGCTGACGCTGCTGCGTGCGTACGACATGCCGCTGACCTTAGCGCCGTTAACCGGTGACCGCGCGGCGACGATTCGCACCATCGCAGAACAGATTAAATTTCCGGCGGCCAGCGCCGAACGTCTGCCATTCCGCATCTCTGCCGATGCGCTGGAACAGGCGCTGCTGGCGACCGAGAACACGTTTTAAATCGCACCACTTTTTATTGACCAGGACAAATTAATGGCTAACTCAAAACAACAACGCCGCATCCGTTTAGGCCTTTTCGTGCAGCCGGTAGGACAACACGTCAGCGGCTGGCGTCTGACGGAAAAGCTCGGCGATCCAACTGACATCGACTGGCTGATCACCATCGCCAAAAAAGCCGAAGCCGGTAAATTCGATCTCTTCTTCGTTGGCGATGCGCTGGCCACCAGCATGTATCGTCTGCCCTCGACCATGGCGCGCCTTGAGCCGCTGACCATGCTGTCGGCGCTGGCGGTGAATACCAAACGCATCGGTCTGGCGGCAACGGCGTCCACCACCTTTAGCGATCCGTTCACCATGGCGCGCAGCTTCTCTTCGCTGGATCACATCAGCCGTGGTCGCGCGGCATGGAACGTGGTGACCTCGTTCTCTACCGATGTAGCGCGTAACTTTAGCCGCAACGATATGCCAAACCATGCCGAGCGTTATGCGCGTGCGCGCGAATTCCTCGAAGTGGCTGACAAGCTGTGGGCCGGTTGGGAAGAGGGCGCGGTGCAGCCGAACAAAGAGACCGGTGCGTACTTTGTTGATGAAAAAATCCAGCCGATTAACCATGAAGGCGAGCACTTCCAGGTGCAGGGTCCGCTGAATATCACCCGTTCGCCGCAGGGTCGTCCAGTGATCATCGAAGCCGGTTCCTCCGCCGATGGTCAGAAACTGGCGGCGGAAACCGCGGAAGTGATCTTCACCGCGGCTGCCAGCCTCGAAGAAGCACAAACCTTCTACCGTTCGCAGAAAGATCAGGTCATTGCCGCTGGTCGTAATCCGGATCATGTGGTGATTATGCCGGGCGTGATGCCGATTGTGGGCCGCACGCGTGAAGAGGCCAAAGCACTGTGGAAAGAGCTCAACACGCTGGTGGACATCGAAAACGGTCTGCGTCAGCTGTCGCTGCGTTTCAGCATGGATCTCAGCCAGTTCCCGCTGGATGGTCCGGTGCCAGAAGTGCCGCTGGGCGAGGGCAACCAGAGCCGCGTTAAACTGATGACCGATATGGCGAAACGCGAAAATCTGACGCTGCGCGAGCTGGCGGCGGTGGCTGCTGGTTCACGCGGACATCGCGTGATTGTCGGTACCGCCGAAGATATCGCTGACGATTTCGAGCTGTGGATGAACGAGGGCGGCGCGGATGGTTTCAATATTATGCCGGCGATCATGTCCGAGCAGCTGGATCTGTTTGTTGAGCTGGTGATCCCTGAACTGCGCCGTCGCGGCCTGTTCCGTGACGATTACGAGTTCGCCACGCTGCGTGAAAACCTCGGCTTGCCGGTGGTCTAACCCATTCAGGAGCTCAACATGGTCACCTTATCAAAGCGTGTGCAGTCCGTGTCGCTCTCTGCCAATGCGGCGGCGCGTCAACTGACGCGCCAGCTGAAAGAGCAGGGCGTGGATATTCTCGATCTCACTACTGGTGAGCCAGATTTTGACACGCCCGCGCATATTCGCCAGGCGGCGGTGGCGGCAATGGAAGCCGGTGAAACGCGCTATACGCCGACTAACGGCACCACGCCGCTGCGCAAAGCGGTGCTGGCTAAGCTGAAAAATGAAAATCAGCTTGATTATGAGCTGGCGCAAATTTGCATCGCCAACGGTGCCAAGCAGATTATCTTCAACGCCTTTGCCGCCACGCTGAATGAAGGCGATGAGGTGATTGTGCCAGTGCCGTACTGGCCGACGTTCCCGGATAGCGTGCGTTTCAACGGCGGCGAAGCGGTGCTGCTGGCGTGTCCGCTGGAGCAGGAATACAAGTTGCAGCCGCAACAGCTGGCGCAGGCGATCACCGCCAAAACCCGCTGGCTGGTGCTGAACAATCCCGGCAATCCTTCTGGTATGGTGTACAGCGCAGATGAGCTGACCGCGCTGGCGACGGTGCTGCGCGATCATCCTGATGTGCTGATCATGCTGGATGAACTCTACGAACATATTCTGTTTGATGGCCGTGAACATATTAGCCTGCTGCACGTTGCGCCGGATTTAGCCGACCGTATTCTGCTGGTGGGCGGCGTGTCGAAAACCTACGCCATGACCGGCTGGCGCATCGGTTTCGGTGCCGGGCCTAAAGCGTTGATCGACGCGATGGTGGTGGTGCAGTCGCAAAACAGCTCCGGTGCCAGCGCGATCAGCCAGGCTGCGGCGGTGGCGGCGTATAACGGTGGACTCGACTTCCTGCCGCCGCAACGCACGGCTTATCAGGATCGCCGCGATGCGATTATGGCGCTGTTAAAGCCGGTGCAGGAAATTGACGTGCTTAATCCTGATGGCGCGTTCTTTATTTTCTGTCGCTGCGCCGGTTTATTAGGCAAAACGCGTCCCGATGGTCAGCAGATCGAAAGCGAGCAAGATGTGATGAATTATCTGCTGGAAAGCGGTGTCTCTGGCGTGGCGGGCAGCGCGTACGGATTATCACCTTATTTCCGTTTGTCGATTGCCACCGACATTGAAACGGTGCGTGAAGCGGGCCGCAGAATTGCGCAGGCCTGTGCGGTTCTGAAATAAGCTTATTAGTAAAAGACGTCAGATATTTCCGGGAAATTATCTGACTTAACGGCAAGTATGATGCGCAATCCGGTATCGCTTGCCAGGATTATGTTTACGACTTTTTAAAAGCGTATATCAAACAGATTAACGCGCAGAATTAATAACGAAAAAACGCAGCACTTACGCTGCGTTTTTACTGTTCATGCGCTGTACAGCAAGTCACCGATTAAATCAGGAAATCATCCATTGAACCGCCCGCTTCCAGTGCGGCTTTAATCGGTGATGGCGTACGGCCCTGGCCGGTCCACAATTTCTCGTTCCCCTGTTCGTCGATGAATTTATACTTCGCGGGGCGCGGAGCACGTTTCGACTTGGGTTTGCTTTCCTGGGTAGTTAATTGCGCCAGGTCACTAATATCAATGCCATCTTTCAACAACATCTCTTTATACAGCGCCAGCTTTTCTTCTTTTTCGCGCTGAGCTGCAGTTTCTGCTTCCGCTTCTTCACGGCGCTCTGCGACGACCACGGCGAATTTTTCCAGCATCTCTTCTAATGCTGCGACGTCAATATTACGCGCCTCGGCACGCAGCGTACGAAGATTGTTCAATGCTTTAAGTGCATCGCTCATGTATTAATCCTTATTACTTATTTGACTGGTGTAAAGGGAAGCATTCTACGAGATTTTTTGCCAAATTAAAATAATCAAACGTGGGCAGAATTGTCTGTAAAATATCCGGGTGATCAGAGATTCCTTTATATTCCGTGACGCTTTATCGAGCTATTTGGCTTATTCACGTGAGGCGGGAGAGTAAGGAGAATAATAGTGGGTGATTTAATATGCGTGTGTATGCGGTGCGTGTGAAGGTCGCCATAAATGGTTACCGTACACATAAGAATCTGTTCAATTTCACATAGTTGCCGAAAGCCCCGCCATGAACCTTCCTGAAAATAACGTAAGTCAACTATTACTCGTTGAAGAATAAGGCTTTTCACCAAGTGTAAAAGTGTCAGTAAACTGGTAACAATTTCTTGCATTGGAAATCTTAATGCGTATATTTCTCATTTGCTTTCTTAACGGCTTCCTTACTGTCGTTCCTCTTTCCGACGTCAGCAGCGGTGCCGCAAAAAAATAACGATAAGTTGATTGAGGAATCGTATGTCTTTCAGTGATTTGCGCGTCAGGAAACCCGGCAGTGCGCCTCAGCGTGCGTTACGTCTCTCTTTACTGGCTGTGATGGTTGCGTCGGGTATCGCGCAGGCAGCAGAGACCACCAACACCGAACAGACGCTGAACGTGGATGCCAGCGCCAACGCCGATCAGCAACAGCAGGCGGCACAGGATTACAGCGTACCAGTGACGCGTGCCGGTACCAAAATGGCGCTCACCGCGCGCGATATTCCGCAATCGGTTTCGATCGTCAGCAAGCAGCGTATGCAAGACCAACAGCTGCAATCGCTGAACGATGTGCTGAAGAACACCACCGGTATCCACGGTGTCTCTTCCGATATGGATCGCACCAACTACTATTCGCGCGGTTTCCTGATCGACAACTATATGGTCGACGGTATTCCAACTGCCTTCGCCTCACGCTGGAACCTTGGCGATGCGCAGAGCGACATGGCGCTGTATGAGCGCGTCGAAGTGGTGCGCGGTGCCACCGGCTTGCTGACTGGCCCGGGCAATCCCTCCGCCTCCATCAACATGGTACGCAAGCACGCCGATAGCAAAGAGTTCACCGGTGATGTTTCCGCCAGCTACGGCAGCTGGAACAAGCAGCGTTACGTTGCCGATCTCTCTGCACCGCTGTCGCCTGAAGGGAACGTGCGTGGTCGGCTAGTTGCGGGCTATGAAGACAAAAACAGCTTTATCGAACGCTACGGCGCAGACAAAAAGTTCGTTTATGGCGTGGTTGACGCTGATCTGACCGACTCCACCAAATTGTCGGTTGGTTACGAATTTACCCAGGTAAACACCGATTCGCCAATGTGGAGCGGTTCCCCGCGCTGGTATACCGACGGTTCTCAGATCAAAGCGCGTCGTGGTTACAACACCGCGCCAGACTGGGCTTACAACAACAAAGAAAACAAAAAGGTCTTTGTTAACCTGCAGCAAAACTTCGATAACGGCTGGAACATCACGCTTAACGGCACGCACAACGAAATGTTCCTCGACAGCAAACAGCTGTATATCGATGGCTTCTTTGATAAAACCACCGGCGCGGGCTCTTCCTCTTACGCCGGCTATCCGGTTATCGGCGGCACCGGCTATAACACCGGCAAACGTAAAGTGGATGCGGTGGATGCCTTCGCCAGCGGCCCATACGAATTGTTGGGACGTCAGCATGAGCTGATGATTGGCGTTAACTACAGTCGTCAGGACAACAAGTACTACAGCTCGTGGGAGAACATCTCATCAGCAGAGCTGGGTAACTTCAATAACTACAACGGCGATTTCCCGGAATCTAACTGGGATCCGCGCGAACCGGCTTCAGATACACAGCTGGTGCGTCAGAAATCTGCTTATCTGGCAACCCGCATCTCGCTGGCCGATCCGCTGCATGTGATTCTGGGCGCGCGTTATACCAACTGGAATCGTCAGACGCTGAGCGAAGAGATGGAGAAGAACAACATCACGCCGTACGGTGGTGTGATTTGGGACTTCTACGACAACTGGTCGGCATATGCCAGCTACACCTCGGTATTCCAGCCACAGGATTATCAGGATGCCTCGGGCGGATTCCTGGCGCCGGTGATTGGTAAGAACTACGAAGCGGGCGTGAAATCAGACTGGTTTAACAGCCGCCTGACTACCTCGATCTCCGTATTCCGCACTGAACTGGATAACGTTGGCGAAGCGACCGGACAAACCAACCCGGAAACGGGCAATGCCATTTATGTGGGTAAAAGTGGCGTAGTGAGCCGTGGCGTGGAGTTTGAAGTCAACGGTGCGGTAACCGATAACTGGCAGATGACCTTCGGCGGTACCAGTTATGTGGCGGAAGATCGCGAAGGCGAGAATTACAATTCTCAGCTGCCACGCACCTCATTCAACCTCTTCACCAGCTATCGCTTGCCGATGCTGGATCAGTTGACCCTGGGTGGTGGCGTGACATGGCAGTCGAAAACCTACGGCGACATTGGCGGTCCAGACGGCGAAGGCACCTGGCGCGCACGTCAGGGCAGCTACTCGGTGGTGGATCTGTTCGCACGCTACGACGTCACCAAAAACGTCTCACTGCAGGCAAACATCAACAACCTGTTCGACAAAGAGTACGACACCAATGTCAGCAACGGCGGTATCGTGTACGGCGATCCACGTAATTTCTCCGTCTCGGCGACGTATCGTTTTTAAATCAAAATTTAGGGTGCGTGTCAGGCGCACCCTATAATAACCCCGTCAAATCACCTTAAGCTGGCTTTTTTATGGCAGCCCGCATTTCTTCTGATTACCCTCCAGCCCAATAAATTCCAGCGTCATGATGTACTCCTCTCAGCAGAAAGGGCGGATTTGCCCACGGAAGTGAAAATGGCGTCGTCCTGCGGCGTATGTATGCGACCGCACAACACATTTCTCAAGTGACGTTGTAACGGATGGTGGCGCGTCAGCGCGTGGTTACCGATGCTTTCCACCATCAGCTGCACGCTGCGAATGGCGTTTTCGGTTACCACCTGTTTGATTTGTGCGGCATGTCCGCTGGCGACGTGGCCGTGGGCGGCGCTGCTTAGCATAGTTTGACTGGTAAACAGCAGCGTATCGATGCGGCCAACCAGCTCCTGGAAGCGCGGCAATGATGCCAGCGGTGCGCCAAGATTGGCCGGCACGCGCTGCTGCAAAAAGGCGATAAACCAGTCGCGTGCGCTATGCGCAATGGCGTCGTACAACGAACCGAGCAGCACCGCCATCCACAGCGATTCCTCTTCGTTGAGGCCGGGTCGCGGCGTGCTCCACGGCGCAACGTTGACCGCGTGATCGAGCGGGATCAGCACCTCGTCCAGCACCACACGATGGCTACAGGTGCCGCGCATGCCGAGGTGATCCCACTCATCAATAATGTGGATGCCGGGCGCGTTGGCCGGCACCAGATAGCCGCCGACCAGCGGATCGGCATCGTCGCTGCGGGCCCACACCAGAAACCAGCTCAGTCCATAACTGCCGGTGGAGTAAATCTTCTCACCGCTGATACGCCAGCCTTCAGCGGTGCGGCGTGCGCGGGTGGCGGGCAATCCGCCGCGCGCGGGCGTGCCTAATTCGGGTTCGACACGTAATGCGTTAATCAGCGCACCGTCGCGAATCACGCTCTCCGCCACCTTGCGGCGCACCGCGTCTGGCCAGTTTGAGCTGTCGTCGAGGCGACGCGTGTTGAGATACTGCATGATGAGAATCAGCGCTGCAGAAGGTTCGCCGCGCGCCACGGCCTGGATAATCGCCTGGCTTGCCAGCAGATCGCCGCCGCTGCCGCCCGACGCCGTCGGCAATACAAAGTGCAGCAAGCCATGCTGCCGCAACACGCTAAAAGCCGCTTTAGGAAATTCGCCGCTGCGATCAACTTCTTCAGCGTCTTTTTCTAAGGCCTGAATAATCACCGGCAATATTTCAGCCAGAAAGGGCGGGTTATTTGCCATGCGTTATTAATCCCCTTATTAAATCAGGCTTAATTGTTTCCTGTTCTGCCACCGCTGTAAAAGCAATAAACCGGCTATATACATGCGGAATCGGCATAATTCTGCCGCCGGTGGAAGTGTTAATTTGCAATGGCTGTTTCTGCGCGAGCCATTAATTAGGGTCAACACCTTCACCTGCATTTATTTTTGGGAGTCATTTAATGCCAAATAATTATTTAGTTTCCCGTCGGCATTTTCTGGGATATTCCGCCGCAGCGGCGATGGCGGCAACGTTACCGGGCCGCGTGTTTGCCGATGATCATATGGCGGGCATGCAGATGCCCGGCGATTTACTGCAAGATGGCCCCGGAAAATGGGCGCTGGCGAAGCCAACGCATGTGCGTCTGGCGGTCAATCTCAACGCCATCTGCCTTGCGCCGGTAGTGGTGGCCGATCAGCATAACTTCTTTAAAGCGCACAACCTGGAAGTGGAGTTCGTTAACTTCGGCAACTCCACCGAACTGCTGCTGGAATCCATCGCCACCGGAAAAGCCGAAGCTGCCATCGGCATGGCGCTGCGCTGGCTGAAAGCGCTGGAGCAGGGCTTTGACGTCAAACTCACCGCCGGCACGCACGGCGGCTGTATGCGCCTGCTGGCGCGCGATGGCGGGCCGACCACGCTGGAGCAACTGAAAGGCAAAACCATTGGTGTCACCGACATGGCGGGCGCGGATAAAAACTTCTTCTCGCTGATGCTGCAAAAGCACGGCGTCGATCCCAATACCGATGTCGACTGGCGCGTGTTCCCGCAGGATTTGCTGCCGATGGTGCTGGAGAAGGGCGAGATTCAGGCCGCCAGCGGTTCCGATCCGGTGATGTGGCGCTTAACCCAGAAGCCAGGCTACCGCGAGATTGGCACCAACTTAATGGACGAGTACGCCAGACTGAGCTGCTGTGTGGTGGGCACGCGCGGCAGTTTGATTCGCGAACAGCCGGAAGTGGCGGCAGCGATCACCCACGCGATTCTGCAGGCGCATTCTTATGCGGCCAAACACCCGGAAGCGATTGGCAGCGAGTTTAACGGCCAGGCACTCAACACCACGCCGCAAGAGATCGCCAGCGTGCTGAAAACCCATACGCACGGACACTATTCGGTGGGGAACGCGTTTGTGAATGAGATCGACGTGTATGCGCGCGATTTAAAGGCGATCAACGTGTTACGACCGGAAACCGATCCGCAGTTGTTTGCTAAGGGGATTACCAGCAACGTGCTGGTTTAAAATGAAATCGCGCCGCTACGAATACATGCAGGTCTCTGTAGCGGCGCGATTTATCGCGCATTATTTTCAGGCGATTTTCCTGGAGGTTTGCACGGCGCTCGCCAGCTTCAGCGATTCGGCTGGTACCTGATGCGCGAACAGCTGGGTGGTTAAATAACTGCTGCCGCCATCGGCCAGCAACACCACAATGCGCTTGCCACGGTTCTCCGGTCGCGCTGCAACCTGTTGGGCCGCCCACAACACCGCCCCGGACGAATCCCCCACCAGCACGCCCTCGCTCAGCGCCAGCTGCCGCGCCGCCGTATACGCCTGCCAGGTTTCCACCGCGATCACTTCATCGTAAACGCGGTGATCGAGATTGGCAGGAATACGCTCAGGCGTCTGGTTGCTAAACGCATGCACGCCGGTAATTTCCAGTGGATCCGGACGCAGTTCGCTCGGCTGTGAACCCACGCCCGGCTCCACGGCGATAACCTGTAATTCCGGATGCTGCTGTTTGAGATAGCGTCCGGTGCCGGAGAGCGTGCCGCCGGTGCCGACGGCGGCGATAAAGATATCCAGCTCGCCGCCGCTGTCGCGCCAGATCTCCGGCCCGGTGGTGCGCTCATGCACCGCCGGATTGGCCGGATTATCCAGCTGCAGCAGGAAGTGCACTTCCGGTTCCGCTGCGGTGACCTGCTCGGCCAGCCATTTGGTGGCGGCGACGAAATCGCCGTTGCTGGCATCGTAAAACGCTTTGAACCCTTCAATGGTGCTGAACGGCACCACTTCGGCACCGTACGCCTGAATAATCTGGCTGCGTTCGATGCTAACGAAATCATTGATATAGACGCGGAACTTATAGCCTTTCGCCGCCGCAATCGCCGCTAACCCAATGCCGGTGTTGCCGCTGGTGGTTTCAACCAGCGTATCGCCGGGCTGAATAATGCCGTTGCGTTCGGCGGCTTCAATCATGCTGAGGGCGATGCGATCTTTCACGCTGTGATTGGGATTAAACAGTTCGACTTTGGCGACCAAATCGGCCTGAATATCGTGTTGCTGTGCGTAGCGAGACAGGCGCAGCAGCGGCGTGTTGCCAATCAGTTCAGTGATAGAAGCAGAAATTTTTGCAGCCATAATCGACCTCATAAATAGATGAGATGAGCCTGAATGATTGCGCGATAAATCGCGCCGCTACGGATGGGTGCACATACCGGATCGGCGCAATTCATTACGCAATGTATGTCGTTACCATTTCACCGCGCTGCGCTGCCATGACAACAGGCGATCGCGCACGAGGAACAGCAGGGAGATCAGCGAAGAGAACAGCAGCGCCATCACAATCAGCGCGGCGTACATATTGGCGTAAGCCGCCCAGCCTTGCGCCCACTGCAGATACCAGCCGAGCCCGGACTTCACGCCCATCATCTCCGCCGCCACCAGCACCGAGAACGACGCGCCCAAACCCATAAACAGGCCGACAAACAAGTGCGGCAGCGCTGCCGGCACCGCCACGCGCAACACGAGGAACAGCGAATTGGCACCGAGCGTGCGCGCCACATCGTAATAACGCGCATCAACGCTGGAAACGCCCGACCAGGTTAGCACCGTCACCGGGAACCAGGTCGCCAGCGCAATCAGAAATACCGCCGCCGAGAAGCTTGACGGGAAGAAGTAGAGCGACAGCGGCAGCAGCGCGGTAGAAGGCACCGGGCCAAGGAAGCGCAGAATCGGATGCACCCAATAACCCAAGCCGCGCGACCAGCCAATCGCTACGCCGGTAATAAAGCCAACCACGCTGCCGTAGATAAAGCCGAAGGCCAGCAGACGCAGCGAATTGAGCACGCTATCCAGCAGGCGCGGCCAATCGGTGGCGTAGGCTTCGACCAGCGCACGCGGCGGGGCGAAAAACGGCGCGGGCAGCAGCGCCAGTTTGCCAGTAACGGTTTCCCACAGGCCAATCAGCAGCGCCAGTACCATCAGCCACGGACCGCTGCGTTTGAGCGGCGCAAGTAAGGTCAGTCGCGGGAACAGACCCGAGGCAATCGCCAGCCCGGTGAGAAGCAGCGCGATGGCGGCAAACAGCTCGTGCGTTTCATTGACAAAGCGCGGGGCGGCAAAACCCTGCGGCTTATCCGGCACCGCCACCATCAGCGCGACCAGCGCCCACCACAGCAGAAGCGCACCCCAAACCGCCGGTTGAAGGCGGCGCGGCACATCACGGTTGCGGGCAATCGTCAGGGTTTCACTGGCCATTCTCGTCTCCTTAACTCGACATGTTGCTCATGTGCGCCATGTTACTGGCGTGCTGATGGGCGGATTCCGCCGGCAACAGCTCCGGCACATAGTGTTCGGCGAAGCGCTGCGCATCGGTATCCGGGCGGATCACGTTGATTTTTTTCAGCTCATCGATATAAACCGCCACCTCTTTGCGCAGCTGCGTGCCGGTGGAGTGATGACTATGAGTGTGCTCTTTCAGCATCGCGGCGATATCCTCCACCGCGACGGAGCCGGGCACAAACGGCTGGAAGATTTTCGCCGTCTCGTCCGGATGTTCGGCGGTCCACTGCTGCGCATCGACAATCGCCTGAGTGATAGCACGCGCGGTGGCGGGATCGTCACGTACCAGCGAGCCGCGCAGGCCCAGCACGCAGCAGGTGAGGTTGGCGTATTCGCCTTTCAGGTTGTTATCGACTTCCACCAGGTTGTGCTGCTTCTTCAGCAGCCAGCCCTGTGGATCGTCGGTAGCCAGCGCCTGCACTTCGCCTTTGCGCAGCGCTTCGCCAAACAGGTCGGGCGGATATTGCAGCCAGTTGACCTGCTTATCGGGATCGATGCCCTGTTTCGCCAGCTGAATGGCGAAGAAGTTACGAATCGGGCTGGCCTGATCGCTGACCGCCACCGATTTGCCCACCAAATCTTTCACATCGCGGATGCCGCTATTTTGCGGCGCGAGTAAACGCATGCAGCCGCCGTGCGTGCCGACGGTGAGATCCACATCAAAACCCTGCTCCAGCGGCTTCAGCCAGCGCAGCGTCATGCCGATGCCGCCATCGGCCTGACCTGTGGCAATCGCCTGTAACAGCGCATCGGTGGGGCCGCTGAAGTTCACCGGCTCAACATTCAAGCCGTACTTTCTAAAGAAGCCTTGCTTCAGCGCCACCGAAATCGGTGACTGACACACTGCGGTTTGCCCCCAGGCCAGCTTGATGGTTTTGAGGGATTTTTCGTCGGCAAACACGTTGCTGCTCAGCAACGGATTCACCGCCATGCCGGCACTAAAGAGACCCAGCCCGCGTAATAACGCGCGGCGGCTCAGAGAGAATTGTTGCAATGCCATCCTGTCTTCCTTGTAGATAAAGTTCACAGGCACTATGGCAAAGGCAATTAGCGCGACCAAATAACAATCCCGCATGACATCATGCAGTTTTTCATTATGAATATTTGCGGATAGGTTTGCCGAAATGGCTATTTCGATGTGGGAAAGGCGAGGCTTATGCTTTATTTCTTAGCAAATCAAGCAGGAGCGAAAATATGGCTACCACTTCGGCGGGCGTTAATATTGCGATTGAGAAGGTGAATCATCACTTCACCTTAGAAGGCGAAGATTTACCGGTGCTGGAGAATATTAATTTGCAGGTAGAGGCCGGTGAATTTGTCGCGCTGCTGGGGCCGTCCGGCTGTGGCAAATCGACGCTGCTGCGTTTGCTGGCAGGCCTCGAACCGCCCGCCAGCGGGTTACTGGCGGAGGAGGGCAAAGCGATAACCGCGCCCGATCCGTCGCGCGTGGTGGTGTTTCAGGATCCCACGCTTTATCCATGGCGCACCGTCTATGACAACGTCGGTCTCGGTTTGCAGATTCGTGGGGAGAGCCGGCCGGTGCGCGAACAGCGCATTAACGCGATGCTGGATCGCGTCGGCCTCAGGCAGTTTGCTCGCGCGTGGCCACATCAGCTTTCGGGCGGTATGGCGCAGCGTGCAGCGCTGGCTCGCGCGCTGGTTAACGTGCCGCGTTTGCTGATCCTCGATGAACCGCTCGGCAAGCTCGATTCCCTGACGCGGTTGCGGATGCAGCAGGAGATTGTCGACCTGTGGCAGGAGCAGCAGTTCACCACGCTGATGGTGACGCACGATGTTGAAGAAGCGTTGGTGATGGCGAATCGCGTGGTGGTATTCAGCCCAAGACCGGCGAAAGTGGTGGATGTGATCGAGGTGGATCTGCCGTGGCCGCGCCGTCGCGATGATCCGCAGCTGGTGGCGCTGCGCAGCAGGATATTGGATTTGTTGGGGGCGGATCGGGTAGCTGCGTGATGTGGGTCGCCATTCATGGCGACCTTCTGGCATTTAACCCTGCACGATCCGGCAACCGACCAAAATATCATCCGCAGGTTGATACTCGCTGGTCTGAATCCCCGTCAATCCCAGCAGGGTGGAGAACAGATTATCCTGCGAATAACCCTGATGCGCCGCTTGTTTATCGACACAGCGTTTACTCACGCCATAACGCTGCTGGTAATCTGGTGACAGCCAAATCAGCATCGGCACATGTTTCTGCACATCTGGTGCAATCGCATACGGCATACCGTGCAAATAAGCGCCATTCTCCCCCAACGACTCACCGTGATCCGATAAATACACCAGGCTGGTGGTGTATTGATCCTGATGCGCCTTCAATACATTGATCGCCTTATCGACAATGTAATCGATATACAGAATGGTGTTGTCGTAGGTATTCACCAGCTGCTGTTGCGAACAATCCTGAATTTGATTGGTATCGCAGGTCGGCGTGAATTTTTTAAACTGCGGAGGATAACGGTTGTAATAGGTTGGGCCGTGACTGCCAATGGTATGCAGTACGATCACGCCGTTGCCTTTAAGGTTTTTAATAGAGTCCTCGATACCGTGAAATAATACCTCGTCATAACATTCCCCATCGTGACACATATTCGGCAGATTCAGGCTGGTCATATCCTGATGCGGGACACGATCGCAGGCACCTTTACAGCCGCCGTCATTGTCATTCCATAAAACCTGCACGCCGGCGCGCTGGATAATATCGAGCATACCTTCCTGATGTTCAGCGAGCTGATCGTCATAATGCGCGCGCGGCATATTCGAGAACATGCATGGCAACGAGACCGCGGTAGCAGTACCGCAGGATTGCGTATTAGGGAAATAAGAGACGTCATCTTTCGCCAGCAACGGCGTGGTTTCGCGACCATAACCATTAAGCTGGAAATTCACCGCGCGCGTGGTTTCACCCACCACCAAAATCGTCAGATTGCGCTTTGCACCCGCCAGCATCTGCGGCTTTTGTTTGGCATCTAAGCCAATTTTCACCAGCGGCAAATTGGCGGTGCGGCTGTGGTGATACCAGGAAAGTGTCGCCACAATGGAGTTCGACGGGCTGAGCGACTTGATCAGCTCTTTTTGGTTACGAAACAGCGAGGCGTAATCCTTATAGAAAAGTGTCGCCACCAGGGCGATGCAGATGACCGACACCACAATTGACGCGGCGCGTTTGGCGATGTTTTTCCACAGAGGTTCGTTATGTTTAATTCGAATCCAGAATACCAAAAGGGCAGCGAGCAGGCCGCTGCCACCCAGCGTGATAATTAACTTAGGCGACAATAAAGCAAAGGACTCGGACGGTGTGGTATCCAGAATATTCACGATCATCGAGCGATCAATAACAATGCCGAAGGTCCAGATGAAATATTGCGCAGCCGCCGCCACTAATACGAACAGCGCAAGAATAAGCCGGTCAAGCCAAAAAAAAGAGGCGAGGGTGGCGATAATACTGATCACGCTAAATGCCACCAGCGGCATTGAGACGAAGACGAATATCGTGTGCAGCGTATCAAGCGGCATCGCTGCAATCACCTGACGATAAAAGGCAATATTCAGGAACACCGCAATATAAATTGAAAATAGCGAAATAAACGTCAGCCGACTTAGCGTCGGTCTTTTGCGCAGCGAAAACGTCATTGGTCCATCCGTAACAGTGAAGATGGCGCCAGATTAAGAAATAAAGGTTAAGTCAACCTTAGGCTGAATCCTTTGAGGCAGATTTATCTTCAGACAGCATCATTGCGGCTGACCGTGGTGAACAATAATTCGCGCAACCAGCGATGCCCGGCATCGCGGTGCGTTCTTTCATGCTACGCCACGGTTTTGGTGAAGCCTGAATCTCCAGCGGCGGCGCGCGCGTCCCATCGCATTCAAAGCCGCATCGGTGACGCCGTGAAAATTCCCGCCGAGATAAGACACCTGCGCGTGATTCTGTGCGCAGAAGTGGTTAACGTAAGATTTCCAGGGTGGGGCAGCGATGATCGTCTGGACGTGCTGCATGCATGGTTGATCGAAGATCTTTCCGATAATCGCTTGCGCATCCTGAAGCAGAAAACGCAAAACGGCAAACCGGCGGTCGAGCCGGCAAAAGCGCAGGCGAACCCGATTATTAACGGCCATCAGGATTGGCGTTTGGTCAAACTTGCCACGCGTGTCCATATTCATCAAACACCTATTGCGCGATAAATCGCGCGGTGATTAGATAATATTACTAACGTAATTTCATCACTTCCTCCTGCGTCAATCCGTTTTAATCCTCTATCTCCTTGAATAGAAGAAGTTCTCCACTGAGGTCTAAAGTCATCGGCATTGCTGCCGATACAAACCTGTGAATTTTTTTTATCAATTAGCCTCAACCATTAATCATTGTTTCCTCCGCACGACAGAGGATTTTTCAATCAAGGATTTGATGTGAATTTACCCATTTCTAAAAAAGCTGCATCCGTGCTGATCGCCGCTTCTCTGACTTCCAGTTGTGCCTCAATGAATGACTTTGCTCGTGATTACGGTACCGCTGCCGGTTGTATCGGCGGTGCCGCACTGGGTGGCGGCATCACTTATCTGGTGACTCACGACGCCAGGAAAGCCCTGGTGGGTGGACTGGCAGGCGGCGTAGCGGGATGCGTGGTCGGGAACGTTTGGCAGAATCGTGAACAGGCGCTGGCTAAAGTCGCCGAGGAAGAAAAAATTCGCATCAGCACTCAGGCGCTTAAGGCGCAGGAGAACAGCAAGCAGGAGCCGGTTGGGATTGTTGCACAAGTTGAGGACGGTACCATGTTCGCCATCGACAGTGCAGAACTGACCAGCAGCGGCATGCGTCAGGTGCAAAAAATTGCCACAGCGATGAAAGGCGGCCAGCAATCCTCCAGCGATGTTTTGCTGGTGGTGGGACATACGGACGCCACGGGCAAAGCCGAACACAATCAGCAACTTTCTGAAGCGCGCGCCCGCAACGTTGGGCTGGTACTGGAGCAAAGTGGCATTAAAGCCAGCCAACTCTATTTCCAGGGCGTCGGTTCCTCACGTCCACTGGCGGATAACGATTCCCTCTCGGGTCGGGCACAAAACCGCCGGGTTGAAATCGTGGCGTTGGCGAATGAAGCACTGTTACGCCAGCGTCTGGCGCTGGAAAGCAATAACCCGCTGTATTTGCGCCACAGCTCTGCTGCTGAAAATACGCTGGCGCGTACTTCAACCACCAAGGCGGCACCACGTATAGCGAGTAAGAAGGCTGCGACAAAAAGCGCTGAAGTAAAAGCGCCGGAAGTGGTGACCCAACCTACTCAAGCCATTGCTGAGAGCAATCCCGTTAACTTTGTCGATTTTGGTGGCAAGCCCACCAGCGCACAGGTTACGGGTCTCGCCAGCAACTTAAAGCCGCTGTCGCAAGGTTTCAGCCTGATTAGTCAGGCGCAGGCCAGCAGTGTCAGCGGTAGCTGTCTCACCGATCTTCCCCGCGTCAGTGGGCTGGCTAAGAATTTAGCCAGCGGTAAGGCGATCGATCAGCATGATACGCGGGAATATCTGCCCAATATGAACGGGCGCGCGTGGGCTGGATTGGTGAATGGCAACCTGGTGACATTGACGCCAGTGTTTGTTCTCAAAGAGGGTGCCGTGGTAACGCAAAACCCACGAGTGCTCATCACGCCAAATTATGCGCAGGGCAACCGCAAGGCGCTACAAGGCATGGCAAGTGTCGCCAACAGTTGGGAAGGTGAAGACAGCATTCTTTACCGCGTCTACATCGCCGATGCCCAGCAACAACCGATCTCGTGCGTCGACCTCTTGCTGCCGAAATCGGGCAAGCCTGCGCAACAAGGACAGCTCTTTTATAGCAATCATCGTCAGCCGTGGCTGGCCAATTACGCTCCTCAGCGTTTATAAACGGATAACACTCTTATGGAAATTTTAGATACCTTAATGCAGGCGATCGCCACCTATCGCTACATCTTCTGGCCGCTTTTCGGGCTATTGGCGCTAACACTTGGCGTGATCAAATGGTGGGATCAAGTTCGTTACTTCTTTCTCAACCTGTTTTGTTCCCTACCGCTCTTTGGCCACATCACCCGTTTGTCGCGTAGCCATGAATCTCGCCGTGCGGGCACCGGCGGACGCATCTGGCATCCGGCAGAAGAAGCGTTGTGTGGCAAGTTTTATCAATTTCATAGCATTTCAAACCGCGATGCCGATTTTTATCTGCGCTGCGTTAACTATCTGAACAAAGTGGATGAGCGGGGCCGCAAACCGACCAGCGTGGTGTTGTGGTTATGCAGTATCGCCCTCGTCATTCTGGAGGCCTTTATCTTTGCGCTGGTACTTTCGCCATTCATTGCCAACAACATCTCTGCGAACCAGGCGGAGCTGTCGGCGATTGTGGTTTCGGTGCTGATTGGTGTGATTTTAGTGCCCGCAACGCATTTAATGGGCACGCAGTTACACAAAAATACGCTGCTGAGCAAAATCCGCTACTGGCATAAAGAAGCGCGTCTGGAAGGCCATGCGCAGGCGTTGGTCAAAGACAACCGCGTCTCGCTGGAAAACAGCCGCATTGACGATGACGCACCAAGCTATTTGCAAATGCTCAACCGTGTGAACCACGGTATTGGCGCAAAACCGCAATATGTACAAACGGTTGTGACGCTGCTGCTGATCGTCACCTTTGCGGTAGGCGCCTATTTCATTCGTGCGGCAACCATTAATGCCGCCGAAACCCAGGCCGTTAATGGCACGCCGTTCAGCCAAACCAGCGCGGCGAGCAACGCTTCACCTTTTGAGTTGCCACAGCAAGCGGTGGAAGATAATCAGCTGGCTGATAAACAAGCGGCGAAAGAGGTCAGTGACAACCGCGTGTTCGCCTCCAAATTGACCTTCATTATTTTGTCGGTGATTTTCATTGGCGTGCAGATTATCGGTATTTTGATTGGTTATTACCGTTCTCTGGTCGGCATCGAATCGCGCCTGGCGGCGAAATATATTGGTAATTTCAGTAGCTCTGAAGAGTTTGCCGCGTGGTACGCCATGCGCCGTGAGCGCGTAGAGCGTGATGCGCAGGATAAACTGGCAAGCTTGCAGAATCGTATGGCGATGCAACGCGCCAGTAGCGCCAGCATTGCACAAACTGATGTTCGGACCTTCGACGATTACGTGCGCGGTAAGCAGCGCGATAAAGCACTGGCTGACGATCAGCATCAGCAATTTAACGCCACGCGCGCAACCGTTGCTCAAGAGCGACCGGTACATCAGCCAGAACCGGCTTTAGTATTTGAACCTACAACGCCAACACCTGCACCGGTGGCACTGCAAACGGCACCTGTTGCTAACGCCGATGAAAAGGCGCGCATCGCGGAGTTGGGCGATTTGACAGCCTTAGATGATGAAGAACTGCGTTTGGTGGCTGAGGATTTGGGTCTGCCAATGGAAGCACTGCTCAGTCGTCGTAAAGTGCAGCGCGTGCTTAATAAGGCCAGAGGGTAATCAGGTGAAGATCAGCAAATGGTGTTTGCTGCTGTTAGCCGGGGTGAGTGCCCTGGCGCAGACTGCGGATCGCAACGATATTCCGAGCTGTTATGACTATGCCAAACTCAGTCAATATCGCCCTGCCAACAGCGGTCGTGAGCTGGTGGTGATTATTGACCAAACGGTTAAGGTGCCGCTACAGATCAAAAATGCCAGTTGGCAGCAGATCATGCGTTTTAGCCAGCCCGGCGATCATGTGGTGCTGTATCAGTTCTCGGCGTTGCTGCAGAACAATTTCATGCAGCGCTTATTTGACGGGCATCTGGAACCGTTACTCACGGACAAGAAAATCCGCGACAATCAAGGCATGGAGAGTTTGAAGAACCTCGACAAATGCCTGAGTGAGCAAAAGCAATATTTCGCGAGCGCAATGGGTGGGTTGATGGCAAAAAGTTTCGCTGAGAAGGGCGATAACATCGCTAAAAGCGAGATCCTCGATAGCCTGAAACGCATTAGTCACGATCTTGAGCAGGATGAAAACGCGTCACGCACTCTGTTTCTGATCTCCGATATGTTGGAAAACAGCGCTTTTGATAGCTTCTACCGCAATAACGCGCTGCGTTTGCTTTCGCCTGAGAAAGCGTTGCAGCAGGTTAAACAGCAGAATTTGTTAGCGGATTTTGCTGGCGCTAAGGTATTTGTCGCAGGTGCAGGATTGATTGATACCGACGCGAAAAATAATTATCGCTCAGGGAAAATCATTCAGCAACTGGAGATATTCTGGCGCGACTATTTTACTGCGTCGAATGCAGAGTTAGTTAGTTTTGGTGCACCGGCGTTGAATGTAGATTTGCAATAAGTTGCTCATAAACGATGTATTCACTGCCTCAACGTCAGGTTAGGGCAGTGAATATGAGTCGCGACTTCGTCACCATAATGGTTTTAGGGTGAATTACCCATGTTCATCTGCTCACCGTTGATCTGGGTAAAGCGCTTTAACATCTCCCGCATCTGGCATTGAAAGAATTTATGAATATGGCAAGGTCCGCTATGAATGAGGAGCGTAAATTCATAATTTTTTTTGACAATCTTTTAGGCGGTTATGCTAGAAATAAACAGCCACAAAGGGAGTGGACATGACATTGTTTGAAGAATGAAAGGAATTGCTCAAGGCAGATTTTGATGTTGTGGAAGGAGATGATTTGAGTAAGGTAATGCATATTTTTCATCAATATCCATGGCATAGCGGTAAAATTATGTGGCATGAAATGGAATTCAGCGATCATGAAATTACTGATGAGATGTTTAATGGGGGCGGCTTAGGTAATGAAACTGTATTTGTCATAGCGGATGATGCTAATGTTCCTGTGTTCAAAACGCATCTACAACTCATTGTCGATAATATCTACGATGTTATCTCCATATCATCTAATGTCTTTATATTTAATGATAATTTAATGATGCAACCATTATTTCCTCACGATTTTATACGGTTTAGTTTGCGAAAGTGATTCGCTGAAGTTCTGGCCAGAACCCCGCATATTAGTACATTCCGATGTTAGCAATGTCTGCTTTTAGCACGTAGCTGACCATCGGACTGAACTGAAGGTCCGCTGCGAACGAAAGCAGGCGTAGTTTTCAATTGCTGATTCTGTTATTTAATATCCTAACGCACGATTGACTTGCTCATATTGATACCCGTTACTCCAAAACCGCTGCTCTCGTATACATGGAAAGCACGAGCATTATCTCCAGCTACGCGTAGTCTAATCTCTTTAAAACCCTTATCCTGAAGATCCTCTTCAAAAGCGCGAAGAGCCTGTTTACCCAATCCCCCTCCCTGAAGTGAATTAAAAATATGAAAATCATAGATAAATACTGTGCGCATTGCCGCGTCTGGTTTGTACCAGAGATAGCCTACGTGCCTCTCAAATACATCTAATTTCGCGAAAATGGACAGTAAAATTTGCCCGTGCGTATTCACTCCTTCCGCAAGCAACTTTGATATTTCCTGCCTGGCCATCGTTAGAGAATCACTTTTAGACATTCTATAATTTGACGCTATCTCAATTGCATAATCAGGAATAAAATATTCCAGATAAGCAGAGTACTCTTCTTCTGTCATTGAGCGAAACGAGACCATCTTTTAATCCTTATTGAGGAAGTCATACAGACAGAAAGGACCATACTAATAGCGCCAATACCAGTGTAACGTCAAATTATTCGTTTATGGAATAACAACACTTCCGATCGATTACATGAAAGTGATACTCAATGTCCGCTACTGACACGAAGCGGACAAGCTAACTGAGTTGAGGTCGCTATGAGCGAAGAGCGGACTTTTAGTCAAAAAGATTCCCCGTTTTTGCTTAGCTGAACATTGCCTAGATGCGAAACGCTTGCACTGGCAATTTCAGAGAGTGCCAATTACTATCCAGAATCTATGGATATGAACATTTTGGGCTTTATGCCAGCCTTACTCCCTGTTGCCCTGTCTCCCGGAGCGAGCTTCAATCTCGTTATGAACAGTGCTCTGACAGGAGGTAACAAAGGTTTATTTAGAACCCTCGCCGGAACCGCTCTGGGCATATATACCCATGCAATTTTTATAGGGTTTGGTATCACGGCAGTGCTCATCTCGTCGTCAGCAGCGTTTGCTGTGCTTAAAGTAACCGGAACTGTCTATCTGCTTTGGTTAGGCGCGATGCTTATCCGGAGTGGGATAACGGTAAATTCAGGCGGGTTTACTGGTGCAAAGCATTCCGTGACTTTAAAAGAGGCTTGGCTGGCTAATGTTTTGAACCCTAAAGCCATCCTTTTTTATTTGACGGTCGTTTCACAGTTCGCAGGCGCGAAGGGTGGCGTTTACAACTACCTTATACTGGCATCAGTTCATATAGTGGTTATGAGTATCTGGCTTTTTGCAATCACTCAAACGCTCGTATTCTCAGCCAAAAAAACTAACCCGCGAATGCTGAAAAAGTACGTCAACATTGTCGGCGGGATAATGCTCATTGCTTTTTCTCTGCACAACCTTATCTATTAACTCCATAGAAATACCGTTGTTCCTGATGGTCTCTACGGCCCGCAGGCCACACTGTAAACCAACCACGGCAACGAATCCTGCCACGCCCAGATCGCGCAGCAGGCCAGAGGCCGGCAAAGGCAAATTTCCTGTCAGGGACTTCCGCGCTTGATACCATCTAAAAGACTTCAGATGTCTTCATGGGCATTTCCGGCCCATCCTCTGCATTCAGCTTTTTTCCCGGCGTGGAGGCGAGGGCAACGATGCCTTTGCGGCGGCCCACAAGTAACAGAATGTCGTTGTCATTAAGCGGCATGTCAGGCGTAACGGCGATCACTTTATCGCCGCGTTTCATGCGTTTAACGGTAACCGGGAAAGTGGGTTAGCTAACGCTTTAATCTGAGCAATGCTTCTGCTCGCGGCCGCTCCTGCCAGAAACACCCGACCTATCAGTTCAGGTAAAGCAGGCATCTGTCCTGGCGCCAGTATGATTGCGCCATGCATCAGTCCCTGTTCAGCTTTTATTGCGTCTTGACGAATAGAGCGCCCCATAATTTTGGCAAGAATGTTAACGCGGATAATGATGGTACTCAGGGAGCCGAAGATGTATGTCAACGCATATCGCACCGCGACATTCCCCTGCATCTGCTGGAGCTGTGCTGGATCAAGTTCAGTTTTGCGATGGCGACCGCAATTCTCTTGTCCAGCGCAAATATGCGCCCAGTTTGAATTTACCAATCCACGTGCCTACAGCGAGAGAAAGAAAAAGCGCCAGCTCCGGTGATAATCGAAAAACTTCATGAATCAAATCCATAGAAATATATCCTGCAGAGAAAATTCTTAGGACTCAGGCATATTTTTCTGCCTGAAGAGTGATTATTCAGTTAGAA
The DNA here is from genome assembly GCF_028048155.1 of Pantoea leporis. NCBI lineage: Bacteria > Pseudomonadati > Pseudomonadota > Gammaproteobacteria > Enterobacterales > Erwiniaceae > Pantoea > Pantoea leporis. The sequence goes on from NZ_JALMEU010000002.1 coordinate 280,459, forward strand.
GAAACGTCAGCGTTTGATGCTTATCTCAGGGTAGCTTTATAATTTACTTTCGCAAATTTAAATCCTAAGAGACAGGTTTAAGGTAGTGCAAAATACTGATAAGTAGTCTAATTTTAATCGTTACATTTTGAAGGCGAACCGGCAATTTATTACATACGGTTAACTTTTTTATTCATTTTTCGACTGAGTCAAACTATTAAGCATTATAAAATGGTTAATCATTATGGAAAACTCATGCAAAGTGGCTATATTATTCCTAAGCAAATGACTTGTATCTGTCATCTAAATGCTAATATTATGTAAATAATTGATATGCAAATGCTTGCGCATTGTTTCATAACATGCTCACTTAGTAATACTACAGTATTTAGATTACGCGGGTGCAGCAAGTAACATTCCACACTTTGCCACTATATCGGAAAATATGAGGTCGTTATGTCAAGTGAATCAGTTAATGATATATCAAAAGACTTATCCGCCTTTGTAGGGACGCATTTTGTCTATACCTATGATAACGGATGGAAATATGAATGGTATGCGCGTAATGACAATACGTGTGATTACAGGATTCATCAGGGGTTGGTAGGTGGTCGTTGGGTGACAAATCAAAAAATGAATGCCGTGCAGTTCGCACCTGGCATTTATAAAGTCGACTGGCACGAGCCGACAGGAACCTGTGTGAGCCTGTTATTTGATATTGAAAGAAAGATCATTCATGGCACCATCTTCTTTCCTCAGTGGATTGCAGGTGAAAATCAACATCCTGAAAAAACAATTTGTTATCAAAATGAGTTCATTGAGGATATGCATCGCTTTCGCGATGAAGGACCGGCATATCCCTATGTTGTGATACCCGAATTTGCCAGGGTCACGTATATGAAAAATGAAGGGCCTGATAATGATGCTGTTATTAATATGCCCCCAGGTCAACTTCCGGACAATTTCTTCGATGGGAAATAATTAATTCCGGACATTACTGCTTCATTACACTGACACCTCAAAGCCAATTCATTTGGACGCTGAGGTGCCGAACAGAGTAGTAGAGATTTTAAGTGAGCGGAAGAGCCAGGAAACCTCGCTACTTTTTTCAGGCCAGCCAAATGGTTCAGCTGGCCTTTATTTAAACGTCTTTAATAAGGGAAGTGGTCAGCTCAGCGCGACCCTCACTTTTAGTGCAATCACCAGCGCGGCAAAACACATTATGCAACCCGCGGTAATGAAAACACCGGTTACGCCGCTGAGACCAAAAAGTAATCCTCCCAACGCAGCACCCGCAGCAATTGAGGATTGAACTGCTGCGACTACCATGCCGCCAGCGGTTTCAGCCTGATCGGGAACGGAACGCGCTACCCAGTTTGACCACGCAACGGGTACGCCACCAAATGCCATCCCCCACAACGCGACGAATAATATCAATCCTGCTTCCTCAAGTGGCAGCAAAATCATGCTTAATGCCGCTAAACCAACAAGTGCTGGCATTAGTATCAGGGTAAGACGCAGGCTTTTCTCCATCAGCCACCCGGCCAGCAGCGTACCGATAAAATTAGCGACGCCAAATCCAAGCAGTATCAAAGACAAACGATCCACATCAAGTTGAACGATATTTTCAAGAGCCGGACGAATATAGGTAAACAGCGCATATTGGCCCGTATGGGCAATCAGACACCCCGTCATTCCCACCGCAATGCCTGGGCGGCGGAGTAAATCCATGACGGATGCCGTAATCATCATTTTACGCGGAGCCATCCCAGGAAGCGTAAACAGCTGGAAAAGCAGTGTCAGCAGGCCAACTGCGGTTGCAGCGATAAAAGCACTTCGCCAGCCATAAAGCCCACCTAAATAGCTCCCCAGCGGGATCGAAACCACGGTACCGACAGCAATACCGCTAAAAATAATGGAGAGAGCACGCGGGACGCTTTTTGCAGGGACCAGCCGCATAGCTACGGCAGCAGCCATACTCCAGAAGCCTCCCAGCGCGATGCCTAGCAAAATGCGCATGACCAGCAGAACAGCCAGACTGGAGGAGAGTGCGACAAGCAGGTTGGAGGCGATCATCAGCACGGTAAAACCAAGCAAAACAGCTCGGCGATCATAATTACGCGTCAGGCGGGGAACCATCAGACCCGCAAACAGGGCCACCACAGCTGTCACCGTCACAGCCTGACCAGCAAGCGCTTCGGTTACACCAAGATCCGCGGCCATGGGTGTTAACAGGCTGGCAGGAAGATATTCTGCAGTCAGCAAGCCAAACACGCCCATCGTCAGTGAAATAACGGCCATCCATGCGGATTCTTTGGGTTCCGCACTGTTCAAACTAACGGATGCAGCTTCAGTTGCTTCGTTTCTCATAAAACACTCTTTTTTTTGGAGAAAAAATGATAACTCCAAGTCTAGAGTTGAGCCGCTGGACGATCTATGATGCCACATCCTGATTTTTTACCCGAAACTCCGGTTATGCATGTGAATAAACACTTTGCCCTGTCATCCGAACTCATCAGTGAATTGCTGCTGGAAATGCGTCTGCGTGGCGTGCAGTACCGTCGTTTACAGACGGGCTCTGAGTTTGGCGTCGGTTTCAGCAGCAGACCCGGACATGCCTATTTTCATTACATCGCAGTGGGTACTGCTGTGCTGCGCACACACGATGGTACGTTGCACGAACTAAAAGCCGGGTGCATGGTATTCATGCCGCAGGGCGAGGAGCATCAGCTTTTATCGGATGTCAGCTGTTCATTTCAACATATCGACACGTTCGGCTCTGCTCCTTTAGGCGAGGCCGTCAGCGGAATTAATACCTGCCCGAGTTCGCATCCGACGCCCAGCACGGTTCTGTTTTATGGCTGTATGGAGTTCGATCTTGGTGGAATGCAGGGCCTGGGTAAACTGATGCCGCAAGCCATCGTGGTTGAGGCAAATGAACAGATTTATCCGGGGCTGGTTCCCGTTCTGGGCGCGATGAAATCTGAAATCTGTTCCGGACGCGCGGGCTTCGCGGGCATTCTGGCACGCCTCGCAGAAGTGGCGGCGGCCATGATTGTACGTGGATGGATCGAAAACGGCAGCGAGAACGCCGCTGGTCTAATCGCTGCGTTACGTGATCCACGACTTGCCCGTGCCATTCTGGCGATTCATCGTGATACAAGCCGGGAGTGGTCTGTTGCCGAGCTTGCTGCCCAGTCGCATGTATCACGTTCTGTTTTTGCTGAACGCTTCAAATCAATTATCGGCATACCTCCGCAGCGCTATGTAAGGGAAGTGCGAATGCGCATCGCGGGTCACTGGATTACTCACGATAAGATCTCAATTGACACCGTAGCGCTTCGCCTCGGCTATGCCTCGCAGGCAGCCTTTAGCAGAGCGTTCAAGCGCATTAATGGGTATCCGCCGGGCGCTATGCGTAAGCGAACAGCGAGAGGCGTTAATACAGTAAGTGAGTGAATGCTATTATTGTCATTTGCTGGATTGAATGTAGAAGACCTTAAAAACTGAGCGGAAACGACTTTTCATCATTCTACGGATCGCAAATTTTGCAATGTCTACTTCTGGCACAAAGTTGCTGGTTGTAAGAAGCGGCTGTCTGTAATGAGCAAAGAACTGACATAACGTTTACAGATGCTGGTGGTTTTGAAATTACGCAATCAAGCAAGATGATTAATTCTGATCTGACTGACTTTGTCACTAAACATTCTTTCCGAATATGCTTTTTCGTCCATGTAGGAAAGCACGATTTTTACGATGCGATAACGAATCTTAAAATCAGGAGCCTGGGATTCTAAATTGAAGTCAAACGAATCTACGTTTAACGGAATAATGAATATGTCATGCTTAAAAAAATATGTATAGTGGGTCTTCCCCAGTAATGGGGATATAATCGACAGTTCTACATTTTACGTTACTTTACTCATGCTTCTAGTCGTGTCAGGAACCTGGGCTTCTAAATTGAAGTTAAACGAATTTACGTTTAAAGGAATAACGAATATGTCATGCTTAAAAAAATATGCATATGCCCCATTTATATCACTACTTTATGGTGTTTCAGCAACGGCCTCACCAGATTTGATGTATGACATTGATAAGAAGGACTATTCGCTGTCAACAGAGGTGACGCCACAATTTTCCTGGGATAAAAGTGAGTCTCAAGTTGATAAAACCCAATATTGTCTTACTCCTCGCGATCCAGGATGCAGCAAAATGTGGCATGAGGAAAAAGCGAAGGATTATTCCTGGACCACAGAGGTAACGCCAAAACTATCTTGGGAGAAAAGTGAGTCTCAAGATGATAAAACTCACTATTGTCTTACCCCTAGCGATCCAGGATGCAGCAATATGTGGCATAAGGAAAAAGCGAAGGAGTATGACGAGCGGAGGCAGCGTTCCCAACAAAAAAGGCTTTATAATTAACATAAATGATCGTTCAAAAGCTCATATTCAGTTTTCCATAGTGGGATATTACGCCTGGCTTGTAACGTTCTTAATAGTTAGGCTGATAATATTTGACGATTCATTTCTTGAGAATTTTTTGCAGCTTATTTAGAATGCATCTAAAAATCGCACCAAACCGCCTCGACTTCATTTACTGATTCGCGAAATATTATGGATCGGACAGAATAACTTGAGCGTCCAAAGTCAGTTCCTTTTGGGAATATTGTCTGACCAGCTTGTTCGTATTTTCATTTGAGCCACGCTGTCAGGGAGATTGAGGACCACAGAAATAAATCCAAATGTCTGTCGCTACCGTAAATCGAGCGTGGCTGGTCGTTTGGCGCCTCGATCCCATGTTAGTGTTTTATAAAAGCTCAGCTGGTAATTCCGCGCTTGTTTGATGAGTGCAGATACAACAGTTATGGTTTTGTTGTCGCTGATTTTGGACAGCATAACAAAGCGGGAATGGCGTTCAACGTGGGTGACGATATAGGAGTTAGTAGACATCTCTATGTTTGGTCGGGTTAAATATGGCTAATTCGTTAAATAACCTTGATCCCGAGCTGAGTTGATCACACCTGCACTACAACCCATATTCCTCGCGCAACAACCCAAACAGCCAATCGTTATGCCACGCATTTCTCAGCCAGTAATTTTCCCGCAGTTCACCTTCTAATACAAAACCGACTTTTTCCAGCAGCCGCCGTGAGGGCGTATTGCCTGCGGTGACGGTAGCGCTTAGGCTTCGAATGCCGCCGTCGCTGAATGCATAGTCACAAATCGCGCGGAGCGACTCGTGCGCATAGCCTTTGCCTTGCGCTTCAGGTGCGAACAGAAAGCCGACTTCGGCGCAGTCCTTTTCCCGATGAATATAACCGCTAACGCCGAGGCGATTGCCTGACTGTTTTTCCCGCACCACCAGACACAGCCAATGCGCGCTGAATGGCGACCAGCGCGGCAATCTTGCTGTAAAATCGGCGTGAATTTTTTCATCGGATTTTGCATCGGCGACGTAATGCATGACGTGAGGCGAGAGCTGGAGCTGACGGAAGAAGTCCCAGTCGTCTTCCGCGATCTGCGAGCAAGTGAGTCTGGGCGTGTCGAGATGCAGGTTAGCGGTCACTTTTCACCTTTAGAATTCAGATTACTCCACAACGATATTTTACAACGCTCATAACGTAGCGGCGCAATTTATTGCGCAATATCAGGCTAGTTGCGCAATCGCCATCACAGTGCGCGATAAATCGCGCCGCTACGGATACATGCAAAACGTGATTATTGCTGGAACCGCAACGCCACACCAAACGCCTGCTCGGCACCAACAATAATCGCCGACTCTTCTTCGCGGAACGGCACATCACCGAGCAGCAGACTGGCTTTCACTTTGCGCAGATCCGAGGTGCGCAAACTCAATCCGGCCATGCGCGCGCTGCCGTCGTAATCAATCGGCAATCCGGCGAAGCGCTGCGTAACGTATTCCGCGGCGGCAAAGCGTACCGTTGCCACGCCCGCTTTGAGCACAAACGCGCCTTCCTGACAGGCGGTGAGTTTATCGGCACCGAATAAACGGCTGTAGGGCTGAGCAGCGGCGGCGGGATCCTGCGCCACCACCACGAACTCGACGATATCGCTCACGCCATTCGGATGGACGCGCCACGCGTCCTGCCACACCGAATCCGGTGTGTCGTGCTGACAAAAGAAGCTGCGGCCGTTCGCAACCAGCGACGGGCGCAATCGCACGGTGCGGAAGCGTGCTTCCTGCTCGGTGCCGTCCGGCAAAGTAACGGGACGGAAAAAGCTCGCCGGCAGATCGCCGTCGATGTCCTGGCTCTCCAGATAGCGCCACACCGCATCGGCATCCTCGGTTTTCCATACTAATCCGCTGAGGCCAATCGGCGACTGCCACAAATCCTGGCGCAGATTGCCGCGCCCAGGCTCAAACCCCAACAGCTCCAGATAGTTATCACCAAAAATCGCCAGATGATTACTGGAGCCGAGCGAATGATGGCCGCGCTCGGTCAGCTGAAATCCCAGGCGACGAAACAGCGCGCTGGCGTCATCCAACTGGCTGGCAACGTTGATCACCACATGGTCGAGACGTGGAACAGGTACAGAAATCGCCATCGCTTTTCTCCTTGCTCTCATGGTCACGATGCCAGCGCCTGTTGTTGGCGCAGCGTCATCAGCGCGCGCTGGGCCAGCTCGGTAAAGTAATGCACCGCCGGTTCCAGCATCGCTTCATCCGGATCGAATCCGGCGTGATGCAGGCCAAATTCACTGGCGCTGCCGATGCTGACGAACGCGCCCGGCAGCTGCTGCAGGTAGAAGGCGAAGTCTTCGCCACCCATCTGCGGCGTGCCGACCTGTGTTTGATAGCCTTGCTCTGCGGCCAGATCCAGCGCGAAATCGGCCCATTGCGGGGTGTTAACCAGCGAAGGCGGACCTTCCTGCCACACCAGCTCCGCCTGTGCGCCAAATCCGGCGGCGATCCCGTTTATCAGCGCTCTCATTTTCTGCGGGATCTGCGCGCGAATCGCCGCATTGTGGGTGCGCACCGTGCCTTCCAGTTCCACCGTTTGTGGCAGCACGTTCCAGCTGTTGCCTGCAGTAAAGCGCGTCACGCTGACCACCACCGATTCCAGCGAACTGAACACGCGGCTCGGCAGCATTTGCAGCGCGGTGACGATGTGGCTGCCAATCACGATGCTATCGATGCCTTCATGCGGACGCGCGGCGTGCGCGCCTTTACCGTTGATAGTAATCTGGAAACGATCGACGTTGGCATAATAGGCACCGCCGCGCGTCCGCAGCGTGCCGGTTGGCAGATCCGGCGCGTTATGCAGGCCGAAAATCGCCTGCACCTCTTTCAGCGCGCCCGCCGCCAGCAGCTGTTTCGCGCCGGTAAAAATCTCTTCGGCTGGCTGGAACAGAATGCGCACGCGGCCAGGCAGCTGCGATTCGATGCGTTGCAACTGCTGTGCGACGCCCAGCATCACGCTGCTGTGCAGATCATGGCCGCAGGCGTGCATCACGCCCGGCTGCTGGGAGCGCCATGCTTGATCGGTTTGCTCGTCGATGGGCAGGGCGTCGATGTCGGCACGCAGCGCAATCAGCGGTTCACCGTGACCGATTTCTGCCACGACACCGGTTTTCAAATCCAGCGGCAGCAGCTTGACGTTGAGTTCCTGCAACCAGCGGGTAAGGCGCTCGGTGGTGGCAAATTCCTGATCCGACAGTTCGGGATGCTGATGCAGCTCGCGTCGCCAGCGCACCAGCTGTTGATGGGAAAGATCCGTCATGGTCATCCTTGTGTGTGTTCAGGTAAGAAAGGTTCGCCGAGCGTCAGCATCAGGCGATTCGCCCAGGCAAAGAAGGCGGCGGATTGAATCAGGTCCAGCAGCTCCAGCGTGCTGAATCCCTGAGCGCGCAGAGCCTGCAGCTGTTTCAGACTGGTGGCGGCAGGCGTAATCGATAAGGTAGCAACCAAATCGATCTGCGCCGCCCAGCGCGCCGATTGTCCGTGCGACAGCTCAGCGCCCGGCGCGACATTCAGCAGCTTCTGCACCGCCGGTTCATCTTTCGACAGCTGGCTGGCTTTGCGCGCATGCACCGAGGCGCAGTAGATGCAGCCGTTGACCTTGCTCACCACCGTGGCGGCGAGTTCACGCTCGGCGCGTGAAAGTCCGCCTGCGGTGTAGAAGATGCCTTTATCGGTTAGCGTGCGCTGCTCGAGCAACGGCTGATTGCGGCCCAGCAGGCGGAAGTAATCAGAGTCGCTGTGGCCGAATTTCGCCAGCGTTGCCTGCTCTTCAGCGCTAAATTCCTGCAGCGGTTTTGCTGCCAGCCACGGTTCCCAGCCGAGTTCCTGCTGGGTAAAGGCGGTGAGGGCGGTTTTCCCGCTCACGGTGAGCGGCGCATCGTGCCATTTACCGGCCACCGCATGCGGCTGCGACGCCGTCTCTTCACCGTTGAGCAAACGCAAACCCGCAAGCAAGCGGCTCTGGAAGCTGACAAAGGCAATCAGCTGCGCCAGCGTGACGATGCCGCGTGGCGACCATCCGGCAGTTTGCAGCGTCTCGATGTGCTGCGGCGCAGCATCGACCGGATGCAAGCTCAGCAGTTCCGCAAACGCCAGACCCGCAGCGAAGCGTGCGTTGTTGGGCTGTTCCGGCTGGCGGTAATGCGCTTCGAGACTCGACGCGCCATGCCAGGCCGCGACCTGCGCGGCGAGGGCGAAACGTTCTGCTAACGGCAAATCTTCATCATCCTGCGAAAACAGCACGTCATAGCTGCCTTGCGTGTGCTGGGTGGCGGCGTGACGCTCGGCGCGGGCTTGCGCCAGTTCAGACGCGGGATCGATATCCGCCAGCGCGGCCAGTAAATCAAACGTTTGAGACATGAAATTCTCCTGTTAAGCGTGGCTTAGCGCACGCAGCGCGGGCGCAATATGCTCGGCAATCAATTCGATAGAACGCAGAATGTCGGCGTGTGGCGGATCGATGGAGTGCACCTGGAAGCTGATATCGGTGACGCGTTGCAGCGACGTATCGGCCAGCAGCGATTGCCGCACCGTGTCGGCATCGCCGAAGTGCGCATCCAGCTGACGCGCCTGTTCGTCCAGCGTGTTGCCAATCACGTGTCCCGATTCACGGAAATGCTGCGCCTGGCGCTGTAAGCCCGGCTCGGCAAGACGGCGCGCGTAGTCGTTGGAATCGGCCACAAAAGCGGTGCGCGATGCCAGAATGCGCGGCGCAATGCCTGCTGGTAAAGCCGCCACATAGGCATCAATCATCGGGTTTTGTATCTGGTGGAGTGGCAAATCAGGCTGGCCCGCCGGACGCGGCTGGGTGCGCGACAGCATCAAACCGTGCCCGGCAAGGCCTGCGCGCGCCGCACCTTCCACCGAGAAGGTGGCGATCCACACGCGCTGCGCCAGCGTCGGCGCTGCGGGATAGAGGTGATTATCCGGATGGCCCAGCGTATCGCCGCGCCAGGCGCTCAGCAGCTGATGCAGATGATCGGCAAACACGCTGGCGCGCTGGTCGATAGTGATACCGAACGGCAGAAACGAGGTCGCGGTGCCGCCCGAACCTAAACCGACTTCGAGCCGACCGTTGCTCAGCAAATCCAGCACCGCTGCATCTTCGGCGACGCGCAGCGCGTTCTCCATCGCCAGCGTGATGATGCCGGTGCCAAGCCGAATAGTGCGGGTGTGCGCCGCAACGTGGGCCAGAAACAGCAGCGGTGAAGGCAAGCCGCCTTCTTTCTCGTGAAAGTGGTGCTGAGCAATCCACGCGCTGTCAAAACCGGTGCGCTCGGCGTGCTGAATCTGTTCAGTTGCCAGGCGATAGCGCTGCTGTGCGGAAGTGTCATCCAGCAGGCGAGTGAAAAAACCAATGCGTTTGCGCGTCATGCAGACTCCTTAATCAGCGGACGGAAAGCGGGTATCGCGTCAATCAGCGATCGGGTATACGGATGCTGCGGCGCGCTAAATAGCGTGACAGTGTCACCTTGCTCCACCACTTCACCGGCGCGCAGCACGGTGACGCTGTGCGCAATGCGGCGCACGGTGGCGAGGTCGTGGGTGATAAACAGATAAGTAAGGCCGAGCTCGCGTTGCAGTTGTTGCAGCAGTTGCAGAATCTGCGCCTGCACCGTGACATCCAGCGCTGAGGTCGCTTCATCCAGCACCAGAATCGCCGGTTGCAGAATCAGGGCGCGGGCGATGGCTACGCGCTGACGCTGGCCGCCGGACAACTCGCGCGGTTTGCGCGTCAGCAGCTCCAGCGGTAACGCCACGCGCTGCGCCACGGCTGCGACGCGTTCACGGCGCTGCTCGCTGCTGAGTTTCTCAAAGTTACGCAGCGGCTCTTCAATGATGGCGAACAGCGTCTGGCGCGGATCCAGCGAGGCAAACGGGTTCTGATACACAAACTGAATCTTGCGGCGCAGCTGACGTTGCGCTTCGCCGCGCAGCGCGGTGGCATCGATGCCATCGATCACCACGCGGCCGCTATCGGCCTGCTCAAAGCCTAAAAGAATGCGCGCCAGCGTAGTTTTCCCCGAGCCGGATTCGCCGACCAGCGCGTGCGTGGTGCCGCGCGCCACCGTGACGCACACCTCTTTCGTCACCTGCAGCTGCTGCTGGCGACCGAGGGAAAACTGTTTATTGATGCCGGAGAGCTGAATCGCTGGCGACGAGAAGTTGGCATGTGTCGGCACGGACAGCGCGCTGTCACCCGGATTGGCGTCCTGCAACAGCTGCCGCGTGTAAGCATGCTTAGGCGCGTTGATCACCTGCGCCGCCGGGCCTTGTTCCTGAACTTCGCCATGACGAAATACCAGCAGGCGATCGGCGCGTTCTGCCGCCAGCGCCAAATCGTGCGTGACAAACAGCACCGCCGTACCGGATTCGCGGCGCAGCACATCCAGCAGATCGAGAATGCGTTTTTGCACCGTGACATCCAGCGCGCTGGTGGGTTCATCGGCAATGATAATCTGCGGACGCAAGGCGAGGGCGATAGCAATCAGCACGCGCTGTTTCATGCCGCCGGAAAGCTGATGCGGATACTGCGTCAGACGCTGTTCCGGATGGCTCAGCCCCACTTTTTGCAGCAGCTCCAGTACGCGCTGCTGACGTTCGGTTTTGCTGATTTTCAGGTGCAGCTGCAACATTTCACCGACCTGATCGCCAATGGTTTTCACCGGATTGAGCGAGTTGCCCGGATCCTGCGGCACTAAGCTGATGCTGACGCCGCGCAGGCTATCAAGACATTTAGAAGACCAACCGGCGATATCGGTGCCGTTCAGCACAATTTTGCCGCTGTCCCGGCGGCCGTTTTCTGCCATCAAACCCATAATGGCCTGCGCGGTGGTGGTTTTGCCGGATCCGGATTCACCGACCAGCGCCACCATTTCACCCGGCTGCAACTCAAAGCTGACGTTGTGAACCACCGCGCGCCACTCGCCGCGCTGGCGATAGCTGAGGGTCAAATTTTCAATGGCTAATAACGCGCTCATGCGTCACCTCCGGCCAGTTGACGACTGATGCGGTTGGCGGCCAGCACCACGGCGACCACCACAATGCCGGGGAAGGTGGTGAGCCACCACGCAGTCGCCAGATAGTTACGTCCTTCGGCGATCAATAAACCCCACTCGGGCGTCGGCGGCGGCGTGCCGTAGCCGAGGAAGCTGAGCGTGGATAACGCCAGAATCGCCTGGCCAAACTGCAAGGCGGCGAAGGCGATCACCGCCGTCAGCGAGTTGGGTAAAATGTGACGCCACAACACGCGCCCGAAACTGCCGCCGCTGCCGTAAGCCGCTTCGACGAACTCGCTGCGGCGTACGCGGACAACTTCGCCACGCGCCAGGCGGGCAAAGCTAGCAATCGAGGCGATGCCCACCGCCAGCGCGGCGTGCACGGTGCCAAAACCCAGCAGAATCAGAATGCTGAGCGACAGCAGCAGCGAAGGAATCGACAGCAGCACATCCACTAAGCGCATCAGCCAGTTCTCAGTGCGACCGCCCATCGCGCCCGCCAGCACGCCGAGCGTGGTGCCGCCAATCAGCCCCATCGCCACCGCTGCGACCGCCGCCGACAGCGACTGTGACGCACCATAAATAATGCGCGCGTAGAGATCGCGGCCCAGCTGATCGGTGCCGAGCCAGTAAGCGGCCTGCGGCGGCAGACGTTGTGCGCCAGGCACGCCTTCCGTTGGGCTGAAATGGGTAAACAGACCAGGCGCAAATGCCGCCAGCAGCGCCAACAGCATCACGCCCCACGCCAGCCACAAACCTGGCTGGATGTTGAGTACGCGGGACGCACGTGCGTTGCCGTTGCTTTGACGCGCAGTTGAGTAATCGACCAGACTCATCGGTTGCCTCCGGCAATGGATTGCAGACGCGGATCGAACAGCGGCATCAGCGCATCGACCAGCAGGTTAATCAGCACAAACGCCAGCGCCGAGATCATCACCACCGCCTGTAACACCGCGACGTCCTGATTATTCACCGCCTGCTGCGTCAGCTGACCGACGCCGCTTAGGCCAAACACGGTTTCGGTAATCAGCGCACCGGCGATCAGTTCCCCGAGCAGCAAACCGGCAACGTTCAGCACCGGCAGCAGCGCATTGCGCATCACGTGATGCCACAGCACATGGCTTTCGCTGGCGCCTTTAGCGCGCGCGACCGCCACGAACGGCTGGGTAGAAACCTGATCGATGCTGCGTAATAGAATCTGCGCCAGCGGCGCGGAGATCGGGATCGCCACGGTAATCACCGGCAGAATCAAACCCTGTAGCGCCGACGGATTGATCACCGGGATCCAGCGCAGCTGGAAGGAGAACAGCTGAATCAGCGCGATGCCGAGCCAGAAGGTTGGCAGCGAGATAAACAGCGCCGGAATTGATTGCAGCACCGAACGCAGGAAGCGCAGCGCTGGCAAGCGCGATAACGCCGCCAGCGCGAACGCGATAAGGGTTGCCAGCACAAAACCGAGCAGCGCCAGTTGCAGCGTGGCGGGCAGGTTGCTGATCAGCTGTTCGCTGACTGGCACGCCCGCCTGCACCGAGTAACCAAAATCGCCGCGCACCATCGCCAGCAGTGTGTGCACGTACTGCTGCCAGAGCGGATTATCCGCGCCGTAAGCCAGTCGTATTTCGGCGATTTGATCCGGGCTAAGGCCCAGATCCGGGTTCTGAAACTTGATCAGCACCGCATCGCCGGGCAGCACCTGCAGCAGAAAGAACGACAGGGTAAACGCGGCCCACAGCACCAAAACGCTTTGACCCACTCTTCGCAGCAGTGAACGTTGCATCATTAACCTGCCTTAGTGTTTTTCCAGCCACGCGCCGTAGAACGACGGACGACCCACGGCTTCAAAATTCACGCCTTTCAGCCACGGCGCACCGGCAAACACCTGCGGTTCTTCAAAGATCGGAATTACATAGGCCTGATCGAGCAGATAGCGCTGCGCCTCGCCGGTTACCGCCAGGCGTTTCGCCGGATCGACTTCCGAGGAGATCCCCAGCAACAGCGTGTTCAGTTTGTCGTCGCGGAAGTTCTGCACCTTGTCGCTGGAGCCGCCTTTTTGCAGCAGCGCATCACGGTTAGTCGGATAGAACTGGCTCTTCACCACGTCAGGATCGGCGCGTCCCACTTCGGACACCACCAGCGGGGTTTTCAGCGGATCGAGGTTATCCAGCACGCGGCTGCCTGCATCACCGGCTTTCACCGCCAGCGCGACGCCAACCTGACGCCACTGCTGTGCCACCAGCTGTAGCACCTCTTTGTTCTGCGGCTGCGGAAGCGATTCATAAATGGTCAGCGCCAGTTTCTTGCCATCCTTTTCGCGGATGCCGTCGCTGCCCGGTTTCCAGCCCGCTTCATCCAGCAGCTTTTTCGATAACGCCGGATCGAATTTCAGCTTGTCGGCCAGATTGACGTAACCGGCCGCCGAGGTGGCGATCACCGAGGTGGCCTGCGGATAGTTCGGTGAGAACAGGGTTTGCACCACTTGCTGAGCGTTGGTGGCGTGCAGCAGCGCCTGACGCACCTTCACATCGCTGACCAGCGGGTTATCCGGGCGGAAGCTGATGCTGTCGTTGACGCCACGCGTGGGTGCAGCGTAAATCGGGAAGTTTTGCTGCTGCGCCTGCTTCTCGTCGTAGGCTTGCACCTGACGAATAAAGTCGGCCTGACCGGCCAGCAGCGCGCCAATACGCACGCTGTCTTCCGGCGTGACGATGAATTTAATGCCGTCGAGATTGGCGGGACCTTGCTGGGCGAGGTTTTTCGGGCCCCATTGATAATCTTTGCGCGCGGTTAAATCGACCTCGCGGCCGAGTTTCTCATCGCTGACCACAAATGGACCGGAACCAATAATATGACGCGCATCGCCGAGTTGGTCGAAGCTACGCTGCAGCGTACTGAGGGAAACCAGGCCCGAACCGATGGTAGCGGTGCCCTGTAAAAAACCGGGTGACGGTTTTTTGAAATAGAATTTCACCGTCTGAGGATCAATAACTTCACTGCGGTCGTAATTATTGATCACTTCGGAAACCGGCAGGCGCTGGGCTTTATTTCCCAGACCGTAAGTATCAAAGTTTTTGGCTACCGCATTGGCATCTAAGGGCGTGCCATCAGAGAAGGTGACGCCGGGACGAATTTTAAAGGTATATTCGGTTTTATCGGCGTTACTGCTCCAGCTTTCGGCAATCCACGGTTCCACTTTTAAGGTTTCAGGATTCTGCCACGTCAGCTTATCGGTAATTTGATTCAGAATACCGCCATTGGGATAAAAGCCACCGGCGGGTGGATAAAGGTTGGTATGTGCCTGTTGTTCGAGGTAAACCAGCGTGCCGCCTTTAACGGGCGTGTCTGCCGCGTGGGCGCTAAAAATCCCTGATAGCAGGGCCAAACTCAACGCCTGCAAGTGAAAATGCTTAGTCATGGTGTTTCCCTTTTTAATCAATAGCCCGACGGGCGGTTTTCATCATTGAATGCCGCACACGGGAGTTGAACCAAGGAATTGCACTAAGCTTTGCTAAAAAAAATAAATAGGCGTTCTGTTCATACGATGGGGCGCCATAAATGGCGTAATGCTTATTAGCTAAGCCATTGGCGATGGCGCTGACCGGTGCCACTTTTGGTCCGGCGGTCCTCGCGCCGCTTACGCGGTACCTTCACTTCGCTCGTCTGCCTGACGGACCGGCGGAGACGGGACGTCCTGTCCCGGCTCCGCCTTTCGCCCGCGTCCTGCGGGCTCTCCTGGCTTCCTCGCTTCGTTCAGCGCTGCGGATTGCCGGCCCAAAAGCGGCCCCGGCCTGCTCCAAACCTTCAGTGCGTGTTGTTGAAAAGGGCACATTTGCCAGAGGCGCTGACGCGTCTGCTGCGGCAAAAGGGCTATCCGCAGCGCTGAGGCTTTTACGTTGGGCCAGGAGCCTCACGCAGGGATGCGTGAGGCAGTTCGGGGCCGGCCAGGACGGCCAATCCCCGAATGATCCGTCGGCACGACGTGAAAGCCGAAGGTACCGCGCTAGCGGTGCGAGGACGGCCCGTGACGCAGTAGATGTGTCAGAGCCCGCAGCAGATTTAAAGCACAATGATTTGACCGGTTGTTACATCACGCCCATTAAACGCGGTAGCCATAGCGATAACGCCGGAATATAGGTAATCAACATCAGCACAATAAACAACACGCCATAGAAAGGCAGCATGGCGGTGACCACTTGCTCAATCTTTTGCTTACTCACGGCGCTGGCGACAAATAATACCGTGCCGACCGGTGGCGTAATTAATCCGATGCCTAAGTTGGTTAGCATTATCATGCCGAAATGCACCGGATCGACGCCGAGTGCGGTGGCTACCGGTAATAGTACCGGCGTCAGAATCAGGATCAGCGGTGCCATATCCATTAGCGTCCCCACCACCAGTAGCAGCAGATTAATGCACATCAAAATCACATACTTGTTGCTGGAAAATTGGGTAAAGGCTTCGGTAATAATGGTGGGTAATTGCATAAAGGTCATTACCGCACCGAAACCGGCGGCGAAGGCGATCAACACCATCACAATGGTTACCGTTTTGATGGTACGAAACACCAGAATATGCAATTGCGTCCATTTGAAATCACGATAAATAAACATGGTGACAAAGAACGCCCAGATGCAGGCAATGGCTGCCGATTCCGAGGCGGTGAACACGCCGGAAAGAATTCCGCCGAGAATGATGAAAATGGTGAACAATCCCCAGAACGCATCGAAGAAGATTTTCAACGCCTGCTTGTAAGGGATGCGCTCACCTTTGGGATAGCCGCGTTTACGCGCAAATCCCAGGCACATTACCATTAAGCAAAAACCCAGTAACAGGCCAGGAATGATGCCGGCGACAAATAGCGATGAGATGGTGACAACACCGCCGGTGGCGAGCGAATAAATCACCGAGTTATGGCTGGGCGGGGTTAACACCGCTTGTACCGAGCCGCTGGCCGTTACCGCCGCAGCGAAATCACGCGGATAGCCTTTCTCCTCCATCTGCGGAATCATCACGGAACCAATCGAGGCGGTATCCGCCACCGAAGAGCCCGAAATTGCACCAAAAAAGGTTGAGGCGACAATATTCACCAGCGACAAACCGCCGCGAATAAAACCAACGAAAATATAGGCAAAGTTGACCAGCCGTCGGGCAATGCCGCCTTCCGCCATAATCGCACCAGCCAAAATGAAGAACGGAATGGTTAACAGTGAAAACTTATTAATGCCGTTGGTAATCTGAATCACCACCGCTTCCAGTGGTAAATCGATCCACCATGCCCCGATAAACGCGCTCAATCCAACGGCAAATGCCACCGGGAAACCCACCAGCAGTAATACCACCAAACTGCCTATCAAAATCAGTGCGTCCATTTTCTTCTCCGCTTAGTGGGTGCCGCCAAGAGTCACGATGGCGCGTTGGCTTTGATCGCCATTAACCAATCTTTCAATGACAAACAGCAGGGTGAAAATCGCGCCGATTGGGATCGGCAGATACATTTCGCCGTAGGTCACCACCGGTAGTGAGGCCAGCGTTTGCACCCACATCGCTTCGCACAGGTTGTAACTGGCGCGGAAAATCACCAGACAGGTGATGATCATCAGCGCGTCAGACAACTTGAGCAGCCAGCGCTGATTCACCGGCGAGAGCCGGTCGGTCATCATCGAGACGCAAATATGTGTACCGGCGCGAAACCCGACTGGCGCACCAATAAAGGTAAAGATGATCATGCAAATGATGGCGACCGGTTCTGGCCAGGATAACGCGTCGTTCAGCACATAGCGGGTGAAAATCCCGATGGGAATCACCGTCACCATAATCAACAAGGCAACGGCGGCGATCGCCATGCACAGCAAATAAAGCCCATCCATCAGACGAGAGTATGCAGTCATAATATTTACCTGATTAAAACGCCACGCAGGCACGTGGCGTGGGGAGGATTACTTCACATCAGCAATTTGTTTCATCAATTCCTGATATTTCCCGCCAAATTGATCGCGCACTGGCTGGGTGGCTTTCATGAAGGTTTCACGATCGGTTTCCTGGAAGGTCACGCCACCGGCTTTCATCTTATCGATGGATTGTTGGGTGTAAGTTGCCCAGAGCTGACGCTCTTCCTCCTGCGCCTCTTTGCCTAATTTCTTCAGCAACGCCTGGTCGTCAGCCGAGAGACGATTCCACAACGGTTTAGAGTAGAGAATCATTTCAGGCTGAATGAAGTGGCCGGTGAGGGTGTAGTATTTGGCGACGGGCATATAGTTGTGGGCAACAAAGGTTGGCGGGTTGTTTTCTGTGCCATCCACCACGCCGGTTTGCATGGCGCTAAACACTTCGCTCACGCCCATTGCCACCGGGTTTGCGCCCATGGCTTTTAAGGTCGCCAACGAAATCGCACTGTTTTGCACGCGGATTTTCATACCCTTAAGATCGTCGGGTTTGGCGATTGGCTTTTTAGTGATCATGTTGCGCACACCGGCGTCGGTCCAGCCGAGGAATATCATACGGGCGTTAGGATCGTTATCGAATTTCTCGACGATATTTTTTCCGATATCACCATCAAGCACCTTGTGCATATGATCCTCATCGCGAAAAACATACGGCAAGGTTAATACGCTGGTTTCTGGCGCGATGGTGGTGACTGGTGCCAGCGAAACACGGATCATGTCAATGGCGCCCAGTTGCACCTGCTGCAGCGTTTGGTCTTCATCGCCGAGTACGCCACCGGCGTAAACCTTCATTTCTAATCGGCCATCAGTGGCTTTTTTTAGCTTCTCGCCCATGTGTTCAAGCGCCACCACGGTGGGATAACCCGCCGGTTGAACTTCTGCCACTTTAATGACCTTGGCAGAAGCCACTGCCGGGCAAAACGCTGCCGCAGAGGATAACGAAACGACCAGAAGTAATTTTTTAAACGTCATGCTTTTTCTCCAGCTAAGGGGAGGCAGGAAGGTGCGGCGCATTAATTTGTCGAAGGATGCCGCGTGGTGTCAGCATAGAGAAAATAGTGGCTGGAAAAATAAGGGAATGGCGATTGGATGAATTACGTCACATTTTGAAACGATGTTTTAATAATTTTATATTGAGTGTCACATTTTCAAAACATCACCACAACAATCCATATCCTGCGGGGATAATTATGTGTTTTCAAAGGATTTTAAACCACATGGTCCAATCTATCTCCCTGATATGCATAAAGTAAATATAGATACGACAATATCATGTTTTACGAATCCGCCTTCTCCGCCACAAACTACTCGCCATATTCATGACGAAAAGGATAAGGCGCATGTCATACCGACTGAGTTTGCTGGATAAATCGCCGATTGCCGACGGAGAGACAGCCAGCCACGCGCTACACCGCACGTTACAGCTGGCGCAGCAGGCGGAAGCCTGGGGCTATCACCGTTTCTGGTTAGCGGAACACCACAATACCGATCGTCTGGCGAGTCCGTCGCCGGAACTGCTGATCGCCTGGATCATCGGCCAGACACAACATATTCGCGTCGGCTCCGGCGGCGTGATGCTGCAACACTACAGCCCGTACAAAGTGGCGGAAAACTTCAACTTGCTGGCGTCCTTAGCGCCGGGCCGCATTGACGTTGGGGTCGGCAAAGCGCCGGGCGGCTTGCCGCTCTCAACGCGTGCGTTGCAGCTCGGCGTGCATCTGCAAGAGAAAGGCAGCTTCGCCGAGCAATTGACGCTGCTGGATAGCTGGCTGCAAGTGCCGCCAGTGGGCGATGAAGAGATTCTGCGCGCCACGCCGCAGCCGCCGCGTCCGGCCAATCGCTTCCTGCTGGGTGCCAGCGAAGAGAGCGCCAAACTGGCGGCAGAACTCGGCTGGCAGCTGGTGTTTGCGGCGCATCACAACGGCGATCCGCAACTGATGGAAAAAGTCCTCAACAGCTATCGCCAACACAGCAACGGCCAGCGCGCGCTGGTGGCGGTGCAAGTGGTGGTGGCGGATTCGCCGGCGGAAGCCGATCTGCTGGTGGATAACCTGCGCGTTTACCACGTCAGCGTGAAAGATGGCCCCAGCGTTAACGTCGGCAGCGTCGAGCAGGCCGAACGTTATGTGCGTCAGGGCGGTTATACCGATTACGTGATTGAACCGCGCACGCCATCGCTGCTGAAAGGCACCGCCGCGCAGGTGCATGCCAAGCTGGATGCGCTGCATCAGAATTTCGGCATTGAAGAGTTCGTGATTGATACGCCGGTGGCTGAAGAGCAGGCGCGCGTGAAATCACTCGAACTGTTGGCCACTCACCGTTTAGTCACCGCATGATTCGCTGCTTCCGGAGGCAGGTATGACGCAATTTAGCGAACATCAGCTGATTGACTGGCGACGTGAGCTGCACAGCTGGCCGGAGTTATCCGGCCGCGAAGTCGAAACCACCGCGCGCCTGCGCCGCTGGTTACAGGACGCCGGTTTGCGTCTGCTGGATTATCCGCTGGAAACCGGCGTGATCGTGGAAGTGGGGCACGGCGACACGTTGATTGCGCTGCGCGCCGATATCGATGCGCTACCGATTCACGAAGCCACCGGACTCACTTACCGCTCGCGCAACAGCGGCGTAATGCATGCCTGCGGCCACGATGTTCACAGCGCGGTGATGCTGGGCGCGGCCTTGCAGCTGAAAGCCGTTGAAGATCAATTGCCGGGGCGCATCCGTATTCTGTTCCAACCGGCAGAAGAGAACGCCACCGGCGCACGCCAGTTGATCAATGCGGGCGTGCTGGACGGTGTGCAGGCGATTTTCGGCATGCACAATGAACCCGGTTTGCCGACCGGCACCTTCGCCACCCGTGGCGGCGCGTTTTACGCCAATGCGGATAAATTTATCGTGCGGGTTTCCGGCAAAGGTGCGCATGCCGCGCATCCGGAAGAGGGCGTGGACAGCATTGTGGTCGCCAGCCAGATTATTCAGGCGCTGCAATCGCTCACCAGCCGCAGCTTCAATACGCTGGACAGCTTAGTGCTCAGCGTGACGCGTATCGACGCTGGCAAAACCTGGAACGTACTGCCCGGCGAGGCCGAATTTGGCGGCACGGTGCGCACCCACGACAAACAGGTGCGCGCGGAGCTGGAGCAGCGCGCCCGCACGCTGGTGGAGAATATCGCCGCCGCCAACGGTGCCAGCGCCACCTTCAGCTGGCATCCGGGTCCGCCGGTGCTGGAGAACGATGCGCGCTGGGCGCAGTTTGCCAGCAACGTGGCGCAGCAGGCGGGCTACCGCGTGCAGACCGCTGAGTTACATCTCGGCGGCGAAGATTTTGCCTACTACTTACAGCAGATCCCCGGGGCGTTTGTCAGCATTGGCAGCGCGAGCGAATTTGGCCTGCATCATGGCGGCTTCAATCCTGATGAAGCGCTGATTGCCCCCGCTGCAGACTACTTTACGCAACTGGCTCAGCAAGCGTTGCAGCACCTCAACGCGCGATGTCGTGACGCCATTCTGAACTAACGCGATTCACCCTTTTAAATCCGGTTCTGCACGGCGACAGGCATGTCGCCGTCAGGCTGCGCCTTGGCAAAAGAGAGAACATTATGACTGCAAGACAACTGCGATTGGGCACCATTCTGCATGGCGCGTCCGGCAATATGTCCGCGTGGCGTCATCCGGCGGCGCTGGCCGATGCCAGCATCAATTTTGATTACGCCAAACACATTGCGCGCAAGGCGGAAGCGGGCAAGCTGGATTTCCTGTTTGTTGCCGATGGCCTGTTTATTAACGAAAAATCGATTCCCCACTTCCTCAATCGCTTCGAGCCGCTGACCTTGCTGTCGGCGCTGGCGGGCGTTACCGAGCATCTTGGTTTGGTCGGCACGGTTTCCACCTCATACAGCGAGCCGTTCACCGTGGCGCGGCAGTTTGCCAGCCTCGATCATCTGAGCGGCGGTCGCGCGGGCTGGAACGTGGTGACCTCGCCGCTGGAAGGTTCGGCGAAGAACTTCTCGCGCCAGCAGCATCCGGAACACGCGCTGCGCTACCGCATCGCTGATGAGTATCTGCAAGTGGTGAAAGGGCTTTGGGATTCGTGGGAAGGCGACGCTTTCGTGCGTAATAAAGAGAGCGGCCAGTTCTTTGATCCTGAGAAGCTGCACACGCTGAATCACCACGGCGATTTCTTCCAGGTGCAAGGGCCGCTGAATATCGAACGCACGCCGCAAGGACGTCCGGTGGTGTTCCAGGCAGGCGCATCGGAAGATGGCCGCAAGCTGGCCGCTAAACACGCCGACGCAATCTTCACCCATCAGCCAACGCGCGAAGAGGCGCAGGCGTTCTACCGCGATGTGAAAAAACAGCTGGTGGCGAATGGCCGCGAGCCGGGCGATCTGCACATTTTCCAGGGCGTCGGTGTGATTGTTGGCGACAGTGCGGAAGATGTGGAGCAGCAGTATCAAACCACCGCCGCGCTGGTTTCCATCAAAGATGCGCTCAACTATCTCGGTCGCTTCTTCGATCATCACGACTTCTCACAATATTCGCTGGATGAGCCGTTCCCGGAACTCGGCGATATCGGGCAAAACAGCTTCCGCAGCACCACCGACGAAATCAAACGCAAGGCGCGCGAGCATGGCCACACGCTGCGCCAGGCGGCGCTGGAAGCCGCGACGCCGCGTCCGCTGTTCCACGGCACGCCAGAGCAGGTAGCCGACGGTTTGCAGCTGTGGTTTGAGAGCGAAGCGACCGATGGCTTCATCATTCAGGGCGGCACACCAGATACATTCGAACGCTTTGTCGATCGCGTGGTACCGATTCTGCAAGCGCGCGGTTTGACCCGCAGCGAATACCCCGGAACCACGCTGCGCGCCAGCTTTGGTCTGAAAGTTCCGGTTAACCAATACACACAAAAATAAAACTCGAGAATAAACGCTATGCAGAAAAAATCCCTTATTGCGCTGTTGTTGCTGGGCATGAGCAGCGCCGTATTCGCCGAAGATGTGGCGGTTAACGGTCAAAACATCAGTGTTGAAGCCAACAAAACGCCGATCAATACCGCGAAAAATGACGCCGCAGTGGCGCAGATCCCGGCTGGACATCGCTTTGCCGTGCCGGGTTCGTTCACCGTAGCGGTCGCCGCGCTGAATTCGCCGCCATTAACTGTATTCAGTGATGACAACAAAACCCTGCTCGGTAGCGAAGTGGATATCGCCCGCTTAGTCGCCGACAGCCTGGGTCTGAAACTCAACGTGGTGCCAACGTCATGGGAAGACTGGCCGCTGGGCGTGGCATCGGGCAAATACGATGCGGCGATCAGTAACGTAACCGTCACCAAAGAGCGCAAAGAGCGCTTTGATTTCGCCACCTATCGCAAAGATTCACTCGGTTTTTACGTCAAATCCAGCAGTCCAATTAAGTCGCTGACCAAAGCCGAAGATATTGCCGGACTGCGTATTATCGTCGGCTCTGGCACCAATCAGGAATCGATCCTGCTGGCCTGGGATAAAGAGAATCAGGCCAAAGGGTTGAAGCCGTTTACGCCGGTGTATACCAAAGACGATGCGGCCCAAACGCTGGCGCTGCAGTCAGGCCGCGCCGATGCCTACTTTGGTCCGAACGTAATTGGCGCCTGGAAAGCGGCGCTGACCAAGCAGACGCGTTTGGTTGGCAGCGTCGATGGCGGCTGGCCGAAAGCGGCGCACATCGCGGTGACAGTGAAGAAAGATGGCGGTTTAGTGCAGCCGATCAACACCGCGCTGAATGGCGTGATCAAGAACGGCGATTACGACAAGGTGCTGAAGCGCTGGGGTGAAGGCGTGGAGCGTATCGACAGTTCAGAGATCAATCCGGCCGGATTGGGCGATTAAGGAGGCCGCATGAGCGAGCAACTGTTCCGCGAAGTATCACCGGAAGCGCCTGAGCTGCAACCGATTTTGACCGGACTGTTTGGTGAATATACCGCGCGCTACGGCGCGTTCTTCACCAGCCAAAAAGAGGTGGAGCTGACCGAATGGTATTTACCGCCGCGCGGGCTGTTTATCGTGCTGGAGCGTGACGGCGAGATCATCGCGATGGGCGCGTATAAACCCTACGACGAGGTGACCGCTGAGTTTAAACGCATCTGGACGCGCAGCGATCTGCGTCGTCAGGGATTGGCACTGCTAATCCTGCAGGAACTGGAGCGCCGTGCGCTGCGTGCGGGCTATCAGCGCGTGTTTCTCACCACCGGTTTCCGCCAGCCGGAAGCGGTGAAGTTGTATATCGGCCACGGTTATCAGCCGCAGTTTGAGCTGCTGGAGGATATGGAGGTCTACAGCCAGCCGCCACACGATGGACGCTTGCGCTTCCTGAAAGTGATTGATGTACATAGCGTGGCGCAGGCCAGCTAAGGAGTTGTAATGCGTAATGAACCACAACGTTTAACCGTGGTGCCGGCGCGATATCCGGCACGTACCGTCGGCGCGATTGTCGCGTTGTTTATTCTGGCCAGCGTGATTGATTCGGTTGCGTTCAATCCGCGCTGGGAATGGGGCGTGTTCGCCAAATGGTTTTTTGATCCGGTGATCCTCAGCGGTTTGGGGCAAACGCTGCTGCTGACGCTGTTTGGCACCATACTCAGCCTGATTTTTGGCGGTTTGCTGGCGCTGGCGCGTCTCTCGTCATCCTGGCTGCTGAGTACGCTGGCGTTTGGCTATATCTGGCTGTTCCGCTCGCTGCCGCTGATCGTGGTGCTGATCATCCTCTACAACTTCTCCTATCTGTACGACACGTTGTCGCTCGGCATTCCGTTTACCGCGCTGTCGTGGGGCCATTTCCAGACCATCAACGTGCTCGGCCAGTTCCCGGCGGCGGTGATTGGTTTGACGCTGGTGCAGAGCGCTTATAGTGCTGAGATCATTCGCGGCGGCTTTTTGGGTGTCGATCACGGCCAGTTTGAAGCGGCTTCGGCGCTGGGATTATCCTCCACGCGCCGTACCTTCCGCATCATTCTGCCGCAGGCGCTGCGCGCGATTATTCCTACCACTTTTAATGAAATCATCAGCCTCGCCAAAGGCACCTCAATGGTTTACGTGCTGGCGATGCCGGAACTGTTTTACACCATTCAGATGATCTACAACCGCACACAGCAGGTGATTCCGCTGCTGATGGTCGGCGCGGCCTGGTATCTGATCATCACCACCATTCTGTCACTGCTGCAGCACAGCGTTGAGCGCTGGCTGGCGCGCAGTGTCACCCGTGAACCGCAGCCGTCGCGCTGGCGTCAATGGCGTAACCGCAGCGCCAAACCTGCAACCGAGGAGCTTTCCCATGTCCGAAGCCATTGATTACCGCAATCTGCATACCGCTGGCGCCATTAGCATTACCGGCGTGAGCAAGTCGTTCGGCAAACTGAAAGCGCTGGATGATGTTTCACTGGAGCTGGAACCAGGATCGGTGACGGTGATTCTCGGGCCGTCTGGCTCGGGCAAATCGACGCTGCTGCGCACCATTAACCATCTGGAGCGCGTTGATGAAGGCTATATCCAGATCGATGGCGATTACATCGGTTATCAGCGTCGCGGCGACAAGCTGTATGAGCTGAAAGAGCAGGCAATTCTGCGTCAGCGCATCAACGTTGGCTACGTGTTCCAGAACTTCAATCTGTTTCCGCATCTGACGGTGCTGGAGAATCTGATTGAAGCGCCGATTGCGCATCGTCAACTGTCACGCCATGAAGCGATTGATCGTGCCGGTGAGCTGCTGAATGTGGTCGGTTTGCGCCACAAAGCCGATGCCTGGCCGCGCCATTTGTCGGGCGGCCAGCAGCAGCGTATCGCGATTGCGCGTGCCTTGATGCTCAATCCGCGCGTGATGCTATTTGATGAACCGACGTCAGCGCTCGATCCCGAGCTGGTGGGTGAAGTGCTGGATGTGATCAAAAAGCTGGCGCGTTCCGGCACCACGCTGGTGATTGTCACGCACGAAGTCGGTTTTGCGCGTGAAGTGGCGGACAACGTGGTGTTTATGGTCGATGGACGCATTGTTGAGCAGGGCAGCAGTAATCAGGTACTGAATCAGCCGCGCCACGAGCGCACCAAACGTTTTCTGGCGCGGGTACTTTAATGGAACGAGTGATTATTGCGGCGTTGCTGATAGTGATGTCAGGCGCGCCAGCCATCGCAGCAGAAACGCTGGATGCCAAAAACAACGAAACGCCGATCAATATAGCCGCGAATCCCCAGGCTATCGCGAAAATTCCGGCGGGTTTTCACTTTGTGAATCCGGGTTATTTGACCGTCGCCACCACGGCGATGAATTCGCCGCCGATCGGTTTATGGGCGTCGGATAATAAAACGCTGATCGGCAGCGATCCGGATATTGCGCGTCTGCTGGCGGACAGTTTGGGCTTAAAGCTGAAGCTGGTGCCAGCCGCGTGGGAAGATTGGCCGCTGGGTATTACCGCTGGACGGTATGATGTGGCGATGTTCAATATCGCCGTCACCGAAGAGCGCAAAAAGAAGTTCGATTTCGCCACTTATCGCGCGGATAACCACGCCTTTGCGGTGAAAACCAACAGCGCGATAACCGCGATTAAGGGCCGCGAAGATGTGGCGGGTAAGCGCATCATTGTGGGTTCGGGCACCAATCAGGAGCGGATTTTACTCAGCTGGGATGAGAAGAACCGCGCGCAGGGCTTAGCGCCGGTGCGGCCCATCTATCTCAACGATGATGCGGCGGCCACGCTAGCGCTGCTTTCGGGACGTGCGGATGCAACGTTTGGCCCTCAATCATTGGCAGCATGGAAAGTCGCTTCGCGCGGGCAGACCAAAATCGTCGGTCACGGCCCGTTCCGCGCTTGGGTGGCGGTGACCACTAAAAAAGGTAATGGATTGGATGTGGCACTGCAGCAGGCGATCAATGGCGCGATTGCCAGCGGCGAGTACAAACAAGTATTGGCACGCTGGGGCGAACAGGAAGAGGCGGTGGAAACCTCGCAGGTGAATCCGCCGGGGATTGTTTACCAGTAATTTTCTGTTCTGCTTAATTTTGCGAGAAAGCTCACGATGTGAAAGTTGTGGGCTTTTTTTATTTCATTGGGTTTTAGGTCGGCTCACATTAAATTGTCGGTAGATTGTTACTTGCTCAGTTAATTGATTATCTTCTTTGTTTTTTTGACAGTTATTTTTATTTTCTTATTCAAACCACTAATGTTTGTGAAAAAAACCGGTGTTAAGATGTTCAGGGTTTTGGGCGAGTGCGGTGTTTAACGTTTACCCTTGCAAAAGGGAGTTTGATTATATGGCCTACCGTCAACCTGCATTACCCAATCAAAAATGGAAACGATTGGGGTGAAATAATGTTAGCTGAACCGTTAAATAAAAGTGTTATCAATTATGCGTGCCGTCAACGTAAATGCAAACAAGGCGGACAACCACCGAGCGGAGGTAAAGGAATGCAAGAGCGTGTTAAAAGTCTGGAAGACAATGTTACCGTATTGGTTTCTGACGTAGCGGTGATTAAGTCAAACTATGCCACGAAACAGGATGTCGAAGCGGTCAAAGCGGATGTGGCGGTAATCAAGTCAAATTATGCGACTAAAGAGGATATGGCTGCCGTGAAAGCGGATGTAGCGGTGATCAAGTCTAATTACGCTACCAGGGAAGATGTTGCGGCGATAAAGGTCGATTTATATAAAGCAATGATTACACAAACCAAATGGATGGTGACTACCCAATTTGTAACCTTAGGAGCGGGTCTTTCACTTGCGAAACTGCTGTTTTAGTTAAGATGCCGTGTGCCGGTCGCCATAAATGGCGACCCGGCAAAACAGCAGATTATATTTTGGCTTTTTTGATCCATACCTGCGCATCTGCGGGCGGCAGCGGGCGGGCGAAATGGTAGCCCTGAAACAGATGACAGCCTTTATCGCGCAGGTAGGTGAAATACTCCTCACTCTCGATGCCTTCAGCCAGCACATTCAGACCCATTTCACGCGATAACTCGATGGTTTTCTGCACCACAATCGCCGATGACTCATTTTTAAAAATCTGCATGATTAATGATTTATCAATCTTAATATCATCAATGGCAAAATCACTGATCGATTTAAGCGATGAATAGCCGACGCCAAAGTCATCAATCGCCCATTTAACACCTAATTGGCTAAAATGGCTGATTACGTCGCCAATACGCTTCTGGTCGTAGACAAAGGTGGTTTCAGTAATTTCAAACTTGAGGCGTTCGGGGCGGATTTTATAATGTGACAGCGATAACAAGGTATCCTGGGTGAAATCGCGGTGTATTAACTGCAGCGGACTGATGTTAACAGAAAACACCAAATCACTAAGGTGCTGACCGCGATCCCATTCGGCGATTTGCTGTAAGGTGTGTTCCATCACCCACTTGCCAATGTCGATAATCAAGCCACTTTTTTCGGCCACTGGAATAAACACTTCGGGTGAGATAAAGCCTTTAACAGGATGCTTCCAGCGCAGCAGGGCTTCAAATCCAATCAGCTTTTTATTGCTGTCGACTTGTGGCTGGTAATAGAGCTCCAGCTGATTCTTTTCGATGGCTTGTGAAAGTTCGCGTTTGATCAAATCGGTTTCGGAGTAGTTGCCGCGCAGCGTGAATGCCGTCAACAACAGCGCGATCATTGGCACTGCACAGTTGACGATATAAAAGCCGGATTCATGCGGAATATTGAACTGAAACGCGCTATGTTGCCAGGTTAATCCGGTCGAGATAAAAAACAGATAAACCACCAGGCAGATTAACGGGAATATTTTACTTAAGTAAGGTGTTTGCTGGCGTAATACCAATGCTGAGCCGACGGTTAACGCCACCAGATAATTGTACTCTGAGTGTTTTTCTACTCTGTGGTCATTATCCAGCAGAAACAACAGCATTATGATCAGTAACAAAGCATGCACGATGATGTAGAGATGTTTGTTCAGCTTGTCACGGAATGCCGCAATGACAATATAAAATCCCATCGCGGTGCTCAGGCAATATAAGGCGGAAACACCATTTTCTCCCTTAATGAAATTCGTCGCTACCATATAAAAACCCGCCAGGATGCTGGAAAATCCAGCAATGAGCAGAGTTAAGCGCAATTTTTTTTCTGGGTTATCACCCTGTAAAATGAAGGGTAAATCTTTTAGCATGGAATATCTGGAGCTAAAATAAGAAATCATCTGAGGTTCTCATTTTTACTGTCATATTTATTAAATTGAATCGCATAATTATTCTAGATTCTTGCATCGATAAAGTCATAATTTTGTTTTCTCCTATCAGAGATTGTTCCTACCCAGTGCCCGATAGGCGCGCTAGAATCAACGACCAACGGAAAGGCTTTTACAGAGCTTAAACTCACCTTCAACATACTGATTGCAATGAAAATACGATTCCTGTCTGCCAATGAACTAAAGCTGGCCGAGGTGCGTACCATCCTTGAGCCGGTCGGTGTCGAAGTGCTGCCCATCGCACGCCGTATTGAAGAGATTCAGACTGAAAATGAGGTTGAACTGGTGCGCGACAAGCTCACCAAAGCGTTCTCTATTATTGGTCGTCCGCTGTTTGTCGAACACACCGGGCTCTATCTGGATGGCCTGAACGGCTTACCGGCCGGATTAACGCGCATCTTCTGGAGCCGCCTGAATGCCGAGCGCTTCACCAAACTGGTGAACGGTTTAGATAGCGCCTGCGTCACGGCAAAAACCGTGCTTGGCTATTGCGATGGGCAAAAAATGTATCAGTTCGAAGGCGAACTGCGCGGCACCATCGCCACCGAGCCTGCTGGTCCACGCGAATTTCAATGGGACTGCGTGTTTATCCCGGAAGGGCACACGCAAACTTTCGCCGAAATGGGCGAGCTGAAAAATGAGATTTCGATGCGTCGCCTGGCGCTGGATCGCTTCGCAACCTTTTTGAAAACATCGCGGGGATTGGCATGAAACCCGAGCTAAAACGCGCCTATGACACCGGTAAACTGATCCTGTTCGCCGGTGCAGGCATTTCACGCAATCTTGGCCTGCCGGAATGGCATGAGCTGATTGCGCACCTGGCTAAAGAGCTGGGCTACGACCCAAAAATCTTCAATACCTACGGCACGCATCTGTCGCTGGCGGAGTATTACAAGCAGCGTAAAGGCTCGCTGGGACCGCTGCGCAGCTGGATGGATCGCGAATGGCATCGCCCGGATATTGACGTGCGCAGTTCTGAAATCCATACCATGATCACGCAAGGCAATTTCTCACGCATCTACACCACCAATTACGATCGCTGGCTTGAAATGGCGCATGAGGCGCACAACGTGCCTTACAGTAAAGTAGCGAACGCGGCAGATTTGGTGTCGTTGACTGAAGATAAGCGCCACATCATCAAACTGCATGGTGATTTCGACGACGATACGTCAATTGTGCTGGATGAAAGCAGCTACTTTGAACGCCTCTATTTTGATTCGCCGCTGGATATCAAACTCACGCACGACGTCATGGGCAACTCGGTATTGTTTGTGGGCTACAGCATCAGCGATTTCAATATTCGTCTGTTATTCTACCGCCTGACAAAAATGTGGGGCCGAACCGGCTTGGCCACCGCGCGTCCTAAATCGTACCTGTTCACCAACCGCAATAACCCGGTGGCAAAAGAGGTATTAGGGCAGTGGGGCATTGAGATGATCGTCTCGGAAGAGGACGATCCGCGCAAAGCGTTGGCGCTGTTCCTGGAAGAATTACTGGCTTAACAGCAGAAAGTGATTGCCTGGAAAAGTTTGATCAGAATATACTGTATATAAATACAGTTAATCGAGGTGCATCATGGCAGTCGAAACCAAATATGTTGTAGTCAGAAAGGGTGAAGAAAAGATGACGTTTGCCAATAAAAAAGACGCGGATGCCTGGGACAAAATGCTCGATATGGCAGACGCCTTTACCGATTGGCTACAGCAACATCAGCCAGATTTGGGTGAAGCGCAGGCCGAAGCATTGGGTCTGCTGTTGGCTGAACAGAAAGACGCGGTGCAGCATATCCTGCGCACCAGCAAGCTGCCGGATATTGTAAAGGCAGAAGAGGTTGCGCAAGCGCCTGAAGCCGCTGCGGAAACCGAGAGCGAAGCGGAAGCGGTAGCGCCGGAAAAGAAAGTCCGCGCGGTTAAAGCGGCGTAAGCCGTTTTGTCAGGTGCGCATTGATGCGCACCTGGTTACCCATCAATGCTTAATCTGGTAGCGCGTGCTGCGCCCGCCGCCGGGTAATTTCTCCAGACAACCTTTCGCCAGCAGTTCTGTCAGATGTCGCGTCGCCGTGGCTTTACTCACTTTCGCCACCTTCTGATACTGGCCGGCGCTTATGCCTGCGTTAAATCCCTGTTCACCGCCATCCAGTAAGCGATTCAGCACGCGGGTTTGCTCCGCACTCAGCTCAGCAGCATTGTGCATTAACCAGAAGCGCGCTTTGTTTTGCGTGCGCGTGACGGTTTCCAGCGCGCGCTCAAGGCTGTCATTCAGCACATCACAAAACCACAGCAGCCAATCGGTGACGTCCAGCGCACCGCGCTGCGTCTGCTGCAGGATGCGGTAATAATCGGCACGTTGCGCCAGAATCGATGCGGACATGGCATACAAACGAATGCTTTGGCTATCCGCCTGCGCCAGCGCCAAATCGGTCAGGGCGCGGGTGATGCGTCCATTACCGTCATCAAACGGGTGCAGCGTAACGAACCACAGATGGCACAGCGCGGCGCGCAACAGCGGGTCGAGCAGCGGATCCGCGCGGCTGTGATTAAACCACGCGATAAATTCTTCAAGCTGTACCTCCAGCCCGGCGCGCGGCGGCGCTTCGAAATGTACCGTTGGCCGATCGATACGCCCCGAAACGACCTGCATCGGTTCATCGCCGCGCAACGTGCCAACATTTAGTCGCTTAATGGTCCATTCGCTTGCGGGGAATAACCAGCGATGCCACTGACATAAACGCGCCAACGTGAGTTCCTGATCGCGTTGCGTGATGGCATCCATCATCATGGTTGCCAAACCTTCGGAACGTTCGGAAACCGGGTAAGGCTGATCGAGCGAAACGCCTAAACGGCGGGCAAGGGACGATCGTACCGACTGCGCGTTGACGCGCTCATCTTCAATCGCTGAGGAAGAGAGGATATTGCTGAGCAACGTATCCAGCGTTTGTTGATCGCTGTTATCTTGCACGCTAGCGCGGCCCAGCAAGACGCCGCGCTGCTGCTGCAGCTGGCGCAGGCGCGGCAGTAATTTCTCATCCTGCCAGCGAAACTGCGGCCAATCGGGCTGCTGCCAAATCCACATCATAGAGTCACTCCTGAATCGCATGAGCTGAATAGATGGGTTATTCGGCTCATATGGTGAGCTGAATAATAGTCTGTAATCGGCTCATTGACCAGTAGAGCAGGCAGGCATCTGGCGCTGACCTGATGTCGGTGACCATCAATGGCAATCCACCGGAGTTTGGCACCTTGCCATCAAGTTCTACCGACGCGCGCCGATAGAGTGTTCAAAGGGATGCACGCGCACAGGGAGTGGTTCTGAATACCGAAAAGTGTCAACTCCAGGAGCGCCATAATGGCCAAACACGCATCACCTAAGAAAACAATGAGCACCCGCACGCAGATGCTGCTGACGGGCGCCTTAACCATCACACTCGGCTTTGCCGTAACCATCGGCGTGCTGAGCTGGCAATCCAGTAACGAACAAAAGTCGCTGGCCGAAAGCTATCTGCAGCAGATTGCACAAAGCCAGGCGCTGCAAATTCAGCATGAACTTAGCTACGCGCGCGATGTGGCGCATAACCTCGGCCACAGCTTGATCGCACTGCCAGCGGCGGGCATTCAGGACCGTAAAGTTGCTGATAAGCTGATGGAATCGGCGCTGCGCGATAATCCCGATTACCTGTCGATCTCGGTGATCTTCGAAGAGAATGCCTTCGACGGACGTGACGCGGAGTTCGCCACCCAAGCCAATGCGGCACCGAAAGGTCGCTACGCCTTCTTCGTCGATCGCGATCAAACCGGCAATTTTAACCTGCATCCGCTGACCTCGATCTTCACGCCAGGGCAGGGCGATTACTATCTGCTGCCGCAAAAAAGTCAGAAAGATATGCTGATTGAACCTTACAGCTACGCCTACAACGGCGTGCCGACGCTGCTGACTTCGGTAGCGGCGCCGATTGTGAGTCAGGGCAAACTGTGGGGCGTGGTGACGTCCGATATTTCGCTGGCGTCGCTGCAGGAAAAGGTCAACAAAATCAAACCGTGGGAAGGCAGCGGCTATGCGATGTTGCTCTCCAGCGCGGGTAATGTGGTTTCCTATCCGGATAAAAGCCAGACCAGCAAGCCGTGGAAAGGTGATACCCATAACTTCAGCAGCAGCGTGATGGAACATCATGATGCGTTGCTGGGTGAAGATGCGCTGGTAACCTGGCAGCCGGTGGTGATTGGTAACAGCGATCAGAAATGGTATCTCGGCGTGGTTGCGCCGGTCAGCCAGGTGATGGCGGCGGCGCATCGTCAACTGATTAACGCGGTGATCCTGATGATCATCAGCATTCTGGTGGTGTGTACGCTGCTTGGCATGCTGTTCAGCCGCAAAGTGCTGAAGCCGATTGGTGGCGAACCGCTGGAAGCCGCGACCATCGCGCTGGCCGTCGCCGATGGCAAACTCGATAACGTCATCACGTTGAAAGGTCGCGATAACAGCAGCTTGTTCTATGCGCTGCATACCATGCAAAACCAGCTGCGCGATATCGTGGGACAGATTCAGGATGCCAGTTCGTCGGTGCGTCAGGGCGCGGGTGAAATCGCCAGCGGCAACCTCAATCTCGCCTCGCGTACCGAGCAGCAAGCTGCCGCGCTAGAGCAAACCGCCGCCAGCATGGAGCAGATTACTGCCACGGTGAAACACAACGCCACCAATGCGCATCAGGCGACAACGCTCACCGACAACGCCACGCACATTGCCAGTCGTGGTGAAACGCTGGTGGGCGAAGTGGTGCAAACCATGGCGCAAATTGACGACAGCGCGAAGAAAATTGGCGACATCACCGCCATCATCAATAGCATCGCCTTCCAAACCAATATTCTGGCGCTGAACGCCGCAGTAGAAGCGGCGCGTGCCGGAGAACAAGGACGCGGCTTTGCCGTGGTGGCGTCGGAAGTCCGTAATCTGGCCCAACGCAGCGCCAATGCGGTGAAAGATATCGGCGCGCTGATTGAAGAATCCACGCAGCGCGTCGGCAGCGGCGTGCAGCTGGTGCAGGATGCGGGCAAGACCATGCAGGAGATGACGCAGGCGGTGAATTCGGTGCGCACCATTATCGGTGAAATCGTGATTGCTTCCGATGAGCAGGCGCGCGGCATCAGCCAGGTGACCATCGCGGTGAACGAGATGGACAGCACCACGCAGCAGAACGCCGCGCTGGTGCAGGAGATGTCTGCCGCCGCCAGTTCGCTGGAAGATCAGGCCTCGCAGCTGGCGAACACCGTTGGGCGTTTCCAGCTGAGTTAATCGAGCCTCAGCTAAGAACGCGCTGAGCGTGGCACGCCGTTTTTCTCTGAATAACGGCTGCCTATCCACCAGGTGATCAGCGCCGCCAGGGCGATTGCGCCTAGCACGGCAAACGCACTGCGATAGGAATAGGCTGCGGCAATGTTTCCCGCCAACGCGGGACTCATTGCCGCGCCGACGCCCTGCATGAGCATGATAAAACCCTGACCGGCATTGGTATGTCCGCTGCCCTCAAGCACCTTTACGATATAACCCGGCACCGCCACGCCCAGCAGACCCGCCGCTACGCCATCCAGAATCTGTACCGGAATCATGAAATAAGCGCCGTCAAAAGCGGAGGCAATCAACGCACGTAATGGCAGCACCAGCAGCGCCGCCGTGATCAGCACGGGATAGCCAAAACGCGGTGCGTGACGTGCAGCATACAGCGCCATGGGAATCATCACACATTGTGAAATAACCACCGTGGCGGCAGCATAAAGTCCGGGGCTGATGGCTGCATTGTGCGCTGCCGCCACCCGCAGGCTCAGCATAGGTAACAGCGCGGCATTGCCAAGATGGAAGAGTAACAGCGTGACTCCCGTGATAATGACGGCAGGATTACGGGCAATCTGATAAAGACGTGGGACGTTGCTGGCCGATTCGCTGCCAGAAAGCCCGCGCGCGGCAAGGTTATCGATGTCGTTATGACGAATAGCCAGCACGGCTGCACCTGCGCACAGCGCCATCGTCGTCATGAGTACAAACACCGCACCCGTGCCCCACAACCACACTGAAGCACCCGCAATAATGGCGGCTGTCATATTTCCGCCGTGGTTGAAGGCTTCATTTCTCCCCATTTGATGGCTGAATCCTTGCGGACCGGCTAGGCCAAGGGTAATACCCGTCAACATCGGCGCGATGAGCGCGGCGGAAAGGCCAGTCACAATCTGCGATAAAACCACGATCCATCCCTGATGGAAATACCACAGCAGCAAGGTGGATAGGGTGATCAGGAGTGAACCGATGAGCAACAACGATCGTTTATGGCGAGTAGCGTCTGTGGCTAAACCTGCCGGCAGGGTGGCAACCAGCCCTGCAAGGCCACCGGCGGTCATCACCCAGCCAATATCTCCTGCATTCCAGTGGCGTTCTGTCAGAAATATGCCGAGAAAAGGCCCAAGACCATCTCGTACGTCAGCCATAAAAAAGTTAACCAGACACAGAGCCTGAAGCGAACGCAGTGGCATAGAAATCCTTAGCAAGTAATCGGAACGGGACGAACGTAATCATGGCAGGAAAACGGCAATTTTCCTGCTGTGATGGGCGTTAATTATGTTGCCGGGTACCAAACCGCTGCCGATACTGGCCGGGCGTGACGCCGGTGAGTTTGCGGAAAATTTTGCGGAAAGCGGAAGGGTCGCTGTAGCCGATCTCCCAGGCGATCTGATCGACCGAACGATTACTCAGCTCCAGCGCGTCGCGCGCTTTCATAATGCGTACCTGCTGCAAATAATCCGTTGGCCGCAGGCCGATCGCTTTCTGGAAATGGCGCAGAAAAGTACGTGGCGTCATGCTTGCCAGCGCCGACATGCTCTCAATGCTGTGCTGCTCGGCAACATGGGCATGAAGATGATGCTGCGCGCGCAGAATCTGGCTATCACCGTGATCGAAATTGGGGATAAATGCCGAATAGGTGCTTTGCTCGCGTCGCGGCGGGTCGATCAGTAAAAAGCGTGAGGTCGCCAGCATGGTGCCGGTGCCGAGCACTTTTTCGATCAGCGTTAAACCCAAATCGGTCCACGCCAAAATCCCACCGGCGGTAATAATGTCGCCATCGTCAATCACCATATTTTCCGCCGCGACCTCTACCGCAGGAAAACGCTCCGACAGCGTCTGCGCAAAGGCCCAGTGCGTGGTGGCGCGACGATGATCGATCAGTCCGGTTTCGGCCAGCACAAAGGCACCGGCGCACACCGAACAGAGCGTTACGCCTGCGTCATAAAGCTCACTCATCCAGTCGGCGGGCACCTTCATGGGCACCATTTTCGCTGGCACCACCAGACTTGGCGGCGCAATCACGTGGCTCAGGCGATGTGCTGTATCGGGATGGCTATCCCAGACGCAAACCATATGATCGCTGTGCGCATCGA
Organism: Pantoea leporis; assembly: GCF_028048155.1. Classification (NCBI taxonomy): domain Bacteria; kingdom Pseudomonadati; phylum Pseudomonadota; class Gammaproteobacteria; order Enterobacterales; family Erwiniaceae; genus Pantoea; species Pantoea leporis. Next base: position 316,498 of record NZ_JALMEU010000002.1, read on the forward strand.
TCTGCCAATGTGAAACACGAATCGTCCGCTTGCGCTCTTCACCCGATATATTCTCGGCCCATTCCGCAGCAATCCTGAACATATCGGTTAAGCCATATATCGCCGCGAGTTGGCAATCGGGATAGATCACCAAGCCAATCTCCGCGACAACGCTGTTTTCATCAGTTTTTATCATTTGTCAGTTACGGCCCTTAATGTGTCATATTTGACAATATTAGCCGCTGCCGCTTTCCATAACAATAAGCCCATCGAACGCAGACAATCACATACAGAGGGCTTACTCATGAGCAACGGCATCATCACCACCCAAGACGGCACCAAAATCTTTTACAAAGACTGGGGCCCAAAAAACGCCCAACCGGTAGTGTTTCATCACGGCTGGCCGTTAAGCGCCGATGACTGGGATAACCAAATGTTGTTCTTCCTGGCACAAGGTTATCGCGTTATCGCCCACGACCGTCGCGGCCACGGACGTTCCGACCAAACCGATAGCGGCAATGATATGACCACATACGCCGCTGACGTGGCAGAACTGGCCAAAGCGCTGGACCTGCGCAACGCCATCCATATCGGTCACTCTACCGGTGGCGGCGAAGTGGCGCGTTATGTGGCGCATGCCGAAAAAGGTCGCGTGGCGAAAGCAGTGTTGATGGGCGCCGTGCCACCAATCATGTTGCAAACCGCCGCCAATCCTGAAGGTTTGCCAAAAGAGGTGTTTGACGGTTTCCGCTCGGCGCTAACCGCTAACCGCGCGCAGTTCTTTATCGATGTGCCAGCGGGGCCGTTCTACGGCTTTAACCGTCCGGGTGCGAAAGTGAGCCAGGGTTTGATCGATAACTGGTGGCGTCAGGGCATGGCGGGCGGCGCTAAGGCGCAGTACGACTGTATCGCTGCGTTCTCGGAAACCGATTTTACCGAAGATTTAAAAGCGATCACGGTGCCGGTATTGGTGCTGCACGGGGAAGACGATCAGGTGGTGCCGATTAATGATTCGGCGCATAAGGCGATTAAGCTGCTAAAACAGGGCACGCTGAAAACCTACCCAGGCTTGTCGCACGGTATGTTCGCGACGCATCCTGAGCAGATTAATCCTGATTTGTTGGCGTTTGCGAAAGCGTAAATTACCGAGTTCACGAATCGTAGCGGCGCAATTATTTGCGCGATAAATCGCGCCGCTACAGCATGTGCAATGTATGTTTACGCTAAGCCACCGGTGTAATGCCGGTTTCCCGGCTGTTCTCAGCCGGGAAACCCTGCTTAGCACGCAGCGCAATTCCCAACGCGACCAACAGCAATAGCAGAATCGCCCACGGAAAAGATTGGGAGCCGACATGTTCCAGCAACATTCCGCCGGTCAAACCGCCGAGGGCGATAGCGCTGTTCCAGGTGACGACATTCATGGAGAGCGCGACATCGGCATATTCGCCGGCGGCATCTGCCAGAGCCGTTTGCAGCAGCGTCGCGGCACCGCCGAAGGTGAGTCCCCAAACGGCTATACCCGCATAGATCACGGCGGGTGTTGGCGTACTCAGACCAAAAATCACCGACACCGCAGCAAAGATGGAGAGTGACAGCAGCACCGCTTTGCGCAGATGCGTATCAATGATCTTACCGGTAATGAATATTCCCCCCAATGCCGCAATACCAAAGATCAGCAGCACCACATCCACGCGATGCGCCAGACCGGCTGAAGCAAGGAACGGTGCAATGTAGGTATAGAGAATGTTATGCGCCAGCATCCAGGTCAGCACCACACCCAGCACGGCACCTACGCCGGGGAGGCGTAACACTGCGCCGAGCGGCATTTTTTGCGTAGCAGATTGGCCGGGATAGTTCGGCACGGCCAGCAAAATCCAGCCGATAAGAATGAGAGAGAGACCCGACATGGCGGCAAATGTCAGACGCCATCCCAGCAACGAACCCATCCATGTGCCTGCCGGAACACCGAGTGAAAGAGCGATTGGCGTGCCCACCATGGCGAGCGCCAATGCGCGTCCCTGCAGCGATGGAACAACCATTCTTCGCGCATAGCCCGCAATCAGACTCCACGCCAAACCGGCTGACGCACCAGCAAAAAATCGCGCTATTAAGATGATGACAACGTCAGAAGAGACGGCGGTAAGAGTGTTAAATAGCAGAAATCCACACACGGTGCTCAGCAGCACAACCCTGCGCGACCAGCTTCGGGTCAGCAATGTGAGCGGAATCGCGGCCAGTAGCGAACCGGCTGCATAGGCGGTAACCCATTGACCGGCCAGCGAGGGGGAAATATTAAGCCCCTGACTGATTTGTGGCAGCAATCCGGCGGGTATGGTTTCAGTCAGGATGCAGATAAAACCTGCCATTGCGAGCGCCAAAAGCGCCAGGATTGGCAGCCGTTGGGCTTCTTCGTGCTTAAACGTTGAATTCATTATTTAGCCTGCTCTTGATTTGCAACAGCGCCGCGAAGCGCCATGGATATATGTATCGATCGGTATTTATATTGCGGAGGCGAGCTGTGCGTTGTCAATGAATTCTGTATCGATTAGTATAAATGGCGGAGGATGTGATGATGAGAACAGGCAGACCAAGACAATTTGACCGGGATGAAGCGGTGATCAAAGCGATGCACCTTTTCTGGGAAAACGGCTATGAATCAACCTCGCTGGCGCAGCTCAAAGCCTCGATAGGCAAAGGCATCACCGCGCCAAGCTTCTACGCCGCGTTTGGATCGAAAGAGGCACTCTTTGCTGAAGCCGTGAACTGTTATTTGCAAACCCATGCTCAGGTCACGGAAGCTTTGTGGGATACCCGCGTGCCCGCTCGCCAGGCGCTGGAAACCGCGCTGCTCAACTCCGCCAGAATGCAGTACGATCCTGCGCATCCGCGTGGATGCATGGTTGCGCTAAGCGTGATGTCTTCCTGTTCTGAGGAAAATCGCCACGTGCTTAAACCGCTTGAAGCATCGCGCATGCGCACCCGTGAAGGGATCAGGCATTGCGTTGAAAGAGGGATCGGCAGCGGTGAGTTGCGGGATGAGGAGGAGACGCTTTCGCTGGCGGTCAGCTTCAACAGTTTTATGCTGGGGATCTCAACCCTGGCGCGCGATGACGTTCCTCTCCACGAGGTTGAGCGCGGAATCGCACAGATGATGAGATTGTGGGATGCCTCGCGGGCAATCCCACAATCTTAAGTGCGTTACGGTTTGCGCTGCAGCGTAATGCGGGTCAACTCTGAGGGGCGGCCCAAACGCACCGCCATGCCAGGCCAGAGCGCGGTGCCGTTGTTGACGTAGAGCTGCATGCCGTCGACCTGATACAAACCCGACACGAAGCCCGCGTTGGGTTTGGCAAACAGGCGATCAAAGCCAATAATTAGCCCGCCGTGCGTGTGGCCGGACAGCTGCAAATCGATTTTTTTCAGCGCATTTTGCCGGGCGTTGCGCGGCTGGTGGTCGAGCAAGATCACCGGAGCGTCTTCCGGCGCACCGGCCAGCGCCAGTTCCAAATTGGGGCCAACTGCGCCACGTCGTGCTGCTGACGTATCCGGCATGCCGGCGATCACCAGCTCGGCGTTATCGCGCTTAATCACCGTATGGCGATTGAGTAACGGCTCCAGACCTAGCGACGCCAGATGTGCGGTCCAGCGCTCCTGCTCAAAGAAATATTCGTGATTGCCGGTGATGGCGAAAACGCCATCGCGCGCGTGTAATCCGCGCAGCGGTTCGACGTCCGCACGACGGTTCTGCAGCGTGCCGTCAATCACATCGCCGGTGACCAGAATCAGATCGACGTCCAGCATCATGGCTTTTTGCACCAGGGCGCGCGTCCATTTCTCATTAAAAAGTTTGGTGATGTGCATGTCCGTTAACTGCAACAGTTGATAGCCTTCGAATTCGCGCGGAAGGTTGTCGATCTCAATGGTCACATCTTTGATCGGCGGAACGCGGATAGCCTGATAAACGCCAACCGTGGCCAAAATCAAGGCAAACGCCGCCGCCACATAACGCACCGCGGGTACGATTTCGAACGGATGGCGGAACAACAGTGAAACCAGCGCCACCCCATCAATCACAAACTGCGTCAGCGCGAGGAATAAAACGGCGCTGAAACCCCAGTTGAACAGGATGACGATGGTGCGCGGCATTTCCGGCGAGAACATGCTGCCAGAGGTAAAACGGCTCACCAGCAGATATTGCGAAGCCAGTAACACCAGCAGAGAAAGGATGATTTTTAACAGCAAGGGCATGGCTAACGGGAACAAAAATCGGGCGATCACATACCAGCTCGGTATGCTGAAAATCAGATGGAACATCATTCACTTCCCTGGTTTAAGGGCGCTGATTTAGCGCAAGAAATCTATACGCAGTGTAGACGTAACTGATTACTATCATGGCTTCGCACGTACTTTTTTAGGCGCAATACACCACGGAGGATGCATGCAACGCCAGCAGCTGTTCGACTACATCAATCAGCACTATCAGGTAGAACCCGATTATCCGTGGAAAAAGCACAGTGAGTATGCAGTGCTGCGTCATCCGCGGCACCGCAAATGGTTTGCGCTGGTGTTCCCGCTGGAGAGTCACAAACTCGGTTTACCGGATGGGCCGGTAATTGATGTGATGAACATCAAAGCGCGACCTGAACTGATTGGGTCGCTGCGCCAGTTGCCCGGCGTTTATCCGGCTTACCACATGAACAAAGAGCATTGGCTGAGCATCACGCTGGAGAACGGCTTGCCGGATAGCGAGATTCTGGCGCTGCTGGATGACAGCTTCAGTCTGACGTTTTAGCGCCCGAGCGGCGCGCAGGCATCATGCGCATTAACGTATTGTCTTTGAACAGATAATGGTGCGCCAGCGCGGCCACGGCATGAATGCCGATCAGCCAGTATCCGTAAGGCGCGAGGGTTTCATGCCAGTCCGCAATCATGTCGGCGAAATCCGGATCCGGATCGCCACTCACCGGCATCGGAATGCCAAAAATCCACCAGGTGCGGCCCATGTAGAAGCGCGACAAAATGCCCAGCGTGGGTAAGACAATGAAAAACACGTAGATCGCCAGATGCATCAGATGCGCCAGGCCGGTTTGCCAGTGCGGCGGCTTGGGCAAAATCGCCGGGCTGCGATGGCGGAAACGCAGCAGGATGCGTGACAGCATAATCACCAGCACACAACTTCCTGCGCTGAAGTGACCAATAATCATGGCAAAGCCTTGCCACGAACCGCGCGTCGCCAGTCCACGAAATTCCATGGTGCAATACGCAGTGACGACCAACAGGAAGGTCAACCAGTGAAGAAAAATCTGCGATGGGGCGTATTTATTGCTCATTTTTAATCCGTAAAAAGGCCTAGCGGGACGGTTACTTTAATGGAAAATGCGCTGAATTAATTCATTATTTGACACATCAGCAACAGCGTTTTTACCTTTCCGCTTCTGTTGCCACCAACAATTGACTCAGCAAGGTTTTCAGCTGCGCTTGCTGCGCTGCATCCAGCGTTTCCAGCAGGCTATTTTGCGTTTGCGAGTGTACCAGCAGGGCTTGCTCGATCTTCGCTAATCCTTCTTCAGTCAGCGCCACCAGCATGCTGCGCTTATCGTCGGGATCGGCAACGCGCACAATCGACCCCACTTCTTCCAGCCGATTGAGGCGATTGGTCATCGCGCCCGATGTCACCAGCAATGATTTATACAGCTGGGTCGGCGATAAGCGATAGGGCGCACCCGCGCGCCGCAGCGTCGCCAGCACATCAAATTCGCCATCGCGAAATCTAAACGGTGCCAGCGCTTCAGCGCGCGTTTTCGCCAGATGTTTCATGATACGCAGCATGCGACCAAATACCGCCATCGACGATGCATCCAGCTCCGGCATCGCGCTGGCCCATTGTTCAACTACAAAATCGACGTGATCGGTCAAATTGATTTCTCCAGATGCTGTTGTTGCCTGTTTGCACAATCCGTAGCGGCGCGATTCATCGCGAAATAAATTGCGCCGCTACGGATTGTGCGGTGATTAATATTCGCCATCTCATCCCCATTTGTTGCTTTGTGCGCATGGGCTGTTGCTGCTGCGAAAAGTATCTTAGCGTTAAGATACTTTTGATGAGCATGGAGATGCAAAGTGAATCGTACTTTACCTGCGGTTGGGATGTTTGCCTTACTGGTTTTTGTTATCGCACTGAATTTGCGGCCGATTATGGCGGCGATGGGACCGCTCTTTCCACTCCTGCAGCGCGACGCGCAGCTCAGCGCCACGCAGCTTAGCCTGCTGACCACGTTGCCGGTCATCATGATGGGATTGGCGGCGCTGGCCGGGCCGCTGCTGTTGCGCCGGCTCGGCGAAGTACGCGGTATCGCTGCCGGATTGCTGTTGCTGGCGCTGGCGAGCGTCGCGCGTGGGTTCGAGCAATCTGCCACAGCGTTGATTACCAGCGCGCTGGTGGCGGGTTGCGGTATCGGATTGATTCAGGCCTTAATGCCAGCGCAGATCAAACGTCACTTTGGTGCGAAAGCAGGCACGCTGATGGCGCTGTTCACCACCGGGATTATGGCGGGCGCAGCGATTGCTGCCGCCAGCGCCGCACCATTGGCGAAATCGCAAGGTTTAGCGTTAACGCTGGCAATTCCTGTTGTTCCCGCAGTCATCGCGCTGTTGCTGTGGTTGACGTTTTCACGCGGCGTAACGCCAATGCAAAGCAGCCAGGCTCCACGCACTGCTCGCTCACCGCGTGCCTGGCTGTTGATGATTTTCTTTGGAATTGGCACCGGCGCGTACACGTTGGTGCTGGCGTGGCTGCCGCCATTTTACATGCAGCACGGCTGGCAACCTGAACAAAGCGGCTATGTGCTGGGTGCGCTCACGCTGACGGAAGTTGCCGCGGGTTTTGTGCTGTCGGCGTTGATTCATCGCTTCCGCGATCGTCGCCGTCCGTTGCTGGTGGTGTTAACTTTGATTCTGCTGGGCTTGATCAGTCTGCTGTGGCTTGGCGGGGCGCAGGCGTGGTTGCCTACATTGCTGCTCGGATTAGGCATTGGCGCGCTGTTCCCGCTCTCGCTGATCGTCACGCTCGATCACGCGCACACGCCGGAAGAAGCGGGCGCATTGCTATCCTTCGTGCAGGGCGGCGGTTATTTGCTGGCGGCGTTGATGCCGCTGATCGCTGGCATCGTGCGTGACCGCGCCGCCTCGCTCGATAGCGCGTGGATAATCATGAGCGTAGGCATTATGTTGCTGATGGTGATGGCGCTGCGGTTTAAAACGCAGCGATAATCGCGTAATGCTCGTCAGTTAAGACATGAAAACCCCTCATTACCGAGAGCACACATTGTAGCGGCGCAATTCATTGCGCGATAAATCGCGCCGCTACGGAAGGTGCGGTGATTCGATACGGCGCTTAACTGATCGGCATTAAGCGATAATCGTTCGGCAATCAATGTGATAAAACGTGGGACAATTTTTTCACGCAGGTTCGTCATTTATGACGGCCTGCAAACCAAGGAGCAACGATGTCGCCACAAGTGGGAATCGGCGTTTTAGTTTTCCGCGATGGAAAACTGTTATTAGGGCAACGCAAAGGCAGCCACGGCGCGGGCGACTGGTCTGCGCCGGGCGGGCATCTGGAGTTTGACGAATCGCCGGAAGCCTGCGCGCGTCGCGAAGTGCTGGAAGAAACCGGCTTACAGCTTGGTAAACTGCAAAACGGCGCGTTCGTTAGCGATGTGTTTCCCGAGGTCAACAAGCACTACATTACGCTACTGATGGTGGCGCAGGACGCAATCGGTGAACCACAACTGATGGAGCCTGAAAAGTGCCACGGCTGGCAATGGTTCGCACCAGAAAATCTGCCGCAACCGCTGTTTGCGCCGCTGCGCACATGGATGGCACGCGATGGATTGGCGGCGCTGCAGGCGTTGGCTACAGGGCGATAATCGCCTCGATCTCAATCTTTAAATCCGGCGAGAAAAGTTGACTAATTTGTACCAGCGAACTCGCCGGCAGATGTTCGCCATAATGTTTAAACAGCACGCCGCGTAAGACGTTGATCTCATCAAATGAGGTGATAAAAATCGTCACCTTGATTAGCTTTTCCAGCGAACTCTTTTCTTCAGCCGCGATGGTATGCAACTGCTGGAATATAGTTTCTGCTTGTGTAGCGATATCAGCTTGCTGCGCTGGCGTACCGAAAGCGGTCAAGCCAGAGACATATAAAGTTTCATTGTGCCTTACCGCGTGCACATAAGGCGCTTTGACTTCACCCAATTGCGGATAGTTTTTACGCATCAGCATCTGCTTCTCCTTAAACAATGTTTAGAACCATCACCGTAACATCTTCATCAGCAATCACGCGCTGCTCTACATCCTGCCAGCCGAAGCGGCGATAGAGGGCTTGTTGATCCGGTGTATACAGCCACAACGCGGTGATCCCACGCTGACGCGCTTCGGTAATTAAGCGCGTCACCAGGCCACTCGCCAACCCTTTTCCACGGTGTGTTGCGGCAGTAATGACTTCGCCGAGCCAAAACTCGCGCTCGGCGATATCGTGCAGTTCGTAATGGATAATGCTGGCGGTCGCCATCAATTCGCCATCGCTTGTGGTTGCCACCAGCGTCAGCGTTTTGGCCTTGGCGGCATTGCGCGCCTGTAAACGCTGCTCAATCACTGCCGCATCGCGCCAGTTGGGGAAATCCGACCATTCGCGATGCAGCATTTGCGTCACCGCATCCAAAAACTGTGGCTGTTGTGCATTCCGATTCCTAAAAGGTGGCAGGCGAGAGTGACAACATAGCGATTAGTGATTGATATTGCCAAGTATACTGCGTTCGATAATAGCGCCGGGCATCATCTGCTGAATACCTTGCTCCAGCATATCGCCCGCATGTTGCAATGCTTCGAGTGGCATCGCCGGTAATCGCTCCAGCACAAACCACATCTGCGTTTGCTCAATACTGAGACGCGTGCGCACACCTTGTCGCCAGTTCCAGCGACGACAAGTTACGCCTGCGTCATCCCGCCACACCACTTCGCCAGGTTCGGGAGATTCATGGCTCAGGACGCCTTCTTTATAGACATCGAAGGGTTCGCTGCCATCGGCGCGCGTCAGCCGCGGGTTCCCCACGTAAGCGGCCACATTCTCACCACCAACCGGAATGGCGAAACGAATGCTCACCGCATTGTAGAGATCCACGATTGGATCGATGGCTGCCATTGATCCGTCGCGCTGCACGCGCTTGCGCAAGGCATCTGCCGAACAGGGCGTACGTTTCGGTTTGGCACCAAAATGTTTGAACATTTCCGTCCATTGCGTCAGATGTGCTTCAGCCCACGGAAAATCATCCTGCAGCATATCGCGACAAGCTTGTACGAGGGCTTCTTTACCAACTTGCGGACGCAACACTGGCGCAGCCTGAACTAAAATGCTGAGCGCGGTAAAGTCAGGCGCTAAAGCAGAAACGGAAGGATCGATTGACGGGCTTAAGGCGAACATAACATAATCCTGTAATGACTAATTTATTCCATGATAGTGACCGATGAAGACAAAAGTCAATAAATTGACCGAAGCAGGTTCTGATATCGACTATGTCAGCGCCGCCGTTTCAGCCAGCGTCAAAAGTTTCCGCCAACAGCAAAAACTGTCGCTGGATGAGCTCTCGCGCCGCGCGGGCGTCAGTAAAGGCATGTTAGTTGAGATTGAAAAAGGCAGCGCGAATCCCAGCATCGCCATTTTGTGCAAAGTGGCGGCAGCGCTAGGAATATCGGTGGCCGATATTGTGAATGTCACCGCCGATCCGCTGGCGCATCTGGTTGCTGAAGAGGACATTCCAATACTTTGGCAAGGGGACAAGGGCGGTACGGCGCGTTTGCTGGCGGGCACGCAAGGCCCGGATATGATCGAGCTATGGCGTTGGGAGATGTTCCCCGGCGAACAGTTCGCCTCGCCGGGCCATCCGCAGCGCACTTACGAACTGCTGCATGTCGAGCAAGGTGAACTTACGTTGACGGTTGATGAACAGCGGTTGCAGGTGCCGCGCGGCAGTTCAGCGGTGGCGAAAACCGCCGCACCGCACAGTTATGCGAACCTCGGCGAACTGCCGCTGGTTTTCACCATGGCAGTCGCCGAAATTCACGGTTAACCCACTTCGTTCGCCAGCGCCACCGCATCTTCGTCAGCTGGAATGCGCATCGGTCGCCGCACGCCACACCGCTTCCGCCACATCCAGCGCCTTGGTGGTCGGTTGTGGCTGCTGCATCGCGCTGAACACGCCATCTAACAGCGGCTGATGCGGCTCAAGCTGCGTGTTTTCCATGCGCGGCGAATCGCGCCTGACCACGCTTGTGCAGTTGGTGATGGATGAGTGCCGCGCACAGCGTCCGGCGCGTCATGTGGTACTGGAACGCTTGCTAGAGCTGCTGTTAATCGAAGCGCTGCGATCAATGCCGATCTGCAATGCGTGTCCGGGCGTGATGAGCGGTTAGCTGACGAACGGCTGGCGGCGGCAATCCGCGCCATTCATGCCAATCCTGCGCACAGCTGGACGATGGCCGAACTGGCGAAAGCCGCCGCGCTGTTACGCTCCTCTTTCTTTGTGCGTTTCCGCGAAGCGGTTGGCGTGGTGCCGATGGTCTACCTGCTGACGTGGCGTATGGCGCTGGCGAAAAATCTGCTGGGCGGTAAAAGCATGGCGGTAGCCAAAGTGCCAGAGTGCGTCGGCTATCTATCCGCCAGCGCCTTCAGCGTGGCATTCAGTCGCTATGTCGGCCAGCCGCCTGCGTGGTTCGCCGCCGAAGAGGATGTTTAGCGATACAGCTTCAAATTGCCGGTTAAAAGGGTAATTTTTTTCTTTGGACCTATCAAACCGATCGCCACCAACTCAATCTGATCGCTGTGCGCGTCAGCAATACGCTCGCCATACTCTTCGTACGTTTTGCAGGATTGCGCCAGCGGCGCGTAGATGACGCCGGGATAATCAACGCCATCCTGGCTTTGCTGATTCGGCCCCACCAAATTTCCTGGTAATTTGCCAAAACTAATGCCGATAATGCTGGCAGCGTTCATTGCCAATCCGGCGGGCAGTTGCTGATCAATCACGATGGTGCAGCGGTGGGTGTTTGCGTCGAAATTCATGATTCAGGCTTCACTTTGAGTGGGGTTACAGGTGCACGGTTCAGCGAATAACGCTGGTTTTCCCGGTGCGCATAAATGCGCACCCTAAGCCGTAGGGGCGCCATTCATGGCGACTTGGCTACATCCGCGCAGTGACTCTGATAACAATCATTAGAGAAAAAAGTATGCCGCAACCCCAAAGGAAAGTGCTTTCTGATTACGTTGCAAAAGGAACAGATTAGGGATAAAAAATCCTTTAATCGCTAAACAAAGGAAAGGATTATCCACTTATGAGCTTAAGCAAGACAGATATTAAAATCCTCCAGCTGTTGCAGCAGGACGCGCGCATCACCAACCAACATCTCGCCGACGAAATTGGCCTCTCCGCATCCCCTACCTGGCGCAAAGTGCGCAAGCTGGAAGAGGATGAAGTGATTCAGGGTTATCGCGCAGTACTTAATCGAAAAAAGATTGGCCTCTATGTGATGGTGTTTGTACGCGTCATCATTGATAGCCATAGCGAAGCCGAAGCGCGTAGATTCGAACAAGAAGTGATGGCGCTGGATAATGTGGTTTCATGTTACAGCATCGGCGGCGATGCAGATTTCTTATTACAGGTGGTGGCAGCGGATATGGATGCTTACGCGGAATTCGCCATGTCGGTTATTCGAAGATTGCCGGGGATAAAGGAGATGCAGAGTATGTTTGTGCTAAAGGAAATAAAGGGATTAGCGGCTTGGCCTTTGAATTAAAATAAATAATGCGTGTTTTATAAGCTTGTAGGCAAGGCAATAGAATGTAATAAAATAATCACTATATTTTAATGTGTATTTTAATGCGATCAACATAACATTAATAATGTTGTTAACATTTACTATTAGATTATGTTATAATAGCGCCTTAATTTTTATGTTGCAGAATTTTAATTATGATTTTATCGATTAAGTCTCATTTATCTGAATTCATTGCTAAGGGAATCATTAGCAATGTTAATAAGCGTGAAGTTGAGAACTCTGAAGGAGTGGGTATTGATCTGTCCGCTCGGGCAGTTTATTTGATCGGTGATGAAATTGCTTTCTTAGGCAAAGAGTTTAGAAAAACACCATCTTCAAAAGAATTGCGTCCCAGTAAAGATGGTGTTTTTGAATTGCAATCAGGAATGTCATATCTAGTTGAAACTGTTGAGGTCTTTAACTTACCAGAAGAGATTAGCTGCCAGTTTTTCCCAAGAAGCACTCTCTTTCGAAGTGGGGTCATATTTCAATCCAGCATTCTTTCTCATGGATATGTGGGGCCAATGCTTTTTAATTTGACTAATTTTGGAAAAAAACCTTTCTTTCTTGAAAAGCATGCACGCTTTTCAACAGCTGTATTTTATTCTGTAAAGGGTAGTTCAAATCCTTATGCTGGCCAATGGAATGGTGGTCGAGTGTCGCAAAATAAGAGCGAGAGACAAATATAAATGAGCGTTATCCACTTGAAAGATAGAGTTACTAGTAATAATGGGATTTTTGAGAAAAATAAAAAGTCTTATAATAGCAAGTTATATCTTTGCTATGATGATGAGAAAAATAAAAAAGACAAAACTGAAATTCCAATTGATGAGTTTTCATTGGATTTAACTTTGGGTAATTCATGGAATGAGAATTACTCATATAATGATAAGGGACTATTTTTAATAGAAAATGAACATATAACGATAGCACCTAGAACATCTGTTGTAGTTACCGTTAAAGAGTCAATGAAAATACCCAACAACTGGTTTGGGATGGTTATGTCTACTGGAAGCATTTTCCTACAGGATGGTATTCAATCACCGAGCGCCAAAATTGAACCTGGTTATTCTGGAGTTCTAAAGTTGAGGTTGGTAAATTACTCTACAAAAAAAGTAGAGTTAAAGAAAGGACAGAAAATTGCTTCAGCTATTTTTTTTCAAACCGCTCATACACCAGATTTTATAGAAGCCACAAACTCAGAAAGTACAAACATGCCTAAAAAAGGCCGTATTAAAAGGATGTGGAACATATGTAAACAACAATGGGTGTCATATGGCCCAAGTTTTGTTATGATGCTCATTGCATTATTATCACTCGTTTTTACTGGTTATGGCGTATTTCATAAAGAAAAACCTATAGAAAATTCTGCAATGCAGTTGAAAAGTGGCATCAAGGGAGATAATGATAATGTTGATAATTGATGATAATCTTAAGTCACTTGTTACCGAGGAGTCTATTTGTGCCAATAAAAATTTAGTTGAGACTTTTTGCTTGCAAGTCAGACTTTCAAACAATATTTATAAATTAAGAGATCTGGCTGAAGGGCAAGATAAAATAATACGTTATGGATACTCTAATGACGATATCGACGACTTATATTGTTTGGATGATGATTCCTCTAAAAAAAGCAGTATTACTCTTAAACCTGGTGAGCAGATACTTGCATGTAGCCATGACCGTTACAAATTGCCGAATGACGTATTTGGATTAATACAAACTAAAGGAAGTTTAGCTAGACTTTTTGTACAGATAACATGCAACGATGGACAAATTGAACCAGGTTTTGAAGGACATATAACCTTAGAAATAGTTAATCTGTCTAAATACTGTATTGAAATACCTTTTTTTAGCAAGGTTGGCCAGTTATATTTGTTTGGTTGCTCAATGAAGACTAGTTCCCCATATTCTGGAAGGTATGCTAATTCTGACTTTCCTACAATTCCAAACTTTGATGGATATGAGAACTAAATAGATTAAATGAGTCTTTTCTTCAAGCAGAGACTCATTTTAGGTCTTATGATAATCACTGAAAATTTCAGTCTTAAAAAAATTTCTAACTACGTCTAAGTAATGTTAGGACTGTTTTAGCACCATCGTAAAAATTGCACTTTTTAGCTAAATTCCCAAATCTTCTATCCCACCTCACAAATCCTTAACTCAAACTGGACGTTTCCCAGCCAAAGCGTAGATACTCATTTCACCCGATTTCAAACATTAAAAACCTGAAACAAACTAATTCAATTACTTAAACAAACCTAAAGCGCAACGGTAATAATCCGTGCGCGTATTGTCTTTTCTCTGTTGAGGAAAACATTGTGTTTAAATTAAATCCGGTGTTACTGAGCCTTGTGGCTGCGCAAGGCGTGATGTTCCCTGTGTTGCCGACAACGGCGGCGATATTAAAGCCTTATACGCCTGAAATTAATGACAATAAGGTTGGTGCTTACTGTTTATGTAATGGCAGCACGCAAACGCTGAGCGGATTGCCGCAGTTCGCGCCGGGTGAAAACGGTACGGGCAGCGTAACGATTGGTGAGTTGCGCAATATTGGGCGAATTATCAATGACAACGTGATTGGCGCGGCGCGGCTGCAAATCGGTGCGCAGAATTACGCTATTGGCATCCCCAATTACGAAGAAAATACCTACACCACCTATCAGGTATTTAATACTGCAGAACTGGTCGATTTACCTGCAGTAGGTCTGGATACCGTGGTGCCAGATTATTTTGATGTAAACGACAAACAATATATCAACGCGCGTGTCGCTTCCGTCAGTAATGGCACGCTGAATATCGATATTGGCAAGCATAACGCGGCGTCGACTTCCTCCAGTAATAGCTGGTCGATGGCGGCGAAGCAAAGCCAGTTATTTACCGCCAGCAAAAAAGGCAATTTGAACTGGAATTCCAATAACCGTATCGCCTTCATCGCCGGCACCACGCCGTACGGTGGCGATCGCCTGGCTTACGATGTCGGCAACGTGGTGGAATACGCGGGTGTATTCACCGTCAATACACTGGATGGCGGCACTAACATGTTCAACGTCACTAATCTCAATGAACTGCGCAATTACAACGACTGGCTGATCGATCAGCTCTCCAACGCCAACCTCAGCACCGAAAGTTACAACACAGAATTCAATAAGGCCTACGCGCTGCGCGAAGGGCGCGTAGTGTATCGCATGAGCACCAACAACTTCGATGATGAAGTGGCGCTACCGATATTCGATCAGGTGGTGCTTAGCGCCGATGGTCCGAAGGCAACAGTGAAAATGAATCGCGGCAAAACGCTGGAAGTGGTGAACAGCAACAGCGCGGTGATGCGTGCCAGCAACGGGGCGAAGGCGATAGTCGATGGCAAACTCGCCAGCACCGGTTCTGGCCTGGAGTTGCTTAGCGGCGCGCGCGGCTTCAACAACGGCGTTATTAACGCCGGTTTTCTTAATAACGCCAATGGCAAAGGCGTCGATAGCAGCACGGTTGGCGCGGGCGGCAGCGCGGTCAACGTCAGTTATGAAAGTCGCTTTATCAATCGTGGCGTGATCAACCTGCAACCCGGCTCGGGCTTCAGTACCGGCATCAATGCCTACAACAGCAAAGTGGTTAACCACGGCAACATCAACGTTGGCGTCAGCGATGTCAGCAGCGGCGGCACGGCAGCGGGCGTATTGCTGAGCAGCGACGGCAAAGGCGGTTTCGTTAACGCCAAAGACGGCCTCATCTACATCGGGCGCACGCCGCAAAATCGCAAAAATGATCCCACCGAAGATGTCGCCGTCAATCTAAGTGGCGGCGCCAGCGGCATCTATCAATTCCTTGATTCAAAAGCCGTGAATAATGGCCACATCGTGATTGGATCCAAAGTGCAAAACGCCGCAGGGATGAAGGTGGAGCTCGCGCCTCACGCGGTTACGCTGAACAATGGCGTCATCGACGTTAACGGCAAGGCGCAAGTTCAACCCGCCGAGAACGTTGGCATGTTGGCGCTGGATTCCGGCAGCCTTGGCAAGGTTGGCAATATCGGCACCATCAATGTCAACGGCTACAACAGCACTGGCCTAAAAGTCATCGCGCGCGATGGCAATGACTCCGTGGCATTTTCCAGCGGCGCGATCAATGTGCCAGGCGATGGCGATCGTTTTGTTAACTCCTTTAACACGGCGGTATGGGTGAAGGGCGATCCCGGCGGCACAGCTTACGCGAAACTGACCGGGCCGATCAGACTCGGCGGAAACTCGAATATTGGTATTCGTGCCGAAGGGCTTGCGGTGGTTGATGTCAGCGCTAATGCGGTGCCGCTATCCGTGCCTGATCCCAACGTGTATACCGCACGGCATATCAGTTTTTATACCCTTGGCCCCAACGCCAGAATCAACTTGCCCGCCAACGGCAGCTACAGCGCAACCGTGCCGTACGGCAATATTTTCCGTGTTGCAGATGGGGCAGATTTTGACGGCACCGGCCGCACGCTTTCCATGACCAACTCGTTCGCCACGGGCGTGTACGGCAGCGGTGAGTTCACCGACGTCAACACCAATGGCGCGACCTTTAACGTTGCCGGCAATTACGCGCGTGCTATTGAGATCAGTGATGGCGCGCACGCCACCATTGATGCGGCGACCCGCATCAGGCTGCTCAGCAACGGCGCGACCGGCGCGGTGGCGGATGGCAATAAATTCACCCTGACAGGCGACCCGATCAATCCGCAAACCCAGTTCAATGCGGATACGCTGCTGGTCAACCATGCGGCGCTCAGCGGCGTTGCCGACAATCAGCAGGCGCTGGTTGTCACCAATCACGCCCAGTTGATCAATACCGGCGACATTACCTTAGGCGGTCAGAGCACCAACGGTATTTATGCGCAGAATGGTGCCTTTGCCTTCAACCGTGGCGATGTCACCGTGACGCGCAGCAGCACCGGTCTGTATGCGTACGGCAATCCCGAGTACACCGATGGCGTAACGCCGACTGAAGTTATCAATATCGGTTTGCTCAATGTGTATAACCTGGATGCCGAGAGTTTCTCACCCAGCAGAGGATTGATCTCCTATCATGAGCTGGCGCGCTTCTATCAAAACGGCACCATCAATTTGTTTGGCTCAAACGCGCTGGCGGGCGCGGTGTTTGCCGGTGGACTACTTGATTTAGGTGATGGCAATCGCGTGGTGTTCCACGACAGGAACCAATACGGTTTTCGCGCAGCGGATCCCGGCACGCGTTTGATCAGCCACGGCGGCAGCGTTGATGTCAGCACTGAAAACTCCAGGCTATACGAGATTGTCAACGGCGCGTGGCTGTATGCCGAAACGCCAGGCAATGTAACGCTCAGCGGGGAAAACAGCACTGGGATGGAGGTGAGCGGATACGACGCGATGGTTTCCCGCACCGACAATTACACCGTGACCGGCAAAAATGCCACCGTGATGCGCGTCAGCGGCAGCGCCGAGGGCGTGATCACCAGCGGCATTGCCCTGAATGGCGAAAACGGCACCGCGGCGGTGGTCGGCGGCGATGAGTCGGAAATCTACGCCGCCTCGCAAATCATCGGTAACGGCAGCAATAGCACCGCTTTTGATGTGAGCGGTGGCGCACGGTTGTTTAATCAGTATCAAGGCGTCGTCGATCTCACCGGACCAAACAGCACCGGCGCGCGCGTGCATGACGGCGGTAACTTCATTAACCGTGGCAGCATGCGTATCGCGTCGGGCATCGGTGTGGATGTCAGCAGCGGCTACGGCCAATACGTACCGGTGGACAGTTCCCTGCGCGTTGATGACGGCACCGCAGCGTTACGCGTTGGCAACGGCGGCTGGCTGAGAATCTACGGCGACGGGCAGGGCGCGAGCAATATTTATGCGATGGGCAAAGCCGATGGCTTGTTGCTGGATAATGGCGCGCAGGGCTTTGAAGCCAACGACATCATTCTCGGCGCTTATGGCAGCGGCAGCGTAATCAACAACCGCGCGGAAACCAGCAATATCTCGCTGGATAACGTGATGCTCGATGTGAGCGGCGGCAACGGCGTGCGTTCGGCGACCTCGTTTGATCCTAATGGTCGCGCGTTAATCAACGTCAGCGGTGGTGCTACCGGTTATCGCTTCGAAAATGCCGATGGCTCAACCACCAGCAACGATCTGGTGATCGGCAAGGATTACGCCATTCTGGTTTCCGGCCAGGGTACCGGCGTTCGCGCTAACACCAGCGGAAAAGTGATTTCGCAGGGCTCAATTGGCATTCGCGATTTCAACGGCGGTTCGGCGATTGTCACCAGCACCGCCAGCCAGGTGATCAATCAGGGTTCGATTGCCTCACTCAGCCGCGTCTCTCCGCTGATCGATTTGCGCGGTGGCGATACGGTATTTATCAACCAGGGCACCATCTCCGCGCCGTTCCCGGATCAGGTCGTCGTAGCCGGAGGCGCAGGCAATGATGTGATCGCGCTGCTCGATGGTGCGGTGGTCGGCGATGTGAATACCGGCAGCGGCAACGATGAACTGGTGGTGACCGGCGGCACGCTGAACGGCAGCCTGACGATGGGCAATGGTGCGGCGAATCAGGCGACGGTGCAGAGAGTCAGCCTGGCCGATACCCGTCACATCACCACCGAAAACGGCGCTGGCAGCACGCTCAATCTCAGCGAACTGACGGCGCGCGGCGGCTCGTTTACCCGCGATGATGTCAGCAAAGGCACCAACCTCGGCGCGGGCTGGAGCACGCTCAACTTCTTCGCCACCCAATGGACGCTAACCGACAACATCAAGCTAGCGCACAGCACCATCAATATCGACGCCGGCAGTACGCTGTTTGCCGGTGATAACGTCAATCCGCTGCTGCAAGGCGCGACCGATGATTCGCTGGTGGTAAATAACGCCGGTACGCTGGATCTCACTAACGGCGGCAACGCGGCGGCGAATGTTTTAACCATTGATGGCCAACTGGCATCGGCGGGCGGCAGCCTGAAACTCAACTCTACCGCCACGCAGAGCGACAACCTGCGCGTAAACGGCAATGTGTCGGGCACCACCTTGATCGACGATACGCTGATCGGCGGCCCGCAGCTGGATAGCAATCGCGATGGCGTGATTGCCGCCAGCGAAGGTGTGTCGCTGGCGCAGGTAACCGGCAGCGCCAGCGCAACCAGTTTTGCGCTCAAGAGCGGCTATGTGGCGTCCGGGCCGTGGCAATATGGTTTGGCCAGCTTCGCGCCGGGCAGTTCAACATCCGGTGCGTGGGATTATCGACTCGCTAACACCTTTGTCTGTGAAGACGGTTCGCTGTGCCAGCCACAAGCGGGCAGCAATCAGCGTGCCGCGCGGCTGGCCGTGACGCCGCAGGTGCCGTCCTACATCTCCGCGCCGGTGGGTTTGGCGTATTACTCGCTGGCGGTGACCGACGATCTGCATAAACGTCTTGGCGAACTGCGTCAGCAGCAAACCGCGTCCGATGCCGTGGGCGGCGAGATGTTTATCCGCTATCTCGGCTCCAACCTGAAGTATCAAAGCAATCGCGGTTTGGCCGATTACGGCTATGACTTCGATCTGGATTACAGCGCGGTACAGCTGGGCGGCAACGTACTGCGCGCCGACGGCCCACAAGACAGCTTGCGCGGCGGCGTGGCCTACACGCGTGGCAACACGCGCATTCGTCCTCATGCAGCCGACGGTTACAGCTCCACCAGTTTCGACAGCGACAGCATTTCGCTGTACGGCACCTGGCTGCGCGACAGCGGATTCTACCTCGATGGCTCGCTGAGTTGGGGTTGGTATCGCGGTGAAACCGACATCGCCCGGCAGAAAGAGGTGGCAACACCGAAAGGCAAAGGCTGGACGGCGTCGGTGGAATCGGGCTATCCGTTCACCTTCGCCAACGGCGTGCGCCTTGAACCGCAGGCGCAAATCACCTGGCTGCAGATGAAGATGGACAGCTTCACCGATCAGGATCGCACGCGCGTGTCGTACAACGATTACGATCAAACCATCGGCCGACTCGGCGCACGCCTCGATCGCACCTGGCTGGATACCAGCCAGAACGCCTACACGCCGTACGTTCGCGCCAATTACTACAAAGGCTGGGGCGGCACCGCGAAAACCAAAATCGGTGCGGCGGATACTGAAGGCAGTCAAATCTTCGAAAGTGGCAAGTTTGGTCAGATGTGGGACGTTGGTTTAGGCGGCAGCGCCACGCTGAATAAGGACGTTGCGCTGTATGCCGAAGCCGATTACCGCAAAGAGATCGACGGCAACGGCGCCAAAGGCTGGCGCTATAATGCGGGGGTACGTTGGTCGTTTTGAAACATCGGTCACCATAAATGGCGACCCTACAAATTGCACGCTTCGTAGGGTCGCTGATAAAATAAATTCTGCTTGGATTTAATATACGCTTTCGCTACATTCAACTCTTACCTGAATTAACGCGTCTATTGCCATAAAACTCACACATAGTTAACCCATTATTTAACTTAATATGATAAGGAACTTCATTCGATGATCACTTCGGCGGCTGACCTACATCGTTTTCTGCTAGAAAAACAAAATTTTGATTTCCATCCTGCACATTCTCGCGATCTTGATCTGTATCGAAAAATGAAACAGCGGTTGGGTTTACCTGATGGGGAATTCATTTTAGCATTGGAATCCCGGCATGTTTCTGCCGAAGCCTACTTGCGCGCCTTAATTGCCGTAGCAGAACCGCTGTCTAAAATGTATGCTGATATCATTAATTATTGTAAAAACTCTAAATTTCTTACGGCAAGCGACGAAGGTTTAATTAAATGGCAAGTTGAAACAGACAGTGGAAACGTGGATTTTTCCATGGAAGCATTTCGTCATTTTGAACAACTCAAAACCTTGATACCCGGTGATTACGAGCAGATGCGGCGCGTCAAGAATGATGTGATGGATTGGATGGGACATGAAGTTGCCAATCAACTTTCCATTGATATTCGCAATAATGACATCGACTGGAGCGCATTAGAGATTTTTTCAATTCTTAAGCGCGCAAAAAAAAGCTATGGTGATGAGCATGATATTATCTTTAAGGGATTGAATAATTGTTACATTGGCGATAAACATCATAGAAAAGATGTCCATGTTGAAGCAATTGTCAAAAATCATCCTAAGTATGCAGAGTTATTAACTGAAGTGAAAACCCATTTCAGTAATGAAAATATTGAACAAATTGCCAGCGAAGTTGTTGAATTGCCTTTTTGGAAATTTAGATGGCAAGTGTATGAAATTTGGGTTATTTCTATTTGCTTTCAGCAACTATCCCGCTGCGGATTCCAACTCAAAACCGCGCAAGATGGCCGCTCGCCGCTAGCGTTAGGAAAAACAGCAACGCTTGCGACGCATCCGCATTCTGATTACAAGTTGATTTATCAACCCCGCTATGTGAATCGAGATAATGACGCTATTCATCCCGACTTAGTGCTTACCACTGATGAAAATGTTACTGCTCAAAACTCAACGTTAATTATTGAATGTAAACAACGTATCGAATTGACCGATGCGCATATTGATATCGTGTTCAATAAATATTCTGCCGGTGTTTGTCCGCAATATGGCCAGGTTGTGGTAGTTAATTATGATGATATTGACAACCACCGTCATGTGAATAATAGTCGCCAGATGCTTTTTACCCAAGTCTCACCAGATACATCAGAAACCCAGGCGTTTAAAGAATTTTTACAACAAACTCACCTCTTTAAACGCCATCTCAATGAAGTCTGGTATATCGATATATCGCATAGCATGAGCCATTATATTTATGGGGAATTCCTGGATTTCGTTGCCGAGAAGGCGGATATATCCGCTGAAGGAGGGCAGGTTAAAATTTGGACCTTTGCCCATGAAGTTATGCGTTATGAAGGGAGAACCTATCCCGAGTTAATCGATATGTCGGGCGAAACTGACGGGGTAAATAATGAAGTTAGAGGGATGGAAAAATTATGCCAACATATAATTAGCCAGCAAATACATGATCCTGGAAGCCGCATTTATATCATTACCGATTTAGTGGATGATTTAGATTACATGTTTAGACAACAGGGTATTGGTTCAGACGCAGTAAATGTAATTAATCCCGGTAGGTAATGGTTCACAATATGGAATAACTCTTGCATCTACCTGTGCGATAAATCCTATGTACAGGGCGATGTGAGTGAACCTCAATACCTATAAATACTTCAACGAAGTCGCCGCCACGGGATCGATCAGGCGGGCGGCAGATCGACTGCACGTTGCGCCTTCGGCTATTAGTCGACAGATCGCGCTACTGGAACATACGCTCGGCGTAATGTTGCTAGAACGCACCAATACCGGCATCCGCTTAACCCCTGCAGGCATGACGCTCGAGCGCTTCACGCGCAAGATGTGCCGCGACCTCGACCGCATTCATGAGTCGATCAAAAACTTAAAAGGGCTGCGCGAAGGTGAGGTGAAAATATGGGTAATTGAAGCGGTGGTGCAGGCGATTTTGCCGCGCATCATGACCAGCTTTAATGAAAACTATCCGGCCATTCAGTTCTCGATTAACAGCGAATCGTCTGACCGCACCATCGAAGCGATTATCCGTGACGAAATCGATATTGGCATCGTGTTTAACATGGGCGACCGCCCCGGAATAGAAGTCATAAAGCGCTGTCCTGCACCAATTCAGTGCCTGGTTTCTCCCCAGCATCCGCTGGCTCAACATCAATCCCTCAGTCTTGAAGATATTTGCGGCTATCCGGTGGCGCTGCCAGTGTCCAGCTTCGGCATGCGGCAAACCTTCGACAAAGTCACACGCAGCCTACATCTCAACCCGCAATCGATTGTGAACACCAATAATCTTGAACTCACCAAAGCAATGGCGATAGCCGGGCGCACCTTAACCATTGGGCCGAAACAAATCGCTGCACGTGAAATAGATCAGCACATGTTGATTGCCATACCGATTGATAACGAGGCGATGGAATCGGCCAATATTGAGATCTGCGTGCATCGCGACCGCACGCTCTCCTTTGCCGCGCACCAGTTTCTCAAACATGTGTGCCGGGAATTTAATTGATGTGCTTCGTAGGGTCGCCATTCATGGCGACCTGATGAATACGCCACCCTTTATCGCGTGCTAAAACCGGCAACGCGGTGTGCTGCATTCGATATTACAGCTAGCGGAAACGCGCGTGGTACTTATTAGTCATCGCTGCATACAGGCAAAAATCCATTTAGGGGGAAAACGATGCCGAGCATCATGACTAACGGAATTCGCACCCATTACGACATCGCGGGACGTGGTCCGGCCATCATTTTCGTCTCCGGTCTCGGCGGTACTGCCGCCTACTGGCAGCCGCAGGTCAATGCCTTCGCGGAAGATTTTACCGTGGTGACCTACGATCAACGCGGCGCGGGGCAATCCGACCATCCTGCTGGCCCGTACAGCATAGAAACATTGGTGGATGATCTGCAGGCACTGATTGCCGGGCTGGCGTTGGACCGCCCGATTTTAGTAGGGCACTCCACCGGCGGTGCCATCGGCCAGATTCTGGCGGCGCGCCATCCGCAACTGCTGGCGGGCATGGTGCAGTACGCCAGCTGGGCCAAATCCGATATGCATTTTAACTGGTGCTTCCGCATGCGCCGTGCGCTGCTGATTGGCAGCACGCTGGAGGAGTATGTACACGGCAGCGCGCTGTTTCTCTATCCGCCAGAACATATCAAAGCCAACGCCGACACTTTATCGCCCGCGCTGCTCGCCTCCGCCACGCGCTTTCCGGCACGCGATGTGGTGCTGAGCCGCATCGACGCGATTATGGCGCATGATGCCAGCGCTGCACTGCCAAAAATCCAGACGCCAACGCTGGTGATGTGCGCGCAAGACGACATCCTCACGCCGCCGTATCAATCGCGGCTGCTGGCCGAAAACATCCCCGGCGCACAGCTGAAAATCGTGCCGCAGGGCGGCCACAGTTTTTCGGAAACCGAAACGCCGCTGTTTAACCAAATTACCCGCGACTTTATGACGAGCCTGCACTCGCCAGCGAACTGAATCGAGGAATCTGACATGACTGACAAGAAGAATGTTGAGTTCGGCGTATTTTTGCCGGTCGGCAACGGCGGCTGGATCACCTCGACCACCAGCCCGCAGCTGCCCGCAACCTACGACTACAACAAACAGGTGGCGATCCTCGCGGAGCAACTTGGATTTGACTTCGCTCTGTCGATGGCGAAGTGGCGCGGCTACGGCGGCCCATCGCAGCATTGGGACGTGACGCTGGAAAGCCTGACCACCATGGCCGGTATCGCCGAAGCCACTAGCCGCATCGGCGTGTGGGGCACGGTTCACACCATGGTGTTTCATCCAGCGGTAGTGGCAAAAATGAGTGCGGTGCTGGACCAAATCTCTAAAGGCCGTTTTGGCCTGAATATCGTGTCAGGCTCCAATCCCAGCGATCAGGGGCAAATGGGCTTGTGGATGGATCTCGATCACGCCGAGCGTTACGAACTGGCCGCCGAGTGGCTGACGGTGCTGAAACGTTTGTGGACCGAAGATCGCGTTGACCACAAAGGCAAGCACTACGAGCTGATCGACTGTATGTCGAACCCGAAACCGGCCGCGCCGCCGCCGATTATCTGTGCGGGCGCGTCGGATCGTGGCTTCTTATTCACCATGGATCACTGCTCCGGCAGCTTTATGCTCGGTTCGGACCATGACGACTTCATTAAAACCGGGCTGCGTGCCAAAGAGCTGGCCGCGCAGCAGGGCAAACCGGATTTCAAAACCTACGGCTTGTTCACCATCGTACCGGGCGCGACCGATGCCGAAGCACATGAGCGCGTGGCGGTGTATGACGCGGGCGTTGACACCATCGCGCTGGATAACCAGACGCGCGAATACTCCGGCGACAAGAGCTTTAAGCAGAACACCATGGCGCAGCGCTTTGTTTCGCAGGGCGAGCAGCGTAACTCAATGACGCGCGCCGCATTGGTGGGATCGCCAGAAACCATCGGCACCAAGCTGGCTGCCATTATCAAAGGCGCGCAGCTGGATGGCGTAACGGTGATTGTGCCGGACTTTATTGACGATCTGCGCATCGTCGGTACCGAGGTGCTCGAAGTGCTGGAGCAGCACGGCGTCAACACCAACGCGCGTGCCTACCAAAACACGTAGGGTCGCCATTTATGGCGACCACCATAACGATAAATCCACCTTTTCCGCGATGCGGATTGCCAGGAGTCGAATGATGAAAATGAAGATAATGTTGGCTGTTGCGGTAGCGGCTGCGATCGGTTGCAGCGCGGTGGTTCAGGCAGATGACAGCAAACCGCGCGTCGCGGCGCTGTTCACCCAAACCGTCACTCAAGGTTCCTGGGATATGGCGGGATATGCCGCCTTCAAATCGATGGCCAGTAAAGAGGGTTTTACGCCGAGCTATCTCGAACACACCACCTACGAAGCTGCGCCTTCGGTATTGCGCCAGCTGGCGGCAGACGGCGTGAAGCTGATCATCGCGCACTCATCCGGTTACTCAGCAGCGATCAAAGAAGTCGCGCCATCATTCCCTAACACCCAGTTTGTGCTCTACTCCTACGAAGGTTCCACCAACAATTTGCCGAACTATTCGGCGTGGTCGGTGGATTGGGATGAGTACGGCTTTGTGCTCGGCGCATTGGCGGCATCGGCAAGTAAAAGCGGCCATATTGCGGTGATCAGCGGCGAACCGATTCCCTCGGCGGAGCGCACCGTGCAGTTCATCAAAAAAGGGGCCGCCTACGTCAACCCAAAAGTGGTGGTGGATTCTGCCTATGTCGGCTCGTTCACCGACGTGGCGCGCGCCAAAGAGATTGCGACCGGAGCGATTGCGCGCGGTGCGGATTTCGTCATTCCATCAGCCGATACCGCTGACGCCGGTATTCAGCAGGCCGCCGATGAAGAGGGCGTGCTGACCATCGGTTCCTACACCGATCAAGCCAAATCCTTCCCCAATTCGATCATGACCTCAACGGTGATGAACTTTGATAAATCCTACGCCGATATCGGCAAGCATTACGCCGAACATCGGTTAGGCAATCGCATCATCACCGAAAACCTGAAAACCAACGGCTGGACGCTATCAACGCCGTTTGCTCACGTCGATAAAGCCGTGCAGGACAAGGTGTTTAAGGTGATGGACGACATCAAGTCCGGCAAGGTCAGGATTGAGGACTAACGTCATGTCCAGTCCGCTCATCGAACTCGATCACGTCTCGAAGTGCTATCCCAATGGCTTCCAGGCGCTGGAAAAAGTGTGTCTGTCGCTGTTCCCCGGAGAGATTCACGCGCTGCTGGGTGAGAACGGAGCGGGCAAATCTACATTAATGAACATTCTGTATGGCGTGCATGAGCCGAGTGAAGGCGGCGTGTTGATGAATGGTCGGCAGGTGATTCACCGGCGACCGGCCGATGCCATCGCTAACGGCATTGGCATGGTGCATCAGCATTTCAAACTGGTGACGCCATTTAGCGTGGCAGAGAATCTGGCGCTGGTGGCACGCGGCGAGCGGCGCAAAGCCTTTCGTCGCCACGCCGATATCCGCGCCTTTATGCAGCATTATGGCGTTGATCTGGATCCGGCGGCGATGGTCGGTCACTTGCCGCTGGCGTTGCAGCAGCGGGTGGAGATCCTTAAAGCGCTGGTTAATGACACGCGCGTGCTGCTGCTGGATGAGCCGTCCACTATTTTGACGCCCGCTGAAATCACCGCGCTCTACGCCACGCTGCGCCGCATCTGTGCCAGCGGCACGGCGGTGGCGGTGGTAACGCATAACGTCGATGAAGTGCTGGCGAATGCCGATCGTTACACCATTCTGCGCCGCGGCAAAACCAACGGCAGCGGATTAACGCACAGCTGCACGCCGGATGAGCTGGTGGAGCGCATTGTTGGTCGCACCGTCAGCAGCGGCACGCGGCTCGGCCAGCACCGCAGCGGCGGCGAAGAGCAGATGCGCCTAAGCAACATTCAGCTGCGGCCTGGCAGCGGTTCACCCGGTTTGCACGACATTAACCTCACGCTGGCGGCGCGCGAAGTGGTTGGCGTGGCGGGCGTGGAAGGCAACGGACAGAGCGAACTGTTCGCCATTCTGGCGGGTGAACTGCAACCGGAAGGCGGCGAAGTGGTGCGTGCCAGTGACAACGTCACGTTAGCGCTGGTGCCGCAGGATCGCCATCACGAAGGTTTGTCACTTGATCTGCCGGTATCACACAACTTGCTCTATCCCGAGATTATGCGAGGCGCGTATCGCCGCGCTGGATTACTCGATCACAAAGCGATTGCCACGCGCGCCGTGGAGATGATCGCGCAGTCGGAGATTCGCACTCATTCTCACGCCAGCCCGGCGCGTTCGCTGTCTGGCGGCAATCAGCAAAAGATCGTGGTGGCACGCGCGCTGGCGCAGGACGCGTCGATTATCGTGGTGTATCAACCGACGCGCGGCCTGGATATGGCGGCGGCAGAAGCGGTGCTGATGCGCCTTGCCGAGGCGGCAGATGCCGGCACCACGGTGATTATCATCTCTTCGAACATTGAAGAGTTAATTCGCGTTTCGGATCGCATCGTGGTGATGAACGGCGGCAGGATTACCGGTGCCGTAGCGGGAGATGAGATGAATATTGAACGAATTGGCACCCTGATGACGTCGGGGCGCGGTGCGCTGCTCGCAGGAGGTTTGCATGTCTGATTCCGTTACTACGCTGGCGCAAACCAGCGCCTCGTTGCGCCGCGTGCTGGCACAGCTCAGCGCGTCGCGATCGTTGTGGATCACGCTCAGCGCTTTTGTCGGTTCGCTGATCATTGGCTTAGCGCTGATTGCGGCCATGGGCGTGCCGATGCGAGCGGCAATGTCCACTGCGTTTGACGGCGCATTCGGCACACTGCGCGCGCTGTCCGATACGCTGGTGTTTATGACGCCGCGCCTGCTGGTGGCGCTGGGCGCGCTGATCGCTATTCGTGGCGGCATGTTTAATCTCGGCGGCGAAGGGCAACTGCAGATGGGCGCGATTGGCGCGATGCTGCCGTTTCTCGCCTTTGGTAATGTCGGCGCGGCGCTGCTGCCGCTGTCGATCCTCAGCGGGGCGCTGTGCGGTGCGTGCTGGGGAGCGATTCCGGCGCTGCTGAAAGTGTGGCGCGGCATCGATGAAATTATTGTCACGCTGATGATGAATTTTATCGCCATCTACCTGCTGAAATATCTGGTGCAAGGTCCAATGCGACCGGCCAACTCCAACTTCAATATGTCGGCGCAGTTGCCCGCCGATGGTGTGTTCCAGCAGGTAATTGAAGGCACACGTTTGCATGCCGGCGTGTTCCTCGCGCTGCTGATCGCGCTGGCGGTGTGGGTGATGCTCAACCACAGCGCTTTCGGCCTGAAACTGCGCGCCAGCGGGCAAAGTCCGCGCTTTGTGCGCTTACAGGGACAATCCGCCGCCAAAACCGTGCTCTCCAGCATGGCGATCTCCGGTGCGGTTAGCGGTCTTGCCGGCACCTTTGAAGTGCTTGGCGTGCAATATCGCTTGATTGATGGTTTTTCGTCGGGCCTTGGCTTTGAAGGACTAGCGGTGTCATTTCTGGCCGGATTGCAGCCGTTTGGCGCAGTGATCGTCTCGCTCTACTTCGGTGCCATCAATAGCGCCGCGCTGGCGCTGCAAACCACCTTTTCGATTCCTGCTGCGCTCGCTGATGTGCTCGGCGGCATGCCGATTCTGATTCTGGCGGTGCTAAGCGGCGTGATGCTGGTGAAAGGGAGGCCGGTATGGAATTCAACACTGTAACCCTGGCGCTCTTCCTGGCGGGCGGATTGCGGCTGTGCGTGCCGGTGCTATTGGCGGCGTTGGGTGAAACCGTTTCCGAACGCGCGGGCGTGTTCACCATTGGGCTGGAAGGCTTGATGCTGTTTGGCGCATCGGCTTCGGCACTGGGACTGACGTTGACCGGCTCGCCGGTGCTGGCATTGGGTGCGGGCATGTTGGGCGGATTGCTGGCTGCGTTGCTGCTGGCATTAGGCACGGTACTGGCACGCGCCAACCAGATCGTGATGGGCATCGGCTTCAATCTTTTTGCGATTGGCGCGACCTCGCTGATTCGCCAGCTGTGTCTGAGCGGTGCGCCTGCCGCCGGATCGATGCGCTCGGTTTCGATGCTTAAGTTGCCGGGCTTATCCGATTTGCCAGTGGTGGGGCGTGCGCTGTTTTCCCAGAGCCCGGTGTTCTATCTGGCGGTGGTGATCGCCATTGCGCTGTGGTGTCTGCTGCGTTTTACCCGCGCCGGATTGATGCTGCGTGCGGTGGGTGAAAACGCCTTAGCGGCCGATGCCGCCGGGCATTCTGTGCTGCGCATTCGCTTTAGCGCCACGCTGTTCACCGGACTGATGGCGGGCTTGGGCGGCGCGTACCTGTGCATCGTGGCATCTGGCGGCACCTTCGTCGACAACATGACCGCCGGGCGCGGCTATCTGTCCATTGCCATCACCATTTTTGCCCGCTGGATGCCGCTGCGCGTACTGATCGTCGCCATCGTGTTGGGTCTGCTCGAGGCCTTACAGTTCCAGGGACAATATCTCGGCGTGGATATCGCGCCGTCGCTGCTAATGGCGATGCCGTTTGTGGTGGCGCTGATTGCCTGGATCATGATGGGCAAAGCCGGCGCGGCACCGGGAGATTTAGGCCGACCTTTCTTACGTAATTCAGGGCGTTAATCTTTTAATTTTTCAGGAGAAACAGATGAATCAGGCAATCAATCCCGCAGGTTGGATCATCGGTAAAACCGCAACCGGCCTCAATCACCTCAATTGGGGTGTTAAAGCGGGCAATCATGTGTATGTCGCGGGAATGTTATCGACCGATCCGGTGGATGGCAGCATCGTTGGCATCGGCGATATTGAAGTACAGACGCGCCGCGTGCTCGACAGCATCAAAGTGGTGCTGGAAGCGGCGGGCAGCAGCATGGATCACGCAGTGATGAACCAGATCTTCCTGCGCGATCTCGACGATTACCATAAATTCAACGAAATCTACGTCACCTATTTCCCCGCGCTGCTGCCCGCTCGTTTTTGCGTAAAGCTGGAGATGGTGCGCCCCGAGTTTCTGGTGGAAATCGCCACCACGGCAGTGATTCCAGCGTAACGCCGTAGGGTCGCCATTCATGCCGACCGCTACAAAGTAATAATGAGGAAATTAACATGCAATACCGATATCTCGGACGCAGCGGGCTAAAGGTGTCCGAAATCTGCCTCGGCACCATGATGTTTGGCGGTGCCACCGACGAAGAAACGTCGCGCCGCATTATTGCCGATGCGCGTGACAGCGGCGTCAACTTCATCGACACCGCCGATATGTACAACAAAGGCGAATCCGAGCGCGTGGTGGGGCGAGCGATTGCCACAGATCGTGATAACTGGGTGCTGGCAACCAAAGTCGGTAACCCGATGGGCGAAGGCCCGAATCAGCGCGGCATGTCGCGCAAATGGATTCGCGAAGCGGTGCACGGATCGCTGACGCGTCTCGGCACCGATTACATTGACGTGCTTTACATGCACAAAGCCGATTTCAACGCGCCGCTGGAAGAGATGGTACTGGCGTTTGCCGATCTGATTCGCGAAGGCAAAATCGGTTACTTCGCGGTCTCCAACTTCAAAGCGTGGCGTCTGGCGGAAACCGTACGCCTGGCGCGCGAAGCGGGCATTGCCGGACCGGTTGCCACGCAGCCGCTGTATAACCTCGCTAACCGTGAAGCCGAGGTGGAGATTCTGCCATCGGCAGCCTATTTCGGCGCAGGCGCGGTGTGTTACAGCCCGCTGGCGCGCGGCATCCTGACGGGAAAATATCGCGTGGGTGCCGCACCCGACAGCGACAGCCGCGCCGGGCGTGCCGATCCGCGCATGATTGAAGCGGAATGGCGTCCGGAATCACTTAAAGTAGCAAGTGAACTGGCGGCTTACGCAGAACGCAGCGGACGTCAGCCCGCGCACGTGGCGCAGATGTGGGTGATGCGCAATCAGTTGGTGACCAGCACGCTGGTGGGGCCGCGCACTTTTGAGCAGTGGCGCGACGGCATTGCCGCGCTCGATTGTCCGTGGTCAGCGGAAGACGAAGCGTTCTGCGATCGGCTGGTTTCGCCAGGTAAAGGTTCCAGCCTTGGGCCGGTTGATCCGCACCATCCTGTTGAAGGGCGAATTGTGCGAGAGCGTACGTTATGACTGAAAACCCCATTATCCTTGCCGATGCCTATCGTGGCGGCATGCGCCAACTGGCGGCGGGCGTGTGTCTGATTACTGCCAGCTATCAGGGACAACCCGGCGGAATGATCGCCACGGCGGTAACGTCAGTGAGCGCTGAACCGCCGACTTTGCTGGTGTGCGTGAATCGCAGCGCATCCCTGTTTGCCATGATTGCCGAAAGCGGACGCTTTTGCGTTAACCTGTTATCCGCTGATGCGCAGGCGTTAGTAGATGTGTTCAGCAATTCCGCCCGCCGCGATGAGCGGTTTCAATACGGTGAATGGCTGATGGCGGCCAACGGCGCGCCGCTGTGTGCGGAAGCGTTGGTGTCGTTTGAGTGCAGTCTGGCGAAAACCGTGGATTGGCATACGCACGCGATTTTTCTCGGCGAAGTGACTGCGGTGTTGCATCCACGGAGTGATGCGGCACCAATGGTATATCACGATCGGGGATTTTATCAGTTGGTGTAGCGTGGTCGCCATAAATGGCGACCCTACGAATGATTGGCGTATTTCGTAGGATGCGCATTCATGCACACCTGGAATTCACAGCGGCATCATAATCACTACATCAATCTCCAGCAGCAGCTCCGGCTCAGCCAGCGCGGCGATTTGAAACAGCGTGCTGGCGGGTAATTCCAGACCGGCGAAAAACTGCTGACGTACCGGGTGAATTTCCGCCACCAGTGCTAAATCCGTCACATAAGTGGTAGTGCGTACAATCCAGTCGCGCTGCGCGCCCAATCCTTCCAGTAAGCGGTCGATATTGGCATAAACCTGCTCGACCTGTTGCTTCATATCGCCAACACCTACCACATCACCATTTTCATCCCACGCCACCTGGCCAGTAGGAAACACCGGCGTGCCCGGACGAATTTTTACGTGATTGTAGTAGCTGCGCGCCTTCAAGCCAGCGGGATTTATAATGCTCATCATGCTCCTTAATTGTGGGTAATATCAGGCCAACAAGATTTAAAGCTAACATCGACGCGAGGAAGCGCGTAATCGTATTTCGGCTACACGGTGTTGCGGATATGGCAACGCGGTTTTACAAACGGCTTAATGATTTCATTGTGAAATAAACATTTATCGCTATCTATATGCTAATTATGAATTTCATCCTTTTAATCCGATCTTGTATGGTACTTGAAAGGGTTTCAACCCCTTGCATTATAAGAATTAATTATTGCTATTTACTTTTTCACCTCGGGTAAATCATGCTTAATATTAAATCTCTCTTATCGGTAGTTATTCTATCGTCTGCATTATTAACGGCATCCGTTTATGCGCAGGAAGAGGCGGGTATTGCGGCTAAATTTAATTTTCAGGTGAAACCTGATGCAAAATCACAGTCTTTATTACCGCAAGAGATCATTCAGAAAGGTTATGTGATTGCCGGAACCAATCCTAATACACCGCCCACCACTTTTTTCCTGGAAGATAATAAAACTTTATCCGGTCGCGACGTTGATATCATGAATGCGATTGGTCAGCGGCTGGGTTTGAAAGTCATCTGGAAGGATACCGGCGGCTTCGACAACATTATTCCAGGCTTAAAGACTGGTCGCTTTGATGCAGTACTTTCTAATATTCGACCGAGCCAAAAGCGTTTTGCACAAATCGACTTCGTTAGTTATTTCGACAGTTCACGTCAGGCGGTGATTTCGCGGAAAGATAAAAATGTGCCGCCGTTTACCCGCTTAACCGCACTTTGCGGTGAAACCATCGGCGCGGGCGTCGGCACGGCGCAGATTGAGTTTCTTAATGAAGCCAGCAAAACCTGCGTCAGTGAAAATAAACCGGCGATCAAAGTTGCAGTGTTCCCGAGCCGGCCTGATGGCGTAGTTGCGGTATTAAGCGGCAGAACATCGTTTTATTACGGCCCGTGGGAAGGTTTAGCGTATCAGGCCGCGCAGCTGAAAAATCTGGCAATTTCCGGTGAAATCAGCGTGCATGAACCACCAATGTCGATTGGATTACCGAAGGGATCGCCAATAGAGAAGGCGGTTCAGGCGGCGTTGAACTCGTTAATTCAGGATGGCACTTACCAAAAAATCCTCGATCACTGGTTCATCGGTTACGGTGCGGTGAAAGAAGCCAAACTTAATGAAGACGTGTTCGCTAAATAGTCATAGGAAAAGGTATGAGCGGATTTCGCATCGTTGACAGAACGCGCAAAGCCAGTGCGCAGCAGATTGCGGCCTATCAGGATTTGCCGGTGGCGAATATCAGCGATGCCATGCAGCGCTTGACGGCGGGTGGGTCCAATCTGCGGCCTTATCACGCCGGTGGCTACATGGCGGGTACCGCGCTCACGGTTAAGTGTCGGCCCGGCGATAATTTGCTGGTGCATTACGCGATAAATATCGCTGAACCCGGCGATGTGATTGTGGTGGATGCCGGTGGTGATGTGACCAACGCGATTGTCGGCGAGCTGATGCTGACCTATGCGGCTAAGAAGCGCATCGCTGGCGTGGTGATTAACGGCGCGGTGCGCGACAGCCTGAGTATTCGCAACCACGCTTTGCCGGTGTATGCGGCGGGCGTCACCCATCGCGGGCCTTATAAAGACGGCCCCGGCGAAGTGAATGTGCCGATTTCGTTAAATGGCATGGTGATTGAAGCAGGTGATCTTATCGTCGGTGATGATGATGGCGTGCTGTGCGTGCCTTTTGATCACATTGATGAGATTCACGAGTTGGCCAGCGCGCGCCACAGCGGTGAAATCGCCAAACTGCAGGCCATCGCCGAAGGGCGCAATAAACGCGATTGGGTCGAGAAGAAATTGCGCGAGTTGGGCTGCGAGTTTCCATCGTAGGGCGATATTAATAGTAATCTGTATCTTTAAAGGGCCGCTTTCATTTCCACAAATAAACCACGCACAGATGTATCCACATAATTGAGATAACTTTCAACTAAAAGGGTCCTTGCTAATGTGGCTGAGTCAATGAAACGACTCATTTGAGCATTAAATTCGCGGCTCCTGATAATATCCGGAAGCTGTCTGATCGCATGCTCAACTAAACCGGAGTAATTAATCACACCATAATCTTTGATTTTTGACGTGACGAGTTCAGGAACGAGCTTCGCTCCACGTGTGATCAACCAAGCCAGATCCCAAATATCACGATGACGAATTTTCACCGAGTCTGCAGTCACAGCTCTTCCTAGGTTATCGAGTAATGAAGTAGGGAAGGCCAATACTTTATCTGCCAGGATTTCATCAAGGGTTTCCGCCTTAACCAACACGACCGGCATTCCGACTAAAAATCATAGTTGATTCTAAGCGCGACTAATTCGCGGGTGTAGGCAGGAATATTGGCGATTTCTAATTTTATTTTCTGGCGTGGCATGGCGGGATTTTCTGGGGCGGTTTCAATCGAGATCCACCATTTTTCCACGCGAACGTGATTTATAGCGTCTTGTCCCACTATAGCGGGCTTATTGTTTACCACGACATTAAGCCCAAATCGCTCGCCGATTCGCTTCT
Source organism: Pantoea leporis (assembly GCF_028048155.1). NCBI lineage: Bacteria > Pseudomonadati > Pseudomonadota > Gammaproteobacteria > Enterobacterales > Erwiniaceae > Pantoea > Pantoea leporis. The sequence continues at coordinate 351,069 of NZ_JALMEU010000002.1, forward strand.
CAACACAGGTTTTAATTTTTTGCATGCTATCTGCTGAGAAGTCGCTACCACCAGCAAAGTCGAGGTACTCGCTAAAACGATCTGATCCTCTACACAGTCTTAGTGATGTTCCTCCCTGAAATACAATGTCTTTTAGCAATCCTTCAGCATCAAGCGCTTGAAAAATTTCATAATGAAGCAATTCCTTTTCAACGACCGGACGCATCTTTGACAGTGAGGCATTAGCCATCGCTAAATCGACGAGTTGATTAAAATCGGTTTTATCAATGATCATGCAATTTCCCCTTCCTGGTATGCTTGCATAGCATCTTCTTCCACCATATTGGTGTTTCGTCCTACGCGTAACAGATCACGAATTGCTGCACTTTGGGTTGCGATGCGTAAAGGGCGACCTTTAGCGACCAGGGTATTTTTGACAATTTGCGCAACGTTACGTTTGGTATGGGTGAATTCAATGGTGCCAAAAGGCGTATCAATTAAACCACTCGCACCGGTGGTCATTAATGTCATGCGATTGATAGGAATTTGAGAAATTACCCCATATTCCGACAACGCAGATTCAAGGCTCACATAAGACATGCTTCCCGGACGAAGTGCTTTAGCAATTTCTTCCATCATCCAGCGGTTTCTGGATGAAGCGTTCGGATTCACATACAGGCCACGCGCGACTCGCTGCAGCAACTTATCATCGACCATCCGCTTCAATGATTGCTCCATCGATTTGTCGGATTCAAGTGGGAAGAGCTTCGCAAGATCCTTTTTTGGCAGCACATAAATGCCTTTACGGTCCATCTCGGCGAGCTTACTGATTAGCTCAAGTCTTTTCATAAGTTAAACCTAACCCCTCATTTTTAATGGGTTCGCATTAACATAAGAGTAGGGAGTGGAATAGAGTGAGTCAAGATAAGTTACTTTCAACCCCTCAAAAATGAGGGGTTAGAGGCGACTTAATGCCTGGCGACCAAAATCATTAGCCATGCACGTGCTGCGTGCGCCGATCCTTCACCGTGACATACAAAAACGCCAGCACGAACAGCGCCGCGTAGATCACCACAATGGTTGGACCCGGCGCGCTATCGAGGAAGAACGAGGCGTACACACCGCTGAAACCTGTCACCACCGCAATGCCAATCGCCAGTAACATTACCTGCACGAAACGTCGTGCCAGCAGCAAAGCGATAGCGCCAGGCGCAATCAGCATTGAAATCGATAGAATCACGCCCACCGATTTCAGCGCAGCGACGATGGTTAACGAGATTAAACACAGCAAGCCGTAATGCATCAGTTTGCCGTTGATGCCGCAGGCGCGCGCCTGATTGGGATCGAACGCGTGCAGCAGTAAATCTCGCCATTTGATGCCAATCAGCAGGCTAACAATCAGCGCGATAGATGATGTCTGGATAATATCCGCCAGGCTGATGCCCAACATATCGCCGAACAAGATGTGGTCGAGATGCACTTCGGGCTGCAATTTCAGATACAGCACCAAACCGGCGCCAAACATGCCGGAGAAGACGATGCCCATTACCGTATCGGGTTTGATGCGGCTGTTCTCACTGATGTAGCCGGTAGCGACGGCGCACACCATCCCAGCGACAAACGCGCCGATGGCGTACGGCAAACCAATCAGCCAGGCGATCACCACGCCAGGAAATACCGCGTGGCTCATCGCATCACCGAGCAATGACCAACCTTTCAGCACCAGAAACGCCGACAGCATCGCGCACGGCAGCGACAGTACCAAGGTGGTGATCAGCGCCATGTTCATAAATTCGAACTGGAACGGACTCAACAATAATTCAGCCATTTACGCCGTCCTCCATGGTCTGACGCGCACGGCGGCGCGAAGCCAGCACGCCATGTTTTGGCGCGAAAACAAAGGCCACTAAAAATACCAGCGTTTGCGCGACCACAATCACGCCGCCGGTCGCGCCATCGAGGAAGTAGCTGCTCCATGCGCCGAGGAAACTGGTGACGCTGCCGATGGTCACGGCGATCAGCAACAGGCGCGGAAAACGATCGGTCAACAGATAGGCGGTGGCGCCGGGCGTCACCACCAGACAAATCACCATAAACGCGCCGACGGTTTGCAGCGCAGCGACGGTGGACGCCGAGAGCAGGGCAAAGAACAGGATCTTCAGTCGCAGCGTATTCAAACCGAGCGAGCGCGCGTGGCTCTCGTCGAAGAAGGTCACCATCAGGTCTTTCCACTTCAGCAGCAGAATGGTCAGGGTGATAAAGCCAATCGCGCCGAGCTGCCAGATATCAGCAGGCGCGACCGACAAAATATTGCCCAGCACAATGGTTTGAATATTCACCGACGTGGGATTGAGTGAAACCAGAAACAGGCCGATGCCGAAAAACGACGAGAAGATCAGGCCGATAATGGCATCTTCTTTTAAGCGTGTGCGCTGATTGAGAAACAGCATGCTGCCCGCCGCCAGCCCGCCGGAGAGAAACGCGCCGAGGGAAAAGGGCAGTCCGAGCATGTACGCGCCCGCCACGCCGGGCACAATTGAGTGCGACAGCGCATCACCGATCAGTGACCAGCCTTTCAGCATCAGGAAGCATGAGAGAAAGGCGCAAATCGCGCCGACCAGCGCTGCGATCCACATCGCATTCAGCATGTATTGATAGCCAAACGGTTCAATAATCCACGACATGGTTCGCTCCCCGGTCAGGATTTTTGTCTTTCATCAGCTGCATTAACACCGCGTTACGCTCATGCAGCGCGCCATCAAAGGTCTGCGCCAGATTATCGGCGGTGAAGGTGTCATGCAGCAGGCCGCTCGCCAGCACGGTATTTTTTACCAGCACGCAGCGATCGCAGAAATCAGGGATGGCGTTGAGATCGTGAGTGGAAACCAGCATGGTGCGGCCTTCGTCGCGCAGCTCTTTTAGCAGGGCGATGATCGCGGCTTCGGTTTTGACGTCCACGCCGGTAAACGGCTCATCCAGCAGGATAATCTGACCACTTTGTGCCAGCGCGCGTGCCAGAAAAACGCGTTTTTTCTGCCCCCCCGACAGCTCGCCAATCTGCCGGTGGCGATAAGCGCTCATGCCCACGCGCTCCAGCGCTTGATCAACGCTAAGTTTATCGGCGGCACGCGGAATACGCAGCATGCCCATATAGCCGTAACGGCCCATCATCACCACATCTTCCACCAGCACCGGGAAGCTCCAGTCCACTTCCTCGGACTGCGGGACATAGGAAACGATGTTGTGTTTGAGGGCCTTATTGGCCGGTAAACCCGCTAGCGTTACCGCGCCCGAGGAGAGCGGCACAAATCCCATGATCGCTTTGAACAGTGTGGATTTACCGGAGCCGTTGACGCCAATCAACGCGGTGATGCTGCCAGCGGGCACGCTAAAAGAGGCTTTACGCAGCGCCGTGTGGCCGTTGCGGTAGGTAACACCCACATTCTCGACGATTAATCCTGCGGCTGGGTTCATTTCTGACTTCCTTCTGTGATGCCTTTCACCACGGTTTCGGTGGTGACGCGCAGCAGATCCAGATAGGTCGGCACCGGGCCATCGCTGTTGCTCAGCGAATCGACGTACAACACGCCACCGTAATGAATGCCGGCTTCACGCGCCACTTGCTGAGCGGGTTTGGCAGAGATGGTGCTTTCACTAAAGATGGCAGGAATTTGATGATCGCGCACCGCATCGATCACCTTGCGCACCTGCTGCGGGGTGCCTTGCTGATCGGCGTTAATCGGCCATAAATAGAGCTCTTTCAGACCGAAATCGCGCGCCAGATAAGAGAAGGCACCTTCACTGGTCACCAGCCAGCGTTTATCGGCGGGAAGCTTGTCGACAGCGGCACGCATCGGCGCGATGGTTTGCTGAATCTGTGCTTTGTAACGCTCAGCGTTGGCCTGATAAATTGCGGCATTGGCGGGATCGTATTTCTGCAGCGCGTTGCGGATGTTATCGACGTAGATCAGCGCGTTATCCGGCGACATCCACGCATGCGGATTCGGTTTACCGTTGTACGGACCTTCAGTAATGCCCATCGGCTCAATGCCTTGCGTTACGGTGACCTGCGGTACATCGTTAAGACGCTGGTAAAACCGGCTGAACCACAGTTCCAGATTAAAGCCGTTTACCAAAATCAGATTGGCGCCCTGCGCGCGACGAATATCGCCTGGCGTGGGTTGGTATTCGTGGATTTCTGCGCCGGTTTTGGTAATCGACGTCACGTCCGCCGCATCGCCCGCGACGTTTTTCGCCATATCGGCGATCACCGTAAAGGTAGTGACCACTTTGAGTTTTTCAGCCGCTGACGCGGTAAATGCGATGAGTGACAACAGAACGGCAATCGCAGGCAAAAGGCGTTGAGTGAACATGATCATCTCCAGAGTAATATAGCCAATGCTATAATATATAGCTGATGCTATCTATATGAGTCATTTTTGTTCACAACGCCAGTGTAAAGACAAAAATTTACGAAAGGGTCAAGTGTCATAAAGACGGAATTAAACGGCATTTCCCCTAAAACATTAAATATGGTTACATCAACAAAAAGCGGACAGGATTTAAGACGATGCGCATCAAAATCAATGCAGTAGCAGACAGTGAACGCTTTCCCGAATCCGTTGATGTGATTGTGATTGGCGGCGGCATCATTGGCACGTCAGTGAGTTACGAACTGGCAAAGCAGGGCGTTTCCGTGGCGCTGTTTGAGAAGGGCGTGATCGGCGGCGAGCAATCCGGCCGCAACTGGGGCTGGGTTCGCCAGCAAAACCGCGACCTGTACGAATTGCCGATGGCGATGCGCAGTTTGCAGCGCTGGGACGAGTTGAGCAGTGAAATTGGCCTCGATCTCGGCTTCTCGCGGCAGGGCATTACTTACGGCACGCAGAGCGAAAGCGATCTGGCGCGCTGGGAAGCGTGGGGCAAGCAGGCGCAGCAACTGGGTTTCGTCAGCCATTTGATGACCGCACAAGAGACGCGCGAGCGCATCGGCAATAATGCGCCGTGGATTGGCGGCGTGTGGTCGCCCAGCGATGGTCGCGCAGAGCCGTCGCTGGCAGCACCGGCGATGGCGACTGGCGCGAAAAATCTCGGCGCATCAATCCAGCAAAACTGCGCGGTGCGCGGCCTCGATGTATCTGGCGGACGCGTCACCGGCGTCTGGACCGAGCGCGGCCTGGTGAAAGCTAACCGTGTAATCTGCTGCGGCGGCGCGTGGAGTTCGCGCTTCTGCAAGCAATATGGCATTGAACTGCCGAGCGCCAATATCCTGGGCACCGCGTTCAAAACCACGGCGGCGCCTGAAGTGATCAAAGGCTGTCTCAGCACCGGCGGGTTGTGTATTCGCCGTCGTCAGGATGGCAGCTACACCGTGGCGCTCGCCGGACGCGGGCAGATTGATCTCGCGCCGCAAAATATCCGTTACGCCACCAGGTTCTATGCGATGTATCGCAGCAAGATCGCTAAGAAGCTCAAGGTGCGCATCAACGGCTCGTTCTTCAACGGCCCGGAAGCCGCCGGTTCGTGGTCCAATCAAAGCGAGTCGCCGTTCGAGAAGATCCGCACCCTCGATCCGGCAGCGGATAACGGCATTGTGCAGGAAGCGATGCAGGCGCTGGTGCAGCTCTATCCGGAGTTGAACGGCATTAAGGTGGATTACGCGTGGGGCGGGTGGATCGATACCACGCCGGATTTGGTGCCGGTGATTGATAAGATGACGAGCATACCGGGTTTGTTTATCGCCTCCGGCTTCAGCGGCCACGGTTTTGGTATTGGGCCAGGCGCAGGCTTGTTGTGCGCGCAGATGGTCAATAACAAACCGCTGTTCACTGATGTGAAGCCGTACAGCCTGGCGCGGTTCGCCAAAGGTCAGGCGATCCGTGAACCGCAGATGATGTGAGGGTGGGCCGGTGCGCGTTGTTGCACACCGGCCGAACATTACACATCCAACCGATGAATCACGTTCACAAACTCATGTACGCCGCTGTTAATTTCTCGCAGGCTGCGTGACAACACGCTGATTTTATCCTGCTCGGTCACCACAAACTGCTTGACCTCATTAAGCTGCTGCTCCATCTGCGCAATCAGGCTGGCGTTGTGTTCCACCACTTGCGTGATCTGCTTCGTCGCGCTGGAGGTGGACGCCGCCAAACGTCGCACTTCGCCCGCCACCACGCTGAATCCGCGTCCTGCTTCACCGGCGCGCGCAGACTCAATTGCCGCATTCAGCGCCAGAATATTGGTTTGCGAGGCAATCAGGTTGATGGTCTCGACCACTTCGCTAATGCTTTTCGCCGAGGCGTTGAGCTCGCCCCCGATCGCCGTTGCTGCATTAACCTGCAGCGCCACCAACCCTGAATTGCGGATGGTTTCGTCCAGCACCTCGTTGGCGTTGTCGGTAATTTGTGACGTTTCTTCTGAGGTCGTCAGCGCGATGTCGGCCACGCGCTTGGCGGCTTCCACGCGCGCGGTGATATCTGAGGCGATTTTGATCACCTTGTACACCTTGCCATCGGCGTCATAAACCGGGTTGTAGCTGGCCTCAAGCCAGATGCGTTCGCCGCCGGCGGTTTTGCGTTCGAAGCGGCCGACAAAGTGCTGGCCTTTGGCCATCTTGCGCCAGAAGTCGGGATTTTCACTATAGAAGTTATCGAAGCAGAACATGCGATGATGCTGCCCTACAACCGCAGCCAGCTCATATCCCATGTGCTTGAGGAAGTTATTGTTGGCCGTGAGGATTTGTCCGTCCGGCGTGAACTCAATCACCGCCATGGAGAGATCCAGCGCGGTGATCACCGCTTCTTTATGCTCCAGCTCCTGATGACGTTCTGTGATATCCGATGCCACCTTGATCACTTTGTAAACCTGGCCTTTGTCATCGCTCACCGGGAAGTAGGTGGCGCTGAGATAGAAACGCTGACCTAGCTTATTGAAGCGCTCAAAAATGCCGGTCACCGATTCGCCAGACGCCAGCGTTTGCCAGAAGGCGAGATAGCGCGAGGATTGGCTGTGTTGCGGGCTGCAGAAGAGGCGGTGATGCTTCCCCTGAATCTCATTTAACTGGTAGCCGGTGGTGGCAAGGAAGAGGTGATTGGCGGTGAGAATCTCGCCGTTAGGCGTAAATTCAATCCATGCCACATGCTGTTTGATCGCATTGATATCTTTAGCCACATCGCCACTTTTATAAAACGGCAAAGAAAGACTCGACTTTTTCACACCAAACATGGGAAGCCTCAGGTGATTATTGTGCTGTTGAACGTAATGCGTGCAGTGCAAAATTGGTCACGCTCAACATGCGTCACCTATGCTGCCCGCAGATTCCCCTTCGCCGTACACTTAAGTGTCTCTGTGCGCCGCAGCGCCGCACGGGGTATGTAATTAACCTACCTGATGTTTTCAAATGTAGCGCTCAGAGCGTACTCGCACTCCGCAACACTAGTTATCGGCGGCCTTATTTAAAGGTTTAATTTAAATGCATGTAAAAGGGCTGTTAATAAACTTGAGTTTATTTGCCGCTGCAAACTGGCATAACGCCCCCTTCCTGACTAAATAGTTAAACGTCCTTGATATTTTCTTAACGCATTCCTGATGCGATGTTGCGGGTTCGCTTGATGCGCGGACCTTACCTTTTGCCGGTCAGACGCTGCATCTCTGGCCCATCACGGAGTTGATGATGAACAACCACAAATCTGCGCTTTCTGCCGTCGCCATCGCCACACTCACTGCGTTGTTGACGCCCGCACCTGCGCTGGCATGGGACAGTCTGACCGTGTTTGGCGATAGCCTGAGTGATAGCGGCAACGTAGGCCGCTTTACCTTCGACGGTGCACAACATCCTTTATATGATGAGATTCTTGCCGCGCATTTGGGGGAGGATTTACAGCGCTCAACGTTAGGCGGCAGCAATTATGCGCAGGGTGGCGCAGTTTCGGTACCCAAGCTCGATCCTGATTTAAACACCCAGGACCAACTGGCGGGTTATCTCGCTTCAACCGGCGGTCGCGCGGATAGCAACGGTTTGTATATTCATTGGGTCGGTGCCAATGACATCGCCGTTGCCGTCACCAATCCCTTAACCGCCAGTGAAACCATCAGCAACAGCGCCAATCAATCGGTTGCGCAAATTAAAACCCTGCTGGATGCCGGCGCGGGCGCGGTGATTGTGCCCACCGTGCCGCAGCTCGGCTCAACGCCCTATATGATTCAAACCGTGCTGCGCGTGCTGGGAAGTGAAGCCACACCAGCGATGGTGGCGGCGTTTCAGTCACTGGATGGCGTGACCACACCAGATAAAGCCGCGCGACAGCAAGCGGTGCAGGATGCCTTCACGCAAGCGGCAGGCGAAGTTTCGTCGGTTCCAGCGGTGCGTGACGCGCTAGCGCAACAGCTTTATAACGCATGGCAGGAGCTGAGCGAGCAAGTCACGGCGCTCTCCGACGGTTATAACCAGCAGGAAGAAGCGGGGCTGGCGACCTTGAATGGCAATATTGTGCGCGTGGATATCGCCGGGCTGTTCGATGAAGTGATCGCCAATCCTACCCAATATGGCTTAACCAACACCATCGGCATCGCTTGTCCGATTGGCACCTCAGCGGATGAGTGTCAATCCAGCACGCCGGGCTTCTCCACGGCGCAGGATTATCTGTTTGCCGATCGTCTGCACCCGAGCCCAGCGGTGCACGCGATGATTGCCGATTACATCCAGTCGATTCTGGATGCGCCAGCGCAGGTGGCGGCGTTATCACAATCGCCACTGATGATGGCGCGTGATACGCAAAACACGCTGGATGGACATTTGCAGCAGCAGCGTCAACAGCCCGCCAGCGCCGGAAAGTTCACGGTATTTGGCGGCTATGCCGGGCAACATGTCGATTATCAGGGCGACAGCTGGAGCGACGGAAATGCCAACACCACCAACTTAACGCTGGGTATCGGCTATCAGATCACCGACAACTGGCAAACGGGTGTGCTGTTCTCCAACACCAATCAGCGCCAGGAACCTTCGTCGAACTACGACTACAAACTGCGCGGCAATCTGGTAGCGCTTTACAGCCAGCTGACGGTGTTCGATCAGGGCTGGATTAACGCCGATCTGCATTATGCCGATCTCGATTTCGACAGCATCGAGCGTGATATCCACATCGGCCCGGCCAAACGTACCGAGCAGGGTAGCACCAGCGGTAAATTGCTCGGCATGCGCGTGCAGACTGGCTGGACGCTGCCAATTACTGAAAATCTCAGCACCGGGCCGGTTGCCAGTTACGCGCTGGATTACGGTCGCGTCGGCGGCTATAGCGAGAACAGCGACAGCAGTACCGCAATGCGCTACTCCGATCAAACCACCCATTCACAGATTGGCTCAGTGGGTTGGCGCATCGACAGCAAACAGTGGGTGGTTAATCCCTGGGCACAGGTGAGCTACAACCATCAGTTTGGCGATACCGATTCCACGGTGCGTACCGGGTTGAAATCAACGCGTACTTCGTTTGAACGCAGCGTCGAGGCGCGCGATAAAAACTGGCTGGATCTGTCGCTGGGTGCCAACGTGCCGCTCGGCGAAACGGTGAATGCGTTTGCCGGGGTTTCAACCGTCGGTGGGAATAGCGATTACCATCAGGTGACCTGGAATGTCGGTGTGAACGCCACGTTCTAAGCATGCAGGCCAGTAACTGTTAGTTGCTGGCCTGTTAATTTATAACGATCAAAAATGCTTTCTCTGCTTAGCAATCAACCTTGTAATTCCGCGTAACCTCTCCTGTTTCGTGCCATGTAAATAAAGAAGTTGTCTGCGATTAATCTGTAAATCGCCTCGCTGCCGCTACGCTTTTTTCCATTAATCATATTGTTGTCTGGCCATGAAAAAAATCACATAAGTCAAATGCCCCAGTTAGCGTGGTACGCCTCAACACATTAATTTTCAGTTACTTATACTCGATGGTGCAGTTACTTTCTCTTAATAGTTAAGGGGTACACCATGGCGAATGCGTCCAGCAATACGAATACCACACCACAAAATACTGTCACGGCGGCGGCACCGGTTATTCAGGTCATAGATATCGAACAGCTCAAAGCCACCGAACCTACCACCGGCGGTGAACTCGCTACGGTGCTGGAATATAAGCGCGGAACGAAAGCTGGCGGCGGCGTATTTGTTTATGACGCAACAGATACCACATCGCCAGACGATGGTGGGTTGGTGATTGTGACAGCGGGAAAGAAACGCTGGAAAAGGGTGATACTGGATTATAACTCGGTCACCGTGCTGGATTTTGGCGCGGTGCCTGACGGGAAAACCGACTGCATCGAGGCGGTAAAACGTATGTTTAACTGGTCGCAGCGCGTGTTGCCATCAGCAGGGATACGTTTTACTGCGGGCGAATTTAGTATGTCGACGTTTGATATCTCAGATAAAGAAATTAACCGTTTTAAGGTGACCGGTGCGGCGGTCAATTTCGGTTATTTTCCAACAACGACGTTGTTTTTCGACTGGGATACCAAACCTCGTGGTCAACATTTCTTTAAAGTGCAGGCACGCTATGCCGAAATTTCTGGGCTGGTTGTGAAAGGCAAGAGTTCGGACAGCGGTGGTGATGGCGGCACGGCGTTCAATAATGTCGGTTTCTATGCCAACACCATTATCGGCGGCCAGTTCTTGCGCGTCAGCAGTATGGAATTCCGCTATTTGGGCGGACGCGCGCTTGATCTTATCGATACGCTGGATTGTAAAATCGACCAGTTCTATTCCCGTGGTTGTCAGGACAGCATTGTTTATGCTCGTTGGTCCGATCGCCAACAAGGCGCGTGGGATCACTCTACGGCAATTGAGCTGTCGAATTTTAACTTACAAGGCAGCACGAAGAAGCCAGTATTGGATTTACCGCGCTGTACGCAATCCTTTATTCGCAACGGCTGGATTGAACACTCCGAATTCGCCGGTGATCTTTCCAATGGCCAGTGGGTGATTGAGGGATTAGCGATTGAATCCACCGATAACCCATTAAAACTGGGTTATTGCCGCGCCACTATTATTCAAAAAAGTATCCATAATCAAAGTGCTGGATTCGATTACAGTACCGAAGGTATTGAGCCGTGGACGCTAATCGGTGAAGGCGATCGTGGCGTACTGGAGATGTCGGATTGGGGAATCGTTGCGCAAGGTTCATTGAGCTATGACTATATCTCCTCGCAGTATCACATGGATAATCAGGGGAAAGAGGCTGAACAGTGGTTTTATGTCGGGGAATTCGCCTTCTCTAATGCCAACTCGCAAATACATGTGCGCATTATTGGCACCGCACAATTCCTCTCACAAAGTGAAACCCAAACTGACTTTAGTAGCCGTACGCCGGAAGGCGTGGCAAATATCTATCTGCAGGCAAGAAATGGCGCTGAATCTATTGGCAGTTGGTACGGCGAGGGTTCCAGTCCGGTGACCAAAGTGCATATTTCGGGTAATGGTGCCCGAACCAAACTCTATGTGAAAATTGCGGGATTTACCGCCTATTCCATTGCGCTAGTCGATACCAATGGCAAAGACCGATACCAGGCTGGAAATTGCTTTATTTTCCGTAAAAGCTTCACGGCCTGTAGCGCCGAAGAGAGCACCAGACTGAATGCGGAGAAAGTTGTTGCCTTTGAACAGCACTGGATTGGTAATAAACAAGTTGGCTTTGGGTACAACGACAATAAAGAGTTGTTATTGCATGGTCCGGTGTTCGAAAAGAGCGTGCAAAATACCGATGGATCATGGAGAACGCGTCGTTTCTTAAAAGTTCGAGTCAATGGAACGGAGCGCAGTATTGAATTGCATAGTGCTACCGATCCCTATTAATTTTATCGAGCCAGCAATCGAGGTTGCTGGCTCGACAATAATAAAATCTACGTGGTTAATTGACGCCAGGGATATGCACATCCGGCAACGTATCGCGTACTTCCCAGCCGCGCAATTTGCCGGGATTTAATAAATTGTGGGGATCACAGGCGCGTTTCATCGCCACCACATCAGCACGCACCATGCCCTGTTTGCCATCTTCAATATGAATCACATGTGGATTATTAATATTCACGCCATTCGTGCGGTAAGTAGCCATAATCGCGTTGAGGCGATCTTCGTCCTGATAACGCACCAGCGGTAAACCGCTACAGGTAATGCTGCCGTTCATATCGCGTAAGAATTCAATGTGCGACATCACCTCATCGGATAATTGCGCTTCCAGCGTTAACGCCTGCTGCAAATAGTTATCCGTCGTGTAAGCAGTTTGCAGGTAAGTTAGCGTCTTATCGATTTTCAGCGCCTGCAGCGTGGTGTGATTCCAGCAATATTCGATCAGCGAATGGCCGCTGTTTTCCCCTGCGGCAAAATGCAGCGCATTGCGGCCCGCATGTTGGCTCAGCAGCGCAGGTAACAGCCCGTCGCTTTCGCTGCCCACCACTGAAATCACCCCATGTTTGCCCGCCACATCGGCATCGGCCAGATCGCTGAAGTAATCAAGCACCGGCGCCGCGAACACGGCGATTTGGCGCTTCACCATGCCTGGCGAACGGGCCAGCGCATCGGCAAAGGCCATCGCCGTAGGGAAGTCGTTGAAAGTGTCGAGACGTTCGATCCAGTCGTGGCGCGGTGCCAGCGCCAGTTCAATCTCCAGCACTATGCCATTGCTGCCGTACGCGTGATGCAATAGCAGCGCATCCGGCGCTTGCAGGGTGATAATGCGCGGCGTCTCTTCCATGGTCATCAGGCGCACCGACAACACATTGCCTGGCGCGGCCAGCGGACCGTAATTAATCGAACCTACGCCGCCAAATCCGCCGCCAAACAGGCCGCCGAGCGTCGCCAGTTTCCAGGTGGAGGGCATGCAGCGCAGCTCCCAGCCAAGTGGACGCGTATGCGCTTCGAGGTCGCCAAGGCGAATGCCTGCCTGCGCACGCACCGTGCCGTTTCCGACAGCCGTGACGGCGTTGAGGCGCGTCATATCGACCATCACGCCACCGTGTAGCGGAATCAGCTGACCGTAATTACCGGTGCCGCCGCCGCGCAAATTGAGTGGCACGCGCTGTTTGGCGCAGGCTGCCACGATCAGTGCCAGCTCATGCTCATCACGCGGACGTACCGCCAGTTCGGCAAACTTCGCTTCCAGCTGCGGTTTCAAGACCGGACTGAACCAGTGAAAATCGCGCGACAGACGTTTGACCTTCGGCGCTTCTTTAATCCAGTCGAGTTCAGGCAACGCCGCGACCAGCGCCGCCAGTGCAGACTGGCGATCGGAATCAGACATGTTTATTTCCTGTGTGAAAAGGGGTATTGCGCCGCTACGGCGCATGCGTGTTTCTTAACTGGGGCTCAATTCACTCTCATGCCATGCCGCCAGCACGCGGCGCGTTAGCCACGACATCAGCGCGAACAGCAGGAAGCCTGCCAGTGAAATCAGCAGCAGCGCGGCAAACATCAGCGGGATATTGAGCTGATAACCGGCCTGCAAAATCTGGTACGCCAGCCCGGTATCGGTGCCGCCGGTGCCAGCGACAAACTCTGCCACCACCGCACCAATCAGCGATAAGCCGCTGGAGATGCGCAGCGCGCCGAAGAAGTACGGCAGCGCCGAAGGAATACGCAGGCGCAGCAGAATCTGCATGCGTGACGCATGATTAAGGCGGAAATAGCTCAGCAATCCTGGCGACACGCTACGCAGACCTTGCGTGGTATTGGAAATTATTGGAAACACCGCCATTAAGGTGGCGCACACCACCAGCGACAGCGTGGTGTCTTTCACCCAGATGATGATCAGCGGCGCGATAGCGACAATCGGCGTCACCTGCAAGAACACGATATAGGGAAAAAGGGCGGTCTCAATGAAACGATTTTGCACCAGCAGAAACGCCACAATCGAACCAATCACAATCGCCACCGCAAAGGAGATGACGGTGATTTTCAGGGTGTAGAGCAATGACATAAACAGCGTCGGGAAGTTCTGCACCAGACTTTGCGCCACCACTAGCGGCGACGGCACCAGAAACACCGGCACCTTGAAGGTGGTGACCAGAAACTGCCACAGCAGCAGCATGGCGACCGCGACGATGGCGGGGAACAGCCACTGCTGAAATTGTCGATGGGACGCTAAGGGTTTCATCATTGACTCTCCTTGCTCGCCGCCAGCAGGCCGCGTTGCAACTGTTGCGCATAATGCGTGAAATCCTGGCTGACGCGGAACTCATCGTCGCGCGGCAACGTGGTTTCAATGCGGATGTCATCTACCACGCGTCCGGGGCGCGCCGCCATCATAATCACCCGCTGCGACAGAAACACCGCTTCCTGAATTGAGTGGGTGACAAACACCACCGTCAGCTTCTGCTCCTGCCACAAATCCAGCAGATCGCTGTCCAGCTTGTTACGGGTGATCTCGTCCAGCGCGCCAAACGGCTCATCCATCAGCAGCACCTTCGGGCGCGTGACCAGGCCGCGCGCTATCGACACGCGCATCTGCATGCCGCCGGAAAGTTCGCGCGGCAATACGTGACCAAACTGGCCGAGGCCGACCAGTTCGAGGATTTCGCGCACGCGGGTGTCCGCTTCGGCACGCGGCACGCCCGCCAAATCGAGCGGCAGACGCACGTTTTTGTGCACGTTGCTCCACGGCATTAGCGTCGCTTCCTGAAACACAAACGACAGCGGCAGATCGCGCTGATTTTCGCGCCGATCGCGACGAAACAGCATTAACTTGCCATCGGTGGGCTCAATCAGCCCGGCGATCATTTTCAGCAAGGTGCTTTTGCCGCAGCCGGACGGGCCGAGCAGCGAGACAAATTCGCCCTGACGAATAGTGAGATCGACCGGCAGCAGTGCGCGCGTACCGTTGGGATAAATTTTCTCCGCTGACAGCACCTCAATCGCCGGTGGCGCCGCAGAACGCGGCACCGCTTGCGTATCGGGATGCAGCAGCGTCAAATGGCTGGCGCTATTCATGGCAGAACCTTGACATCTTGGATGAATTTCAGCGTGTAGCTGCCGTCAAACGGCACTTTGGCCGCATCGATCAGCTTGGTATCGACCAGCAGCTGCCAGGTTTGCTTGAGGCGCGCTTCGGTCATGATGCCGATGCCACCGGTTTGCACATCGCCGCCGGTCAGCATCTGGTATTTCTTCATCTGCGCAATGCCGAAAGCGATCTGTTCATCGCTCATCTGCGGGTTCTCTTTCTTGATCAGCACGTTGCCAGCGGCAGGATCTTGCAGATAGTTTTTCCAGCCCTGCATCGACGCTTTCACAAACGCCGCCACCGCAGCCGGCCGTTTCTCAATGGTCGATTTCATGCACACGATGCTGTTGCCGTACGGCGGATAACCCCAATCGCTGATCGGGTAAACATTGGCCTGCGCATTGGCTTTTTGCACCGCAAACGGTTCGGAGGTGATATAGCCTTGCTGCACCAGATTTTTATCGGCGAGGAACGGCTGAATGCTGAAGGTGTAAGGACGCACGCGGGCATTTTTCAGCTTCAGCGCGCTCTGCGCCCACGGCCAATATGAGGTATAGGCTTCCGCCGCCAGCAGGAAGGTTTTGCCCTGCAAATCGGCCTGGTTTTTCACATCCGGATGGGTGAGAAAGGCAATCGCCGAGTGCTGGAAGGTGGTGGCAACCGGCATCGCCTGCACGCCTTGCTGCCAGATTTCCAGCGCCTGCATGTTATCGCTGATAATGCAGTCGGCCTGACCGGCCGCCATCAGCTGCATGGTATGCACCTGCGGACCGCCCATCTTGATGGTGACGTCGAGGCCGGCATCGCGATAGAGATTCTGCGCCTGCGCCTGATAGAAGCCGCCGTGTTCGGCCTGCGCATACCAGTTGGTCATAAAGGTGAATTTCTCCGCCGCCATGCTCGGGGCCGAGAGTGCCAGCGCAAGCGCGGCAACAGTGCTCAATGTTTTTTTCATCGTTATTCCCTAGCGAGGTGTTAAAAAGGCGGCTGCGTCATGGTGATCTAATACTTTGCCTTGCCACTGGCCGGTGCCCCACGCCGGTTCGGCGCGGGTTACCCATGTCATCTGGTGCACTTCGGTAATCACCTGCGCCCAGCTTTCTGCCAGCGAATCGAGGATGGCCGCGCCTTGCTCCGGCGTGGAGGGCAAAGGATCGCCAATCACGCCGCTCGGGCCGAAATCGTAGGAGGCCCACGCCGCCATCGGTTTGTTGGTCGAAAGCGTCGGGCAGGGGAATGCCGGCGGATAATTAGCCACTGCTTTATCCATCTGCACGGTATCGGGCGCCAGCGCCAGCATCAGCGCGGTTTCGGCATGTCCCGCGTGCATCGCCATCTGCCGCTCTTTGTCGTCCATAAAGCTTTCCGCGCAGTTCGGCACTTTAAAGGTGTCTTGCATGATGATGATCATGTCGCCGTGGCGCAGACGCAGCTCGCGCGCCGCCATCTGCAACGGCTGCGGCTGGCCGCCGTGACCGTTAACCATCAGGAACTTGCGGAAACCGGCGCGATAGAGTGATTCGCCAATCTCCAGAATGGTATGCAGCAGGGTTTCGCCGGTCAGCGTTAGCGTGCCGGGAAAATGCAGATGCTCATCCGATTTGCCGTAGGTGATCGGCGGAATGGCGTAGGCCGGGATTTCCGCCGGTAAACGCGCCAGCGCATGGCCGACCACGCCGGAGGCGATCACGCTATCCACCGCGCACGGCAGATGCGGGCCGTGCTGCTCAATCGCGCCGGTCGGCAAGACGATGACGGTGTTGGCTTTATTTTCCAGCGTGGCGATGTCGGTCCAGCTCAGGTACGGCAAAAAGCGGTTTGCCGGATTATAACCATGCAACATTTCAACTCCTCGTGTTATTGCGGCAACCACGCCGTGGCTTCAACTTCAATTAAGACGTCCGGACTCGGCAGCATCTCGCTCACCTGCACCACGGTAGAAACCGGCGGCGCATCGGGAAAAAATTGCTTACGTACCCGGCTGTAGTGGGGAAAATGGTCGAGATTGCGGAAGTACTGCACCAGTTTGAAGACATCGCTCATCTGGCCGCCGGCGCTTTCGATGGTGGCGCGGATGCTCTCCAGCACGTACCAGCTCTGCGCCAGAATCGGCCCCTCTTTAATATCGGTGGAGAACTCGCCGGTGCGGCCAAGCAGCTGTTGCGTCGCTGCGGGAATATCGTCGTAGCCGCGCACAATGGTGGCAGTTTGTGGGTTCACCGGAATAATGCCGGAGAGGAAAATGAAGTCACCCGCGCGTCGCCACGCGGCATATTTCGCCAGCGGTTTTCCCGCTCCTGCATCAAGCGCCATCTGTTGTTTCTCCATAACGCACACCCCTTTTCAGCCGATAGCGCTGACGTTGACGCAACGGCCAGCTCGCCACATCGACATACGGAAAAATCACCAAATCATTGGCCAGCAGCGCGCGGCGTTGGCAGATCAGCGCGGAAGCCTGATCAAACGCCGCGCCCAGTTGCAGGCTCAGCAAACCGCTAAACAGCGTATCGAGCGGATCGTAACTGCCAAACGGACAGAACGCGTCCTGCACGTTATCTGCGCCGAGCAGCAGCGGAATGCCCAGCGCCTGCGCCTCTTTCACCAGCGTTAAACCGCGCAGACGCGGCGTGCGGCCGGGCACCGCGTCCTGTAACAGCAGGTTGGTGAGCGGCAGCGCAATCAACGTCACATTGTGTTGCGCCAGTAAGGCAAGAATCTGTTGCGCATCGTCCTGCTGCGCCAGCGCGCAGCTGTGGCTGCAGGTGATCGCGCCGCTAAATGGATGCTGCTGCAAATAGTGCGCCAGCCAGCGCAATCCCTGCGCCTCAACGTTAAGTTCTTCATCAATATGCAGATCAATATCCAGCTGCCACAATTCGGCGGCTTCCATCAGATGCTGAAACGCCTGCGCATCCCAGTTGCTGCTGTGAATAAAGCCGCCCAATAGCGCGCCGGGACCGCTGGTTGCGACCTGCGCGGCAATATGCTGCGCATCGCAGGCGTCGGCAAAGAAGGTGAGTGGCGCGAGGGCCACGCGCTCAATGCTGCACAGCGGATGGTGCAGATCGCCAATCACTTGCCACGCTAATGGTGCATCAACTGAGAACCAGTCGATGTGGGTGCGCAGCAAACCGACGCCAGCTTCTACCGTCCAGCGCAGCGCCTGCGTAGCGCGCTGCTGCAGATCTGCTGTGTTCCAGTGCACGCGGTCCTGATGCATGGCAGCAATCGCGGCCAGCAAACCGGGCTGTTGCGCCGGGCTGCGTTGAATAGTGAAGGTTTTATCCAGATGCGCGTGCGGTTCGTTAAACGCGGGCAGCACCAGCGCGCCGTGAAGCGGCAGATAATCAGCGGGTGCTGCTGCATGGTCGGGTTCGAATTGCAGGCCCGTGGCGTGGAAATGTAAGGTCGCCAGCTGCGGTTGATTGTTGGCTTCAGGCCAGTTTTCTGGCAGCAGCCAGCGGGGTAAACGTGCGCCGGTCGCACCCGGATAGCCGCTCATAGATCCAGTACCAATAAAGGTGAACGCGCACGTGAACAGCACAGCACGATGCAATCGTTGGCCGCACGCTCTTGCTGGCTCAGCACATCATCACGGTGATCCGGCTCGCCCGCCAACACGCCGGTGATGCAGGCGCCGCACATGCCTTGTTCGCAGGAGAGTTCAATCTCAATCCCTGCTTCTTCAAGTGCTTCAGCGATGGTTTGTTGCTCGCCCACGGCAAAGCGTGCGCCGGAGGAGGCGAGCTGCACTTCGAAGGCAGCGCCAGCCATCAGCGAAGATGTGGATTGGAAGCGCTCGCTGTGCAGCTGTGCTTCGTTCCAGCCATGTTGCAACGCCAGCTGCTGCAGATGATGCATAAAACCCGCCGGGCCGCAGAACACCAGCGCAGCGTTGTCTGGCTGGGTGAGATCGTCGGGAACGTGCTGTCGCAGGCTGTCGCCTTCGCTGCTGTAGTGGATGACCACGCACGCGCCGAGATTGCGCAGACGTTGGCTGAAAGCCAGTTGGTCGGCATGTTTAAGGTAAAGGTGCAGGGTGAAATCCGCCTGACGCGCCGCCAGTGCTTCGGCCATCACCAACAGCGGCGTCAAGCCGATGCCGGCGGCAAATAGCAGCGTGCGCGACGCGTGCGGCAGCGGAAAGTGGTTACGTGGCGCGGATATCTCTAGCTTATCGCCGGTGGTTAACTGCTGATGCAGCCAGCGCGATCCGCCGGTTGAACACTCATCCAGACGTACGCAGATTTCATAATGCTCGGCTGGCGCAGAGCAGAGTGAATACTGGCGTTTACCGCCGTCAGGAATAATGACATCGATGTGCGCGCCGGGCGTGAAAGCAGGCAGCGGCTGCCCGCTGCGATTCGCCAGCGTCAGTAACACATTGCCTGCACCGTTGAACTGCTTTGCGATGACGGTGACGGCGAGAGGAGTGGATTTCATCATCTATATGCCTGAGCAGGGATGTCGTCGGTTGGGAGGCCGCGCAAACCCTTGTTTTAATCATGGCAGCGATTATTATTTTGCCCAAGTGTAAGCGTCCATCTGTTTAATTCGCATGATGCGTTGCAAAAAAGAGAGCACCCCTTATGTTCGCCTTCTCCCGATTTCTGCTCTATTTCACTGAGGTGGCCCGCCAGGGTTCGCTGCGCAAGGCTTCTGAGGTGCTGCACGTCTCGGCATCCTCAATTGATCGGCAGATCCTGCGCGTGGAGGAACAGCTGGATATGCCGCTATTTGAGCGCCATCCATCAGGATTACGTATGACCGCAGCGGGTGAGATCCTGCTGAATGCGGCGAAAAACTGGCAGCGGGATTTTGGTCGC
The DNA here is from genome assembly GCF_028048155.1 of Pantoea leporis. Taxonomy (NCBI): domain Bacteria; kingdom Pseudomonadati; phylum Pseudomonadota; class Gammaproteobacteria; order Enterobacterales; family Erwiniaceae; genus Pantoea; species Pantoea leporis. The sequence goes on from NZ_JALMEU010000002.1 coordinate 370,846, forward strand.
GTCTGCACGCAGCTGGATGATTTGCGCGGATTACGTCACGGCCATGTGCATATCGCCACCATTGATGCGATTAATCGCGGCTTTTTTTCATCGATTTTGCAGCGCATTCGCAGCGACTATCCCGGCATCTCCTTCACGCTGACCACCATGAGCAACATCCACATCGCCAATGCGCTGACCTCGGGCGATGCGGATTTCGGCATCATGCTTAATCCGCAAAGTTCGCGCGAGTTGCTGGTGAAGTCGTTTGCCGATTTACGTCTGGGTATTGTGGTGAGCAGTCAACATCCGCTGGCCAATCTGGAGTCGATCCGTTTCAGCCACTGCGAATCCTGGCCATTTATCGTGCCCGCCGCGCCGCTGATGCTGGCCGATCCGCTGGAAGCGCTGATCAACAGTTCGGGCATTAAGATAAACGAAGTGGCGCGCACCAATAACATTCATATGCTGCGTTCACTGGTGCGTGATGATGTGGGGATAAGCCTGATGTGCTGGCTGGATATCGTTGATGAGTATCGGCGCGGTGAACTGAAGTTTATTCCGCTGATCGATACGGTACTGAAGCCATTTACCTTGTCGCTGTGTGTTGCACCGCAGCGCCAGCTTTCGATTGCCGCTTCGATGATGCTGCGCGAGCTGGAGTCGTTTTTTGCACTGATGCAGAGTGAGGAGTTGCTGGCGTAATCGGTCGCCTTGAATGGCGACCTTACGATAATGTTAATCGGCCCAACGGCTGCGCAAATAATTCACCGCATCCTGGGTTTGTGGCTGATTAAGGTAATTTTCGCGGAACAAAATCGTGCCGTTAATTTGCGGTAGCGACTCGTTGAGATCGAGTTGCTTTTTCAACTCCGGCACGCCGCCATTCACCGTCCAGTCAGGTTCGCTTTTCGACGCTTCGCCGATTTTGTACAGCGCCACACCGATATAGAGTCGCGTATGCGTTGGCTTCACCACGTCCGCCCACCAGTGGGCTAACACGTCGTAACGGGCGGCCTGGCGCGCAAACGGCCAGTAAAGCTGCGGCGCGATGTAATCCAGCAGTCCCATTTGCACCCAGCGACGCGTATCGGCGTAGGCTTCGTCGTAGGCGGCCGCGCCGCGCGTGTCGGAGCCCGCCGCATCATGCGACAGATTGCGCCACACGCCTGCCGGGCTGACGCCAAATTCTACGTTCGGGTTCAGTTGCTTGATGGAGCGCGACACCTGCTCAATTAACAGCAGCGTGTTGTTGCGCCGCCAGTCAGCTTTCGATGCAAAACCCTGACCATACTGGCGGAACGTGGCGCTGTCGTTGAGGGTTGAACCGGGCGTTTCGGTATAGAAATAGTCATCGAACTGCACGCCGTCGATCGGATAGTGCGACACCACTTCCGCAACGATGCTGGTGATCCAGTCGCGTGCGGCGGGAATGCCGGGATCGAGCACAAAGCGGTCGCTGGCGGTGCGGATCCAGTCGCGATGCAGCACAAATACGCTGGCCGGTTGCAGCGCAAGCGTATTATTCAGCGCGTTAACCGTGGAAGGTTTGACGTTGGTCGAGACGCGATATGGGTTGAACCACGCGTGCACCTTCATGCCGCGTTTGTGCGCCTCATCCAGCATAAATTTCAGCGGATCGTAGCCGGGATCTTCACCAATCCTGCCGGTGAGCATATCTGACCACGGCAAGATGCTGGAGCGCCACAGCGCGGTGCCATCCGGTTTTACCTGGAAAAATACCGTATTGATGCCGAGGCTTTTCAGTTTATCTAGCTTATCGGTCAACGCCTGTTGCTGCTGGTGGATGCGGTTGGCCGGGCTGGCATTCACTGAATTGATTGGCGGCCAGTCGAGGCGTGAAACGGTGGTTAGCCACACGCCGCGTACCGGTTCTTTGCTCAGCGCTGGTTTAGTCGGCATTGGCGGTTTGGTGACCGTCGGCAACGGCGTGACCAGTGATTTCGGTGGTGGCGAGGAGCAACTGGCCAGTGAGAGGGCGACAGCAATGGCGACCAGCGCAGCGGATTTTTTATAGGTGTTAACCCAGGGAAAACGATGTGAACAGGCTATGATAAACTCCCTTTTTTGCAACTTTCTGTTCGAAGAGCCTCATTCTCTTATCATGCGAACTAAAGTCAATAATGGTGTCATGGTTTGCACGATGAATCGCGCCGCTACTGATAAGTACGGGATTTTGTAGCGTCGCAATGAATTGCACGCAGTAAATTTATTTGAGGAACCCAAAACCTATGCAATACGAAGACCTTTATCGCCGTATCGGCCAGATCATCTTTAGCTGTGGCCCGCAAGGTGCGCGGGAATTGATCGTTCAGGCTGAACTGTTTGCGGACGATGATGGCGGGCAGTTTCAGTTCGATTACATCGATGAAAACGGTGAACCGGATTGGTTTGAACCCGATGCGCGCGCGATAGGCGATCTCTCGGAGGCGCTGAAAGATTTTCAGCAGTACTTCGTGGATAACAATATGACCAACGGTCTGCCGGTGTGGCGTAAATGCGCGATAAACCTGAACGTGCAGGAAGAAGCCATCAGCATCGACGTGCAGTACGACTAAGTTCCGCGGCATCCTTGCCTGGAAGTCATGCGTTACGAACGTAACGCCACCATCTCCTCGTTTTTCCGCGCCACGCGTTTGCGATGCACAATACGGCTGGCGGCGACGACACCCAGCGTCAACAGGCCGGTGGCGATAATCTCTGGACGGTGTTGTTGGTTGAAAAGCATGGCAACCAACACGCCAACGATGAACACCATCGTCGCCCACGTCAGGCCAGGGAACAGCCACATGCGATAGCTGAGGATTTCACCGCGCGCTTCGCGCTTTTTACGCAGCACCAGATGAGACGCGGCGATCACCAGATACACCAGCAACGCGATGGCGCCGGAACTGGCGAGCAGGAACTCAAATACTGCGCTCGGCGCCAGATAGTTAGCGATCACCGCGAGGAAGGCCGCCGCCGTGGAGAGCAACACCGCTACCCACGGCGTGCCGCTGCGGGTGGTGCGCGACGCGACGGCAGGCGCATCTTCACGACGTGAAAGCGAATAGATCATGCGCGATGCGGTATACAGCGCAGAGTTGAGACAGCTACACACCGCAATCAACACCACCACATCAACAATCTGCTTAGCGTAAGGCACGTTCATCATCTGCATCGCCGTCTGGTAAGAACCTGCTTTCATCAGCGACGGCGTATTCCACGGCACCAGCGCCACCACGATGAAGATCGACAGCAGATAGAACAGCGCGATGCGCCAGATCACCGAGTTGGTGGCCTGCGTAATTTGTTTCTTCGGCTCGCGCGATTCGGCGGCGGCAATGGTGACAATCTCGGTACCCATAAAAGAGAACATGGTCGTGAGGATTGCCGCCAGCACCGCGCCGATGCCGTTAGGCATAAAGCCTTGCGTGTCATACAGATGTGAGATCCCCTGCGTGCTGCTGCCCGGCATCAAACCAAACACCGCTAAGCTACCCGCGCAGAGAAATGCGACAATCGCCACCACTTTCAGCAGGGCGAACCAGAATTCAAACTCGCCATAGTTTTTGACGCTGAATAGGTTGCTGATGGTCAGGAACGTGGTGATCGCCAGCGTGTATTCCCATACCGGAACTTGTGGAAACCACGAATGCAGGATGGTGCCAGCGGCGTTGGCTTCCAGCGGGATCACTAACACCCAGAACCACCAGTACAGCCAGCCGATGGTGAAACCGGCCCAGCGGCCCAGCGATTTGTCGGCGTAGGTGGAGAAAGAGCCGGAATCCGGTGATGCCACCGCCATTTCGGCCAGCATGCGCATAATCAGCACCACCAACGCGCCCGCGGCGATGTAGGCTAGCAGTACCGCCGGGCCGGCTTCGGCGATCGCATGGCCAGAGCCAACAAATAATCCGGCACCAATCACGCCACCAATTGATAACATCCGCACATGACGCGGCTTCAGGCCTTGCGCCAGTACATCGGCATTCTGTGAACTCATCAATATTTCTCCAAAGCGTCTCTCGGGCCGCGCGACGCGCAGCCGGGTTACAACAGGTGAGAAGCCCAGCCCGCCGCGCGAGCTGGGTAGATTGTTACGAATCGGCGTGTTGACTCAGCACGCTGCTGAGGATCTCCAGCGCCTGGCCGAACTGCGCATCAGGAATGGTGAGCGGATAGAGGAAGCGGATGACATTGCCCTGCGGGCCACAAGTAAGCAGCAGCAGCCCACGCGCCATCGCTTGTTGCTGGATGGTTTGCGCGGTTTGCGCGCTGGCGAACTCCACCGCAATCATCGAGCCAAGGCCGCGAATGTCGGTGATGGAGGAATACTGGCTGCGTGCGCTGTGCAGGAAGTCGGTTAACTGCGCACCGAGTTGTTGAGCACGTTCGCACAGCTTCTCGTCGGCGATCACGTCCAGCACCGCATGCGCCGCGGCAATCGCCAGCGGATTGCCAGCGTAGGTGCCACCCAAGCCGCCTGGACCCGGCGCATCCATAATCTCGGCCCGGCCGCTGACCGCCGATAACGGCATGCCGCCCGCGAGGCTTTTCGCCATGGTGATGAGATCCGGTTTCACCGTATAGTGATCCATCGCGAACAATTTGCCGGTGCGGGCAAAGCCGGTTTGTACTTCATCGGCAATCAGCAGAATGCCGTGCTCATCGGCCAGCGACCGCAGGCGGTTGAAGAATTCAGGCGGCGCGACGTGGAAGCCGCCTTCGCCCTGAATTGGCTCCAGCACGATGGCCGCAACATCCTGTGGCGCGATGTCCTGCGCGAAAATATCCTGCAAGCTGGCCAGCGCATCATCAACGCTGATGCCGGTGACGCTGTTGGGGTAGCGCGCGTGCCACACCGACGCGGGCATCGGACCGAAGTCGCGTTTGTAAGGGGCCACTTTGCCGGTCATCGCCATGGTCATAAAAGTACGACCGTGGAAGGCGTTGCCGAAGGTGATGATGCCGTGACGACGCGTCGCCGCACGCGCCACTTTTACCGCGTTTTCTACCGCTTCAGCGCCGGTGGAGAAGAACGCGGTTTTGGCTTTACCGGCAATCGGCACCACGCGATTGAGGCGTTCCGCCAGCGCCACATAGCTCTCATACGGCGTTACCTGGAATGCGGTATGGGTAAATTTCTCTAACTGATCGGCAATCGCCTGCACGATGCGCGGATGGCGATGCCCGGTGTTCAGCACCGCGATGCCGCCAGCGAAGTCGATCCAGCTGTTGCCTTCACCATCGCGCAGCGTGGCGTTCTCCGCGTGCTCTACGTACCACTGACAAAGATTGCCGGTGCCGCGTGGCAGGGCATCATCTTTACGTTGCTGCAACTGGCTGTTTTTACCTTCCATAACCTTTCCTTAGCGATAAGCGTCTTTACAAATCACGACAAACACGCTTATTTATGCCTGCGCTGAGTAATCTTGCCAGAGCCACTTTCAGTGAAAAGAGGGGAGCCAATTGCGAAGTTTGTACGCCGATCATGTATTAGAGCGCATGCAGTTTATGCCGGAAGGGACGTTGCAGCAGCGTTTGCTGAGCTGTATGCAAGCCGCTATTGCAGAAGGCATTTTTCCGCGCGCCACGCGCTTGCCCGCCACGCGCGATTTGGCGCGCGAGCTGTCGGTGTCGCGCAACACGGTGTTGAACGTGTATGAGAATTTGATGGCACAAGGCTACGTCACGGCGCGTACCGGCAGCGGAACATGGATTGCAGAAAATTTGCCGGAGGGATCGCTGAACACGCCGCGCAACGTGGCGCCGATCGAAACGTTAACCGCGAAACCGGCGGCGATTTCCAAACGCGGCGCTTCGCTGCTCGGCCATGCCAATGCCTCGCCATATCAGTGGGGCGCTTTTGTGCCTGGCGCGCCGGATGTCACGCAGTTCCCGCATAAACTCTTCAGCCAGATTCAGGCGCGTCTGAACCGTGAACCGGATATCGAACGGCTGATCTACAGCAGCAACGGCGGCTGTGCACAGCTGCGTGCTGCTCTGGCGGAGTACCTGAGTGTGGCGCGTTCGGTACGCGCCGATGCCGACCAAATCATCATCACTGAAGGGATTCATCAGGCGGTGGATTTGGTTTCGCGCGTGTTGTGCGATCCCGGCGATCAGGTGTGGATCGAAGAGCCTGGTTATTGGGGGACGCGCAATCTGCTACGCATCAACGGACTGAAAATCAATGCCATTGCGGTGGATGAGCAGGGATTGATCCCCGATTTGCCGCCGCGCAGTCGCGCACCGAAGATGATTTTCGTGACACCGTCACATCAATATCCGCTGGGCGTGCATCTCAGCCTGGAGCGACGCAAGCAGCTGCTCGATCTGGCGCGCAAACACAAAACATGGCTGGTGGAAGATGATTACGACAGCGAGTTTCGCTTTTCCGGCCAGCCGTTCCCGTCGTTGCAAGGCTTTGAGCCGGATGCGCCGGTGATTTATATGGGCACTTTTAGCAAGACACTCTATCCGGCGCTGCGTCTCGGTTATTTGGTAGTGCCAAAAGCGCTGGCGCAGCCGCTGCGTGTGGCGGCGGCGGAACTCTATCGCGGCGGGCATTTGCTGGTGCAGCGCGCGCTGGCAGAGTTCATCCAAAAAGGGCATTACATGTCGCACATTCGCCGCATGCGTAAACTTTACAGCCAGCGGCGGCGCTTTATGGTGAGCCTGATTGAGCGTTATGTGGGCGCCGATTTTCTGCCGGTAGTGAATCATGAGGCGGGATTGCACCTGGTAATGAATCTGCCAACCGGCTGCGACGATGTGGCGGTCGCCGCACTGGCGCTACGGCGCGGCGTGAAGGTGCGGCCGTTGTCGCAATATTATATGCATCCGCAGGAGCGGCGCGGCTTGCTGTTGGGTTTTGCCTGCGTCGATGAGCGGCAGTGTCAGGATGCGTTTGGTATTCTCAAAGGTTGTCTGGCCGAGGCAAAAATCATTTAAACAGTGAATAATCCGTAGCGGCGCAATTTGTTGCGCAATGTATATGTGCAAAACACGCGCAATAAATGGCGCCGCTACGAAGGGTGCTCTATCGCTGGCCGATGGTGTTTAGCCGCTGCACAATTTCTGGCGTAAGTTTCACTTCGCTACTCGCCAGGTTCTGCTTCAGGTGCTCCGGCGATGACGTGCCCGGAATCAGCAGAATATTAGGCGAACGCTGCAGCAGCCACGCCAGCGCCACCTGCAGCGGCGTAGCATTGAGCTCAATCGCTACCTCGCTCAGCTGATCCGATTGCAGCGGTGAAAATCCGCCGAGTGGGAAAAACGGCACATAAGGAATGCCTTGCGCTGCCAGTTGGTCGAGCAGCGCCTCATCCTGACGATTGGCCAGATTATAGAGATTTTGCACGCAGGCGATCGGCGTCATCGCCTGGGCATCGGCCACCTGTTTAGCCGTCACGTTGCTCAGACCAATGTGTCGAACCAGCCCGCGCTCTTTTAGCTTGATCATCGCTTCAACCTGCGGCTCCAGCGAACCCTCTTTCGGTCCGTGCACGTCCAGCATCGAACGCAGATTCACCACTTCCATCACATCAAGCCCTAGATTGCGCAGGTTATCTTCCACCGCTTGCGTTAGCGCTTCTGGCGTGAATGCCGGTAACCAGCCGCCTTTATCGTTGCGGCGCGCGCCTACTTTGGTGACGATAACCAGATCGTCGGCGTAAGGGTGTAACGCTTTTTTGATCAGCTGATTGGTGATATGCGGACCGTAGAAGTCGCTGGTATCAATGTGATTCACGCCTGCTGCGACCGCATCGCGCAGCACCTGTAAAGCACGCGCTTCATCTTTCGGCGGACCAAACACGCCGGGACCGGCTAACTGCATGGCACCGTAACCGAGTCGTGCAACCTGGCGGTCGCCAAGGGTGTAAGTCAATGCTGGATGAGACATGGAAAGCTCCTTCGTCAGTGTGTGGTTAGATTGTAATCGCCAAAACGCTGTGCAACTATCCGTACAAATTGGGACACAGTGTACGAGGTAGCGAACAATGACATTGGATATCGCCTTGCTGCACGCGGTGGTGGCGGTGGCCAAAGCAGGCGGGTTTCGCGAGGCGGCGCGCATGACCGGCAGTAATCCGTCGCGCTTGAGTGATGCGGTGCGGCGTGCCGAAGAGCAGCTCGGCGTACGGCTGTTCAATCGCACCACGCGCAGCGTGGCATTAACTGAAGCTGGCAGGGCGCTGATGTCGCGCCTGCTTCCGGCGATGAACGAAGTGGATGCGGCGCTGGATGCGTTGAATACGTTCCGCGATACGCCGGGCGGCACCTTGCGCTTAAACGTGCCGGTGAGTGCCGCGCGCATCGTGTTACCGGCGATTGTACCGGGATTTCTCAAGCGCTATCCCGATATCCAGCTGGAAGTGGTGGCGGAAAGTAATGTGCAGGATGTGTTCCGCGATAGTTGTGATGCCGGCATTCGTTACGACAATCATCTGGAGCAAGACATGGTGGCACTGCCAATCGGTCCGCGCACCCAGCGCTTTGCCCTGGCGGCATCACCCGCGTATCTGGCGCAGTTCGGTAAACCACAGCATCCGCGCGACTTAGTGCAGCATCGCTGTTTACACGGACGCTATGCGACTGGCGTGATTGCCGAATGGGAATTTACCTGCGGCGAGGAAACCGTGCGCTTGCAGCCGAAAGGTCCGCTGATTTGCAGTATCGGCGCGGCGATGGACTTGACGGTAGAAGCGGCAATCGCTGGCTGCGGCATGGTCTACTTATTTGAGGATTGGATCAGACCGGCGCTGAATGATGGCAGCCTGCAGCCGATTCTGCCGGATTGGTGGCAAAGCTTCTCTGGCCTTTGGCTCTATTACAACGATCGCCGGTTGATTCCGGCGCCGCTACAGGCGTTTCTGGATTATGTGCGCGAACTGAATTCAGGTGCAGAAGCGAAAAAAAGCCGATAACCGTTGCCAGTTATCGGCTTATTCACATCACAGGTAATTATGCGTTCAGCAGCTGATTCGCGGTTTTCTCAACCAGCGCCAGCAGGACTTTAACATCTTCCAGCGTCACGGTTGGGTTCAGCAAGGTCAGCTTCAGGCAGGTTACGCCCTGATTCTCGGTCACACCTACGTTGGCGCGGCCTGAATCCAGCAGCGCATCGCCAATACGCTGGTTGAACAGCGCAATCTGAGCAGTATCGGTCAGTTGCTCTGGACGATAGCGGAACAGTACGCTCGCCAGCTGAGGCTGCATCACCAGCTCGAGGCGTGGTTCAGAGGTAACAAACTTCGCCACTTCCTGCGCCAGCGTCACACCGTGATCGATGATCGCCGCATACTGTTTCTGACCCAGCGCTTCCAGACCCATCCACAGCTTCAGCGCATCGAAACGACGCGTGGTCTGCAGGGATTTGGATACCAGATTCGGTACGCCGGCCTCTTCGTCAAACTCAGAGTTCAGGTAAGCCGCCTGATAGCGCATCAGCTCGTAATGACGCTCATCTTTCAGCAGGAACGCGCCGCAGCTGATGGTCTGGAAATACTGTTTATGGAAGTCCAAAGTGACGGAATCCACCCGCTCCAGGCCATCGAGGTAGTCGCGATACTTCTCGGACAGCAGCAGCGCGCCGCCCCATGCTGCATCAACGTGTACCCAAATGTTGCGCTCGGCAGCAATGCCGGCAATTTCACGCAGCGGATCGATAGCACCGGCATCGGTGGTACCGGCGGTCGCCACGATCGCCAGGATCTGTTCGCCGTTAGCGTCGGCCTGCGCCAGTTTGGCTTTAAGGTCTGACACGTCCATACGGGCGAACTCATCAGACTTCACCTGCACCACAGACTGATAGCCGTGTCCAAGCAGCGCCATGTTCTTCTGTACGGAGAAGTGCGCGTTTTCAGAACACAGCACTTTGATCTTACGCAGATCACCAATGATCCCGTGCTGCTGCACCGAGTGACCCTGACGCTGATAGAAGGCGTCGCGTGCCAGCATCAGACCCATCAGGTTGCTCTGGGTGCCGCCGCTGGTGAACACACCGGCGTCGCCAGCCGGGTAACCCACTTGCGCACGCAGCCATTCGATCAGTTTGATCTCAAAGATGGTGGCAGAAGGGCTCTGATCCCACGAATCCATACTCTGATTGGTGGCGTTGATCAGGACTTCTGCCGCCTGACTTACCACCAGACTCGGGCAGTGCAGATGCGCTACACATTGCGGGTGATGCACTGAAAGACTGTCTTTCAGGAAATATTCAATCGCGCGTTCAATCGCGGCCTGGTTACCCAGGCCGTTTGGATTGAAGTCGAGCGTGATACGCTCGCGCAGTTCGGCAACGCTTTTGCCTTGATACATCTCAGGCTGTTGCAGCCACTGCACAACCGCGGCGCTGCTCTGGGCAATCGCCTGCTGGTACGCCTCAATGCTCTGTGCAGAGGCGGCCAGAATCGGGTTTACTTCAGACATTTACTCTTCCAATCAAACAGGTTTGACGCCAGCGCCAATCAGCGCCTGCTCAAATTTATCCAGGAAAATCGCCAGCTCATCGTTGGTGATCAGCAGTGAAGGCAGCAGACGCAGAACTGCGCCATGGCGGCCACCGCGCTCCAGAATCAGACCTGCTTCGAAGCACTTCTTCTGCAGCAGCGCAGAGAGTTCGCCGTCAGCCGGGAAGCTGCCCATGTGATCGGCCGCTTCGTTCGGTTTAACGATCTCAATACCGATCATCATGCCGAGACCACGAACGTGACCAATTACCGGGAAGCGTTTCTGCATCGCGGCCAGCTGCTGTTTCAGCCATTCACCCTGCGCGGCCACTTTGCCTGCAATATCCTGTTCTTTGAGGATTTTCAGCGTGGTCAGGCCGGTAGCCATCGCCAGCTGGTTGCCACGGAAGGTGCCGGTGTGATGACCCGGTGACCAAACGTCGAACTGCTTTTTGATGCCCAGCACAGCCAGTGGCAGACCGCCGCCCACAGCTTTAGACATCACGATGATGTCTGGCTCGATGCCGGCGTGTTCGAAGGCGAAGAATTTGCCGGTACGGGCAAAGCCAGCCTGAACTTCGTCGAGGATCAACAGAATGCCGTGTTCCTGCGTCACTTTACGGATGCGCTGCAGCCACTCAGCGGGAGCTGGGTTCACGCCGCCTTCGCCCTGAACGGCTTCGAGGATTACTGCTGCAGGCTTACGCACGCCGCTTTCCACGTCGTTGATCAGGTTGTCGAAATAATAGGTCAGCGCTTTCACGCCAGCTTCACCACCGATACCCAGCGGGCAACGATACTGATGCGGATAAGGCATGAACTGCACTTCTGGCATCATGCCATCTACCGCTTCTTTCGGTGCCAGGTTACCGGTGACGGACAGCGCGCCGTGCGTCATACCGTGATAACCGCCAGAGAAGCTGATCACGCCGCTACGGCCAGTGGCTTTCTTCGCCAGTTTCAGTGCGGCTTCAACCGCATCGGCACCAGAAGGGCCGGTGAACTGCAGGCAATAATCTTTACCCTGGCCTGGCAGCAGCGAGAGCAGAGACTCAGAGAACTGATCTTTCAGTGGAGTAGTCAGATCAAGAGTATGTAACGGCAAGCCGCTGGTAATGACATTTTGAATGCTCTGGAGAACATCAGGATGATTGTGACCCAGTGCCAGCGTCCCTGCGCCAGCCAGACAGTCAAGATATTGTTTATTCTCAACATCTGTGATCCACACGCCATGGGCTTTAGCGATAGCTAAAGGCAGTTTGCGCGGGTAACTCCTAACGTTAGATTCAAACTCAGCCTGACGGGCTAAGAATGCGTCGTTATTTCCGTTGAATGCATTGGCACCAAAACTATCAATACGGACTTTATCCGTCATCATATCTCTCCTTCAACCGGGGCACGTAAGGCTCGCCAATTGACTAATTGAACAAAAAAGTAACAGCTGTGAAAAAACGCGGCCAATATAGAGCCTTTTGACCTACATCACAATGATTAATTTTGTTTAGATTTGTTTACTCTTTCCATATATGAATCAGAGCGTTGGCCAGAAATTGGCCACTTAATTTCGCACCGCAGTTGGGGTGGTTAAAAAATAATCGAATGAATAAAGAGACTTATAGCCGCTAAGGCGATCCACGGACCAAAGGCGATGACGTGATTGAGCTCGCGCTGCCCGCTAACTCTGGAAATCAAAACACATAAAATAGCGCCGCCCGAAGCCAATAAAAGCACCCAGGGTAAAAGCGACCAGCCCAACCAGGCGCCGATTGCCGCCAGCAGTTTTGCATCGCCCATCCCTAATCCCTCAATCCCTCTAATCCATTGATATAAAATTGATAGCGCCCACAACAAGCAATATCCCGCTATGGATCCCCATACCGCTTCTTGTAATGAGCCGGGTAGCCATCCCATCGCTTTAAACAGCAGCGCAATCCACAGCAAGGGCAGCGTAATCACATCCGGTAAAAGCAGATGTTCGAGGTCAATAAAGGCTAATACCGTTAACGCCCAGAACAATATGAGCGCGCCCAGCAATTGCATATTGACTGGCATCAGCCAGATAAGCAGCAGCGTCAGAAGCGCGGTAATTATCTCCACCTGTGGATAACGCCCGCTGATTTTACAATGGCAATAACGGCATTTACCGCGTAACAGTAACCAACTTATGAGCGGAATGTTGTCGCGCCAGCGCAGCGCGATGGTGCATTGGGGGCAGTGAGAGGGCGGACAACACACATTTAGCGGAGTGTTCGGGTGCACTATTTGCAATGGCAACCGCGAGATCACCACGTTAAGAAAGCTGCCTACGGCCAATCCTAATAGGCCACTAATTAAGCCATATACGTATTCCATTACTCATACCTCGCGCCATCCAGGCTTGTCGTTGCCAGGACTTTACGCCGAAGCGAGGATAGGTGCGAGAGGTAAAAGGGCGTTACAGCGGCATACATCGGGATTGCAGAGCGGGCTCCAGAAATGGAGAGGAGAAGATTAAGCTTGCTGCTTGAACAACTGAATCGCTTCCTGCACATTGCTGGTATTCAATGACATTACGCGGTCGTTATTAAGGAACACATCGTAGTGGCCGGCGTTATAGCGGAACACATATAGATCGCCGCGATAGCGCAATCCTTTGGTTTTCACCCCAATATGGTGGCGGCGCAGCGCTGCCTGAGAAAGTCTGTCAGTAGCCGTACTCATCGCATTATCCTCCAGACGTTATAAGACATATCCTGACTTAGTATAGGGTCAAAACCTTAATTTAACCTTAAGAAGTGTGCTGGTTCATGATGATAAACCGGCAAATTTGACCCTTCCTCTACCAATCCTCAACGTGTCAGAAAAAGCCGACTTAGTACCCTTCTCATTTAATGTTGCGTTAAGTTAACCCGCGTATTTTGGAATAAATGGCCGTTAAATAGTGCTTAATTCCAAGGTAACATAATGAATTTTCTACCATTCTCACGGCCCTCGTTGGGTGAAGAAGAGTTAGCCGCCGTTAAATCGGTGTTTGAGTCGGGTTGGATCACCACCGGCCCGAAAAATGCCGAACTGGAAGAGGCTTTTTGCCAGCTCACTGGCAATCAGCATGCGATTGCTGTCAGCTCCGCCACGGCGGGGATGCACGTCACGCTGCTGGCGCTGGGCATCCAGCCCGGCGATGAGGTGATCACGCCTTCGCTAACCTGGGTTTCCACCATCAACATCATCACGCTGCTGGGTGCGACGCCGGTGATGATCGATATCGATCGCGACACCTTGATGGTAACGCCGGAGCTGATTGAAGCGGCGATCACGCCGCGTACGCGCGCCATCATTCCGGTGCATTACGCTGGCGCGCCCGCCGATATAGATGCCATTCGCGCTATTGGTGAGCGCCATGGCATTCCGGTGATTGAAGATGCGGCGCACGCCGCAGGCTGTTATTACAAAGAAAAGCACGTTGGCCAGCAGGGCACGGCGATCTTCTCCTTCCACGCCATCAAAAACATGACCTGCGCCGAAGGTGGCTTGATTGTCACCGATGATGCGGCGTTGGCCGACCGCATGCGCAGTCTGAAATTCCACGGACTCGGCGTCGATGCGTACGATCGCCACACGCACGGCCGCAAGCCGCAGGCCGAAGTGATCATGCCGGGTTTCAAATACAACCTCCCAGATATCAGCGCCGCAATTGCTTTGGTGCAGCTGAAAAAGTTGCCCGCCATCAATCAGCGCCGCGCGGCGATTGCGCAGCGCTATCTCACTGAACTGGCGAATACGCCGTTTCTGCCGCTGGCGCAGCCAGAATGGCCACATCAACACGCGTGGCATCTGTTCATTATTCGCGTTGATGAGGCGCAGTGCGGCATCAGCCGTGATGCGCTTATGGAAACCTTGAAAGCGCAGGATATCGGCACCGGGCTGCATTTCCGTGCCGCGCACACCCACAAATATTACCGCGAACGCTATCCGCAACTCTCGTTGCCGCACACCGAATGGAATAGCGATCGCATCTGCTCAATCCCGTTGTTCCCTGATATGCGCGATGAAGATGTCACGCGCGTGATTAGCGCATTACGTCATATCGCTGGAGTTTGACATGCTGGAAGAAAAAACCATTCGCAAAGTTTCCGTGGTAATCCCGGTGTACAACGAAGAGGAGAGCCTGCCGGAGTTGGTGCGTCGCACCGATGCAGCCTGCGCAGGATTAAATCTGGCGTACGAGATTCTGCTGGTCGATGACGGCAGCAGCGATCGCTCGGGCGAAATGATTGCGGATGCTGCCGATATGCCGGGCAGCCATGTGGTTGGCGTGTTGCTGAACCGTAATTACGGTCAGCATTCGGCGATCATGGCGGGCTTTAGCCACGTCAGCGGCGACCTGATCATCACGCTGGATGCCGATCTGCAAAACCCGCCGGAAGAGATCCCGAACCTGGTGAAAGCGGCTAAGCAGGGTTATGACGTGGTGGGCACCGTGCGTCAAAACCGCCAGGACAGCTGGTTTCGCCGTCGCGCCTCTCGCACCATCAATCATCTGATTCAGCGCGTCACCGGCAAAGCGATGGGCGATTACGGCTGCATGCTGCGCGCTTATCGCCGCCATATCGTCGATGCGATGCTGAACTGCCACGAACGCAGCACCTTTATTCCCATCCTCGCCAACACCTTTGCGCGCCGCACCATTGAGCTGCCGGTGGCGCACGCCGAGCGCGAATTTGGCGATTCAAAGTACAGCTTTATGCGGCTGATTAACCTGATGTATGACCTGGTCACTTGCCTGACCACCACGCCGCTGCGCTTGCTGAGCATCGTCGGCAGTTTGATTGCGCTGGCCGGTTTTGCCTTCTCGCTGATTCTGATTGTGCTGCGCCTGTTCCTCGGCGCGGCATGGGCCGGTGATGGCGTGTTCCTGCTGTTCGCGGTGCTGTTTATTTTTATCGGCGCGCAGTTCATCGGTATGGGATTACTCGGCGAATACATCGGCCGCATTTACAACGACGTACGCGCCCGTCCGCGCTACTTCATCCAACGTGTGATTCACCCACAGCAAAACGCCTCATCTGTACAGGAAATTGAGCAATGAAAACTGTCGTCTTCGCCTACGCCGAAATGGGCTGTGCGGGTATTTCTGCACTTCTGAACGCTGGCTATGAAATCAGCGCTATTTTCACCCACTCAGACACAGGAACTGAAAGCCACTTTTTCGACTCCGTTGCGCGTTTAGCCGCTGAGCAGGGCATTCCGGTCTATGCGCCGGAGGATGTCAATCATCCGCTGTGGGTCGATCGCATTAAAACCATGGCGCCGGATTACATCTTCTCCTTCTATTACCGCGCTTTGTTAAACGACTGCATTCTCAGCTGTGCGCGTTTGGGTGCCTTTAATCTGCACGGTTCGCTGCTGCCTAAATACCGTGGCCGCGCGCCGCTGAATTGGGTGCTGGTCAATGGCGAAACCGAAACCGGCGTAACGCTGCACCGCATGGTGAAGCGCGCCGATGCCGGTGACATCGTGGCGCAACAGCGCGTGGCGATTGACGAGCAGGACAACGCGTTAACGCTGCATCGCAAGCTGGTTGCCTGTGCAACGCAGGTGCTGGAAGGCGCATTACCGGCGGTGAAACGCGGCGATATCGTTACCACACCACAAAATGAGCGCGAAGCCACGGTTGTGGGGCGCCGCACGCCAGAAGACGGCCGCATTAAATGGGAACAACCGGCGCACACGGTCAATAATCTGGTGCGCGCGGTGACCTATCCGTGGCCCGGCGCGTTCGCCTATGCCGGAACGGTGAAATTCGTGGTGTGGAAAAGTCGCGTACACAGCACTGAACATCAGGCCAAACCGGGTACCGTGCTTTCTGTTGAGCCATTCCTGATCGCCTGCGCTGAAGGCGCGCTGGAAGTGGTGACCGGTCAAAGCGATAACGGCGTGTTTATGAACGGCAGCCAGCTGGCGCAAAACCTCGGTATGGTGAAGGGCGCCTTGCTCTATTCTCAGCCAGTGGCGGCGGTGAAACGACGCACGCGCGTGCTGATTCTCGGCGTGAACGGTTTTATCGGTAACCACCTCACCGAGCGTCTGCTGCAGGATGATAACTTCGAAGTCTACGGTTTAGACATCGGTTCTGACGCCATCAGCCGTTTCCTCGATCAGCCACGCTTCCACTTTGTCGAAGGCGACATCAGCATTCACTCAGAATGGATCGAGTATCACATTAAGAAGTGCGACGTGGTGTTGCCATTGGTGGCCATCGCCACGCCGATTGAGTACACCCGCAATCCGCTGCGCGTGTTTGAACTCGACTTTGAAGAGAACCTCAAAATCATTCGTGACTGCGTGAAGTACAAAAAGCGCATCATTTTCCCATCGACTTCCGAAGTGTACGGCATGTGTACCGATCAGCATTTCGATGAGGATCACTCCAATCTGGTGGTTGGGCCGATCAATAAACAGCGCTGGATCTATTCGGTGTCTAAGCAACTGCTGGACCGTGTAATTTGGGCTTACGGTGAGAAAGAAGGGCTGCGCTTTACGTTGTTCCGTCCGTTTAACTGGATGGGACCGCGCCTCGATAATCTGAATGCCGCACGTATCGGCAGTTCTCGTGCTATCACGCAGCTGATCCTCAATCTGGTGGAAGGCTCACCAATTAAGCTGATTGATGGCGGCGCACAGAAGCGCTGCTTCACCGATATTCGCGACGGCATCGAAGCGCTGTTCCGTATCATCGAAAACAAACAGAACAACTGCGACGGCCAGATCGTCAACATCGGTAACCCTGATAACGAAGCCAGCATTAAAGAGTTGGCCGAGCGTCTGCTGGCGAGTTTCGAACGTCACCCGCTGCGCAGCAACTTCCCGCCGTTTGCCGGCTTCCGTGAAGTGGAGAGCAGCAGCTATTACGGCAAAGGTTATCAGGACGTGGAACACCGTAAGCCGTCGATCAAAAACGCGCGTCGTCTGCTGGACTGGACACCAACCGTAGAGATGGATACCACTATCGATAACACGCTGGACTTCTTCCTGCGCACCGTTGAGCTACAGGATAAACCATGAAGAAAGTCGGTTTGCGTGTCGATGTCGATACCTGGCGCGGCACCCAACTTGGCGTGCCGGCGTTACTGGAGCAATTCAGTTTGCATCAGCTGCAGGCCAGTTTTTTCTTCAGCGTTGGTCCGGACAATATGGGGCGCCACTTGTGGCGCCTGTTAAAACCGCGTTTCCTGTGGAAAATGCTGCGGTCGCGCGCCGCAACACTCTACGGCTGGGATATTTTGCTGGCCGGCACCGCCTGGCCGGGACGTCAGATTGGTCGCGGTCTGGAGGAGATCATCAGCGCCACCGCCGATCATCATGAAGTCGGTTTGCATGCGTGGGATCACTTTGCCTGGCAAACCTGGGCGGGCGTGTGGCCGCAAGAGAAACTGGTTGAGCAAATTGCGCGCGGTAAACAGGCGCTGGAAGCGATCATCGGTGACAATGTCACCTGTTCAGCGGTGGCGGGCTGGCGCGCTGATGGCCGCGTGGTGGCTGCCAAGCAGCAGTTTGGTTTCAGCTACAACAGTGATTGTCGCGGCAGCGGTCCATTTATACCGATTCTCAGTGATGGCAGCCCCGGCACGGTACAAATCCCGGTGACCTTGCCGACCTGGGATGAAGTGGTTGGGCAATCGGTGAGCGCGGAAGGTTTTAATGACTTCATCCTCAAGCAGATTCATACCGCAAGCGGTTCGCCGGTTTACACCATTCATGCCGAAGTGGAAGGGATTGTCGGGCTTGAGGCATTCGCCGATCTGCTGAGGCGTGCGGAGCAGCAAGACATTCAGTTCTGTCCGCTCAGCGCCTTGTTACCCGACGATCTCACTACGCTGCCACAGGGCAATATCGTACGCGGGCATATTCCCGGACGTGAAGGCTGGCTAGGCTGCCAGCGTTAATTTTACAGGAACCACGGATGCGTACAGGCACTAAAACCGCGTTACTTATCGCGCTCTTCGCGCTGTTTTACCTGATGCCAATTGAGTTCCGCGCCTTATGGCAGCCGGACGAAACCCGCTATGCCGAAATCAGCCGGGAAATGCTGTTTAGCGGCAATTGGGTGGTGCCGCATTTCTTCGATCTGCGCTACTTCGAGAAACCGATTGCCGGTTATTGGGTCAATAACCTCGGCCAGTTGCTGTTTGGTCACACCAACTTTGGCGTGCGCGCCGGATCGATTTTCAGCACCACGTTGAGCGCGGTATTGGTGTATTGGCTCGGCACGCAGATGTTCGCCAGCCGTAAAATCGCGCTGAGCGGCAGCATTATTTTTCTCACCTCGTTGCTGGTGTACGGCGTCGGAACCTACGCGGTGCTCGATCCGATCCTGATGCTGTGGCTGGTCGCGGCAATGTGCAGTTACTGGCTGGCGTCGCAGGCCAGTAGCACGCGGCAACGATTGATCGGATATGTGTTGCTGGGTGCGGCCTGCGCGATGGGATTTATGACCAAAGGTTTTCTCGCGCTGGCGGTACCGGTGCTGGCGATTCTGCCTTGGGCCATCTGGCAACGTCGCTTTGGCGAATTGCTGCGTTGGGGACCGCTGACGATGGTGGTCGCCGCCTTGCTTAGTTCGCCGTGGGCGCTGGCGATCAATCAGCAGGAAGGCGATTTCTGGCACTATTTCTTCTGGGTCGAGCATATACAGCGTTTCGCCGAGTCGGACGCGCAGCACAAAGCGCCATTCTGGTATTACATTCCGGTGCTGTTGGCAGGCTGTTTGCCGTGGCTGGCGCTGCTGCCGGGATCGCTGGTTGGTGCGTGGCGTCAGCGCAGCCAGCAAGCGGGTTCGATTTATCTGTTGAGCTGGGTGCTGTTACCGCTGCTGTTTTTCAGCATCGCTAAAGGCAAACTGCCGACCTACATTTTACCGTGCTTCGCGCCGCTGGCCTTGCTGATGGCGCATTACGCGCACAGCGCTTCGACAAAGGTGGTTACAGCGCTAAAGGTGAATGGTTGGATCAATCTGCTGTTCGGTTTGGTCATCACCATTGTGGTTTTAGTGGTGCTGGCACCCTGGGGCGTTGCGCATCGTCCGGTTTATAGCGGCGATGAAGGGATGGGCGTGCTCTGTGCGGCGCTCTCCTTTATAGGTTGGGCCGTTATGGGCTGGCTGAGCCGCAAGCCGGAGAAGGGTCGCTGGCAGTTAGCCGCGCTCTGTCCGCTGGCGCTGGCGTTACTGGTGGGATTTGCCATTCCTGACAAGGTGCGCGATGCCAAGCAGCCACAGAGTTTTGTTAGCGCGGTACACGATCAGCTGGCGGATAGCCGTTATCTGCTGGCAAACAATCCTGGCGTGGCATCGGCGGTGGCCTGGGAACTGCAGCGCAGCGACATCAATTTCTACGATGCCAAAGGCGAATTGCAATATGGCCTGAGTTATCCAGATGCAAAGTCACATTATATTAATGCAGATAACTTTGCCGACTGGCTGCGTGTCCATCGTCGGCTGGGCAAGGTTTCGCTGGTTTTGATGCTGAATGCCAGCGACAGCACGCCGGATAAAAACCTGCCGGAACCGGATGATGTCTATCGTCAGGGCCGGCTGGTTTACTACGGCTATGATGCTAAACCATGAATCTGCTGCTGATTTTACTGGTGAGCGTGCTGAGCTGTGCCGCCCAGCTGTGTCAAAAGCAGGCGGCCCATCTCGGTATCAAAAAGGGGATTTCCTGGCTGGCGCTCAGCATCCTGCTGCTCGGTATCGGCATGCTGCTGTGGCTGGCGGTGCTGCGCGTGGTGCCGGTAAGCGTGGCCTATCCGATGTTGAGTCTCAACTTTGTGTTGGTGGCGATCGCCGCGCGGCTGATCTGGCGTGAAACTTACAGCGTGCAGCAGTGGATCGGCACGCTGGCGATTGTTGCTGGCGTGGCGCTGATGGGAAGTCATCTATGAAAGGCGTGATGCTGGCGCTGTGCAGCGTGTTGCTGGTATCGCTGGCGCAACTGGTGCTGCGGTTGGCGATGCTGGATTTCCCGCCATTAAGGGAATTGCTGAGTGTGCAGCACTGGAAACCGCTGCTGCTGTTGGCGATGGGCCTCGGGGCGTATGCGCTGTCGATGCTGTGCTGGATGCTGGCGCTGCGCCATTTGCCGCTTAACCGGCTCTACCCGCTGCTCAGTTTGAGTTATGTATTGGTGTGGCTGGCCGCGATTTCCTTGCCGATTTTGGGCGAAACCTTCCGCTGGAGTAGCTTTGCCGGCGTGGTGCTGATTGTGTTTGGCTTGCTGCTGGTTTCGCTGCCGCGCCGCAGGTGAAGGGGTTTATTTATGCACATACCGTAGCGGCGCAATTCATTGCGCGATAAAGCGCGCCGCTTCGGAAGGTGCAGTGATGTGACACGGCGCTTAATTGAATGGCATTACGCCACTCATGGCGATCTTTTTTATTTCTCCCCTTAAAGCCCTCCCTAAATAAACACATCACCCTGATGTGAATCCATCAAAATAAAAATCCCAAAATGCTTGAACTCACACTTCGAAAAACAAATTTCAAATAAAAATTAACATGAAATAAAAACACCGCTAGCGTGAGTGCTCTGTTTTGTTCTGCCGTATTTACTTGATTTTTTTCACCAGGAGGTATTATGGAAAGAGAACTTTATATATCCACTAACACCGCTTCCGGCCCCAATAGCGCCACGCGCACCGAGCCATTTGTTAAAATTATTGCGCTGGTCGCCACGCTGGGTGGATTGCTGTTCGGCTACGATACCGGTGTAGTATCAGGCGCTTTACTCTTTATGCGTGACGATCTACAGCTCACGCCCTTTACCACCGGGTTAGTCACCAGTTCACTGCTGTTTGGCGCAGCTTTTGGCGCGCTGCTCGCCGGTCATTTCGCGGACGCGCTGGGACGCCGCAAGATCATCATTTCTCTGGCCTTTATTTTTGCCCTTGGCGCCATCGGTTCGGCCTTCGCGCCGGATGTCATCTCAATGATTGCTTCACGTCTGTTCCTCGGTATCGCCGTCGGTGGCGCAGCGGCCACGGTGCCGGTGTATATCGCGGAAATTGCCCCGGCGAACAAGCGCGGTCAACTGGTCACCTTGCAGGAGCTGATGATTGTTTCAGGTCAGCTGCTGGCGTACGTTTCCAACGCCACTTTCAACGAAATCTGGGGTGGAGAACACACGTGGCGCTGGATGATCGCTATCTCAACTGTGCCCGCAGTATTGCTGTGGTTAGGCATGATCTTTATGCCGGAAAGCCCGCGCTGGCATGTAATGCGCGGTAATAGCCAGCAAGCACGCAAAGTACTGGAAAAAACCCGCGCGGCCGATGACGTCGAATGGGAGCTGGAAGAGATAGAAGAAACCATCGAAGAGAACCGGCAGCAGGGCAAAGGCCGCCTGCGCGATTTGCGTACGCCGTGGCTGCGCAAAGTGTTTTTACTCGGTATCGGTATTGCGGCGATTCAGCAACTGACCGGCGTCAACACCATCATGTATTACGCGCCGACCATGCTGACGGCAACCGGCTTGAGCAACGATGCCGCGCTGTTCGCCACCATCGCCAACGGCGTGATTTCGGTGCTGATGACGCTGGTCGGTATCTGGATGATCGGCAAAATCGGCCGTCGTCCGCTGGTACTGGTTGGTCAGATGGGCTGCACCGCGTGCCTGTTTTTTATCGCCGCGGTGTGTTTCTTCATGCCGGAATATCACCCGGCAGGCGACGTCAATCTGCTGCGCGCCTATCTGGTGCTGGCGGGCATGCTGATGTTTCTGTGCTTCCAGCAAGGCGCGTTGTCGCCAGTTACCTGGCTATTACTTTCCGAGATCTTTCCAGCGCGGATGCGCGGTATTTGCATGGGCGGCGCGGTATTTGCGTTGTGGATGGCCAACTTCGCCATTTCCATGGCGTTCCCGTTGCTGTTGGCGGCATTTGGTCTGGCCGGTGCCTTCTTAACCTTTGCCGTGATTGGTATTGGGGGATCGATGTTCGTGTTGCGCACCATCCCGGAAACCAAAGGACGCAGCCTGGAACAGGTCGAGCACTATTTCCATGAGTTGTACAAATGATGTTGCATTGATGTAAATCAATCAAGGTTCTGGCAGAGCAGCAAAACAACATCGCTTACTATCGCAAGATATCGACGCGACATGACAAAACAGAAGCTAATAAATATTACTCTTTCAGGATAGAACACACCATGACCTACAAAATAAGCCATGAACGACTCTGCGTTAATCGTAAAATCGCGCCTAATCTTAGTCTCGAGCGTTTTTTCTCGCTGGTTGAAAAGCTGGGGTTAAATAAAGTCGAAATCCGCAATGATATGAAAAGTGGTAGCGTGACCGATAATTTAACAGGCGAAGAAGTTCGCCATCTCGCGACGCAGCATGCTTTTACCATTGAAACTATTAATGCGGTTTATCCGTTTAACCAATTAAGCGATGACGTGCTGGAGAAAACGCGCGCTTTATTAAAAGACGCGCGTGCCACCGGTGCGAAAGCGTTAGTCCTTTGCCCACTGAATGACGGCACCGTTATTTCCCAGCAGCAAACCGTCGATGCGTTAAAAACGCTGGCGCCACTGTTTGCCGAATATGGCATTGCCGGTCTGGTGGAGCCGCTCGGTTTCCCGCAAAGTTCGCTGCGTTCAGTGGCTCTGGCACAGCAGCTGATCAAACAAGCCGGCGCGCCGTTCAAAATCGTGTTGGATACCTTTCACCATCATTTGTACGAAGGGGCTGAACAAGACTTTGCTGGCGGCGTCGACGTCAACAATATCGGGCTGGTGCATTTGTCCGGCGTGACCGACGCGCGCCCAACGCATCAGTTAACCGACGAAGAGCGCATCATGTTAAGCGCCGACGATGTGCTGAAATCGAAACAACAAGTGCAGCGTCTGGAAGAGATGGGCTATCGCGGCATTTACGCTTTCGAACCGTTTTCGTCGGTGATGGGTAACTGGAGCGAAGAACAAATTGCTCGTGAAATCCACTCCAGCATTTCTTACCTGAATAACTAAGGAACACTTCCATGACGCTCAATATCGGTGTAATTGGCACGGGCGCGATCGGTCGCGAACACATTCGTCGTTGTAGCCAAGTACTGCAACATTCGCGTGTAGTGGCGCTGAATGACATCAATCGCAGCAACTGCGAGCAGATCATCCACGATCTCGGCATTCAGGCGGAGATTTACGACAACGCACATGATCTGATTAACGCGCCAGAGGTGCAGGCGATTCTGGTCACCTCGTGGGGCCCAACCCATGAAGAGTTTGTGCTGGCAGCGATCAAAGCCGGCAAGGCGGTTTTCTGCGAAAAGCCGCTGGCGGTCACCGCGCAGGGTTGTATGAACATCGTGGAAGCGGAAATCGCCGCCGGTAAGAAGCTAGTGCAGGTCGGCTTTATGCGTCCTTACGACGCGGGCTACCGCGCGCTGAAGGCGGTGATTGATAACGGTGACATCGGCGAACCGCTGATGCTGCACTGCGCGCATCGCAATCCCGAAGTCGGCGATTCCTACACTACTGATATGGCGATCACCGATACGTTGATTCATGAGCTCGATGTGCTGCGCTGGTTGCTGAAAGATGATTACGTCAGTGCGCAGGTGATCTACCCGCGCTCAACCAGTAAAGCCGCTTCGCATCTGAAAGATCCGCAAATCGTGCTGCTGGAAACCGCCAAAGGCGTGCGCATCGACGTCGAAATCTTCGTTAACTGCGCTTACGGCTACGATATTCAATGTGAAGTGGTCGGCGAAAGCGGCATTGCGCGCCTGCCTGAACCGATGTCGGTACAGACGCGCAGCGCGGCCAAACTCTCCACCAGCATTCTTACCGACTGGAAAAAGCGTTTCATCGATGCCTATGACGTGGAGTTGCAGGACTTCATCAATAACGTGTTGTCGGGTGAGATGACCGGCCCGTCTGCTTGGGATGGCTTCGCTGCGGCGGTTGCTGCCGATGCCTGTGTTGCGGCGCAAAAATCCGGAGACATCGTACCGGTCACTATGCCAGCGAAACCGGCGTTTTATAACTAAGTTGCTTTCCCTTCCTTAAACGCGCGTCAGGTTGAACTG
Organism: Pantoea leporis; assembly: GCF_028048155.1. Lineage (NCBI taxonomy): Bacteria > Pseudomonadati > Pseudomonadota > Gammaproteobacteria > Enterobacterales > Erwiniaceae > Pantoea > Pantoea leporis. The sequence continues at coordinate 395,345 of NZ_JALMEU010000002.1, forward strand.
GCGCGCGTATTATCGCGTATCACACTCTCTTCTTAGCGTTTTCCCGTGTATCATCGCCGCCTTTAAGATGTTTTGTAGGGAATAAGTGATGACGGAGATGACATTGTCCCGCCGCCAGCCTTCGGTATGGTGGGGCGCGATGATTATTTGCGGCACCGTGGTGGGCGCAGGGATGTTTACGCTGCCGGTGGTGATGGCGGGCGCGTGGTTTGGCTGGGCGATGGTGTTACTGCTGATCAGCTGGGGCGGCATGTTGCTGTCCGGCTTGTTGTTTATGCGCGTCAGCCTCACGTATCCGCCGGGCGCTGGATACGACACTTTAACCAAAGATTTGCTTGGACGCGGCTGGGCGGCGCTGAACGGCCTCAGCATCTTATTCGTCCTTGGCATCCTGACATACGCGTATATTTCAGCCAGCGGCCCGGTCTATCAGCACTCAATCAGTCAGCTGGGATTACCCATCTCAACCGCAGAAGCCAAGGTGTTGCTGACGCTGTGCGTCGCCGTCGTCGTTTGGCTCGGTACGACCGGCGTCAGTCGCCTCATGACCTTTTGTGTGCTGGCGAAAATTTTGCTGTTAATCGTGCTGTTTGGCGGCCTTTTGACACAGGTGAACATGCCGTCGTTACTAAGCGGACCCGCAGCCGGTGAACGTTACTGGCCTTATGCACTCGGCGTGCTGCCGTTTTGTCTCGCTTCGTTTGGTTACCACGGCAACATCACCGGTCTGGTGAGCTATTACGGCGGCAATAAGCAGAACATCACGCGGGCTTTGGTGTTGGGAACGCTGCTGTCGCTGGCGCTGTATCTGTTTTGGCTAACCAGCACCATGGGAAATCTACCGCGCGCCGCGTTTCCTGAGATTGTGAAGCAGGGCGGCGATATCGCTGCGCTGATGGCGGCGCTGCGTGCGCATCTGCACGTCAATGCGCTGGCGCTGATGATGTCGATCTTCTCGCATTTCGCCGTGATTGCCTCATTCCTTGGCGTCACCGCCGGTCTGTTTGATTTCATCGCCGATCGTCTGGGATTCGCGAATTCACCCGTCTCACGCCTGAAAACCGCCAGCCTGACTTTCCTGCCGCCGTTACTCGCCTCGATTTGGTGGCCAAATGGCTTTGTCGCCGCGATTGGTTTTGCCGGACTGTTTGCCACCTTGTGGGCGGTCATCATCCCCGCGCTGCTGGCATGGAAATCTCAGCAACGCTGTTCGCTGGCGGTGGTTTTACTGTTGGTGTTTGGCGCGATGAATATATTGGCCTGGCTGTTGAGCTGGTTTGGGGTGTTACCGGAATTTGGTGGCCGTTAGAGTGAGAAGAAGACAACGTCAGCGCGACGTTGTCTTCAATTTAATGCGTAGAACCGGCTAATACGTTAAGGGCATGCGAGAAGAAGTCGCGTCGACCAAAATTCCCCGATTTAAGCGCCAGCGCCAGCGGCCGCTCGCCCTGAGCAAACAGGGCGGGCACGCCAGGATCGATTTCACTTCCAACCTGCAGCGAACCCAAATTTAACGCGCTGACCACCGCGCCCGAAGTTTCTCCGCCGCCAACCACTAAACGCTGAATGCCCGCTTCAAGCACCAACTTGCGTGCCGTATCGCCAAATAAGCGATCAAGTCGCTGCGAGATGTTGTGTTGGCCAAACTGCTGCTGTGCTTGCTTCACCGTTGCCGGATCGCCTGAGGAATAGATCAGCGGGCAACGTTCCTGATGGGTGAGGATGAAATCCACGAGATCGTCAGCATCAATACGTTCCGCCATCACATCCTCAATCTCAATGGCCAGCACCGCATGCTGTTTTTGGTGTTCCTCTATTTGTCCGCGCGTCGCACCTGAACAACTGCCAACTAAAATGGCGCTGGAACCTTTAATGGCAGGAAACTTACTGTTATTACCTTGTGCTTTACCGGCGCTGATAAAGTTGTGCGGCAGGGCAAGCGCGATGCCCGATCCACCACTGATCAACTTCTCTCCTGCAGCGGCGATGCCGATCAGCGTTAAATCGTGATCGCTGAGGGCATCCACCACCACCAATTGCGTTTCCTCATCTGTTTGGTCTTGCAGTATCTCGCGCAGTGCTTCACTGCCTCGCACCACTTGCTGCCAGCCAATGTGGCTGACGCGCGTTTTCGCCTGGCGCGCCAGCAAACGGCGGATGTCCGCATCCTTCATTGGCGTCAGAGGATGATGCTCCATGCCTGATTCATTCAGCGGACGGTCATGCACAAACAAATTGCCCTGATAAAGCGTACGGCCCATCGCGGGAAATGCCGGGCAGACAATCACATTGCGCGCCGCTAATCGCTGAGCCAGCGCGTCGAGTACCGGACCAATGTTGCCGGCATCGGTCGAGTCGAAGGTCGAGCAATATTTAAACACGATCTGCGCACAGCCTTGCTGCAACAGCCATTCACAAGCAGCCAGCGATTGTTGAACGGCTTCCTGTGCTGGCAAAGAGCGTGATTTCAAAGCAATGACGCCTGCTTCCACCTGTTCCTCGGCAGGCTGTTGCGGTATGCCAAGATATTGCGTCGTGCGCAATCCGCCTTCGCCCAGCAATCCTTTCGACAGCGTAACGGCGATATCGCTGGCACCGGTAAAATCATCGGCGATGACCCCAATCAGCATGATGAGCCTCCAATCGCTAACTGCATTTTTTTTACCGCGGCATGCGGTGCCGTTAACACCGGAATCGAGACTTTTTCACGCACGGCGTCGGCGGCGCGCGAGGTGGAGAAGTGAGCCAGCATAATTACATCGCAGTGACTTAACTGCGGCGCGAACTCTGCGACCAGACGATTGTGGCTGGCGACGTCACCTTTACGCAGCAGGTCAATGGCATCCGGAACCAGCACGCTTTCCAGCGTTGCGGATGAACCAATCTGTTCGGCATAGTGATAAAACTCATCGCACATCGTCACTAATGACGGACCAAAGGTCGCCAGCATGCCGATACGTTCGCCTTGCTGCAGCGCAGCCTCGAACATCGCTTCATTCGGTTTCAGCACCGGCACCGGCAACGCCGCAGAGAGTTCATCAATCGCCGGGCCAAAAGCTGAACAGGTCACCAGAATTCCTTGCGCATTCATCGCATAGCCGTAGCGGCCAAAAGCAACAAAGCGCTCAATCAACTGGCGCGAAAGCTGTTCCTCTTTAGCGCGATCCAGCGTCAAACCATCATCCAGCAAATTCACCACTTCAGCCTCTGGCCAAAGATCGTTAAAGGCTTCCTGAATAGGGGGCATCGCCACCGGCGTGGCATGCAGTAAAACTATGCGTTGGCTCATCATTTTCTCCGACACTAGCGATACACAAGTGAATTACAGCACACCATACCTGAGGCAAAATGAAAATGTAAGGGCTTACATTTGTCTTCATAAGGTGATGCTCGTCACACAAAAAAACTGCGTATCTGTCAGGATAGAAATGAATGCATTCGTCTGAATGCCTATTTTGAAATCGCTTACTTTTAGCTAACCCTGAGAACGCACTATGACCATTCGTGGAGAAACCACCGCAATTAACGTTAACGTGACACCCGAAGCGCAGGTGCGCCCTGCGAATACGGTGCCACGCCATTTTCGTGATTTGCTGGCGCTGGAAGATTTTGAACGCCATGCGCGTAAGCGGTTACCTAATATGATTTATCAATATGTAAAAGGCGGTGTGGAAACCGGCAGAGGACTTGCTGCCGCGCATGAAGCTTATCAGCAATATGTCTTTGTACCGCGTATGTTCCGCGATGTTTCGGGCCGCGATCAGCGGGTGAATTTATTGGGCCATGACTGGGCGCATCCCTTCGGTGTGGCTCCGCTTGGTGGCGCGTCGTTTGTCAGCTATCGCGCGGACTTAATGCTGGCGAAAGCCGCACGGGCCATGAATGTGCCGATGATCCTGAGCGCCTCATCGCTGATTCCGCTGGAAGAGGTGATCGCCGCTAATCCGGACGCCTGGTTTCAGGCCTATCTGGCGGGCGATCAACCGCGCATCGATCGATTAGTTGATCGCGTTGAACACGCAGGCTATAAAACGCTGGTGGTGACCGGTGATACGCCGATGCTGGGTAATCGTGAACACAATACCCGCAGCGGCTTCAGCATGCCGATAAAAATCACGCCGAAAGTGATGTGGCAAAGCGCCATGAGTCCGCGCTGGCTGCTGGGCACGGTGGCGCAAACCTTCCTGCGTCATGGTGCGCCGCACTTCGAAAATACCGATGCTGAACGCGGCCCGCCAATGATGTCGAGCAAAGTGCGTAACACCAATGCACGCGACAAACTGAGCTGGAAGCACGTTGAAGCGATCCGTAAAAAATGGAAAGGCAATCTGGTAATTAAAGGGCTGATGTCGCCGGATGATGCCTTCATCGCGCGTGATCTTGGCGCCGATGCGGTGATTCTCTCCAACCACGGCGGCCGTCAGCTGGACCACACGGTGCCACCGCTGCATACGCTCGCTGAAATCGCGGCGGCGAAGGGCAATATGAAGGTAATTATTGATAGCGGCATCCGTCGCGGCACCGATGTGATGAAAGCGATGGCGCTGGGCGCGGACTTCGTGTTTCTTGGTCGTCCATTCCTGTATGGCGCGGTGATTGGCGCTCAGGCGGGCGTTGAACATGCCATGCATATCCTGCGGGATGAAATCGATCGTGATTTAGCGCTGATTGGCGTGACACGGCCTGAGCAACTTAATGCTGCGCTGCTGCGTCGCGCACCCTTTTTCGCACGCGAGGATTAATCATGGCGTTAACGATTTATAGTGCGCTCGCACTGAGCGCGCCGTTTAACACGCTGGTTGCGCAATGGCAGTCGCAACATCCAGATATACCGCTGGCGATACGCTGGCATCCCAGCACCATCATCGAAAAAGAGCTCAACGCCGGCGCCGAAGCGGATGTGGTGATCGCTACGGTTGAGACGCTAGACCGCCTGACACAATCGGGTTTGGCGGAAGCGGGCACGCGCATCGAACTGGTCGATTCTCCCATCGGAATTGCGGTGCGGGCGGGCGCTGCACAGCCTGATATCAGCAATCGCGAAACGTTGATTCAGACTTTGTTGGCTGCGCGTTCGGTGGCCTGGTCAGAAGCCGGAGCCAGCGGTGTCTGGTTCTCGCAGTTGTTGAAACAACTCAACATTGATACGGAACTGCGCGCGCGTGGCACGGTGATTCCTGCTGGTTTCACCGCCGAGCAACTGGTGCAGGGCAACGCTGACCTGGCAGTACAGCAGATCAGCGAATTGCTGATGGTGGAGGGCATTGATGTTGTTGGACCGCTGCCAGCGGGAACGCAGCAGGCGATTTCGCTCTCGGCTGCGGTGTTAAGCCACGCCCAACAACCGGAACGGGCGCAGGCATTTCTGGGCTGGCTGAAAACGCCGTCAGTCACGGACGTGTTCAACCGTTTTGGCATGGACAGGCGCGATTAGCGTTCCTGACGGGGCACCGAGCCGCTGCTGCCCCGGACAATCAACTCGGTACTTATCTGCGTCTGCGTTTGCGCAGGTAAGTTATTCAGCGTGTTCAATAAATAGTGCGCCGCGTGTTCACCAATCGAGGCTAAATCCACGCGCATGGTGGTCAGCGGATGCTCAAGATGCTCGGCGTATTCATAGTCGTTGAAGCCCACGATGGAGATATCATTCGGAATGCGCAGATAACGCTCGCTCGCCGCGCGCATGGCACCAAACGCCAGCAGATCGTTCCCGCAGATGATGGCGGTGGGCGGCTGCGGCGCATCGAGTAAACGAAACACCGCTCTGCGCGCATCATTCATGGTGAAGGCGTTATCAATTAAATGCGTATCCGGCAGCGTCAATCCATACTGCTGCAGGGCGCGGCGCGTACCGTTCAGACGTTCTGAAATACGATCGTTCGAAGGCGGCGTGCCGACAATAACCGCAAAGCGCTGATGCCCTAATCCCAGCAAATGCTGCGCCAGGGTTTCAGCCGCACCCTCGCTGTCATAACCGACACAAGGTCTTTCGCTGTCTTGCGAAAAGGTCTGCACGCAGGCGATATCCTGCTGAATGATGCGCTCCCACAGTTTTGGATGATGGGTATTGCCCACCAGCATCAAACCATCGATACCGTACTCAATCAGCTTATTGACTTCTTTCAGCTCGGTTTCCGGATCAAAGTTGGAGTTGGCCAATAGCAGCGTGTAGCCGGCTTCATGAATCAGTTGCTGAAACGCCGCCAGCGGACGCGAAAAGGTTTCTGTCGCCAGCGTGGGGACCACCGCGCCAATTGTCATGCTGCGTCGCGAGGCAAGGGTGCGCGCGGCGCGGTTAATCACATATCCCAACTCCTCGCAGGCCTTTTCCACCGCTTCACGGCGTGACGCTTTGACCGTGGTGCTGCCGTTCAATACGCGTGAAACCGTCGCCGTTGAAACGCCAGAGAGACGCGCAACATCATCCAGTGAAACGCGGCCAGATCCATTTTGCTTCTCAATCATCAAGTCACTCCTGCAGAAAGAGTGAGCTTGCCCACAAAAATTGCAGACAACTCACAATCAATTTTGAAAGCGCTTACTTTTGGCTTGACTGAATTTTGTAATCGCTTACTTTTGACATCATGTTATCAGTTTGGGTGTGCCCGCTCACGTTTTTTTAACAGGTTCGCGAACTGTCACCCCCAAATTTAACCCCAACGCGGGCTGCAGCCGCTCTACGGCCGCAGAACCTCGTTAACCCTATATAAATCATAAAGGAATTCACCATGCGCAGATATCCACGAATTCGCTGGCTGATGATCGTGTTCTGCTTTTTCGCCATCGCAATCAATTACATCGATCGTATCAACCTCGCGATCGCCGCACCGCACATCAAAGCAGATTTAGGCCTCGATGACACCAGCATGGGACTGATTCTGGGCGCCTTCTTCTGGACCTATGCGCTGATGCAAATTCCGGCCGGACGTCTACTCGATCGTCTTGGTGCGCGTGCCGGACTGGCCATCGCCGTCGGCTGGTGGTCGTTGTTTACGGTGTTTACCTCGTTTGGTAAAGGATTCACTTCTCTTTTTGCGGCGCGCTTAGCATTAGGCCTGGGCGAAGCAGGGGGAAATCCGGGCTGTGTCAAAGTGGTTTACAGCTGGTTCCCGAAAAAACAGCGTGCAACGGCCAGCGGGATCTTTGATGCCGGTCCGCGTGCTGGCAGTGCGCTGGCGCTGCCGCTGGTTGCCTGGCTGATCAGCGTGTGGGATTGGGAAACGTCGTTCATCGTGACTGGCGCATTGGGACTGATTTGGGTGGTGATCTGGTTAGTCTTCTATCGTGAGCCTGAAGAGATGAAAGGCCTTGATGAAACTGAGCGGCAAAATTTGCTGGAAGATCGTGCTCTGCCCACCACGCAGGCCGATGCCAAAGTAGAACTGTGGTCACTGTTCCGCCATCGCAACGTGTGGGGAATGATGATTGGTTTCTTCTGCATGAACTTCGCTACCTATTTCTTTGTGACCTGGTTCCCAACTTATCTGACTGTGGCACATGGTTTCTCGCTGAAAGAGTTAGGGACGCTGGGTGCGATCCCTGCGCTGATGGGGATTCCGGGAAGTCTGCTTGGCGGGATTGTGTCGGATACCCTGTACCGCAAAGGATTTAGCCTGACGGCGGCGCGTAAAACTTGTCTTATCAGCGGCATGTTGCTTTCCAGCGTGATTGCTTTCGCCGCATTCACCGACAGCATTACGGTGATCCTGACGTTGTTCTCCATCACTTACGCCGGTTTAGCCTTTACCGCCGCCAACATCTGGACGCTGCCAGCCGACGTTGCGCCCGCCAGTAATTATGTGGCCACGCTGGGCGGCATTCAGAACTTTGCCGGTAACCTGGCCGGGATTGTTACGGCTTCCTTCACCGGCTTAATGCTGAGCCTCAGCCACGGTTCATTTGTGGTGCCGTTGCTGGTCGCGGGCGGCATCTGTGTGCTGGGTGCGCTGACCTTTATGTTTGTGCTCGGCAAATTGGAGCCCTTACCGATCAGCCCCAAATCTGATGCCAACGTCATTGCCACCGCCAATCAATAACAGGAGAAACCACATGCAAAACGAACAGGTCTTGCGAGAAGAGATTTGCCAGGTAGGAGCCGATCTGTTTAACCGCGGCTATACCACCGGCACCGCGGGAAACATCAGCGCTCGGCTGGAAGATGGCTGGCTGATTACGCCAACCGATGCTTGTTTGGGACATCTGGAGCCCGGCCGGATTGCCAAGGTTAATCGCGCCGGTGAATGGGTTTCAGGCGATAAGCCATCAAAGACTTTGCTGTTACATCGTCAGATTTATGATCGCAACCCGGAGGCGCACGGCGTGGTGCACACCCATTCCACGCATCTGGTGCAACTGACATTAGCGGGTGTGTGGCAGCGCGACAGCATTTTACCGCCGCTGACGCCGTATCAGGTGATGAAAGTCGGGCGGATTCCGTTAATCGACTATCGCCGCCCTGGCCATGCCGATGTGGCTGCGCAGGTGGCTGAACTGGCCAATGACGTGCGTGGCGTGATGCTGGAGAGACTTGGCCCGGTAATGTGGGGTAAATCCGTTTCAGCGGTGAGCTTTGCCCTTGAAGAGCTGGAAGAAACCGCGCGCCTTTGGCTGAACTGCGTGGATAAGCCCGCCGCGCTGCCAGAACAAGCCGTATTGGAGCTGTGCGAACACTTTAATACGCGCTGGTAACACCCGCATTGTTCCCTACAAAAACGAGATCCAAGATGAAAAAGACGGTAATAGCCGCAGGCATGATGCTTTTTGCATCAACGGTATTGGCGCAGGAGAAATCCTTTGTCTACGTATCCAACGGCGACAGCGGCACGGTGACGGCCTACGAACTGCAAAAGGCGCAGCGCCAGCTGAAACCGATTGGTGAATACCCCAGCGGCCTGAAAAGTATGCCGATGGTGGTATCGCAGGATAACAAGACACTTTATGTCTCCGTTCGCAGTAAGCCTTACCATGTTTCGGCCTGGCATATTCAACCTGACGGCTCACTGCAGCATTTTGCGGATACGCCGCTGCCAGAGGCGATGGCGTATGTCGCGCTGGATAAGAGCGGGAAATTCCTGCTTTCATCTTCTTACGGCGGCGATCTGTTTAGCATCAATCGCATTGCCGCGGATGGTAAAGTTGAGAGTGCGCCGGTGCAGGTGGTGCATACCGGAAAACGTGCACATTCCATTCAGACCGATCCCAGCAACCAGTTTCTCTATGTACCGCTGCTGGGTGCCGATCAACTGCTGCAATACCGTTTCGATAGCCACAGCGGAACCGTTACGACGAACACGCCAGCGTTTGTGAATATCCAACGCGAGTCGGCAACCGGACCGCGTCATTTCACCTTTGCACCGCAGCGGGACCAGAAGGGTGAGCAGAATCTCTATTTGCTGACCGAAATGGCCGGCAACATCTCGCGCCTGACGCTGAATAAAGATGGCACCCTGACGGAACATGAAGCGACACCGTCACTCGATCCAGCCATTGCCGCCAACATGCAGCGTGGCGAAGCGCGACCACTGACTGGCGATGATGATTTGCCAAAATCCGCCAAACCGCGTTTATGGCAAGCCGATATTCATATCACGCCGAATGGACGTTTCCTTTATTCCACCGAACGCACCAGCAGTCATATTACTGCGTTTCATGTATCACCGATCGATGGTCGATTGACGTTGATTAATAGCACGCCAACAGAAACTCAGCCGCGTGGATTTGCTATTGATAATTCCGGGCGCTATTTAATTGAATCGGGTCAGAAGTCGACACAAATTTCGCTCTATTCCATAGATCAAACCACTGGCAAACTGACATTAATTGAGCGCGTCCCTACCGGCAAGGGCGCTAATTGGGTCACTATCGTTGAGTAAATTTCTGCTCTACTTAATTCAATCGTAAGAAAAGGAGTGTTTATGTCGACTATTCGCAAAACATTATTCAGCACATTATTGTGCTCGACGCTGTTAAGCGCAGGATTAACGACACAAGCGGCTGAAAAAGGGGTTGCCACCGATCTGGAACCGCTGCACCACGTCATTCTGGAAAATAAATACGTCACGGTAATGCGCGTATTAATTCAACCCGGACAATCGACGCTATTTCATGAGCAGCATCTGGATTATGTTAATACGCACATTGAGGGTAGCCCGGTCAAAATAGAGTATCCCGACAAGCCGGTAAACATGACCGAAATGAAAAGCGGCAATGTTAAATTCGGTGAGCATCAAGGGAAATCGGATACGGATAAGGTCACCAATACCGGAAATAACGTCAATCATCAGGTGGCGTTCGAAATTAACATCCCAGGCCCGCAACATTTTGGTAAGGCTTCCCGGCCTGCCAATGCCGGATTTAGTCAGGTGCTGGATAAGAAAACCGTGAGAGGCTGGAAGGTCACGCTCAAGCCTGGCGCCAGTACCGGCGAATATACGCAACACGGGCCTGGCGTGCGCGTGTTCTTCACCGAAGGGCGGGTACTGATTGCCGATCAAACTCATACCAATCGGGTAAAAGAAGTTTGGGTACATCCCGGCGATGCCTTTTTAACCGAGCCAGGTAAAGTCGATATAACGGCCGCAAGTGGCGAGAATATTATCTTCAATGATTATGAATTGTTATAGCACTGTTTGTATTTTGTGAATTGACGTTGTCTGATAATGTGCACTTCTGTGGGTTGCCACAGAAGTGCATTATTGTTTTTACCATACTAATAATTATTTACCGGAAGTAATTACAATGAAAGCAAGAAAGGTGAGACAGTGTTGTCTGCCTTTCGCGTTGAGCATTCTGATGTCTGCCACATTTTCAGCTCACGCTGAAGATGCAGCTGAGTCTGCAGCTCTTATTGCGAAAGGCAAGTATCTGGCTATTGCTGCGGACTGTGGAGCTTGCCACACCGCACCGAATCAGGGCAAGGAAATGTCGGGTGGCTATATTATCTCCTCGCCGTTGGGGAATATTGTTGCCAGTAATATCACGCCATCAAAAACCGCCGGCATTGGCGATTATAGCGAACAAGATTTTGTTAAAGCCGTGCGAAGTGGCATTAATAAACAGGGGCAACATCTTTATCCGGCGATGCCTTACACCTCATATGCGAAAATTTCTGATGCCGATATGCATGCGCTGTATGTTTATTTTATGCACGGTGTAAAAGCAGACGATAATGTACCGCCAGCAACGGATTTGCCTTTCCCGTTTAATATTCGTTCAAGTATGTTCTTCTGGAATATGCTGTTTGCCGATAATAAGCCGTTTATTCCGGCAAAAGATAAATCTGATGTGGTTAATCGCGGTGATTATCTGGTCAATGCATTGGCGCACTGCGATACCTGCCATACGCCACGTAACGCGCTGATGGGGCAAAACAATGCTCAGGCCCTCAGCGGTGGCAGCCTGGGCAGTTGGTATGCGCCGAATATCACTCCCGATCAACAAGCCGGCATTGGCAACTGGAGCAATGCGCAGATCGCGCAATATCTCAAAACGGGCCATGTTGCAGGCAAAGCGCAGGCAGCAGGTCCGATGGCGGAAGCTGTCGAGCACAGCTTACAGCATCTATCTGATGACGATATCAAGGCGATAGTGGCTTATCTGCGGCAGATCCCCGCAGTGACTCAGGCCACCCATTCGCCACGCGACGCGCTTGGCAAACCTGCAACAGATGAAGCGGCGCTGCGCGCGGTTAAAAATCCTGATGCGGGCTGGCAGGTTTACGCCAGCTCTTGCGCTAACTGCCATCAGGCGGATGGTGCGGGCAATCACTTCTATCCTTCGCTGTTTCATAACACCGCCACTGGCGCACCGCAGGCCGATAACCTGATTGCCACCATTGTCTACGGCGTACATCGCCAGATTGATGGCAAAGATGTGGTAATGCCCGCTTTCGGCCCGGATGGATTATTTACCGATCGACTGAGCGATCGGCAAATTGCCGACGTCAGTAACTACGTGCTGAAAAACTTTGGTAATTCTCAGCTGAACGTAACGCCTGAACAGGTGAAAACCGTGCGTGAAGGCGGCCAGCGCCCGCTGATTGCACGCCTGGCGCAGCCTACTGTGTGGGGCGGTGGCGCTGTAGTTGTCATTATTTTACTGGTGCTGCTGGTTTCAATTTCGCGTAAGGGGAAAAAGCATGGCGCATAACCTTTCCCGACGTCGTTTGCTGCAAGGCATGGGTATTTTGTCACTCGGCGCGATGTGTAATTCCCTGTTCCCGGCGCGCGCTCTGGCTGCCGATCAGCTGGCTGAAAATGGTTTTCTGACCGTTTCGCAGTTCCTGGTGAGTCGCCCGGTCGGCCCGATTTTGGGGCAGCGCTATTTCGATGCCTTAAATCGCCATAATGCCGACTTCACACACCGGCTTAGCAGCCTGCAGGCATTGTTGCAGCAGCATAATTTTGCTCATGTCGACGAATTTCTTGCCGCATTTGGGGCCGATAATTCTGATTGGCAAACGGCAAAACGCATCATTTCTGCGTGGTACACCGGCGTTGTCGGCGACGGCAGCGATCTGGAGTTGATCGCGTATGCCGATGCGATGATGTACCTGCCCACCAAAGATATTCTGGTGGTCCCAACCTATGGCGGCGGGCCGTTCTACTGGGCAGTAACGCAAGATGGCAAAGTGGCAACCACAGGAGAAGGCGCATGAGTGCACAAAAAGTCGATGCCGATGTGATCATCATTGGCTCGGGCGTGATGGGCGGGTTGATCGCCTGCCAGATGGCGAAAGCGGGTAAATCGGTGATCATCCTCGAGGCGGGCCCGCGAGTCTCTCGTCAGGAAATCGTCGAACGTTTCCGTAATTCCCCATTCAAGATGTCGTTAACCAACATCAAATTACAGGGCGTGGGTTCGCCTTACCCCAATCCGCCGCATATTCCGTCCACCTACGGTGACTATTTGCAGCAGGTTGGGCCGGTTAAATATCCCACCAAATACCTGCGCGTTGTCGGTGGCACAACCTGGCACTTTGGCTCCGCGCTGTGGCGCATGATCCCCAACGATTTCAAACTTAACACCCTTTACGGTCGTGGCCGCGACTGGCCTTTTGGTTACGACGAGCTGGAGTCGTGGTATGGCAAAGCCGAGCATGAGCTGGGCGTTTCAGGCGTCGATGGACAAGATGAAAGTGGGCAGGGCGGCAAAGCCTGGCCACCGCGATCTACGCCATTCCCGATGCCGGGTTTACCAACCAGTTATCTGTTTGATCGCCTAACCGAGATGTTGGGTAAAGGCGGTTATAACCCGGTACTGGAACCGAACGGTCGCGCGACTAAGCCGTGGGGTAAGCGCCCGATGTGTGGCGGCAACAATAACTGCAATCCGGTTTGCCCCATCGCCGCCAAATATGATGGCTCGATGCATATTGATGAAGCGGAACGTTTGGGAGCGAGGCTGCTGGATAACGCGGTGGTCTACCGTATTGAAGCGGCGGATGACGGCAAAATCACCGGCATTTGGTATAAAAAGCCGGATGGTTCCGAGCACCATTTAACCGCCGACTACTTTGTGCTGGCGGCCTACGGTATCGAATCGCCCAAGCTACTGTTGATGTCGACGTCGGAGAAATATCCCAACGGCATCGCAAACTCTTCCGATCAGGTGGGGCGCAATTTGATGGGCCACACCGGCATTAGTATGAACGTGATGATGTCGGAAGATGTGTGGCCAGGTCAGGGGCCGACTGAATTACTGGTGTATCTGAACAACCGCGATGGCGCCTTCCGCAAGGATTTCCCCAGCTACAAGATCAAAGTGCGTAACACGGTGCCAACTGCAGATTATGCTGCATCGCTCATTGAGAAAGGCGTGCTGGGCTCCAAACTGGATGCTGAAATCCGCCGCCAGTCGGCGCGCTCGCTGAACTTCGCTATTGATTTTGAAACCTTGCCGCTGGCGGAAAACCGCGTTACGCCGAGCAAGACGAAAAAAGATGCGATTGGTATTCCGTTGCCGGAGATTTATTACAGCGTGACGGATTACTGGCATGCCGGGAAAGAAGCGGGCATCAAAGATTTTCACAGGTTTGCAGAGCTGCTGAATGCGGAAATATTATCGATCGATACTAAGTTTCAGGATCGCCAGCACATCATGGGCACCACCATTATGGGCGATGATCCCCACAATTCAGTGGTAGATCGCGATTGCCGCACGCACGATCATCCCAATATGTGGATTGCCGGAACCAGTGTGATGCCGTCGGCGTCATGCATGAACCCAACCTTGACCGGCGCGGCGTTGAGCTTGCGTTTGGCTGAGCATATGTTGCAGACCATGAAGTCGGAAGTAGCAGGTTAGGTGTGAATCGGTCGCCATAATGACGACCCTACGTTGGAGCGGTGCGCATTGATGCGCACCGGCTCAAATAATCACTTTTTATTCGAAATTAGCGTGCCTTTCAGGCCGTGCGGCTCGGAGCGCAGATACTGCGGTGGCGCTTTGGCCTGCGCGCCCAATTCAGCGGCGGCATGCCACGGCCAGCGCGGGTCGTAAAGTACTGCGCGCGCCAGCGCGATCAAATCTGCGTCACCTACCTGCAATGCTTGTTCTGCCTGCTTTGGTTCCGTAATCAAGCCTACGCCAATCACCGGAATCTTTACCTGTTTGCGGATGTCGCGTGCAAAAGGCAATTGATAACCGGGACCGACCGTGATTTTCTGCTGCGGTGACAAGCCGCCACTGGAGACGTGCACATAATCGCTGCCCGCCGCTTCGAGTTGCTGGCTGAAGACAATCGACTGCTCAACATCCCAGCCACCGTCAACCCAATCCGTTGCAGAGAGGCGCACACCTACCGCCACCGAATCTGGCACGGCGCTGCGCACCGCATGGAACACTTCCAGAGGGAAACGCAGACGATTCTCCAGCGAGCCGCCGTACTCATCCTCACGCTGGTTACTCAGTGGCGACAGGAACTGATGCAGCAAATAGCCGTGCGCAGCATGCAGTTCAATCAACTGGATACCGAGTTTCGCCGCACGCTGCGCGCTGTCAACGAAGGCCAGTTTCAGGCGCTCAAGATCCTGTTTACTTAGCGCAACCGGTGCGCGATCTTCAGGATTAAAGGCTTGCGCGGATGGTGCAACGGTTTGCCAGCCACCTTGCTCCAGCGACAGCTGATTGCCGCCCAGCCACGGCGCGGCGCAGGACGCTTTGCGTCCGGCGTGACCGAGTTGAATACCAATGGGAGTGTCAGAATAGTGACGGATATCTTGCAGAACGCTGGCTAAAGCCGCTTCCGTTGCATCATCCCACAAGCCTAAATCGCCCGGAGAAATACGTCCGGCGGCTTCCACTGCTGTCGCCTCAATGATCAGCAAACCGGCGCCGGAAAGTGCCAGTTGCCCGAGATGAATGCGGTGCCAGGCGCTGGCTTTGCCATCCTCCGCAGAGTATTGGCACATCGGCGCGATGACGATGCGATTATCGAGCGTTAACTTACCCAGTTGCGTCGTACTAAACAGTAAACTCATTGAAACCTCATCTTCAGTGGCTGAATGGCTTTAAGCTTAGGGCGAAAAGCGCATTTTGCAGAGGGCTATGAGTTTGAATGTTGTAGCAAAAAGTAAGTTAAGCGGAATGTGCCGCCGCAAGTCGAAACGCATCAGACATTTTTTCCTGCTCACGTTGTGATAACCCTAAATGTCTGGCGACCACGCGCCATTGCGCAACAATGCTGCTGAAGTTTTCTATGATAGTTTCGGCTTCAGATGCCTTCAGCCGGAAATAGGGCGCAACTTCACGCGCCAAATCGAGATCAAGCGCATTATCAGCTGCCGTCACATTTAATTTCAGACCATCAGCATAGGGCACTGGATTGAGATCGAAGGCGGCAGATAACCGCCAGCCCTTGCCTGGAACCAGAATAAATCCATGATTGCGCAGATGATCATCGGTGTTAGAGACCAGCATATTAAAGACAATCCGCGACCACAGCTCGCGTAAATCAGCATTGGTTTGGGAACCATGACGAATCAATACTTCCGCCAGTTCGAGATAACTTACTCCGGTGGATGCATCTTCGCCATCAGTATGGCCAGTCATGGTCATCGCGGAGGCAAAGTGCAGACGCTTCCCTTCGGGCGTGCGATCGAAACGGCGCACCATGAAACAGTGATAATCGCTGGCAAATTTTTTCGCCATGGCTGCGGCAACGTTAAGTTCACAAGCCGTGGCGAGAGCATTGACGACCATTTCCCATCCACCCACATCATATTCATCGCGGATGCTGGGGAACTTGGCGATAAATAGCTGACCTTGCTCATCAACCACACTAGCTTTGGGCCGTGCGCCACCCAGAGAACCGCCTGGAGCGATCAACATCCTGAGCCATTCATGTCCCTGAACAGCACGGTTATCCGGATCGCTTTCCAGCGCGCGGCTTGCACGTTCAAGTGCTGCGATTTCAGTAAATGGGGGAGCCGCAGTTTCCAATCTGTTATCAAGAAATTCCCCCTGATCCTCCAGCCGGTAACGTAAAGCACCCACGCGATACAGGTCATGAACCCCCAGTAAATAATCGGATTCAAACATGCGCGTGCCGGAAGGCAATAATCCGCCACGGATATCGCGTTCCAGGCGACGCTCCATCAATAAGCGTCCCCATCTGTCGGGGCTGGAGTCGCCAAACACACCAAATCCAGCACGATTGTTGGCAGGATATTGTGGCCCTTCGAATAAGTGGATGCCGGGATCTAACTGGATCAACATCAAATCGGGATCGCTAAGCGCTTGCGGATCATACTGAAATTCAAAAGATTCACGCGCCCGGCTGCGGCGAATATGCAGATAACCGAGACGTTTTGGTTGCTTGAGTCCGTTCCAGTCGGCGTAGACGCTAATCATGGTCATTGTCGGATCCTATTTTTTCTTCCCTGAAATTAGCAGTGAGGCGAGGCCGGTAGAGGTGACTGTCTGAGCGTTTTTTTGCTCAACTCCGCGCTCATTCGCCTCAGCTACCTGCGTGCTGTTCTCACCCTCATCAACCTTATACGCTGATTTAGCAGCAAATAATTTAGTCGTTGAGGTAAGACGTGCATCTTGCAGTTGGCGACCCAAAGTATCCTCAGCAGCCAGCAGATTGAGATCCTGTTCGAGTCCTAACACCTGCATCACAGCCAGATAGGCTCCGATAGTCACACCCGCGCTACCCGCTTCAAGCGAACGCAACGTCATCGGGGTCATTCCCGCGCGTTCCGCCACCTGTTTAGCCGTAAGTTTTCTTCTTTTACGAGCGAGTTTTAATCTCTCTCCAAAAGCGGCAAGCATTTCGTTCGTTTGAGGAAGAAGCAGAGAAGTTCGCTGTGCCATTGTGTCACTATTTTATCTTTAAATGGGGTTAATGGATAAAATATTAGCACTTTGTCGATCTGCATTCCATTTTTAATGATTAAAATAAAAACGAAAAAGTGTTAATAAATTAGCATTAAATGGACCTAAAAGATAAAATATTAGCACTTCAATTTAAAACGTCGCCGATCGCCAGCCGCGCGCTTTATCATTGCCGGTGCGCACCGCCAGTGAATGCGCTGCACGTTGCGAACGCGCCATCACCTCTTTTTGATTGAGCTGGGTAAACTCACCATTCCGCAGCAGATAAGCGCCATCAACAAACACATCGCTGACCTCGTGGCCGAGCGCCGAGTAGACCAACGATGAAACCGGATGATGGATTGGCGTCATCGCCGGATGCGAAGTATCAACGATCACCACATCGGCGCGTTTGCCGACTTCCAGCGAACCCACCAGATGTTCGAGGCCAATTGCCCGCGCACCATCGATGGTCGCCATCTCCAGCACTTTTTCCGCCGTCATAATGGTGGGATCGCGGTGCACGCCTTTTTGCAGCAGCGCCGCCACTTTCATCGCCTGAAAAAGGTTGTGATTGTTGCTGCTGGCCGGGCCGTCTGAACC
Organism: Pantoea leporis; assembly: GCF_028048155.1. NCBI lineage: Bacteria > Pseudomonadati > Pseudomonadota > Gammaproteobacteria > Enterobacterales > Erwiniaceae > Pantoea > Pantoea leporis. Next base: position 413,264 of record NZ_JALMEU010000002.1, read on the forward strand.
CAAACCAACGGTTAAGCCGGCAGCCAGCATATCCGGAATCGGCGGCACGCCGGAAGCGAGGTAGAGATTGCTGCAGGGATTGTGCGACACGCGCGTGTCATGATGTTTAAGTGCGCGGATGTCGCGCGAATTGCACTGCACGCAATGCACCGCCAGCACATCCGGGCCGAGGAAGCCGATATCGCTGAGGAATTCGGTATCGCTGGCCTGAAAACGCAGCTTTGCCTGCTCGATCTCAAAATCGGTTTCCGCCACATGCGTAGTGATCAGCACGCCGGTTTCATCCGCCAGCTGGCGCGTGCCGCGCAGCACTTTCTCATCCAGCGCCCAAATCATGCTTGGTGCCAGACCGACTTTTACCCGGCCATCGACTTGGTGATAACGATCGATCACCGCGCGCGCATCGGCCAGCGCCTGTTCAGGCGTTTCGATCAGTTCGGCAGGAATACCGTGCTCAGCGCCGCTGGTGAGAAAACCGCGACACACATGACCGCGAATGCCGCTGACTTCAAAGGCCTCGATCACTTTGGCGGTTAATCCTCGGCGCGGATGCGCGTACATAAAATCGACCAGCGACGTGACGCCCGAACGCAGTGATTCCATGCAGCCGTGCAGCGCGGCGGCGTAAACATCTTCTTCTGTCAACGCTACGGCGCTGGGTCCGGTCATGCAGGTGAACCACTTTTTCAGCACCATGTCATCGCCGAGACCTTTCAGCAGCGTCTGAAACAGATGCGTATGCGTGTTCACCATGCCCGGCATAATAATGCGTTCGCGGCAGTCGATAATTTCGGCTTCAGGATAGCACTGCTGCAAAGCGTCGCGCGTGCCGATGGCGCGAATGGTCTTATCTTCAATCAGCAAACTGGCCTGTTCCAGAATCTCGCGTTGCGGATTCATGGTGATCATCCAGCCGTCAGCCAGCAGATAACTCATGAGGCGTTCTCCAGTTGCTGCTGTAATTCAGCGGCATTGACCACAAAACCAAAGCATTGCTGCACGTTATACAGCGTGGCATCGCGGCAATAAGCCGGCGAGGTGGTGGCGCTGCAATCTTCCAGCAGCAGGCAGTCGTAACCGCGAAAGTTGGCATCCTGTAAGGTGCAAAGCACGCACTGATCGACGTTAACACCGGCAAACAGCAGCGTGGTGACGTTGAGATTGCGCAGAATGCTGTCGAGTTCGCTGTCCTGAAAACCGGACATGCGGTATTTGTTGACGCGAATGTCATTGGCATCCGGCGTCAGTTCGTCCACCACTTCCGCCGCCCAGCTGCCGGCCTGCAACACCGGCGCGCCGGAAACCGGCAGCGGATCGCCTAATCCCACGCCATCACCGTTCGGGTTATAGACGTGCAGCAGCGCGGGGCTGAGATTGAGTTTATCAGCGCGATTGCCCCAATTGAGCCAAATCACCGGTACCTGAGCGGCGCGCAGCGTTGGCAGCAAGGCTTGCAGCGGTGCAATCGGCGCGCGCGCGGGCGTGACATCGACGCCGATATGCCCGAGCCAGCCTTCGGCATGACAGAAATCGTTCTGCATATCAATCACCAGGATAGCCGTGCGCTGCAGATCAAAAATCACTGAACGTTCACGCGATGTAAGCTGCACGCTGCGCGACACCTGCGCTGGACGCCGCGTATCAACCACTTGCGCTGAAACGCGCCACTGATTGTGTCGACTGCTGCCTAAAACGTTCTCCGGCATATCAGGCTCCCGTTAACACGCGGATATCTTCAGCATCGAGCGTGACAGGGTCACCGCTACGAATCAGTTCGGAGAAGCCTTCATTCGGCGTCATCACCGTCAGCGTATAGAGCTTGCTGCTGCCGGTGTTACGAATGGCGTGATCGTTACCCGGATGCAGCAGCAGGGAATCGCCTTTGCTTATCTCAAGTTCATCATCGTTGCAGCGCGCCACGCCTTCGCCGTGCAGCACATAGAAGAACTCGTGCGCGGTGGCGTGTTCATTCGGTGGCGTCGCGCCGCCGACGTTGAAGATCTCTACCACAAAGATGTTCTCAATGCCGTCTGACGGCTTGTCGAACAAGATGGCGAAATAGTTGCTGCTGTCCGCACTGATACGGAACGCCTTAACATCCGCAAGATTGTTGAAACGAAACGATTTCATAAATTATTCCTTTCGATAAGGCTGCGTTAATGCGCCGGGTTGCAATGTGCGTCCCACCACGCCGGACATCGCCAGGATGGTGAGCAAGTAAGGCAGCGCCAGCAGCACCTGCGGCGGCAGCGTGTTCTCAAACAGCTGTAGCGAGAGTTGCAGGGCATCTGCAGCGCCAAAGATAAAAGCGGCGACCAGCGCTTTAAGCGGGCTCCAGCGTCCAAAGATGACAATCGCCAGCGCGATAAAACCTTGCCCGCTGACGATGTTGTCGCGGAACAGGCCGATCTGCGCCGTGACCAAATAGCTGCCGGCTAACCCAGCGCCCACGCAGGAGAACAGCACGCCCCACGTGCGAATCTTCAACACGTTGAGCCCGGCGGCATGTGCCGCGCGCGGGTTTTCGCCCACCGCACGCAGCGATAGGCCGAAGCGGGTGTGAAACAGACCAAAGTGCGCCAGCACCGCCAGCAGCAAAGTGAGATAGAGCGGCAGCGGCTGCTGGAACAGAATCGGGCCAATAAAAGGCAGCGAAGAGAGCAGCGGCACATGCCAGGGTTCGAGCATTGGGATGGTAGGTGAGGATGCATTGCCCATCACCAGCGCGTAAATCCAGGTGGCTAATCCCGCTGCCAATATATTGAAGACGATGCCCACCACAATCTGGCTGGCATGGGCGCGCAGGTAGAGCGCCGCCAGCACGCAGCCAACCAGCAGTCCGCCGACGCCACCGGCGATAAAGCCCAGCGCGGTCGATCCGCTCTCAACCGCCGTCATGTAGCTGGAAAGCGCGCCCAGCAGAATAGTGCCTTCAATACCGATATTCAGTACGCCGGAGCGTTCGGCATAGATCTCGCCGAGCGCTGCCAGTAACACCGGACCGGCAAGGCGCACTGCGGCGGCCAGCCAACTGACGAAAAAAGCGGTATCGAGATTCATCCACAGATTCATGAGTGTTCCTCCGCCAGATGGCTGCGCGATTTACGCCCGCCGGGCAGGTTGATGCGGTAATAGCGCATCAGATCGCCCGCCAGAATCAGTAGCACCACAAGACTTTGCAGAATCAGCACCACCGATGTGGGCAAGCCAGTTTGGCGCTGCATGGCGCTACCGCCCACTTCCAGCCCGCCGTAGAGAATGGCGGTCGGGATCACCAGCAGCGGATTGAGGCGTGCCAGCAAAGCCACCACCACGCCGATAAAGCCGACGCCGCCGGAAATGCCTTCCATCAGGCGATGTTGCACGCCTAATACCGCGCACAATCCCGCCAGCGCCGCCAATCCTCCGCCGAGCAGCACCGCGCCCATTTGGCGGCGATTGACATCCACGCCGCTGTAGCGCGCCGCGCGCGGATTCAGCCCGGCAATTTTGATTTCGAAACCGACGGGCGTGGCACGCATCAGCCAGAAGACAAACAGCGTGGCGACTAGCGCGATGGCGATGCCCCAATGTGCGCGCATGCCGTTCATCACAAACGGCAGCCAGCTCTCCACCGGCAAACGTGGCGTCTGCGGCAGATCGCCCGGCGCGCGCATTGGGCCGGAAACCAGATACTGCACCATGAACAGCGCCACATAGTTGGCCATCAGCGAAATCAGCACATCGTTGCCGCCAAATTTTACCCGTAACGCGCCAACCCAACCGGCCCAAAGCGCGCCCGCAAGGAAGGCGGCAATCAGCACCATCGGCCAGTAGAGCAGCGCGGGAATCGTCCACGGAAAGCCCTGCGGCGTACCCGACAGCGCGATCCAGCTGGCCGCCGCGGCACCCAGCAGAAAACAGCCTTCGAAGCCGATATAACCGAGCCCGGCGCGCCACACAACGATGGTTGCCAGCGCGATCAGCATCAGCGGCGTGGATTGCACCAGGCTGAGACCGAAGCTGCGCAGCGAGCCAAAAGCGGCATCAAACAGGAAGCCATAAGCCGAGAGCGGATTGCCGCCAAACGGGATAAACAGCAAGCCGGCAATGATGAAAGCGGCAAGGATGCCGCAAAAACTGGTTAACACTAGCGCGCCGCTGGATTCGGCGGGCGCCAGACGTCGCTCAAGCAGCTTCTTCATGGTTGCCTCTGGTTTTTTTCAGGTGCGCGCCCGCCATCAGTTCGCCGAGGCGTTCTGGCGTGGCGTCGGCGGCGTCCATTTCTCCGGCAATCTGGCCACTGTACATCACCGCGATGCGATCGGAGAGATTGATGATCTCCTCCAGCTCGGCGGAGATCATCAGAATGGCGCAGCCGCGATCGCGCGCCGCCATCAAACCCTGCCACACGCTCTCAATCGCGCCGACATCCAGCCCGCGCGTAGGCTGTTCAACCACTAATAAGCAGGGATTGCTGGCGACTTCGCGCCCGAGAATCAACTTTTGCAGGTTACCGCCGGAGAGTTTTCCGGCTTCGAAATCGGCATCCGGCGTGCGTACCGCAAAGCGGGCGATGATGTCGCGCGCATGCTGGCTAATGCGCTGGCGATCCAACAGCCAGCCGCCCGCGCGGGTGAAGGTGCGCTGGCGGCCAAGCATGGCGTTATCGGTAATCGATAAATCGGTCACCGAACCGACGCCACGCCGATCCGCCGGAATAAAACTGATGCCTTTATGGCGGCGCGTAGCGGGGGAATCGTCGCTGATGTCTTCGCCATTCAGCAGAATGCGGCCTGCTTCCAGTTCACGCAGGTTAAGGAGCGCTTCCGCCAGCTCCGATTGACCGTTGCCTTCCACACCAGCAATGCCGAGGATTTCGCCGGCAGCGACGTTGAGCGACACGCGCCAGATTTTCTGCTGGCCGCTGGCATCACGCACTGCAATGCTCTCCACCTGCAACACGGTTTTGCCCGGCTGGCACGGCGTTTTTTCGACGCGCAGCACCACATCGCGCCCAACCATGCGGCGTGCCAGATCGCGTTCCGAAGTGTCTTTAATATCCACTGAATCCACCATTTTGCCGCCGCGCATCACCGAAACGTGATGGGCAATCGCCATGATTTCATACAGTTTGTGAGTGACAATCACTACCGAACGGCCTTCTGCGCACAGTGATTTCAGGGTAGCGAACAGGCCGGCTTTCTCCTGCGGCGTCAGCACCGCCGTCGGTTCGTCGAGAATCAGCACCTGCGCATCACGGTACAACAGCTTGAGGATCTCCACACGTTGCTGCACGCCGATCGGCAAATGCTGCACTTTCGCCCAGGGATCGATCGCCAGCCCGTGTTTATCCGATAGCGCCTGCAAACGCGCCGCCGCCGCGCGCAGATCAAGTACGCCGCTAGCGCCTTCTTTTAATCCCAGCACCACGTTTTCCACCACGCTCATCGGCTGCACCAGCATAAATTCCTGATGCACCATGCCAATGCCGCAGGCGATGGCATCGCTGGGATCGCGAAAACGCTGCGCCTGGCCATCCACCTCAATGCTGCCTTCATCGGCCTGATACAGGCCGTAAAGGATTTGCATCAGCGTGCTTTTGCCCGCGCCGTTTTCACCCAGCAGCGCGTGGATTTCGCCGGCTTTAATGCTGAGCGACACGTCATCATTGGCCACCACGCGCGCAAAGCGTTTGGTGATGTTTTTCAGCGCGACGCGGATATTTGCTATTGCTGTCATGATGGTTAAACCACTGGCTTCAGCGCGCCGCTATCAAGCTGCTGCCAGATCTGCTGGAAGCTAGCCCATGCGCTGGCACTCACCAGTTTGGCGTTGTAATGTTCGCTGCCATTGACCACCGACCAGGCTTTGCCAACGGTGGGGTGCCATTCGTCGCCGCCTTTGAAGGTTTTATTCGCCACCGACTCGCCAACCTGTTCCACCATCCAGTCGAGGTTCTGGCGGAAGCTGCAGGCAACATAATCGGGCGCGACATCACGCTGATCGACATAGCAGCCGATAGCTTTGACTTTCGCCGCTGCCGCGCCTTGCATCGCGCCGAGGCCGGTGACGTCTGCGGCATGCCAAATCACATCCGCGCCGTTGCCAATCATGGTGGTGGCAGCTTCACGGCCTTTGGCGGCGTTGTCGTAATCGCCGGTCACCACGCCCATGCCTTTGATGCCCGGACGGGTTTTCTCAGCGGCCTGAATAAAGGCGCGCATCATTGCCTGCTGCGTGGGATTATCGCCGCCGCCCACAAAGCCGACCGCTTTGCCTTTTGCGGAGATCAGCGCCGCCAGCGCACCGGCGGCATAGGCGCCTTGCAGATAGGCGAGGTTGACGTATTCCACGTTGTCCGGTGATTTTTCGCCTGGCTTGAAGGTGGACGCGAAGAAATAGGTGTCAGGATATTCTGGCGCGATTTCGGCAAACGCCGAGCCGTATTCAAAGCTGTGGCCAATGATCAGCGTGTAACCGTCATCGGCGTAGCCACGTATGGTTTGATCCATCTGCGCCTGCGACACGCTTTCGCTGTGCGCCACGCTGAAACCGGCTTTTTGCAGGCTCTGCAATCCGGCATACGCCAGCGAACTCCAGCCGCCATCGGCAACCGAGCCGGGCAACAGCAGGGCGATTTTTATGGTGTTATTCGCCGCCATCGCTTTGCGCGACAACATCGGTGCCAGCGCGGGTAACAACAGTGCGCCAGCCACTAACTTCGCAAACTTTCTGCGGGATACGTCTGCCATCATGTGTTCTCCTGGTGTGGTTTTGATGTATTAATCACCGGAAGAGCATTATCTTAAAAGCATCATTTTTAGTACTTACCGATGCCTAAAAGGCAACGTAGGGGGAATATGCTGCAACATCGTTTGTTTGTGTATATCGATCAGGTGGCGCGCAGCGGTTCAATTCGCAAAGCGGCTGAACGGCTACACATCTCCGCGTCGGCGATTAACCGCCAGCTGATTGCGCTGGAAGAGGAGCTTGGCACGCCGCTGTTTCAGCGTTTGCCGCGCAAAATGATCCTTACCGCCGCCGGTGAAGCGCTGATTCATCATGTGCGTCAGAGCTTTAAAGAGATTGAAATCGCGCAGATGAAAATCGAAGAGCTGAAAGGACTGCGGCGCGGCGAAGTGACGGTAGCAATGATGAGCGGATTAGCAGCAAACCTGATTCCGCGCGTGGCAGCGGAGTTTCGCCGCGCCAATCCGCGGGTGAAATTGCTGCTGCAACAACTCACCACCGGCGAGAACATCACTAACGCGGTGGCAAGTGGCGAGGCCGATTTGGGGATTGGATTTGATTTCGACCTGCAGCCGGTGCATCGCAATATTGCCAGCGTGCCGGTGCGATTGGGCGCGGTGGTGGGCGCGGGGCACCCGCTGGCGGAGAAATCCAGTTTACGTTTGAGTGATTGCTTGCCGTATCCGGTGGTGATTGCCGACAAATCGATGGTGATTCGGCCTTACCTAAATGAAGTGTTCGCGCGTGCCTCGATCAATATGCAGCCAGTTATTGAAACCAATTCGATCGAGGTGATGCGCCAGTCGGCGATGATGGATCAAACCCTCACGTTTCTCACGCCGATTGATATTGAATCTGACCAGCGCAGCGGCCGGTTAATCTATATTCCGGTGCGTGAACTGGCCCAGCACACGCAAACGCTGATGTTGATCGGCCACGATCGTGGTACCAGCGCGATTGGTAGCGTGTTCGCCGAAACCATTAAAGGGATGATGTCGGAATTGCGTTAATCGTAGGGTGCGCATTAATGCGCACTTGGTCACCTTACATGGCGACCCTACGAGAATGCGGTGCAATCGGTCAGGAAATGAATATCGAAATCGTTCACTTCGCGTGCCAGCTTTAGCAGCGCATGTGCAGCACGATCGGTGGCAATCGCACCGCGCTCAGCATCCGCCGCTGCGGCGTTGCCGGTAGCACCAGACAGATGCAGATCCTGCGCCATCCAGCCAAAACCAATGCCGCCTTCCGGCGTTAAAATACCGCCGGTCGCTTCAAGCGCCACCGAAGTGGAAACGAAATGAGCGGCGTGCTGCATCTGCACCAGTTCAGGGTGCAAATGCAGCATCATGCTGGTTTCTGATTCACCGCCGTGAATGCCGTGATTAAGTTCATGCGCGCTGTAGAGATCCGATGCATCAATGGTACGGAACCAGCTGGCGCTGACGGCAAACATGCCCAGTTCGATGCGCAGCTGGCGACAGACGATCTCCACCAGCTGCGGCTGTCCGCCGTGTGAGTTCCAGAAAATCAGCTTGCGAATTCCGGCGCGCCAGGCGCTTTTCGCGACTTCGAACCACACTTTGCCTAACACGTCATACGGCAGCGAAAGGGTGCCGGGATAGGCAAGATGTTCATCCGATTTACCCATCGGCAGCGCGGGCAGCACCAGCAACGGAAGATCGTCGGGCAATAATTCCACCGCGCGTTGAATAATGCCGGCGTTGATCGCCGCATCCACACGCACCGGCAGATGCGGGCCATGTTGTTCAACTGCGCCAATCGGCAGCACGGCGACGATATTCGCCATATCAAGTTCACTGAATTCCCGGGTTGAGAGATCCCACCACCAGGGCGAAGACGGTTTGAGCATGTTGACCTCCATTTTTAACCCCAACATAGCGGGTTAATAGTGCAATGGAAGCAACAAAATTCGCACTTAGCGTTGCTTTAAAGGCAATGGTCATAAGCAGGTCGCCATGAATGATCGGCGACCCAACAAGAGCGGCGTTACTTCTGATTTTTACTGGTGAATTCCTGATAATTTTCTTTGGTCACCGTCTGGTATGGCACCCAGTTGTAGGCTTCGGTCTTTTTACCGCTCAGCATGTCGTAAGCCACATCGACTGCACCGGTCGCCTGGCCTTTCGCATCCTGGAAGATCGTCACCGCCATTTTGCCGTTCTTAATAAACTGCAAACCATCCGGCGTGCCGTCGATGCCGGCGACTAACACATTGTTTTTCTTCAACTGATCGAGCGCCATAATCGCCCCGATCGCCATTTCATCGTTGTTCGCGATGATGGCGTTGATATCATTCCCATCCTGCAACCATGACAGGGTTTTATCGACCGCTTCGTTGCGCTGCCAGTTGGCGCTCTGTTTCTGAATCACTTTCAGGCCGGGATGATCCTTCACATAATCTTCAACCGCTTTGGTGCGCTGACGTGCTTCTTCGGTGGAGAGGGCGCCCATCAGAATGGCGATATTTCCTTTGTTATCCAGACGTTTGGCTAAAGCTTCGATCTCCATTTTGCCGCTTAACGCTGAGTCGGAACCGACATAGGCCATTTTACCGGTCAGTTTCACTTCGGGTTTACGGTTCACGAAGATCAGCGGGATATTGGCTTTTTGCGCGGCGGCGATCACCGGCATTACGCCTTGCGTATCCACCGGGTTGATGATGATCGCGTCTGCGCCCTGATTGATGAAATCATCCACCTGCTGGATTTGCAGAGATACATCGCCTTTGGCATCGGCAAACTGGCTGTTAAGCCCTTTGTCTTTAAGCTGCTTTTCCATCTGGCTTCGTAAGATGGAAACAAAATTGAGATCGAGATTAGCCAGAGCGACGCCAACCATGTAGGTTTTCGCCTGGGTAGTGAACACACTGAGCAAACCGCAGATAAGCATTAGTACTTTGAATAATTTCATTTTTTTATCTCTGTAGGGGAGGTTTCAATTATTTTGCATCCGGGTGCAAAATCAACGGGATGAGTCCCGCTGATTGACATCATGTTCAGACGGACAACGCGATGTGCTGCATTCACTCTCTGGCACGGTTGAAAAATAGTCAACGCAGCAAAAAGCGATTTCATCACCACGATCACAAAAACATCACGATTTGCACCCGAGTGCATTAAAAAAATGCAACCGGGTTCAAAGTTTGCAAAAATCGCCTCTTGCTTACATGAGGAATCGCTCTATGCTCGCTTTTTGCCAGCTAATTTGCGGAAGGGAGCCGATGACGAGAACAGTAAAAAAAGCCACGGCCAGCGATGTGGCGCTTCTTGCCGGCGTATCGAAATGGACGGTATCGCGCGCGTTTATGCCCGGCGCTTCAATCTCTGAGAAGGCGCGCGAGAAGGTGATGCGCATCGCTAAAGAGCTGGGATATCGGCCCAATTTGCTGGCGCGTAGTCTGGTAAAGAAGAAAACGCATATTATTGGCGTGGTGATCGACGAGCTGAAAAATCCGCATACGCTGATGATTCTCAATGAAGCTACGCAGCAGCTACAACGTCGCGGCTATATGGCGTTGATCCTCAACATCACCGACGGCGAGCCGTATCGTTCGGTAATGACGCAGGCGGATCAATTGCAGATCGACGGCATTTTGTTTCTCGGTACGGTGTTATCGGCACAGCTGATTACGCTGGTGGAGGATATGTACAACATTCCGCTGGTGCAGCTGTGCCGCAATACGCATGCGCAGGGCATCGATGTGGTGGCGATTGATGGTTATGCCGCCGGCCAGCAGATCGCCGAGCTGTTGCTGGCGCAGGGCGCGCAACGGTTTGGTTTTATGCAAGGTCCGGATACACCAACGTCACATCTGCTGCGCAAAGAGGGATTTGAAGCGACGCTGCAACAAGCGGGCTGTCAAATTGATGTGTTGCTTAAAGCCGGCAGCTACGATCGTGCACGCAGCTGGCAAGCGATGAGCGATTATCTGCATCAACCGGATGCGCCCGCAATTGATGCGCTGTTCTGTGAAAACGATGTGCTGGCGCTCGGCGCGATGGAAGCGATGCGCGCCGCCCCGACCAGGCCAAGGATTGCGGTGGTGGGATTCGATGATATTGAAGAAGCCAGCGCGCCAGGCTGCCAACTCACCACCTTTAGCCAACGTATTGATCTGCTGATCGCCGAAGCGTTAAACCGATTGATTGATGGTCGCGAGAGTGCGGATGAGCATTGGCGGCGGGGTGAAATGCGAGTACGGCGTTCGCATTTGAGGTCGCCATAAATGACGACCCACGACGTAAAATTACTGTTCTATGCTGGTCAGCAACGCATTCTGAATAATCCTCTGCGCTTTTAGCGGGTTTTGCTCACGCTGCGCTTCTTGCAACGCGGCGATATCCAGCTTATCCAGCGCGCGATAGATATGTTTGAGGAAGCGAATCGACAGATTGGCGGCTTCAACATGATCTTCACGGAACGGGAATTGATCAAGCTGCCACACGCCGTCCCAGTTATTGATCTTCAGAACATAGAAGAACTCAAAAATCTCGGTCATGTGCACGGTACCGACCACCAGATCGTCATCCCAGCCGCGCAGGTTGTCGTTGACGTCCATACCAAACAGACGACCACGATCGATAATCAGCTGGGCGGAATCCGCTGGGGATTCACCGGCAAACAGTGCATGACCAAAATCGAGCAGCACGCCAACGTTATCCAGTCCAATATCCTCAATGCCGAGCAGCGTACGCGCAGCTGAATCCCAGGTCATTTTCACGCGTGGTTCACGCGGTTTGTACTCGATAGCAAATTTGACGTCTGGATTGGCGCTCGCCAGTCCGCGCATACCCTCTACGGCCATCTTCCACAGGTTTTTATGATCGACCTGGAACGGATAATCCCAGCCATCCTGACCCGGCCAGACTTTCACGTAGTTAGCCCCCAGCTCACGCACTACGGTGGCGGCTTCGTGCATTAAATCAAACGCCTGTTGGCGAATGGCGGCGTCGGGATTGGTGAAAGCACCGCGTGAAAAGCGGCGCAGATAGATTTCTGGCGTCACGCCAATGGCTTTCAATCCGGCATCGGCGAGCGCTTGTTTAACCTGCGCTACGGTTACGCCTTCGGTGAAGGGATAGGGCACATCAACATAGGATAGGTCCTCGACGCTGCCAGCGAGTTTAATCTGATCGAGGGTGCTAAGCGCTGGCCCGTAACCATCTACGGCGTAGCGATCAATATAGTTGGCGAAGTGCCACAATCCGGCACCGAATTTCGGATACGTGTAGGAACTCATTTGACCTTCTCCTCAGATGATTGCGTCATTGAATATATATTCATATATGGTTATATATTCCATTCTGCGCCTCGGCGTGCGCAGTTAACCAGCAATCATTGACGGAAATGCAACCGCAATCACACAATATTCGATGCCATGCCCCTTTGTTCAAACCGGTTTGCTGTGATATCCCATCCGGCTTAACCGGCTGAATAACTCTTTATTATTGGCGCAGTTGAGCTTGCGAATAATACTCTGCCGATGATGGCTGATGGTTTTACAACTGAGATGCAGTTTGTATCCAATATCGGTGAGATTGCTGGTTTGCCCCAGCATGCGCAATAAGCCGAACTCCCGCGCTGAAAGGGTTTGCTTGGTGCGGCGAACACCCGCCTCAAATTCTGTAGCCAACGGTAAACCTAATACAGCATCAGAAAGCGCTTTCAGACTGCACTTTTTCGAAAGAAAAGTAACACCTGGCAGCAAACTGACCACATAGCTAATGACCGCTTTCTCATGCAAATCGGTTAGCACGATAATTCGCGTGTCTGGAGAAGTTCGTTGGACTTTTAGCAACAATTCGGTAAAGAATTGCACATCGCGGCCATAAGCGGTTAATTCACTGATGAGCAAATCCGTTCCTGCGATCTTACTCAGCGCTGAGTCAATATCGTCACTATCTATATTTTTTACATGAATAAATTTCCCGGCAAAATAACGCGAAATCCCTTCAGTAATCCATTTGTTATTGTCTATCAGCGTTAATGACAACATAGTTATCCCCATCTTTATTATGCTGGCATTAAAGCGCGATCCCGGTGCTATGAATATCGGACTGGGGAAGGGAGGTTTGTACGAAATTTCCCAAATTCGCGATTACAGATTTAAAGGCATGTCAGTGTTGTTGAGATATAACCGCTGGGTGAACGTATGGCCGCGCTGGGCGTTAGCCTTGCATCGGGCTTGCCACTGGAAAAAATGTGCAACGAAAATAAGAACATAAAGCGATGCACAGCCAGGAAAGGCAGCGGGTGGTATATCAGCCTGGCGCGTTTCATTTGCTGTTGGGTAAAATAGCCGACATAGTTAACTGGCGCAGCAGCTGGATATTTCTGAAGCGTCACCGTATGCGATGACGCTGGTGTAGGCTCTTCATTAAGTGGAGGAATGATGGAATTAGAAACAACCCGACTGCGGCTGGAACCCTTTGAGCTGGCGCATTTTGACGGACTGCGAGCGATGGAAAGCGATCCGGAAATTATGCGTTACATCAGCAATGGCGTAGTTAAAACGCCAGAAGAGACCCTGACGAGTATCGAACGCGTTCAATCGCGCTGGCAGCAATATGGTTTTTCCTGGTGGGCGATGCGGGAAAAAGAGTCTGGCGAAATCGTCGGTGCTTGCTGTCTGCAGCATTTAGCCAATCAGGATGGTGCGCCTTTGGAAATTGGCTGGCGTCTCAATGCCAATTATCACGGTAAAGGTTTTGCCACCGAAGCCGCACAGGCGATAGTTAAGTTTGCGGTAGAAAAGGTTGGCGTTAAATATTTGGTTGCGGTGGCCGATCCTGAGAATGCCGCTTCGCAGAAGGTGATGCAGCGGCTTGGCATGACCTACAAAGCGATTGAGCAACACTACGATGTGCCTTGCGTGGTGTATGAGCTTCATCTTTAGGCATTCGTGAACAAGTGCCATCAACATTTTATGTCATATTCCAATTCTTCTTATTTTACAGGATTGGAATATGAAAGAGCACGATATTGGTTTTAGCCACATAGCGCTGCAAGTGAGAGATATAGAACGCAGCATCGATTTCTATCAACGTTACGCAGGGATGCAGGTGATCCATGAGCGGGCATCAGGCATTGCAGAAGCGCAAAAAGTCGCATGGCTTTCTGATTTAACGCGTCCATTTGCGTTGGTGTTGGTGCAATCTCAAACCACAGTGGATACGCCTCTGGGTCCGTTTGGTCATATAGGCGTTGCGTATGACAGTAAAGAAGAGATTGATGCCAGGGTTGCTCAGGCTGAATGCGAAGGTGTGTTACGCCGCCCAGCGCAACAATCAGCCGCTCCCGTCGGTTATTGGGCATTCTTCGCCGATCCCGACGGCAACACGCTTGAACTTTCATACGGCCAACAGATTGGGCTTGAGATTATTACCAGCCGCCTTAACGCGGGTGTTTAACCTAAAACGTCACTTGAAAGGGTGACGGTTGATATCGGGTTTAGACGTGGTATGAGTGCGCGATGAGATGCTTGATTTAACATAATCATGATTATGCGCACTTAGATTGATGAGGCAATTGAGCAGATATCAGGAATATTTGAGGGATAAACAACGTCGTCAGTATTTCGAAGTTCATTAAGATCCCACCAATGATAACTATTGATGACTGATTTTTCATTTTCAGTCCATCCGCTGGTACTGATATCTTCATCGCCTATTTTAATAAAATAAAATCGCTCATGTGCCAGAACCACCTCACCGCTGGGCAGAGTCATTTCAAAGGTTCTCTCCGTTAACGCCTGTCCTACATCATTAACATAAATGCCTGTTTCTTCTCTAAGTTCCCGAATGGCTGCCTGCTCAAAAGTCTCTTCTGATTCCACGCCTCCACCGGGAGTTGCCCAATATACTTTACCTGCCAGCGCATCCTTCTCATGCCTGAACTTGAATAATAAGACCTGATTGAGGGAGTTCATAATAAGCAAACGCGCAGAATCACGGGTACGCAATGGATAATTCCTTTTTCATTTTCAATGCAGGTCAGCATAACTGATTTTGAGGATAAAAATAAAATAGAGCCAAAGTTAAATCATATGTTATTACAGAATATTGGACATCTCAGGTTTGCAAGTTTCAACACCCGAAGGTGAGAGCGTAGTCTTCAACGTACATAGTCCTGCCATGATCATGGCTGACAACGCTGCTTCGCTCTTGGCTTTTGCTCTTGGAGGGGCTGGTGTTGCCCTCTTACCTGCCTGGCTTGTGCAGGAAGAGTTGCGCCTGGGGAATTTGATCCAACTACTGCCAGATCATCATTTTCCCCGTCAAGGAATTTATGCGCTTTACCCCAACACGCGCCATGTACCTGAAAAAGTACGAGCGTTCATCAATTTTTTACAGAGCAGAGTTGGAAGCCCCCAATAAAACTGATGTGAGGGAACATCAAACGACTCAATGACCATGCACCGTTAATCCCACCAACCGAACCACAATCGGGCGCACTACCAGTATGCAAACAAAAGCCGCGGGCATCGCAACTTGATATGCATTCATCACATTTTCCATATAATGCGGCCCGATGCCAAATTCGGCGAAGGTAATGACCAGGCTCATCAGAAACGCCATGATTGTCGCCATATACAGCGCGAAGATGTAAGGTGAAACGTGCTTTGGCAGGCGTAGACGAGCACTACTTTTCTCGGTTGCTATTGTCATAGCGTGATCCTTTTCAGTAAGTTTAAGCAAAACAGCCGCTAACCTATCAAGTGAATCAGGATGCGAGTAGAACGCTTCTGCTTTAATCATTATTAAGTAAAAGTAACGAATCACGCATTGAGGGATCTATGGATTTACTGGGGTTGATCAACACTTTTATTCGCGTAGTTGAGAACGGCAGCATTGCCGCCGCCGCGCGGGCGAAAGGAATGAGTCCAGCGGCGGTAAGCCAAAGTGTTGCGCGTCTGGAGACGCATTTGGGTGTGCGGCTGCTTTCCCGCACTACCCGCAGCATGACGTTAACCGAAAGCGGTAAACGCTATTTCGAAAAAGTCCGACACATTCCCCATGATATTGACCTTGCCTCGCAGGCCGCAGCGATTGAAACCAAACCGCAGGGTTCGCTTTGCATCGCCACCACGGCGGCATTTGGCAGACACGTTCTCGCCCCACTGATGCCTGCCTTTAAACAAACTTACCCCGATATTGATATCGAACTGATCAGTACCGATCGCAATGTTGACCACCGCCTGGAAGGCGTTGACGTCAGTATTCGTATTGAGGCGCAACTGAACGATCAATTGATCGCCCGCAAAATTGCCTCATTACCCTTTATCTTCTGCGCGGCACCCGCTTATCTGGCGCGTGCGGGCATCCCTAAAACGCCTGAAGATCTGAGCCAGCACGCCTGTTTGGTTTTCCGCTATCCAACCGACGGACGCTTTCTTCCGTGGACGTTTATGGTCAATGGCCAGCCGGTGAATGCAAAGCTCAACCCAGAATTCATCAGCGATGATATTGATATCATCGCGAAAATTGCCGAAAACGGCGGTGGAATTGCCCGGCTGGCGAGTTTTATTGCTCAGCCGTTGCTCGAGAGTGGTCAACTAATACCTTTATTCCACTCAGATCAAGGTGAGAAAAGCGACGTGGTGGCTTCACCGATGAATATTTATGCTTGCGTCAACGAGCGTTCGGCGCTGAATGCAAAGGTAAGAGCGTTTATTGCCTTTCTGGAACAACAACTCGCCGAAAGCGTTGATTAACTCCATAATATTGGGTGTTAAAGTCATTTTTGGACGTTAAGCCACAATATGCTGGATTTAACTCTTAGCAAACCCGAAGAAATCGTCAAGCTGTTATGGGTTGCGCAGAGATTAAACGCGCTCACCTGGTAGCGCTCGGGCAACAGGAAACTGAACTCACGCCAGCGCAGGCAGGCGATATCATCGATAATTACTGCTCGGTTGCATCTGGCTTTGCCCGCAAAGCGGCCGATATGTTCCCAGAGCAAATCACTGCGGAAACGCTGCGCTTTCTCCAGGCGCGCATTGACGAAAATATCAAAAACCTGGCGAAATAGTTAGCCGCTACGGCCCTGGAGAAGCGCCGTTTTCGCGGGCTATTCACCGCCCTAACCTGCTTTTATTACTTCCGCTCATAAACCCATTTAGTGATTACGGATAATGCTTTCGCAGATGCCGACTATGCTTACCCTTCTAAAACCATACAAAAATAAGTTGTACCCCAACATTTAACCCTTTTACTGGAGGTTTGGCATGAGCAGCCAACACTTAACAACACCTGTGCCGTCAATGGTGCCGATCAGCTTCAAAGTCAACGGTATACAGCAGCAATTAAACGTTGATACCCGCACTACGCTGCTGGACGCATTGCGTGAGCACCTGCATTTGACCGGCACCAAAAAAGGCTGCGATCACGGCCAATGTGGTGCCTGTACAGTGATGGTCAACGGACGTCGCATCAACGCGTGCCTGACCTTAGCGGTGATGCAGCAGGATGCAGAAATCACCACCATTGAAGGTTTGGGAAATCCGGATGAGCTGCATCCCTTGCAGGCGGCGTTCATCAAACATGATGGTTACCAGTGCGGCTACTGCACACCTGGGCAAATATGTTCATCGATGGCGGTGCTGGAAGAGATCAAAGCGGGCATTCCCAGCCACGTCACCCACGATCTGGTTTCCGCGCCCAACGTGACTGCGGATGAAATTCGTGAGCGCATGAGTGGCAATATCTGCCGCTGCGGTGCCTATTCCAACATTCTTGCGGCGATTGAAGAGTACGCGGAGGGTCTGGAATCATGAAAGCCTTCACTTACCAGCGGGTCAAAACCCCGGCTGAAGCCGCTACCAGCGCCCAGCAACATACCAATGCCAAATTCATCGCCGGCGGCACCAATCTGCTCGATCTGATGAAGCTGGAGATTGAGACGCCCGCGCATCTTATTGATGTGAATGGGCTTGAGCTGGACAAAATCGAGGCCACAGCCGATGGCGGATTACGCATCGGCGCATTGGTGCGTAACACCGATCTGGCGGCCGATGCGCGTATTCGCCGTGATTATGGCGTGCTGTCGCGCGCGTTAGTGGCTGGCGCTTCCGGCCAGTTACGTAATCAGGCGACAACCGCAGGTAATCTGCTGCAGCGCACGCGTTGCCCCTACTTCTATGACACCAACCAACCGTGCAACAAACGTTTACCCGGCAGCGGCTGCGCGGCGCTGGATGGCTTCAGTCGCCAGCATGCGGTGGTCGGAACCAGCCAGGCCTGTATCGCCACCCATCCGAGCGATATGGCGGTGGCGATGCGTTTGCTGGATGCGGTAGTGGAAACGGTCAGCCCGGATGGGCGAGAGCGCAAAATCCCGATTGCTGAATTCTATCGTGCGCCTGGCAATACGCCGCATCTGGAAACCGTGCTCACTCCTGGCGAGCTGATAGTGGCCGTTACACTGCCGGCTCCGCTGGGCGGCACGCACATTTACCGCAAGGTGCGCGACCGCGCGTCCTACGCTTTTGCGCTGGTCTCTGTTGCCGCCATCATTCAGCCGGATAAATCCGGTCGCTTGGCGCTCGGTGGCGTGGCACATCAGCCGTGGCGGTTGGAAGAGGCGGATAATGCGCTGATTCAGGGCGCGCAGGCAGTGAGCGATCGGCTGTTCGCCACGGCGCAACCTACCGCTGAAAACGAGTTTAAGATCATTCTGGCGCAGCGAACGCTCGCTTCCGTATTGGCAGAAGCGAGGGGATAACTGATGAAATTCGAAAAATCCGCAGGCAATAACCCAATTGATCAGCTCAAGGTAGTTGGTCAGCCACTCAATCGTATCGACGGACCGCTGAAAACCTCCGGCCTGGCGCATTATGCCTACGAATGGCATCACGAAGCGCCCGATGCGGCGTACGGCTATGTGGTCGGCGCGCCGATCGCCAAAGGAAAAATCACCGCCATTGATGTGCAGGCAGCGCAAAATGCGTCGGGCGTGTTAGCGGTGGTGACGGCTAACAACGCGGGAAAACTGGGCAAAGGCGATAAAAATACCGCTCGCCTGTTGGCCAGCGATACCATCGAACACTATCACCAGGCCGTCGCACTGGTCGTGGCGGAGACGTTTGAGCAGGCGCGTGCGGCGGCGAGTTTAGTGAAGGTGGATTGTCAGCGTGAGCGCGGCGCTTATGATCTCGCGCAGCAAAAGCCGGGCGTTACCTCCGCGCCCGAAGATACGCCAGATAAATCCGTCGGTGATTTCGCCGGTGCGTTTACTGCAGCTGACGTCAAGCTGGATGCGCACTACACCACGCCGGACCAAAGCCACACCGCGATGGAACCGCACGCCTCGATGGCGACGTGGCAAGGCGATAAACTCACCGTCTGGACCTCGAATCAGATGATTGACTGGTGCCGCACCGATCTGGCCGCCACGCTCAACATGCCGATGGAGAAGATCCGCATCGTGTCGCCTTATATTGGCGGCGGCTTTGGCGGCAAGCTGTTCCTGCGCAGCGATGCAGTGTTAGCTGCGCTGGGTGCGCGCGCGGTTAAGCGTCCGGTCAAAGTGATGCTGCCTCGGCCATTAATCGCCAATAACACCACACATCGACCGGCCACCATTCAGCACATCCGCATCGGCACCGATAAAGCCGGCAAGATTCAGGCCATCGCGCATGAAAGCTGGTCGGGGAACCTGCCGGGAGGCACACCTGAAACCGCCGTGCAGCAAACGGAACTGCTTTACGCCGGTGCTAACCGCTTTACCGGATTACGACTGGCGACGCTGGATCTGCCCGAAGGTAACGCCATGCGCGCACCGGGTGAAGCGCCTGGACTCATGGCGCTTGAAATTGCCATTGATGAAATAGCGGAAAAAGTGGGCATTGATCCGATCGCCTTCCGCATCCTCAATGACACGCAGGTCGATCCGGCCAAACCCGAGCGCCCTTTCTCACGCCGCCAGCTGGTTGAGTGCCTGAATACCGGCGCCGAGCGCTTTGGCTGGTCACGACGCAACGCCAAACCGGCAATGGTCAAAGAGGGACGCTGGCTGGTCGGCATGGGTGTTGCGGCCGGTTTTCGTAACAACATGGTGGCGCCTTCCGGTGCGCGTGTGCATCTGGACAATAACGGCATCATCACCGTTGAAACCGACATGACCGACATCGGCACCGGCAGCTACACCATCCTCGCGCAAACGGCGGCGGAGATGATGGGCGTACCGATTGAGCGTGTGGCGGTTCGTTTAGGCGATTCAGACTTCCCGGTTTCTGCCGGTTCCGGCGGACAATGGGGCGCGAACACCTCAACATCCGGCGTTTACGCCGCCTGCGTGAAATTACGTGAAGCGGTCGCCAGCAAACTGGGCTTTGATGCGCAACGCGCTACTTTCAGCGACGGTCAGGTGCATGACGGAAACCAGAGCGCGCCGCTCGCCCAGGCCGCCGCTGAAGCCACCATCACCGTGGAAGACACCATCGAGTTTGGCGATCTTGACGAGCAATATCAGCAATCCACTTTCGCCGGACACTTCGTTGAAGTCGGCGTGGACGTCGCTACCGGTGAAGTGCGCGTGCGGCGCATGCTGGCGGTTTGTGCCGCCGGGCGCATTCTCAATCCCAAAACGGCGCGCAGTCAGGTGATTGGTGCCATGACGATGGGACTTGGCGGCGCGTTGATGGAGGAGCTGTTCGTCGATGAACGCCTCGGTTATTTCGTCAACCACGATATGGCGGGCTACGAAGTGCCGGTTCACGCCGATATCCCGCAACAGGAGGTGATCTTCCTTGATGACACCGATCCCATCTCCTCACCGATGAAAGCAAAGGGCGTGGGTGAACTGGGCTTGTGCGGCGTCAGCGCGGCAATCGTCAATGCCATTTACAACGCCACCGGCGTACGCGTGCGCGACTATCCGGTGACGCTGGATAAGTTACTTAAAGGCTTGCCTGCCCTTGTCTAAAGCAGAGGAGAAGCGCATTGCAGCAGCTACTGATTGATGACGATCTGCATCCGCAGATCAAGCCGCAGCAGGCTTTACAGACCGATGACAGTGAAAGCATCCTGCGCTTCGCGCTTGAAGCAATGGAGGCAGATTCCGCTGCCGTGCTGGTCACGCTGGTTGAGATTCGCGGTGGCGCGGCGCGGGCATTGGGTGCGCAGATGGTGGTGCGGGAAGATGGCCGCTATTGCGGCTATGTTTCCGGCGGCTGCGTGGAAGCGGCGGCGGCTTATGAAGCGTTGCAAGTTATCGCCACTGGCAAAGATCGCTTTGTGAGATATGGCGAAGGATCGCCTTATCTGGATATTGTGCTGCCCTGTGGCGGCGGCATCACGCTGGCTTTCCATCAGCTACGTGACGCGCAACCGCTTAGAAACGTGCTGGATTTGCTGGCAACGCGTCAACCCGCAGCGCTGCGCTATCTGCCGACGTTTCAGCGGCTGGCGAGCTCTGCTTGCACTGAGATGACCGGCTGGCAGGAGGATGCCTTTATCACCGGCTATCTGCCAAAAACACGCGTGGCGGTATATGGACGTTCAGTCGAAGCGCTGGCGACGGCGTCGATTGCGCAGGCCGCTGGTTACGAGGTGCTTTCTGGTGAGGATGTGCAGGCGCAGGCCGTTGATCCCTTCACGGCGGTGATTTTGCTGTATCACGATCTCGATCGCGAACTCCCAGTGCTTCTGGCAGCGCTGCGTTCTGCACCCTTCTATATCGGAGCATTGGGAAGTCGGCGCACGCATGCAACGCGTATTAAGAAATTGCTGTCGTTAGGGTTCAGTGAGGAAGAGATTGCGCGCATCAAAGCGCCGATTGGCATCTTTGCCCAGGCGCGCGATGCGTGCACGCTAGCGCTATCAATTGTCGCGGATGTCGCGGCGGCTCGGCTCAACGTGGTTTAGCCACCACATCGAGATCGCGCTGTACAGCAGCATCCGCTTCAAAGGTGACCAGTAAGCGCGGGTCCAGCAGCGCTCTGGCACCTTCATCGCCCTGCAAATTGCGTAACGCCTCAGCGTAGCATCCAGCAAACCCGACCGGATGGCCGGGTTTGCCTTTATAGGTAAGACGCACCTGCGCCGCGCCCTTTTCTAACGCCTCTTTTACTTGCCGATAATGATCCACCGTTAGCCACGGCATATCTCCCAGCGTAATGATCCATCCGTTCCAGTGAGCGGTCATCGCCACACCCGCCGCAATGGATTCGCCGCTGCCGCCACTTTCACACAGCACAAGCTGCACGCCTGCCTTTACTGCATGCTGACGCACCGCCAGATAGTCGGGACGCGTCACCAGCGCCACCGGCAAGCCACTCAGCTTTGCCTGTTCAATCACCGTTTCAATTACCGTCGGCGCATCGTCGTTTATGCTGGCCAGCAACTTATTGCCGCTGCCGCCGCTGGCGATATAACGCGAGCCTTTACCTGCCGCGAGGATGAGAATGCCGGGCGTTGCTGAATCCATAGAAGTTTTAAACCTTGCGTTACCATCGATTGTTAATGAAATTATAGCTAATCCTATGATTTACAATAGATATTAACAAAAAAATAGCCAATCCAAATTAGATTGACTTCAATCTAATTTATGTCAATATATTCACGTTTTTCAGTCTCAATGACTGCAACTCTGCCTTAAAAATAGTGGTGATATGAAAGAGTTAAACGATGAAGTTTGCTGTGTAGGTCCTGAGAGTGAAGCGCCGGTGACTGTCGACCAGTTTCTCTGCTTCGCGCTCTATTCCGCGTCCCTTGCGATGACCAAACTTTATCAGTCGCGACTGAAACCACTGGGTTTGACCTATCCGCAGTATCTGGTGCTGCTGGCGCTGTGGGAAAAAGACCATGTCACCGTTTCAGAATTGGGCGCGCGCGTGCAGCTGGATTCAGGCACGCTCAGCCAGCTTTTAAAGCGACTGGAGCAGGCTGGCATTATCAGTAGAAAACGCGATGTTGGTGGCGATGAGCGCAGAGTGTTGATCTCCGTCACTGAGCAGGGACAAGAATTAAAGATCGCGGCGGCCGGCGTTCCGGCTGACATGGTGTCAGTGATGGATACGCCTTATGAAGAACTGGCCGATCTCACTGCACGTGTAACCACGCTGCGCCAGAAACTGATCAATGCCCTGCCCTGAGGGCGCGAAATAATACATTCCTATGAATGCTTTGGAGCAAGCTGAAAAATGTTAATTAGCAAAGGGATTAAGGAGAAGGTGATGTCAGACGAGAAAGCGGAAAATATGGATGACATTAATGCTGTCATTGGTCACGCCGTGTCATGCCTGCTTAAATCCGATCAACCTTTGCAACTTGATCACATTACTGCGCTATTGAAGCAGCAAGAAGAAGCAGCGCCCGTTCAGCTCAAGCAGGATTATGTCAACGCGATGAGTAAGATTGCGGAAAAGTGTTTAGCATCGTAATCAGTGCTTTTTCTGATTCGGGATATTAGCATGCTTCTCACTACTGAAATCTTGTCCGTCGCGTTGCGTGCTGGTCCTGACGCTATGATTTCTGACATCCGCCAGTGCGCGTTGGCAGGCAACTCGCCTGTAGCTTTCCTCTTCTGTTTCCGCCATCTCTTCAAGTTTGGCTATCAGCGCCGCAGAGGATACTGCAACCTGGTCTTCTAAAAGAGCAAGCAGCGCCTCACCAATCATTCGGTCCTTCATCTGTTCATCGTAACTGCTGGTCATTTAATTCTCTGTGTAGTCATATTTACTCAAGCTTAAGAGTTATTAACCAATGGCGTTGTTATCTTGAGAAAATCAACGTGCGTCAGTCAGGTTAAGAGAAAACAATTGTTTTGTAAAATCCAATCTAATTCAGCAGCGCTATCAGCAAGTCTTGCCGCATAAAAAATGATCGCCGCGGCGCGATGACATTCCCCGATAAAAACAAGCTCATCCAACTTGATTAAAGATAAGAAAAGTCTTAGTGGCCTCGCGTACGTTTTCATGGCGAATAATCACCACAGGAAATAAATAGTATGAAAGCCGCAACCCCTGCTTTTCTCACTTCACTTTGCCTTACTGTTATCGGTTAGGATGCAGCGAAATTGAAAATCTATCAGTTCAGAAAATTCACTTTTAATGTGAAGAATCATGAAGTCACCTGCGACGGCAAGATGATGGCGGAGATAGCCACCACCGACTCTGCGCGTGTTATGCAAGGCGATGGATTGACCGTCATTTTCTATCACTATTTTCCGGAAAAAGCGGCGGTGATGAAGGATGGCCAGTTTGTCGATTGGGCCAGACTGAAACGTTAACGATGATGCGGGCAGCAAGGAGGTTGCTTCTCTTCTACAAACCTGATAAACACTCGCCAGCGCATTCCATTAGTCTGTGACTTTTATCAATGATTAATAATGTTAAATAAGCCGATTAAAAAGCGTTCACTAAACCGAATTAGGGTATTTCGCTAAAATATCTTTGTTTACAGTTTATAACGGTAGGATTTATTCCACTTACTACACTGGAAGCGTGTATTTACACGCTATTAACTTTATAAGGAATAAATCCAGTGCGTAAATTTTCTCTGATTGTATTAACTGCGGGCGTGCTGCTGTCGGTCACTTCTCAGGTCGAAGCGAAGGGCTGCATCAAAGGAGCGGTTGTCGGCGGCGTGGCGGGCCACGTGGCGCATCACGGCGTTGCGGGTGCAGCAGCGGGTTGTGCGGTTGGTCACCATATGGCAAACAAAAAGCAGAAAGAAGCGGACAGCAAACAGCAGCAATCTAAGTAATTCCCTGAGCTGCCTGTGCAAACAGGCAGCTGTAACACGCGTTATAAACGTTTTTGCGAATCCGCATCAAACAGCATCGCGCGATCCGCATCAATGGTCACTGGCAGAATATCCCCCGCCTGTGCGCCAGAACGTTGCGTGGTGAACAGCATGATGTCATGCCCCAATAGCGATCCATGAATCAGCTCGGATAATCCCGTCGGCTCCACCAGCGACACTTCTAACGGCAGCGCATTCATCGCGCCCGCTTCGGCAATCGCCACATTCTCTGGTCGGATACCGTAAATTACCGCTCGCCCAGCCTGATGCTGCGACCAATGCTGATTCAACGGCAGCTGTGCGCTATCGCCAATACGCACGCCCTGCGCGGTCATCATGCCATTGATGAAGTTCATTGATGGCGAGCCAATAAAGCTGGCGACAAACTTGTTCGCCGGTGTGTCATACAGCTCGAGCGGCGTACCGACCTGCTGAATCACACCGTTGTTGAGCACCACAATGCGATCCGCCAGCGTCATGGCTTCAACCTGATCGTGCGTCACGTACACAATGGTGTTGTTCATCTGCTGGTGCAGCTTCTTTATCTCGACGCGCATCTGACCGCGCAGCTGTGCATCCAGGTTCGACAGCGGTTCATCAAACAGAAACACCTGCGGCTGACGCACGATGGCGCGTCCCATGGCCACACGCTGCCGCTGACCGCCGGATAACTCTTTGGGTCGGCGATCAAGCAGATGCGTCAGGCTGAGAATTTCCGCCGCACGCCTCACCTTCTCTTCAATTTCCGCGCGCGGACGCTTCTGGATTTCCAGGCTGAAGCCCATATTGCGCGCCACCGTTAGATGCGGATAGAGCGCGTAGCTTTGGAACACCATCGAGATATCGCGATCTTTGGGTGCCACATCGTTCATCAGCTGGTTGCCGATACGAATATCGCCGCCGGTCGCCAGCTCCAGTCCGGCGATGGTGCGCAGCAGCGTCGATTTGCCACAGCCGGAAGGTCCCACCAGTACCACGAATTCGCCGTCTTTGATGGTGAGGTTAATATCGCGCAGCACCTCAACGTTGCCATAGCGCTTGTCGATCTGTTTGAGCGTGATTTCAGCCATGATTTACCCCTTAACCGCACCGGCGGTGAGTCCCTGAACCAAATAGCGTTGAATAAAGGCGAAGAACAGACAGGCCGGGATCAGCGCCAGCACCACCGCCGCCATCATCTCGCCCCAGGAAACGGCAAACTTCGACACGAAGCTGAGCAGCCCAACTGGGAAGGTCATCACTTCGTTTTTGTTGATCAGCATCAGCGAGAACAGCAGCTCGCTCCACGCTGCGGTAAACACAAAACCCAATGTGGCCGCCATGCCCGGCAAGGTCAGGGGCATCAGCACGCGATACAGCGCCTGAAAACGCGTGCAGCCTTCCAGCATCGCCGACTCCTCCAGATCTTTGGGAATCGCATCAAAGAAGGATTGCATCAGGAAGGTGGCAAACGGCACGTTAAACGCGGTGTAGATCAGAATCAGCCCCAGCAAGCTGTTGGTCAGGCCCAGCGGCGCCATCACCTTGTAAATCGGCGCGATGATCATCACCAGCGGAAACATCTGCGTGAACAGCAGCAGTCCGGCGATTAGCACTTTGCCGCGGAACTGGAAGCGCGAAAAGGCATAACCGGCCGCAGCGGCAATCAGCGTGGTAAGAAACGCGGTGCTAAACGAGACAATCAGGCTGTTGGTAAAAAAGGTCGGGAAATCACTGTCGGTCAGCACTTTTTTGAAATGACCAAAGGTCACGCCGCTCGGCAATAACCTTACGCCCTGACTAAACAACAGTTGGTCCGGCGTCAGCGAGATTTTGATGATCCAATACAGCGGAAACAGCGCGAACAGCAGATACGCCGCAATACTCAGGCGATGGCCAATCAGCGGTAAGAGTCGCATTGTCGCCTCCTATTTCAGCAGCTGATGACGGATGCGCAGCAACACCAGCGCATAACAGGTCATCAGCAGTAACAGAAACACCGCCATCGCTGAGGCATAGCCAAAGTCGAGCTTGCGATAGGCGGTGGTGAAGATGTAGCTGGAGAGAATCGAGGTCGATCCCGCCGGACCGCCATCGGTCATCACCACAATGAGGTCGGCAAAATTGGCGATCCAGATGGTGCGCAGCATCACGGTGATAGCGATCATCGGTGCCAGAAACGGCAGCGTGACGCGACGAAACTGCTGCCAGCCGCTGGCACCGTCAATCGAGGCCGCTTCGTACAGGTCTTTGGGAATCGACTGCAGCGCCGCCAGCAGCGTGATGGCAAAGAACGGAATGCCAAACCAGACGTTGGCAATCACCGGTCCCCACATAGCCAACTGCGGATCGGACAGAATGTTGTACGGCTCACTCAGCACGCCCAAATCGCTCAGCCACTGCGGCAGCGGCCCGACGACCGGATTGAACAACCATGACCAGGTCAAGCCAGAGAGAAACGCCGGAACCGCCCACGGCAAGAACACCAGCGCCTGCACCCAACGGCGAAAACGGAATTCACGATTGAGCAGCAGCGCCAGCGCCAAACCGAAAAAGAACTGCAGCAGCAGCGAGCTGAGCGTCCAGTTCAGCGTGTGGCCCAGCGCTTTGAAAAAGCGCCGGTCATCAAACATCTCGCTGAAGTTATCCCAGCCGACCCAACCGGTCTCCAGCGGATTCAGCAGGTTAATGCTCTGAAACGCATAGGAGATGCCGATCGCCATCGGCACAAAGATGAACAAAGCGATCAGCAACAGGCCAGGCGAGAGATACCACCACGGCTCAGCCAGCCGACTCCAGCGGAGGCGGCGGCGCGCCGGACTGTTGGGCAGAGAAGCATCAAGCATCATAATCACACTCCGCGTGGTTAAAGGTTACTGCGTAGCAAGCCAGGCTTTCTGCTCTTTGCTGAGATAGTTCGCCCAATCTTTCACCATGCTTTCGGTATCGTTCTCACCCAGCAAGGTTTCCTGGCTGCTCTCTTTCACAATCACCGAGTTGAAATAGCCCCAGCCTTTGAGATGGGTTGGCATGGTGAGTGGCACATAGTTAGGATCGTTCAGCTCTTTGAACCAGCCGGCGAACTGCGGCGTTTGGTAAAACGGGTCTTGCTCGGCACCTTTGTAAATCGGCAGCGTGCCGACGAATTTTGACCATGCGAGGTTGTTGGTTTTGTCACTGAGGAAGGTAATCAGCGGCCAGGCGAGATCCTTCTGTTTACCCTGCTTGAACATCGACCAGCCGGTATAGCCAATGGTCGGGAAAGCTTTGCCTGACGGGCCAACCGGCATCGGAGCCACAGCGAAATCATCGGCCGCCATGCTGTTTTTAATGGCGATCAGCGCGTCGGGATCCTGATCGAGCATTGCGCATTTACCTGAATAGAAGCCCGAAACGATCTCATTGAAGCCCCAGTTAACGCTGTCTTTCGAGGCGCCGCCCTTTTGATACATATCCACCAGCAGCTGCGCGCCTTTCATCGCACCCGGCTCGGTCAGCGTGCTGTTACCTTGTTTATCGAAGAACTCCGGCGAACCGTTCATCGCCGCCATAAACATCATCCAGGCGTTGGTGCCGCCCACGCCACCGCGCATGCAGTAGCCGCTGATGCCATTCCCCAATTTGCTGATGCGCTGGGCATCACTGGCGAATTCCTCCATGGTTTTGGGCGGTTCGTTCAATCCTGCCTGCTGGAACAGCTTTTTATTCCAGAACAGCGCGCGCAGATAAAAGCCGTACGGCACCATGGTGGCTTTGCCGTTGGCGGCGCGCGCCATGGCCAGCGTTTTATCGGTGAGCTGCGGCGTGGCATCCCAGCTTTTCAGGCGCGGCTCGAGGTCTTCCAGCATATTGTTACTGGCATACAATCCTTGCCAGGTATCCGGCATTTCCACCACATCCGGCACCTGACCGCTCTGCAGCATGGTGCCGAGCTTTTCAAACGCCTGGCCCCACGGCAGTGAAATCAGTTCAATCTCCGTGCCGGGATGCTGGGTTTTATACTCATCGAGCATTTTTTGCAGCAGCGCGGTGCGCGGCGGGCTGGTAATCACTTCCACTACGGTAAGCTTGGCGGCGAGGCTGCTCATCGCTGCACTCAAACCCACGGCTAACACTAATGCTTTCACGGCAAAACGTTGCGTCATGACTTTTCTCCAGTGAGTGATTACGCGCGATTCGCGCTGGCAAGGGCTTGCTGCAAATCGGCCCACAAATCGTTGGTCTCTTCAAGGCCGACCGAGATGCGGATCAGCCGTGGCGAGACGCCGAAATCCACCGCCGAGTTAAATTCACTGGCCTGATTGATCACTGAAATCGCCGGCATCACCAGACTCTCAAATCCGCCCCAGCTCACGCCCATGTGGAACAGCTCCAGCGCGTTGCACAACTGCGGAATATCCACCTGCTCCGCCACTTCAAAGGCAAACAGACCGCTGTAGCCGCGCAAGGTGGACCACGACTGCGGTGTCAGCCCCGGATGGCAGACGCCGGTCACTAGCGGATGCTCCGCCAGTTTCTCAGCAATAGTCAGCGCGCTCTGGTGGTGGTGTTTCATGCGCAGCGGCAGCGTGCGCAGGCCGCGCATCAGCAGTGACGCTTCATGCGCCGAAAGTTTGCCGCCGAGGTAAGGACTGATGTGACGCGTAATGTTGTTGATGTGCTGCTGGCTGGCGATCACCAGACCAGCCACCACATCGCTGTGGCCGCTGATATATTTCGACGCCGAGTGCACCACGATATCGATGCCGCACAGCAGCGGCTGCTGGAAAATCGGTGAAGCCCAGCTGTTATCGATCATGCTGACCACGCCCGCTTCGCGCGCCATCGCGCCGAGCTGATTCAGATTCTGTTCACTCATCACCCAGCTTGAGGGACTTTCCAGATACAGCAGGCTGGCATCCGATAAGGCCGCACCAATTGCAGCTTCGTCATCGCCATCGACAAACTCGGTGACGATGCCAAAGCGCTGACAGAAGCCACGCAGAAAGCGATAGGTATCGGGATAAACGTGATTAACGCACACCACTTTTTTACCCGGCGCCACCACGCTGAGAATCGCATTGCTGATCGCCGCCATGCCGCTGCCAAAAGCCAGACAGGCTTCGCCGCCCTCCAGCGCCGCCATCTTGTCCTGCAGCGCTTTTACCGTCGGGTTATCGACGCGCGAATAGAGCGGCTGATCGCTCTCGCCGCGAAAGCGCGCGATCATGCTGTCGTAATCACTGAAGGTGAACAGCGAAGACTGGTAAATCGGCGTAGTGACCGCGCCCATTTCATGGCGTTGATCGTGAGTGAGCAGCGTTTGTTGCGAAATCAACTTATCGTTTGGCATTCATTACATCCTTCATGTCGCGTTCGGTGATATCGAGAATTTGATGGCAGATCGCGCGCGCCGCCGTGCAATCGCGCTGGCGGATAGCGTTGAAGAGTTCACGATGCAGCGGGAAAGAGTCTGAAAACAGCGCCTGTTCCGGCGGTGATTCAAAAAATGCATGAAATGAGTCGTAAATGCCGTTGAGCATTTGTAGCAGCAATGGATTTCCGGCAGCCCGATAGATACTGGCGTGAAATGCCCAGTCTTCCGCACCGGCAGAACCGATCGCCAGATGCACTTTTTCCATCTCATTAAGACGTTGTTCGATTTCGATCAGATCGGCAGCCGAGGCACGTTGAGCCGCCAACGCGCAGGATTCCGACTCGATAATGCGGCGCACTTCCAGCGCGTGCAGCATGTTGGCCGAGTCGTTTTTAAAGCGCAGCGATAAGAAGCTGTCGTTGACGCCCACTTCCGCCTGCAAAAAAGTCCCGCTGCCCTTTTTACGCAAAATAATGCCAAGCGCTTCCCAGCGTTTGAGTGCTTCACGCACCGTATTGCGGCTGACGCCAAGCTTCTCCGCAAGTACGCGTTCCGGCGGCAAGCGGCTGCCGGGCTGCGCACCCGACTGCGCCATATAGCGCGTTAGCGCATCGAGAATCAGCGTATCGCTGCTCGGCGTGGAAATAGGATGAAGCTCAGCCGGTATCTGCATGGCAATGCCCTAATTGGTCCAACATCTCTACCAATCGAATAGCAACGCGCGTGCCAGATTATTAATGCGCTGAATTAAATGAATTTTGTGCGGGGTTATAAGTGGACATTATGAGTTTTGCTGGTGCAAATCGAGGGGATTTGCACCAGTTGGGTACGTGGCAAGGGTGTTGATCATCTTGGGAGGGATTTAGCCGCGAGCAACTGACACGCTTTTATTTATTTAAAACCTGCCAGCGTTTATAGACGTCGAGCGCCTGCGGTCGAGGCTGATATTGCATCGGCAAGCGACGTTGTTCAATTGGCTTGCTGTATTCAGCGTAAAAGGTGTCCAGTTCAAAGTATTTACGATCGTCACGGTAATACGTCGAGTATTCTTCGCGTTTGGTGATGTATATCACCTGCTTTGGACTGCAATAATAGAGTGCACCCAGACACATTGGACAAGGGCTGGCAAGAATGTAAATGTCGCAGTCTGTGAGGTTTTCGCTGCTTGATTCACGGCAGGCTTCGCGGATGGCCAGTATTTCAGCATGAGCCGTGGGATCATTCGTCTGTGCGACCTGGTTTGCGCTCTCAGCGATTAACTTGCCGTCGCGAACAATGACTGTTGCAAATGGGCGACCGCCCTCTTCAACGTTTTTCATTGCTAAATCAATCGTGCGTTGTACAAAATCCATTCGTTCCTCGCTTGTATACATAATTAACCATGACATGTTGAGCCTGGTTCAGATTTGTATAATGCGAAAGCGATGAGCAGGCTAAACGTATACGATTTAACCGTTGAATGAGTAAAAGTTTATTTCTGATGGCGGTGATGGGCAGCACCGCCTTTAGAAGAGTAATAATCTTAATCGCAAGCTCGCATTTTAAGACTAATTACTGAGGACTACCATTGATGAGGGTTACGCAAAAATTCTGCCTGGCTCGGCAAAATTTCAAGATCCCGTTTTCTACAAAAAACCTGCGACGGCATATTTCCTGTTAACGGCGCAATGTCACGCAGTTTCATTTCACGATTAACTTTAGGTAACCACTCTTCGAACTGTTTCGCGTAGGAATCCGCCAGATTTTTATCATGTGTGCGCCCGACAAAAAGCTTACTTTTAGCGAGACGGGAAATGTCCGTCGCATATATTTCGTAGAGATCGCCGCACTGTACAATTTCAATTGCGGTGAAATGCATATTGGGCCAGAAACTCACTTTTGCTGAAAAATTGCTGTAATTCATAAAATATCACTTATTGTTGGATTTATCTGTGTGCCAGATTATTCTGGTCGGGCCAGTAATTATAACGCCATTCTCATGGCCTGATACTGTCAGATAAATCCTGAACTTTTAAAATTGAATCAGTTTAAAACCCACGTTCTTAATTATGGGAGATTATCTTAACTGAAAAAGCCGTCATCATCCGGCGTCTTTCCTACCACGATTTGCAGCGTATTCCGCAGACAATCCTGGAAAATCACATCATTGGTGCTCTCAAGCTCTGCCAGCAGATAGGCAATAATGCTCTTATTGGTAACGGTTTTTTTATCTTTTATGATAGCGGTGATAATTGAACCCAATATTTCGGCCTCAGATTTCAGTTTTACAGAACCACAATTGAAATAGGCGATAAAATCGGTACTGATATTCATTTTTTGCATGCGTTTCCCCTGGCGACGTTAGTGCCAGCACTTTATGGAGTAATAAAAAATTAATGGAATAGTCTGAAAAATGAGATCGCAAATGATCTCGTTAAGCTGATTGAATTTAATAAAAGGGGAATATTGTTAATTTTAGAGAAAATGTCTATCAAGAGAGCCTGCTGACGTTTACATTGAGTAGCGTGGGTTTCGGGGTGAAAGAAGTTATGTCACCACTTGATCACAAAAATATACAAACACGTAATAAGAGTACAGAAGTTTCTTTTAATAAAACCGCTGTTATTTTAAGCAATTGAAATAAAATCAGCGATAACAGTCAGTTGAGTGATAGTTAGAGTCCAAAGAGAATTGTAAATTAGTCCTGTTAGGTGATTAATGCGTATTGTTGTTTATCGGATTATAGATTGCAGAAGCGCACTTTGATGCGCTTCTGCCCCGGTGTCTAAGGCGTTACCGCTTCGCCGCTCACCACTTTTGCCTGCTGCAGGCTGGCCTCTTCCTCGCGGAACTTCAGACGATCCCAGACCCGGAAGAACGGATAGTAAATCACCAGTGAAATTGTCAGATTCACCACCTGCAAAACGGTGCCGGAAATATGCCCGCCGGTGGCCAGATAGCCGCTGACGAAAATCGGTGTGGTAAACGGCAGCGCAATCCCCGCCGGAGGCGCCACCAAACCGGTGCTCATCGCCGCCCACGACACAATCACCAGCACCACCGGCGTCAGGATAAAGGGCAGGAACAGATACGGGTTCATCACCAGCGGAATACCGAACACTAATGGCTCACTGATGTTAAATAGCGCCGCCGGTGCGGCAATTTTACCGAGCTGCTTCATCTGGCGACTGCGTGAACGAATCAGCATGAAAATCACCAATCCCAGCAGCGCGCCGGTGCCGCCGGGCGCAATCCACAAATCATAAAACTGCTGGGTAAAGATGTGCGGGATCGGTTGGTTGTGCTGAAACGCCTCGAGGTTTTCACTCATATTCGACAGCCAAACCGGCTGAATAAACACCAGCACAATCGCATCACCGTGCAGCCCGAGCGTCCAGAGAATCCCAATCAGCAGCACCGAAAAAATCATGCCGGGCAAGGTGCCGCCCACGTGATGCATCGGCAAACCAATTACAGTAGCAATCAGGTTATTGATATCGCCGAACGGCGATGCTTCCACCGCCAGACGAATCACCAACACCACCGCCAGCACACAAAAACCGGGTACCAGCGCGAGGAAGGATTTCGCCACCGCAGGCGGCACGCCCTCCGGCATCTTGATTACCAAATTACGGTTGTGCACAAAGCGGTAGATCTCGGTCGATAGCAGCGCAACCACGATAGCCACAAACAAACCCTGGCTGCCAATCAGTGAAATCGGCAACACGCCGGTGACCAACTGCGTCGGCGCGCCCCCCACCGGGGCAAACAGCGTCTGCTGCGGAATGGTCATCACAAATGCCACTAACGCCATCGCGCCGCTGGTGAGCGGATCAAGCGTGCGATACTTCTCCGCCAGGCGGTAAGCGATGCCGAAGCTGGAGATCAGCGCCATGATGTCGTAGGTCGCGCGCACCGGATAAAGCAGTTTGTTGCGCCACGTCTCGCCAAACAGATCCGCCATTAAATGGCCCCACGCCGGAATCGGCAGATAGGCAAAGATCAGGAAGAAGCTGCCAATCAGCATAAACGGCATGTTGAGAATGATGCCGTCGCGCACGGAGAGCACATGCTTCTGACCGGCGATTTTCAGTGCGACGGGCAAGACATAACGGTCTATAAAAGTACGGTTAGACATAGGTGTTCCTCTGGCTCAGTGGCGCAACGGATTATGGCGTGGCGAACTGCGGCAGCCACGGCTTGTTTAAGGTCAGCACTTCGTCAAGCAAGGCTTCGGCGGTCGCGACATCACCGACTAACGGATTGCCGAGCAGCGCCAGCAGCGCTTGCTCACGATCGCCATGCACTGCGGCTTCGATAGTCAGGCGTTCAAACGCTTTGATCTGCTGCGTCAGGCCATTCATCAGCGGCGGCAACTCACCAAACGCCAGCGGATGCGCGCCTTGCGCATCGACCAGACAGTTCACCTCCACCACCGCGTCATCCGGCAGGCCATGAATCGCACCATTGTTGCGACAGTTCACCACCAGATTTTTGCCGCTGTTATTGTGAATCGCACTGATCAGCTCAACCGCCACTTCGGAGTAATACGCGCCGCCACGGAAACTCAGCTGCTCGGGTTTGTGCGCCAGATGCGGGTCGGCATACAGCGCGAACAGTTCCGCTTCCACTTTCATCACCTGCTCCGCGCGCGTGCCTTCATGACCGTTTTGCGCTTTCTCCTGCTCTTCGGCCAGCATCTGCGGCGTTTGCCAGTAATAACGGTGATACGGGCACGGAATCGCCTTGAGCGCGCGCAGGAACTGCGGCGACCACGGCATATCTTTGATGTTGTTCATGGTGAGCGATTGGCCGTCGCACAGTTGCTCGATCGCCTGCGCGGTCACATCCTCGCCCCGGCACGTCACCTGATGCACCCAAACCAGATGATTGAGCCCGGCGAAGCGCAGCTGCACGTCATCCCAGGGCGCGTCGAGCATGCCGGCAATCATGTGATGCATATTCACCGGCACATTGCACAGCCCGATGATTTTCGCCTTGCTGTAGCGCGACACCGCCTCCGTCACAATCCCTGCAGGATTAGTGAAGTTGATGATGAAGGCGTCCGGTGCCAGTTCCTCGACTTTGCGCGCTACCTTGAGCATCACCGGAATGGTGCGCAACGCTTTGGCAAAGCCGCCAACGCCAGTGGTTTCCTGGCCGAGCCGACCATATTTCAGCCCGAGGCGCTCATCCGCCGCGCGCGCGGCCAACAATCCCACACGCAGCTGCGTCAGAACAAAACGAGCACTGCGAATCGCGTCATCCAGCTCAAAATGGACGCTCACTTTTACCTGCTCCAGCCCGTTTTGCTGCAGCATGCGGCGAGTAAGATCGGCGATGACATTAACCTTTTCACGCCCTTGCTCGATATCCACCAGCGCCAGTTCCGTCACCGGCAGCTGCACATAGCGATTGATGATCCCTTCCACCAGCTCCGGTGAATAGCTGCTGCCACCACCAATAATTGCGATCTTAAGCATCTGTGCCTCC
Organism: Pantoea leporis; assembly: GCF_028048155.1. Lineage (NCBI taxonomy): Bacteria > Pseudomonadati > Pseudomonadota > Gammaproteobacteria > Enterobacterales > Erwiniaceae > Pantoea > Pantoea leporis. The sequence goes on from NZ_JALMEU010000002.1 coordinate 448,571, forward strand.
TGCCGCTGTGCGGCGGTAGAGTTCAATGATTTCGCCAGCCAGATCCTGAATCAGCATGGCGTTCATCAGATGATCCTGGGCGTGCACCAGAATCAGCGTGACCGGCAACTTACCGCTGCCTTCATCCAGACCAATCAGCGCGGTCTGCTGCTGGTGCGCAGCGCTGATGCTTTCACCTGCTGCCGCCAGCTGTTGCTGCGCCTCGCTGAAGCGCCCTTCTCGCGCCAGTCGCAGCGCGCTGATGGCCGCGCTGCGGGCTGCGCCGGCCTGCACCAGCAACAGCATAATTTCCTCTTCAAACTCGATAGCCACGATTTCAGACATGCAGAATCCCCCACAGCACAACGCCGTGTAATGTCAGTTGGATGGGTTAAAAAGGACGTTTAAGAAGCGTGTAAGGCCAGCGCTTTATCGAGCACCTGTTCGCCACGCATCATGCCGTAATCCATCATGTCGATGACGGCGACAGATTTGCCTTGCGGCGCGGCAATGGCGCTAAGTCGGGCTGCTTCGAACTGCACCTGCGGGCCAAGCAGAACCACATCGGCATCTGGCAGAATGCGTTCGAATTCCGCCACCGGCACGGCTTTAATGTCAATCTCCAGACCGCGACCTGCAGCGGCGTGCTGCATTTTGCTCACCAGCATGCTGGTTGACATGCCAGCAGCACAGCAAAGTACGATGCGCATAATTTCTTCTCCTGTGATTTGTCCCGGCCATTTAAGACCTGTCTCACAGAAGCTGTAAAGTGGCTACGGGCAGAGGATTTTCTGATGGATAGATAATTTATTGATACAAGTCAGATGGATACGATTAAAACACTCATGAAAATATTTTTCACGAGTGTGATCTTAACCGTAATTTAACAGTGAAAAGCCCGCCAAACGGCGCTAAGACCCCGCAATAAGCTGAAAAAAAACTCAACATGAAAAATAATTTCATGCATGATGGACCTTCGCAACTGAGGATGTGATGAGCTGATGGATATTGTCTGGCAATTACGGCAGCAGTCGGAGCGCGCGGATGCGCAGGAATCGAGGCTGGCGCGTTTTATTCTGGCGAACCTGCACGCCAATGTACACGTCACCATGGAGAGTCTGGCTACACAGGCTGGCGTGAGTCCGGATGTGCTAAGACGCTTTGCCACCTCGGCGGGGTGTCAGGATCTTGATGATTTTCTCCATCAGGTGCGGAAAGCCGGTCAGCAGCAGGATGTTGAATTTATCGATGTCATCCGCCAGCGGCAATCGTCGCTGAGTCAGCAGGAGAAACGCGTTGCCGAAGCGATTCTCAGCGACACTGCTTTTGCCGCTTCCGCCACCATCGAGCAACTTGCCGGCCGCGCAGAAGTCAGCGCCGCCACCATCACCCGCTTTGCGCGTTCGCTGGGTTGCGAGGATATCCGTGATTTGCGTATGCGGCTGGCGCGCGCGCCACAGAGACAACCCCCTCACGCGATTGCGCCGATTGAGGCTATTACTCAAGCGTTAACCCAGCAATATGGTCAAGCGGAAGCGGCGACCTGGCAACGTGCCGCAGAGCTGTTGCGTAAAGCCCGAAGCGTACTGCTGATTGGCGCATCGGGGCTGCAAACTACGCTGGTGGCGGACGTCCATCAGCGCCTGCAAAACGCCGGACTGGCCAGCGCGTGGATTCAGGATGACAACCTGCTGAGCATGACGCTGAGCCGTTTGCAACCGGACGATCTGTTGTTGATTCTCGCGCCTGATACGGTTAACAGCCACGTGCTTAGCGCAGTACACCATGCGCACATTCAAAAAACGCCGGTGATTGCGCTTTGTGCGAAGACATTAGATCTCGCCAATCAGGCCGATATCTGGCTGCCGCTGCCGGAAGCGCAACACGCGCGCCGTTACGGCATTTTGTTTGCGCTGGATCGGCTGGAGTCAGCATTAACTGTTCTCTAAGTAAATCTCCAACATCCTTAGATTTGCAAAAGTAAAACGATCGGTTTACTTTTTAAGGATGAAAAAGAAACTCGATATCATCAATGCCGCCGAGCGGCTGTTCTATCTCAACGGCTTTCACGCCATCAGCACCGATCGCATTTGCAGCGAGGCGAATGTCTCGACGCGCACCTTGTATCGCTATTTCCCCTCGCGTGAAGCGCTAACGGCCGCGGTGCTGGAGGCGCGACAGGATCGTTTCTTCGCCGCGTTGCAATCGCCGGACCATCCGCAAGCGGTCAGCCACACGTTCGATGCGATGGCCGACTGGATGCAACAATACGGCAACAATGGCTGTTTGTTTCTCAAGGCATGGGGCGAATACGCCGGAGAAGATGCCGCGTTAGCTGAACAGGCGCTGGCTTACCGCCACAAGATGCGCGATTACATTGCACGCGCCATTCAGCAGGCGCTCGGCAAGCAGCATGTCGCGCTAGCGGATGCGGTTTGGCTGCTGTTTGAAGGTGTGCTGACTTCCGCGCTGATCATCGGCGCGGCGCAGGCGTGCGAAGCCGGTAAAAACGCCGCGCTGCAGCTTATCGCGTTCAGTGAACAGACATGAAGGGTACGGCGCTCGGCATCACCGGATTTGCACTTATCGCGGTGACCTACGGTATGGCGCGTTTCGCCTGGGGCTTGATGATGCCCGAGGTGATGCACGACATCCCCTTTACCCGGCGCGTTTCTGGCGTGCTTTCGGCCTGTAGCTTTGCCGCTTACTGTGTGGCGGTGTTGATCGCGCCGATGATGACCGCCCGCGCCGGGCCGCGATTTCCTGCTGCGGTTGCCGCGCTGTGTGCCGCGTTGGGTTTGTTGATCATCGCGAGCGCGGTATCGCCGTGGATGCTCGGCGTGGGATTGTTTATCGCCGGTATGAGCGCCGGTCTCGCCTCGCCTGCGTTAGCGAGCGCCGTCAGCCAGCGTATTGAGGCTGAGCAACAGCCGCAGATGAACACGGTTATCAATGCCGGAACTAGCATGGGCATTATGTTGTCAGTGCCAATTTTGTACTGGCTGCCCGGCGGCTGGCGCATCGCCTGTGCGGTTTTTGCCGCGCTGGCGATGATCTGCCTGGTGCCGATTTGGCGCCAGCTACCCAATCACAATGAAAACGCTCAACGTGAATCCTGGTTAAGCCACCTGCGGCAGCGTTCGCTGCAGCGCCTTATCTTCATTGCACTGTTCAGCGGCGTCGCCAGCGCGGCTTGGTGGAGCTTCGGCCCGGATCTGCTGCATCACATTCACGTCAGCGACCGCATGGTTAGCCTGTTGTGGCTCATCGCTGGCGCAGCAGGCATTATCGGCGCGCTCACCGGCCCGATGGCGAAATGGATGGGGATGAAGCGGGTTTATTGGCTGTCGCAATGCTGCCTTGCCGTGCCCTTATTGCTACTGGCGTTCAGCCATCACTATTCAGCCTGGCTGTTTCCCGCCGTGGCGCTGGGTGGCGCGGCGTATGTTACGCTCTCGGGCGTGTTGCTGGTGTGGGGCGCAGAAGCAACCAACAATGCCCCCGCCGTTGGCGTAGGCATCTTGTTCTTTGTGTTGGCGGCGGGTCAGGTGATGGGATCGCTGCTGTTTGGACAACTCTATATGCTGGCAGGCGCGTCAACCGCATTAACGCTGTTTGCCGCGCTGCCGTTGCTGATGATGTTTGTTATTCGTCGTTAAACGGATCTTTTTTGTCGTCTTCACTGTCATCGCGCGTTCTGGGGATCTCACCGTGTTCGCTGGGATTGTCCTTGGCGGGATGCTTTTCATCATTTACATCGCGTTTATCTTTAGGGTGATTGCTCATCTGAAGCTCCTTTATTGATCACCCATTAAGTGTAGTTGATGGGGCGAGGAGTTCGCCCCATACGCTTACTGCAACGCTTTCAGAATCTGCATCGCGGCTTTAACCCGCTCGGTATTGGGATAATTTTTGTTTGCCAATATCACAATGCCGACCTGCTTCTCCGGGATGAAGGCGACATAAGCACCGAACCCACCGGTTGCGCCGGTCTTATGCACCCACGACGCGCTGACACGCGGATGTGATTCGGCATCCCGCACCGGCTGCGGCCCAAGCGCCACCTTGTTATCCGCGCCCTTCACCGCCATCTCCGCCTGAGCGGGCCAATCCAGCATCTCCCAGCCCAAACCTTGATAGAGCGCATCGGTGCGATAGAAACGCGTTTGCGCGAAATCCAGCGCCTGCTGCAGCGGCTTATCGTTAACCTGCTGCGGATCCATATTGGCCTGCATCCAGCGCGCCATATCTTTAATCGACGACTTCACGCCATAGGCTTCAGCATCCAGCATGCCTGGCGACACGCGCACCGGTTTGCCTTCGCGGTAGCCCCATGCGTAAGCAATTTTCGCGGCGTCAGGCACGGTGATAAAGGTGTGCTTGAGCTGCAATGGCGTGAATACGCGCTGCTGCATTGCCTGTTCAAAAGTCAGCCCGCTGGGTTTCGTCGCCAGCCAGCCAAATAAGCCGATGCTGCTGTTGGCATATTGACGCGTGTTGCCCGGCGTCCATTGTGGTTGCCACTGTTGATAGAAGTTCGCCAGCGCCTTTTCTTCGGTCACGGCATCGGGCACCTGCAGCGGCAAGCCGCCAGCGGTGTAAGTCGCCAGCTGCAGCAGCGTGATGTCGCGCCACTGCGGCGTGTTCAGTGCTGGCCAATATTTGCTGGCAGCATCGCTCAGCGCGATCTCGCCTTTATTCACCGCAACGCCACTCAGCACGCCGGTGAAGGTTTTACTCACCGAACCCAGCTCAAACAGCGTGTCTAGGGTGACCGGGCGCTGCTGTTTTACATCCGCCATGCCCCAGGTGAAATAGTGAGGCTGGCCTTTAACCACCACCGCCACCGCCATGCCGGGAATCGATTGCTGCTGCATTAGCGGTTTGATCGCCCGATCAACGGTTGCCTGCACATCTGCCGTGGTGGCAAACGCCATGGAGCACGCCGAGGTCAGCGCTGTAGCTATCAATGTTTGAGAAATCAATTTCACTGTAGTTAACCTTCCGGGTTGTTGTTCCGCAGGCAGTTTGACCACTTTGACAGGGTGCAACAAACTGTTAATTTTAGCGTCAGACAATAGAAAATCTTACAGGTAGGCGCATGACACGACCCTATATTCCCCTAAACGCGCTCAGAGCCTTTGAAGCCGCTGCACGTCATCTAAGTTTTACTAAGGCGGCGATTGAGCTGCACGTAACCCATGCAGCCGTGAGCCAGCAGGTAAAATCGCTGGAGCAGCAGCTCGGTTGCCAGCTGTTTGTGCGGGTGTCGCGCGGATTGATGCTAACCACAGAAGGCGAAAGCCTGTTGCCCGTGCTGAACGACTCTTTCGATCGGATTGCCGATACGCTGGATCGTTTCTCATCCGGTCAAATGCGCGAAAAATTGAAAGTTGGTGTGGTGGGAAGCTTTGCCACCGGCTTGCTGTTGCCACGCTTAGAGGATTTTAACCGCCGTTATCCGCACATTGAGCTGCAACTCTCCACTCACAACAATCGCGTCGATCCGGCTGCCGAAGGCCACGATTACACCATTCGCTTTGGTAGCGGCGCCTGGCACGGCACCGAGGCGCAGTGTATTTGTCCTGCGCCGTTATCACCGCTGTGTAATCCGGCCATTGCCCGGCAGTTACAACAGCCTGCAGACGTGCACAAATTTACCCTGCTGCGCTCATTCCGCCGTGATGAGTGGAGCCAATGGCTGCAAAGCATGAACGAACATGCGCCATCGCCTGCGCATCCGGTGATGATTTTTGACTCGTCGCTGACGATGATTGAAGCGGCGTTGTTAGGTGCGGGGATTGCGCTGGCACCGGTGAGGATTTTCAATCACCTGCTGCAAAGTGAGAAGCTGGTGCGCCCTTTCGCCGCTGAAATCGATCTCGGCGGCTATTGGTTAACGCGTTTGCAATCGCGGCCCGAAAGCACCGCGATGACGGCGTTTTCTGGCTGGTTGATGAATACCTTTTTGCCCGGTGCGCACTAATTAAACGAACACGTGATTTATAGCGCAAATGCGCAGGCCGAAGTCACTATTGGTCCGGCGGTCCTCGCAGCGCTGAGGCTTTTACGTTGGGCCAGGAGCCGCACGCATGGATGCGTGTGGCAGTTCGGGGCCGGCCAGGACGGCCGATCCCCGAACGGTCCGTCGGCTCAACGTGAAAGCCGAAGGTACCGCGCTAGCGGCGCGAGGACAGCCCGTGACGCAGCAGATGTGTCAGCGCCCGCACGTAAGCCAGGCCTTACGCTATTTGTTTCGCCTTCGCCAGCGTGCGCGCAAGAAGCGCGGAGTACAGCGGTTTGCCGCCGAAGAATTGCGCGGCCAGCGTTGCGCCGAGACAGGTAATGATCATCGGCAAAATCAGCTGATAATTGTTGGTCATCTCCAGCACCAGCACAATGCCGGTCAGCGGCGCGCGCACCGACGCCGCAAACAGCGCGCCCATTCCGGCCACGGCAAAGGTTGCCGGCTCCAGATGTAAACCCGGCAGCCACTGCATGCAGAGCTGGCCGAAGCAGGTGCCGAGCAGCGTGCCTAGCGTCAGCATCGGGGCGAAAATACCGCCTGGCGCGCCGGAGGAGAAACAGCAGACAGTGATGAGCGTGCGCAGTGCGAAGAGCAGAAACAAGGCCAGCGCGCTATAGCTACCGCTGGAGAAATCGGGGATCAGGGCAATCCCGCCGTTGATGGCTTGTGGCAGCACCAGGCCAATCACGCCGCACGCGCCAGCCAGTAAACTTCCCCACATCACCCAAGCTGCCACGCGACCTTGGTGCAAGCGCTGAAACTGATCCTGCGCGAGGAAAATGAAGCGATTAAATGCCACGCCGCAGCCACCGAATAAAACGCCTAATACCAGATAAAGCCACAGCGTATTAGTTGGCGCATCCTGCAACTGACCAATATTGATGATCGCCTCATTACCATTACACACGCGGAAAACAATGCTGGAGACGATAACGCCGACAAACACCGCTTTGATGGAAATCAGGCTGTAACGAAACTGCGGACGCATCTCTTCAACAATAAACAGGATGCCCGCCAGCGGCGCATTGAAGGCGGCCGATAAACCGGCGGCTGCGCCGGTTGCTAGCAATGTGTGGCGAGATTCAGAAGATTTAACGCGGAACAGATCGACACACATGCCGCCGATATTGCCACCCAGTTGCACGGTTGGCCCTTCGCGACCCAACACCATGCCTGAACCTAACGCGCCCATGCCACCAATGAATTTCACCGGTAGTACGCGCCACCAGCGCACCGGTCGGAGCTCTTCAAGCGCGCCTTCGATTTCAGGAATACCCGATCCGCCCGCTTCTGGCGCGTAACGTCGCACCAGGAAATAGCCAATAGCGCCTAATAATGCCGAAAGGAAAAACGCACCGATTATTTTCGCCAGCAGATTGTCACCGGCATCCGCCAGCCAGCTCAATCGCGTCTGCACCACAAAATTCACGGCTTTATCAAAGGCCACGCCAACCAAACCGGTTAGCACACCGACCAGCGCAGCCAGCAGTAATAGTGCAACGGGCGTTTTGTCACGGCGTAATAGTTTCTGCATCAATAAGAAGCGCCCAGCACGTAAAATCGTTTTGGGCTCTGCGGAATGATGATGAGCAGACATGCAAATCCCTCTGTATTCAGAACAGTGTTCAAACGTTAGTTTGAAAAAAGAGGGATTAGCATACTGAGAATGAAGTGATTTTTAACCAGGAATTCGCAAGCGGATTTTTCAGGATGGAAGAGGTTGGGCATTTTTAGCCGATGCATCAACCTCTTCTACGGGGAATTAATCCTGCTCTTCAGCAATCAGCGTCAGTTTTTCATCAGTGGCTTTTTCTTCTTCCAGCGTTTCGCCCAGTAACCTGGCGGCATCCTGATAATCCAGCTTCAGGGCTAAAGCGCGCAAGGTGCCGTAGGTGGCGATCTCATAGTGCTCAACTTTCTGTGCGGCACCGATCAGTCCAGCATCGCAAACCGGCCCTTTTTCTACTTCATCGATAATTTCCTGCGCCTCTTCGGCCAGACCTTCCAGCGCATGGCATTTCATTCGTTTGATCTGCACGCCTTCCGTGAGCTCAACCAGTTGATCAATACGTTCAATTTGTCCGCGCGTTTCTTCGAGGTGCTGTTTAAAAGCCGCAACCAGATTAGGATCAGAGGCTGCGCGAATCATTTTTGGTAACGCTTTGGTGATCTGTTTTTCTGCGCTGTAAATATCAGAAAGATCATGCACAAACAGATCTTGCAGTGTTTTAATCGTCATAATATGGCCTTTTTTGTAGAATAGAATATCAGATAGGTAAAAACGTGGGCGAGAGTGAATAAGGAATTACGCCGGCACATAAGCCTGACTTAATCCTGGCGGACAATAGATAATTCACAAGCGAAGCCTGAAAATAAACTCATCGCATTGTTTAAATCATTGCCAGACTTAAACCAGGTCAATCGGAGAGAACATAATGAAAAAGCCAGGCCCGCCAGAGCTCAACGGCGAAATTATTCACAAACGCAGATTAATGCCGCTCGGATTAATTTCTCTGTATGAAGTTACCTTCAACAATGGCAAATATGCCGTTATGCGTTTGGATAAAACTCAACCCTTTCATCAGGGTGCCGTTTTTAAACGTGTTAATGACTGCTGGTATTGTGATGAACAATTGATACATCCTTACGCTTTTCAGTTTGTCGATCAGGCTGAAGCGCAACGGTCATTTATCGAATATGAGCGATAATATTATCTTGTGCTCTTTCATATCGGCGAATGAAACGCAGCGAGTTGGTCCGGTTGCGCTGGCGGCAATGACATCCAGAAATTCACCTCCATGCTGGTTTCATATTCCGCATGCGCTTCAAGGAAAATATGCTCGCCGCTGCGCGATTGCCCGCCATAAAGCCAGCCGCCCTGCACCTCACCATTTTCAAATTGCACGATACACTCCTGCTTGTAGCCGGGCGCTTGTTCATTTACATCAATCCATTCAAGAATATGGCGCATTCGCTTACTCCTCGGCAATAAACAGTGATTTACAGTGCGGGCACAACATAGCCTGTCCGCGCGCTTGCTTTAAGGAAGATTGTGGGCAAAACTTTTTGCAGACTGGACACTGAGTTTTGACTTCCCGGCGTGATAAGCTTTCTAAAAATTGATTTAACCAGCTCATAATTTATTTCCTTTTTCCGTTAACTGATTCTAACACACCTGATTTTTTTCATTGCCACTCACACTTGACAACAACGTTAAAGATCCTCAACCCCATCATTACGTTCAGTTAAATGTTTTAAATTAACTTTTATTTTATAAACCAACCGTAAGATCGATTTGGCACTATACTCAAAACAGACAAATATTTTCCCTCGCCCTCTCTTATACCGTCGACTTTCCTGTTGATAGTGCTGACTTTTATAATCCATTGGATTTTTTGCGACGCCATTATGAAAAATAAACTTCCCACCGGGTCATTCATTAGCAGTAGTGCGCTTCCGGCAACGGCACGCAGTGGTTTTGAGTTTTTACATCACAGCGGTGTTTACCAGGCGAACCGGCCAGATGTTTTTTCCGAGCGGCAAATGGAAATATATGGCGAGCGTCTGGCAAAAACGCATCATCTTTCCGACGCCAAAAAAAGCTATAAATTATTGCAGCGGTTGACGGAAAACGAACAGGCGCTGATAAAAAGCGCTGAAATATTAAGTACCGGTGAGAAGCGTAATTTGACACCGGCTGGCGAATGGTTGCTGGATAATTTTTATATTATCGAAGAGCAAATTCGGATGGTGCGCCATCTGTTGCCCACCAAATTTGGTCAGGGTTTACCTGCGCTGAAAGACCCCGCGCACTCTTTACGCATTCAGGCGATCGCGGATGAGATGATCAGCCACAGTGATGGCCGCTTAGAGTCAGCAGTATTAGCGACCTTTATTCATGCTTATCAACGCGTGACGCCGCTGCTAATGGGTGAACTCTGGGCGCTTCCCGCTATGCTGCGCTTTGCGCTGCTCGATAACCTCGCACGTATTGCGCAAGGCGTTGCCGAGATTCATCAGGAGCGCAGCCAGGCCGAAGCGTGGATTAATGAGATCGTTCATTACTCCGCCAGGGACGCCACTCGCGTGATTCAGGTGATCGCCGATATGGCGCACAAAAACGATCAGCTTTCCGGCGCGTTTGTCGCCGAACTGGCGCGTAAACTGAATGGGCAGAATCACTCGCTGGCGCTCACGTGGGTGGAGCAACATCTGCTGAACACCGGGCGTAATACTGCGGATGTGATTGAACAATTCAACCGCCAGCTGGCACTGAGTCAGCTCTCGGTCAGCAACAGCATTGCCGGATTGCGCCAGCTTGGCGAAATCAACTGGCAGGATTTGGTGGAGTCGCTGAGCCTGGTCGAGCAAGTGCTGGCGCAGGATCCCGCCGGGATTTATCCCCAGATGCATTTTGACAGCCGCGATCAATATCGGCATGTGGTTGAAGAGCTGGCTCGCCAGAGCGAATTCGACGAGCTAAACGTGGCCAATCAGGTTTTGGCGCTGAGTCGTCAGGCTGCATTGCCAGCGCGCCAACAGCATATTGGTTACTTCCTACTGGATAAAGGGCGTGCGCAGCTTGAGCAACAGCTAAAGCCGCGCCGTTCCTGGCTGAATCAGGCGCGCCATCATCTCAGTCAAACGCCGCTGCTCTCCTGGCTGGGCAGCCTGACGTTATTGACCACCGCTTTCAGCGCCGAAGCGCTGTTTTTCACTCATCAATCCGCGATGTCGGTGGTGCTGTGGCTGTTACTGGTGCCGGCGGTGATCTTAATCAGCAGCCAGCTCGCCCTGCAGCTGCTCAGCGAAGTGACAACCCGCACCCGCCATCCGGTACCGCTTCCGCGACTTGATTACGAGCTGGCGGTACCGGAGGGCGATCGCACGCTGGTGGTGATCCCCTGTTTAATCAGCAGCAAACATGGTACCGATGCGCTGTTGCGGTCGCTGGAAACCAGCTATCTCGGTAATGCGCTCGACAACATCAGCTTTATGCTGCTGGCCGATTTCACCGACAGCGCAGCCGAACACGATGACGATGATGCTGAAATCATCGGTTATGCGGTGTTGAAAATTCAGGCGCTCAACCGCCGTTACAGCAGCAAGTCGCACAATGATGTGCTGTTTTCTCTGCTGCATCGCAACCGCGTGCACAACCCTTCGCAGGGCGTGTGGATGGGTTATGAGCGTAAGCGCGGCAAACTGCATGCGCTCAATCGCTGGCTGCAGGGCGAAGCGGAGATGTTTAACGTCATCGTCGGTGCCAGCCAGGCGCAAATGCGCACGGTGAAATACGTCATTACCCTCGATAGCGACACCATTCTGCCGCGAGAAACCGCGCACAAGCTGATTGGCATTATGGCGCATCCGCTCAATGCGCCGGTGTTTGATGACAGCCTGAATCGCGTGGTGGAAGGTTATGCCATTCTGCAGCCCCGTCTGGCGGAGGAGATTCCGCCCTTTGGCCAGGGCCGCTACGCGCGTCTCTCCAGCAGCGTGCCGGGCAACGATGCGTATTCATCGATGTCTTCAGATATCTATCAGGATCTGTTTGGCGAAGGTTCGTTTGTCGGCAAAGGCATTTACGATGTGGCGGCCTTTACCCGCGCGACGCGTAATACCTGCCCGGAAAATCTGGTGCTCAGCCACGATCTGCTGGAAGGCTGTTATGCGCGTTCTGGCGTGGTCAGTAATGTGGTGCTTTACGAACACTACCCGGATAACTATCTCAGCGATGTCGCGCGGCGTTTCCGCTGGGTACGCGGTGACTGGCAGCTGCTGAACTGGCTGAAACTACGCGTGCGACTGGAGGATGGCGGCTATCAGGCCAATCCGCTCAGTGCATTGTCGCGCTGGAAATTGTTCGACAACCTGCGTCGCAGTCTGATTGCGCCCGCCTTGCTGCTGCTGATGTTTCTGGCATTTAGTTGGGTGGCGAATCCGCTGTTTTGGCTCGGCTGCATGGCGCTGTTCCTGCTGTTGCCCAGCGCCTTAGCGTTAAGCATGGAAGGCATGCGCAAAAGCAAGACGCGCGCCTGGCAGCATCATCTCTCTATCCTGTCTTCGGATGCGTTAATGCGCCTGAGCCGCGCGGGACTGACGCTGGCGACATTACCGCATGAAAGCTACTGGTCGCTGAAGGCGATTATCGTCACGCTGTGGCGACTCAACGTGAGCGGGCAGTTTCTCCATGAATGGAAAAGCGCCTCGGCGGGCAGTTCGTCGCCCACGCCGTCACTGCGCCATTTTTATCAGGCGATGTGGTTTAACCCAGCGGCGGGCGTTGCACTGTCACTTTTAACCGCGCTGGTTAATCCTGAATTGATTGCGCTGGCGCTGCCGATCTCGCTGCTATGGCTCATCACGCCGTGTCTGTTGTGGCAGTTGAGTAAACCGGCCCATTCGCGCCAGAAAAAGCTCTCCGCCGAGCAGCAACAGTTTTTGCGCCACACCGCGCGTCACACCTGGGCTTGGTTTGAAGATTTCGTCACCGCCGAACATAACCACTTGCCGCCGGATAACTTTCAGGAAGTGTTGCAGCCGGTGGTAGCGCATCGCACCTCGCCGACCAATATCGGGCTGTCGCTGCTGGCCAATTTAACCGCATGGGATTTTGGCTACATTACGCAGAAACCGGTGATAGCCCGTTCGCTCGCCACGCTGGATAGCCTCGATCGCATGGAGCATTTTCGTGGACATCTCTACAACTGGTATGACACTTACACGCTGAAACCGTTAAATCCGCGCTACGTTTCTACCGTCGATAGCGGCAATCTCGCCGCGCACCTCGCCACCCTGCAAGCCGGACTGGCGCAGTGGAAGCATCTACCGGTGCTGGCTTTACCGGTGATTATGGCGGGCTTGAATGACACCTTGTTGCTGGCGAAAGCGCAAATGGGCACAGAGCGTAACGATCGCTGGGATGAGTTAACCGCGCAGTTTGATGCGCTGCAACAGGCCGCGCCCGTTGCGATTGCCAGTCATCTCTCGTCGCTGATCGCGCAGAGTGAAATTCTGCTGGCGCAGATGCAGCTGCCGCCGTTGCAGGTGAAATGGTTCGAACGGTTTATCCACCAGCTCAGCGATTTGCAGCAGGAGTGGACGCTGTTTTTCAGCTGGCTCACGCCGGATGATGATCTGCCTGCCGCCTTACCTTCTCTGCTGTGGCTGAGTGAGTTAGAGCGTCATCGCCCCGGCCTCCATTCTCAGCTCGCGGCGTCTGTGATGTGGGCCGCACGTGAACGCATGGCGACTTTGCTGGAGCTGGAAGGACGGCTGGAAGATCATGCAAAAATGGATTTCCGCTTTCTCTATATTGATAAAACCGCGCTGCTCAGCGTGGGTTACAATCTCGACAGCGGCGCGCTCGATAAAGGCCATTACGATCTCTTCCCGTCCGAAGTGCGCCTGACGCACTACTACGCCATCTCTGCTAATCAGCTGCCGGTAAAAAGCTGGTTCGTGCTGGGCCGTTTGTTCACCCAACTGGATAACAAACCGGCGGTGATGTCGTGGAGCGGCTCGATGTTTGAATACCTGATGCCGCATCTGGTGATGCCGGTTTACCCGGATACGCTGCTGGAGAAAATGGCGCTGTCGGCGGTGAAGCAGCAGATCGCGTCCGGTGATGCCGCGCAGATTCCGTGGGGCGTCTCCGAGTCGGCTTACGCCGCGTTCGATGACAGCCAAAACTATCAATACAAAGCTTTTGGTACGCCAGAGTTAGGGCTGAAGCGTGGCCTCAACGATGATCATGTGGTTGCTCCCTACGCCTCGCTGTTGGCGCTGATGGTGCTGCCGCATCAGGCCACCGACAACCTGATGCGACTGAAGAAAATGGGTGCCTGCGGCAAATACGGTTTTTACGAGGCGCTCGATTTCACCGCGCAGCGCCTGGCGCGCGGCCAGCAATTTGTCGCGGTGAAAACCTACATGGCGCACCACCAGGGCATGGGTTTTCTGGCGATTTCGCACCTGCTGCATGAAGCGCCGATGGTGGCGCGGTTTATGTCGAGTGCGCGCTTCCAGTCTTCCTACTTGCTGCTGCAGGAGCGCGTGCCGGATGACATTGAGCTGTATACGCCGCGTCGGCAGTTCGTTGACACCAGCGAGATCAAGCCGCGTTCAGATACGCCCGAACTGCGCGAGTTCAGCGGCTCGGCGGCGCATCTGCCGCAAATCCAGCTGCTGTCGAATGCCAATTATCATGTGATGGTGACGCAATCCGGCACCGGGTATAGCCAGTGGAAAGGATTGGCGTTAACCCGCTGGCGCGCCGATGGCACCAGCAATCAGCACGGTATCTTCTGCTACATCCGCGATCGCCAATCCGGCGAGCTGATTAGCCCGACGTTCCAGCCCAGCGGTGATGCGCGCCCGCAGCACATTGCGCGCTTTACCGACGCCGGCGCGGAGTTTGAATCGCGCATGGAAACGCTCAGCACCCGCACTCAGGTGGTGGTGTCGCCAGAAGATGATGTGGAAATCCGCCGCATCGTCCTGACCAACCATTCACGCCAGCTGCGTGAAATAGACATCACCAGCTACGCGGAAGTGGTGCTGGCTTCTGCCGCCAGCGATATGGCGCATCCGGCGTTCAGCAACCTGTTTGTGCAAACCGAAATCGTCACTGAACTGGAAGCGATTCTGGCACATCGCCGCCCGCGCGATGAGAAAACCGAGCCGCTGTGGATGTTCCACGCCCTGCTGATTCACGGCACCAGCGAGCGCGATACGCATTATGAAACCGACCGCGCACAGTTTATTGGTCGCGGCAGAACCGCCGCCAATCCGCAGGCGATGGCAGCCGATGGCGTACTCAGCGGCAGCGCCGGTGCGGTGCTCGATCCATTGCTGTCGATTCGCCAGAAAATCGCCATCAAAGCGGGTAAATCCGTCACCCTCGATCTGGTGTATGGCGTCACCACGCAGCGTGATGTCTGCCTTGGCTTGATTGAGAAGTATCGCAACAATGTCTACGCCAATCGGGTATTTGAAATGGCGGCCTCGCACAGTCAGGTGGCGCTGCGTCAGCTGAATATCCTCGCTGAAGATGCCAGTTTGTATAACCAGCTCGCCAGCGCGGTGATTTTTGCCAGCCCTGAAATGCGCGGCGACAGCCAGCGTCTGCAGCAGAATCGCCTGGGACAATCGTCGCTGTGGCGACACTCGCTGTCTGGCGACTTACCGATCGTGCTGGTGCGCATCGAAAACGGTACCCAGCTCAGCCTGGTGAGCAATCTGATTAAAGCGCATCAATACTGGCGCCAGAAAGGATTGACGGCAGATTTGGTGATCCTCAACGGCGAGCAAATCGGCTATCAGCAGCTGTTGCAAAATCAGCTGCTCAAAATGATTTCATCAGGCGAGATGCAGATGCTGACCGATAAGCCTGGCGGCATCTTCCTGCGCCAAAGCGAGCATTTTGCGGCCGAAGATGTCACGCTGCTACTCAGCGTAGCTGCCGTGGTGCTGGAAGGCCGCAACGGCAGTTTGGCCGACCAGCTGACGGTGCTGTTAAAACCGCAGCCGGTGGCGCCGCCTTGCCGCTTCCTGGCGCATAAACAGGCCTTTCCTGCGCCCGCCCGCCTCGCTGTGCCGGAAAACATGCAGTTGTTCAATGGCACCGGCGGCTACAGCGCCGATGGCAGTGAATATCACATTTTGTTGTCCCCACATCAGCAGACGCCCGCGCCCTGGTGCAATGTGCTGGCAAATAAACAGTTTGGTAGCGTGATTTCAGAAAGTGGTCAGGCCTACACATGGTATGAAAATGCGCATGAATACCGCCTGACGCCGTGGCACAACGATCCGGTCAGCGATACGTCGGGCGAAGCCTTTTATTTGCGCGATGAGGAGAGCGGCGATGTCTGGTCACCTATGCCGCTGCCGATGCGCGGCGCCGGAGATTATTTGACGCAGCACGGCATGGGTTACAGCCGCTTTATGCATCAGGAGCAAGGCATTAGCAGCACGCTCACCACCTTCGTAGCTGGCGAGCAGGCGGCGAAAATCACCCTGATTCAGCTCAGTAATCTGTCTGGCAAAACCCGTCATTTGTCGATCACCGGCTACGTCGAATGGGTGCTGGGTGAGCTGGTGAGCCAATCTGCCCGCCATGTACAAACTTCTTCGGCGATAGTGGCAGATGGCAGCGCCATTCTGGCGGTAAATCCTTATACCAGCAGCGGATCGATGCGCACCGCCTTCTTCGCCGCATCCGGCAATCAGATTGCTTTCAGCGGTAATCGCCTTGAGTGTCTGGGCCGCAATGGCTCGACGCGTAAGCCCGCGATGATGCAAGTGCGAGGCTTGTCGGGTAACACCGGCGCGGGACTCG
Source organism: Pantoea leporis (assembly GCF_028048155.1). Classification (NCBI taxonomy): domain Bacteria; kingdom Pseudomonadati; phylum Pseudomonadota; class Gammaproteobacteria; order Enterobacterales; family Erwiniaceae; genus Pantoea; species Pantoea leporis. The sequence goes on from NZ_JALMEU010000002.1 coordinate 464,920, forward strand.
ATCCCTGCGCCACTCTGCAAACGCTGACCACCTTGATTGACGGCGATACGCGCACGCTGGTGTTCGTGTTAGGCGCGGCGGAAGATACCGCAGCGGCGTTGACGCTGATGCAGCAATTTCTTCCCAGCGAACAGGCGGAAGCCGAACTGGCGAAAGTGCAGCAGCAATGGCGCAATCTGTTAAACAAAGTCGAGGTGCAGACGCCCGATACAGCGGTGAATCTGCTGGCGAATAACTGGCTGCTGTACCAAACGCTGGCCAGCCGTTTGCTGGCGCGCAGCGGTTATTATCAGTCCGGTGGCGCGTTTGGCTTCCGCGATCAGTTGCAGGATACGTTGTCGCTCACCCACGCCGCGCCAAACTTACTGCGCGATCAGCTGGTGCTGTGCGCTTCCCGACAGTTCCTCGAGGGCGATGTGCAGCATTGGTGGCATCCGCCTGCCGGACGCGGCGTGCGCACCCGCTGCTCAGATGATTATCTCTGGCTGCCCTTTGCACTCTGCCACTACATCACCGCCACGGAGGATCTTGCGCTGTTAGAACAGCCGATTAGCTATCTTGAAGCGCCACTGCTCACCGCCGAAGAAGAGTCAGTTTACAGCCTGCCGAACGTCAGTCAGCTGCAGGAAAACCTGTGGCAGCATGGCTTGCGTGCCATTCAGCATGGTCTGAGGTTTGGTGAGCATGGTTTGCCGCTGATGGGTTCCGGCGACTGGAATGACGGCATGAGCGAAGTGGGTATTGCCGGTAAAGGTGAAAGCGTCTGGCTCGGCTTTTTCCTTTACAGCGTGCTCACGCGCTTTGCCGCGCTCTCCACCCGTATCGATCAGCCGGAAGCCGCCAGCTTGTGCGAAAAACAGGCGGAGAAGCTGAAAACGGCGCTCAATCAGCTCGCCTGGGATGGTGAATGGTTCCTGCGTGGCTACTTCGATAACGGTGAAACCCTGGGTTCACAGCGCAACGCCGAATGTCGCATTGATGCCATCGCGCAGAGTTGGTCGGTGCTGTCTGCGGCTGGCGATCACGACAAATGCGCCTCGGCGATGCAGGCACTCGATCAGCAATTGGTGGATAGCGATAACGGCCTGATTAAACTGCTGACGCCGCCGTTCAATGGCACAGGCCCCAATCCGGGATACATTCGCGGTTATCTGCCTGGCATCCGTGAAAACGGTGGGCAATACACGCACGGCGCGCTGTGGGCAATTATGGCGTTCGCCGAGATGGGCCAGGTCGAGCGCGCATGGGCGTTGCTGGCGCTGATCAATCCGATCAATCACAGCCTGGATTCGAATGCTGTTGCAACTTACAAAGTCGAACCTTATGTGATGGCGGCGGATGTCTACAGCGCCGAGAACCATGAAGGTCGCGGCGGCTGGACGTGGTACACCGGATCGGCGGGCTGGACTTATCAGCTGATCATCGAAAGCCTGCTTGGCATTACGCGCCACGGCGATAAATTGCGGCTGCGTCCGCGTCTGCCCAAAGCATGGCCGGGCGCGAAGGTGATTTATCATGAAGGGTCCGCGCGCTATGAGATTGAGATGCGGCGCACGCCCGGCGCTTATCAGCTGTGGCTGGATGATGTGCTGAGTGCCGATGATGCCATCACACTCAGCTGCGACGTCGGAAATCATCAGGTACGAATTCATCTTGCTGAGTAGCAATCACTGCGGTCATTAGTTTTCACCATAGCCAGCAGTGGAAAATATCGCAGCGCCCTGCCAGCGGCTATTTTAGGGTTATTCTCCCCCTACAAGGAGAATAATTCATGAGCCTCTTATCACCCGGCAATCGCCGGGATTTTCTCTCCGCCGGCATGAAACTCAGCGCCGCAGGCACCTTACTCAGCGCGGGCATGAGCCGCAGCATTCAGGCGGCAGAAACCTGCCAACCAGCCCATGCCAGCCGCGTTGATGTCACGCACTTTCTGCTGCGCAATGTGCGCCTGGAAGAAGCCTTTATCCGCAAACAGGATGTCATCACCGCCACGCAAACCGGTTTGTATGATGTTGAGGTGAATGCTGGCGAGATTGCCGCCATTCATCCTGCGGGCGTCAGCCTTAATCTGCCAACGTGGGACGCCGCCGGCTATCTGCTGCTGCCCGCCACGCGCGACATGCATATTCATCTCGATAAAACCTTTTACGGCGAAAGCTGGCGCGCCCCGCTGCCGCGCCACAGCGTGATCGATATGATCCATCAGGAAGAGCAGATCCTGCCCGAACTGCTGCCGACTTCTGAAATCCGTGCCGGGAAACTGATTGGCCTGCTGCAATCCAAAGGCAGCAGTTCTGCACGCAGCCATTGCAACATCGATCCGGTCAGCAAATTACACGGTCTGGAACATCTGCAGCAGGCGATTGCCAGCCATCGCGATGATTTTCATGCCGACATTGTCGCCTTCCCACAGCACGGATTATTGCGTTCGCACGTTGAAAGCATGATGCGCGAAGCGATGAAGATGGGCGCGAACTACGTCGGCGGACTGGACCCAACCAACGTTGACGGCGCGATGGAGAAGTCACTGGATACCCTGTTCAGCATCGCGCTCGATTTTGCTGCACCGATCGATATTCATCTTCATGAAACCGAACCGCACGGTGTGGCGGCGATCCGCTACATGCTGAAAACGGTGCGCAACAATCCGCAGCTGAAAGGCAAAGTCACCCTCAGCCACGCCTTTGCCCTGGGGACGTTACAGGGTAACGAACTGACGGCGATGATTGAGGAACTAAAAGAGCAGCAGTTTAGTATCGCCACCACCGTACCGATTGGTCGCGTAATCATGCCGCTGCCGCAGTTGCGCGCCGCTGGCGTGCCAGTGTGGTCGGGCACCGACACCATCGCCGATCACTGGCAGCCGTTTGGCAGCGGCAGCATGCTGGAGAAAGCCAACGTCTATTCGCAACTCTATCGTGGGCCGGATGAGTATTCTCTGAGCCGCGCGTTAGGTATCGCCACCAACGAGGTGTTGCCGCTGAATAGCCACGGCGAACAGCAATGGCCGAAAGCACAGGACCACGCCACCATGATGCTGGTTAACGCCAGTTGCTCTGCGGAAGCTGTTGCGCACATCGCGCCGGTGATGGCGACGTTCTTTAATGGCAAACAGACGTTTGGCAGCCTGAAAAAGGTGTAAATATCGACCTGGTGCGCATCAATGCGCACCCTAAAAAAGCTGTATGGCGAAAGCCAGCAATTTATAGTCAATTTCGGCATTTGCCTGCGGCCGTCCTTTTCCATAGCTTGAAATCATCAACAGGAGAGGAATCTATGACAGCATCAGCATTACCGGTCGCGATTGTCACCGGCGGCAACAGCGGCATTGGCCTGGAAACCGTGATGTTATTGGCGGCCGATCATCAGGTTTACGCGATTGGGCGCAATCAGCAATCGTTGCAGGCTTTAGAACAGGTCACCAATGTGATTCCGCTTGCACTGGATATCACAGATTTTGCCGCCGTGGCCGCGTTCACCGCCACATTAAATCGGGTTGATGTGCTGGTGCATTCGGCGGCGATCTCGATTCTCAGCACTACCTTCTCCGCCACGCCAGAACTGTGGCAACAGCACCTGAACATTAATGTCATTGCGCCTGCAGAACTCACGCGCTTAACCTTGCCCGCCCTGCGCGCCTCACAGGGCAAAGTGGTGTTTATCAACTCCGGCTCCGGGACGCTGGCGTTAGCGGGACACGTCATTTACTCCGCCTCCAAATTTGCCCTTACCGCGCTGGCGCATGCGCTGCGTAGCGAAGAGAGCGAACATGGCGTGCGGGTTGCGACAGTCGCGCCCGGCCCAACCGATACGCCGATGAATCAAGCCTCGCGTGCCCGCGCGGGTAACCATGCACCGATCAATCCGCAGGAGTATCTCGATGCGAGTTCGGTGGCGCGCGCCGTGCGGTTTATTGTGGATAGCCCGGAAGATACGCAGATTGCAGATATTGTGATTCGTCCACGCCGCGATAAAGCCAGGCGCTGATTCAGCATTAAAAAATCCGTAATGCGAGGCTGCCATCCGGCGGCCTTTTTCTTTTTTACGTTTTTTTAGCAATATTCTCACTGCTCATTCGTCTACCTCATCACCAGCAGTTATCCGTTAATGTAATGAGGACAAAACAATGAGAGATTTTGATATGCACAGACGCGGTCATCGGGATCATTTTGGCGGTCATCGCCTGGCGAAACCGCTGCTGATGGGCGCGGTGATTATCGCCGCACTGGGCTTGTTGGTGATGTCGCTGTGGAATGCGTTGCTGCCGGGCATCATCGGCGTGAAAAGCATCGGTTTATGGCAGGCGCTGGGCTTGCTGGCGTTGTGCCGCATCTTGTTTGGCGGTTTGGGATTCCGTCCGGGCATGTTCGGCATGGCGCGTCGCCGCATGCACGAACGCTGGATGCAGATGACGCCAGAACAGCGCGAAGAGTTTATGCAGCATCGCCGCAATCGCTTTGGTCATCGTGGTCATCACGATCGCTGCGACTGGCATGGTCGTTATGATGAGCGAGGTGAAACGCGTCCGCAGCCAGAGAATAATCCGCCCAAATCCAGCGACGCCGGGTAAGCGTGATGGCGCAGGATTCACTGCTGATGTCGGCAATCACCGCCTGCCGCACTAAGCTGAATGCGTTCATTCGCGGGCGAACTGACGAAATAACCGGATAACCCGATTGCCTGGCAATCGGGCATCATTTACCACCACTTTTTCTCTTGCTGCGGCTGCAAAAATTGCACGCCTTGCCCGAGTTGTGGCATCGACACATTAATCTGCTGTTCCTGCGCCAGCGTCACTATTTGATTAAGCGGATCATTCCATGCATGAAACGCTAAATCGAAAGCGGCATTGTGAATCGGGAACAGCCATTTCGCGTTAAGGTCAATAAAGGCTTTGATGGTGTCTTGTGGCAGCATATGAATATCGGCCCAGCGACGGTCATAAGCGCCGTTTTCCAGAAAGGCCATATCGAACGGGCCGAATTTATTACCGATGTGTTTGAAACCATCGAAATAACCGGAATCCCCGCCATAGAACAGGCGGAAATCATCGCTGATAATGCTCCATGAGCACCACAGCCGCTTATTACTGTCGAACATGCCACGGCCAGAAAAATGCTGCGATGGCGTGGCGACAAAATGAATACCGCCGATATTCTTTGATTCCCACCAATCCAGCTGGGTGATTTTTTTCGGCGCAACGCCCCAGGATATCAGTAAATCACCGACACCCAGCGGCGTCAGGAAATAGCGCACGCGGTCTTTGAGCTGCAAAATGGTGTGATAATCCAGATGGTCATAATGATCATGCGAAAGAATGATCCCTTCGATGGGCGGCAAATCTTCAAGCGCAATCGGCGCAGGCTGGAAGCGTTTCGGGCCAAACCACGTAAAGGGCGAAGCACGCTGCGTAAATACCGGATCGGTCAGCCAGTATTTGCCCTGCATTTTAAATAGCAATGATGAGTGGCCAAGGCGAAATACGCTGTTATCCGCCGCAGCCGCAAGTTGCTGCGCGTCGAGTTTGATGAGCGGCAGCGCAGATTCAGGTGTGGTATTTTTCGGTTTGTTAAAGGCAAAATCCCAGAATAGTTTGGCGAACTCAGTTAATCCTAACTGCTGGCGTGGGATCTTATTGTTAAACCTTTTGCCATCAAACTGAGCGGATTGCGGATAGCGTTTTATATTGCAGCGACAAATGCTCGAACTATTCAACATTGATCTTTTACCTCTCATCGCGGGTCCTTCAGAATAGTCACTTTTACGGCAACGCACATCGCATAATGGGCGGTTGATGACATCGCTAACGCCGAGAGTTAAAGTAACCCTTTTGCTTGATTTTATGAGGGAAAATGAAACGTTTATTTGTTTACGGTACGCTCCAGCCCGGCCATTCAAATGCGCATATTCTGGAAAACATCGGTGGCGAATGGCTGGCGGGAACGGTTTCAGGCACCTTTTATGAACGCGGCTGGGGCGCAGCAGCAGATTTCCCCGGCATTGTGTTGCAGGAAAACGGCCCACGCGTGCCGGGTTATCTGTTTATCTCAGAGAAACTTGAACCGCATTGGCCGATGCTCGATGAGTTTGAAGATGGCTACGATCGCGTGGAAGTTGATGTCACCACCAGCAATGGCGAGCTGATCACGGCGTGGATTTATCAGTTGCAGCCGCAACTTTAACTTCACAATGCCAGTATTTACGCCCGATTTCCTCTTCCACCCCAAATGCGGTGCAACGTCCTCAATACAATCTGTAATGATCTGCGCACGTCCTGATTTCGGCTTCTAGAATGAATCTCAAATAGACGAGAGGAATTCATGATGATCAAAGTCTGCACCGCCTGCGGCACATCTTACGATGAGCAACAGAGTCAAATCGAACACTGTAAAATATGTGAAGATGAACGACAGTTTGTGCCGGCTAGCGGGCAAAAATGGACTTCACTGCACAGCCTGCAAGCCACACACTGCAATAAATGGCAGCAGCACGCTGCCAACGTGTTCAGTCTGCAAACCGTGCCCAGCTTTGCTATTAATCAACGCGCTTTTCTGCTGCAAACGCCGCACGGCAATATTCTGTGGGATTGCATCGCTAATTTCGATAATGCCACCAAAGCGATTGTTACCGCGCTCGGCGGTATTCACGCCATCGCTATTTCGCATCCGCACTATTACAGCACCATGCAGGATTGGGCAGCGGCATTCGACGCGCCGATCTATCTGCATGCTGACGATAGTGAATGGATTATGCGCGACAGCCCGCATATTCATCTTTGGCAAAATGACGCGCTGGAAATTGTGCCGGAAGTGAAACTGGTCCGCCTTGGCGGACATTTTGCCGGCGGATGCGTATTGCATTGGACGCACGATGACGGCGTGCTGTTGAGTGGCGATATCGTGCAAGTCGCGCCTGGCGCGGATGCGGTGTCATTTATGTGGAGCTATCCAAATATGCTGCCGTTACCGGCGGCGGCAGTCAGCGATATTATGCGTCGGCTGGCGGCGCTAAAATTTTCGCGCTTATACGGCGCATTCGAGCATCGCCAAATTCTCACTGACGCGCAGCGGATCGTGATGCAGTCGGGCGAGAAATATATTGCCTGCTTGCAGAAGTCTCTCTCCTGAACGAATTGTAAGCAAACGCGCTGCGGATGGATGTACAGACGTCTAAACATCCATTATAGTCCGTTCCCTACGTTTAAAGGGAATCCGCGCAATGAAGAAAATTTTACTCACGACGCTGCTGGCTGCATCCGTGGCGCTGCTTAGTGGCTGCAACAAAGACGATGAAAATCAAATCAAAGTGGCCATTAATACCGGACCAGACCAGGCGCTGTGGGATACCGTGAAGCAAGTGGCGCACGACAAATATCAGCTGGATGTCGATGTGGTGGCCTTCAATGATTATGTGCAGCCGAATGAAGCGCTGTTCAACAAAGATGTCGATGCCAACGCCTTCCAGAGCCTGCCTTATCTGGAGATGCAATCCAAAGAGCGCGGCTACCACTTCGCCGTGGTCACCAACACCTTCGTGTTCCCGATTGCAGGTTACTCGCGCAAGATAAAATCGCTGAAAGCGTTGCCTGACGGCGCCACCGTGACCCTCTCCAACGAAGCCACCACGCTCGGCCGCAGCCTGCTGCTGTTGCAGGCGCAGGGCTTGATCAAAGTGAAACCGGAAGCGGGCCTGCTGCCAACCACGCTGGATATCACCGACAATCCGAAGAAGCTGAAAATTGTTGAGGTGGATACACCGCAGCTGGCGCGTACGCTGGACGATCCGCAGGTTTATCTTTCGATCATCAACAACAACTTCGCCGCGCTGGTTAATCTCTCTGCCTCGCGTGACGGCATGTTTATGGAAGGCAAAGCCTCACCTTACGTGAATGCGATTGTGGCGCGTGAAGATAATAAAGACAGCGCCAACGTGCAGAAGCTGAAACAAGCCTTCCAGTCACAGGAAGTGCTGGATAAAGCCAACGAGATCTACAAAGGCGACATTATTAAAGGCTGGTAAATTGGCGGAAACTGCGCAGATATTAACTGCGCAGTTTCAGCTTATTTGAAATCGACCTCCATCAACTCCGCAATAGTTGCATTACGCGTTGAAGCGACACAATGATGCAAATAGTCAGTAAACTTTGACGATGGCGGCATACCCAGCTCCAGCAATTTTTCATTGCTGAACACCACATTCAGTTTTGAAAAATGTCCATACAGATTCATGGCGCGTAATAAGATGCGTTCATTACAGGGACCAAACAGCGAAGAAAATGAGCTCCTGCTCGCTGCCAGTTCACGGTAATTCACTTTCTGATACGTTTCGGCCACCGCAACGTGTCCCGAGGCTTGTGCCATCGCCTGATCAATCTCAGCAAACGTGACGCTGCTATTTTCACCCGCTGAAATATGAATAATCGTCTTCTCCACGTTGGGAGCCGTCAATAACAACTCCAGCGCATCGGCACAGTAATCGACCGGCACCACATCAATACGGTCATTCAGCTCACACATAAATTTGCCTAACGTGAGCACCATGCGAAATACCCAAAAAATGCTTGGGGACGGCGCACAGCCACAGTCCGAATGCCCCACCACAATGGATGGTCGCGCGATGACTAAGGGCAGATTAGGTAACATCTCGCTCATCATTCTTTCAACCGTCGCTTTACTCCACGTATATTCCACAACGTGTTGTTCGCGCAGCGTATTCAACTCACTTTCTACCACCAGCGAATTGGCTTCGGGTGCACACGACATCGCGGTACCGACATGCACAAAGCGCTTGAGCCCTTTCACCCGCGCCATACGACTGGCAAATGCGAAGGTGCCTTCTACATTGACTTTCCAGATCAGGGGATTCGCGCCAAACGAGGCGACAGCGGCGCAGTTAAGCACATGCGTAACCTTGGTCAAGCGCGCATCGTCAATAAACCGTTCCGGCTCAGCAAGATCGCCTATTAAGATGTTCTCGTGGGTGAGCCTGTTTAATTGACCGGCTTCAACGCCAAATTTAATCAGGTTTTCCTTAATTCGCTCTAATCCTGCAGCTTGACTATTAGCCCGCACTAATAAAAGTAGTCGGTAATGATCACTTTTCTTTAGCAGATTAACCGCGGCCGCACCGCCCAAAAATCCAGTTGCACCCGTTATGAGTACTGTATTCATATTTTTTAACCCACCGGTTCGTTACAGGAAAAACTGTGCATTTAGCTGGCTCGAATCTATGCTCGCGTGGGTAAATGATGAATAAATGCCCTGTGCTTTCCTGCGGGTAAAACCGCTCCAGTGAGCATTGGTTTATATATGTTTAAATGTGATATTTGGGCCTCAGTGCGCAGTCAAATATTCCATTACCCTCAGCGTGAAAAATGAGCGCGATATAAAAATGGTGTAAAAATATCGTCGTTACGCGTAAAAATGCTGTACGTAAATTCGCCTGCCACTGTTCGCTTCGGTCGCAAACAGGTATGTTCGCCCTCATTAGCCTCAACCCTGATAAAACACAGGAAATCTATGAGTCAAAGTGAAAAACAGTCTTTGCCTGCTGGCATGCTGGCGGCCGCAGGGATCGTGTTTGGGGATATCGGCACCAGCCCGCTTTATACCCTTAAAGAGTGCCTCTCCATTTTGCCTAATGGCGCCGTCTCCACCACCGCAGTGATGGGATTTTTGTCGCTGATTTTCTGGGCGCTGACGCTGATCGTGACGCTGAAATACGTCTGCTTTGTGATGCGCGCCGATCATGATGCCGAAGGCGGCGTATTAACGCTGATGTCGCTGGCACGCCAGCATGTTGGGCCGAGAGCCTCGCACATCATTGTGTTAGCAGGCTTGATTGGCGGCGCGTTCTTCTACGGCGATGGCGTGATCACGCCGGCGATTTCGGTACTGTCGGCGATCGAAGGTATCGAAGTGGTGTCACCTGAGCTGGATAAATATGTGGTGCCGCTGGCAGTGGCGATTCTCACGCTGCTGTTTATGATCCAAAAACACGGCACCGAGAAGGTCAGTAAAGTGTTCGGCCCGGTGATGTTTGTCTGGTTTGTGTCGATTGCCCTGTTAGGCATTCGCGGCATCCTGCTTAATCCCGAAGTGCTATACGCGCTGAATCCCTCCTATGCGCTGACGTTCCTGCTTAGCCACAAAGCGCTTTCGTTTGCCGCGCTGGGCATGGTGGTGCTGGCGGTGACCGGCGCGGAGGCGCTCTATGCTGATATGGGACATCTGGGCAAAGCGCCGATTCGCATGGCCTGGCTGGTGATCGCCATGCCCGCGCTGGTGCTCAACTACTTTGGGCAGGGCGCGCTGGTAATTGCCGATGCGCAGGCCCTCAATAACCCGTTCTTTAATCTCGCGCCGGGTTGGGGACAGATCCCGCTGATTGTGCTGTCAACGCTGGCCACGGTGATCGCCGCGCAGTCGGTGATTACCGGCGTGTATACACTGACGCATCAGGCGATCCGTCAGGGATTTCTACCGCCGATGCGCATCATCTTCACCTCGCACACGGAATCCGGTCAGATCTATATTCCGGTGGTGAACTGGCTGCTGTTTGTCGCGGTGACGGTGATTGTGCTGGCGTTCCGACAATCATCAGCGCTCTCTTCGGCGTACGGCATAGTGGTGACCGGCACCATGGTGATCACCGCGTGTCTGGCGGGCGTGGTAGCGCTGCGTAACTGGAAGTGGCCGCTGCCGGTGGCGCTGGTTTTCCTGCTGTGTATGTTAAGCATTGATGTGCCGCTGTTCAGCGCTAACCTGATGAAACTGCTGTCCGGCGGTTGGGTGCCGGTGCTGCTGGCGCTGAGCATGATGGGATTGATGCTCATTTGGAGCAGCGAGCGTAATCGCCTGATCCGCAAGTTGAATAACGATCCTGAGAGCCTTCAGGCGCTGGTGCGATCGCTGGAAACCCATCCGCCCAGTCGTGTGCCGGGCACCGCAATCTTCCTCTCACGTAAAGAGCATGAGATTCCGCAGGCGCTGCTACATAACCTTAAACACAACCGCGTGCTGCATAAACGTGTGGTGCTGCTGCATATTCGCACCACCGATATCCCGCGCGTCTACAACCAGAAGCGTCTGAGCATCACTCAATTGTCGCCAACCTTCTGGCAAGTGACCGCCGCTTACGGCTGGCGCGAGACGCCATCGATGGCCGAGATCCTGCATTTATGCGGACTGGAAGGATTAGGTTGTACCGTCAATGAAGCCTCGTTCTTTACCTCACACGACACGCTGGTGATGAAGAAGAGAAAAGGGTTGATGCGCATTAAAGGCGGTATTTTCCACTTCTGCCAGCGCAATGCGCAGCGCGCACATGAGCAATTTAATATCCCGCCGAATCGGGTCATTGAATTGGGCGGGCAGCGCGAGTTTTAATCTACCGATGACATAAAGCGCAGGTATCGTAGCGGCGCAGTTCATTGCGCGATAAATCGCGCCGCTACTGTTCAGGCGTTATATTCAACCTCCTGTCGACTGTTAGGGTTAACACACCAAATGTAACCAGATGCAAAAATAGTCGCGTAAGGTTGAATGAGTTGTGGCTGAATCTTTCTTAACATCTAATTAGCAATTAAAGCTAAAACGCTTAACCTGAAAAGGTGTTTATTAACTTCACCGGCAATCATCACTCGCCGTAAACATTTAGGGTGTCAGCACATTACCAACAATTGAAAGATTCGTAGCTGCGGCCATTGGCTCAGTTATTATTTGCGAGGAGTATCGCCATGAAACAATTAATTAATGACGTAATATCTATTTTCACACCGCAATCTGTTAAACCGGTTTTAATTCGCGGCGATTTAACCCATCGCGAGCTTTCATCGATTCATCCGGTAGGCTTTACTTCGGTGAGCTGGGCGACTTCAATGGAAGAGCTGAATGACGCCTTTTTGCAGAAAGCCGTTGCTGCCGGTGCGGTGGGTTATCACATCACCGAAGTGGAATCCCACGAACCGGCGCACGATGGTCAGCACGTCATGGCCGCTACCGCAACGTTGTATCATATCAATAGCAAAGTGGCTTATGGCTAATGCTAATACCCGTCATACTTCAAGTTGCAGGAGCGTTGGCCGCGCATGTTCACCCCAGTCACTTACTAATGTAAGCTCCTGGGATTCACATACTTGCCGCCTTCCTGCAACTCGAATTATTTAGGGTATTTATAATTTACCCTTCATCATCGGCAGGCTTTTTTCTGCAAAATAGTCGGCAAGAAAATCAATAAACACTTTAATGCGCGGCGATTCAGAAGCACGCTGCGTGTAAACCGCCCAGATATTCGCTTCCTGATACCATTGCGGTAATACGTGCAGCAATTGGTTTTCGCTTAAATACGGCGCCACATCCCAGGCAGAACGCAACGCAATACCGTGCGATTTCAGTGCCCAATTCAGAATCACTTTTCCGCTGTTCGATGAATAATGGCTATTCAGGCGACAAACGATTTTATTTTCGCCGTCCGTTAACGTCCAATGCCCAAAGGTATTATTATTCTCATTAATAATAAGACAGCTGTGATCGATTAAATCATCCAGCGTCTCCAGCGGACGTGACCGGGCTAAATAATCTGCCGTAGCACAAAGAATACGCCGATTGGCGGCTAATTTTCTGGCTATGTAGGAGTGATTCACATCATCACCCACCCGAATATCGACGTCAGTGCCTGACTGCAATAAATCAATATCGCGATCGCTGAGCATCAATTTGATGTTCAGTGACGGATGGCGCGTCATAAATTCGGCTATCGCATCGGACAAATAATCCTGGCCAAAGCCAAATGAGCAGGCAACGGTGAGATCGCCGGTCAATTCGCCGCGCCACTGCTGGAAGTTATTCAGGAAGGAGTCCATTTCGTGCACCACTTGCAACGCACCTTCCAACGCCTTTTCACCTTCTGGCGTCAGGCGCATCACGCGGTTGGTGCGGAAAAATAGGCGGGATTCTAACTGCTTTTCGAGGATGGCAATCCGCTTGCTAATGTAGGATGGCGACTGGCCGAGCTCAATCGCAGCGCGGCCAAAACCTTCATAGCGCGCTACGCTGATAAAGACATACAGATCTTCGACTGACGGCCAACCCTGAAGCGGCTTCTGATAACTTTTTCCGGCAAGCAGTATTTTCATCACCATCACGGCGTTAGCGAAATTTAGCCGGTTATAACACAGAATCCAGAAAGCGCTGAAGCTGACTTAAAAACAGTTCAGACACTTCCTCATGCGGTGAATGACCGCAAGGTAATGCGTTGCCCTGAATATTGCGCGCTTTATCCCGCCAGGTTTCCACCACGTTATATAACTGGCCAACCGTGCCCTTTTCTCCCCATAACAACAGGAGCGGCGCCTCAATGCGTTTATCGCTGTCCTGCGCATCATCGTCTAAATCAATCGTCGCCGCGGCGCGATAATCTTCGCACACCGCGTGAATCATCTCTTTATTTTGATAACAGCGCAGGTAATCGTTGAAGATGACCTCCTCGGTGGCGCCCGGCGTTTTTAATTGCCCATCAATGTGTTTACGCAGGAATAATGCCGGATCGTGGCCGATCAGGGTTTCAGGTAATGGATAAGGTTGAATCAGGAAGAACCACCAGAAATAGCGCGTGGCAAAGGCTTTGTTGGTTAAGGCGTACATGGTCGCGGTCGGCGCAATATCAACAAACACGCAGCAGGAAAGTTTTTCCGGATGATCAAGCGCCAGCCGATGGCCCACGCGCGCACCGCGATCGTGCCCGACAAATGCCACGCGCTCTAATCCCAACGCCTCGATTAACAGGCTGATATCCTGCGCCATCACCCGTTTCGAGTAAGCGCGATGCGCCTCATCACTCGGCGGCTTGTCGCTGTCGCCGTAACCGCGCAGATCCGGCAGGATTACGCGATACTGCTGCGCCAGCTGCGGTGCAATTTTGCGCCACGCCAGATGATTTTGCGGATGTCCGTGCAGCATCAGCAGTGGCGGACCTTCGCCGCCCATCGCGACGCGCAGCGTCACGCCGTTCGCCAGACGCACATCGCTCAGCGTAAAGCCGTCAATAAAGGGTGAATCACCGCGTGGCGTAATCTCACTCATGCTGGTGCATCCTGTTGGATTTGATCGCGTTTTAGCCACGGACGCTGGGCAAAATGCTGCGCTTCAAACTGGGTGATATCGGATTCGTACTGTAACGTCCAGTCCACCGCGCTGCCGCCGCCCAATAACATCTCGCGTTTCAACGCACTAACTGAAAAGGCAATGCGTTGATTATTGAAGAGGATTGCCTGTTGTTCCAGCGACACGGTAATGCGATTACTGGCGGCATCGTTCGCTAGCGCGCTCAGGCGCTGATAATCCTCTTCGCTTAACGTCAGCGTCAAAACGCCATTGCGCTGGCAGTTATCGTCGAAGATGCCGGCAAAGCTGGTGCCGATAATGGCGCGGATGCCGAGCTGATTGAGTCCCCACACCGCATGTTCGCGGCTGGAGCCGCAGCCGAAATTGGCGCCCACCAGTAAGAAGGCGGCGTTTTCCCAACCGGCTTGATTAAGAATGAAAGCGGGATTTGGGCGGCCGTCGGGCAGGAAGCGCAGGTCGAAGAACACACCGCGATCCAAATTCTTACGATCGATGCCTTTGAGAAACTGCTTTGGCATGATCACATCGGTATCAATATTGGCCGCCGGTAGTGGCGCCAGCGTGCCCGTCATGTTGTTAAATGCTTCCATCTCAAACCTCTGCAGTCATGAATTTGCGGACATCAACCAGATGGCCGGCAATCGCGGCGGCGGCGACCATCGCCGGGCTCATTAAGTGCGTGCGCGCACCCGCGCCCTGGCGGCCAGGGAAATTGCGGTTGGTGCCGGACGCACAGCGATCGCCGGGCGCTAACACATCTTCGTTCATCGCCAGGCACATTGAGCAGCCCGATTGACGCCATTCAAAACCGGCGTTGACGAAAATCGCGGCTAACCCTTCCGCTTCTGCTTGCTGACGCACCTGCGTCGATCCCGGCACGATAATGCCACGCACGTGCGGGGCGATTTTGTGTCCGTCGATAATCGCGGCGGCAGCGCGCAGATCTTCAATGCGCCCGTTGGTGCAGGAACCAATAAAGGCATGCGTGATGGCGATCTCCGCCAACGGCGTGCCGGGTTCCAGCCCCATATATTGCAGCGCGCTCCGCAGCGTCTGCTGTTTCACCGCATCTGTTTCCTGCGCCGGGTCGGGCACGTGGCCGGTAATGGCACTGGCTTGATCCGGGCTGATTCCCCATGTCACTTTGGGTTCAAGATCGCTGCAGTCGATAGCGATGCGGCTATCGAAACGCGCGTCCACATCGCTGCGTAAATCGCGCCACTCCGCAACGGCCTGCTGCCACAACTCGCCGGTCGGCATTTGCGGTTTGCCGGCGATATAGGCAAACACTTTTTCATCCGGTGCGATTATCGCACCGCGTGCACCGGCTTCCACTGCCATGTTGCACAGTGTCATGCGCCCTTCCATGCTCAGCGCTTCGATGGCAACACCGGCAAATTCAATGGCAAATCCGGTCGCGCCTGATGCGCCAATCTGCTCGATCAGCGCCATGATGATGTCCTTCGCCGAACACCCAAACGGCAGCTCACCGCTCACCGTCACCAGCATGGTTTTTAGGGTGCGATAAATCAGGGTTTGCGTCGCCAGCAGGTGCTCGATTTCCGAGGTGCCGATGCCAAAACCGAGCGCGCCAAACGCGCCGTAAGTGGTGGTATGGCTGTCGCCTGCGGCAATCACCATACCGGGCATTACCAGGCCTTGCTCGTGCGCCACAACGTGTTCGATGCCCTGACGCGGGTCAAGCACATCGAACAGTTCGATGCCAAAATGCGCGGCGTTCTGGCGGAAGTAATCGACTTGTAACTGTCCGCCCGCGTCGGTCATCGCCTCATCACGCTCGGGGCGCGTCGGGTTAACGTGATCGACATTCAGCAAAATGGTGCCCGGATTGCGCACAAGACGCTGGTGATCGCGCAGGCCGCTAAACGCCTGCGGGCTGGTGTACTCATTGAGAATCGAGCGATCGATGTAGAGCAGCACATGCCCTTCGTCATCTAACTTACGAACCACATGCTGATCGATCAGTTTTTCATACAGTGTTTTGTTAGCCATGCCGTTGCCCACGCGAAAAGTAAAACAAGTCATTAGAGACGTTAGGGTAAATCAGTTTGTGCGCGGGGAACGAACACGCTTCGTGAAGTGATGTTTTATGAAATGTGCAGTAGGTAAGTTGGTCGCCATGAATGGCAAAACATCGCGCACGCATTGTAGCGGCGCAATTGATTGCGCGATGAATCGCGCCGCTACGCAATGTGCGTAAAATAGCAGGAGTTTTATTTGACCTAAGTCGCGTCTACCGATATAAAGAATAACCGCGCAGCTAAAGCGGTTTATCTCCGATTAATTCCCCCTTCTGCTTATATTTCACACTATTTTCTTTTTTGTAAGTTAATTAATTAACACCAATACTTTATTAACTAAAAACAAGTTAATCATTCCGTAACAATCTCTTAATGTGCAAACCGAATTTTTAACGTTCACCTGCATTGCATAATAAGTAGGACTGGAATGACTCACACCAAAAAGATCGTGTCTGCCCTATCGCTGGCAGCGCTGCTTGTCTCTTCAGCGGTTCGCGCTGAAGACGCACCAGAAAAAACTGACGTTCTGCTGATTGGCGGCGGCATCATGAGCGCCTCGCTCGGCACCTGGCTGCAAGAGCTGCAACCGGGCTGGAAACAGCTGATGGTTGAGAAGCTGGACGGCGTCGCGCTGGAATCGTCCAACGGCTGGAACAACGCCGGTACGGGTCACTCTGCTAACATGGAGCTGAACTACACGCCTGAGCGTGCAGACGGTTCAATCGACGTTAGCAAAGCGCTGGAAATTAACGAATCCTTCATGATTTCGCGCCAGTTCTGGACGTCGCAGGTGCAGCGCGGTGTGTTGCACGATCCGCACTCCTTCATTAACTCTACGCCGCACATGAGCTTCGTCTGGGGCGACAAAAACGTCGAGTACCTGACGAAGCGTTACGATGCGCTACAGAAAACCACCCTGTTCCAGGGCATGAAATTCTCTACCGATCATCAGCAGATCCAGCAATGGGCACCGCTGGTGATGGAAGGTCGTGACCCGAACCAGAAAGTTGCGGCAACCTGGACGCCAGTCGGCACCGATGTTAACTACGGTGAAATCACCCGTCAGCTGATCGGTAGCCTGAAGAAAGATCAGAACTTCAAACTGGAAACCTTGTCAGAAGTCACTGATTTCAAGCGTAACAGTGATAACTCGTGGCACGTCACCATCAAAGATGTGAAGAGCGGCGATAAGCGTTCAGTTGATGCGAAATACGTGTTCATCGGTGCAGGCGGCGGCGCGATTAAGCTGCTGCAGAAAACCGGCATTCCGGAAGCAGACAACTACGGTGGCTTCCCGGTCGGCGGTTCGTTCCTGATGACCGAGAACCCAGAGATCGCTAATCGTCACCTGGAAAAAGTGTACGGTCAGGCTTCCGTAGGTGCGCCACCGATGTCGGTTCCACACATCGATTCACGTACCCTCGACGGTAAGAAAGTGGTGCTGTTTGGACCTTTCGCTACCTTCTCCACCAAGTACCTGAAAAACGGTTCGCTGTTCGATCTGCTGAGCGCGACCACCACCAGCAACATTATGCCGATGACGCATGTGGGCATCGACAACTTCGATCTGGTGAAATACCTGATTGGTCAGGTGATGCTGAATGACGACGACCGTTTTGCTGCGCTGAAAGAGTACTATCCAAACGCGCGTAAAGAGGACTGGAAACTGATTCAGGCAGGTCAACGTGTGCAGATCATCAAGAAAGATGCCGAAAAAGGTGGCTTGCTGAAACTGGGTACCGAAATCGTGACCGATCAGCAGAAAACCCTGGCGGCACTGTTGGGCGCGTCACCGGGCGCATCGACTGCTGCACCAATCACCCTCGACGTGATGAAAAAGCTGTTCCCAGAGCAGTTCGCTTCGCCAGAGTGGCAGCAGAAGATCCGCGCTATCGTGCCAAGCTTCGGTCAGAAGCTGAACGGCAACACCGCGCTGACGCAGCAAGTTTGGGACAACACCGCAGCGACGCTGCTGTTGACCAAGCCGCCGGTCATCAACATGGGTGATCAGACGGTTGCACCAACGCAGGCTAAGCCGCGTACTGAATCAGGCAAACAGGATATGGCGCTGTAATTCCCGCCAGAAGTGAATCAAGCCGGACACTGTCCGGCTTTTTTATTGTCTTTTCTAGGGGCGCCATTAACGGCGATCTCACGGAGATTTTTACGACTTTTTATAATCGGTGTAGGCGTTTTGTAAAACCACATGGTCGGCAATATATTTGGCATCGTGCCATACGCCATAAATAAACGATGATGCGCGATTCACCAGATTGGGCAAGCCAAGGAAGTAAATACCCCGTTCGGCGGAAATACCGCGTTTATGGAACGGCGCACCATTGGCATCAAAGGCATCCACTTTCAGCCAACTAAAATCAAATTTAAAACCGGTGGCCCAGATAATGCTGGTAATACCTGCGGCCTGTAGATCCAGTTCTGATAATGGATTAATTAAACATTCTGGATCTGGCAATAATTCCCATGCTTGCGGCTCGGGCGGTAAGTCCAGGCCATTACGTTCAATATAGGCATCGGCATCACGCAGTACGTCGAAATACGCTTTGTCACCTTCCGCAATATTGTCCATTATACCCTCAGCGAAGCTCAGCACGCCGTCATCCCAGGTTTTGGTGATCCCCACCAACGTAATGCCCATGTGCGCCAGTCGGCGAAAATCGACCGTTTTGCCACCTTCATAACCACTCACGGCAAAAGCAACGTGCTGTTTCTTCGGCTTGATTTTGACTTCATCCCATAAGCCCAGCGCGCCCAGCCACCAGCAATAATCGCGGTCACGATAGGAACGTGGCGGACGGTAATGTTCGCCGATGGAGAGCGTCACTTCACGGCCAGATTTACGCAACTCTTCCGCAATTTGTGAGCCTGAAGCACCTGCGCCCACCACCAGCACGCCGCCCTGCGGCAGCTGCTGCGGATTTTTATACGCCGATGAATGGATCTGATGCAGCGCAGCGCTTTCCGGCACGATCTGTGGAAAAGCGGGTTTCTGGAAAGGACCGGTAGCCGCCACCACATTGTCAGCTTCAAATTCACCGGCCGACGTCAGTATCTTAAAACCGCTACGTTCTGGTAGACGCTCAACCGAATGGACTTCCACGCCGGTGCGCACCGGCGCATCGAGCATTTTTACGTAGTCTTCGAAATATTGCGCCATCCGTTCTTTCGGTGGGAACGCTTCCTGGGAAATATTATCGAATTTCATTGAAGGAAAACGATCGTGCCAGGCTGGGCCATTGGCCACCAATGAATCCCAACGTTCTGAACGCCAGCGTTCAGCAATACGGCTACGCTCTAACACCACATGTGGCACGCCCATTAACGACAGATGTTCACTCATCGCAATACCTGCCTGACCCGCTCCGACCACCACGGTATTAATTTTTTCTACTGACATGTGAGATCCCTAAAGATGATCGACCCCGATCTTTTCATGGAAAAGAGTAATCAGGTGCCGGATGACTACTATTCAGATTAATAAATGCTGTGCTATTCAATAAGCACAGTATTCCGTGCGAATACATTAATGCCCTGCTTCGACGTTCAATATTCTCCCCAAGCCTAAAAACTTATTCGCGATAATTAACATCGTCGCCGTTACGGCAATATAAATAACCGACAGTGCAGCCAGCGTTGGGTCGGCAAATTCACGCACATAGTTGTACATTGCCACCGGTAAGGTCTGCGTCGCTTGCGTGGTAATAAACAGCGAAGCGGTAAATTCGTTGAAGGAGAGAATTGCGGCAAATAACCAACCGCCAAACAAGCCCGGCAAAATCAACGGCACGGTTATGGTCCATACCACGCGCAACGGCGAAGCGCCGAGGCTTGCAGCCGCCATTTCAATACGTTGCTCAAGGTTTTTCAGCGACACATACACGCTGCGCAGCACAAACGGCAGTACCAGCACGACATGGCAGAAGATCACCAGTGAATAACCGCGTCCAATGCCTAACTGCGAGACCAGCATCAGTAAGCCGAGGCCAATGGTGAAGTGCGGAATAAACAACGGTGACAACAGCACGCCTTCCAGCACCTGTTTACAGGGGAAAGTGTAACGTTCAATGGCAATCGCCAGCGTGGCGCCAATAATTACCGCCAGCGTTGAGGCCCATGCCGTCACAATCAAACCTGAATAGAAGCCGTGGCGGAAGTCATCGTAGTTCACAGCACGCTCAAACCAACGCAGCGACCAGCCTTTCGGTGGGAAGAACAGCACCGAGGTGCTGCTGAAGGAAGAGATCAACACCACAATGGTTGGCAGCAACACGAACAACAAAATCGCAATCACCAGCGAGCGTCCCGCCAGGGTAATCAATTTGTCGTTGAGGGATCGGGTCATTTCAGTGGTCTCCCATCGCATGGAGGAAGCGGCTCATACGTTTCAGCGCCATCAACAGCAGAATGGTCAAAATCAAACCGGCAATGCTGAGCGCAGCGGCAAACGGAAAATTCATTGAAGAGAAGCCCAGTTGATACACCATGGTAGCCACGGTGCTGACGCGTCCACCACCAATGAGCTGCGGCGTAGCGAAGGCGCTGAACGTCCAGGCAAACGCGGTGGTCAGGCTGGAAACGATACCGGGAATCGACAACGGAATGGTCACCGTCAGCAAGGTGCGAATCGGCCCTGCCCCCAGACTGGTGGCGGCTTTCTCATAATCAGGATTGATGTGCGACAGCGCAGTCGCCAGCATCATCACCATGATTGGCATGGTCACGTGCACCAGCGCGACTACCACGCCGGTTTGGGTAAACATAAACTGGATCGGCTTGTTTATCAGACCCATCGCCAGCAGCAAGCTATTGAGGAAGCCACTATTACCCAGCACGATGATCCAAGAATATGTCCGTACCACTTCGCCGAGAAACAGCGGCGTAATGGCGATAATCAAGATGGTGGATTTGATCCAGGTGGTGCGCGTTCTCACCAGCGCATACGCCAGCGGATAACTCATCAGCAGCCCAAAAATCGCCGTTTTCGCACTGAGCATCACCGTGTTGATAAACGCATCGGCATAGATTTTCTTGAATAGACCGTTAAAGTTCGCCAGCGTGAATCCGCCTACATCAAGCGATCCTGGAATATAGGCCCGCACGCTAAACTGCATCACGGCAAACATGGCCACCACCAGCCCAAGCGCCGTGAACGTGGCGGGGATAATGAACCAGGGTAAGAATGTCGGTTTTTTCGTCATAGACGTTGCTGCCTGAATAAAGTGTTGCGACTCACCGGGCGGCCAATCGGCCGCCGCTATTTGTTAATGTGACATGATGTTTTCAGAGAACCACTGACGCCACTCGGCGGTTTTCTCCGCGCGCAGTTGTGGATCGGTGTTGATGGTGGCATTCCACTGTTCAGGCGTGGTCAGCATGCCAGGCAGCTTCGCCAGTTCTGGATCGATATGCGCATTGGTCACCGTTGGGCTGCCGCGATAAATTTTCGCCACTTCCTGCTGGATTTCCGGTTTCAGCGCAATATTTATGAACTTGTAGGCCAGTTCCGCATGTTTGCTGCCTTTATTGATACCGACGGTATCGACGCCCAAAATCGCGCCCTCTTTTGGCACTGCCAGCTTAATGTTGACGCCTTCTGCAATCATGCTGTAGGCGTTCATCGACAGCATCACTTGTACCGGCGTTTCACCCGTGGAGATCAGCTGCTGGCTGTTGGCATCATCGGTATAGAAGGATTTGATGTTCGGGATCAGCGCTTTCAGCCTGGACTGGCCTTGTTCCCAATGCGCTGCATCCGAGCCAGAAAGTTTGGCGGACACCGCGATGATATGGCTCGGATCCCAATCTGGCAGCGCAATCGAGCTCTTCAGTTCCGGACGCCACAGATCGTTCCAGCTGGTAAATTCTTCGCCCTTCGGCACTAAATCTGGCCGGTAGCCGATGGTGTAAACGTAGCCCCACACGCCAAGGTGATACGGGCTGACTTTGGCCTGCTGTACCAGATTCACCGCGTTAGGGATTTTGCTCATGTCGAGCTTTTCAAACAAACCGCTGTTGGCATACAGATAACCGACATGCGCGGTGGTAAAGGTGACGTCAGTTTCCGGCGAACCGCCCGCCAGCTTCGCTTTGTTCAAACGATCGATGGTGCCACCGGTGACGAACTGCACTTCTACGCCGGTTTCTTTGGTGAACTCTTTGGCGATAGTTTGATCGATCAGATCCTTAAAGCTGCCGCCCCAGGTGCTGACAATCAGCTTATCTGCGGCCACTGCATTCCCTACGCTCAATACACACGTGGTCAATAACGTTAAGGCACCCATCTTACGCAACATATTCTTGTCCCCAATGAATGAAATGGCTGTTGTCGCTGCTTTGCACCACCGTCTGGTCCATCGCGTCGCAATGCTCTAAAACAGTGCGAAGGCGGCTCTCGGGTGTTGAAGCGATAATGCCGTTGCGGTGAGATTGGGTAAAACAGCATTTCCCTCGCTGTTGCATCAGGATTTCTGAGGCTAAAAAAGCGGCCTGCTTAACAAGGATTTTCTGAAGCAGGAGTGAGGCAGACGCGAATGGTCGCTGGCGCAAGGACAGGTGATTATGCTGTAAGTCGGAATTTGGCATGAGAAATGCTTGAGTTGAATCGACCATATTAGAATGACTGACGCGACATGAGCGTGTCAGCGATCTCAGGAGAACCTGCATGCTCAGTCGCATTACCCAGCGTCAGCTGGAATATTTTGTCGCTTCCGGTGAAGCGGGCAGCATTATTGGCGCCTCGGAGCGTATTCACGTCTCCTCTCCGTCGATTTCCGCCGCCATCACCCACATTGAGTCTGAGCTTGGCGTGCAGCTGTTTGTGCGTCACCATGCGCAGGGCGTTTCACTCACCGCAATCGGCCACCAGGTGTTAAAAGAGGCCAAACTGATCCTCGAACAGATGTCGAACCTTTACACCATTGCATCGGAATCAATGAACAACGTACGCGGCCCGCTGCGTGTTGGTTGCCTCGATACGTTAGCGCCAATGTTGACGCCGGAATTGGTGTTTGGCTTCGGCCGCGCCTTTCCCGGCGTGCGTATCTCGCTGGTGGAAGGTAATCATGAGTTGCTGTTAAAACAGCTGCGCTCGGCGGATATCGATATCGCCCTCACCTATGATTTGGTTCCCGCCAGCGATGTGACTTTCCAGTCGCTGGCGCAACTGCCGCCCTACGTGATGGTGGGCGAGCATCATCCGTTCGCCACACAGTCCGCGGTTTCGATGCAGGATCTGGCTGCTGCGCCGATGGTGCTGCTGGATATGCCGTGGAGTCGTGAATATTTTCTTGGCTTGTTCAGCGAAGCCGGGGTGACGCCGAATGTGGTGATGCGATCCAGCAGTATGGAAACGGTGCGCGCGATGGTGGCCAACGGAGTCGGCTTTGGTATCGCTAACGTACGACCTAAAGCGCATTTGTCGCAGGATGGTAAACGCTTGATTCGCGTGCGGTTGGCGGGGGTTAACAAGGCGATGCAGTTGGGTTATGCCACCATGGCGCAGGTACAGCAATCCAGGGTGGTAAGCGCTTTTGCCGAGCGTTGCCGCATGTTTATTTCCGACCAATATATTCCCGGCATGGCGGCACCGAGTTATTTCGATCCGCAAGTGGTGCGAGTGGCGTGAGATCCCTGGTCGCCATGAATGGCGACCAACGGTTAATACCCCTGCTGCGGGAAGACCTGATGCAATACCGCTTCGCCGCGTGCGGCGCGCTGGATATTCGCGGCGACCTGCGGTGCCGCGCTGGCCGGAATGGCAACCGAAGCCAAATGCGGCGTGATCAATACATTTTCCATACCCCACAGCGCATCTTCGGGCGGCAACGGTTCACGGTCAAACACATCCAGCGTCGCCTCGGCGATCTGTCCACGCTGCAACGCCTGCGTTAACGCCACCTGATCAACAATCGCTCCGCGCGACACATTGATAAACGCGCAGCCGTGCGGTAACCGTGCCAGTCGTTCAGCACTTAGCAAGCCCTGGGTTTGCGGCGTGAGCGGCAGCATCACTACCAAAATATCGCTGCTGGCGAGGAAAGCATCCAACGCGTCTATTCCGCTGCTACAGGTAATGCCATCGATGGTTTTCTGCGATCGTGACCAGCCGCGCACATCCAATCCCTGGCGCGCCAGCTCCTGCGCGGCGTGCGCGCCCAATTCACCCAATCCCAGCACGCCAACGCGCACGGTTTCCGGCGAACGCGGATGCAGGTAATGCCAGCGTCGTTCACGTTGTGCCCGCTCAAAAGCCGGAATGTCACGCACATAACGCAGCACGGCAAACAGCACGAAGCTGGCCATCATCCGCGCCATATGCGGATCAGACAAACGAACAATGGGGATATCCGGTAAATCATCGCGCCCGACCAGCGAATCAACGCCCGCGCCCAGATTTATAAGCAGTTTCAGGTTGCGGTAAGGGGCGAAAAAACCGTGCGGCGGCTTCCACACCAACGCGAAATGCACCTCATCATCGTTTTGCACCTCTTCCGCCCGACAAAGCGTTACGCCCGGCAGATGCGGTGCGAGCAACGCTGACCACTGTTCAAAACTGTCGAACTCGCTGTAAAAGACTAAAATACTCATGCCGCATTCGCCTTGATCAACTCAACTACCGCATCTATTGCCAGTTCGTAACCAATCACGCCCAAGCCTGCAATCACGCCAGTGGCGGCCTTTGATACCAGCGAATGATGGCGGAACGGCTCGCGTTTCCAAATGTTACTCATATGCGCTTCGATGATCGGGCCATCAAACATCAGCAATGCATCGAGAATCGGCACCGAACTGTAGGTTAAACCGGCGGCGTTAATGATCAATCCGGCAGCCTGCTGACGCGCTTCCTGAATCCAGTCAACCAGCACGCCTTCGTGATTGCTTTGGCGAAATTGCAGTGTGATGTTGTGTGATGCTGCCCGGCGCTGGCAGCGTTCATCAATGCTGGCAAAGCTTTCGCTGCCGTAAGTGCCGTTCTTGTCCATGCCGTACAGATTAGCGTTCGGGCCGTTAAGGAAAAAAATCTGCTGTGTCATCTGAGCTCCTGAGTCACTGTGCAGTTGTCGCCCCGAATGACGATTAATGGCGATCAATGCGGGCGCGTGGCGGCCATCGCGGGATGGGCATCGAACAGGGCGAACCACGCGGCAGTCCGCGGATGGTTTGCCCGCCAGTTAAGAACATCGAAGCGAAAATCGAGATAACCGAGCGCGCAGCCAATGGCAATCAAACCCACGTCATCAGGCTGCGTACTAAAACCCGCAACCTGACACTCAATTTCCCGTAGCGCCGCATGGACTTTTTTCAGCTGAGCATCGGCCCAGCCTTGCCACTGCTTTTCCAATGGGCGGGCACTGAACTCGTAACGCGCCAGCAAGGCGGCATCGATCAAACCGTCGCCTAACGCCTGGCGCGACAAACTCAACCAGCGCGCATCACCCTGTGACGGGATTAAACCGCCCTTAGCGCGGGCATTGAGGTATTCGCATATCACGCGGCTGTCGTACAGACATGCCCCTTGTTCGGTTCGCAGTGCGGGCACTTTGGCTAACGGATTAACGATGGCGATGCGCTCATCACGTTCAACCGGATGCGCCGCCGAATCCAGAAGCTCAATCTCATTCGTGAGCCCAAGACAATGCGCAGTCACCATCACTTTGCGCACATAGGCAGAGGTGGTGGCGTAAAACAGTTGCATCATGCCAACGCTCCTTGCTGATCCACGCTCAGCAACACTTTGCCAATGTTGGCGTTGGCCTCAAGGATTTGATGTGCATCCGCCGCCTGCGCCAGCGGCAAAATTTGATGCAGCGTGGGTTTGATTTTGCCTGCTACGATCAGCGGCAGCAGATGTTTACGGATGCACGTCGCCAGGCGCGCCTTTTCAGCAGCGCTTTTGGGGCGCAGCGTGGAAGAGGTCAAACTCAGTCCTTTACGCATCACCAATTGCAGATCGAGCTCGATCTTCGCGCCCTGCATAAATGACAAGCTCACATGACGTCCGCCTTGCGCTAATACGCTAAGATTGCGCGCCACGTAATCACCACCCACGTTATCCAGCACCACATCCACGCCTTGCCCTGCGGTTTCCGCTGCAATCACCGCGACAAAATCCTCTTTATGGCGATCGATGGCGCGCCAGACGCCAAGCTGTTGCAGCGCCGCAGTTTTGTTGGCACCGCCTGCGGTGGCCACCACACGTGCACCACAGGCGTGCGCACATTGGATGGCAAAGGTGCCAACGCCGCTGGCGGCACCGTGAATCAGCACGGTTTCACCGGGGGCTAAGCGGCCCAGCTCAAACAGGTTGTGCCACACAGTAAACGCCGCTTCGGGGATGCCCGCTGCATGTGCCAAAGGCAGATTATCGGGCACCGGCAAACACAACTCAGCGCGCGCCACGCAATAGTCGGCATAACCGCCACCGTTCAGCAGCGCCATTACCGCGTCGCCGATGGTGAAACCACTAACCCCTGCACCTAACGCCACCACGTTACCTGCTACTTCCAGACCGAACACATCTGAGCTGCCCGGTGGGATTGGCATGCCGTTACGCTGCATAATGTCAGGACGATTAACCCCCGCGCTGGCGACGCGAATCAATACTTCACCCGCCGCAGGTTGTGGCACGGTACGTTCTACCACCGTTAACACCTCTGCGCCGCCCGGCTGGCGGGCAATTACCGCGTTCATCATTTCAGGCACCATCGGATCTTATCCTTGCTTAGCGGCGGTAAAGGCGCACACGCCTTCATCATCAAAGGTGATGCCCACTACGCTACCCACTGGCCAGCGGGTTAGGGATTCCAGACCCGACTGGCGCGCAAACAGCGAGGCGCTGCCGAGGGCTGGCACATCAAGATGCACATCAACGTGATCGCCCTGAAACACATGGGTGATCACCGTGGCGCTCAGGAAACAATGCGAAGAGAGCGGCCCCAATTGAATGTTTTCCGGACGCACGTACACATCGAGTCGCTCGCCAACGCTCGCCTGCACGCGTTCTGCCGGCAGACGCAGCGCGTTGCCGCCCAGCTCAAGCACCGCAGCGTGATCGCGCCCGGCATAACGTCCAGGCAAGATGTTGACGTCACCGACAAAGCCCGCCACAAAAGGATCGCGCGGCTGGCGATAGATTTCATCCGGTGTACCGATTTGGCGCACATGCCCCGCTGACATCACCACCACGCGATCGCTCATGCTAAGCGCTTCGCCCTGATCGTGGGTGACAAACACCGTGGTGACGCCTAACTTGCGCTGGATGGCTTTCAGTTCGACCTGCATCGATAAACGCAGATTCTTGTCCAGCGCGGAAAATGGCTCATCCAGCAACAAGACTTTTGGACGGATCACCAGCGCACGCGCCAGTGCCACACGCTGCTGTTGTCCGCCGGAGAGTTCACGCGGTTTGCGATGGCCGTAACCCGCCAGTTTGACCAACGCTAATGCTTGCTCAACGCGCTCCGCCATTTCGGCCTTTGGCACCCCGCGCATACGCAGGCCATAACCCACATTTTTCTCCACCGTCATATGCGGAAACAGCGCGTAGTTCTGGAACACAATGCCGATTTCACGCTGGTAAGGGGGGATTTCCGTGACCAATTCGCCATCAATAAAAATCTCGCCGCCATCAGCTTCAGCAAAACCGGCCATCAAATTGAGCAACGTGGTTTTGCCGCAGCCCGAGGGGCCGAGCAGGGTAATAAATTCCCCTTCCTCAATAGTCAGGGAAATTTTGTGCAGTGCTATAGCGTCGCCAAACTTCTTCAGCACGCCATCTAACTGTACGGCGATGTTGCTGCTTTTCACTGCGGGGCGCGGCATATCCGGCTGTGGGAATCGGGTGATTTCTGCACTAACCATGAACTCTCCAAAGCAATTGGTGTGACGTTGTCACAGTAATTATTGACTCATCCATGCGGCTAAGCGCTGCAACATGGCGTCACAGGCATCCAACTGAGCGATGCTGATGAATTCGTCGGGTTTATGACCTTGCGCCATGCTGCCAGGCCCACAAATGACACTGGGAATACCGGCCTGGTGGAACAAGCCGCCTTCGGTGCCAAAGGCTACCGTGCTGAAGTCGCTGGATTGAGTGAGATAGGCGATCAATCGCGCAGCGTCACTTTGCGCATCGGTTAATAACCCGGGGTAGCCACTGATAGGATAAAAACGGATCGCGCTGTCCACTGCGACGGCCTGCATACGCGGCACCAGCTCTGATTGCGCGAAGGTCTCGATCTCAGCGGCAACGGCTTGCGCGTCATGCTGGGGCAAGGTGCGCACTTCAAAATCAAAGACGCATTCCGCGGGCACAATGTTCAATACAGTGCCGCCACGAATAATGCCGGTTTGCACCGTCGTAAAAGGGGGATCAAAACGTGTGTCATGCTGTTCAGTCTGCGCCAGGCGTTCGCCGATCGCCGTTAATTGGTGAACTAGCTGCGCAGCATATTCGATGGCATTGACACCCTGCGGCGCATAGGCAGAATGGCAAGCCGCGCCCTTCACTTCGCAGCGCACACCCAGTTTTCCCTTATGACCGAGCACCGGTTGCAATTCGGTGGGTTCACCAATCAGGCAGATTGACGGCTTTTCCGGGCGCTGCGACAGCGCCTCCAGCAAGGTGCGCACGCCCAGGCAGCCGACCTCTTCGTCATAGGAGATTGCCAGATGCAGCGGCTGCTTTAGCGGCTGTGCCAGAAAATGGGGCACTGCCGCCAGCATGCAGGCGATGTAACCTTTCATATCGGCGGTGCCGCGCCCGTATAACTTGCCGTCACGTTCGGTGAGCGCGAACGCCGGCACGCTCCAGTTTTGTCCCTCCACCGGCACCACATCGCTGTGGCCGGAGAGCATCACGCCGCCATCGCCAGCGGGTCCAAGACGTGCATACAAATTGGCTTTACTGCGTTCCGCGTTGTGAATTAGCTCACCGCTTACACCCAAATCATTCAGGTAACGCCAGACGAAATCGATCAATGCCAGGTTGGATTCACGGCTGGTGGTGTCAAACGCCACCAGCTTTTCAAGCAGTTGTCGGCTGGTAAACATGGAAACTCCTACTCGTCGCCCGGCACGCCATAACGGGGTGCCTGCGTTGGATCGATGGCGCGCGTCACGTAATCGTTCATTTGCGGTTGATAAGCCAGCCACAGCTGGTCGAGTTCGCTAATTGGATCGCCATCCGTCCAGTCAACACGCAGATCGACAATCGGCCACACCTGATCATCAACGATCGACAAGGCAGAAGAGTGCACCGGCCCCGCTTCCCCGCCCGCCTGCATGCCCGCTTGCAGCGCCGCCATTAAGCGCTCGGCTAAATGACCGGAATGCTGTTCGAAGGCGCTTACCATCGCCGGAATTACCTCAGGATTAGCCAGCAGATTGCCCGCCGCAACACAGTGATGACCGGTTTGCGCGTTATGAATGCCCAGCGTTTTGTCACCGCTAAAGCAGGCCGTTTGGCCATCGGCGGCTAACACCGTCACCTGGCGATAAAAGGAATAGTCGTCGCTGGCGAGTCCGGCTTTAAGCGCGGCTTCTGCGCTGTCGCCTTGTTGCAGGCGATCAAGAATGCGCGGGCCTAGCGCGGGTAAGGTAATGTTCTGGGTTGATACTGCGCCCACTGCCGCGCGTAGCCATGGGCAACGTGCGCCTACCGCAATGCTGGATGAGCTAATGGCAATGCCGATTTGACCGGTTGCGTCGCAGCGTCCCACAATGGATAACGTCATCGTTTCGCGCCTCTTATTCCACTTGCCAGTCGTCAGGAATAACCGCGATCACATCGATTTCCATCAACCATTGCGGCTGACCTAAACCGGAAATCACCAAACCGGTGGAGATCGGGAACACACCTTTCAGCCACTTGCCGACCACCTGATACACCGGCTCGCGATAGCGGGGATCAATGATGTAAGTGGTGGTTTTGACGATGTGCGATAAATCGCTGCCCGCTTCTTCCAGTAGCTGTTTAACGTTTTTCATCGCCTGTTCGGCTTGCGCGGCGGGATCGCCTAATCCTACCAGGTTGCCCGCAAAGTCGGTGCCAATCTGCCCACGGACATACACGGTATTGCCTGCGCGCACCGCCTGACAGAGATCGTTATCCAGTGCCTGATTGGGATAGGTTTCTTTGGTGTTGAATTTACGGATGCGAGTATGTGTGGTCATGCTGGCCTGCTCAGCGAAAAAAGGGTTTCGCAAGGTATACCCTCCTACGCCTGGCAGCGAAAACAGCATTAACCGAGGTGTTGCTTTAAAAAATCCGAAGGAGCTAACGGTGATGATTTTTAGCATTAAATTGTGAACACCATCACCTGCCGACTAACCGGCGTTTACCGGACGTGCGTTCTGAGGTATACCACCCTCCTTATTCCCCTAACTCTCAGATAAGGATATAAAAATGTTTGCAAAGCAGTATGAGGTGGATGAAAAGCATATCGATTTTCAGGGCGTGGTCGATGGCCTTTATTATCCGTTTTATATGGAGTGGACGCGCCACGCTTATATGCGTGAAGCTTTAGGTATCGATATTGAAGAAGAGTTTAAACAGGGCAAACTTTACATGGTGCTGGAGTATTCCCTGCGCTTTCGTAAGAGCCTGGTGAAAGGTGACAAGGTGGAAGTGACCTGCGTGCTGGCAAAGAATGAGAAGCGTAATCGCGTCAATTTTGTGCAACAGATTCTGGTGAATGGTGTGGTGTATGCCGATGCAACTTTTGTTGCCACCTGCCTGCAGAATGGACGCCCTTCCATGCCAGATGCGGTGATGAATGCGTTAGCGGAAGCATAAGGCGGTTTTGGTCATGGTCGCCATGATAGCGGGCGTTTGACCAGGAGAATGATTAGCTCCCGCACCGGATGGCGGTGCGGGGGGAACCCGTTTTACCCTCAGCCTGTTAATAGAGAAATAAATTTCCACATAACATCAGTGACTAAATGAGTGGAATCAGAAACCCCAATTTTTCATCACTGAGGGTGATGCGGTCCCGGCCCAACTGATTCACGCATAATTAATTCCCCGGCAAAGGTTTTGTCGTTGCGCATTTCGCCGCCATCCAGCATGGAAATCAGGCGTTCAATGGTTTCCTGAATCATCTCGGTTACCGGCATTTTCACGCTGGATAACGCCGGAATGGTAAACGGCGCCAGCGGGATATCATCGAAACCGATCACTGCCACTTGTGCAGGCACCGCAATCTGCGCGGCCGCCAGCGCTTTGAGCGCGCCCACCGCCATATCATCGTTACTGGCCACCAGCGCCGTGAAATTTCTGCCCTGCTTCAGTAACTGTTGCACCGCTGTCATGCCGTTTTGCGCCTGCCATTTTCCTTCGACCACCAGCGCATCGTCAACGGCAATGCCATGTTTGGTCAGCGCCGCGTGGTAGCCCGCCAGACGTTCGCGGCCGGTCGGCGAATCCAGTGAACCGGTGATAAAGGCGATGTCGCGATGGCCCAGCGCAATCAGCTGCTCCACCGCGACGCTGCTGCTGCGCTGTTGATCCGAGTAAATGCAGTAACTGTCGTGCTGACGCAGACGTCGGTTAATCACCAAAATCGGGTGTTTATGCTGCGCAATGATGCTATCCATTTCATCGGTGGTGAGAAAACGCGGATAGATGATCACGCCATCGCAGCGCAAATCGAGCAGGAACTGAATGGCCGCACGCTCCTCTTCGGCGCTGTGTTTACCATCCACCAGCAACAACTGACGTCCCTGCTGTTCCATCAGGCGCGCAGAGTGCTGCATCAACTCGCTGAAGTAGCTGCCGGTGTAGAGGGTATTGGTGATCACTAGCCCAATCGTCTGGCTGGATTTGGTCGCCAGATTGCGCGCCAGCAAGTTAGGACGGAAATCAGTAGCGGCAATCGCCTGATACACCTTCTCGCGTTTTTCCTGGCTGACATAGCCGTTGCCAGACAGCACACGCGATACAGTCGCTTTGGATACGCCTGCTACTTTTGCCACCTCGATTATCGTCGCCATGTTTCACTCTTTTTCCATACTCATTGCAGCAGTGTACCTAAGCCTCGAAACAGTCGGCAATTTTTCTGCCATTACCGCATAGCCGTCCAATTAGTCAAAGCGATCAACTTCACACTTTCCACTATCAAATTTTAAATTTCTTGCCTGGATTACATTGCATCTTCATGATTTTGTGAAACCGGTTTCTCATGATGAAAAATCACGCAGAAACCGTTGTACCCCTACCAAATAATCAGAGATTAAAAATCCATGGCTAAAAATTATGCGGATGTCTCGCGCGCCATCGTGGCTGCGCTCGGCGGCCTGAACAATATCGAAGCGGTGACGCACTGCATGACGCGCCTGCGTTTCGTGGTGAAAGACAGCGCAAACATTGATAACGCCACGCTGAAAGCCATTCCCGGCGTGATGGGCGTGGTGCACACCGACACGCAGTGTCAGGTGATCATTGGTAACAATGTGAACCTCGCTTATCAGGAAGTGTTGAAGCTCGGCACGCCGAACAGCGAAGGCGCCGCGCCAGTGAAACGCAAAATCACCCTGCGCAGCATCGGTGCCGGTATTCTTGATGCGCTGGTGGGCACTATGTCACCGTTAATCCCGGCGATTATTGGTGGCTCGATGGTAAAGCTGTTGGCGATGGTGTTGGAGATGAGCGGCGTGCTGGAGAAAGGCTCTTCCACACTGATCATCCTCAACGTGATAGGTGACGGCGCGTTCTTCTTCCTGCCGATTATGGTGGCCGCCTCCGCCGCGCTGAAATTCAAAACCAACATGTCGCTGGCGATTGCCATCGCGGGTGTGCTGGTGCATCCCAACTTTGTCGATTTAATGGCGAAAGCCGCACAAGGCCAGGCGGTGGAATTTGCTTACATTCCAGTGACGGCGGTGAAGTACACCTACACGGTTATTCCGGCGTTAGTGATGACGTGGATTCTGTCGCATATCGAATACTGGGTTGATCGCATCACGCCTGCGGTTACCAAGAACTTCCTCAAGCCGATGCTGATCGTGCTGGTGGCCGCACCGATTGCCATTGTGCTGATTGGACCGCTCGGCATTTGGATTGGTAGCGGCATTTCCGCGCTGGTCTACACCATTCACGGCTATCTTGGCTGGTTATCGGTGGCGATTATGGGCGCGCTGTGGCCGCTGCTGGTGATGACCGGGATGCATCGCGTATTTACCCCCACCATCATTCAAACCATCGCCGAAACCGGCAAAGAAGGCATGGTGATGCCGTCGGAGATCGGGGCCAACCTGTCGCTGGGCGGTTCTTCGCTGGCGGTGGCATTCAAAACCAAGAACCCTGAACTGCGTCAAACCGCGTTTGCAGCGGCGGCATCGGCGATTGTCGCGGGCATTTCTGAACCGGCGCTGTATGGCGTGGCGGTCAGGTTGAAACGTCCGCTGATCGCCAGCCTGATCAGCGGCTTTATCTGCGGCGCAGTGGCCGGGATTGGGGGACTTGCCAGCCATTCAATGGCCTCACCAGGCTTATTCACCAGCGTACAGTTTTTCGATCCTACCAATCCGATGAGCATCGTGTGGGTCGCTGGCGTGATGGTGCTGTCGGTGGTGCTCTCCTTCATTCTGACGTTGATTCTCGGCTTTGAAGATATCCCGGTCACCGAGCCCGCACAGCCAAAGCCGGTGACGGATGATGCCAACCCCGCCAACGTTAATTTATCCAAGGTGTAAATGAGGTTTTTATGTCTGAAGTGACATTTCCAGAGGGATTTTTGTGGGGCGGCGCATTAGCCGCTAATCAGTCAGAGGGGAGCTATCTGGCGGGTGGTAAAGGTTTAACCACGGTGGATATGATCCCCCACGGCGCGCATCGCATGCCGGTAAAGTTGGGCCAGGAAAAGCGTTTCGAACTGCGCAGCGATGAGTATTACCCAAGCCATGACGCCATCGATTTTTACCGTCGCTATAAAGACGATATCGCGCTGATGGCAGAAATGGGTTTTACCGTGTTTCGTACCTCGATTGCCTGGAGCCGTATTTATCCGCAAGGCGATGAATTGACGCCAAACGCGGAAGGCATCGCGTTCTATCGCAGCCTGTTTGAAGAGTGCCAGAAATATGGCATCACGCCGCTGGTGACGCTGTGCCACTTCGATGTGCCGATGCATTTGGTGACCGAATACGGTTCGTGGCGCAATCGCAAAATGATCGAATTTTTCAGCCGCTATGCGCGCACCTGCTTTGAAGAATTCAACGGTCTGGTGAAGTATTGGCTGACCTTTAACGAGATCAATATCCTGCTGCACAGCCCGTTTTCCGGCGCAGGTTTGGTGTTTGAACCGGGCGAAAACCCGGAGCAGGTGAAGTATCAGGCGGCGCATCACGAGCTGGTGGCAAGCGCGCTGGTGACCAAAATCGCCCATGAAATTAACCCGGAAAACCAAGTCGGCTGCATGCTGGCGGGTGGCAACTTCTATCCGTGGTCATGTAAGCCGGAGGATGTATGGGCCGCGCTGGAGAAGGATCGCGAAAACCTGTTCTTTATCGATGTGCAGGCGCGCGGCGCTTATCCTTCGTATGCCGCGCGGGTATTCCGCGAGAAAGGCGTGGAGATTGCGATGGAAGCGGAAGATGCCGCTACGCTGCGTCACACCGTTGATTTCGTCTCCTTCAGCTATTACGCCTCACGCTGCGCCTCGGCAGAGATGAACGAGCAAAACAGCAGCGCCGCCAACGTAGTGAAATCGCTGACCAATCCGCATGTGAAACGCAGCGATTGGGGCTGGGGCATCGATCCACTCGGTCTGCGTATCACCATGAACATGATGTATGACCGCTACCAGAAGCCGCTGTTTCTGGTGGAAAACGGCCTCGGCGCGCACGATGAAATCAATGCCGACGGCGAGATTAACGACGATTACCGCATCAGCTATCTGAAGGAGCATATTCAGGCGATGGGCGAAGCGATTGCCGATGGTATCCCGCTGATCGGTTATACCACGTGGGGCTGCATCGATTTGGTGGCGGCCTCGACCGGCGAAATGAGTAAGCGCTACGGGTTTGTTTATGTCGATCGTGATGACAAAGGCAACGGCAGCCTGGAACGCATCCGCAAAAAATCATTCTGGTGGTACAAGCAAGTGATCGCCAGCAACGGGCGGAATCTGGAGGCGCTGTAAATAAGTGGTCGCCATGAATGGCGTAATGCCGATCAGTTAAGCGCCGTTTCAAATCACCGCACCTTCCGTAGCGGCGCGATTTATCGCGCAATGAATTGCGCCGCTACAATGTGTGCTCTCGGTGATGAGGGTTTCATGTCTTAACTGACGAGCATTACTCCATGAATGGCGACCCTACTTAATGATTGGCCACGCTTGTTGCGGGAACAGATAGAGCCGAATACTGAACAGATGAAACAGCGGCGTCAGCACCCTTTCGTCGCGCTTCGCCAGTTGTTCCAGCTTCAGCAACAGTAAATCCAGCTCCTCCTGCAAACCCGCATGCGGTGGGGTTTGCAGTGACTTCAGGCGGCGTTTGAGAAACAGCGCCAGCTCATGAAACATCTGTCCACTATCCAGATGATATTGCTGCAGCAGCTCTTTGTGGCGCGCGTAATAATCAAAGCTATTCACGCCCAGCCACACTTCCTTGAGCAACATGCCGGCTGAACGCATATCGGGATGCGGATCGAGCCGTAAGCGCGGCAACACCACATTCACTTTATCCAGCATCAGGCTGATAAAACGTTGCCGTCCCAGCAGTGACGAACCGTTTCGTTCGGTCTCTTTAATAAAGCGCAATAGCTCGCGCAGACCTTGTCGCACGGCGCGGCGCGCGGTCCATGATGGGCGTTTGTTACGCATGATGGCGGTGATGATTACCGCAAACATCACGCCCGCCATGGTGGCAATCGCGTTATTGATTAGCAGCACCAAATCGGGTTTTAAATGGTGGCCGAGGCCGATAAAGCCGGGGATCTGAATCGCTACGCTCAGGCCTATCATGTTGGTCGAGGGCCGCGCGATCATCAGCGCCAGAATCATCAGTCCGGGCGCGAGACAAATCATCAGCGCCTCAAACGAAGTGGCTTGCGGCAGCAGCAGCGCCACGTAAATTACGCTGATAATGATCGCCACGATTACGCCACGCACAAACAGCTTCATTGAAGTCAGCGGCGTATCCTGGCTGGCGAGCAATGAGCAGAGAATCGCCGCCATCACCGGTGCCGATGCGCCATCACGCCAGCCCGTTCCCATCCATAACAAGCAGGAACCGAAGGTGGCACAGAACGCGGTTAACGCCGAAAGCCGAATTAACCCTTTATCAAAAAAGCGGTGCGTGCGTTTGCCGCGCGCCAGTGTAGTGTCGCCCGACAGGTCGCTTACCAATCCACCAACGCTTTGATAGGCCCCGGCAATACGGACAAAATCCGCCAGCCGTTCCATTAATCCGGTAAAAAGCAGCCAGTTTTCAGTAGGCAATTCGCCGTTTTGCCAGGCGAGGTTAAGTTCAGCCTGACAAGTGCTTAACGTCTGCTGGATGCCGCTGGTTTCCCCTACCGCTTCACCATCATTGAGCCACTGTAGAAACAGCTGAAAGGTTTGCGCCACGTTTTCCGGAAAGGCGATTTGCAGTATCGAGAGCCGCTGCAGGCGCATCTCGATAGCCGTGAGAGTCGGGATCAAATAGGAGAGATGTTGATACTGCACGCTGACCAGGCGAATCAGTCTCCGCGCGGCGTCACCTTCATAAACGCAGTGGGTGATCAGCACTTCCACCTGCTGCGGATGCGTTGCCATGCGGATCAGAATATCGTCACGCTCGGGCGAACTGTCGCTGGGAATGCCGGAAAGCAAATCGCTGCACAGTTTGCGCGCGTTGAGATACCAGTGGCTGACGCTCTGCTCCAGCAGACTGCGCATCGATACCGGAAACAACAGCGCATGCACAAGGCTGCTGCAGACGATGCCGAGCGTGATCTCTTCTATACGTGAAATCACCGTGCTGGTGATCGACAGCGGCGTGGTGACTTCCGGAAAACCCATGATCGCCGCGCTGTAACCAGCCAGCATAAACACGTAACTCTTTGGCGTGCGGTCGTGCAGTGACAGATAGAGGCAAACGCTGACCCATAACGAAATGCAGAAACAGAACAGCAGCGGATGCTGCACGGTCGGCGGAAAGATAAAGAAGACGAATACGCCGCCCAATAGTGTCCCCAGCAGACGGAACACCGATTTGGAAATGGTTGAGGCGGAATAGAGCTGTGACGCGAGCAACACCGTGGTCACCGCCCACGCCGGTTTATCCAGATTCAGTTCGAGTGCGAAATAGAGTGCCAGAAAGGCGGCCAGACAGGTTTTTACAGCAAAAAAAACGGCGTTTTTTGAAAACCACTGCATGACACGGTGACCAGGATGTACTGAATGTTGCGTATCCTGCCAGAATGTGAAAAAGCCTCACCTCGATAAATATGTCGAATTATTTCGTAATCGAAAACCATGTTCATCGCGCGGTTTGCATGTGGCGCAAATGCGTAAGCACGGCTAATGAAAATCCACGTTAAAGATGCGGTTTTGTCGCTAATTTATCCGGCATCAGCGATTTAAGCCGTTTTAACGCGTAGCAGTTATCAGGCCGATAAATGTGTGCTGGATCACACTTTGGTGAAGTGCGCCCTTTTTGGTCGTTTATCCATAAAATAATTTCGCGCAATGCCGTCTACAAATATCGCAGAAATTTGTGGAATGCTCGGGTGAGCATTTTGCGAGAAAAGTCGCCATGAATATCGGCCCTACGAACTGTAGGTACATTTTTAACCGCAGCGGTGCTACTATTTGCGCGCTGAATAATGCGAAGAACTCTCGGGAACGCAGTATGTTACGTAAACATCAACTTCATCGGGAAGCCGACGTACTGCTTTCCCTGCTCCATATCTGCAAAATCGTCGTAACTGCCCTATTTCTGCTGCTGTTTATTTCTCGCTCAGCAATTGCTGAAATAAAAGACGATAAAGCCAATCGCATTGTCAGCGGTATTATTAGTTTTACCCATTGGCCGGGTTTAACCGGCGCGCCGCAACTCTGCGTATTTTCCTCCGCGCGACATCTCTCATTGCCACAAAATAGTGTGCCTTCAGCCGTTCCGTTTAGCGTGGTTTATCTCTCCAGCGAAAGTGAACTGGCAACGCAGCATTGCGATGCGGTCTATTTTGGCGATCAGACGCCGCAACAACAGGTTGAACTTTTTAATCACCTCAAAGGTAAGGCGGTATTAACCCTCGCTGAAAACAATGCGGAATGTACCATTGGCGCCGCCTTCTGCCTGATTTTTAAACCCGACCACACGCTGTTCTCAGTCAACCTTGATTCGCTTGCCAGGAGCGGCGTCAAGGTGAGTCCGGACGTACTGTTGCTGTCCCGCAATGGAAGCAAATAAGATGAAAATAGAAAATTCACTAAATGACAAATCATCGATTCGTAACAAGCTGCGCAAGATTAGCACCATCAACTCTGCGGTGATTTTATTGCTGTGCTGGCTGCTACTCTCGTCGACTTCCCTGCTGTTTATTAAAAGCTACGAGAAAAGAAATCTGGAATTAATTGCCGCCACGCTCAGCACCACGCTGACGGCCGCCACGGTATTTGAAGACAGCTACGACGCGCATAATAAAATCGCGCGCCTCGGCAATGAAGGCATGTTCGATTCCGCAAAACTGGTGACTGACGATCACACTGTTTTAGTTGACTGGCATGATCGACAAGAACAGACCGGCTGGTATCCGCGATTATTGCGTGAGTGGATTTATCTTAAACCGCTCAGCGTTAATATTAACCACTCGGAAGCCAATGTCGGTACGCTGACGCTGGAAGGCACCGTTACCGGTGCGGCCGATTTCATCCGTTATTCGCTGATGATTCTGACCAGCGGCATGCTGTGCGTGTTAATCATCTCCTTCCTGCTGAGTGAATTTCTCCATCGCGGCATACTTGCCTCGTTGCGTAATATCACCAGCTCGATCCACTACGTGATCCATTCTGGTGATTTTTCCTTACGTATCCCGGAAAGCCCGACGCGCGAATTTCAGCTGTTTTCCAATGACCTCAACTCGTTGCTGACAGAGATGCAGACGCTGCAGGCTTCTCTGATCCGCGATAATCGCACGCTGGCCGCCAAAGCGCTGGAAGACCCGCTAACCGGCCTCGCCAATCGCGCCGCCTTTGTGGCGCGTTTAACCCAACTGCTCGATCAGCAACTGGCGAAAGAGCGCTTTGTTTTGCTGTTTCTCGATGGCGATCGCTTTAAAAGCATCAATGATAACTGGGGCCATGCCGCCGGTGATGAAGTACTGAAAGCGATTGGTTCGCGCCTTTCCGCATTGGCATATAAACAGGATTTAGTCGCGCGTTTAGGCGGCGATGAGTTCGCCATGCTGGTGAGCAGCCGCGCCAGCGAGGCGCAATTGCAGTTGCTGATGCAGGATATTAATAAAGCCATCAGCCAGAAAATTGTTATTGCTGAAGGCACTCCGATTTCCACCTCGGTGACCATTGGCTACGCCTGGTCGCAGCACGGCGATACGGTTGAGTCGATTCTGGAACGCGCAGATACGAACATGTACAAAAATAAGGGAAAGAGTAAGGTGCGGAGATGAAGATGAAAATTTTCCTGATGGTGTGTGTGCTGGCGCTGGTCGGTTGCCAGGCAAAGGGACGTTTCAGCGATGAACAGATCGCAGCGATGCGTAATGCCGGTTTCAGCCAAAATAGCGAAGGTTGGGGATTAGGTTTGTCGGACAAAATTCTGTTTGGCGTCAACGAATCTGAACTCACTCCCGCCAGTAAAAACACCATTCAGACAATGGCGAAAAATCTGGCGACGACCGGCATTAAACATGTGCGTATTGATGGTCATACCGATAATTACGGCAAAGCGGATTACAACCAGCAGCTGTCGTTGAAAAGAGCCAACGCCGTTGCGACACAATGGGCGCAAGGCGCGGGAATTCCGCGCGAAAATATCGTTACGCGCGGCTTAGGAATGAGCGCGGCGATTGCCAGCAACAATAACCCGCAGGGCCGGGCGCAAAACCGCCGCGTGGCGATTGTGATTACGGCGCCGTGATGATCTGGCGCTCGACTGCATAATCGTACAAACGGTCGCGCGCTAAATTCTTCATCTTCACTTCGCACATAATATCGAAGGCATCAAACGACAGCGCCCAATCATTTAAGCTTTGATTGAAGTAATAATCGGCATGGGCGCGAAGTTTGGTTTTCGACACCGCTAAATCCTGCTGATCCGGGAAACCGTGATCGGGAATCAAACCTTCCTGCGCAATCGAATAGTGCAAAACTGGCCGCACACCGCGCCACGACGCTTTTATCAGCGCGATGCGCGCATCATCAGCCTGAATATAGTGGTTCTCTTTCACCCAATGATGGTGAATATCCAGCACTACCGGACACAACTCACGCGCCTGCAACACATCGTCCAGCGAACAGGATATTTCATCATTCTCCACCGTCAGCATATTGCGCGCTTCAGGGGTGAGCCGCAGAAACGCGGCGCGGAATCCCTCAAAGCCTTTTTTGCCGTTCATATGGATGTTGATTTTGAAATCCTGAAACTGTCGGCCATAACCCATTAATACCGCACAGGTGGCGTGATACTCCACATCCTCAATCGCGCGATCGACCACGCCGTCATTATCGGAGGCCAGCACCGTATATTGGCCGGGGTGGAATGAAAGCCGAATATTATTAGCGCGCGCCAGCTCGCCGCAGCGGCGCAGTAACGGCGTAAGATCGGGCAATAATTCACCGTACAGCTGAGTCGCATGCGGCACCGTGTAAAGCGGCAATAGATCGCTGCCGATGCGCATCATGCGCAGCGCGTCGGGCTGCGTGGCCAGCTTTTCAAGCGTGAGAGTGAGATTTTGCAGATTGTTTTGCGCCAGCTGGTTCAGCAGCGTGATGCGTGATTCATCATCGAGGCCGAGAAAGCGCGTGCGGGTGGTGCTTTTGAAGGGATACGGCTGTTTAGCCTGTTGATCCAGATACTTACAAGCAAAGCCTAATTTCATTTCATCCCCCGTTTAATCAGCGTGAAAGTGTAGCTGCGATCGGAGAAAGTGCCAGGTGCGCATCGCGGCGCACCTGGCTGAGATCATACGTCTGGGAAGGTCATATTGCTGCCCGGCGCTTCACGATGCAGATGGATAAAGTTCAGGTGACGTTCGTACTGATCGAGAATATCGATGATCACCTGCTCTTTGTTGTAGTCCATCAAATCATTGCCTTGGCTGCCTTCCAGCAAGAAGGTTTCCAGGCGGTAATAGGTCGATTTACCGCTACGTGCGCGATAGGTAAAGCCCGGTACCGAATACTGCTGTGGCCAGATTTGATAAACGAAATCCTGCTCCTCGCCCAGCAACACGCGCAGATCAAGGTGGCCCAGCGGCTGCCCCTCTTCTGGCTCGGCACGCTCCAGCGATACACGTCCACCGCGCAGCTCCAGCTCTTTCGCCACATCCTGCATCGCCGGGAACAGCACCTCTTCCATCATCTTCTGCGTATAACGCGTGCCCGGATAGTTCATCAGACGCGACAGGCGCTTCTTCCAGCTCAGGCGATCGTTACTGGCCGAAATGTACGGCGCAGTGTCGCGGCTGGCGCTGGCGCGGCGGTGATCTTCCACCTTCAGCGATTTATACAGCCCGGCCATCACAAAGAAGATCACAAAGCTAAACGGTAAGCCCATGATCACCGTGGCGTTTTGCAAGGCAGAAATCCCGTTGGTCATTAGCATGCCCATCGTCAGCACACCAATCGCAATCGACCAGAAGATACGCAGCCAGTTCGGTGCATCGCTGTTGATGTCTTTCAGCTTCGAGGTGAAGTTACCCAGCACCAGCGAACCGGAATCCGCCGACGTCACGTAGAACAGCATGCCGGTGATGGTGGCCACCGAAGCACTGAATTTAAACGCCGGATACTGCGCCAGCAGGCTATAGAAGCCGCGTTCGGCATGCGCCATCACTTCCTGCGCAAAGCCGGCATCGCCGTGAATGATTTCATACAGCGCCGCGTTACCAAACACCGACAGCCACAGCAGCGTAAAGGTGAACGGAATAATCAGCGTACCCAACACGAACTCACGAATGGTACGACCGCGCGAGATACGTGCGAGGAACAGACCGACAAACGGCGACCAGGCAACCCACCACGCCCAGAAGAACAGCGTCCAGCTATTCATCCACTCGCGTGGCTGATCGAAGGCAAAGGTATTCA
Source organism: Pantoea leporis (assembly GCF_028048155.1). NCBI lineage: Bacteria > Pseudomonadati > Pseudomonadota > Gammaproteobacteria > Enterobacterales > Erwiniaceae > Pantoea > Pantoea leporis. The sequence goes on from NZ_JALMEU010000002.1 coordinate 507,355, forward strand.
ACGTCATGCCCATAAAGCGATTGACGTAATCACCAACGTTCAGCACCAGCGCGTTGAGCAGGAAATCGGATTTGCCCATAAACAGCACGAACAGAATTAAGCCCAGCGCCAGCGCGACGTTCAGCTCAGAAAGAATACGGATGCCTTTATCCACGCCGGATGTTACTGAGATGGTGGCGATGATCACCGACAGCACAATTAGCGCGGCCTGCGCCGTGAAACCTTCCGGAATATCGAATAGCACGTTGAGGCCGTAGTTCAGCTGCACCACACCAATTCCCAACGTGGTGGCGATCCCAAAGATGGTGCCGATCACCGCGGCGATATCCACCGTGTGACCAATCGGGCCATTAATGCGTTTGCCGAAAATCGGATAGAGCGCCGAACGGATGGTGAGCGGCAGATTGTAGCGATAGCTGAAGTAGCCGAGCGCGATGCCCATTAATGCGTACATCGACCAGCCGGTGACGCCGTAGTGGAACAGCGTCCATACCATCGCCTGACGCGCGGCTTCCATGGTCTGCCCTGCACCTTCTGGCGGCTGCATATATTGGGTTACCGGCTCGGCAACCGAGAAGAACATCAGGTCAATACCGATGCCGGCGGCAAACAGCATCGCCGACCAGCTCAGCAAGCTGAACTCGGGTTTGGATTGCTCCGGCCCCAGCTTGATGGCGCCGTAGCGCGAACACGCCATATAGATGACGAACACGATGTACAGCGTGGCAGCGAGCATGTAGTACCAGCCAAACGTGGAGGTGACCCAGTTAACGGCGGTCAGAAGCCAGCTGGCAGCGAGTTCGCTGTAAAAAATCGTGACAAGTGAAAATGTCAGAATCAGTCCGGCGGAGGTGTAAAACACCACAGGATTGATTCTGTCTTTTTCACTGGCAGGTGGATTAATCATCGATTACCTCTGGTTAATTTCCTGTAGTACGTGCCAAAGAAGCTCGCGAAGATCGCCATTAACGGCATCCCGACGAGGCAAAATGCGGTTTTCGTGGGATGCGCGTGCATACGCATCCGCTGAGTCCCTTCGCTTCCCCGCTTCGTTTTTGTAACAATCCAAGCACAGCATCCTAACAAATTTCTTTTTTATATTGAACGTGCAATCAAAAAAAGTTTTAATAGTGTTCTAAGATTGAAGTGGAGCTGGAGTGTTATGCCAAAGGTGGGAATGCAGCCGATACGTCGTCGGCAACTGATTGATGCGACCCTGAGCACCATCAACGAAGTCGGGATCAACGATGCCACCATTGCGCAGATTGCGCGACGTGCTGGCGTATCGACAGGCATCATTAGCCACTACTTCAAAGACAAGAACGGTCTGCTGGAAGCCACGATGCGTGACGTAACACGTCAGCTACGTGATGCGGTAGCAGCAAGGTTAAAACCGCTAGCAGACGCCACAACGGAAGCGCGCCTGCTGGCGATTGTGGAAGGCAACTTTGATGATTCGCAGGTGCACAGCGCCGCAATGAAAGCCTGGCTGGATTTCTGGGCCAGCAGCATGCATCAGCCACAGTTGGGCCGCTTAGAACGCGTGAGCAGCCGGCGCCTGTTTTCCACATTGGCAGCCGAGTTTCGTCGCGTTATCCCGCGTGAAAAGGCGCGTCTGGCGGCACATGGCCTCGCTTCATTGATTGATGGCCTGTGGCTGCGCGCGGCGCTCAGTGGCAAACCGTTCGATTTGGCTATCGCCAGACAGCTCACCACCCAATTCATTCGTCAGCAATTGGCTGACCAGAATCACTGAGGAAGGAGAAATCATGTCCCGATTCACCGAGCAACACCTTTATATTGATGGCGCATTGGTTCCCGCTGAGGCAGGTAACACATTCCAGACCATCAACCCGGCGAACGGCGAAGTGCTGGCCGACGTGCATGAAGCGGAACGCGCAGACGTTGATCGCGCTGTTGCCGCCGCGAAAAAAGGCCAGAAAATCTGGGCGGCGATGACCGCGATGGAACGTTCACGCATTCTGCGCCGTGCGGTCGATATTCTGCGTGAGCGCAATGACGAACTGGCCGCGCTGGAAACCCTCGACACCGGCAAACCGCTGAGCGAAACCCAATACGTGGACATCGTCACCGGTGCCGACGTGCTCGAGTACTACGCGGGCTTGATTCCTTCTCTGGAAGGCCAGCAGATCCCGCTGCGCGATACCTCGTTCGTTTACACCCGCCGCGAACCGCTGGGCGTGGTAGCCGGGATCGGCGCGTGGAACTATCCGATTCAGATCGCGCTGTGGAAATCCGCGCCAGCATTGGCCGCCGGTAACGCGATGATCTTCAAACCCAGCGAAGTCACGCCGCTGACCGCGCTGAAACTGGCGGAAATCTATACTGAAGCGGGCGTGCCGAACGGCGTGTTCAACGTGTTGAACGGTCGCGGCGCGGTCACCGGCCAGCTGCTTACCGATCATCCGGGCATCGATAAAGTCTCCTTCACCGGCGGCGTTGCCAGCGGTAAGAAAGTGATGGCCAATGCGGCCGGTTCGACGCTGAAAGATGTCACCATGGAGCTGGGCGGCAAATCTCCGCTGATCATTTTCGATGACGCTGACCTCGATCTCGCCGCGGATATCGCGATGATGGCGAACTTCTACAGCTCGGGCCAGGTTTGCACCAACGGCACGCGCGTGTTTATCCCAGCTAATTTGCAAGCGGCGTTTGAAGCCAAAATCGCTGAGCGCGTGGCGCGTATTAAGGCCGGCGATCTCAACCATCCAGATACCAACTTCGGTCCGCTGGTGAGCTTCGCGCATCGCGACAACGTGATGCGCTTTATTGAATCCGGCATCAGCGAAGGTGCGCGCCTGCTGTGCGGCGGTAAACGTCTGAGCGGTGCGGCTTTCGATAACGGCGCATGGGTGGAACCGACCGTGTTCACCGACTGCCGCGATGAGATGACTATTGTGCGTGAAGAGATCTTCGGGCCAGTGATGTCGATTCTGACTTATGAAAGCGAAGAAGAAGTGGTTCGCCGCGCCAACGCTACCGAATTTGGCCTGGCGGCCGGTGTGGTAACCCAGGATCTTAACCGCGCGCACCGCGTAATTCACCAGATTGAAGCGGGCATTTGCTGGATCAATACCTGGGGCGAATCTGACGCCGCAATGCCGGTGGGCGGTTACAAACATTCGGGTGTGGGCCGTGAAAATGGCCTGATGACGCTGCAAAACTACACGCAAGTGAAATCTGTGCAGCTCGAAATGACCCGTTTTCAGTCCGTATTTTAATTTTGGCTTTTAACCTGAGGAACGACTAATGGAATTTGATTACATCATTATCGGAGCCGGATCCGCAGGGAACGTTTTGGCAACAAGACTGACCGAAGATAGCAGCGTCAATGTGCTGCTTTTAGAAGCGGGCGGCCCAGATTACCGCTTCGACTTCCGCACGCAGATGCCTGCGGCGCTGGCGTTCCCGCTGCAGGGAAAACGCTACAACTGGGCGTATGAAACTGAACCTGAGCCGTACATGAACAACCGCCGCATGGAGTGCGGCCGCGGTAAAGGCTTGGGCGGATCGTCGCTGATCAACGGCATGTGCTACATCCGTGGTAACGCGATGGACCTCGATAACTGGGCCAGGGAGCCTGGTCTGGAAAACTGGAGCTACCTGAACTGCCTGCCCTACTATCGCAAATCAGAAACGCGCGATATCGGTGCCAATGATTATCACGGCGGCGAAGGTCCGGTGAGCATCACCACCTGTAAACCTGGCAATAATCCGCTGTTCGCGGCGATGATTGAAGCCGGCGTGCAGGCAGGTTATCCGCGCACTGATGACCTTAATGGCTATCAGCAGGAAGGTTTCGGGCCAATGGATCGCTTTGTGACGCCGAAAGGTCGCCGCTCCAGCACCGCGCGCGGTTATCTCGATACCGCGAAAACCCGTCCGAACCTGAAAATCGTTACCCATGCGACCACCGACCGCATTCTGTTTGAAGGTAAACGCGCGGTTGGCGTGCAGTATCTGCTGGGTTCTAGCAATACCTCGCACCAGGCGCATGCACGTCGTGAAGTGCTGCTGTGCGCCGGAGCCATCGCCTCGCCGCAGATTCTGCAGCGTTCCGGGGTCGGATCCGCTGAATTGTTGAAACAGTTCGATATCCCGCTGGTGCATGATTTGCCGGGCGTGGGTGAGAACTTGCAGGATCACCTCGAAATGTACCTGCAATATGAGTGCAAAGAGCCAGTTTCGCTCTACCCGGCCTTGAAGTGGTGGAACCAGCCGAAAATCGGTGCGGAGTGGCTGTTTAATGGCACCGGCGTCGGCGCCAGCAACCACTTTGAAGGCGGCGGCTTTATCCGCAGCCGTGAAGAGTTCAGCTGGCCGAATATTCAGTATCACTTCCTGCCGGTGGCGATTAACTACAACGGCTCAAACGCGGTGGAAGCGCACGGCTTCCAATGCCACGTTGGTTCGATGCGCTCACCGAGTCGCGGTCATGTACGCCTGAAATCACGCGATCCGCGTCGCCATCCAGCGATTCTGTTCAACTACATGTCACATGAGCAGGATTGGCAGGAGTTCCGCGATGCGATTCGTATTACGCGCCAGATCATCAACCAGCCGGCGCTGGATAAATATCGCGGTAAAGAGATCAGCCCTGGCCTGGATTGCCAGACCGATGAGCAGTTAGATGAGTTTGTGCGAAATCACGGCGAAACGGCTTATCATCCGTGTGGCACCTGTAAAATGGGTAACGACGAGATGTCTGTCGTCGATGGTGAAGGCCGCGTTCACGGCGTTGAAGCCCTGCGCGTGGTAGATGCTTCAATCATGCCGCTGATCATCACCGGTAACCTGAACGCGACGACCATCATGATCGGCGAGAAAATCGCAGATAACATTCGTGGTCGACAGCCGCTGCCGCGTAGCGAAGCGGATTACTTTGTTGCCGGTGATAAACCGGTCCGCGCTGAACCGATGCGTGGTTGAGGTTGATTTGGGGGCGACGTTGGTCGCCCTTTTCTTTGGTGGCTAGCTAGCCCAATCCTGAAGATCTAAATCAACTACCCGAGCGAATTCCCGAGTATTGTTAGGGACTAAAATTGTGCCTGCCGCAATGGCATGTCTGGCGATCGCCGCATCATTAGCACCAATCGAAGTACCAGACGCAGCCAAGGCCATTGTCACTTTCGTCGTAGCATCTATAGCCGCGCTTCACTGTCACAACGACAACCGCACTGCTGCCAGGTTCACGATTAAGAAAACAATTAAAAGTATGTTGTAACTACAAACCCTAATGCTTTTCCCGTCGCATTTGTTCATACATAGCAACGCCCTTTTCATCTTTTCTGCTGGTTTTTCTGCTTCAATAAATCTCCAATTTCATGAGGAGCTGCCATGGAGCGCCGCCATTTTTTGTCGTATCTCACTCTTTCCACGCTGACAGTGCGCAGCGGGCTAATCTGGGCTGCTTCTAAACACGTAACAACCCACATCTTGCCGCTATGGCCAGATTTACCGCCGGGCGGTGGCGGTCCTGCTGGCGCTCTGGTGATTTCAGCCAAAGGCGCGCAGCGTAATATCGTGCAGCCCACACTCACCTTATTAACGCCGCCCTCGCCTAATGGTCGCGCGGTATTGATTGCCGCAGGTGGCGGCTATTCGCGCATTGAAATGGGTAAAGAAGCCTGGCCTGCCGCAGCTTGGCTGACGGCGCGCGGATATACCGTTTATGTGCTGAGTTATCGTTTACCGCATGAAGGCTGGAAAGATGGTGCGATGGTTTCACTGCAGGATGCACAGCGCGCGCTGCGCCTGGTGCGGCAACGGGAAAAATATGTCAGCGTGTTGGGCTTTTCCGCTGGCGGTCATCTGCTCGGTATGGCGGTCACGCGAGCAGATTTTCGATCTTACAGGGCAACCGATGCCCTGGATAACCTGCCCGCCACGGCCGATCGCGCGGCGCTGATCTATCCCATCATTACGCTGGAAGCGCCTTACACCCACACTTCAACCCATAAAATGCTGGTTGGCAACCACGCGCCCGCCAGTGAAAACGCCGCATGGTCAGTGCAGGAGTTTGTCAATCCGCAATCGCCGCCCTTCTTTCTGGTGCAGGCAGAGGACGATCCGATCTCCGATCCGCATAACACGCTGATTATGGCTGACGCCTGTAAGCGTGAGCATGTGCCGGTTGAGATGCATCGCTACAGCAGCGGCGGACATGGATTTGGTATGGGCAGGCCCGGCACGCCGACCATGGCGTGGCCAGAGCACTACGAAAAGTGGTTAAAGAGCTAATCCACCTCAACCGTTTGCTTGCTAATTAATCCCGCCAGCAAGGTCTGCGAACTGGCTACGGCACCAAAAATTCCGCCCTGCATATGGATCATGCTAAGCGCCGCTTCGTGGTGTTTCAGCTCCGTCGCCGCGCAGCAATCTGACAACACCAAACACTCAAAACCGCGATCGTTAGCCTCGCGCAGCGTGGTGTGGACGCAGACATCAGTGGTGATGCCGCTGATGATCAGATTGCGAATGCCGCGGCTGCGCAGAATCAGTTCGAGATCGGTAGCGTAAAACGAGCCTTTGCCCGGTTTATCGATGATGACTTCTCCCGGCAATGGCGCCAGTTCCGGGATAATTTCCCAGCCCGGTTCACCGCGCACCAGAATGCGCCCGCACGGACCCGGCGCGCCGATCTCCGCCTGCATGCGTCTGGATCGCCAACGCTTATTCGCAGGCAGATCACTTAAATCCGGCCGATGCCCTTCGCGCGTATGGATGATCGGGAAGCCCAACTCGCGCATCGTTGCCAGCACCTGCTGCAGCGGCTTGATAGGCGCGCGCGTTAAGGCAATGTCGTAGCCCATGCTATCGACGTAACCGCCCTTACCGCAGAAATCGGTTTGCATATCGATAACGATCAATGCGGTATCCTGCGGGCTGCAGCGACCGTCATACGGCCACGAGTAAGGGGTTGAATCAATGGCGTAATCAGGCATTTTTTTCCTCCATCACCGTTACTGTGCTTTCACCTTTTAGTTTCACAATCAGCGTATAGCTGGCGGCAGCAGTCACCAGGCCAATCACCGCTTCACCGAACTGTGGGAAGGCGATGTGCGCAATCACCGCACACAAGCTACCAATCGCCCAGGCGGCAAAGGCGCTGCCGCGCATACGGCGCAATTGGCGCTGTTCGCTGATTTTGACCATGAAGATCAAATCAACAATCATCACTGCGCCAAACGGCGGCACCACGATGCCGAGCAAACTCAGCCATTCGAGGAAATAGGACCACACGCCAGCCAGCGCCAGCGCCCCGCCGATCACGCCGAGGATCACCGTCCACAGACGCATTTTGCTGCTGAACAGATGACTAAAGCCGACTGCGCCGTTATACAGGCAGTGCGTACACACCGAACCGAGATTGATAAACACAAACAGGAAGGCAATCACCGACAGCAGCATGCCGTGCCCCATTAGCATTGGCAGGAAGTTGCCGCCGTTACTCGCCGGATCAACCGCCGCGCCCACCGCCACAATCACGACGCCAAACAGATAAGAGATAACGTTCGCCACCGGGAACGCTGAGAACGCGGCAATCACCGCCGATTTACCGTCTTTTGACCAGCGGGTGAAATCTGCCGTCATGGTGCCTGAATCGGCGAAACCAGCTACCACCATGGTGACGGCGGTGCCCATGCTCATCGCGCCCACTGCGCTGCTGCTGCCGGTAAACTGCGTGATGGTGCTGAAATCGTGATCCTTACTGATCAGCCACAGCGCCACCAATCCCAACACCACGAATAGCGGCGCAGCGATCACGCCGAGCACGGACAATGCGCGCACGCCGAGGAAGGTGATGCCGGTATACAGCACCATGGCAAACGCCGTCACCGCCAGTGCATTCCAGCCAAAGGTTTGATTAATCACCGTGCCGGTTAACCCGGTCTGGAAGGCGTACCAACCGATCACTACAGTAGAAAGGAAGCCCGAAACCAAAATGTAGCCTTTGGTGCCAAAGGTCCGTTTCGCCTGCAGCGCGAAGTTCATGCCGGTATTACCGGCGAACCAGCTCAGCGCACCCACATAGGCAAACAGCACCAGATTTCCCAGCAGAATGGCAATCAGCGCCGGCCAGAAGCCGAGATGCCAGGTAATGATGCCGCCAAATAGCGCATTGGTGAGGATCATCGGGAAACCAAACCACACCGCCGATACCGAACCCGTCGAGTGGCGATGGCTGAGCGGAACCGGTTCATGCTCGAACTCCTGCTCTAAAGCCGGTGAATTTTTGTTAGTCATGGGCAACTCCGATTGAAACAGGTGTGATGTGATTCCAGGGTTGTATGCGCTCGAACGCGGCACTCGCCGCCAGCACCAGGCCATCGTCCAGATGACGACCCACGATTTGCATGCCAATCGGCAATCCACTGGCGGTAAAGCCCGCAGGAACAGACGCCGCCGGTTGGCCGGTGAAATTGAACGGGAAGCAGAATGAGAGCCAGTGATCGCTGCGCACCATGCGGCCATCGATGATCTCGGGTCCCTGCATATTGAGCGGGAACGGCGGCACCGCCAGCGTCGGCGACAGCAGCAGATCGTAATGCTGCATAAAGCGCCACATCTGGTTACACAGCTTTTTGCGTGTGGTATTGGCGTCGGTAAAGGTTTCAGCGCGCCAGTCGCGTTGCAGCATGGCACTGAGATGCGGTGACATGCGTGCACCCAGTTCAGCGTGCATGTGACGCATGCCGGTGAGATCGCTCTCAAAAGCCACCAGCGCGGCAAAGGTGGCACCTTCATCGGCGATACCGGGATCCACTTCATCCAGTTCAGCGCCGAGCTCACGGGCAAAACGACGCGCGGCGTGCGTGACAATGTCACGCACTTCGGGATCAACGGCGATGTAGCCGAAATCCGCGCTGAAAGCGATGCGCAGACCGCTCAGCGGTTTTTCCAGCGAGGCCAGCCAATCCACGTCGTTGCAGGGAATCGAGTGGCGATCGCGCATATCCGGCCCCGCCATCACCGACATCATCAGCGCGCTGTCGCGCACCGAACGCGTCATCGGGCCGATATGCTCCAGCGACTCCCAGCTGGAAACGCCGGGATAGCGCTCGTCGCGACAGCCCGGCCATAAGGGTACGCGCCCCATTGACGCCTTCAGACCAAACACGCCGCAGTGCGCGGCGGGAATTCTTACCGAACCGCCGCCGTCGCTGCCCAGCGCAATCGGACACAGGCGCGCCGCCAATGCCGCACCGGAACCGGCGCTCGATCCGCCCGGCGTTTTAGAGAGATCCCACGGATTACGCGGTGATGGAAACAGTGGATTGTGCCCAACGCCGCTATAGCCAAACTCCGGTGCGGTGGTTTTCCCCAGCAGCACCGCATCGGCCGCCAGCAGGCGCTCAACGGTGATGTCATCTTCTTCCGGGACAAAATCAGCGTAGGCATGCGATCCAGAAGTGGTTTTCACGCCTGCGGTACAAATCAGGTCTTTCACCGCCAGCGGAACGCCCGCCAGCGCCCCCAGCGTTTCGCCGCGCGCGCGTTTTGCATCAACAGCGGCCGCCTGTTGCAGCGCCAGCTTTGGCGTAGCGGTACAAAACGCCTGAATCTGCGGCTCGCGCTGCTCCATGCGATTGATGGCGGCTTGCGTCACTTCCTGCGCCGAAACGTCTCCGCCGCGGATTAACGCCGCCAGCGTAGTGGCATCTTCATCCAACAGTGCATCAAACATGCGAATACTCCCGATTTATCACTTATCGGAAACGTTGCAGTTTGCGTGCCAGAAAATTCCATAAATGAGGGCGCTAGCGGCCAGGCCAGATGGGATACGCTCTTGGATACAAGATCGAATACTTATGTTTCTTTACAATGCAGCGGTTGCGATAAGAAGCACAAAAATGGCGCAGCCATGCGCCACAATGGAGAGCGGCTTAATCAGCCGCAGGAATTAACGCATCCACAACCTGTTTGATCACTTCCACCACACGTTTGACGCGCCGCGAAATAAAGCGCGCATCGGGGAATACCGCGTAGAGAAAACGGTCTGGCAGACGATATTGTGGCAAGATGCGTACCAGCGAACCTGATTTTAATGCCTCCTGCACCAGCGGTAACTGCATGCCCCCGACGCCGATGTCCGCCTGCAGCGCCTGCAACAACCCTTCGCTGCTGTTGGCGCGAAACACGGTATTCACGGTTAGCGCGACGGTTTCCTGGTTGGATATCAGACGCAGCGGTGCCTGTTTGTCGATACCGCTAAAGCGAACATGCGGATGCGCGGCCAGCTCTGCCAGCGAGGTAATCGGTGTTGCGCGTACCCGCTCAGGCGCAGCAAACAGCGGCGTTTCAATACGCGCCAGTAATCTCGCCGGAAACATCTCCGGCGGCATTTCAATCAGGCGCAACGCGATATCCACGCCTTCACTCACCAGTTCGGCCACGCGATCGTCGAGCGCGATGGTCAGATGCAGTTCTGGGTTCGCGCGTTGCAGCCCCAGCAAAGGCGGCAGCAAGCGCTGGCCTAATCCGCTGGGTAATTGGATATGCACGCTGCCTTGCAGCGCTTGCTGCGCCGGGCGCAACTGACTTTCAACGTCCTGCATCGCGGCCAGCAGCGGCTGCATCTGCTGTAAGTATCGCTCGCCCTGCTCGGTCAATTTCATCGCACGCGTGGTGCGGTGCAACAACACGATGCCGAGTTCCTCCTCCAGCGCCGCGATTTGCTGGCTCACGGCGGATTGCTTCATCCCGCTCAGGCGCGCTGCTGCCGAAAATGATCCGGCTTCCGCCACGCGAAGGAAGGTATTGATGGCGTTGAGTTTATTATTCATTTAATGATTTTTCTGATAAGTGGCATCTGGATAGTGGGATATCAGCAATAAAAATAATAGATAACACTGTGCCTGTCTTGTTCACAGGAGAATCATCATGTCGCAAACACATCACGTCGCGCTGGTCGCGGGCGCAACCGGCATTGTCGGCAGTGAGTTGGTAAAAACGCTGCGTCAGCAGGATTGGCAGGTGATCGGCCTGACGCGCCAGCCTGCAATCTCAACGCAGAATATCCCTTTCATCCATGTCGATCTGCTGGATGCGCAGCACAGTGCACAGGCGCTGGCCCCGCTCAATCAGGTCACGCATATTTTCTACAGCGCGTGGCTGAATGCTGCCAACTGGCGTGAAATGGTCGAACCCAACGTGACGATGCTGCGCAATCTGGTGGTTAACATCGATAAAAGCGCGCAGTTGCGCAGCGTCAGTTTGATGCAGGGATACAAAGTTTATGGCGCGCATCTGGGACCGTTCAAAACGCCCGCGCGCGAAAGCGATCCCGGCGTCGCGGGAGCCGAATTCAATGCGCAACAGCTGCGTTGGCTAAGTGACTTTCAGCGCGGTAAAAGCTGGCACTGGCACGCCTTGCGTCCCGGTGTGGTCGGCAGCGCGCGATTGCCCGGTGGTTTGAACTGGAAAGCTCGCCGGCGGTGAATCTGTCGTTTTCTCAGCTGTTTCAGGATTACCGCGCGCTATGGCAAACCATCGCTATAGAACATCAGCTGATAGAGCCAGATATCTTGCAGCTGAATGATGGGCAGTTTGCCGATTTTGTCTTTGGCTGGAATTACGACATGTTTGGTGACGGCAGTAAAATACGGCGCGCGGGTTTTAACGGCTATCAGGCAACGGATGAGATGTTCTTTGCTCTGTTTGCGCAGCACGCATTATCCCTTAACGCTAACAGGGAAGCCTGTGCTTCCCTGTTATTACTTCATTAATGCAGAATGGTTTTGGAGAAAACCTGAATTACCACAATGCCTAACCCGATTAACATCAAGCCCGCCATTGCAGCGAAATCTAGTTTCTGGTTGTAGAAAAAATAAGACATGACCGACACCAAAAATATACCCATTCCGGCCCAGATAGAATAAGCAATGCCGACATTCATCTGTTTAACCACTTGAGATAATCCATAAAATGAAATGGCATAACCTATTACCACAACTACGCTGGGAATAAGGCGTGAGAATCCTTGCGAGGCCTTCATCATGGTTGTGGCAATCGTCTCAGCGACGATGGATATCGCCAGTATCACGTAAACATTATTCATAAAGCCCTCTTAAATGCCCGAGAGTAAACATGCGTTATAGAGTAGCTGTTAGAGGTTGTTTTTCCAACGGATTAAATCGCGCTTCAGTAACGTCAGACCAATCGCCACCACCATAATATCTTTAAAAATAAACGAATCGAGTCCGCCTAACTGCGGTAACAGACTTAAGGTAACTAACCCGGTAAGTATCAACAATCCAGCGCCGATCATACCTAACAGTGGACGTTTAAAGCCTGCGATGAGCAGAATAACCGTCGTCATCTCTACTACGCCCAGGAAATAGCTGCTGCCATGGAGACCGAGGAAGTAGGGAAATATACTCAGCCATGTTTTTATAAATATGGGTTCCAGCGCCTGAACTTCGAATTCAAACCACTTCGCCACACCAAAAACCAGGAAAATAATAATCACCGATAATCGCAATACCATCGGTTCTTTGCTCGCGAGGAAATGGACCACTCGTGAAGTACAGACTTGATTAGCTGTTGTCATAATAAACTCTCCAGTGATTTATGCAGCCAGCTCAATAAGAAATGAGCTGGCATAAAGTCATGGTTCATGATCTCGATTACATCTCAACGCTGTCGTAATAGGTAGCGGGCGCTGACACATCTGCTGCGTCACGGGCCGTCCTCGCGCCGCCGGTCCGTCAGGCAGACGAGCGAAGTGAAGGTACCGCGCAAGCGGCGCGAGGACCGCTGGACCAAAAGTGACTTCGGCCTGCGCACTCGTCGCTGGCTTAACTGACAAACATGAGGCCATGTATTGTGATGTTAAAAACAGCCATATCTCCGCTCACTTAATCGCTATATACTCCGGTGCATATCGAATTCAGGAGCTTTTATGCATACCTCTCTTAAGCGGATTATTCTGGCGGAATTACTCACTCTCACCTCGTTTCATAGCTATGCCAGCCGCATCGTCACCGATCAAATTGGTCGTCAGGTGGAGATTCCGGACAGGATTGATCGCGTAGTGGTGCTGCAGCACCAAACTCTGAACCTGCTGGTGCAGCTCAACGCCACCGATAAAATCGTCGGGATTTTGGCGAACTGGAAGCAGCAGTTAGGTGAGGGTTATGCGCAATTAGTGCCGGAACTGACGCACAAAGCGATGCTCGGTGATTTGACGCATGTCGATTTGGAAAAGCTGGTGGCGCTGCATCCGCAGGTGGTGTTTGTCACCAACTATGCGCCGAAAGAGATGATCGACCAGATTTCTGCCCTGGGCATTCCGGTACTGGCGATTTCACTGCGTCACGATGACGCCGGTCAGCAAGGCAAAATCAATCCCAGCATGCAGAATGAAGATCAGGCTTACGATCTCGGTATTAAGGAAGGGATCACGCTTATCGGCAAGGTGGTTAATAAGCCAAAGCAGGCGCAGGCGCTGATTGATGCCGCCTTTGCCGGGCGCAAAATGGTCAGCGACCATCTGAAAAATCTGCCTGAGCAGCAGCGCGTGCGCGCCTATATGGCGAATCCCGACCTCACCACCTACGGCTCGGGCAAATATACTGGCTTGATGATGGCGCATGCGGGCGCATTGAATGTCGCTGCCGCGACCGTGCAGGGTTTCAAACAGGTCAGCATGGAACAAGTAGTGGCGTGGAACCCGCAGGTAATCTTCGTGCAGGATCGCTATCCCAACGTGGTGCAGGAGATCCAGCAGGATGCGCGCTGGCAAACCATTGATGCGGTGAAAAATCATCGGGTGTGGCTGATGCCGGAATACGCCAAAGCGTGGGGCTATCCGATGCCGGAAGCGATTGGCCTCGGAGAGCTGTGGATGGCGAAAAAGCTCTATCCGGAAAAATTCCGCGACATCGACATGCAGCAGCAGGCTGATCGCTGGTATCAGCGCTTTTATCGGACGCACTATCATGACAATGCTAAATATTCTGACAGCCGGTAGTTTGCGCGCGGCGTGGCCGGATCTGGTGGCGGCATTTATCTCTTCAGCCACAGCGCAGCTCATCTTGTACCAGCATGGCTTCCAATCCACGGTTTAAACCGCGATAGCCAACAACACCATGCACAACAGCAGCACATAGACACGCGCATGCCAGACATCGGGCACCGCCGGAATACAGCGCCGGGCAAACAGAATTCCTAAAAATCCGGCGACCACCAGCAGCAACAATATCTTCAGGCTGATAAAGCCGAGATAACCGCTGACGGGAATCTGCTGCCAGCCGCTGATGGCGTAAGTTATCGCGCCAAAAACGGCGACCGGCAGCGACAGCGGATTGGCCGCGCTGACGCAGTCGCGCATGGCATAACCATGACGCCGCAGCAGCGGCACGGTCATTACGCTGCCGCCAACGCCGAGCATGGCGGCGATCACACCAATCACTGTGCCGCCCGCGCTGACGGTCAACCGTGACAACCTTCGCGGTGCAGTGCGGCTAATGAAGCCTTTCCGCAGCAGGCAATCAGCGATAGTAACCACCATGTAAAACATAAACAGCCTGCGCACCCAAATGTCGCTCATCACGCCCGCCAGCCACGATCCCATCACCGCTCCGAACGCGATAAACCAAATTAGCGGCAACAAAGGAACATCATGCAATTTGCCCGCCCGCCAGTTTTGATAACTGGCCCAGCCGGCGTTGAAAATCATCACGGCGGTCGAGGTCGCCACCGCGATATGCATCGCCTGCGCCGCCAGTAACGGCTGCTGCAACAACAATTGATAGACAAACGGCACCACGACAAAACCGCCGCCAAAACCAAACAGCACCGTGGAGATGCCGGTAGCAAAACCCGCCAGCCCAATAATTAACAGCTCGTTCATCGCCTTTCTCTGCATCATGAAAAGAGTGATGCAGCTTACGCAGCAAGCTGCCCACTTCCCATTTGCGCAGCGCTCATTTACCCTTGCAAATCAGTCAATTTGCGGTGGATGTCGGGGATGCGAAATAGCCACATTGATGAATACGACCATATTGATCGTGACGTGGTGGCGCTGGGCAATGACTACGCGCAGAGATTTGTGCTGCCAGAGCATCGCCATCGCCGCGCACAGTTGCTGTATGGCGCAACGGGTTTGATGCACGTCGCAACGCAGGCGGGCGAATGGGTGGTACCGCCGCAGCATGCGGTGTGGATTCCGCCAAACACTGCGCACAGCGTGAAGTTTGTGGGTGTCTCGACGCGCAGTCTGTATATTGAGCCGTTTTGTGCGGCAGCTCTGCGTGAAAGCGATCGCTGTCGCGTCATCAGCGTCTCGCCGCTGCTGCGACAGCTATTGATTGAAGCCGTTAATTTACCGCTGTTATACGCATCCGATCGCGATCGAGCGCTGGTGCAGTTGCTGCTGCTGGAGCTAGCGGCGATGCCTGTAAGGGAATTTGATATTCCACTGCCGCAACATCCGGCGCTGTTGGCGCAATGCCAGAACTTCTTACAAGCACCAACCATTCACGACCCGGCCGATCGTTGGGCCAGCACACTGTTTATGAGTCCCAGCACCTTCCGCCGCCATTTCCTGCAGCAGACCGGTTTGTCTTTTTCCGCCTGGCGACAGCGCGCCTGCGTGGTGACGGCGCTGGCGTGGCTGGTGGCGGGCAAATCCGTTAACGACGTGGCGCTCTCGCTCGGCTATGACAGCAGCTCCGCTTTCTCCACCATGTTCCGTCGCGTCACCGGTCAGGCGCCATCATTTTACATCGACCATAACTGAGCAAAGTTTCACCACTCATTTGGCGATTTCAGGCTGAAATCGGCTTTCTGAGGATACGATCTCATGCATAACACACTGAAAATAATCTAATTTCTTTTGAAACAGATACGTGTCGAAATTCAGTCGGTTAACTGCTGCTGCACCGCATCTAAAAACGCCCGCAGCGCTGCCGGTTGCCGTTCGCGTGACATGTAGAGGCCATAGATCGCCAGCGTTTTTGGCTGATAAGCCGGCAGCACGGTTTGTAGCTGTCCATTGTCGAGGGCGTGACGCGCCTCCATTTCCGGCACCATCGCTAAACCGCAACCGGCAATCGCCGCATCACACAACACCGACGAGATACCGGCGCTGAAATTCCCGTGCACTGCCGCTGAGAGGGTTTCGCCCTGCGCATCAGAAAACTGCCAGCTCTGCCCGGCGAAATGGCTGTAATGCAGGCAATTATGCTGTACGAGATCGGCAGGCGTTTGCGGCGCACCACGCGCCTGCAGATAGCCAGGCGAGGCGCACACCACCGAAACACATTCGCCTAAACGTCGGGCAATGGCGCCAGGTTCGGGATCGTCGGTAATCCGCACCGCCACATCAATGCGTTCGCCGATTAAACTCACCGGTTGATTGTTGATCTCCAGTTCGATACGCACCGCCGGAAAACGCGCGAGAAATGCCGGAATTATCGGGCCCAGAATATGCGTGGCGGTGGAGTGCGCGCAGGCGACGCGCAAGGTGCCGTGCGGTTCGCTATCCGCGCCCTGCTCGGCAATCTCTTCAGCCAATCTCGCCAGCGCGCGCGATTTTTCGAGGATCTTCTCGCCAGCGGGCGTAATGGTCAGTTTGCGCGATGAGCGGTGCAGCAAACGTGCACCGGCCCACTTCTCCATTTCATCCAGATAGCGGCTGACCATCGGCCGCGAAATATCCAGCGCACGCGCCGCAGCACTTAAGCTGCCCAGCTCGCAAATACGGTTAAACACCGTTGCCGCCGTAACTCTGTCCATTTGGGCTCCATCTGATCGTTTTATGAAACTGATCATATCCAGTTTCGGGAATTCTACCAGCCAGCAATTTCTCTACAATAAAGCCCTCAAAGACGGCAAGGTGCCGGATAAAGGAAAATTCGATGAAAATGAAAACGTTGACGCTGGCATTGGCCTTTGCCGCCCTGCCTGCCTTCGCTGCGCCGCTCAATTTAGACGTGTATAACCCGCAGGAGAACGGCATTTTCCCGGTCTCTTCGACGCTGGTTTCTGGTCCGCACGAAGCGATACTGTTTGATGCGCAGTTCAGCACCAAAGACGGCGAAAAGCTGGTGCAGATGATCAAAGCTAGCGGCAAGAAGCTGACGCAGATTGTTATTACCTCCGGCGATCCTGATTTCTATTTTGGTCTGGAACCCATTGTTAAAGCGTTCCCGCAGGTGAAGATCGTGGCAACACCGGAGGTGGTACAACACATCGAAGCCAGTAAAGCCGCCAAGCTGGCATATTGGGGGCCGCAGATGAAGGACGGCGCACCAAAGCAGCTGTATGTTCCGCAGGTTACGCATGCCACGACGTTTAAAATTGATGGTGAAACGCTGGAACTGCGTCACGCCAATGATTACGCGGCTTACGTGTGGATCCCGGCGAACAAAGCGATTCTCGGCGGCACCGGTGTGGCTTCCGGCATTCACGTCTGGACCGCCGATACGCAAACGCCTGCCATTCGTCAGCGGTGGCGCAATGTGCTGAGCGAGATGCAAAAGCTGCAACCTAAGCAAGTGATTCCGGGCCATTATCTCGGCGAGCGCCCGGCGGGCGATGCGGCTGTTAGCTTTACCCTGAACTATCTGCAAACCTTTGAGAAAACGCTGCAGCAGCACAAAGGTTCCGCGCAGGTGATCGAGACCATGAAAGCCGCTTATCCGCATCTGCCGGAGGAGAGTTCATTGGATTTGAGCGCCAAAGTGAATACTGGCGAGATGAAGTGGTAATTGATGTTTCAGTGAGTGAGGTCGCCATAAAAGGCGACCAGCGTCGCAGCAGGAAATCGAGCAAATACAAAGCGCGTTTGATTTGATAGGATTTTGGCCCGAATTTGCGAAATAAGGTGGCGGGTCATGCCCCAAAAAAAGGCGACGCTGATTGGCATGCTGGCCATTCTGCTGTGGAGCGCGATTGTAGGACTGATTAAAAATGTCAGCGAAGGATTCGGCGCGGTAGGCGGCGCGGCACTGATCTACAGCGCCAGTGCGGTTTTGCTAATTTTCACCGTAGGCTTGCCAAAGTTGCGCACTTTTACGCGCAGCTATTTGATTATCGGCAGCGTGCTGTTCGTCTGTTATGAACTCTGCCTGTCACTCTCATTAGGCTTTACCCACAGCGGACGCCAGGCAATTGAAGTCGGCATGGTCAATTATCTGTGGCCAAGTTTGACCATCGTTTTAGCGGTGATAGTGAATCGACAAAAAACCCATCCGCTGATTGTTCCGGGCGTATTGCTGGCGGTTGCCGGCATTTGTCGCGTGTTGGGCGGCGACCAGGGTTTTTCATTCAGCGAAATCGCCCATAACGTGATGGATAATCCGTTGAGTTACGGCTTGGCGCTGAGCGGCGCGGTTATCTGGGCGGTGTATTGTGTGGTAACCAAAAAAATTGCTAACGGCAGCAATGGTATAACGCTGTTCTTTATCCTGACTGCGCTGACGTTGTGGCTGAAGTTTTTGCTCTCACCCCAGCCGCCGTTTGTGTTATCACCTGAAGTTTGTATCAGTCTGGCGCTTGCTGCGATGGCGATGGGTTTTGGCTATGCCGCATGGAATGTCGGCATTCTGCATGGCAACGTGACCATTTTGGCCGCCGCGTCTTACTTCATTCCGATTATCTCTTCGATTCTCGCCGCCTTTATTCTGCGCTCGCATCTGACCGTCGCCTTCTGGCAGGGCACCGCGATGGTCAGCCTTGGATCGCTGATGTGCTGGTGGTCAACGCGCGTGCAGCAAGCATAATGCTTATCCTGAGAACAAAATTAACTCGTTGATCATTTCCTGCACAGATCGCGATCTGTTGCTACTATAGCGACGTAACACACAGCAATGCGTTGCTACGAGAATTTCAGATTGGTAACGTTTACCTGGCCCGCGCTTAGCGGGCTTTTTTTTTTGCCGGTTATAAATAACGCGGCTTTTCGGTGCGGAATCCGAGGCCAATCAAGCGGCCAAACAGATGGCGCAGGAACGGAAAGCGGCTGATGATCTGCGGCACTTTACTTGGTGTGCTGCGTTTGCGCTTGTTGCTGCTCATTTTGATTTGCAGGAATTGGGTGGCGACGGTTGGGAACTGGCGGCGCTGCTGCACTTTTTGCAGATCGTGCAAGGCTACATTGCCCTGCTGCAGCGGTTTGGTCAGCATATTGGCTGCGGCCACCGCATCCTGAATCGCCAGGTTAACCCCCACGCCGCCAATCGGCGACATGGCATGCGCAGCATCGCCGATACAAAGTACGCCAGGTTTCATCCAGCGATCGAGTCGGTCAATGCGAATCGACAACAGCTTCAGTTTGTCCCACTCATCAACTTCCGCCATACGCTCTGCACTGAACGGAGCCACCTGAGCCATGGTGCTTTTCAGCGCACCCAATCCCGCCAGTTTTAACTCGTCTAACTGATTTTTCTGAATGGTGTAGCCGCACTGCCAGTAATCACCGCGATCAATGACGATAAAGTTTTGCTTCGGACCTTTATGACCCATGCCGAGTTGCGGATCGTCGGGATGTTTCTCAAGCCGAAACCACAATACATCGCGTGGCGCACCAAAGCTTTTTCCGGTTAATCCGGCTTTGGCTTTGACCTGCGAATTGCGGCCATCCGCACCTACCACTAAAGCGGTGCGTATGATGTGACACTCGTTACCCTGTAACGTTTTTACGCCACTGATTACGCCATTTTCATAAATAAAGTCATTAAATTCGGTGGATTGCAGCAGGGTAAACCCCGGAAATTCGGCGGCTTTTTTAGCGAGAAAGTTGAGGAAATCCCACTGCGGCATAAAGGCGATAAAGCGGCACTCAACCGGTAGACGTGAGAAATCGGCCATGGTGATCTCTTCACCCGCCACTTCCGCCTGCAGCTTCTCCGCGCGCTGGTGCGGCAAGGTGAGCAGCTCATCGAGCAATCCCAGCTGGCGCATGATCTCCAGCGTTGAGGGATGAATGGTGTCGCCACGAAAATCGCGCAGGAAGTCGGGGTGTTTTTCAATAACCACGGCGCGTAAGCCCGCGCGCGCCAGTAAATAGCCCAGCATTAATCCCGCCGGGCCGCCGCCAACGATACAACAATCCGCGCTTATCGCGTTTTCCTGTGCTACCTGCATCCTCTGCCTCACGCCAAAAATGATAATCGTTATCATTTATAGCATAACCTTGCGCTAATGTGATGAAACGAACGTCGAGGCCTGATGCGCCGGCGGCACGGCAAAGTTACGCTGCATGCGTTTGATCTCCTCGGCCGGCGGTAAACCGAACAGGCGTTTGAACTCACGATTAAACTGCGAGGCGCTTTCATAGCCCACCGCGTTGCTGGCCGCAGCCGCCGTCATCTCCTGACGCACCATCAACATGCGCGCCTGATGCAATCGCACCGACTTCACATACTGCATCGGCGGCTGATTGGTGATGCTTTTAAAATGGGTGTGAAAAGTGGGCACGCTCATGCCCGCCAGCGACGCGAGTTGCCCCAGCGTTAGCGGCTGCGCATAGTGCGCGTGAATGTGGCTCAGCGCTTTGCCCACTTTGCCAAATTGGCCTTGCAAGGTTAACGCCGCTCGCAGCGCGCTGCCCTGCGCACCGGTCAGCACGCGGTAATAGAGTTCACGCACCAGCGCTGGGCCGAGCATCTTCGCATCCAGCGGATGATTTAGCGTTGTGAGAAAGCGCAACACCGTCTCGCGCAACGTCTGGTCCATGGGGCTCGACATCATGCTCTGCGCCGCCTGGCACTCAAACACCACATCTTGCTGCTCCAGCTGCAACAGCAATTCCGTCGCCACGCTGAAATCGAGATGCAGGTAAATCGCCAGCAGCGGATGTTCCGCCGATGCCGCGGTTTCCATGGTAAAAGGCACCGGTACCGAAACCGCCAGATAGTGCTGCTCATCGTAGAGATAAACCTGATCGCCAAAGAAGCCGCGTTTCGATCCCTGACAAACAATCACGATGCCCGGGTCGTATAGCACCGGCGTACGCGCCAGCGGCCGATCGGAACGCAGGATACGCACGTCCGGCAGCGCGGTGAGGTTGTAACCTTCATGCGGCGCTAACGTTTTAAGCAGTTTTACGGTTTGCTGCTGGAGCGTTTCTTTCATCGGATAACATCACATTCATAATATTAGGCAAGGATTAAACAAGATAAGGCCTTATGACCGTTTCAGCGCCAGAATATTATGCATCCTCTACTTTTTGAGGAGAAACCGCAAATGTCCAACGTTAAAACATTATTCATCACTGGCGTCAGCAGCGGATTTGGCCGCGCGCTGGCGCAGGTTGCGCTAAATCGTGGCTATCGCGTGGTCGGTACGGTGCGCAATGCTACGGCAAAAGCCGAGTTTGAAAATTTGCATGCGGAAAATGCCTTCGCCTATGAATTGGATGTCACCCATTTCGCCGCCATTGAGGCGGTAATTGCCGATGTTGAAACCCGCGTTGGCCCAATTGATGTGCTGGTGAACAACGCCGGTTACGGTCACGAAGGAGTGATGGAGGAATCATCACTGGACGAGATGCGCCGCCAGTTTGACGTCAACGTGTTTGGCGCGGTGGCGATGATTAAAGCGCTGCTGCCCTTTATGCGCCAGCGCCGTCAGGGCCACATTCTCAACATCACCTCGATGGGCGGTTTTATCACCCTGCCTGGCATCAGCTATTACTGCGGCAGCAAGTTTGCGCTGGAAGGGATTTCGGAAACCCTGAGCAAAGAGCTGGCGCCGTTCAATATTCATGTGACCGCCGTCGCACCCGGATCGTTTCGCACCGATTGGGCCGGGCGTTCGATGGTGCGCAGCGCACGCAGCATCGCCGATTATGATGCGCTGTTCGATCCGATTCGGCAGGCGCGTGAAGAGAAGAATGGCAAACAGTTGGGCGATCCGTTTAAAGCCGCCAGCGCGATGCTCGATGTGATCGAAAGCAGCAATCCACCGGCGCATCTGTTGCTGGGCAGCGATGCTTTGGCATTGGTGCGGCAGAAGATGGAATCATTTAGCGCGGAGATTGATCGCTGGGAAGCACTGACGCGATCGACGGATGGCTGATGGAATAATTGCGGTGATATTCAGGTGCGCATGAATGCGCACCCTATAAAATCTCGCCACGCTGACATTAATGGCGACCGATTTACCCTCAACTGACAGGCATTATTGCAGCACTTCCAACCCCTTTCGCTCGATAAGATTGAGCAATCGCAGTGCTGCTCCGTTAGGTTTTTTCTCTTCTCGTTCCCACTTCACTACCGTCCCCACTGACATGCCGACGTAGGCGGCCAGCATCGCCTGGCTCAGATTATAACGTTGACGTAACTGATTTATTTCATCTCCCGACATCATGTGCAGGACAGGTAGCGAAGCGCGCAATTCACGCAATCTCACACGAGAATCAATTTTTTCTTTTAGCTCATCGGTGACCACGCCAATTTCATTAAAATCCTTGGCGATCTCTTGTAAATCTTTCAGATGATTAACCATCACATTTTACCTCACGCATCTTGCCAGTATTGATGGCTACTTTTGCTTGTTCTGATGTCATTTCAAACAGTTGTTTGGCCACTTCCTTGTAGAGAGCGAGATCAGATTCAGATATCTCTCGACCACTACTTTTGAATGCGGATTTAGCATAGCCGTTGACGAAAAAAAGATGTTTTTCAGTTTTAAAGGCTACAACCGCCCGGGCCCCGCCACTTTTTCCAGCAACTAAAGGAATGCGCTTCTTGTAAACTCCCCCGCCGAAACTGGCTTCATAAATCCCTGCCATGACTTCCAGCGCCGCTTTGCATAATTTTGCACTATCGATAGCGTCACCTTTGGTGTTTCTATCGAATGGCTTTAAGACATAAATTGCCATGTGTTCCCTCCGTTCTTAATGAGGACTCTCCTTGTCCTGGCATGAAAACCTATTGTACTAAGTGCAATACATATACTCAAGAACAGCCTTCATCACTAAGCATTGTATGAAATACACTCAGCCTCCCTGACCTGTTCCTTAAGTGATTGTTAACAATAAATTAGCACTTTTGGCCAAATGACTAGGCAACTGATTCGCCATATTCCTGTACATATTAATTAAACTTGTATAAGTTTGATGGCTAAAGTTATAAGTCAACCTTGAGGATGGAACCATGCGTCAGGATCGTAACTTTTCCACAGCGTCGGAAGCTATTGCACGCTACTTCAAAGAAGCCTCTTTGCCTTCGCAGCAGGAAACGCTGGGGCAGATTGTGGTTGAAATCTTACGTTCAGGACGGACGTTAAGCCGTAAAACACTATGCACCAAGCTGCTGTGCCGTATGGAGCAAGCACGCGGTACTGAAGCGGAAATTCACTATCAGCAATTAATCGGCCTGATGTTTTCCGTAGAACGAGAAGCCTAAATCAGGCGCAGCTGGCCTGAGAATTAACCAAGTGGTTTCCGCCTCATTCAGCTACTGGTTAGACTGAATCCACTTCGTTATTTGCCGCAGGTCTGCCGCGGTAATCAGAGAGAATATATGTACAGAAGTGATGAAGAACGGCTCACCGACATCATCATGGGCGATGCGATTTTACAGTTGCTGAAAAAATCCGGCCCGGTTTCTACTCGCGCGCTGCTTGATAAATTGCGCGTGATGGCTTCGATTGAACGCGATCCGCCGCGCCAGCAAGCGCTGAGCCGTGCGATGTCGGAAGTGATGAATCATATCGAAACCCCGCAGCAGAGCGGAATAGCGATCAAAAACACCGATAACGTGACGCATATTTTCCGCAATCGTGACGGTTCAGGTAATGGAACCAAGCACTAAACGTTGGGCGAATGCTGGTTGATCCGCGTTCGCCCTTTTGTTTTTCAATGTAAACACATTACGCCTGTTTTCTTCGCGCGCCACCCTGGACCGGAAGGATCGCCTTTCGCCGAGAGCAGCCTGCTGACTCAGCTTATTCCTGAAATGCAGATGGATGCATTGCAAGATCGGATATTGGTGAAGCGTTATCCTAATAAACTTACACCAACTCAATACCAAAACGCTTGAGCAGCGTGGCCCAAAGCAGAAATAGCAAGATGGTGAGCACGCAACTCGCGATCAACGTCGGCCAGAATCCGAGGCGTTGATAGAGAAATGGAAAGGCGACAAACATCGGCAAGGTCGGCACCACATACCAGAAGGTGTACCACGCGTGACTGGCAATTTTGGCCTGACTTTGGCCTTCCAGCTTCATCCAGATCAGCACCAGCACCGTCACCAAAGGCAGTGCGGCAATCAGCCCGCCAAGGCGATCGCTACGCTTAGCCACTTCAGATATCAGCACCACCATGCCAGCGGTTATGGCGTATTTGGCGATGAGCCAGAGCATCCGATTATCCTTCCTGCTTAAGGCGATTAATGCCGAATCGCACATCCGCACTGCGACATTTCGCCCGGCACATGTTTGCCGTGATGTGAATGGCGCACCTGCAATTCGCCCTGCTGCCAGGCGTTACTGGTATCGGCACGGTTTTCCAGTAAACGATTCAGCGCTTCGGCCACCAGCAAATCCCGTCGCTGCGCCCAACTGGTGAGATGCCAGGTTGACGCGCGCGCCTCATCGACATCATCAAAACCCACCACCGCAACATGTGCGCCTTGCGCGAAGTCGCGCACCGCTTGTAACGCGCCGAACGCCAGCACATCACTTTCGCAAAACAGCGCATTGATGCGCTCGGCAGCGCGCGTTTTCTTCAAGTACGCCATCATTGCCTGATAAGCCAGTTCGCGATCGTTGCCACCGGCAGAGAGCTCGATATTCAGTTCTTTCTGTTCAGCTTGCAGGCTAGCGACAAAACCGTCCATCTGGCGCGCGGGTGCGCTATTTTCCTGACTGTGCATAAAGCCGAAACGTTGATGACCTTGCGACAGCAGCAGCAATCCCATCTCTTCGCCTGCGTCATAACCATCCGCAATCACAACGTTAGCATCCGCGCTGGCGCTGTGGCTGAGATGAACCGTTGCCGTCTGCGGCAGAATCTCGGCCGACACACTCAATTCATCGCTAAACAGCGAAGTCAGAAAAACCAAGCCGCCGACAGGAAGTTGCGCCGCATTACGCAGCGCGCTTTGAAAACTTTCGCGGGAATTCGCATTCAGCAGCAGCGTAATAAAACCACGCTCATTCAACTGGCGCGTGACTTCATTAAGCAGCTTTACGGTGTTGGGATTGATGAACTCATCGCTGACAATGCCGACGATATTAGAATTAACGGCCATGAAATGACTCTCCTGCAACTTAGCGTGCGGTAATTATTTGTAGGTAACAAAGTTAAGCATTCCACGTTACCCGAATAATCCGCGAGCGCCAATCGCTGGCCGTTGTTCCTAAGATGAATTTGTTAACGACGCGTCAGCGCCAGGCGTACGCCTAAACCGATAAAGGTGATGCCCACCACACGATCAAGCAATCTCTGCAACATCACATTGCGCGACACCGCGCTAGCCGCGCTGCCAGCAACCAGAGCAAATATCACGTCAGTCATTAAACCCACAACCGCATACGTCAGGCCGAGCAACAGAAACGAGCTGGCATGATGATCGCCATCAACTACCACGAATTGTGGAAAGAAGGAGATGAAAAACAGCAATACTTTTGGATTGGTAATCGATGTAATAAAACCGCGAATTAATAAGCTGCGCGTATTAGAGCGTGGAATTTCAGCCTGCGGTGTTTTCTCTTCTTCACGGCTAAAAAAAGTTCCCCACACCATTTTACTGCCCAGATAAATTAAATACGCCGCACCGATATATTTAATCACCGTAAATAAAAGTGGCGAAGCGGTAATTAGCGCCGTCAAACCGACGGCGCTGGCAATGGCATGCGTGCAACTTCCTAGCGCTACGCCACTCGCTGATATCACACCGCTACGTCGTCCATTCGCTACGCTTTGTCCTACGACATAAGCTAAATCCGGTCCCGGTGTAATACACAGCAGAAATACGGATGCGAGAAAAAGCGGAAAGTGCGTGATATCCAGCATAGTGACTCCTTGTAAAGGGTGAATAATTCCAGCACCTATCGTAGCGGCGCAATTAATTGCACACAATAGAAGTAAGAGACACACAATGATTAAAAAAATAGCGCAATAAATCGCGTAAGGCCGATCAATTAAGTACCGCATCAAATCACCGTACATTTTGTAGCGGCGCGAATTACCGCGCAATAAATTGCGCCGCTACGGTTCACTGCAGTTGCAAATACTCAACTACGCCTCCAGCAAAATCGCGAATCCGCCATAGATCATACGTTTACCATCGAACGGCATATTCTCGCCCATCTCTTTCATACGCGGATCGGACATCATTTTGGCATTGGCGGCGTCACGTACTTCCTGCGATGGGTATTCGATCCAGCTGAACACCACCGTTTCGCCCTCTTCAGCTTTTACCGCGCGATAAAAATCGGTCTGCGCGCCTTCGGGAACATCGTCTGCCCAGCACTCGACAACACGCGTGGCGCCAAACTCTTTAAACAGCGGTGCGGCTTTAGCCGCCATGGCACAATAATCCTCCTTATTAGCCTCCGGCACCGCTACAACAAAACCATCTACATACGACATAGCTCGTTACTCCGTCGTCATTTGCGCGGTCAGTAATAACCGCGCATTAATTGTATAAATGATGTGCAAGCTGAGCCGAAACAGAGATGAAAATTTGCGCGCTTACTCGCAGATTCTGCGCGCGCCAGACGATTTACGTTACACTGACGCCTTTGATCGTTACGTCACCGAGAAATCTATGCGCATCACCATTGAACCGGCCGATCAGCCGTTTATTCACCGTTTGTTGGGTGAAGAGATTGAGAGTATTGACACTGCATCCACCGATGCCACCTTATTACAGCAGGCGCTGCACAGCGCACGACAGCAGAAGAATCACGAAGCCGACCTCGACTGGCGCCGCAACGCGCTGTTTCTGCTACTTTTTGTATTTTTATATGCCGCACTCGGCGCGTCGTTAACGCTGGACCTCACGCCGCAGGCATCAAGCCATAAAAGCCTCGCTTACGCGCTGGAAGCGGTGCCGGTACTGATTGCTTTTTCTGGTTTATTCGTTTCGCTGCTGTACGTATTTCTGACTCGCAGCGGCGCTCGACGCTTGCGTAACTGGGAACAGGGAATTTTTGTGCTGGAGAAATACAGCGGCGCGAACTTCAGTCGGCAGATTAATGAAATGGGATCACGCACCACGGATTATTCGCAATCGGCAATTAACGTTGCGCTGGCGCTGTTTATTTGTGTGACCTGGGTGGTGATGTATAACTATTTCACGTTCACCACCAGCGGCGTGATTGGCAGCGTGATTTCACTGTTCATCACCACCATGACCTACGTGATTCTGGATATTCAGCTGCTGAAATCCAATTCATCCATCGCTATTGATGAACCGCTGATTCCAGTTGAAGACGAAAAAGAGAAGCCATAAGGATCTCAATGTGCGACATCCCTGTCGCACATATTTCGCTAGAGTTCTTCGCCGTTGCTGGCGATGACCCGGCGATACCAGTCAAAACTCTTCTTCTTCAAGCGGGAAAAATCTCCGCTACCATCATCGTTTTTATTTACGTAAATAAAACCATAGCGCTTGCTGTATTGGCCGGTCGTGAAAGATACGCAGTCAATACATCCCCAAGGGGTATATCCCATGAGATCGACGCCATCTTCGGTCACGGCTTTCTTCATCTGTTCAATATGCGCCCGCAGATAATCGATGCGGTAGTCATCATTGATCTCGCCCTTTTCATCCATTTTGTCGATGGCACCAAAACCGTTTTCCACCACGAATAGCGGCTTTTCGTAACGCTCATAAAGAATATTCAGCACATAACGCAGCCCAACCGGATCGATCTGCCAGCCCCAATCTGAAGCTTTAACGTGCGGATTCGGTACGCTGCCCTCAAAGCCTGAAAGCGCCGTCCCGCTGCCGGCATTTTCTTTACTGACCGCATTACTCATGTAATAGCTCAGCCCGATATAATCGGCACAGCCTTCCCGCAGGATCTGCGCATCATCGGCTTCCATTGCAATTTGGTATCCCTTGCGTTGCCATTCATTGAGAATATAAGCCGGATAATGACCGCGCATGTGCACGTCGCTGAATAGGAATCGCTCCCTCATCGCTTCCTGAGCATACATCACGTCATCCGGATGACAGGAAAACGGATAGAGCGGCACCATGGCGATCATGCAGCCAATTTGTAGTGCAGGATTAATTTCATGTCCCAACTTCACCACTTGAGCACTCGCCACAAATTGATGGTGCAGAACCTGATACATGCACTCTTCAGGATTAGGCTCGTGGGTGAAAATAACGCCCGAGCAGCAATAACCAAACAGTGGGGTTTTCCAGTTGCGCTGATTATTAATTTCGTTGAAGGTCATCCAGTATTTTACTTTGTGCTGGAAACGATTAATGACCACCGCGCTGAAGCGGACAAAGAATTCCAAAACTTTTCTATTTTTCCAGCCGCCATATTCGGTTACCAGGAAGTTTGGCATCTCAAAATGGGACAGCGTAATTACCGGTTCAATCCCGTATTTCAGCAGCTCATCGAATAGCGCGTCGTAAAAATGCAACCCCTCTTCGTTCGGCTCGGCTTCATCGCCGCGTGGAAAAATACGCGACCAGGCAATTGAGGTGCGGAAGCAGCGGAAGCCCATTTCTGCCAACAGCGCGATATCCTCAGGATAGCGATGGTAAAAGTCTGATGCCTCGTGATTGGCATAAAAGCAGTCATCCTGAATGTCGGCGGTGATGACGCGATCAACACCGTGCGCCCCGCTGGTCAGGACATCGACTATGCTCGGGCCTTTACCGCCTTTATCCCAGGCTCCCTCGACCTGATGAGCGGCAACAGCACCGCCCCACATGAAATTTTCTGGAAATGGCTTATTCATAATCTGTATCTCTATTTATCAGAGGGTGCCAGGCTGCGGCACAGAGCGAACGTCAGGTTGGCTGTTTTCTTGGAATCCCGCGACCCAAGAGAAAACCATGCCCAATATGAAGGCGACGAATATGGATACCAGGAAGCCGAGGAACTGCGTCATGTGCCCCTCTTTAAAGAACACCGGCAGGACGGCAATGCCGGGAATGCAGTAACTCCATGAAACCGCGTTGAAAGCCCCGGCGATCATGCCGCCGGCAGCGCCCGCCAGGCAGCCACAAATCATAGGTCGTTTAAGACGCAGAGCCACACCGTAAATGGCGGGTTCAGTGATGCCGAACAGCGCCGTTACACCCGCAGAGAGCGCCATGCGCTTAAGCTCAGCGTCTTTCGCCTTCAGGTATACGCCCAGCACCGCACCCGCCATACCGAATACCGCGGAGGCTTGCAGTCCGGTAAAGGTGTCGTAGCCCAGGGTGGCATAGTTACCGACGGTCACTGGCGTGATGCCCCAATGCACGCCCAAGGTAACCAGTGGCATCCAGAAGGCACCCACCACAAATCCGGCAATGGCAGGACTGAGATGATAAAGGGTGTTATAGACGCCACCGATGGCGCCGCCGATCATATTGCCGATCGGACCGAATGCCAGAAGCGTGAACGGAACCATGATGGCGAGGCAGAACATGGGCGTGAACAGGTTGCGTATCACCATCGGAAGCAGGCGCTCGAAGAAACGCTGTACATACGACATGCCCCACACCATCAAAATAATGGGGATTACCGACGAGGTGTAACTCAAATACTCTACCGGCAGCCCCATAAAGGTCAGCGGCGCGGCATCAAGCGGAATGCCAGCGATCTGCACCATCACCCTTGAAATCTCGGGATTTTCAACCGCGCTCTTCATCAAAGCCTGCACTGCGGGATCGGCTGAGTTGGCGGTAAGGATTTTGTTGGCCGTCAACATATTCAGGTAATCCGGCGACACCAGCGCGCAGGCGGAGATAACCGCTGTGAACGGATTGACGTTGAATTTTTTGGCGGCGGTAAACGCCACCATCACGGGCAGGAAGGTAAAGCCGGTCCACGAAACGAAGTTAAGGATGCGATAAGTGCCGCTTGCCGG
Organism: Pantoea leporis; assembly: GCF_028048155.1. Taxonomy (NCBI): domain Bacteria; kingdom Pseudomonadati; phylum Pseudomonadota; class Gammaproteobacteria; order Enterobacterales; family Erwiniaceae; genus Pantoea; species Pantoea leporis. The sequence continues at coordinate 537,383 of NZ_JALMEU010000002.1, forward strand.
ATCCATTAGGTCGATGGCGGTCAGCAGCGAAATGATGCCCTGCAGCACACCGCAGGCTGCCAGTGGATAGAGAAAAGGCGCAAATATGCTGGAGATGATATCCATAATGCGGCTAACCATACCGACACTAGGCGGTGGTACCGCTGTACTTTCGTCGATAGTGAGTAGATTCTGCACTTCGCGGTAAGCATCACCAACGTGATTACCAATCACCACCTGCATCTGGCCGCTGGCCTGCATCGCGGTGATAACGCCTTTTACCCGCTTTAGTGATTCAACCTCGACCAGAGAATAATCTTTCAGCACAAACCTCAGACGTGTAGCGCAATGTGTCACACTTATCACATTATTATCGCTACCTATCAGTCTAACGATCTCTTTCGCAGAATCCGCATAATCTATTGCCATGGTTTTCTTCCATTGCCAGAGGGAATTCAGCCCGTCAGGAGCGGACTAATTCCGGCAATGTTAGAAAATCATCCCGGCAATGTCACGAGGTCACAATATGTTATAACGGGTCGCTAATTACAAAAATGTCACACCGCGTGACATATCGCTGACATTATTCACCACCAGCTTTCTGCCTATCGATTCAAGAATAAAAATGACCGGAACCTGAGTGGTAATATCGTATTCGCTTTCAATCAAAATGCGAGAAACATGGTAAGGAACAATAAAGTCAGAAAGTTTTGCCAGTGTTGAATCCGGATTGCAGGTAATAGAAATCACTTTGCACTTGTGAATAACAAACTGCCTGGCAAGCTTCAATATTTCGGGAGTTTCGCCAGAGACAGAAAGCACGATAGCCACTGAACTCTGCACCATATCGGTACTCACCGGATAATAGGGATCATCAATGTGATTACTGAACTTGCCTACATTAGAGAAGAAACGCGCACCATACCTGCCAAGCGTGCCAGAGCTGCCTGCGCCAGCAAAGAACACCCGTTCGGCATCACGAACGTATTGAGCCGCCTGATTGATCATCTCATCAAATTCATCGTTTCTGATGCTTTTGAAAAAGGTCAATATTTCCTCAGCTCCATGAGGAATCAGTAATGTGTTATTTTTGTTCAGGTGCAACTTCATACTGGCTTTGAGTTCTGAGTAACCTTTGAAGTCCATTTTTTTACAGAATCTCAGAACAGTCGCGGTAGATACGCCAGAATTATCAGCTAGCTCTCTTATCGTCATATAAATAACGGCATTGATGTTTTTAATAATGTAATTATGCACGCTGCTTTCGAGGGCATTTAAGGTTGATAGTTTTCTGGCGTTAAACATCTATTCAAACATCCTGACGATTCAATTATGACGCTTATCATGTCACAAACCGTGACATCTGAGGGATGTTTAACGAGTAAACCCGCGCGGCAAACCAAAAGAAATTGTATTAATTGTGATAGCTCGCACAATTTGGATCAAGCATGGCGGAATGCATATTAGTTTTCCAGCGCAGTAAGGATCGTCGCTTCCATTTTTTCTGGTTTGGTGATCGGTGCAAATCGCTTGATCGGTTTGCCGTCGCGTCCGATCAGAAACTTTGTGAAGTTCCATTTGATCCGCCCGCCCAACACACCGGGTAATTCGGCTTTCAGGTAGCGAAACACGGGGTGCGTTGCGGCGCCGTTAACCTCGACTTTCTCGAACATCGGGAAGCTCACACCGTAGTTGATGAGGCAGGTCTGCGCGATATCATCGGCTCCGCCAGGTTCCTGCTTGCCAAACTGATTGCAGGGGAAACCCAATATCATCAGCCCATTGTCCGCGTACTTCTTGTAGAGCGCTTCAAGGCCTGCATATTGAGGAGTAAATCCACAATGGCTGGCGGTATTCACCACCAGAACCAGCTTCCCGGCGTAATCGGCCATAGAGATGGGCTGGCCTCGCAAGCTGATGGCATTAAGTTGATGAAAGGTGGTCATGTATCAATCCTCAGAGCAGAATCAGTTCGGCATTAAAGACGGTGCTTTAATCAGCGGCCTCTGCGCCTTATTCTATGATTAAAGCGCCTGCGATTCATGTTAGACGTGATGTGTGAAAAGTCATGACTACCGCACCAAGAAGTAATAAACCACTCAAGCCGAAAGCACTTTGCCAACCCAGACTGTCGAAAATCAAACCCCCAACGGTTGATCCAAGCGCAATGGAGAGTTGGATGACAGCAACCATCAGACCACCACCTGTCTCTGCATCTTCGGGTAGCGTCCGCGCGAGCCATGTCCACCATCCGGTTGGCGCGGCTGTCGCAAGCATTCCCCACAGGCTCAGCAAAACGGCAACGGTTACTCTGGAAGCGTCATTTCTCTATTATCCGCATCGCAATGTGTCACCCGCTTTGCGCGCGGTTATTGATACATTGAGAATTTAAAAGGTTTTCAATGGAAAATATGTATACCTGCCAATATCATCATCTCTCTCATTCGCCCACTGTTAATTAATCCTGAAGTAAATAAAGGCTTCTTAGCAACCTGAAACTTTAATCAGCATTGGCACTCTCCCTCCCGACGTTTTCTGGAAATCGATTAAACATCAGCAAATACACGTATTTTTGCTGTTTGGCCGTGCATAATTTGACATGTTGGGAAGCGTCGCAAAAAGCAGATTTTGCTCTGGTATCAACAGTCTGAATAACCATGATGAATTCAGATCTTATCTGAAAAACCATAGCCTACATAACCCAAATACTTTTTTATCCTCTTAATAACGAGGACATTTAAATTAATTCTGTTAATTTTTTGCACTCGCCAGCAGGGGGAAGAATGAAGATTATCGTCGGTGGAAACGGCTACCCAGAAAAGAGAAACATCATTACAGACCCTTCAAATCGCTATCTGGATTACCGTCCCAGAAATATCTGGACCTGGATCAACGTTATAAGGCGGCGCTTATTGCATAAAAATAAACTGTTTATTTTTCGACCGCTGCCCCTGATGTCTTCAGGTGATGCGGACATTATCCACCTTTTTAACGAAGTTTCTTCGGGGCCAGGCGACTGGGTAGCGACCTTTGAAACCGAACTGCCCCGTGTTCTTCCCGTTGAGGGAATACCCAAATTTGCCAACCCCGAGCTGGCGCGGGAACTCCGGTACGTCTGCTCTCCGCGCTGCAAAGGTATCATCGCTATCTCAGAAGCCACACGTCAGATCCAACTGCGGCTGCTGGAACATTTCCCCAGGGAGCAGGCTATCATCGGGCCCAAACTGCACGTACTGCATCCCCCGCAGCCGGTACTGCAGGAAAAAAATGCTCTGGTTGAAAGAGGTCCGCTGAATTTTACCTTCGTGGGCAAGGAGTTCTATCGCAAAGGAGGGGCAGAAGTTGTGCTAGCCTTTAGCCAGTTATTAAGGGAAAACCTGATAAGTGTGAACGACGTACGCGTAAATCTGGTTGGTGATCCTGGCAAAACGCATAACGTGGCTCACCAGGCGTTCCAGGATGATGACGCATTTAGAAGAAGCGTGGAGGATACACTTCGTGAATGCCCTCTATTCCAGCACTATACGTCGCTGACCAACGACGCGGTACTGGCGTTGATTAAGACCTCTGATGTCGGGCTGCTGCCCACATGGCAGGAGACATACGGCTTTTCCGTTCTGGAAATGCAGGCCTGCGGCTGCCCGGTAATAACGACGAATGTCAGAGCCTTGCCGGAAATCAATCCGGAAAATGCCGGCTGGCTGATTCGCTGTCCACTGAATAGCATGTCGGAGCTGACGGTTGGATCGCTCAACGATAAAGCCGCACTGAGAAGCACCATCGTTTCTCAGTTAAAAGCCCACATTTTACATATCTTAAGCGACAGAAAAATTGTCAAAGTGCGCGCTATACAGTCAGTCGCTCGCATACGTAATGAACACGATCCTATGGAGTTCAGAAATTACCTGAGTGCGATATACAGGGGGTTTTGAGCCAGACAAATAAAGAAATTAACCGTTTTCTGTATGGGTATTGTTCACATTGCTCATACGGATAACCTGCCCTCCCAACATTTCGGGCATTCTTAACTGGAAAACAGACCTTTCCGCCACTATCATCAGCTCACTTATTCACCCACTGATAACTAAGGAGGATTACTATGCCACTGTGTGAATTGTTTATTTACTCACACTTCTACAGTAATTGGCCGCGTTCAGGCATTTCCGCACTCGTGCTGCGATAATCCGTCCTGAGCGAAGTTAACTGAAAATCTAATCCCTTCCTCCGGCTTACCGGGTTGTCGTCAGCGATTTCTGACGTCGGGCCTTTTTGCGCCTGCAACTTATGAGTAAGCACATGAGCACTTTACTGTCCGCCCACGCTGTCGGTTTCGATAACGCCTTCGGCACGCTATTTCACGATATCCATTTCAGCCTGAAAAAGGGCGATCGCATCGGTTTGCTGGGTGATAACGGCACCGGTAAAAGCACCTTATTGAAAATTCTCAGTGGTGAACTGGAAGCCAGCCACGGCAGCGTCACGCCGGCTAATCACTGTTTACTGGCGCGCATCGAGCAGCATCTGCCAGCAGAACTGCACAACGCGTCGCTGCTGGATGGCGTGATGGCGCGCTTACCGGAACAAGCCGATCGCTGGCGCGCCGAAGCGCTGCTGGGCAGCCTGGGTTTCACCGCTGAGCAACAAACGCAAACTGCCGCAACGCTAAGTGGCGGTCAGCATATGCGCCTGCTGCTGGCGCGTGCGCTGATCCTGCAACCGGATCTGCTGCTGCTCGATGAACCCAGCAACCACCTCGATTTGCCGACGCTATTGTGGCTGGAGAATTTCCTCAACGGCTGGAGCGGCAGCTTCGTGCTGGTTTCCCATGACAGCACCCTGCTCGATCGGGTGACTAACTGCAGCTGGATTCTGCGCGATCGCGGTCTGCTATTCTTCCGTCTGCCCTGCAGCGTGGCGCGTCAGGCGCTGATCGAGCAGGATGACGCTGACACGCAGCGTTATCAGGCCGAGCAGAAAGAGATCGAACGCGTAGAGAAAAGCGCCAAACGTCTGGCGATCTGGGGCCGCACTTACGATAACGAAGGTTTGTCGCGCAAAGCGCAGCAGATGGAGAAACGCGCCAATTGGTTGAAAGAAGCACAAACCACGCTGAGCGAAGGATCGCTATGGCGGCTGCAGCTGCAAGGTGAAGCGCTGGATGCCGATCGCGTGCTGGCATTGCCGCAGATGTCGATTCGGCCGGCCGATGACGCGCCTGCACTGTTTTCACTACCAACGCTGCAGGTGAAAAGTGGCGATCGCGTAGCGATCGTTGGCCGCAACGGTTGCGGTAAATCGTCGCTGCTGCGCCATTTGTGGCGTGAATTTCAACAAGCAGATAGCGCGCTTTTTCATCCCCGCACGCGCCTCGGTTATTACGATCAAAGTCTGCATCAGTTGCACGATGCGGAAACGCTCAGTGATGCGCTGGCGCATTTTGCGCCGCTCAGCGATGAGCAGCGCAAGATGGCGTTGATCGGTGCGGGTTTTCCGTATCTGCGTCACCAGCAGCTGATTGGATCACTGAGCGGCGGCGAGCGCTCGCGTTTACTCTTTGTGGGGCTGACGCTGGCGCGCTATTCACTGCTGCTGCTCGATGAACCCACTAACCATCTGGATATGGTAGGGAAAGAGGAGCTGGCGGAGGCGCTGAATCAGTTCGAGGGCGCGGTGTTGCTGGTGTCGCACGATCGTCAGTTAATCGCCAACAGCTGCAATCGTTTCTGGCTGATAGAGGACCAGCAACTCAGCCAGTGGCACGATTTTGACGCGGTGACCGAGCGCCTGCGTGCTGAACAGGTGATATCCATGTCTGAGGTTGTTGCACCTGCGGCGACGGAAAACGCGTTGGATGAAGATGCTTTGCTGCTGGCGTTATTAGAGGTGGAAAGCAAACTGGATGAGGATCTGGCGCGTAAGCCGAAGCATCAGAAACCCGCGTTGCAAGCGCAGTGGCGTGAGGAGATCGCGAAGCTGAAAACCCAGCTCGATCTGTAAATCGGTAGTGAACCGGTCGCCATAAATGACGTAATGCCGCTCAGTTAAGCGTCGTATCAAATCACCGCACCTTCCGTAGCGGCGCGATTTATCGCGCAATAAATTGCGCCGCTGCAATGTGTGCTCTCGGTGATGAGGGGTTTCATGGCTTAACTGACAAACATTACGCCATAAATGGCGACCCTACGCCCAATCAGTGACTTAGATACGCTGTAAACAACCTAGCCTCCCTTTCTATTCGGAAAACTTTAATCATTTTTCAACCAGCGCGCATTACCCAGATAAATCCGGCGAATTTTCTCCAGTTTGTTCCCTTTAGTGATTATGATTCTCGCTTCATATAAGGGACGCTTATGCTCAATATCTCAAAAAAGTGGCTATTCGCCACGTTCGCTGCAGTCATTCTCCTGCTGTTGATCTGGCATTTCGCCGGTTCACGCCATAAACCTAACGCGGTGGTCACCGCCGAAGTGCGTCAGGGAAATATCGAAAACGTGATTGCTGCCACCGGCAAAATGGATGCGGTTGAACGCGTCAACGTCGGTGCGCAGGTTTCTGGTCAGGTGAAAAAGCTCTATATCAAATCTGGCGATAGCGTCAGCAAAGGCCAGCTAATCGCCGAAATTGATGATCAACCGCAGCGCAGCGATTTGCGTAACGCGCAGGCGGCGCTGAGCGTGGCGCAGGCCGATTTGGAAACCCGCGAAGCCGCGCTGGTGCGACAGCAAGCGCAATATCAGCGTTTGCAGCAAATGATTAAAACCAATGCGATCTCGCGTCAGGATTTTGATACCGCCGAACAAGAGTGGCGCAGTGCACGCGCCGAGCTAACCGCGCAAAAAGCGCGCGTGATTCAGGCGCAGATTGAGGTGGATAAGAAGCAGCTCGATCTCGGTTATACCCGCATCATGGCGCCAATGGACGGCACGGTCATCGCCATCGTCACTAAGCAAGGTCAAACGGTGAACGCGGTACAAACCGCGCCGACCATCGCCAAGCTGGCGCAGCTCGGCACCATGACGATTAAAGTGCAGATCTCCGAAGCTGACATCAACAACGTGCAGCCAGGCCAGCAAGCGTGGTTCACCACCTTCTCCAATCCAGACAAGCGCTACAACGCCACGCTGCGCAGCCTGGAACTGGCGCCGGAATCGGTGATGAAAGATGACGCGCTGATGGGCAACAGCGAAAGCACGCCAGCCAGCAGCACCAACGCCGCAGTCTATTACAACGCGCTGCTGGATGTGCCAAACCCCGACAACGCGCTGCGCATCTCCATGACGGCGCAGGTCAACCTGCTGCGTGATTCCGCCAAAGACGCTTTGCTGGTGCCGGTGCAGGCGACGAAGAAAGACGCGGATGGCAAAACCTACGTGGAAATCCCCGATCAGGATAACCAGCCGGTGAAACGCATCATCACCACTGGCATCACTGACAGCGTTGATATTCAGGTGCTGAGCGGTTTAAAAGTCGGCGAGAAAGTGATCCTTGCTACGCAGACGGCGGGCGCTGACGAGGTGTTGATGTGAATATCATCGAACTGAAAAACATCCAGCGCAGCTATGTTAACGGTTCGCAATCTCTGCATGTGCTGAAAGACATTAACCTGAGCATTGCTAGCGGCGAGCTGGTGGCGATTATCGGGCCGTCCGGTTCGGGTAAATCGACGCTGCTGAATATTCTTGGCTGCCTGGATGCGCCAGATAGCGGCGACTATTTCATTAGTGGCCAAAACACCGCCACGCTGTCGCCGGATGCGCTGGCGAAAGTCCGCCGCGAGCATATCGGCTTTATCTTCCAGCGTTATCATCTGATGCCGGATCTCAGCGCCTTGAGCAACGTCGAGATTCCATCGATCTACGCCAATCTGCAGGGCAAAGCACGGCTGCAGCGCGCGGCGGATCTGTTGGCACGTTTAGGTTTACAGGGCCGCGAACATCACAAACCGGGCGAGCTATCCGGCGGCCAGCAGCAGCGCGTCAGTATCGCGCGCGCGCTGATTAACGGTGCCGAAATTATTCTTGCCGATGAACCGACCGGCGCGCTGGATTCGCATTCCGGCGAAGAGGTGCTGCGCATCCTACACGATCTCAATCGCGAAGGTCACACGGTGATCATCGTCACGCACGACATGAAAGTGGCGCAGCACGCCGATCGCATTATTGAGATTCAGGACGGCGAGATTTTTGCCGACAGCGGCCGCAAACAGGATGCAACCCGCGCGCAATATGTCCCCGCCGCGCCTAAAAGCCAGAGCAAGCTGCGCGGCTTGCTCGATCGCTTTCGCGAATCATTGCGCATGGCGCTGAATGCCATGAACGCGCATCGGCTGCGCACCGCGCTGACCATGACCGGGATTATTTTTGGCATCGCGGCGGTGGTCACGGTGGTGGCGCTCGGCCAGGGCGCGCGGCAAAAAACGCTGGAGAGTATTTCCGGGCTCGGCACCAATGTGGTGTCGATCTATGCCGGCGGTGATTTTGTCGAGGATGAAGCGCATCCGGTGCTGACGCTGGTGATGGCCGATGCCGACGTGATTGGGCGTCAGCAGTTTGTCGCGGCGGTCAGCCCGGAGATGATCGCCAATCAGCCGATTCGCTATCTCTCTAATGCGTCCAAAACCTCGGTGTACGGCGTCGGCAAAGCGTATTTCCAGATTCAGGGCATTAAATTGCTGGAAGGCAGCAACTTCAGCGATGAACGCCACGCACGTCAGGAGATCATTATCGATACCAACACGCGCAATAAACTGTTTGGCGAACACGGGGAAAGCCCAATTGGCAAGATGATCGTGCTGGGTTCGGTGCCGGTGCGCGTGATTGGCGTGGCGGATAATAACGATGGCATGTCGCCCAATCGCCTCAGCGTGTGGCTGCCGTGGAGCACCGTGATGTATCGCATCAGCGGGCAAACCGCGCTAACCAGCATCAGCATTAAGCTGAAGGACGATGTGGTGAGCGGCCCGGCGGTGGAATCGCTGACGCAACTGCTAACCGCGCGTCACGGCAGCAAAGATTTCCTGGTGTTCAACCGCGACAAATACCGTAAAGCGATTGAAGAAGCCGCCGCAACGTTAACGCTGCTGATTCTGCTGGTCGCCTCGATTGCGCTGATGATTGGCAGCATCGGCGTGATGAATATCATGCTGGTGTCGGTAACGGAACGTACCCATGAAATCGGCGTGCGCATGGCGGTGGGCGCACGGCGCGGCGACATCATGCAGCAGTTTATGATCGAAGCAGTTTTAGTCTGTCTGGTGGGCGGATCGCTCGGCGTCGCGCTGGCGCTGGTGATTGGACCGATTATCAGCCTGCTCGCGGGCGGCATGATTACGGCGATCTTCTCATGGCAATCAGCAGGCGCGGCCTTTGCCTGCTCCACCATTATCGGCATGATTTTTGGTTACCTGCCCGCGCGCAAAGCCGCGCGCATGGATCCGGTGGCGGCATTGGCGAGCGAATAACTGAAATACCGCTTTAACCTATTATCACTGTTCCGTAGCGGCGCGATTTATCGCGCTCTTTTGACCTTTTTACACGTGTAAAAATGCACAATAAGTTGCGCCGCTATGGATTTGCCGTTTTACATCAACATCGGCAAGGTCGCCGTTGCCGTTTGCTGGCTGGCCGCCTGATAACGGGCATCATGCGTCATCAACTCGTTAATCAACACTTCCACCAACATCATTGCACCTACTTTACCGCTCAGCGCGCCAGCGTTGAACGGGCCTTCCGGCCGCGCAGCCACCAGCAGCATATCGGCTAAGCTGCCCATCGGGCTGCGCAGCGTGTTGCTCAGCATCAGCACGCGCGCGTTTTGCTTCTTCGCCACCTTGACCACATGCATTACATCTTTGGTCGAGCCGGAAGCGGAGATGGCGATCACCAAATCGCCCTCTCTGAGCGTCGAGGCATTCATCGCCGCGCGATGCATATCACCAAACAGCTGCGCCGATTTACCTAAGCGCAACAGGCGATAGTGCAAATACTCACCGGTAATCGCGCTGGCCGCCACGCCGTAGATCTGGATAGTTTTAGCCTGATGCAGCGCTTCCACCGCGCTCTGAAGCACTTCGCGGTTAATGAATTTCCCGGTATCGCGCAGCGCCTGCACAGTTTCTTCCACCAGCATGTCGATGCTGTCACCGCTAGCGACGGCGGCGGGCTGATTGTGTTGCACATCCAGCGCCAGCGCCATTTTGAATTCGGTATAGCCTTTGCAGCCGAGATGACGACACAGCCGCGTCACGCTTGCTTCGCTGGTGTCGGTCTCGCGCGCTAATTCAGTGATGGTGAGATACAGCACTTTCTGCGGGTCGGTGAGGATGAAATCGCCCAGCTTTTGCAGCGTCGGACTGTAGCCCGGCAAGCCCTGGCGCAGGTGCAGCAAGATGTTTTCGTTGTCCGTCATGGCGGCCTCTTCTTCACGACATTATGGCGCACAGTGTGCAGCAGATTAGGGCATAAGTGAAAGCTATCACAATAATGATGGAAATTTTCATCTTATGAATGAGATTGTGATAATAATTTTTACCACAAAATCACTTCAGGGATAAAAATTTATGTCATCACTGTTCAGCGGTGCCTCTTCAGGGGGTTGGTTTGAAAAAGCCCAGCGGTTTGGTAAGTCGTTCATGTTACCGATCGCCGTGCTACCGGCGGCCGGTTTGCTGCTGGGCATTGGCGGCGCACTTTCCAATCCCAACACCGTCAAAGCCTATCCATTCCTCGATGTCGCCTGGCTGCAAGGCATGTTCACCATCATGGCGAGCGCCGGATCGGTGGTGTTCGCCAACCTCGCGGTGCTATTTGCGGTTGGCGTAGCGGTAGGATTGGCCAAAAGCGACAAGGGCACCGCAGGATTGGCCTCGCTGCTGGCTTATCTGGTAATGAACGCCACCATCAATGCGCTGCTGACGCTGACCGGCGTGCTGGCGCAGGGCAACCTTAGCGCGGTGGGACAAGGCATGGCGCTCGGCATTCAGACGCTGGAAACCGGCGTATTTGGTGGCGTGGTGATCGGGCTGGTGACGGCCATGCTGCATAATCGCTACAACAAAATCGCCCTGCCGCAGTTCCTTGGCTTCTTTGGTGGCTCGCGCTTCGTGCCGATTATCAGCTCCTTCGTCGCCATTCTGGTGGGTGCGGCGATGACCATCGTCTGGCCGCATTTCCAGAAGCTGATTTTTGGTATGGGCGGATTGGTGGATGCCACCGGTTATTTCGGCACCTTTATTTACGGCTTCGTACTGCGCATGCTCGGCCCGTTCGGCCTGCATCACATCTTCTATTTGCCGTTCTGGACCACCGCACTCGGCGGCAGCGAAGTGATCAACGGACATCTGGTGGAAGGCACGCAGCGCATCTTCTTCGCCCAGCTTGCCGATCCCCACACGCAACAATTCTACATTGGCACCGCGCGCTTTATGTCCGGGCGCTTCATCACCATGATGTTTGGCCTGATCGGCGCGTGTCTGGCGATGTACCACACCGCTAAGCCGGAAAACCGTCAACGCGTGGCCGGATTGCTGCTGTCGGCGGCGCTGACTTCTTTCCTTACCGGTATCACCGAACCGATTGAGTTCTCGTTCCTGTTTGTCGCGCCTGTGCTGTATGTCATCCACGCGCTGTTCGATGGGCTGGCGTTTATGATCGCCCACATCCTGCACATTACCATCGGCCAAACCTTCTCGGGCGGCCTGATTGATTTCATTCTGTTCGGCGTATTGCAGGGCGAAGCGAAAACCCATTGGTGGTATGTCCCGCTGGTTGGCGTGCCGTGGTTCCTGCTCTATTACTTTACTTTCCGCTTGCTGATCACCCGCTTCAATTTCAAAACGCCGGGGCGCGAAGACGCCAGCGTTGAAACTGCGCCGATGGTCGCCGGAGAACGTCCACTGCAGGTGATCGCGGCTTTAGGCGGCAAGCAGAACATCGCCGAACTGGATTGCTGCGCCACCCGTCTGCGCATCACGCTGATCGACAGCAGCAAACTCGATGAAAACGCATTGAAAGCTACCGGCGCACGCGCCGTGATCCAACGTGGCAAAGGCGTGCAGGTGGTTTATGGCCCGCACGTCACCATTATCAAAAATGAAGTAGAGGAGTTACTCGCGCTATGAAAGCACCGATGCTGGCCCAGATTCAGGGAAAACTGGTGGTCTCGTGTCAGGCTCTGGAAGATGAGCCGTTACACAGCCCGTTTATTATGTCGCGCATGGCGTTAGCGGCGATGGAAGGCGGTGCGGCGGCGATTCGCGCCAACAGCCTGATCGACGTGCAGCAGATTATGCAAACCGTGGATTTGCCGATTATCGCCATTATTAAGCGCGACTATCCCGGCAGCGATGTGTATATCACCGCGACGCTGCGGGAAGTGGATGAGTTGATGGTGGCGAATCCGGCGATGATTGCGCTGGATGCCACGTTACACACACGTCCCGGCGATTTGCAGCTGCCGGCGTTGGTGGCAGCGATTCGCCAACGCTATCCGCAACTGTTGCTGATGGCGGACATCGCCACGGTGGAAGAAGCGCGTCAGGCGGCGCAATTAGCTTTCGATTGTGTCGGCACCACGCTGCACGGCTACACCGCAGAAACGCAAGGCTGCTATTTGGCCGCCGATGATTGCCGCTTCCTGCGTGACGTGTTGGCTGCGGTAAAGGTGCCGGTGATTGCCGAGGGGAATGTTGAAACGCCGGAAATGGCGGCGCATTGTCTGGCGCTGGGCGCGCATGCGGTGGTGGTCGGCGGCGCGATTACGCGTCCACAGCAGATAACGCGCCGCTTTGTGAATGCCATCAATTAATTTTTGAGGTGCCCATTAGGCACCTCGCCTAAGGTTATCCACAATCCCCGTGCGTAGAGTCGCCGTTAACCTGTGGATAAAACTCGCCTCGCACCACACCGCGCCCGATGCGCGCAGGCGGTTACTTTTCACACGATTGTGAATCTCAAACACGCTAACACACTTGATGCGTTAGCGTGTTTAGGTGAGTCAGTATCCGGCGTTAAACCGAATCTTCTTTTTCGATCACTAATACGCGCGCTTCGCCTTGCGGGTGCGCAACATGCTCGGTGCCGATGCTGGCGTAAAAAATGTCGCCGCTATTCAGCAGCACTTTCTTCACCTCACCTGCTTCGCGGTAATGCATCTCTACCACACCATCCAGCACCGCAAACACTTCCTCGCCATCATTGATGTGCCACTTGTAAGGTTGATTGGTCCAGTGCAGACGCACGCTGGTGCCGAAGAAGTTGGCGATGTCTAACGCATCCCAGGCTTTTGCGGGAGAGAAGTTTTTGCTGACGTAGATTTTCATGCGATATCCGTGTAGGGGAGAACTGCGTTGATGATACACACAGCCCGGGCGTGCGGCGGGACATGCGCAGGCCATTTACGGACATTCAGATACAACAAAGCCGCCCGAAGGCGGCCTTAACACAACTGCTTGTGCAATTAACTTATTTGTATAACTCGGCAGTCATGTGTACGCGGTTGTTAGTGTTGGCTTCAGTAATTTTATACTGAGCGCCCTGCTCTTGCGCCTGCGCTGCGATTTTCGCTTCTGCGCCATCCAGAGTAGATGACTCAACAGATATACTCTGTGCAAAGCTAGCAGCAGACATCATTGAAAGAGCAGCAACAGCGGCGATAGACAGTGTTTTGATAGTTTTCATGGTCATAATCCTTAGTGGTTTAACGAGAAGGCTGTGTGCCTTCGATGAGAATAATAATAACTTAGGTTATCGTTTCAATATTAACCATTAGTGCGATCACGATAACTTACGTAACTGTACAGTTACTGCGTTATATCGACAAAAAAGGCCGCCCGTAGGCGACCCGTTCTGGCACATCCGTATGCAACCATCCGTTATTTGTAAAGTTCTGCGGTCATATGTACGACGTTGCCGTTGCTCGCTTCTAAAATTTTGTACTGCTCACCATTCTGTTTTGCCTGCGCAGCGATTTTCGCTTCAGCACCATCCAGAGTCAGCGAGGTTGCTGAAACGGTCTGTGCGAAGCTGGCAGCAGACATCAGTGAAAGAGCGGCGGCAGCGGCGATAGTCAGAGTTTTGATAGTTTTCATGGTCGTATTCCTTTGGTTGTTTGATTTGAAAGCTGTGCGCCTTCGATGGAAACAATAATAACCATTGAAACTATTATCAGATTAACTATTAGTGCGATCACAGTTAATCAACTCATTATCACTATGCCAGCTCGAGCTCGGTGATGACCTTTTTAACTTTTGCCACATCCATAAGCGCTTTAGCGGTGCGCGGAAACAGTCCGCCGCACACGGAATACCACACTTCACAACCGGCGGTTAGGCCTGCTGCGGCAAAGACATCAGAAACAAAAATGCCCTCTTACGAGGGCATGGATTATCGCTACAGGTCGGGGATTATTTCAGCGCGATGCGCGCAATCTGATCCTGGCCTTTGGTTGAGGAGTCTTTGTTGAACTCCGCTTTCAACGTGACATACAGCGTGTTGTTGTCCGGGCCAATCAGCAGGCTGTTTGGGTTGTTATCAAACGACCAGCTATTTTTCACCGCGTAAGTGGTGGCATCCAGCTGCAGCACTTTCTTCGATTCGCGCTGGCTGATGTAGATCTCATTACGCTTAGCGTTGAATTTAATCGCTAGCGCATCACCTTCAATACGCTTGATCACTTTCCCAGTGCGCTCATCAAACACCAGCGTGGCTTTGCCTTTTGAGTCATCGGTTACGAACAGGCGGCCGGTAGCCGGATCTTCCGCCATGTTCAGGAACAGATACTCTTTACCGTCGCCGGCGGTCCAGCGCTTCTCAATTTTGCGGGTGCGTGGATTGATCACCAGAATTTCGCCCGCGCCGTTGGTCGCGTAAATGCGCTCAGTTAGCGGGGAATAGATGATGCCGGTTACCCATTTGCCTGCATTCTTGATGGTGGCTTTCAGCTTGAAGGTTTTCTCATCAACCACCGAGATGTAACCCGGATCGGCTACGCGACCGACATACAGTTCGTTGCCGTGCCACAGCACTTCACGCGCGCCCGCCGGATAACCTTCTTTATCTTTCTTACCTGGGAAGACTAAACGTTCCAGCACTTTGCCGCTCTGCGCATCCACTTTAGAGATAGCGCCATCCAGCGAGTTGGTGGTGTAGAACACGTTGCCCGCTTCATCGATCGCCGTACCAAAGTTTTTCAAATCGGTATGCGTAACGCCTTTGGTTTCCAGTGTGGTTGGGTCGAGACGATAAATTACACCACCGTTAACGTCTTTAAAGCTCTGCGCGCTGGCAACGTATAACGCTTTCGCAGCAGGCGAATACGCCATTTCATACAGGCCATCGCCCAACGTGCGCTGGGTCAAAGAAGTATCAACTGGCTTGGCAGCGGCGGCTGGCGCTTCGGCTTTTTTCGCCGGAGCCTGGCAAGCGGTCAGGCTGAATGCAGCGACGATCGCTGCCGCTACGGCGGCTTTGCGCGGGCTAAAAAACGATTTCATGCTCAACTCCATCAATGGATGAACGGCTCCGTTACGCGCGTACGCATACGGAAAACTCAAGAAGAATGAGAATCATACGCATTAGCATGAACTTAGCAACTTTCTCGACGATCTTCCTTACGTTGCCGTAGATCGATTCCAGCATGCCGCACACCTTTCTTTACTAAAAACGTCCAAATATCGCCTGAAAAAATAGGAAAACGTGAGCAATTAACAGGTTATTTTCACCCGTAAACCATTGATTCATAACTTACTTACACATTATTACAATTACAGTTGCAACCTTCCACAGATTCTTTAAAGCAAATGATTATCATTGGCTTTCTCAATAAATGCGCAGTGGCGCTTTGCGTGCCTTCTCTTCTGCCCTTTTGGGCGAATGAGTCACGACGTAAACGATAAAAAACGAAGCAAAACAGCTTCCTATAACACGCGTTTCAACAGGAAATTTTATGTCTGGCATCAGGAAAACCTTTAACGTCTCACTGCTGGCGGTGACGATTCATGCCCTACTTACGCCAAGCCCGGCGCAGGCAGCTAGCGATTCGCCGCAGGATTTGGTGGTCGAGGCATCCGCAACCGGCGACAGCGATAACAATGAAAAGCAGGATTACGCGGTAAAAACCACGCGAGCGGGCACTAAGCTGTTGCTGACGCCACGCGATGTACCGCAGTCGATGAGCGTGGTAACGCAACAGCGCATGCAGGATCAGAACCTGCAATCGGTAAACGATGTGCTGACCAACGCCACCGGCATCTCGACCAATCTGATCGACAGCGAGCGCTCGGAATACTATTCGCGCGGCTTTAAAGTCACCAACTTCTCGTTCGACGGCATCCCAACGTCAGTTAATGACAACTGGAACTACGGTGATGCCGCTTCTGATACCGCCATTTACGATCGTATTGAGATCGTACGCGGCGCCACCGGATTGATGACCGGTGCGGGCAGCCCGTCAGCATCGATCAACATGGTACGTAAACACGCCGACAGCAAAACCTTTACCGGTGCGGTCAGCGCCAGCTACGGTAGCTGGAACAAACAGCGTTATGTTGCGGATCTCTCTGCACCGCTAAACCAGGATGGCAGCCTGCGCGGCCGCGTGGTAACCGGTTACAGCGATGAAGACAGCTGGCTCGATCGCTACCACAAAACCAAAAAATTCCTCTACGGCGTGATTGATGCCGACATCACTGAGCACACCACGCTGTCGCTGGGCTACGACTACGAAGATGCTAACACCGGCAATCCAACGTGGGGCGGCTTGCCGATGTTCTACAGCAACAACGCCACCACGCATTACGATCGCAGCCTCAACTCCGCCGCCAACTGGGCGCGCTACAACACCAATTCGCGCAAAATATTCGCCGACATCGATCATAACTTCGATAACGGCTGGAACATCCACGTCAACGGCACGCACGCCGAGAACACCTTCAACGATAAGCTGCTATATGTGATGGGCAGCGCCGATCAGGACAGCGGCGAAGGCACCACCGGCTTCGGCAGCATGGATCGCGGTAAACGTCAGATGGATTCGTTCGACGGCTACGCCAGCGGTCCGTTTGAGCTGTTAGGTCGTCAGCATCAGTTAATGGCGGGCGTGAGCTACAGCCGCCAGCACAACGCCACTTACAGCCAGGATGGCGTTACCGATCTGGAAAACTACAACATCGCCTCAAACGATATGGGCATTTTCAATAACAGCTGGAACGGCAACATTGCCAAGCCGCAGTGGCAAGGTTGGTATCAGAATGCCGACGATACCATTCGCCAGAAATCGGCTTATACCGCCGCACGCTTCTCGCTGGCCGATCCGCTGTCGCTGATTATTGGTGCGCGTTACACGCAGTGGAGCACCAACGGCAGCAGCGGTGATATGACGAACAATAACACCACGCCGTACGCTGGTTTGGTGTACGACATCAACGATACCTGGTCGGCGTACGGCAGCTATACCTCGATCTTCCTGCCGCAAACCGATCGTGACATCAACGGTAAATACCTGTCGCCGGTAACCGGCAAAAGCTATGAAACCGGTCTGAAGTCCGCCTGGTATGATGGTCGATTAACGGCGACGGTGGCGGTATTCCGTATTGAGCAGGACAACGTGGGTCAGGCGATTAATGGCGTCTACCTGAGCGGCAACAAACAGGCTTATGCGCCCGCCAAAGGTGCGGTCAGTAAAGGTGCGGAGTTTGAGCTGAATGGCGCGCTAACGGATAATCTGCAGCTGACGTTCGGTGCCACACGCTACGTGGCGCGGGATAAAGAGGGACGTTTCAACAGCTATCAGCCGCAGACTTCCTTTAAGCTGTTTAGCCGTTATCAGCTGCCGATGTTGCCGGATCTCACGGTTGGCGGCGGCATCAACTGGCAGAACCGCGTGTTTGAAGATGCCACCAATGCCAGCGGCGATAGCGTGCGTGTTTATCAGGGCAGCATTCCGCTGGCTTCGCTGTTTGCGCGCTATCAGGTGACTAAACAGGTGGCGGTGCAGGCGAACGTCGATAATCTGTTTGATCGCGAATATTACAGCTACATGAACAGCTACGTTTATGGCGCACCGCGCAGTGTTTCGATGAGCGTTTCGTATCAATTTTAAATAAAGGCTAAAGGTGCGCATTTATGCGCGCCTCTCATCAAACCTTGTTTTTATAATTGAAACTAATCTGCGAATTCTGTTCTTTCGGCAAGCGGCGCGCCTCTAAATAAACCGATTTCCAGTACGGATTATTTAGCGAAGAGCGCATCACGCCCTGACTCACCGATGCGTGCAGGAACTGATGATCGGTGTCATAAAACCCGACGTGCAGCTCACGCTTAATGCGGAAGAACACTAAATCACCGGGTTGCAAATGCGCCTGATCCACCGGTTTGCCCATGGCAATTAACTCTTTGGTGGTGACGCGATCCATCGGAATATTGAAACGATCTTTCAGCGTGCGCCAGACAAATCCCGAGCAATCGACGCCGGTTAATTGTGTGCCGCCCCACTGATATTTGGTCCCTTCCCACGAATGCATTTGATCGTGCAGCGCGGCAATCACCGGGATTAAATCGGGCTGTTTGCCGTTGTCTGCCGAGGTATCAACGCTTTCCTCAGCAGGCGCATGCGAAGACTTCGAAGAACAACCTGCCAGAGTGAAAACAAACAGGCAGGCGATAACTTTGCTGGCGGCAGAATTGATCATGTGTTGGTGATTTCGCTGAGGGAGACAGTGGTCTGAGATTTATACCGTAAAAAAGTTGCAGAAATAAATAGGCGTGCAGTGAAATCTTTTATTTGTCGGTTGATTTTACCTAAGTTTACGCAACGGTAACATCTTGTATTTGAGTTAAAAATCTATTTTCCACGCTGGGCTTTTCTGTGCAGGAGAATATTTGCGCTCCTGCACAGAACGACATCAATTTCGGCTTACAGCTGTAAGTTTAATACTTGCCGGAGAAATTGGCGCTAATACGCTGCGCCAGATAATCCTTCGCGGAAATAGGCGGGTATTTTTTCTCCGGTCCTTCAATAATCACATCTTCATTCGCCTGGCAGAAAAACGCCAGGCTGTAGCGTGCCGGCACCGATTCACCCGGCAGCGGATTGCTGACGCGATGGAAGTTCGACGGTAACTTGTCATCACTCCAGCGCATCAACATATCGCCGATATTACAGGTAATTAAGCCTTCCAGCGGCGGAATCGGCGTCCAGATTTGCTCTTCCATCTCTTTGCCCGGACACACCTGCAAACCGCCCTGCCCATCACGCTGGAACAGCAAGGTCAGACAATCGAAATCGGTGTGCGCCCCGGCGCGCCATGGACCATCTGGCTCGCCGCTGATGGCGAAGTAGTGCAGCATCCGCAGCGTGCTTTGGTAGGTTTCGCGCGAAGGCTCATGCGCTTTGGCAAAGAAATCGTCGGGGAATCCCAGCTTCAGGGCAAAACAGGAGAGTAAGCGCATGCCGACTTCCCAGCACTGACGCTCGAACTTCAGTACATCATGCTGAAAACCCGGCAAGGTGGCCTCATCCGGCCACAAGCCTGCCATGCGCGGACGCGTCACCTGATACGACTCTTTTTGGTCAGGTTTGCCGGTAGA
The DNA here is from genome assembly GCF_028048155.1 of Pantoea leporis. Classification (NCBI taxonomy): domain Bacteria; kingdom Pseudomonadati; phylum Pseudomonadota; class Gammaproteobacteria; order Enterobacterales; family Erwiniaceae; genus Pantoea; species Pantoea leporis. Next base: position 556,945 of record NZ_JALMEU010000002.1, read on the forward strand.
TGGACGGATTTGCGCGCGGTATTCCCAGCCGGCATTGCGGCTAAGTGGATGACGCGCTTTGTCACTTTGCGGCAGAGAGAAAAAGCGCTCTGCGTTGGCAAAAGCCGCATTGATGTCGTCGAGCGGAATACCGTGGCCGGAAACCTGGAAAAACCCAATCTCGGTGGCGGCTTGCCACAGCTGATCGGCTATTTCCGCTTTACGTTGGTCGAAATCGGAGAGATCGATGATACGCACATCACGTGCAGCTTCTACGCCGCGCGCGCCCATACGCGATTCTTTCGCCAGTTCATGCATATCATAAGTGGTCTTTTCCATTGGTGCACCTCGTTATTGAGCGATAACGGATGACTTACCCGCAGCGTGGCAGTCATCCCCGCGCCTGCTGAATGCCGCAGGCGATCGAGCAATGACCCACCGGGTGAAACCACGGTTGACAGCTTCTACTCAGTTTCAGCCAAGCAAAGGCTGTGCCAGCACGCTGCGCCGCTTAAAATCAATACGTTAGGGAATCTGCCACATCCGGTCTGCACAATGGCGGTGCAAAACGCGCTGATTTGCCTCATCAATGAGCGGTCAATGAAGCAAAAGCCCGGCACCATCAATATCAACTCGATTGCTTTCAGTGGGTTGCACGAATGGCATGCGCTTTGCTAAATCCCCACTGAGTATAAGCGGTCAGCGTGACAACAGATGCACGCAGGACATTGCTCTACAGCATTAGCTGTACCTCGTCAGGGGACGATGCGCATACGCATCGTGAGCACGCCATGCGCCGCTACGCCCCTGATGACGACAACAAACTCAACGTTTATTGGGGGTTATATGACAATGTCGCGTTTCCGTTTCTCCTTATTCGCTGCTCTGCTGAGCAGCTCTGCACTGTCGCACGCCGCCGACAAACTGGTATTGCAAACCACCTGGGTCGCGCAGGCTGAACAAGGCGGTTATTACCAGGCGCTCGCCACCGGCATTTATAAAAAATATGGGCTGGATGTTGAGGTGCGCTCCGGCGGGCCACAGCTGAATAACATGACGCTGCTGCTGGCGAATCGTGCTGATGTCATCGTCAGCTATGACCTGCAAGTGCTGCAGGGCGTTGAGCGCAACTTCCCACTGAAAGCCATCGCCGCGCCGTTTCAGTTTGACCCGCAAGGCATTGTCACCCATGGCGATGTGAAGTCGCTGGATCAGCTGAAAGGTAAAACCGTGCTGGTTTCTGCCAGCGGACAAGCCAGCTGGTGGCCGTGGCTGAAAGGCAAATATCAGCTGCAGGATGGTCAGGCGCGCCCTTACACCTTCAACATGCAACCGTTTCTCGCCGACAAAAACACTGCGCAGCAAGCCTACGCCACCTCCGAAGTGCAGCAAATTAAAGAGGTGCAGCCGGACAGCAAATTCTATCTGTTTGCCGATTATGGCTATCCGGCATACGGCGGCATTCTGGTGACGCGCGACGATTTGCTGCAAAAAGAGCCGGATGTCATGAAGCGTTTTGTGGCGGCATCGATGGAAGGCTGGAAATCCTACCTTGCCAATCCGGCTGCCGGTAATGCGCTGATCAAAAAAGAGAACCCGCAGATGACCGACGCGGTTTTGGCCTTTGGCGTATCGCAGATGAAAGCCCTGCACCTGATTGACGGCGGCGATGCCGCGCAGCAAGGTTTAGGCGTGATGACGGATAAACGCTGGCAGGCAACGCGTGACTTTATGGTCAACGCCGGTTTACTCAAAGCGTCCACCGACTGGCAGAGCGCGTTTAGCACGCAGTTTGTTGCGGCGAAAGTGGAGTGAGGTGCTCATGAGCCAACTGCTAATTCAACACTGCGCCGCGATCCTGACCGGCGATAAACAGCAACCGCGTAGCAGCGCGCGCGATATTCGACTGCGCGATGGCCTGATTGTGGAGATGGGCGAACTTGAGGCTGTCGCCGATGAAACCGTGATCGACGCCCGCGATTGCGTGGTTTATCCCGGCTGGGTTAATACGCATCATCATCTGTTTCAATCGCTGCTGAAAGGCGAACCCCAAGGTCTGAATCTAAGTCTGGGCGGCTGGCTGGCGGCGACGCCGTATCGCTTTCGTGGTGCCTTCGACGAACAGACATTTCGCATCGCCGCGCGGGTGGGTCTGGTCGAGCTGGTGCGTTCCGGCTGCACCACCATCGCTGACCATCACTATCTTTATTGGCCTGATATGCCGTTTGATGGCGCAGAAATCCTGTTCGATGAAGCCGACAAGCTAGGCGTGCGCTTCGTGCTGTGTCGCGGCGGTGCGACGCAAAGCCGTGGCTTAGAGAGCGACTTGCCCACCGCGCTGCGCCCGGAAAGCTTTGACAGCATGATGGCCGATGTTGATCGTCTGGTGGCGCGCTATCACCAACCGCAGAATAGCGCGATGCGCCGCATCGTGATGGCGCCGACCACCACGCTGCACTCCACCACGCCGCAGGAGCTGCGCGAGAGCGCGCGCCTGGCGCGTCAGCTCGATATTCGCCTGCACAGCCATCTGTCGGAAACCGTTGATTATCTCGATGCCGCACGCGCGAAGTTCGGTATGACGCCGCTGCAGTTTTGCGCCGAACACGACTGGATTGGCAATGACGTGTGGTTTGCGCATCTGGTGAAACTGCTGCCGGAAGAGATCGCCATGCTGGGCGCGGCGGGCAGCGGTATCGCGCACTGCCCGCAAAGTAACGCGCGCCTCGGCAGCGGCATTGCCGATTTGGTGGCAATGGAACACGCAGGCGTGAAGATCTCAATTGGCGTTGATGGCGCGGCCTCAAATGAAGCGGCGGATATGCAAAGCGAAGCCCACGCCGCCTGGCAGCTCCAGCGCGCACGCAAAGGCATGCTGGCGCAGCCGCGTTATGCCGGTGGAACCTTTGAAGGCGGTGGCGACGCCGCCCGCATTGAAGATGTGGTGCGCTGGGGCACATCCGGTGGCGCGCAGGTTTTGGGCTTAAACACCGGCCGCCTTGCACCTGGCATGGCCGCCGATATCGCCATCTATCGGCTCGACGACCCGCGCTATTTTGGCTTGCACGATCCCGCCATTGGCCCGGTGGCCAGCGGCGGACGCGCCAGTTTAAAGGCGCTGATTTGTGCCGGAAAACTGCTGGTGCAGGATGATGTGATGGCCGGAGTGGATTTAGCGGAACTGGGCCGCGACGCTGCACAAGCGGTAAAAACCTTGCAGCAACGCGCGGCGGTTTAACCGCGTTACGCCGCTGCGTCTTTCTTGCGCAGCGGTGATTCTGGCAGAAACAGCGACAGCACAAAGGCCAGCAGCATCACACCCGCCGCCATTTGAAAGGCTGAATGCACCGCATCGCCAAACACCTGCAAATAGGCTTGCTGGACATCATGCGGCAAACGGTGCACCGCATCAGGATCGAGCGTACGCGGCAATGCTTTGCCCTGCTCCACCAGCGTGGTCAAACCCGATTTCAGCACCTGACTAAACACCGCGCCAAACAGCGCCACGCCAATCGAACCGCCAACCGAGCGGAACAACGTGACCGACGAGGTAGCGACACCGATGCGATCGGGCGTTACGGTGTTCTGTACCGCCAGCACCAGCACCTGCATCACCATGCCCATTCCCATCCCCAACACGCAGGCAAACAGGTAGATATGCCACAGCGGCGCATCAATGGTCAGCGTGGTCAGCAGCGCCATGCCGATAGTCGCCAGCAAGGTACCGCCAATCGGGAACAGGCGATATTTGCCGGTACGGCTAATAATGCGTCCGCTGACGATGGAAGTGATCAGCAATCCGCCCATCAGCGGCAGCAGCTGTAAACCGGCTTCGGTCGGCGTCGAGCCCTTCACCACCTGCAGATAGAGCGGTAAAAACGTCACGCTGCCAAACAGCGACATGCCAACGATAAACGCCATCAAACTGGCGAGCGAGAAGCTGCGATTGCGGAACAGTGACAGCGGAATAATCGGTTCCCAGGCGCGGCGCTCCTCATAAATAAAACCGAGCACACCAATTACACCAAACGCCAGAATGCACCACAGCAGCGGATCGGACCATTCACGTAACGTGCCGCCTTCGCTGGTAAACAGCGTGATACCCACCAGCGCCAGGCTGAGAAACACCGCGCCAGGATAGTCAATCTCATGCGGCTTGCGTTTGTTGTCGGTCTTAAACACCGCGTTGATGATCACCAGCGCAAACAAACCTAGCGGCAAATTGATGTAGAAAATCCAGCGCCATGAAGCGTGCTGTACGATAAAACCGCCCAGTAGCGGCCCAATCACCGTTGCCAGACCGAAAACGCCGCCAAACAGGCCCTGATATTTACCGCGCTCTTGCGGGGGAATCACATCGGCGACCGCCGCCATGCTCACCACCATCAAACCACCGCCGCCTAAGCCTTGCAGCGCACGAGTGAAAATCAGCTGCTCCATATTTTGCGCCAGACCGCACAGCGCCGAGCCGATCAGGAATAGAATCACCGAGATCTGCAGCACCGATTTGCGACCAAACAGGTCGCCGAATTTGCCGTACAGCGGCACCACAATCGTCGAAGCCAGCATATAAGCGGTGACGATCCACGACAGGCGATCGAGCCCACCCAGTTCGCCGACGATAGTCGGCAACGCGGTGGAGACGATGGTTTGATCCAGCGCCGCCAGCAGCATCACCAGTAATAAAGCGCTCATCAGTAAGCGAACAGAAGGAGGATTCTCCTGCCCGCTGCCCGACTGCGGCGCGAGTGTTTGGGGTTTCATAACAGACACCAATTGAAATTAATTAAATACACAATTAATATTGCCTGCAGTCTGTCATGAATCAAGTGAGCGAGTAAAGATGACCGCACGAAAAGTCCCTGCTGACGATATGGCTAACGCAGTCAAACCCCGCCGTCCCGGCCGTCCGCGCGGCGGCGCGATCAACGTGCAGCAGCGCGAACATCTGCTCGACATCACCTTAGCGCTGTATGCCGAAAAAGGCATCGGCGAAACCTCGCTCAACGCGATTGCGCGCAAAGCGGGCGTGAGTCCAGCGATGCTGAATTACTATTTTCAGTCGCGCGAATCGCTGCTGGATATTGTGGTTGAGGAGCGTTTTTTGCCGTTACGCCAGCGCCTGGTGGCGCACTTTATGGATGACCCGCGCGATCCTGTCACCACCTTCAGCGCCTTTATCCGTGAAGTGGCGGACATCGTCACCACACACAACTGGTTCGCGCCGCTGTGGATGCAGGAAGTGATGCAAGGTGAAGGCGGTTTAGGTCAGCACATTAAAAAGCGCTTTGGTCACGGTGAACGTGATGAAGTGAAAAAACTGATTGAAGGCTGGCAGCAGCAAGGATTACTCAACCCCCATCTGGAGCCACAACTGCTGATGACTTCGATTCTCAGCCTGGTGCTGGTGCCCTTTACCCGCTTTGCCAGCGATCCCGCTTACTCGCGTGAAATCATTGTCCAGCACACGTTGAGTCTGTTTTGTCAGGGGATCCAGCCAACTTCGTAGGGTTGCTTATCATGGCGTAATACCGCTCACTTAAACAATAAATTGCCTATGTATGCAGGTGCGCATGAATGCGCACCCTACGAAAACTTTGTCAAACCACTGTAGAGTCGCCATTCATGGCGACCTGGAGTTAAGCAAATTTATTCCATTAAAGGGATAAATTATGAGAATGGTGCCCGGAAAAGAAAACCCGATTCGCCTGTCGATTCACGCAGTAGCTGTCCCCAATCACTCGGTGGATGTCCGGCATCCAACATCCTCTTAAATGTTTTGTATGCATCGTTCTTACTTTCGTAAGCGCGTAATGTGCCAAAATCATTCACCCAGCCAAGAATGATGGTTTTACTCTGTTCGCTACAGCGGAAAAACAATCGAAACTGCTGCAAAAATTTCGCGCGATACCAATATCGATTTTCATCCCCTAAAGTTCCCCCTTGTCGAAACTGGGGATTCAGCGGATCTCGCGCAATAACTTCTGTAACGACCTTATAAATTGCTGCCAGTAATTTCGTCTGTTTCTTTTTATGGTATTCATGCGGTTTTTCAACTTTAAGCTGCAACACTTCCTGCGCTAAAGACGTTACCTGAGCAGTAAAACAAGCGTGGAAATAAAATTTCCATCCGTTGATTTCCATGTAATCCACACCCTTTCTCCCGCAGTTTAGTCATCCGTGAGCGGAGCATCTAAATCAACATCAATTCCAGCGACCAAATTTTCCAGACCTGACCAAAATTCGACAGGAACTGAGTGAATATGCTGCGGGTTATTCACCATATCTCGTTCGAGAAAAGTCAGAAAATGCAGTACAGCAGGATCATCCTGCTCATCATTTTGCTTAGAAATGATGACTTTGCCGCCCGATAACAGGGAATATTCGATAATTTCACCCGGTTTAAGCTGTAGAGCATCGCGAATTGCCGCTGGAATAGTTGTTTGACTCCGTTCTGTCAGCCTCGACTCTGCACGGAGTGATACATCCACTAGATCAAATTTAAACACTTCTTCCTCCTCAGCCGCTCACAAAGCAACATCGCTTATAAAGCCGCCTATCCGCCAAGATGACCCACAGTAATGCATTTGCATTGTGCAATGCAAATGCAAATGCATTACTGCACCTTTTTAAATTATTCTTCCCAGCACCGAAACTTTCCTCCCTGCCCCAGCGAACTGAACTAATGAGATATCCAAATCGGAACTCCCATACATCGCAGGAGCAAAAAATGAAACGCATCAAATCCCTCGTTTGTACCCTGACCATGACAGCAGCGCTGGGTCTTTCCGCCTTTAACGCCGGTGCCGCATTGCCGGTGGGCGCGAAAGCGCCGAACTTCGAACTGCAGGGCGCGTTGGCCGGTAAGCCGTTGACCTTCTCGCTGGAAAAGGCGCTGCAAAAAGGTCCGGTGGTGCTCTATTTCTTCCCGGCGGCGTTTAGCGCGGGTTGTACCATTGAAGCGCACGATTTTGCTGAAGCCACAGACAGCTTCAGCAAAATGGGTGCCACGGTAATTGGCGTGACCGCGGGCAATACCGATCAGGTCAGCGATTTCTCTAAACTCGAGTGCCGCGATAAATTCACCGTTGCCGCCGATCCCGGTGCGAAAGTGGCGGCGCAGTATCAAACCACCATGCAGATGAAAGGCAAAACCCTTTCCGATCGCACCTCTTACGTGATTGCGCCCGATGGCGACATTCTGCTGAGTTACACTGACAGAAACCCGGACACACATATCGAGAAAGCGCTTGCCGCCGTTAAGCAGTACGACGCTTCTCACCCGCAAACTCATTAAGTAAAGAGGCCAGCGATGTTAACCGCCATGCTGGCCGCCTTCATCGGCGGCATCATTCTGAACTTAATGCCCTGCGTGTTTCCGGTGATCTCGCTGAAAGCGCTCGGCCTGTTGCGCCATACCGATAACGCCGCCAGCGCGCGTCGCGAAGGCTTGGGCTTTTTACTCGGCGTTGTGGTGACCATGATGGCGCTGGCCGGCATCCTGCTGGCGGCACGCGCCGGTGGTGCGGCGGTCGGCTGGGGTTTCCAGCTGCAATCGCCGCTGGTGATCGCCTTGCTGTCGCTGGTGATCCTCGCCGCCGCGCTCAACTTGCTCGGCGTGTTTGAAGTAGGCTTATCCGTGCAGCGCGTCGGCTCGGTTGATGTTGGTCGCGGTGCCTTTGCGCGTTCGGCGTTAACCGGTGCGTTGGCAATCGTCGTCGCCACGCCGTGCGCCGCACCCTTTATGGCGAGCGCCATTGGTTATGCGTTGGTACAGCCGCCTGCCGTCGCCTTAGTGATCTTCTTTGCGCTGGCCATCGGCTTCGCCGCACCGTTCACGCTAGTTTCACTGTTCCCGGCGCTGGCGAAATTCCTGCCGCGTCCCGGCGCATGGATGGATGTATTGAAACGCGGTCTGGCGTTCCCGATGTTTGGCGCGTATGCCTGGCTGGTGTGGGTGCTGGCGCAGCAAGCGGGAAGCGCGGCGCTGGCCACCTTGCTGGCCGCTTCCGTGGTGGTCGCCTTCGCCGGCTGGTTGTACGGCATGGCGCAACATCGCCACTTTGCCGGTAAAAGTCACAAGGTGCTGTTTGCCGTTACGGCGCTGCTGATTATCGCGGTGATCGCCCCGCTGCCAACGCTGATCAAACCCGGTGCAGGCCTGGCGGGCGATCAGTTGACGGCGGAAGTGACCAAAGCCAAATGGACGCCGCAGGCGGTTGAAGCGCAGCGCGGTCACGGGAAAGCGATCTTTGTCGATTTCACCGCATCCTGGTGCATCACCTGTCAGGTGAATGAAAAAACCTCGCTCTCAACCCAGGCGGTTAAAGAGGCCATCGCTAAAACCGGCACGCTGTACATGGTGGCAGATTCCACTAAATTTAACCCGGACGTGGATGACACCATGAGTGAGTTTGGTCAGGGCGGATTACCGATGTATCTGGTCTATCCTGCCGACGGCGGACCGCCCAAAGTGCTGCCGCAGGTGCTGACACCGAGTATTGTGGTGAACGCACTGAATCAGGCGAGCAAGAAGGCGTAAGAACAACAAGGCGGATTATGCAAACAAGCGATAGCGCGCGCGAAGGTTGGCCCGCGCTAATGGAACAGGCGCAGGCGGGCGATCAGCTCGCCTATACCCGACTGCTGAAAGCGCTGGTGCCGGTGATTCGTTCGCAAACACGCAAACAGATCGCCGATGATGCACTGGTAGAAGATGTGATTCAGGATGTGCTGCTAACGGTGCATCGGGTGCGTCACACCTATGATCCTGCCTACCCTTTTTTACCCTGGCTGATGGCGATTATCTCGGCGCGCGCGATTGATGCGCTGCGGCGACGTGGCCGCCATCAGCAGTGGGAAGTTAACAACGATATCGTGCCGGAAGCCGCCAGTGCGCCAGACGCACCGCAGCAGGACTCGCAGGAAGAGCTGGCCGGATATCTGCGCCAGCTCCCTTCGCGTCAGCGCGAAATTGTCGAACATGTGCATCTGCGCGAAATGAGCCTGACGGAAGCGGCCGCGCATAACAATCTGAGTGTGGCCGCAGTGAAATCGCTGCTGCACCGCGCGCTGACCAATCTGCGCCGCTTTGGAGCCAATCATGACCGATCATGACCTGTTAATTGAAAAACTCGGGCGCGAGATGCGACCGGTTAAACCGCTGCGCTCCACTAGCTGGCGCGTTATCACATGGCTGTTGCTGGCATTGCCCTGCGGCATTGCCGCCAGCTTCCTGGTGCAGCGCAGTGTCACCGACTGGGCGCAGCCGGGCGCGCTGCAGGCGATCTTGCAGCTGGTGCTGGCCTTTGTACTCGGCACGCTGGCAATTCGTAGCGCTTTCAACATGAGCATCGCCGGACGCCGCAGTATCAGCTGGAAAGCGCTGCTGCCAATTGGCCTGCTGTGGCTCGGCATGAGCATCAGCCAGATTCCCGGTGAAGTGCCAATCGAACATGACAATGACAGCGCGCGCTGCTTTACCTTTCTGCTGGTGGTCAGCACGCCGATGATGGTGCTGATGATCGCCAGCCTACGCCGCACCCGCGCATTGCATCCGGTGCGCAGCCTGGCGATGGCCGGTTTGGGCGTCTCCTGCATGGCGGTCACGCTGCTGGCATTTTGCCATCCGGTGCATCTGCATCCGCTGGATTTTGTCATGCATCTGGCGGCGATAGCGACGATTGTGGCGATGACGGTGCTGGTGGGGAAACGTTGGGTGACATTGAAGTGAGTCGAGTGAAAGAGTGCAATGGTTAAGTTAATTCTTTGGTGTGATATTTCCGCGCAAAAGATTAAAAATCAGCTCACTCACATTGTAAATACGCTATTTCTAAACTATAGAATAATAGCAATAATTACATTCCCATCAATTACCTCATCCAAGGATACGTATGAAAAAGTTAATTTTCGTATTATTAGCAAGCTCGGTATCTTTCAGCTCACTCGCCGCAGACCTGATGAGCAAAGTTGAGTTTGAAAAGGTAAAAGATCAATATGTAGAGGTAGGGAACATTTCCACCTCAGGTGAAACGGATCCCGCCAGCGCCAGAGAGGAACTGTCTAAATTGGCTGAAGAAAAAGGCGGCGATATCTTTGTCGTAACCTCCGCGAATACCAATAACAAAATACATGGTACCGCCATCGTTTATAAGAAAAAGTAAGTTTCCATTTTGCCTCAGTATAAGCTTAAAAACCTAGCTTATACTGGGGCATTATTTTCAATAAATTAAATTGCCGATCCGGTTGCCTGACAATAAAGCGGATAGTGAGTCGCGATATTTTAATTATGCAAAAGCGGCCCCTATGAGCCGCCCTTTTTAATCAAAATTTACTGCGGAATCACTTTCTCCGCTTTCAGTCGATCAAATAACTGCGTAAATGAATCCAGCGTTGAACGATAACCGGTAAAGCCCGCTTTGCGGCTCTTGCTCATATCGGTGAACGCTTCCATTGGGCGTCCCAAATCCGCGTCGGTATGCCACCAGGATGCCAGTTTAGTGATGTCCGCTTCACGCAATTGATAACGTGCCGCCACCTCGCGCCACGTTTCAGCCGCATCCTGCATGCGTCCTTCCAGTGGCATCATCTGCGCCGGATACTCCGCCGCTTCCACGCCAAAGTAAGCCGCCAGACGTGGCCACAACCAGTTCCAGCGGAACACATCGCCGTTCACCGCGTTGAAATCCTGATTGGCCCCTTCTGCCGCAGTTGCGGCCCACAGCAGCTGTTCCGCCAGCAAACCCGCATCGGTTACGTCGGACACACCGTTCCACTGCTCTGGCGAACCCGGGAAGATAAACGGCAAACCTTGCTCGCGGCACAGCGTGGCATACACCGCCAGCGTCTGTCCCATATTCATCGCGTTACCCAGCGCAAAGCCCACAATCGAGTGTGGACGATGTACGCTCCAGCGATAGCCATATTTCTCCGCACCGGCAAACACCTCGTCTTCCTGCGCGTAATAGAAGTTATCGACCGGCTGGCGGCCCTGCTCTTCGCGGAATGGCGTCACCGGCACTGCGCCTTTACCGTAGGCTTCGAACGGGCCGAGGTAATGCTTCAGGCCGGTCACCAGCGCCACATGCGATCCCTTCAGACGCTCGCCCAGCGCGTCAATGACGTTACGCACCATGCCGCCATTGACGCGGATGTTCTCTTTCTCATTTTCCTGGCGCGACCAGACGCTAAAGAACAGCGCATCCGGCTGCTCTTCTGCTAGCGCAGCACGCACCGCATCACCATCCGTTAGATCGGCGGTCAGGCTGCGGCAACCTTCAGGCACTGCGCCACGTCCGCGCGATAAACCGCTGACCTGCCAACCTTCGCGCTGCAATTTTTCCGCCAGCGCACGTCCAATCACACCGCTAATGCCTACAATCAATGCCTGCTTTTGCATTTCAATTCTCCTTGGTTTCAGTAATGATAAGTTTAATAGAGAATTTAATTCCTATCATTGGCATTAATTCACGGCATTCACAACCTGAGTTCACGAATCCATGCACGATCAGCGCCTGAAAGATATCGTTCCTTTTGTTGCCAGCGTCGAGGGCGGCAGCTTTGCCGCTGCCGCTGAGCGCCTGCATCTCACGGGTTCGGCGGTGAGCAAAAGCGTGACGCGGCTGGAAACCCGCCTGGGTTCGCGCCTGCTGGAGCGCACCACCCGCAGCCTGAAACTCACCGACGCCGGAAACGCCTATTACCAAACCTGTTTACGCATTATGGAGGAGCTGGCAGAAGCCGAAGCGGTGCTGGCGGCGCAGCGCACCATTCCTTCCGGCCGCTTGCGTTTAGCGGTGCCGAACACCTATGGACGCCTCGGCGTGATGCCGCTGCTGATTCCGTTTTGCCACCAGCATCCGGATGTAGAGCTCAATCTGACTTTTTCCGATCGCTTTATCGATCTGTTTGATGAAGGGATTGATGTTGCGGTGCGCATTGGTGGATCGCCGGATCTGCCCGCCTCGCTGGGCTGTCGCCAGATGGGCCGCGAACGCATGGTGTTTTGCGCATCACCCGATTATCTGGCGCGCGTGGGTCGGCCCACCAGCGAAGCCGAATTGTTGCAGCATCAGGCGATCATGTATGAACGCGTCGATGGCAGCACCAAGCCGTGGCTGTTCACCACGGAAGATGGCTATCCGCACTGGCGTAACCTGCCGCACCGCATGGCGCTGGGTGATGTGGATGCGCAGATGCAGGCGCTGTGTGCCGGATTAGGCGTGGCACAGATGCCATCGTGGCTGGTGCGTGAACCGCTGGCGCGCGGCGAGCTGGAGATCATTCTGCCCGAGCAGCAGCCGGATGGTTTGGCCTTAACCCTGATTTGGCCGCGCCGCAAGCAGCTGCTACCCAAAGTGGATGCGTTGCTGGCGGCGTTAGAGGGATTGCAGATCAGATAGAAACATAAGGCCAAAAGCGCGCGATGAATCGCGCCGCTATCCCTCTGCACACCTGGCATAGCGGCGCAATTTATTGCGCTTTTCCTAATATCAACGATGGTTCAACCGGCGCGACAACCTGTCGCCAAAGAACTGCAGCACCGTCACCAATGCCACCAGCACCACAATCACCGTCAGCATCACCTGCATATCAAAACGCTGATAACCATAACGATACGCCAAATCGCCCAAGCCGCCCGCACCAATCGCGCCGGCCATCGCCGAGGCGTTAATCATCGTCACCAGCGTAATGGTAAAGCCGCTCACAATGCCGGGCCGCGCTTCGGGCAATAAGACATGCCAGATAATATGCCAGCGATGAAAACCCATCGCCTGCGCCGCTTCGGTCAGCCCTTTATCCACTTCGCGCAGGCTCACTTCGGCGATACGCGCAAAGAACGGCGTCGCCGCCAGCGTCAGCGGCACCACCGCCGCCCACACGCCGTAGGTGGTGCCGACGATCCAGCGGGTAAAGGGAATCAGCGCCACCATCAGAATCAAAAACGGGATCGAGCGGAACAGGTTCACCACCCAGCCCAGCACGCGATTCAGCAGCGGGCTGGGAAACAGATCGCCGCGTCCGGTTACCACCAGAATCACCGCCATCGGCAAACCCAGCGCCAGCGCCAGCAGCGACGACACGCCCACCATCAGCAGCGTGTCCAGCAGCCCAATCCATAAACGATCAATAGCCAGTGACATAGCCCGGTATCTCCAGTTGATCCGCAATCGGAGTTAAAAGCGTCCGCGCGGTGTCAGCGTCATGCTGCGCATCAAGCAGCAGCAACATTTGCCCGGTCGGTTTGCTGTCCACCCACTCCACCGCGCTATACATTAACGTCAGTTCCCCGCCAACTCGTGCGCTTAGCGCCGCCAAATCCGGCTGTGCGCCCTGTCCGGTGTAGCGCAACCGCACCAGCAGACGTGAATCGCCACGCTCGCGCGTCGGCGTCAGCAGCGGTTGAATCGCTTCCGGCAGCGCGCTGAACTGCGGATTGAGCAGCTGCCGCGTAGTCTCTTGCTGCGGATCGCTGTACACCTGCCACACCGGCCCGCGCTCGATGATTTCGCCCTGATCGATTACCGCCACCTGATGGCAGAGATCGTGCACCACGTCCATTTCATGGGTAATCAGCACAATGGTGATGTGACGCTGTTGATTGATCTTCTTCAGCAGCGCCAGAATCGAGCGCGTGGTTTCTGGATCGAGTGCCGAGGTGGCTTCATCACACAGCAGCAATTCCGGATCGTGCACCAGCGCGCGCGCAATGCCAACGCGCTGCTTCTGCCCGCCGGACAATTGCGCTGGCCACGCGTGCTGGCGCTGCTCAAGGCCCACCAGCGCCAGCAGTTCATCCACTTTGCGCCGCCGCTCCGCCGCAGGCACGCCCGCCACTTTCATCGGCAGCTCGATGTTTTCGCGCACCGTTTTCGCCGACAGCAAATTGAAGTGCTGGAAAATCATGCCGGTACCGCGTCGCCAATCCACCAGCTGACGATCGCTCAGCGTACCGAGGTCAATCCCGTCAATCACCACCAGACCGCGAGTAGGCTTTTCCAGCCGATTAAGGCAGCGGATCAGCGTCGATTTACCGGCCCCGCTGCGGCCAATGATGCCGAATATCTCGCCGCGCTTAACCTGCAGATCGACCTCTTTCAGCGCATCCTGGGCTTGGCCGGGATAGCGTTTACTCAAGCCACGAATCTGCACGTGGATTTTCCCTGCCGTCTCGGCCGTCGGTGACAGCAACGCATCGCGCTCGCCGGGTAGCGTCAGGCTCACCATGCTTACTGGCTCCAGCCCGGCTGATACAGCTTGCCGTAAAAGTCATCGAGTTTGGCGCGTACCACCGGCGAATGCTGGTAGATATCAACGAACTTCGCCAGGCGCGGATCGTTCTGATGACCGTCGCGGATCACGAACTGAATTACGTATTCCGGATGTTCCAGGCCATCGAACAGCAGCGCGTTGTTCGGATCGATGGTCTTCGACAGGCGCAGATAGTGCGGATAACCCTGCGCTAAATCGACTTCATCCAGCGAACGCGACAGCTGCACCGCTTCCACTTCGATAATCTTCAGATGCTTTGGATTACTGACAATGTCATTCACGGTAGATTTGAGGCCCGCGCCCGGTTTTAAGCTAATCAGCCTGGCTTTTTGCAGCAGCAGCAGGCCGCGCGCGCCGTTAATCGGATCGTTGGCAATCGCCACCGTGCCGCCATCGGGAATCTGGTCAATCGCGGTATGTTTTTTCGAATAGAGGCCGATGTTGTTAATGATCGCTGGCGCGAACGGCACCAGATGGAATCCGCCCTGCTGGTTGGCATTCTCCAGGAACGGTTTGTGCTGGAACAGGTTCACATCGATATCGCCGTTTTCCACGCTGACGTTCGGCGCGGTCCAGTCGGTGAACTCCACCAGCTCAACGTTCAAACCCTGTTTTTTCGCCTCAGCCACCGCGGTTTCCAGCGGCGGCGCAAAGGCCGCAGTAGTACCGACTTTCAGCGGTCCGCTGTAGTTTTCGGCGGCGACGGCGCTAAACGCCAGCAGTGCGACGCTGGCAGCCAGCGCAAAATGACGTGCAATGTTCATATCAGATCCCTGAGGTTAAATTAACGAAGGTTAACGCCGTCGCGCCAGCGCGCCGCCGGATGGCGATCGGGCAAGCGGTCCTGCTGTTGAAAAATTTTCTGCCGCAATGAACCGTGCTGATACGCGGTCTTGAAGCGGCCGCGCTGCTGTAATTCCGGCACCACCAGATCGATAAAATCGCGGTAGCTCTGCGGATTAAGGATGCGCGTCAGGTTAAAGCCATCGATATCGCCTTCATCGATCCACTTAATCAGCGCATCCGCGACCTGGCTCGGATTGCCAACGATCAACGGATAGCGGCTGCCCATCGCGTGCTGCTCCAGCAAACGACGCCGCGTCCAGCCGCTGAAGGCTTTGCTCACCGATTCTATGGCGCGCGTGTCGCCGGTCTGAATCGGCTCATCGAGTTCGAACGCCGCCAAATCCAGGCCAATCGAGCTGGAGAAGTGCGCGATGCCGGCTTCTGGGCTGGCGTAGGCGAGGTAGCTTTGATGCTTCTCCTGCGCTTCACGTTCGGTGGGCGCGACAATCACGCTGACGCCCATAAAGATGCGCAGATCGTCAGGATGGCGTCCGGCCTGCACCGCCGCCTGGCGCAAGCGCGTCGATTGCTCGCGCATCGCTGCCGGTGACGCGGCATTTACAAAGCTGCACTCGGCGTGACGTCCGGCGAACTGTACGCCGCGCGCCGAGGAACCGGCCTGGAACAGCAGCGGCGTGCGCTGCGGCGACGGGCTGCTCAGGTGATAACCCTGCACCTGATAGAACTCGCCCTGATGATTGATTTGGCGGATTTTATTGGCATCGGCGTATTGGCGATTGGCTTTATCCTGCACCAGCGCATCATCCTGCCAGCTGCCTTCCCACAGCTTGTAGGTGACATCGAGAAACTCATCGGCCTGATCGTAGCGGCGATCGTGCGCCAGCAGCTGTTGCTGGCCCATGGCACGCGCGGCGCTATCGAGATAACCGGTGACGATGTTCCAGCCGATGCGCCCTTTGGTCAGGTGATCGAGCGTGGAAAGGCGGCGCGCGAACGGATACGGCGCTTCATAACTCAGGTTGGCGGTGACGCCAAAACCCAGATGCTGCGTAACGCTGGCCATGCCGGAAATCAGCATCAGCGGATCGTTCACCGGTAGCTGAATCGACTCTTTGGCGGTCAGGCCAATGCCTTGCTGATAAACGTCATACACGCCGAGAATATCGGCGATAAACAGCCCATCAAACAGCCCGCGCTCCAGCAAACGCGCCAGATCCAGCCAGTGATCCAGCGAGTTGAAATCCACCGAACGATCCTGTGGATGCGTCCACATACCGTGATGAATGTGCCCAACGCAGTTCATATTGAAGGCGTTAAGCAGAATCTGTTTTTGACTCATATTGTCCCCCGACGCGGCGGCAACACGCCATTCAGCAGGTAGTTGCCGATGGCCGGATATTTCCAGCGCACCGGATCGTGCAAGGTGTGGGTACGCGCATTGCGCCAGTGGCGGTCAAAGTTGTGCTCGCGCAGGCTGGATCGCGATCCGCCAAGTTCAAACAGCAGGTTGCTGGCCTCCAGCGACACGTCCGTGGTCCAGGCGCGGGCTTTGGCGACTTCTACCGACGCCAGCGCCACGTTTTCGGCGCTGGGATCGCGCTGCGCCACGTCAACCGCATCACCCGCAATCGCCAGCAACGCATCGCCGGCGCTCAAACGTGCGGCCAGACGACCGGTACGATCAAGCGTCAGCGGATCGTCGCTCGCACGGTCGACGCCGCTGTCCGGCCACGGCCGCGCGCGCTGACGCAGGAAATCGAGCATGTCGTCAAACGCCGCCCGCGCGATGCCCTGATCGATAGCCGCATGCATAATCTGCGCAAAGGGCCCAACGGTGCTCGGACGCTCAAACGCCGTCTGGAACGGCACCACATCTTCCGGCGCAATCGCTACGTCGCGGAACTGCACGCTGCCGCTGCCGGTGGTGCGCTGGCCAAAGCCGCTCCAGTCATCAATCACGTTGACGCCGTGCTGATGGCGCGGCACAAACACCAGCTGCTCTTTGCCATCATCGGCAATCGCCAGCGTCGGAATGCGATCGGCATACAGCGCGCCGGTGCAGTAAAACTTATTGCCGTTGAGGCGTAATCCTTCCGCCTGCTGCGAAACGGCCGTAGAACGCTGATGCGCGGCGGGCGAACTGAATTCCGCCAGCGCGTTGCCGTGATGCACGCCTGCCAGCACTTCGGCATAGAGCCGCTGTTTCTGCGCCTCGCTGCCGTTGATGCGCAACACTTCCAGCGCATAAAAATGGTTCTGCGGCACCTGACCAATCGAACCGTCGGCGGCGCTCAAAAGCACGAAAATCGCGGCCAGTTCGGCGGTAGAAATCTCAATGCCGCCAAAGTCACGCGGCACGGTGATGGCGCCGAGTCCGGATTGAAAAAGCTGCTGCAACTCGGTGTGCGGCAGTTCACGTTCGCGGTCGCGCTGGGCAGAACCGGCACGAAAACGCTCCGCCAGCTCCTGCGCGACCTGCAACGCCTGCTGGGCATTCTCAATGCGCGTCGCGCGCTGTTTAGGCGATACCTGCGTCATGGTTACTCCTTAAATCCACGCATGACGCGCAGGCAGCGCATCATTGAGGTAATAGTTGCCGATGGCATGAGTTTTCCAGCGCACCGGATCGTGCAGCGTGTGAGTGCGCGCATTGCGCCAGTGACGATCAAGACCGTGACGCAGCAAGGTGCCGCGACTACCGCCCCATTCCAGCAGCTTCTCACTGGCACGCAGCGCCACTTCGGTGGTCAGCACTTTGGCTTCCGCTACCGCAATCGATGCGCGTGCGCAGTTTTCGGCGGTCAGCGCCTGTTGATCGATGCTATCGAGTACGCGGGCAGCACGAGCCAGCAGCGCGTTGGCGGCGCTCAGTTCGGTGCTGATGCGGCCCACATCGGCGAGGATGTAGGGATCGTCGGCATTGCGACTGACATTGGCATCCACCCAGGGTCGCGAGCTGCTGCGCACAAACTCCAGCGCCTCATCCAGCGCACCTTGCGCAATGCCCGCATCAATCGCCGCCTGAATCAGCTGGGAAACTGCGCCGCGCAGCGTCGGCTTTTCAGCGGGAGGCAACGACATCAATAACGCGGGATCAACCACAACCTGATGCAACTTCACCGTACCGCTGGCGGTAGTGCGCTGGCCAATACCGGACCAGTCATCCACAATTTCCACGCCCGGCGTCGGCAGCGGAATAAAGGCCATTTTCGGCTGCTGATCGTGCATCGCCGTGGTGACCAGAATGTCGGCGAACAGCGCGCCGGTAGAGTAGAACTTCTCGCCGGTGAGTTGCACGCCGTGTGACGTTGTCACTAGCTGCGCCTGTACGTCTCGCGTATGTTTGGTGTTTTTCTCCGGTCCGCCGTTACCCAGACGTTTGCCCTGCACCACCGCGCTCAGCAGCCGCTGCTGTTGCGCGGCAGAACCTTCGCCAAGGATGAACTGGATCAGACCAAAGTGGTTTTGCGGGATTTGCCCCAGCGAGGGATCGCTGGCGGAGATCAGACGAAACACTTCGGCCATGGTCTGGTACGACAAACCCGCACCACCCAATTCGCGCGGCACGCTGATGCTGCCAAGTCCCAACACGGTGAACTGGTTGAGCAGCGCGATGGGATAGATGCGTTGCTGATCGCGCTCAATTGCGCCACTTTTCGCCTGCCCGGCCAAATGGCGTGCCGCGGCGATGGCTTCTTCATCGCTGTTTAATACCGCTGCGCGGTTAATAATCTCGTCACTGTTTTGCGTCATAGCTGATTTCACTTTACTGCACAGCGAAGTGTAAGCCTGCACTGAAAAACTCAGCAGGCCGTGGAATGAATAACGGATTGAAAGCGATGATAATCAGCGGGGTTAAAGCAAGTAAATAGCGCGGTTATGCTATATCCGGCAATGCGTTGCCATTATTAAGCTATGGATTTATTGAAGCACAACAATAGGCTAGCGGCGGCGCTGCAGGCAATTAGCGAGTATTAAAAAGCAGTGAGTAATTCTTAAGATCAAATAACGCTAAGAAAAGTTTAATTCCGCAAATAATGTAGCGGCGCGAAATATTAATTATTTAATTGCGCATCAAACTGCGCGGCAGCGAAACTGCGGGTGGATTCGCTCTTCACACTATGCGGAATCTGCACGCTATCGATCAACTTCGCCAGCTGATAGGTTTTCACCGTCTCATTTTGCGTTAGCTGCTGCGCATAATTCGCGGTCAAATCCCCTTTCTTATTCTGCGTCACCGAGGTCTGGCTGCGCTCTTCATCATCGATCAAATGATACTTATAGTTTTGCGACGACTTCTGTTCGGTCAGCTTCGCCGCTGAGACAGAATCCAGCGCGGTGTGGAAGCTGGCCTTGAGTTTAAACAGCGTTTGCTGGGTCAAATCCTGGGTATCACCATGCGTTTGCGTAGCGGTTTTCTGCGCCACGTTCAGGGAGAAGGTGTCTTGCTCTTCCGGCTTATACGGATTACCGGAAACCGGCGTCTGCTGATAGCTCGCCGAGAAGTCCGCCAGTCCGCTGATTGCGCCGTTCTTCGCCGCATTGGCATCAATCGACTTCACACGCTGCGTATTGATGCTTTCAGCCGCTCTGCCTTCGGTGGTATTGAGCGCGCGGAAGCTGTCTTTAAACAGCGTCAACATGTCGCTATCGCCGTGACCGCGCGAAGCGGCCTGATCAAATTTGCTGCTCCACTGATCCAGCGCCGCTGCCTGCTGTGCCGCGCTGCCCGCCTGCGTCAGTTTCGAAACATCGGTATCGAGTTTGATGCTGACATCGCCGTTGTGGAAGCCGAGCCAGCGTGCCTGATCGTCGGCATGCAAGTTCAGCGACTGCGTGACGTTATTGCCATTACGCAGATCGGTCTTCAAATCGACGCTTTTCAACACTGAAGTGTCGAACTTCATCAGATCGCTGATATCGAGTTTGGTGGTGCTGCCATCCAGGCCATCCAGCGCCTTCTGCAAACCGGTGGATAGCTGACCCATCGCCGCCGCTTCAACGTTGCTGAGCTGGCCGCCGCTGGTTTTCAGCTCCACCACCATGCCGCCCTGTTGACGCGTCATCTGCAAACTCACCTGCACACCAGATTGGGTAGTGATGGTCAGCGCCAGCGCACTTTGGCTGCTGCTCTGCGCGCCGTTCAGCGCTTGCGTCGCTGGCACGCTTAAGGTTACGTCGCCGCGATGGCTGGCCAGATTACTCAATAAGGTGCTGCCGAGACCGTTCATGCCGACGCCGCTGGCGTGCGCGGCACCGTTGAGCTGCGCTTGCAAGCTGCTGGTGACATCGACGGAACTCTTGACCTGCGCGGGCTCGATTTTGTAGATCGCGGCGATGGCGTCACTCGCCTCGCTAAAGATGACTTTGGTCGACGCTTCCGCCGTCAGAGCGTTTTGCGAGGATTTGTTGTTCATCGCCGGCGTCACCACCGCATTCGATGCGATTAAATTTCTCAGTACGCTGCTGCCAATCCCATTTAGCATGAAAATAATCCTCGTTGTGTACTATTCCTGAGAGTTATCGGCGAAATGTTCAGCGGCTTTAATGGTTTTTGCCCTCACCCTAACCCTCTCCCATAAACGGGAGAGGGAACCGATTGTGCACCGTCTGCTCCCTCTTCCGCCTGCGGGAGAGGGCTGGGGTGAGGGAAATGCATTGGCAGTTCTGACATACCATTTGTCCGCCTAAACACAGCCGCACTTCACGCAGTGACTTAGGTTATTCATCAACACATCTCTCACTCACGAGGTAGGTCACGATGGATAATCTGCATTACAAAAGCTTGCTGGAAATTGGCCGCTTGATTCAGTCGGGCGAAATCTCTTCGGTAGAAGTCACGCAAACCCTGCTGACGCGCATTGATACGCTCGATCGCGACTTACACAGCTACTTCTACGTGATGCGCGATAGTGCACTGCAACAGGCGGCCGAAGCCGATGCTGAAATAGCCCAGGGCAAAATGCGCGGTCCGCTGCACGGCGTGCCGATCGCGCTGAAAGATCTGATCTGGACCAAAGACGCGCCCACCAGCCACGGCATGATCATCCACAAAGATCGTTACCCAACCGAAGACTCCACCGTGGTGGAGCGCTTCCGCGCGGCGGGGGCGGTGATTCTCGGCAAACTGACGCAAACCGAAAGCGCCTTCGCCGATCACCATCCTGATATCACCCGGCCCAATAATCCGTGGAACAATGCGCTGTGGACCGGCGTCTCCTCCAGCGGATCCGGCGTCGCCACCGCCGCAGGGTTATGCTTCGGCTCAATTGGCACCGATACCGGCGGATCGATTCGTTTTCCCTCCAACGCCAACGGCCTGACCGGCATTAAACCGACGTGGGGCCGCGTCACGCGTCACGGTGCCTGTGAACTGGCGGCATCACTGGATCATATCGGCCCGATGGCACGTAACGCCGCCGATGCCGCCGCCATGTTGCAGGCGATTGCCGGTCGCGATGATAAAGATTCCACCTCCAGCAGCGAGCCGGTGCCCGATTATCTGGCGCTGATGACGCGCGGCATAAGCAAGATGCGTATCGGTGTTGATAAAAGCTGGGCGCTGGAGAAAGTCGACGAGGAGACGCGTGCTGCGCTGCAATCCGCGATCGCCACCTTGAGTTCGCTCGGCGCGACGCTGGTAGATATCACCTTGCCCGATACCGAAAAAGCCGCCGCCGAGTGGAGCGCACTCTGCGCCGTGGAAACCGCGCTGGCGCATGAAGAGACCTATCCGGCGCAGAAAGATCACTACGGTCCGGGCCTCGCTGGTCTGCTGGATCTCGGTCTTAGCGTCACCGCGCTGGAGTATCAACGTTTGCTACTCAGCCGTGCGGCGCTGCGCGGCGATATCTCAGCGCTCTTTACTCAGGTTGATCTGATTCTGGCACCCGCTACCGCGTATGCCGGATTGACCTGGGACACCATGACCCGTTTTGGTAGCGATCAGGCACTGTTTAACGGCGTGCTGCGCTATACCAGTGCATTCGATGCCAGCGGTCATCCCACCATCAGCCTGCCGTGCGGCAAAACCGCAGGCGGCGCGCCGATTGGCTTCCAGTTGGTGGCAGCACATTTCGCCGAAACCACCATGATTCAGGGCGCGTGGGCCTTCCAGCAGGTCACCGACTGGCATAATCAGCATCCTGCGTTATAAATCTGCGTTGTTTGCCGCCCCGATAGCTTCGGGGCGGTCATTTCACCCGCTCATGGCCTGAAACTTGCTTCAACTTCCTGACTTCCGCCCTTTTTCGCCATGTTTAGGGGATGCTGATATGAAAGAGCTTTTCACCACCGACGATCTTGATAACCGTCATCGCTTCGATGCCTGGCGTGATGCGGTGTGCTCGCGTCTGATCAACGCACAAGCGCGACAGATGCATTCAGGCACATTTTCCGGCAGCTTTGCCTATTCGATGCTCGGTCACATGGATATTGCCAATCACGTATCGCATACCGCGCTGATGTGGCAACGCACAGCAGAATGCATCCGCCGCCATCCTAATCACGATTTCTATCTGGGCTACGTCTGCGCCGGCAGCGGCACGCTGCGGCAGAATGGCCATCAATCACGCGTCAGCGCCGGCGATGTGGTGATTTACGATGCTGCCACGCCGTTTGATTTTGCGATGGAGAAGGTGGCGATCAATATCGTGCATCTGCCACGTCACATCATGGAGAAGGAAGCGCCTGCCACCGCCAAACTGGCAGGCAAAACGCTGGATCTCACGCGCCCCGGCATGGCATCGCTCAAGCTGCTGCTGCAGGAAGCGTTCGTGTTTAATCCCGACCGCGAGAACCCGTTTCTGGCCGAGCAGTTTGCCAACACGCTGCTGAATATGATTTCGGTGAGCGTCAATTTGCAACACAGCGAAGAGGCGCTGAAGCCGGATCTCTACTCACGCGTAGTGAGTTTTCTGCGTCACAACCTGCAGGAGCCAGAGCTGTCGGTGGCGCAGATCGCCAATGCGCATCACGTCTCTCCGCGCACTATCAGCCGGGTGTTTGCCGCGCACGGCACCACGCCGATGAACTTTCTCTGGCAGGAGCGATTGCAGGCGTGTCATCGCATTCTCGCCGAAGGCAAAGCGCGCAATGTCACCCAGGTGGCGTTGGATCACGGCTTCAGCGATATGTCGCACTTCAGCCTGGCGTTCCGCAAAACCTTTGGTTATACGCCCAGCAGCCTGTTACGGCAGCCGGACGCGCCGCTACTTTTGTAGCGTGGTGATCACGCGCTCGGCGGTGTATTCCATGCTGCTGCGCGTGTTCATCGCTTCACTGCGCATCAAGCGGTACGCCCCCGATTCATCCAGCCCGAAGGTTTGCATCAGCACGCTTTTGGCTTGCGCCAGTCGCTCACTACGCGCTTGACGCGCCTGCTGTACCGCACGCAACCGCTGCTGGTGACGCACGGTTTTTAGCGTGCCAATCATTTGCACAATCAAGGCAAACGGATTGAGTTCACGCGCAGCGATGGCATTCGGCTGGAGTTGCAGCAGTAGCGGAAACAGCCGTGCGTTGTGGCTATCCGCCAGCGCGATGATGGGAATATCCCTCTCGCGCGCACTGATAAACAGCGGGGTTAACAGTGGCTGCTGATGCATATCGATCGCCACCAGCAGCAGCTGCGTATCCGTGGAGAGTGACGCGGCAGGCGGCCAGCTGTGCTGCGCGTGACAGCCCAGCTGCGTCAGCGAGGCGCAAAACGCGCGCACGCTCTGTGAATCAGGATGGAAAATATGCAGCCGGACACCAGAAAGCGTTGCCAGTAATGATTGTTCAGTCATGCTTCACCCTATGCGCATCCCGAATGAGGAAAGCTCACAGTAAGCGAGCGGATGGGTTAACGCTTTGCTGATGCTGCCGGGTGCTGTGTCAGGGCGGACAATGTCCGCTGCGCGCTGATGCCCTCACCCCGGCCCTCTCCCACAGGGAAAGGGAGACACTGCCATATACGAGCCCGCTCAATCTGTCCCCTCTCCCGCCTGCGGGAGAGGGCTAGGGTGAGGGCAAGGGTAAAACAGCTCAAGCATGAAACCCCAAAAACTGTTCCGCCACGCTGGCGCTCGACTGGGTTTTCGGATCGATCCTCTGCACAATCTGCCCCTTTTCGATCACATGAATCTGGTCAGAGAGCGCGTATAGAAACTCGATATCCTGCTCCACCAGAATGATCGAAATATCCATCTCATGCCGCAGCCGTCGTAATGTCTCGATAATCTCCTCGCAGATATTCGGTTGAATCCCTTCCGTTGGCTCATCCAGCAGCACCAGCTGCGGCTGGCCGCACAGGCAGCGCGCCAGCGCCAATAGCTGCTGCTCGCCGCCTGATAGCGCACCGCCGGGCTGCGCCAGCAGGCGTTTCAGGCGCGGAAAATACGCCAGCATCTGCTCGATAATCTCTCCGGCGCGGGAAAAATGTTTCACGCAGCCCATGCGCAGATTTTCCTCCACCGTCAGCTGCGGGAAAATCTGTCGCCCTTGCGGTACAAAACCGATGCCCGCCACCGCCCGCTGGTGCGCCTGATAACGGGTAATATCGATGCCGTTCAGCGCGATCTGGCCTTGCCAGGCCGGCAGTTCCCCCATAATGGTGCGCAGCAGCGTGGTTTTGCCCATGCCGTTGCGGCCCAGCACGCCGGTAAACGACTTCGCGCCGACAAACAGCTCGGATAAGTTCAGCACCGGAATCTTGTTGTAGCCCGAGACCATCTCTTTAATTTCAAGCATGTTTAATCTCCAGATTGCCGAGATACGCCTCTTTCACCCGCGGATTTTGCGTCACCTCGCGGAAGCTGCCTTCCGCCAGCACCGCGCCCTGGTTAAACACCGTCACCTGCTGCGCAATCATGCTGATGAACTCCATGTCGTGTTCCACCACCACCACCGTGCTCTGCTGATTAATCGCCTTGATCAGCTGCGCGGTTTTGCGCACTTCCTGATGCGTCATACCCGCCGCCGGTTCATCCAGCAGCACCAGCTGCGGTTTGGAGATCAGGATCATCCCCAGCTCCACCCACTGCCGCTGACCATGCGCCAGTTCCGAGAGCACCGCATGTTGCAGATCGACCAGACCGATATCCTCCAGCACCTGTTCTATCGCCGCCGGCAGCGCCGCTTTCGCCAGCTTATTTGCTGCCGCCTGCCACAGGTTTTCCCGCACGCTTAAGCCTTCGAACACGCTCGGCACCTGAGTTTTAATGCCAATCCCCAAACGCGCGATTTCCCATGGCCGTTTGCCGGAGATCACCTGTTCGCGATAGCGGCACTCGCCGCGCGTTGGCGTGACCTGGCCGCTCAGCATCTTGAAGAAAGTGCTTTTGCCTGCGCCGTTAGGGCCGATCAGGCAGCGCAACTCACCTTCACGTAGGGTGAAATCCACCTCTTTCACCGCATGCACGCCGCCAAAACTGACGCCCATTTTGCGGGTTTCCAGTAACACGTTGGCCGTCATGGTTTCACCTCACTGACCTGCGCGCGGCTGGCGGGCGCGGCGGGACGCTTGCGCCGCCGCAGGCGCTGCAACGTTGGCAGAATGCCGCCTGGAATCAGCAACACAAACACCGCCAGAATCACGCCGAGCACTAAGTTGACATCCACGGTTTGCTGCGCGCCCAGCCGCGTCACCATCCACTGCAACAGCACGCAGCTGATCACCGGACCCAGCAGCGTGCCGCGGCCACCGACAATCACCCAGATAATGATCTGCGCCGACTGGCTGATGCTAAACACGCCGGGACTGACAAAGGCACCCCAGTTGACATACAAACAGCCCGCCAGTCCGGCAATGGCCGCGCCGATGGCGAAGGTTGCCAATTTATGCGCCGGCACGTTATAGCCGAGCAATCCGGCGCGCTGCTCGTTCTCACGAATCGCCACCACGGTTTTGCCAAAACGGCTCAGCAGCACGAACTTCAGCAAGGCGTAGCACAGCGCCAGACATCCGGCGGTGACCATAAAGATCGCCTCGGGCGATAAAATCGCATCCGGCTGGAACGGCAGGTTAAGCGTCGGCACCGAAGGAATGCCGTTAAAGCCGCCCAGCAACGCCTCGCCGATGTGGTATTCGCTGCCGGAGGTGGAGTTGACCCAGTTAAACAGCACCAGACTCACCGCCAGCGTGATGGCGCCGAGATAGACATCGCTGACGCCGCCATAAAAAATCACATAGCCGAGCAACAGCGAGAACAACGTTGGCAGCAGCACCGCCATCACCACCGCCCAGGTCGAATCGCCCCAGTTGATAGCGCAAATCGCATAGGTATAGGCCCCTAAACCGAAAAACGCCGCCTGACCAAAGCACAGGATGCCGCCGTAGCCCCAGATGAACGCCAGGCTGAGCGACAACAAACCCATCACCAGAAACACCGTCAGCGACAGCAAGGTGTAGAGCTCAATCGCGCCTGACAGCCACAGCGCCACCAGCACCATCGCCAGTGAGATGACGATAATCTGGATCTTTTCCGAGAACAGTTTCATTACAGCGATCTCCTGAAGAAGCGTCCGGTGATGCCCTGCGGCAGCAAGCGCAGCAGCACAATGGCGCTCAGCAATAGCGCGACGGCACCAAACACCGGCGTGGAGAAGTAGGTCACCAGCTGCGAAATGGTGCCGAACAGCGTCGAGGCGGAGAGCGTTCCGGCGATGATGGCGCTACCACCGCCAATCACCGTGATAAAGGCTTTAGCGATAAAGCTGACGCCAATGGTCGGGATCACGCCGGTAATCGGCGCTAACAGCGCGCCGCCTAAACCCGACAGCGCTGCGCCCAGGCCAAACGTCAGGCTGTAGATTTTGCCCGGATTGCTGCCGAGCGCCGCCGCCATGCGCGCATTCTGCATGGTGGCGCGCGCGCACAAACCTAAAGTGGTGAAGCGCAGCAACAACCACAGCGCGCCGAGCAAGCCGATCGCAAACACAATCATGAACAGCGAATAACCGCTGGTGCTGTAGCTGCCGATGCTGACGCTGGGCAGCGGTGAACTGATGCCCAGCGTGGTGTTGCCGAACAGCATGGTGGCGGCACCAATCAGTGCCAGACTCAGCCCCCATGTCGCCAGCATGGTGTCGATCATCCGCCCGTACAGATGACGGATAATCACGCGCTCAATCACCGCGCCAAACACCCCCACAGTGAGCGGCGCAATCACCAGCATCGAGATCCAGATCGGCACGCCCCACTGATTGGTGGCGAGAATAGCGCTGTAGCCGCCCAGCATCATGAATTCGCCGTGCGCCATATTGACGATTTTCATCATGCCGAACACCACCGCCAGCCCGACGCTCATGATCACCAGCACGGCGATGGCATTGAGCACTTCAATGGCGTAGATAATGAACAGATCCATAGCGGCTCCTGTCACAGCTCAATTTGATACTGTTTGGTATCGCGCGGGTTTTTCTTCAGATCGCACACCATCGCGGTATCCACCGGCGCTTGATCGGTGAAGGTTTGCAGAATTTTCATCTGATGGTTTTCCACTTCGGCGATATGCACATCCAGCGAACAGTGATGCGTCGCAGGATCCACGCTCAGCTTGCCGCTCGGCGAGGTCAGCGTGACGCCGGACTCCAGTGCCTCGATCACCTTCATGCGATCGATATCGCCCGCTTTGCGCACCCCTTCCGCCCAGATCAACATGCCCTGATAAGCGCCCATCGCCAGGTCGCTGATGTACGGCGTATTGGCGCCGTAGCGCGCATGGAATCGCTCAACGAAAGCTTTGTTTTCCGGCGAGGGGATTTCCTGCATATAGTTGGCGGCAACCAGAATGCCGTTGCTCTCTTCCGGCGACAGAATGATATGTTCGTTGCCGCCGCCAAACACCGTGGAGGCAATCGGGATCTTGCCGCTCATACCAGCCGCATGCCACTGGCGATAGAAGGAGATGTGCGCGCCACCGACCAGCGCTGACCACACCATGTCGGGTTTTGCGCTCTGGATTTTAGAGATCGCCGCACCAAAATCGGTGACATCCAGCGGAAAGAATTCAACCGTCACCACTTCACCGCCGTTATCGTGTACCGATTTTTTCACCCACGCCGAGACAATTTGGCCGTAGTTATAATCCGCCGCCAGCACGTAGACTTTTTTGCCCCACTTCTTCACCGCATAAGGCACCAGCTTTTCCACGGTTTGTGCCGGCGTAGAACCGGATGAGAAGTAATTGCGATCGCACACGCCGCCTTCATATTGCGCCGGATAAAAATAGAGTGAACGAAAACGATCCAATACCGGACGAATAACCTCACGCGAGGCCGAGGTAATACCACCATGCACCACCGCCACTTTATCTTTCAGCGCCGCCTGCTGCGCATATTGCGCATAAAGCTGCATATTGGATTGCGCATCGTAATTAATCACCTGCAACGGTCGACCTAATAAACCACCCGCCGCGTTGATCTCTTCTGCCGCCAGATTAATGGCGTTCGACATCGGCTTACCGTAAATATCGAGCCCGCCGGATAAGTCGAGAATACTGGCGATTTTGATGGCGTCTTTGCTGTCGGCGGCGAAAGAGAATTGAGGCGCAACGCCTGCAGCCAAGCCTAATGCCGAAACGGCTGAACCCTGGATAAATGAACGACGACTAATAGCCATAGCAACCTCTTGAAAAGAGAAGGATCAAACAGGAGTGTTTCCGGGAGGCCGGAGAGAATAAAAGCGATCTACAGACGGCGCTGTCTGCATTGACAAGAGGGTTGCCACATCGTTGGGGCGTTATTTTGTATGAAGCAAGAAGTGGGCCAAATTAATTAGGCTCTGCACATTCACATAGCGGCGCGATTCATTGCGCGATAAATCGCGCCGCTACGACAACGTGCGCACTGTTAAATGGCAATTAGCACCAATTAGGTGCGAGGTCGCCATTCATGGCGACCTCAATAAAACTCAGTTAAAAAACTTAATATCCGTCGGCGTGGCAATCTTCGCCACTTCACCCGCGGCTTTCAGCACACCGCTCTGTTCATCGAAATGGAACAGGGTGATGTTATTGGTAAACACGTTCGCCACATAAAGGTATTTGCCGCTGGCATCAAAGGCGAAAGCGCGCGGTTCAATGCCATCCGCTTTATAGCGCACCGGCGATCCCAGTGAACCATCCTGCTCAATGCGGAACACCACTAAGCTGTTATCCGATCCGCGATTAGCCGCAATCACAAACTTGCCGTTCGGGCTGAGGATAATGCCGCCGCCGCTGCGGTACTCGGCGCTGCTGTTTTCCGTATTCAATTTGACGCTGGATTGCTGCTGCAGACGATCGTCCTTAACCGCAAACACCGCCACTTCACCGGCCATTTCGGTGGTGACATAGGCGTGTTTGCCATCCGGTGAAAACACCATGTGACGCGGGCCCGATCCGGCCGGGAAGGTGACATCGCGTGAAGTATCCGCTTGCAGCGGCTGAGCGTTGCCCGCGTGATAGGCATAAGCGTGCAGTTTGTCGCCGCCGAGATCTGCAGCGTAAAGGTATTTGCCATCATGAGTGAAGGTGGTGGAGTGCGCATGTCCGCTATCCTGACGATCTTTCACCGCCCCGCTGCCGCTGGCGAACGGGAAATTCTGTACCTGCTCGCCGAGCGAACCGTCGTGATGAATCGGGAATACCGCCACGCTGGCACCGCCTTTAGCCACCGAGTAGTTGGCGACAAACAAGAATTTCCCGTCCGGGCTAATGGTGGCATGCGTCGGCTGCTGGCCGTGGCTATCCACCGCGTTAATCACGCGCACTTCGCCGCCGTGATCAATCGCCAGCGCAGTCACAGCACCGGCGTTTTCTTCGTTAGTGGTGTAGGCAAAACGTCCATCGTGCGATTTCACAATCCACGATGGGCTTTTCATTTTGATGAAATCGAGCGGCGTTAGCGTGCCGTCGCTATTGACCTTCAAACGGTATAAACCTTCGCTGGGATGACCTGGATTTTGCACTAACGGCGCATCCGGGATGCTGGTCCATGTGCCCACTAAAGCCGTTTGGTTATGATGTTCCGCTGCAGTTGCCATTGCACTTCCCGCTAATGTGAAAACAGCTAGCGATAATGCCACGCTTAAACGTGACGCCATACCGCCAGACACCGTTTTATTGTGATTTTTCATTGTGGTACCCACCATAATCGGAATGTTCTTTATAAAAATCGTTCGCAGAGTTGGATTTTTTATTGTGATTGCGGCTAATGCTGCAGGCCGCATAACGACTATAGTGGGATTGCTTTGATTCGCGGCGAACAGGCGTGATCGTGTTCACATTATCGTGGATTTATCCGCCGGTAGAGCACGATTACCTCCAAACGTGGCAGCCGGAATAGCACAAATGCGTAATTCTTATTATTACTGCGTTTTCCTGCATGCTTTAATACAGCCTTATTAACATGCCAGGGATGCTGACGTTGCTATGCTGCAGTTTTCAAATGGTTTTCTGCTGAGTTTGTCGTTATGCCTTGATATCGGTCTCGCCAATATCGCCATGATCACGCTGGCGATGCAGCGCGGCTATTTTCACGGTTTTTGGTTGGGGATTGGCACCTGCATTGGTGACTTAGTCTATGCGGTGCTGGCGCTGGCGGGCATGGCGATAGTGCTTCAATTCACCGCCGTGCGCTGGATATTGTGGATTGGCGGCGGTGTGATGCTGCTGTGGTTTGCCGGGAAAATGCTGTATGCGGCGTTGCAAAAGCAGGCTGCACTGCCGGAAACCGAACAACAGCCCTATCGATCGCTGCTGCGCGAGTTCAGTCGTGGCGTGATGCTGGCGATGTCATCGCCGACTGCAATTTTGTGGTTTGCCAGCGTCGGCGGTGCGTTGATTTCCCGCATGGGACACGGCAGCGCGGCGGCAACCTCATCGTTTCTTGGCGGCTTCTTTATTGCGGGCGTAGTGTGGACCTGCGTGCTGTGCCTGGTGGGGAGCATGGGCGGCAAGCTGCTGGGGCAGCGTTTGTTGAAGTATTCCTATCTTGCTTCGGCGTTGATTTTTGTTTATTTCGCCATCTATGTGATTTGGTCGGGTTACCGGGAATTTATTCTGGTTTGATAGAAGGTCGCCATTCAATGGCGACCGCAACCAACATCACAACCCGGCAATCCGCTTCAAATCGGCTTCCGCGCCTGGCGCAACCGCCAATACCTGTGCGCCTTTCAACAATCGTTCACCTTCGGTATTGAACGGGTGATACCAGCCGCCCGCTTCCTTCACCAGGCAATAACCGGCCAGGCAATCCCACGCATGCATGTACGGTTCGTAATAACCGACCACGCGCCCAGCCGCGACCCACGCCAGCATCAATGCGCCGGACCCAATGCGGATAAAATTCCCCCCTGCCGCCAGCAGCGATGCGAGGATTTTCCCTACTTCATCCGGGCTGACGTGGCTGTTGGCACCAAAACCGGTGACGTGGTTTTGCAGCGTGCGCGACGCATCCACCTGCAAGCGCTTGCCGTTGAGCGTGGCACCCTGACCCATCGCCGCCACGTAACACTCCTGATAAGTGGGCGCGAAAATCACGCCAATCACCGGCACGCCGTCATGCAGCACCGCCACGGACACGCACCAGTTCGGCATGCCGTTAAGGAACGGGCTGGTGCCGTCGATCGGATCGACCACCCACGTATAACCCGATGAACCTTCCTGCAATCCGTACTCTTCGCCGAGGAAACCGTCGTCGGCAAACTGCGCGCGAATTTGCTGGTCGATCATCTGCTCCACTTCGCGGTCAGCGCGCGACACCACATCCTGCAAATCGTATTTGGTCTCCACCACCAAGGTTTCACGCTGATGGAAATACTCCAGCGCCTTCGCGCCGCCGGCGCGTGCCACCTTCTCCGCCAGAATCAGGCGCGATAACAGCGGGTCATTGTCTAATTCACTCATCATCCATCCTTACATTAACCGGCAATCAGGGCCAAACCCTGAGGTTTAAAATCAATCGCGACGTTCGAGGCCAGCGGCAACTGCTGCTCCATCTCGGCATCGACAATAAACAGTGAACCCAATTCGGTGGCGACTTCATATTCGATATGGTCGCCGAGCCACGTGCTGTGCGTCACTTCGCCGCGCAGTGCACCTGCGCCTTCTCCGCGCAGGGTGATGAATTGCGGTCGCACCGACAGCTGTGCTGCGCCGGTTTTCAGGCCGTTGCCGCGCACGCGATAGCGCTGGCTGCCGAGTCGCACCAGCGCTTCGCTGCCATCAAGCTGCTCCACTTCGCACGGCAGGATATTGGCCTCGCCCATAAAGTCGGCGATAAACACCGAGTTCGGCGCGTGATAAAGACTTTCCGGCGCGCCCTGCTGTGCAATATCCCCCTCTTTCATGACAATAATCTTATCGGAGACCGCCAGCGCCTCTTCCTGATCGTGCGTGACGTACACCGCGGTGAAGCCGAGTCGCTGTTGCAGATCGCGGATATCGGTGCGCACCCGGCGACGCAAACGCTCATCGAGATTCGAGAGCGGTTCATCCAGCAGCAGCACCTGCGGCTCCAGCACCAGCGCGCGCGCCACCGCAATGCGCTGCTGCTGCCCGCCGGAGAGCTCAGACGGCAATCGCTGGCCCTGATGTTCGAGGCCCACCAGCTTCAACCCTTCGCGCGCGCGGTCCTGCGCTTCACGTTTATTCATGCCCGACGACTGCAAGCCATACATGATGTTGTCGAGCGCGCTCATGTGCGGGAACAGCGCGTAAGACTGAAACACCATCGCCACGTCGCGCTCATTGGCGGGCAAGTTGGTGACATCTTTGCCGCCAATCAAAATGCGCCCGGCGCTGGGATGCTCGAGCCCGGCCAGCAGGCGCAGCGTGGTGGTTTTGCCGCAGCCGGACGGACCCAGCAGCGTTACCAGCGTGCCGGGCTCCACCGTCAGCGAGAGATCGGGAATGGCATCAAATCCGGCAAAGCGTTTCGAGACGTGTTCAAACACCACAGATCCAGCGGTTACGCGTGTCATACGGCTCTCTCCTGCGTTAATGAGGTTGTTGCGGGCGGCACCGCAATATCGACCGGACGGGCCACGCGGCGCAAACGCCGTTCGCCCACCAGCCACTGGAACATGCCGATGATCAGCAGCATCACCACAATCAAGACGGTTGAGTAAGCAATCGCCACACCGTATTCGCCGTTTTCCACCAGCCCGACGATGTAAGAGGTTGCCATGTTGTATTGCGCGCTCACGAGGAAGATCACCGCACTGATTGAGGTAATGGCACGCACGAAGGCGTAGACCAGCGCGGCGCTGATGGCAGGTTTCAGCAGCGGCAGTACCACTTTGCGCAGCGTGCGGAAGCTGTTAGCCCCGAGCGTTAATGACGCTTCATCCAGACTTTTATCCAGCTGGCTCATCGCCGCGATGCCGCCGCGCACGCCGACCGGCATGTTGCGGAACACAAAGCAGGCTACCAGGATCATCGCGGTACCGGTGATCTCCAGCGGCGGCAGGTTATAGGCCATCACATAACTCACGCCGATCACCGTGCCGGGAATGGCGAAGCTCAGCATCAGCAGGAACTCGAAGGTCTGACGACCGGCAAACTTCTGACGCACAATTAGCCATGCGGTAAGCAGGCCGACAATCGCCGTCAGCGGCGCGGCAATCAGCGCGATCTCCAGCGTGGTCCAGAACGAGTTCCACGCAACGCCGCTCCACAGCAGGTGCCCGTTGCTGAAGCTGACGCCAAAGGCGCGCACGTAATGCTCGATGGTCAGCGCATCATTCAATCCCCACGACTGCACAAAGCCGCCGACCACAATCATGCCGTAGATCACCAGCGTGAACAGGCCCCACGGAATCACCATGCCGTACACGCCAAAGCGCAGCACGCGCGGCAGCTGCACATGTTTGCCGCCGTCGCCTTTGCCGGTGACGGTGGCGAAGTTTTTACCGCCGAGCCACCAGCGCTGCAGCACAAAGGCCGTCAGCGTGAAGCACAGCAGAATCATCGCCAGCACGGCCGCACGACTTGGATCGTTCTGCGCGCCAACTACCGAGAAGAAGATCTCCGTGGAGAGCACGCCGTGACTGCCGCCCAGCACCATCGGATTACCGAAATCGGCCATGCTTTCGATAAAGCCAATCAGGAAAGCGTTGGCTAAACCCGGCGCCATCAGCGGCAGCGAGACGCGCGTAAAGGTGCGCCAGCGATTGGCACGCAGCGTTTGTGATGCCTCTTCCAGCGACGGACTAACACCTTCCACCACGCCAATCAGCACCAGAAACGCGATCGGCGTAAACGACAGCACCTGCGCAATCCAGATGCCGGTTAAGCCATATAGCCAGCGGCCCGGCTCGATGCCAAACAGCGCCGCCAGATGTTCCGTCACTACGCCGGAGCGACCAAACAGCAGGATCAGCGCCAGACCAATGACAAATGGCGGCGTGATGATCGGCAAAATGGTCAGCATGCGCAGCGCTTTCTTAAACGGCAGCGGCGTGCGCGTAGCGGCTAAGGCAAACGCCAAACCGAGCAGCGTTGATCCGGCGGCAGTCATCAGCGCCAGCCACAACGTGCGCCATGCGGTGCCGCAGGTGCCGCCCGACAAGCAGGACAAGCTCCAGATCGACGGATCCTGAATGTTGCTGATTAAGCCATCCGGTTTGAAGCTGCCGTCTACGTCCTGCACCGACACCACAAACATGCTCAGCACCGGATAGAGCACAAAGATGCTCACCAGCGCGGTGAGCAGCACCAGCGACGCCACCACAAAGGCGTCGCCTTTCATCACGCCGCGTTCAGCCAGCGCGAAGGAGAACAGCAGCAGAAAAGTGGTCAGCAACAGCAGCGCACCTGCGCCCATTGCCGGCTGGCCGGATGCGAGCGTGCCGAAGCGGTTTTCCAGCCACAGCCAGCTCCAGCCGCTGTAGCCAATGGCGTGACCTTCGATGATGAGGAACAGCACGCCAAGTGCGCTGAACAGCAGCAGCAAACGGCTGCGCGCCGCGCCCGGCAGGAGGCCGCAGCCAGCGCACAG
This sequence comes from Pantoea leporis, assembly GCF_028048155.1. NCBI lineage: Bacteria > Pseudomonadati > Pseudomonadota > Gammaproteobacteria > Enterobacterales > Erwiniaceae > Pantoea > Pantoea leporis. The sequence continues at coordinate 591,967 of NZ_JALMEU010000002.1, forward strand.
CACAAACAGCGCGATGGCGATGATGAGCCACGGATGTTCGCCCACTTGCCACAACGCAGGCGCGTTGGCGCTATCGCTCCACAGGCTGGTTAACCAGCCGCGGCTGAAGAAACCGGCTTCCAGGCTGAACCACGGCAGCAGCAGTAACGCCACTGCGCCGATGAGCAGCGCGCCTGTCAGACGACGATTATTTGCATTCATCCAATCCCCCAAAACGTCATTGCGTGCACGTATGCGTAGCGGCGCGATTTCTCGCGCGTCTTTGCTTTTCAACATTCGAACCGCATGCACCGACGAACAACGCGCAATAAATTGCCACGCTACGGTGTGCGCAAATTCTGTTACTGCGCGCTGGCACCAATCTCTTTATCCCAACGTCCCAGTAACGCTTTACGTTTGGCCGAATCGCCGTAGGTCTTGAAGTCGTAATCGATCAGTTTGATGTTCTCAAAGCGCGGCGCGTACTCTGAAATCTCCGCGTTGCGGTTCGACGGCAGCTGGAAGGATTTAGCCTCTTTCATATGCGATTGTGCTTCGGCGCTCAGCGCCCAGTCGTACCAGACTTTGGCGTTCGCGAGATTGCGCGCTCCTTTAACAATCGACATTGAGCCAATCTCATAGCCGGTGCCTTCGCAGGGCGCCACGGTCTTAATTGGGAAACCGTCGACTTCCATCGCCACCGCATCATGCATAAACACAATGCCCACGGTGGTTTCGCCACGCGCCGCCGATTTCACCGGCGCCGAGCCGGATTTGGTGTACTGCGAAATATTGGCGTTGAGTTTTTTCAGGTAATCAAAGGCCTGATCTTCACCCATGATCTGCACCAGCGTCGCCAGCGTGTTGTACGCCGTGCCCGACGAGTTCGGGTTGGCGATCTGGATTTCCCCTTTGAAGCTTGGGTCCAGCAGATCGGCCCAGCATTTCGGCTCTTTTAGCTTTTTCGACGCCAGTAATTTGGTGTTATAGCCCCAACCGAGCGCGCCGGCGTAGATGCCCACCGTGCGGTAATGAGAGTTTTCCGCCTGCTTCTGCGCCCAATCCTGCTGCTGATCGAGCAGCGGCGATTTGTACGGCTGCGTCAGCCCCTCTTCCGCCGCCTGCATATGCGGATCGCCGGTGCCGGCCCACCAGATATCAGTGCGCGGATTGCGTGCTTCGCTGCGCAGGCGCGCATAAGCTTCGCCCGCCGAGAGGCGCACCATGCTGACTTTGATATCCGGATGTGCCTTGCTGAAGATGTTGGTCATGTGCTCGCACACCACCACATCGGCGGAGCAGACCATGTTCAGATTGCCCGCCGCCGAAGCGGCAAAAGGTATGGCAGTGCAACAGAGGGATAGCGCGATGGCCATTGAGGTGACTCGCATAGTGTTCTCCTGGATTGTAGGGTTGGTGCTTCATTGGCACCTTTTCTTGCACGTGTGTGCAAAGTAGTAATGAACAAGAAATGTCCTGTCAAACACCAAGCTGCGCAATTGTTAGGCGATGTCACAAAAATGCAACAAATGAGATCTTAAGCAGTTTGCACAGCTTTGCAATCTGAGGCAGACTCAGTTGCAGCCAGATTGTGAAGAGGTGTTGAACATGCAGCATGAGAAAGCGGTGGTGAGCGCGCAGGATGTCGCTGAACGCGCGGGCGTATCGCGCTCAGCGGTGTCGCGCGCGTTTACGCCGGGCGCCAGCGTGTCACCGGCAACGCGAGAACGGGTGATGAAGGCGGCGGAAGAGTTGGGGTATCACGTCAATCATCTGGCGCGCGGTCTGGTGCGCAATCGCAGCAGCATTGTCTGCCTGATCGTCTCGGAAATCGCCACGCCCTATCGCGCCAGTCTGGTGCGCTGGCTGACGCAGTTTTTGCAGGAAGCAGGCAAAGTGGCGATGCTGATCAACACCGATCGCTCGGATAACAGCGTTTCGGCGGCATTGCAGCAGGCGATTAATTTCCGCGCCGATGCCTCAATCATTCTCTCCGGCATGCCGGATCGCACCATCACGCGCCAATGCTATAAACACGGCCAGCGCATCATTTTGATCAACCGCGACGAATCGCTGCCGGGCTCGCTGAGCATCAATCTCGATGCCGAAAGCGCCGCGCAAACGGCGGTGATGGCGTTTCAGCGCGCCGGTTGTCAGCATCTGGCGTTTGCCAATTCGCTGGCGGGCACGCCGAGCCTGAAAAAGCGCGAAGACACCTTTGTGCTGGCGGCCGAACGGGCGGGATTAACCGTGACCATCGAACGTTTTGGTACCACTTCGTACGAGAGTGGGCAGATTCTGGCGCACCGCTTGCTGACGCGTCATCAGCGCCCAGACGGCGTGTTTTGCGTCACCGATTTGGTGGCCTGCGGCTTTATGGATGAAGCGCGCCACCGCTTTGCGCTGCGCGTGCCGGAAGATCTCTGTTTGATCGGTTACGACAACATCGCGCAGGCCGGCTGGTCCTCCTACAATCTCACCACGTTTTCCCAGCCGGTTGAGCAGTTCGCACAGGACGCGGTGAAATGGTTGATACAAACCGAGCAGGAGGAAACCGGCTTCACGCCGCAAGTTGAACAGCAGCACGACAGCCTGCTGTATCAGGCCGATGTAGTGTGGCGTGGTTCGGTGCGCGGCGGCTGACAAACCTTTTTTACCACGCCGCGTAACCAATGATGCGCCGCGTCATTTTCCAGTCGCGGATGCCACAGTTGTGACACGGTCATTTCTGGCGTGGCGAACGGCAGTTCAAACATCGCTAAGTGGGTGCTGTTTTTGATCAACGGATGATGCAGAAACAGCGAACGCGGCACCAACGCGACGAGATCCGATTCCTGCGCCAGCGCCACCGCGCTGGAGAATGCCGCTACCACCGCCGCCACCTTGCGGGTTAATCCTGCCTGCTGTAGCGCATCGTGAATCGGCCCGCCAAGCTCACCGCGCCGTGACGCCACGATATGACCAAAAGCGGCGAACTGGGTGATATTCAGCCGCTGCGTGAGCGGATGCCCGGCGCGCACCACGCCAACGAAGCTATCGCGGAACAGCGCCTGCAGGCGAATCTCCGGGCCCATATTGCCCAGGACGCCAATCTCCAGATCGATGTTGCCTTCGCGCAAATCGCGCGCGCTTTTCTCCGGCTTGGGCACAAAACTGAGCCACGCGTGCGGCGCTTGTTGCGCCACGGCAGCGATAAGCGTGCTGCCAAAGGCTTCGACGAACCCTTCATTGGTGCGCAGGGTGAAGCAGCGATCTAGCTGATGCAGATCCAGCGACTGCGCCGTCGGGCTCAACACCGCACGCGCCTCGCGTACCGTGTGATGCGTGCGCTCGCGAATCGCTTCGGCATAAGGTGTCAGCACCATGTTACGTCCGGCGCGCACTAACAGCGCATCGCCGGTGGTGGCACGTAAGCGTCCCAGCGTGCGGCTCATCGCCGATTCGCTCAAGCTCAAGCGACGCGCAGCGCCAATCACGCTGCCTTCAATCAGCAGTGCATCCAAAGCAATTAACAGATTCAAATCGGCATCATTCATACGCTTTATCCTCGCCTATTGCGCACTTTGAGACAAGGCGTTTGGCGCAGGTTAATACTGCGAGTGCTGCGCGTTCCGCCTGCCCTAACCCGGCGCTACACTCTTCTTATCGCAAACACCAAGGAGAACAACATGAAGATATTACTGATTGGCGCATCGCGTGGCCTGGGTTTGGCACTGGCGGAAACCATGCTGCAGCGCGGTTTTCAGGTGGTCGCCACCGGACGTGAAAACTCGACAGGGAATTTACAACAACTGGTCGATCGCTTCCCCGCACAGTTGACGGTGGAAAGCGTGGATATCAATGAACCGGAACAGGTCGCAGCGCTGCATACGCGGCTAGCGGATTGGCAGTTCGATATGCTGTTCGTCAACGCAGGGGTGAAAAATGATGACCGCGAAACCATCGCCGATGTTTCCACCGAAGAGTTCACCCGCGTGATGGTGACTAACGCGCTAAGCCCGTTGCGGGTGATTGAAACCTTTAAAGATCGCGTTACGCCCAGCGGCACTATTGCGGTGATGTCATCTGGCCAGGGCAGTTTGACCAACAACACCAACGGTAACTACGAGGTGTATCGCGGCAGCAAAGCGGCGCTAAATATGTTTATGCGCAGCTTCGCCGCACGTAGCGGCGGCGAGCGCACGCTATTGCTGATGGCACCCGGCTGGGTGCGCACCGATATGGGCGGCCCGGAAGCGCGCCTGACCATTGAGGAGAGCATTCCGAACTTGCTGAACACTATGGAAAGCTACGCTGGGCGACGCGGAATTCATTATCTGGATTATTTAGGGCGTGTGGTGCCGTGGTAAACGTGCAGGTCGCCATTTATGGCGACCTCATCAAAGCGGCTTACTCTTTATCAGCCCGCGCAGCCTCTCCCGCAGCCAGCGGTTGGCGGCATCTTCGCTGCGCGCGTTATGCCACAGCAGCGACACTTCATAATCCGGCATATTGACCGGTACTGGCGCGGCGCTCAGGTCATACAAATCGCACCAGGATGGTACCAAACCCTGCGGCACCGTAGCGAACAGCGGCAAACGCTTAAGCAGCATCGGCAACGCGGAGAAATTTGGCGTCACATAGCGCACGCGCCGCGCTACACCTTGTTATTGCAGCTGCCGATCCAGCGCGCACAAATAGCGGATCGTCAAACATCTCGCGCAGCCGTTTTAACGCCGCGCTCACTGCCGGTTGTCCGAGATAGAGCCGATTTGCCGCTTGCGTGACACTGCGCACCTCGTACATCACCAGCAACACCACCAGCAAATTCAGGTCGATGCGCAAGAAATCATTTTCGTTGATGCTTTGCATGATTCTAATCGATTTAAATAATGATCGTGCCGCCAGTATAGTGAGGCTTCTTCCCTGCTACCAAAAAACTTTAGGAGCTCCTCATGACGATTCGCGTCGGCGATTGCCTGATTACCAAAGTGAGCGAACAAACCGCTGCCTTCCCGCTGGGCGTGCTGTTTACGCCACATCGCGCGGAAATGAGTGACGAATTAGCTGAGCAGCCCGCCGAAATGTCGATTCATAGCTGGGTGGTGCGCACCGGTGAACACACCATCATTATCGATACCGCCACCGGCAACGGCCGCAATCGCGATAACAAGCCGCTGTTTCACCAGCTGAATACGCCGTATGCCGCAAACCTCGCGCAGGCGGGCGTTGATCCAGCCGAAGTGACGCTGGTGCTGATGACGCATATTCATACCGATCACGTTGGCTGGAATACGCATCAGCGTGATGGCGAATGGCTGCCGATGTTCCCGAATGCGCGCTATATCTGCTCGGCGCGGGAACTGGCGCACTGTCAACAGAATCCGGCGGCGCAGGAGCTCTATCGCGACAGTATTCTGCCGCTGATCGGGAGCGGCCAGCTTGAGACTATCAACGTGCAGGATTCACCTTTGTTTGCTGGCGTGCTGCGCTATTTCTCCACGCCCGGTCACAGCGTTGATCATGCATCGATTGTGCTGGAAAGCGCCGGTGAATCGGCGATCTTTGCCGGCGACGTGATGCATAATGCCATTCAGTTTCAGTATCCGTACTGGAACTCACTGTTTTGCGAGGATAAAGCGCTGGCGGTCACTTCACGGCAACGGGTGGTGGACTGGTGCGCACAACATCAGGCAATCTGGTTCAGCACCCACTTTAATGGCAGCGCGTGCGGACGCGTCACGCGCGACGGACAATGGATTCCGCTGGAGAATTAACCTAATGCAATACGCTGATTATCCCACCGCTTCGATTAACGATTTACATCAGGCGCTGACCCAGCGCACGGTGAGCGCGCGCCAGTTAGCTACCTTCGCGCTGCAGCGCATTGGCGAGGTGGATCAACCGCGCTACAACGCCATCACCTGGCTGTTTGCCGAACAAGCCTTAGCGGCAGCGGACGCCAGCGATGCGCGTCGTCAGCGCGGCGAGGCGGCGGGACCGCTGGAAGGTATTCCGGTTCTGATTAAAGACAATATCGAAGTGCAGGGCTGGCCAACCAGCGCCGGTTCGGTGCTGCTGCGTGAGGTTATTGCCAGCGACGATGCGCCGCTGGTTACCCGACTGAGAAAGGCAGGCGCGATTCTGATCGGCAAAACCGCCATGCATGAGCTGGCGGCGGGCATTACCGGCGCGTCGTCGTTAAGCGGATTTACCCATAATGCGTGGGTTGAAGGCCGCTCGCCGGGCGGATCGAGCAGCGGTTCCGCCGTGGCGGTCGCAGCCGGTTACGTGCCGCTGGCGATCGGCAGCGATACCGCCGGATCGGTGCGCATTCCGGCGGCGTTTAACCATCTTTTTGGCCTGCGCATGACGCGCGGTGCAATCAGCACCGACGGCATTGTGCCGCTGTCGCCAACTCAGGATATTCCCGGCCCGCTGGCGCGGTCGGCGGCGGATTTACGTTTAGCGTCTGAAATTCTTAGCGGACAACAGTTTGCGGAGAGCGATGAGCCGCTGCGCATCGGCATCTGGCTGGAAGGGTTTGCAGCCGATGAAGACGAGATTAATCAGGCGGTTCGCGCGGCACTGGCGGATTTCGCGCCGCGTGAGGTGAGTTATCCGCAGCTGGAGACGTTGGCCGCCGACGCCAATATCATCGGCTACGAATTTGCCGCTGCGCTGGCGGCGTATCTGGCGAATAAATCGCAGGCGCAGGTCCGCACGCTGGCGGAAGTGGTGGCGTCCGGGCGCTATCATCCGCAGCTGGAAACGGTGTTTACCACGCGGGCCCAGCATCCGGGCGTTGAGAGTGAAGGTTACCGGCGGGTGCAGCAGCGTCAGCGCGATCTGTATTTGCAGCTGGCTGAATTTTTCGCCGCGCAGCAGATCAATCTGTTGGCTTATCCGGTAGTGCGCCGTGCGCCGGTTAAGCACGGTGAGATGCAGGAAGGCAGCAACGCGCTGATTTCAGCGGTGACCGGCGCGCCGGCGATCAGCATTCCAGCGGGATTCAGCGCCGCAGGATTGCCGATTGGGCTGGAGCTGCTGGCGCTGCGTGGGCGGGAAGATTTGTTGCTGAGCGCGGCGGATAAGTTTGTTTAATAGCGCCCTCACCCTGGCCCTCTCCCGCCCGCGGGAGAGGGTTAGTGTGAGGGAAAACGTGCTTTACCCGTGCAACGCCAATCCCTTAATCGCCTTATCCACCGCCTTCTTCGGGCCGCGCAGCGCAATGCCGACCAGATTCAAATGATCAGCATCCTCCGCCATAAACACTTCGCGGTTCGCCGCATCGTGACCGGTGGAAAACATCGCTTCCACGTAAGGAATAATGGTTAACTCGCGCTCCAGTCCCTGACGGTGCGCACGCTGCAAACCGGCCAAATCCCCGGCAAACACCAGCATCGGCTGGCCCGCCATGTTGCCGTACTGTCGCGCTTTGGCATCAATATAAGGTTCGCCCATCATCTCGGGGGCGGCGGACGCCACGCCGGTAGCGAGGAACGCCACCACATTCAGGCGCTGCCAGGTGGCTAAATCATCACGTACGATCAGGGCGATTTTGGTATCAAACATCTGCAACAACTCTCCAATGACAACGAAAACCTCATCATCTAAGAGCAGGTGGGGAAGCGTATAGAACGTTTGTGCACTGACGTTGATAAGCGGCGGGCGTCATGCGATAGGCGCGCTGAAACCAACGGCCCAAATGACTTTGATCGGCAAATCCAACCTGCGCCGCCACCTGCACCGGCTCAATGCCCTGCGCCAGCAACGTGCGCGCGCTGCGCAAACGCAAACGCACCAGATAGGCATGCGGCGATTGGCCGAACGCCTGTTTAAACTGGCGCGTCAGGCGAAATCGATCAATGCCGGAAAGGCGCGACAGTTCATCCAGACCAATATCCTGCGCCATAAAATCGTGCAGATAGTCGCGCAGCAGCTGCATCTGACGCATCGCTTCGCTGTGCTGCAGGCTTGGTTTGGTATCCAGATGGCGTGACAGCAGGGTGAGCAAATGATCGAGGCTTTGATCGCGCGCCAACCGCCCTTCGCCCTGATGCACGGCAAACCAGGCTTGCTGAATGGCGCTGGCTAACAGCGCATCGTCAGTCAACGTGTGGCGGAAAGCGCCTTCGATATTCGACACATCACCCAAGCCGCGACGCTGCATCATTTCCGCCACCCAGCTTTGCGGCAGATAGAGCATCACGTAAGTGAAACCCTCGGCGTCCGGCGCATGGCCATCATGTACCGCACCCGGTTCAATCAAAATCGCCCGGCCCGGCGTGCTGGTGTGCAGCGAACGATGGCAGTTAAAACGTTGCAAACCTTGTTGCGTCACGCCCACCAGCAGTTCGTCGTGATCGTGCGGATCGTAAGCGTGTCCGCGAAAGTGCGCGTTGACGCTTTCAATTCCGGTTTCATCATCACGACGAAAATCAACCCAATCATTATTGGCTGGCATAGGCAATCTCTGGCAAACACATCAGGCATAGCCTAGCAGCCGAAACCACAGATAATCCAGCGGTAACAGCAACACCGCGCTAAGCAGAAAAATCAGTGCGCACAGCTGTAAACCGGCCTTCGCCGGAACGTTGCCGAGTCCCATCGCCACCACCACCGGCGATGCCTGATACGGCAGCAGCGGCGTAGCGTAGGCAAACACCTGCAACATGATCACGGTGAGTAGCGGAAAGCCAGACGCGTTCGCCAGTTCTTGCGCCATCGGCGTCACCATCGCCGGTACGCCGTTGGCGGTGAGCACGAAATTCAGTAGTGACACCAGCGCATTGAGCACCGCGAAATTGCTGAAGGACGGGTGTTCGTGCAGCGGTAACACGTTAAGCAACGCATTGGCGATCATCCGTCCCAGGCCTGAATCCACTACCAGCGTGGCGACACCAAGAATCCCGGCAATGTAAATGCAGGTGCGGAAATTTACCCCGCTGGCAAAGTCCTCGCTGGAGATAAAACCTACGCGCGGCAATAAACAGATACAGGCTGCCGCCAATCCCACCCACGCAGCCGGTAAGCCGTGCACGCTGTCGGTCATCCACAGCAGCAAAGTGATCGCCAGCAGACCAATCAAGCGCCATTCGCTGCGGCTAAGCGCGGTTAAGCTGTCGCGCTGGTGGACCGCTTTGGGCTGCGCGCGAAACAGAAACAGCAGGCAACCTATCAACAACAAGCCCTTAACGACGCCCACCACCGGCATATGCAGCAACCACCACGGCAACCATTGCAGGTGCAGCTGATACGCGCTCTCCGCCGCGCCGCTCAGCACCAGATTCGGCACATTGGCGGGCAAAATACTGGCGGAGAGCTGGAAGGTGCCAAATCCCACTGCCAGCGCCAGGCCAATACTGCCGCGGCTGCCCGCTTTGATTCCTGCGCGTTCGCCCATCGCCAGCACCACCGGCATCAGCAGCGCGATGCGTCCCATATTTGAGGGCATAATAAACGCCAGCAGGTAAGTCAGCAGCACGGTTCCCGCAATCATACGCGGCCAGCTTTGGCTAAGCGGCACCACCAGCCAGTTCGCCCAGCGCTGCGCCAGACCAACTTTGCGGATCGCCGCGCCCAGCACAAATCCGCTGAGCACCAGCCAAAACGCCGACGAGGCAAAACCGCTGAATATGCTGCTGGCAGGAGCCAACTTTAGCAACATCGCCGCCGTGAAAAACAGCAGCGCGGTGACGTATTCCGGCAAACGCGCGCTGGCCCATAGCAAAATGGTGCTGCCCACCACCAGCGCGGTGAGCCAGAAGTTGAGATCGGCGGTCATTGATGAACTCCCTTTCTTTTCCAGGTCGCCATAAAGGGCGATGCTACGAGTGGGTATATTATCCCGCCAGCTGCGTGAGCCAGTGGATTAGCGCAGCGCTGCCCGGCTGGCTGAGCGAGCGCTGCGGCCAGACGAGGAAATAGGGTTTGCTGAGCGGCAAGCTAAGCGGATCGACAACCACCAGCTCGCCGCGCGCCAGTTCGTTGGCAATCAAACGCCGCTGACCGAGCAGCAAGCCCGCGCCTGCCACGGCGGCATCAATCGCCAGCGAGGTAAGATTGAAACTGAACGACGGCTGCGGCGGCGCATCGTCAATGCATTTAGCCTGAAACCAGCTGCGCCAGTCAGGTAAGAAACGCCCTTCGTTGCCCCAGTCGAGGTGAATCAGCGGCGCGTACTGCAACACATCCATACCGGCAAAACGATGCAGTAGCGCCGGGCTCGCCACTGGCAACACCTCATCGAGAAACAGCAGCTGCTTGTCCAGCTGCGGATAGCGATCTTCGCCGAAACAGATGACAAAATCGGCTGGCGTGGCGTTGAAATCCACTTGCGTATGGGTGCCGTGCAGCGATAAATCAATTTCAGGACAGTGCGCGCGCCACTGCGCGATGTTCGGCAGCAGCCATTTTGAGGCCAGCGCCGGCAGCGAATAGAGCGTTAATCGCGGTGCCGACGCCGCATGGCGCAGGTTTTGCTGGCCGAGGTGCAGAATGTCGAACGCCTCAGTGACATAACGCAGATACTCTTTGCCCATCTCCGTCAGCATCACGCCGCTTTGTGTGCGCACAAACAGCGTGCTGCCCAATTGCTCTTCCAGTTGGCGAATTTGCTGGCTCACGGCGGCGGGCGTTAACGCCAGCTGCGCAGCCGCTTTCGCCAGGCTGCCCAGTTCCGCCGCCACTTTGAAGGATTGAATGACGCTGATTTTGGGCAAACGTGGTGATGGGGCGGGCATTAAGGTTTCCTTAGCAAGGTGTTAAATTTTTATCGTTACGTATTAACATATCAGCGAGTTACAGTCTTTACACACCTGTAACACATGAGAAGTAAAACTATGTCTGCCTTGATTCGTTTCGATCTGCATCCGCTGGCCGATGCCGACTGGCGTCGCACCTGCCGTGACCAACTTAATCAGCACGGCGCTTTAGTTTTGCGTCAGTTCCTGCAGCCCGCTGCGCTGCAGGCCATCATTGCCGAAGGCGATGCGCAGCGCCATCTGGCGTATCACACCGCCAGCAAACACAACGTTTATCTGATGAAAAAAGATGAGGCTTTCAGCGCCGATCATCCGCGTAATCGCGATGTCATTAGCACCAAAGGCTGCATCACCGATGATGTGATTGCCGCCGATTCGCCGCTGCGCCAGCTCTACAACGATGAACTGTTCAAAAGCTTCCTGTGCGATGTGCTGGGTGAAGAGGCGCTCTATCCGTATGCCGATCCGCTTTCGTCGATCAATCTGCACTACGCGCCCGACGGCCAGGAACTGGGCTGGCACTTTGATAACTCGTCGTTCGCCATCACGCTGCTGGTGCAGAAACCGCGCGCCGGCGCCGTGTTCCAGTATGTGAAAGATCTGCGCGATGCCGATGCCGGTGAGATGAATTTCGACGGTGTGGCGGCGGTGCTGGATCAGCGCCAGCCGGTGGAAGCGCTGGCGATTGATGCCGGGGATCTGGTGCTGTTCCGTGGGCGCAATTCGCTGCATCGCGTTACGCCAACCGAAGGCGATATCACCCGCATGCTTGCGGTGCTGGCGTATAACACCGAGCCAGGCATTGCCCTGTCGGAAACCGCCCGCATGACGTTTTACGGACGCTTATAAATCGATTAACGCCCGCCAGCCACGCACAAAAATCTGCTGGGTGCGAAAAGCCACCAGCGCGCGCCAGTCAGCGTCGGCGGGCCAAAATCCTTCTACCAGCTCCTGCTTAATCGCCCGCCCGCTTTCACTGGCTGGATCGCCTTGCAGATGCAGCCAGTGATCGTCGCGCACGCGGCGATGCATCTCCTCGCCAGGATAGGTGCCGCACTCCACCACCAGCGGCAAAATCTGCGTCTTCGGTAGCGACGTCAGCAGAAATTGCGACACATAGCCGGTAGCCGTCGCGGTCACGCCGGTTTCGCTGTCGCGCCCTGCGCCGGTGAATAGCAGCGTTAACCATTCTCCATAAATCTCCTTGCCCCAGTCATGTGCGGCAAAACGTTGCTCGGCAATCGACAGCAGCATCGGATGTCCCCACGCGCCCGCGCCGGTGTGCAGATCGAAGCTGATGATGGTTTTGGCGTGCGACAAGTGATCGGCGATGATGGTTTGCAGCGTGCGGTACGACCAGCCTGGCTGTTGGCCGCCGAAGAAGAAACCGTCCGCCGCGCCATATTGCCCCGCTTCCACCACGCGTTTTATCGCCGGCCAACCGGCGCTGTTGAGCGCGTCAGCTAACAGCTTATCGGCGCGGGCACGGTCGCCGTGATAAATGCCATGCCACGCGGCGTAATCGGGATTGGCAGGTGTGGGCTGTGAAAAATCGATAAAGTTGCGATTAAGGTCGATGTTGTCTTCATTGACGCGGCGTAAATGCGCCGCGCCCCACGGATTGAGCAGATGCAGCATCACGATAGCAGTATCCGCGGGCAGCGCCGTGAGGTTGAAGGTATCCAGCCAGGCGATCTGGCAATCGGAGCCGTAATAGCCTTCTACGCCGTGCGTGCCGGAGATCACCAGCATCAGCCGTGATGCGTTGGCATCGCCGATTACCGCGACGTCAGTGAAAAGTTCCTCGCCCTGCGGACCGGGTAACGGATGCGCGTAGGACGTTAATGCGCCGTTTTGCCGTTTGACGGCGGCGAGAAAGCGGGCGCGTTGAGTTGGGTAGTGCGGTAAGTTCGTCATGATTTTTGAGTGAGTGTGGGTGCGGTTGGTGGGCAAGGTCGTCATCAATGGCGACCTTGCGTGCATATGACTTTTACGGATAGACCTTGAATTTGAAGTACTTCTTCGCCAGTTGGTCGTAAGTGCCGTTGCTGTGCAGTTCGGCCAGCGCGCTGTTGATCAACTTCAGATTGGCCGCATCGTCTTTACGCAATCCAATGCCCACGCCATTGCCCAACACCTCTTTATCCACCAGCGTGGCACTGATGACGTAGTCTTTGCCGGCTGGCGTGTTAAGAAAACCTTGTTCTGCCGAAACCGCATTGGCCAGGCTGGCGTCGAGCCGTCCCGCCACCAAGTCAGGGTAGATCTCCATCTGATTAGGGTAAGAAACCACACTCACGCCCTTGGTTGCCCACTGCGCTTTGGCGTAGGTTTCCTGAATGGTGCCCTGCGCGACGCCGATTCTTTTGCCGCGCAGCGCGTTAATGTCTCCCGTTAGCGGCGCTTTGGCGGGTGTAAGCAATGCGCTCGGCGTGACGTAAAGCATGTCGCTGAAAGCGACCTGCTCGCGGCGTTTCTCCGTCATCGACATCGCCGAAAGAATCGCATCAAACTTTCTCGCCTGCAGCGCCGGAATGCTGCCATCAAAACCAATCTGCACCCATTGGCACGTCACTTTGGCCTGGGCGCAGATCGCGTTGCCGAGATCGATATCAAAGCCCTGCAAAGAACCGTCGCTGGCTTTGGATTCAAACGGTGGGAACGTCGGATCAACGCCGAAACGCAAGGTTTGCTGGGCAAATGAAGCGTGGCTGAAAGCACTCAGCGAAAGCAGTAAGGCGAAAGAGAGATTCTTCTTCATTATTAACTCCGGCAGGCAGAAATATTCACAAAGGGATGCAGAGTTAATAACATGGTGGACAGGTTGTCACTACAGAAATTACGGATTTTGAGTAGAGCAAATACTTATAATAGTTAATAAGTTAGCTTTTATTTATGCCACATTAAGTTTTACTTAATGCTCGTCGGTCAAGATATGAAAACCGCTAATACCGAGAGCACACATTGTAGCGGCGCAATTCATTGCGCGATAAATCGCGCCGCTACGGAAGTTGCGATGATTCGATACGGCGCTGAACCGAACGGCATTACGCAAGCTGCACGTCATTCTTTTGTCATAACTCGCTCACACTGATGTCAGAGCCGATTGCTTACCCTGATGGCCTACCTTGCCATCTGGAGCATTACGATGAAATTGAACAAACTCACTCTTGCAGCAGGCATGCTGCTGGCTATCGGCGGCGGCGCGGCGCAGGTTCAGGCGCTGCCGGTTAAGAATATTGTGCTGGTGCACGGCGCGTTCGTCGGCGGTGCGGGCTGGCGTCCGGTGTATGACCGTTTGACGCATGACGGCTACAACGTGACGCTGGTACAGGAGCCGCTCACCGGCTTCCCGGAAGATGTGACGGCGACACGCCGCATTATCGATCAGCAAAATGGGTCGGTGATTCTGGTTGGCCACAGCTACGGCGGCGCGATCATCAGTGAAGCCGGTAACGACACCAAAGTCGCTGGGCTGGTTTACATCGCGGCGCATGCGCTGGATAACGGCGAAACCGAAGCCAGCAATGGCAAGAAATTCCCCAACAGCGCGCATCCGTTTGCTAAATCCAGCGACGGTTATCTGACCATCGCGCCGGAAAATTATCACAGCGATTTCGCTGCTGATTTACCCGCAGCGCAGGCTGATTTTGAAGCGCACGCGCAGATGCCCACAAACTCCGCCGTGTTCACCGCCAACATTTCTGACCCGGCGTGGAAGACCAAGCCTAGCTGGTACATGGTGGCGAAAGCTGACAAAATCATCAGTCCCGATCTGGAGCGCATGTACGCCAAACGCGCGCACAGCCACACGGTGGAGATTGCCGGCGCCAGCCATTCGGTGTATCAATCGCATCCTGACGACGTCGCGAAGTTGATCGAGCAAGCCGCGTTACACGCCCAGCCCTGAAACCCCTCCCGCGGAGAAGCGCATGAAAATTTTGGTGATTGAAGATGAAGCCAAAGCGCGCGATTACATGCGCAAAGGATTGACCGAAGCGGGATTTATCGTTGATGTGGCGGAAAACGGACAGGATGGCTTGTTCTACGCGCAGGAGCATCATTACGATTTGATTCTGCTCGACGTAATGATGCCCGGCATCGACGGCTGGCACGTGATGGCGGCGCTGGATAAGCAGATCCACACGCCGGTGATTTTCCTCACCGCTAAAGGCACGCTGGAGGATCGCATCAAAGGGCTGGAATTGGGCGCTGATGATTATCTGGTCAAGCCCTTTTCGTTCGCCGAACTGCTGGCGCGCGTGCGCACCCAACTGCGGCGCGGCGCTCAGCAGAAGTTGCCGGATGTTCTCCAGTTGGCCGATCTGCAACTGGATATCCTGAAACGTCGCGTTGAGCGCGGCGGCCAGCGTATCGATCTCACCAACAAAGAGTTCAACCTGCTGCACTTGTTCCTGCTGCATCCCGGCGAAGTGCTGACGCGCACCGTGATCGCCTCACGCGTGTGGGACATGAATTTCGACAGCGACACCAATGTGGTAGATGTGTCGGTGAAACGCCTGCGGCAGAAAATTGATGGCCCGTTTGCCCAGCCGCTAATTCACACCGTGCACGGCGTAGGTTACCGCTGTGAAGCTGAATTATGAAAACCCGGTCTCTCGCCACGCGTCTGTCGCTGCTGCTGAGCGCCACGGTGATTTTCATTTTCTCCCTCAGCGGCATCGCGCTTTATCACTCGCTGGCGACGCAGATTGGCGTGCGCGACGACGCGGCGCTGCTGACGCGCATCGATCAGATTCGCACGCTACTGCGCGATGAAGATGCGCTTACGCTGATCCAGCAAAAACCCCGTTTGTTCGCCAATATGCTCGGCAATACCGAATCGTTATTGGTGCTGCGTTTTCCCGGCCAGCCGCCGCTGATTGTGGTCAATCCCGGCCAGCGTCCAGTCCCCGCGATTACGCCGGTTGCCGCCGATCAGCCGCTGGCGCTGTCGTCGGTGCATCATCTCGCCGCCGCCGACGGTACGCCGTTTATTTCGGCGGCCGCGCTGGCGCCAACGCGCGATGGCAATGGCCAGATTGAGATCATCACTGGCCGCCTGATGAGCGACCGCACGCAAACGCTGCGCAGTTATCGCGATCAAATCATCCTCGCCACCGCGCTGGCGGCGTTGCTGGTGGCGGCGATCAGCATCTGGCTAGTGCGGCGCGCTTTAACCCCGCTGCGTCGTTTGGCGGCGCAGGCGGATGCGATTGACGCACGTCATTTGTCGCAGCGCATGCCACAACAGGCAGCGGCGGAATTGCAGCCGCTGGTGGCGGCGTTTAATCAGATGTTGAGTCGCCTTGAGCTGGGTTATCAGCAGTTGAGCCAGGTTTCTGCCGATATGGCGCACGATCTGCGCACGCCGATTAGCACGCTGATCGGCCAAACCGAAGTGGCGCTGAGTCAAACGCGCAGCGTTGGCGATTATCAGGCGCTGCTCGGCTCCAATTACGAGGAGCTGGAACGGCTGGCGAAGATGATCGACAACATGCTGTTTCTTGCCAAAGCGGAAGATGCCAGCCAGGCAATGGATTGGCAGAACATCGATCTGGCGCTGCTCGGCGAGAAGTTGCAGGACTACTTTGACGGCATGGCGGAAGAGCAGTCGATGCGGCTGGAGATGGCGCTGCACGGCGAACTGCTCGCTGATCCGCAACTGCTGCAACGCGCGCTGGCCAATTTGATCGCCAACGCGCTGCGCTATGGCGACCAAAACTCAACCATTCGCGTGTTTAATCAGGACCATTCGTTGACAGTGGAAAACCACGGCCCGGCATTAAGTGAGGAACAGCAGGCGCGCATTTTTGATCGTTTCTGGCGCGCCGATAGCTCACGACATCAGGGCAGCAGCGGTTTGGGATTGTCGATTGTACGCAGCATTATGCGTTTGCATCAGGGAAGTTGTGAGATGCATAGCGAGCAGGGTGTGAACCGTTTTACGTTGCGGTTTCCGTATTGATCTTGCGCGATAAATCGCGCCGCTACACATACGTGCGTCCATCCGTAGCGGCGCAATTTATTGCGCGAAGTATTTAAATAAAGGTAAAAATCTCGTCACGTGGCAAACGTGATTTCGGCAGCGCGGCGTTGAAATCCGCATCGCTGCGATAGCCCAGCGACACCAGCACCACGCTGGTAAAGCCCTTCTCACGCAGACCCAGCGCCTGATCCAGCGCGCGCTGATCGAAACCTTCCATCGGTGTGGCATCAATGCCCAACATCGCTGCGCCCAGCAACAATCCGCCCAACGCCAGGTAAACCTGCTTTTCCATCCACTGCGGCACATCGCGTGATTCATAGCGATGCATATCGACATAGCTGCGACGCACCATGTCATTGTTCGCTTTGCTTTCCGGCCTGGCGTAACGGCCATCAGCATCTTCCTGATCGAGCACGTTCTGCAAATGCGCTTCATCCAGATCGGTGCGCATGCACAGCGCGATAACGTGCGAGGCATTGCGCACTTTCGGGCTGTTATAGGCAAAGGCGCCATCGGTGGATGCGGCGATTTGCTCGCGACCCGCTTCGGTGGACGCCACCACAAAATGCCACGGCTGGGAGTTCACTGATGACGGGCTGTTGCGCAGCACGTTCAGCAGGGTTTCGATTTCATCCTGCGGCAGGCTTTTACCCTGTTCAAAGGCTTTTACAGTGTGACGACGAGCGACTGCATCATTGAGTGTCATGGCCTATTCCTTTTTCTTTGTAGCGCGATAAATCGCGCCGCTACAGAAGTGTGCGGATATCCGTAGCGGCGCAATTTATTGCGCGTGGTTTGCATCATTTATTGCGTTAATTTGGTTAAAACCCGCTCAATACGATCTTACCGCGTGCGCGACCGCTCTCGATCAGCGCATGCGCCTTGCGCAAATTGGCGGCATTGATCATGCCGTGATGTTCGCCGGCGGTGGTTTGCAGCGTTTTGTCATCAATCAGCTGGCTCACGCGCTGCAGAATCTCATGTTGGCGCTGCATATCGGCGGTATGGAACAGCGAGCGCGTAAACATCAATTCCCAGTGCAGTGAAATCGCTTTGCGCTTCAGCGGCACCGCATCCAGCGTCTCGGGATCGTCGATCAACGCCAGCTTGCCCTGCGGCGCGAGCGCATCAATCAGCTGATCGTAATAGCTGTCGGTATGCGTCAGCGAGGCGACATAGCGCACCTCTTTATGTCCAATCGCCGCCAGCTGTTCGCCCAGCGGTTGAGAATGATCAATCACATGGTGCGCACCGAGTGAACGCACCCAATCCGCCGTTTCCGGGCGGGAAGCGGTGCCGATCACCGTCAATTTGGTTAGCTTGCTGGCGAGTTGCGTCAATATGGAACCGACGCCGCCACCTGCGCCAATAATCAGTAGCGCGGCGTTGTCATCGGCTTGTACCTCAAGACGATCAAACAGCAGTTCCCACGCGGTCAGCGAGGTCAGCGGCAGCGCGGCGGCCTCGGCGTCGTTCAGCGAACGCGGTTTGTGCCCGGCAATACGTTCATCCACCAGGCCATATTCGGCATAGCTGCCGGCGCGCGTGATATCACCAGCATAAAACACCTCGTCGCCCGGCTGGAACAGCGTGACATCTGCGCCCACTGCTTCCACCACGCCTACCGCATCCCAACCGAGAATGCGCGGCTGATCGGTTGGCGCACCGGCGCGCACTTTGGTGTCCACCGGATTCACCGCAATGGCGTGAATTTTTACCAGCAGATCGCGTGCGCCCGGCGTTGGCTTATCAACCTCAAGCTCATACAGCGCATTTTCATCGGAAATCGGTAAACCGTTTTGGCTATAAACAATGGCTTTCATCAGGCAGATCCTTATTCATCAGCAGGTTTGGTGAAGTAAATTCAGCATAGCGGTCCGCAGCGCAATGAAAAATGCCAGTTGCAGGTGAACACTTTCACTCTTAGAGTGAAAATCCCTGCTGACTACCACGATGAATAAGAAGATGATCCGACTGGAAGATGTCACTCTGTTTGTGCGTTCAGCCGCACTCGGCAGCTTTTCACGCGCGGCGCGCGAGGTGAATTTACTGCCCGGACAGGTCAGCGCGGCGATTCAGCGGCTGGAGCGGGAACTGGATCGCCGCTTGTTCGCCCGTTCCACCCGCAGCCTGCGCTTAACCGCCGAAGGGGAAAAGTATCTGCCCTTTGCGCAGGAGATGCTGGCGCTGATGCATGCCGGTGCCGAAAGCTTGCAGAGCGATGAAGATGCGCTGAGCGGCGAGCTAAAAATCGCGCTGCCGTCGGATATTGGTCGCAATATTTTGCTGCCGTTGATCACTGACTTTTGCCGCGCGCATCCGGCGCTGGCGGTGCGGCTCTCCTTTTCCGACCAGATCAGCGATGTGTTCCGCGATCCGGTGGATATCGCCATTCGCTACGGCAAGCTGGAAGACAGCAGCTACGTGGCGTTGCCGCTGGCGGAGGACAATCGCCGCGTGATGGTGGCGTCGCCGGATTACCTTGATCGTCACGGTCGACCGCAACAGCTGGAGGAAATCGCCCAGCAGCATCATGGCCTGCTGTTTATGATGGGCGGCCACGTTTACGACAAATGGACCTTTCCGCAGGATGGCATGCGCCGCCAGATCACGGTGAAAAGCCGCATGCTGTGTGATGACGCCGAAGTGGCGCGCCGCTGGGCCATCGCCGGCATGGGCATCGCTTATAAATCGTGGATTGATGTGTGTGAGGATGTGCTGGCCGGCAGGCTGGAACGCGTAATGCCAGAGATGCCGGGCGAAAGCACGCCGCTGCACCTTATCTGCCCGCATCGCAAACAGTTTTCCCCCGCGATCCGCGCGCTACATGAGGTGCTACGCACGCCGCTGCGTGCGTTAACCGCGAAGCTCACCCAGCATGAGTAGCGTCGCGATTTATCGTGCAGCTTAGTCATTGAACTTTGCGCGCTGCGTTGTAATTACTGTCACACAGGGGCCCGCATTTAGGTCGTTATGCTCGTCAGGTAAGACGTGAAAATCCTTAGTTACCGAGAGCTCACATTGTAGCGGCGCAATGCATTGCGCGATAAATCGCGCCGCTACGGAAGAAGCGGTGATTTGATACGGCGCTTAACTGAGCGGCATTACGCCATGAATGGCGACCTCATCACATCAACTTACCCTGGAATATCGGCACGGATTCGAACAAATAGCCATCAAAGTCAGGCGCGTCGGCATCCGATAACTCCAACAACGTGTTCTTGACGTTTTCCAGGTGCTGCCACATCGCCTGCCAGGAACCCATCACATCCCGGCGGCGCAGCGCGGCCAGAATGGTTTGATGATCGCCCAGCCACTTCAGGCGATAGGCGCGGGTTTCATACTGCGGTCGCAGTTGCTGCCAGAGCGGGCTGGCTTCGTGATGACGCCAGACGCTGGTAACGGTATCGAGCAGCATCTGATTTTGCGTCGCGCCTGCCAGTAGCAGATGAAATAACTTGTCGTTATCCTGGCTGCTGTCGTTGAGTGCAATGGCGCGCTGCTCCTGCTCCAGCGTGCGGCGCAGGTTTTCAATATCGGCTTTGGTGGCCATTTTGGCGGCGAAGGCCGCGATGTTGCTCTCCAGCAGCTGACGCGCCTGCAACATCTCGAACGGGCCGACATCGCTGCGGAAAAAGGCCTCTTCCGCATCCTCGCTTTCCGAAGGAATGCGCATCACGTAAACGCCAGAACTTTGACGAATATCCACCGTGCCTTCCAGCTCCAGCATTAGCAACGCTTCACGCACAATGGTGCGGCTCACGCCCCAGGTTTCGGCCAACTGCCGCTCTGGCGGCAGTCGTGATCCAACCGGATAATGACCATCAAGGATTTGCTGACGCAGATGCTGACCAATTTCCTGATACTGCTTTTTCTCTTGTGGCGCTTCGGCTTTTTCCACGCTCTCACCCTTTTGCATCATGGTGCATTCGGCCCGGCCGCGTCCTGTGCGAGCCGGAGCCTGACTGCTATCTGGGCGCTAGTGTACCAAAGCCAGTGCCTGATCGAGTACCTTTGCACCATTCAACGTGCCGTAAGCCACGCTATCGATCACCGCAATCGGCAGCTGATAGCTGTCGGTCAGCTTTTTATTCTCCTCCAGCTTAAAGCGCACCTGCGGTCCCAGCAGCACCACCACCACGTCCTGGCCGTAGTTTTGTAACTCTTCACGCAGGTTTTGTTCCGGAATAGCGTAGATCTGGTACTCAAGACCGCGTGCTACCGCCTCTTTCTCAATGCGGGTGACTAACATCGAAGTCGACATGCCTGCCGCGCAGGCCAGAATAATGCGTTTCATTGTTGGTCCTTATTTGGCTTCATCGTCAATGTTGAGGGTCAATTGCTGGGTATCGCGCAATTGACGGAACCAGTGCGCGGATTTCTTCATCCGCCGCTGCCGCTGGTTGTCGAGGTCGATCTCGATCAGTCCGTAGCGGTTTTTGAAGGCGTTCATCGGCGAAACGTTGTCGGTGAACGCCCACAGCATATAGCCCTGACAGTTGCTGCCCGCTTCACGCGCACGCACCGCCTGGTATAGATGTTCAGCAATAAAGTTGATGCGGTAGTCGTCCTGAATTTCGCCCTGCGCATCCTTAAACTGCGCTTCATTTTCGATGCCCATGCCGCTCTCGGCTACGAACCACGGCAGATTGCCGTACTCCTCTTTCATGCGCTGCGCCATGTCGAAAACAATGCGTGGCTGAATCTCCCAGCCGCGCGAGCTGTTCATGCGGCGGCCTGGCAACTCAAAATGTTCGTAGTAAAAAGCGGGATGGAATGGCGTCTCTGGGTGCCAGGCGCGTGAAGGCGCTTTAACACGATGCGGATAGTAAAGATTCAGCCCCACTTCATCGACGGTGTTGGCGGCGATGATCGCCAGCTCTTCCTCGGTCGCATCCCACTGCACCTCATGTTTATCCAGCAACTGCAGTAATTCCGCTGGATAAACGCCTTTGATTGCCGGATCGAGAAACACCCGGTTGTAAAACAGATCGTAGATTTTTGCGGCTTTAACATCGTGCGCCGCCGACGAGCGCGGATAGGTCACTTCCGGATTGAGAATGGTGCCCACCGTGCCGGCATAACCCTGCTGGCGGAACAGCTTAACTACCTTCGCTGTGGCGAGATTTTTATGGTGATTCCACTGCATCCACTTATGGGTGTTCTGCTCATACGGCCAGCGGAGCGCATCAAGATAGACGCGCGTCTGCACCACAATCGGCTCATTGAAAACAAACCAGCGCGTCACTTTTCCGGCGTAGCGGGCAAACACCTTCTCGGCATAGCGAGTAAAAAGCTCAACCACATGTTTTGATTGCCAGCCGCCGTACTCTTCCAGCAACTGCAGCGGCAGTTCGTAATGTTCGAGACACAACATCAGTTCAATGCCCTGTCGCTGCATCTCATCAATCAACTGGTCGTAATAGGCCGCGTACTCCTCATCAACCACCGCGTTTTCATAATCGGTGAGAAAACGCGACCAGTTGATGGAAGTGCGATAGTGCGTCAGCCCCGCCGCTTTCATCAGCGCCACGTCTTCGCGGAAGCGGTTGATAAAATCTGTCGCCACCGCCGGTCCATAGCCGTTATGCCAGACGTGGCGATCCTGCTGATACCAGGCATCCAAATACGAATCCTGGCCGGCTTTTTTGCCGCTCCAGCCTTCGGTTTGCCAGGCCGATGCCGCCGCGCCGAGAATAAAACCCTGCGGCAGCGCAATGGTGTGCTTACTCATAGATTCTCCTTAATTTTGTGCCAGTTCGGCCTGCAGATTTTTCGCTTCCGCCGCTTCAGCGCGACGCGCGGCCACTTTGACAAAAGGCAGATAAATCAACACCGAAACCACGATGCAGATGATTTGCGTCACCACCGCGCCCATCGAACCGGCGGTAGAAAGCCACGCATTGATGATCGGCGGCGTAGTCCAGGGAACCATCACCACCGCTTTACCGGCAAAGCCCATCACCGTGGCGAAATAGCCAATCGAACCGGTTACCAGCGGCGTGATGATGAAGGGAATGGCGAGAATGGGGTTAAGCATGATCGGCATACCAAAAATCACTGGCTCATTGATGTTGAATAAGCCAGGTCCGAACGACAGTTTGGCGATTTCACGCATCTCTTTGCGTTTGGTGGCGATCATCACGGCGGTTAACAGTCCGATAGTCAGACCGGAACCGCCGATGCTCATGTACACGTCCCAGAATGGCATGGTGATGATGTTTGGCGCTTCCTTGCCCTGCTCGAAGGCGTTCATGTTGACCAGAATCGCCCCCAGCAGCAGCGGCTCACGAATCGGTTTCACCATCTGGTTGCCATGAATACCAATCACCCAGAACAGCTGGGCAACAAACATCAGCAGCAGAATGCCCCACAAGCTCTGCACCACCGATTCCAGCGGCTGCTGCACCACTTTGTACACTGCGTCGTACAGGTACATGCCGGTGATCTGATGGAAGATAAAGCCAAAGGTGGCGACCAGCGTGACGGTGATGATCGACGGAATCAGCGCAGAAAATGACGCGGCAACGTTCGGCGGCACGGTATCCGGCATTTTGATCTTCAGCCGTTCAACCTGCTCCAACCGGCAGTAAATCTCCACCGACAGAATGGCGATAAACATGCCGAGGAACAGACTTTTGGTATCGGAGAACTGTTTCGCCAGCACATCGGTTACCACATGCATCTGGCCATCCACCAGCATTTGCAGCGTGGTGGGCGTCACCGAGATGAAGCAGATGATCGCCAGCAGGCCGGGAAACAGCGTTTTAATGCCGTTAATGCGGCCCAGTTCGATACCAATCAGAAACACCGCGCCGATATTCAGAAAGCTCAGCGTGGCGTAGTTAATGCTGCTGGTGATCGGTTTCAGATCGGCGAGAAACGACAGCGCAGAGAAACTGGCGAGGCCATTTTTCGGATCCAGCACCATGTTGGAAATCAGCACCGAAAACGCGCCGACGATGATCACCGGCATCAGCGTAATAAACGAGGCTTTGATCGCCATAATGTAGCGGTAGCTATTGAATCGTGTGGCAAAGCTACCCAGTGAATCGATAAGACGTTCCTGTAGAGACATTGGTCAACCCTCAGCGGTTTTAGGTGTTATGCATCAGCTTGATGGTTCGTGGCATACCAAAATGGCGATATTCGCCGTTAATTTCTGTGATCATGCTCGCGGAACTCCTTTTTGGTATTCCGGTAGCATCGTTGTTACCAATTTGGCATACCAATAAGTGAGGCGGATATGGATTTTGAACAAACGATGATGGAGTTGCTGATTAATGCCGGTGAGGCGCGATCGCAAGCCATGATGGCGATCCAGCAGGCGCGTAAAGCTGACTGGCAAGGTGCCGATGAGGCATTAGTGGCATCCGACGAGGCGGCTAAGGCAGCGCATAAAATCCAGACCGCGTTAATTGGTGCCGATGAAGGCAGCGGTAAAGTACCGGTCACGCTGATTTTGGTGCATGCGCAGGATCATCTGATGACGGCGATGCTGTGCCGCGATTTGGCGGGCGAGTTGGTGCTGTTAAGGAAGGAGTTGCATGGGAAGTAAGGATGCAGCAAGGATGAATAGTTAAACCATTTTGGAAGAATGCAGCTTCAGGCGATATAACATTGGTTCACTTCCGCCATCGCAGAGGAACCTATGGCGCTGTCACATGAACTGATTCTGATCTACACCACCTATTTCGTCGCTACCGCCAGTCCCGGCCCGAGCAATATGGCGATTATGGGTACGGCGATGAAACAGGGACGCGGCGCGGCGCTGGCATTAGCGAGCGGCGTGATTGGCTGTTCAATGATGTGGGCGCTGCTGGCGGCTTGCGGGGTTCTCACCGTGCTGGCCACCTTTGCGCAACTGCTGATTGTGCTGAAGATTGGCGGAGGACTGTATCTGCTGTGGCTGGCGTTCAAGGCGGGGAAATCGGCGCTGCGTCGGCCAGATGCCAGTGAATTCGCACCGGTCAGCGAAAAAGCGCGCTTCGGCAGAATGTTTCGTCAGGGCATTTTGATGCACGTCGGCAATCCTAAAGCGATTTTGACGTGGGTAGCGATCATGTCGGTGGCGTTAAAACCGGGTGCGGCGGCATCAACCTTACCGATGATTATTGCGGGCTGCGCGGCAATTTGTGTGCTGGTGTTTGGCGGTTACGCGCTGCTGTTTTCCACCGCGGTGATGGCGGCTTTCTATCGCCGCATCCGTCGTGGGCTGGATGCGCTGCTGGCTTGCTGCTTCACAGTTGCGGGATTGAAACTGGTGTTTAGCCGGAGTTGATGTGGGGAGGTCGCCATCAATGGCGACCTGAAAAAACCATATCGGTGCGCATTTATGCGCACCCATACATCAGGAATTATTCGGCGGCGTGGCGTCGGTTTCACTGAACGCGGGCTTCTGGCGCGTTACAGAATAGACCACGTTTTTCGGGCTGTTCGGATCGGTGGTGACATCCACGGACGCGATGGTCACTTTGCCAAAACCAAACAGCGTCTGCACGTAACCACCAATCTGGTGTTTACCTGGCGCAACACGAATTTCTCGTTTTTCACCCTTCTTCAGCAGCCCCGCATCCTGACCATCTACCGTCACATAGACAGAAGAACCGTCATCGGTACGCGTCACCAGATGCGAAACGTTAATCACCGTTGGGCCGGTCTCGAATGGAGAAGGCGAATCATTATTGTCGATTGGCGCGCCGGTTGCAGGCTGAGCGGCGGACGTGTCCGCAGTCGCAGTGCTGTCATGAGATGTACCAGTAACGGCGGCAAGGCGGGCGCAGCCGGTGAGCATGATTGTTGCCATCAAAGTGGCTAAAGTGAAGCGCGATAACATCGTGACGAAAAACCCCTGCTAAATGAGAAGCGCGTATTTTAACGTGACTTGCAGAGTGATGACAGTCACACAAATACAGTATTTTCCGAAAACCGCTTAATAAATACCTGGCTGAAAAGCGCGTCGCACGGAATGCGAAACGAAACGGCGGCCACGCAGGCCGCCGGAGGGAATTACCAGCTGTAGCTGACCGAAGCCACAATGGTGCGACCGCTGCCGTAGAAGCAGGCACTTTCGTTACTGCATGACGCCACGTAGTGCTTATCCGCGATGTTGTTGACGTTCAGCTGCAGCGTGGTGCCACGCAGCGAGTTCGCCGCTTCGCCCAGCTCATACTTGGCCATCGCATCATACAAGGTGTAATGCGGTACTTTGTCGACGCCAATTTCATCCGCTGGCGCGGTGCCGGTATAACGTACGCCGCTGCCCAGCGTTAAGCCGCTCAGCACGCCATCAAGGAAGGTATAGCTGCCCCACGCCGACGCCGCATGACGCGGAATGCTCGACGGTGAATGGCCGATGCGCTGCGTGATGCTGCTCTCTTTGGTCACCGCATCGGTGTAGGTATAGGCCGCTAACAGTTTGATCTCTGGCGTGATCTGCGCATGCGCTTCGGTTTCGATGCCCTTCGAACGCACTTTACCAATCTGCTCGTTGTAGCCGGTCACGCTGTTATAAGCGGTGATGTTTTTCTGCGTGATATCAAACGCTGACACGGTAAACACCGCATCCCAACCCACCGGCTGATACTTCACGCCGACTTCGGTCTGTTCGCCGGTGGTCGGTTTGAACGGATCGGTGCCTGGCGCGCCGCTGTTGAGGTTCGGCTCGAAGGAAGTGCTGTAGCTGACGTACGGTGAAATGCCGTTATCGAAGGCATACAGCAGACCCGCGCGGCCAGTGAACTTGTTGTCATTCTGCTGAGTTTGGCTGTCGTCGGTGCGATCCTCCGTGCGCACTTCGCTCCAGTCGTGACGTCCGGAGAGCAGCAGGTTCCACTGATTCCACTCCAGCTGATCCTGCAGATAAACACCCACCTGATCGAGCTTCTTGCGCGTGCTGGTGGTGAGCGTCAAATCGCTCTCGTTGATCCTGATGCGCGTCGGATTCGCCCAGTCGAGGATGTACTGATCGCCGCTGTCGCGCCACAGTTTGTTATCGACGTCGCTCCACTTGTAATCGAGCCCGCCGAGCACGGTGTGCGCGATGTTGCCGGTTTCAAAGGTGGCTTTCAGCTGGTTATCAAGACCCAACTCTTTCGACTTGATCTTGTCATGCTGCGGACGACGATTGATGGAGTGATCGTTATCGGCATCAAAGGTATACACCAGATATTTGTACGATTTGTCCATGTTGCTGTAGCGCAGATTCTGCGTGAAGCTGATGTTATCGCTTAAATTGTGCTCGAAGATATAGCCAATCGACGTCTGTTCGCGCTTGGCTTCGTTAAAGCTTGGATCGCTGACGTTGAAATCGTAAGGGATAAAGCCCGCGCTGCTCTCTTTCAACGTACCACTGGCCGGCAGGAAGTTACGGTATCCCGCTTTCGGCTCGTTTTGATACATCGTCAGCAGCGTGAAACTGGTGTCTGCGTTCGGCAGCCAGGTTATCGCTGGCGCAATCGCCATGCGCTGCTGTTTGTTGTCCTTAACGAACTCATGTTTGGTGCTGGCAATACCGTTCAGGCGGTAAAACAGCGTGTTGTCATCATTCAGCTTGCCGCCAAAATCAAACGCCGCTTCACCCAAATGCTGATTGCCGGTGCTGAGCTGTACTTTGTGAATGCTCTGCGCGGTCGGGCGCTTGCTGGTCATGGCCACGATACCGCCCGGATTCACCTGGCCGTACAGCACAGAAGCTGGGCCGTGGATCATCTCTACGCGCTCCAGCAACCAGGGATCGATCTGCCCCGCTGCGCCCGCCTGGCCGGATAAACCGTAGCTCAGGCCATCAAGGAACTTCGGCGCATAGCGGAAACCGCGCGCGATGATCTCATCATTTCGGTTGGAGTTACCGCGATAGTTGGTCAACACGCCGCTGCTGTAGCTCAACGCATCCGCGACGGAGGCCGCAGCCTGATCGTCCATCTGCTCGCGGGTAATCACCGAAATGGATTGCGGGGTTTTGCGCAGCGGCGTCGCGGTTTTGGTGCCTGCCGCGCTCTCTTTCGCCACGTAGCCCTGCAGCGGCGAGGTCACGCTTTCACGCGTGTCGGCGTTGACGGTAAGGGTCTCTTCGGCGGCCACGCTGAAGGCGGCTGGTGTCACCAACAGAATTGAGGCCAGAGAAAGGTACAGAGGATTGAATCTGAACTGCCGTGCCACAGCAGGTATTGCTGAATTTTTAGCGTTAACGGACATAGTTGCTATCTCTATTTCAAACTGCCTTGTAGATGAAATAATCCGTTCAGTCGCCCTCGCCCAACGACAAGGGCTGTAACGGATTGAAATATTAATCTCTTGCGTAATTGACGGTCCTAATCTCCCTGCGTGACGTCCTTCACAAAATAATCCACTGAAATTACGAAGGTTTATCAGGCACGAAAAATCATATTGCAAATGTAAATCGTTATCAATAGCATTTGCATTAGCTTTGATTAAGTAAAGACAGTGAACAAAATGTGGAGATGGGTTGCAGGATGTTTCTAACAAGCGCAGAAAATACGACGCAGACGTGGTTGCCCGCCGGAACAGTTGCGCAATGGTTGCAGCAGGCCGAAATAGGAAGCGAAAGCTGGTGGCAGCGGCTGTATGCGGTAGGTACGCCGCTGGTGGAGCGTGACGAAAGCGGTCAAACGACCATGCACTTCTTCTGGCGCGATCCCGAAGGGCATTCCGCACGTTCTTCCACTGAACGGGTTTATGTCGATATTAACGGCGTCACCGATCACCACAGCGAAGCGCCAGAAAGTCTGGTGCGTGTCGGCGACAGCAACGTCTGGCATTGGTCAACCGCCATTGAATCTGACTGGCGCGGCAGTTATAGCCTGATCCCCGCCACCGCGCAGCAGTTACCGCCGCTGTTTTGTGGCGATGATGCCGAATGCCGCGCGCTGCAGCGTAAGTGGTGGATCTCGCTGATGCCGCTGGCGATCCCCGACAAATTCAATCCCACGCCGCCGTTTCTCAGCAGCCGCCGTTTTGCGCTGAGCAACGCGCACATGCCGGATGCGCCGGATCAATCGGCCTGGCGCGCGCTGGATGCCGGCATGGCGGAAACCTGGCCGGATACGCTGCAAACCCTGCAGTGGCACAGCGCGTTGCTCAACGTCACGCGCAACGTCTGGCTTTATAGCACCGGAACAACCGCTCAGCCCGAACAGCGTCCGCTGGCAATCCTGCTCGACGGACAAAACTGGGTGTACGGCCAACCGATTTTCAGCGCGCTGGATCAGGTCACCGCCGATGGCGCACTGCCGCCCGCCTGCTGGCTATTTATCGATGTTATCGACAGCCAGCACCGCGAAGCCGAACTGCCGTGCAATGAAACCTTCTGGCAAGCGGTGCAACAGGAACTGTTGCCGCTGGCACGCCAGCACGCGGCGTTCAGCAGCGACGCCGACCGCACGCTGGTGGCCGGGCAAAGCTATGGCGGACTCGCCGCGCTCTATGCCGGTTTGCACTGGCCGCAGCGTTTTGGCCGCATTCTCACGCAATCCGGCTCCTTCTGGTGGCCGCATCTGCAATACATCCGCGACTACGCCAACCGCGAGCAGCACGCACCCGGCTTGCTACTGGAGCAGCTGCAACAGGGCGATTTACCGCCGGGCAAGCTGAAGATTTTCCAGGAAGTGGGCGATCGCGAGGCGGACATGGTGTACGTCAACCAGCAGATCGTTCCGGCGCTGCAGGCCGCTGGCCATGAATTACATTTTCGCCGCTTCGCCGGAGGGCACGATGCGTTGTGCTGGCGTGGCGGTTTGATCGACGGCTGCCGCTGGCTGCTGGCCGATTTTCTCTCCCCTACATCAACCTCTGAAGGTAACCACCATGTCTGAACAACAGAATCCGTTTGATAACGACGCGCTCGATTTTTTTGTGCTGCTTAACGCGCGCCAGCAATACAGCCTGTGGCCCGCTTTTGCTCCGGTTCCGGCAGGTTGGCATAACGTGGCGGGACCGCTGACGCGCAGCGCTGCCATTGAGTTTATCGAAGCAAACTGGCACGACATGCGGCCAGCGACGCAACAGACGTCGTCTACCGCGCATTAAATTTTTTTAACTTTCTCTTTTTTAAATTGTTTTTCTCGACAGGAATTGTCCTTTGGCAACGTTCAACCAACCTTATCCTTTAGTCGCGGCGCAGCCCGGCATCTGGATCGCTGACAGCATTGCGCAGCAGCGCAATCAATTTACCGTGGCGCACTACAGCGTGCTGCACGGCGACATCAATCGCGCGGCGCTGGACAGCGCCATTCAGCAGGCAATGGCGGAAGCCGATACCGTGCAGGCGCGCTTCGGCCTGGATGAGCAGGGCAATCCGGCGCAGTGGTTTGGTGCACAAGCGCCGGTCGCGCCGGAATGGCACGATTTCAGCCAGCGCGGCGATGCCAGCAGCCAGGCTCAGAAACTGATGCAGGCCGATCTCGCTGCCGATCTGCCCGCCGACGGCGACAAACCGCTCTATCGTCATGCGCTGATGCGCATCGGCGACGGCAGCTGGCTGTGGTATCAGCGCTATCACCATTTGCTGGTGGATGGCTTCAGCTTTGAAGCGCTGACCCAACGCGTCGCGGCGATCTACGCCGCCCTTTGCGCCGGCGAATCGCCCGCGCCCTCGCCGTTTACCCCGTTCACCACGGTGATTGACGAGATTCAGCAATGGCAGGATTCGCCGGCTTTTGCCCGCTCGGCTAGCCACTGGCAAAGTTACGCAGCGGATTTGCCGGAAACCCTGACGCTTGCCAGTGAAAACGTCAGCGATCCCGGCGATCGCCCGATCAGCTGTCAGGTAACGCTGCCGCAACTGACCACGCTGCGTCAGCAGCAGCCACTCGCCGACAGCAGCGAAGGCGATATCGTCAGCGCGCTGTTGGTGACCTATCTGGCGCGCTTCAGTAATTGCCAACGTTTGTCGATTGGCTTCCCGTTTATGCGCCGCATGGGTTCGGCAGCAATTTCTACCCTCGGCCCGGTGGTCAACGTGTTGCCGCTGATTTTCAGCATCAGCGATGAGATGACCTTGCCGATGCTGGTGCAGCAGGTGCAAGGCGAAATCCGCAAAGCGCGCCGTCATCAGCGTTATGAAGCGGAACAGCTGCGCCGCGATCTTGGTCTGGTCGGCAGCAGCCAGGCGCTGTATGGTCCGGTGATTAACGTCAAGGTTTACCACGACGATCTGCAGTTCGATGGCCATGCAGCTCCAACGCACACGCTGGCGATGGGCCCGGTCGACGATCTCGAGTTTGAAGTCGGCTTCCGCGCTGGCGCATTGCAGCTGACGCTGGTGGCAAACCCGCGCCGCTACGAGGCAAAAACGCTACAACGTCACGCCGAGCGCATCAGCCACGTGCTCACGCAATTTGCGGCGGATGCCAACACGCAAATCGGCGCGCTGTCACTGCTGGCGCCCCAGGAACTGATCGATCTGCAACGCTGGTCGACCGGACCAACCATCGTGCCGCCCGTCGCCACTCACACCATCGTCGATATCCTGCTGCAAGCCGCTGAGCACTACGGCGAGCAAACCGCGGTGGTGTGCGGTGCGCGCAGCCTGAGCTATCGCCAGTTAGCCGATCGCGCGATGCAACTGGCGCATCTGTTGATCGCGCGCGGCCTGCAGGCTGACGATGTGGTGGCGATTGGCATTCCGCGTTCGGTGGATTCACTGGTAGCGATGTTCGGCGTGCTGGCGAGCGGCGCGGCCTATATGCCACTCGATCTCGACTATCCGCGCGAACGCCTGGCGCTGATGTGCGATGACGCGCAGCCGAAGCTGCTGCTGACGCACTCCAGCACGCTGGCGCAAATGCCGGAGTTAACGCATCTGCTGATCGATCAGATTGCGTTGAGCACCCTTTCCACCGCACGACCCGATACCCAACTGTGCGGCGACGATCTGGCCTACATGATCTACACCTCAGGATCGACCGGCCGCCCGAAAGGCGTGATGAGCACTCATCAAGGTTTGCTCAATCTGTTCCTGTCGCACCGCGAGCATCTGTTTGGCCCGGCGATTGCGCGCTTCAGCGCTAGCAGCCCGCGCCGCATGTGCGCTGGTCACACCGCTTCCTTCTCGTTCGATTCCTCATGGGAACCGCTGTTCTGCATGCTGATGGGCTGCGAGCTGAATATCTTTGACGAAGAGCTGCGCCGCGATGCCTGGGGCCTGATTCAGCAGATGAACGCGGTGCCGGTCGATTTACTGGATATCACGCCGTCATTCTTCTCGCAGATGATCGACAGCGGCCTGCTGGAAGCCGATAACCATCGTCCCTCTTTCGTGATGATTGGCGGTGAAGCGGCCACGCCAACGCTGTGGAAGCTGATGCAGCAACAGCAGCAGATGGAGATCCACAACTATTACGGCCCATCGGAATACACCATCGATACGCTGGGTGCCAGCGTCATGGCGTCACCGCAGCCGGTGATTGGTCGTCCGGTGGGCAACAGCGAAGTCTATTTGCTGGATAACCAGTTGCGTCAGGTGCCGATTGGTTCTGCTGGCGAGCTGTATATCGCCGGAAGCGGCATCGCGCGCGGTTATCTGCGTCGTCCCGATCTCACCAGCGGACGCTTTGTCGCTAACCCCTTCCGCGATGGCGATGTGATGTACCGCAGCGGCGACCTGATGCGCTGGCGTCAGGATGGACAGCTGGCGTTTATTGGGCGAACCGATCACCAGATTAAAGTGCGCGGCTTCCGCGTTGAACTCGGTGAGGTGGAAAATGCGCTGGTGGCGCTGCCGGAAGTCAGTACCGCCGTGGTGATCGCCGAGGTGATGGGCGCCACGCATCGCCTGATTGGTTACTGCTCGGTGCAGGATGATGCGCTGCGCGCCGATGCCGATCTCAACGCCCGTTTGCTGGCGCAGCTCGCCACGCAGCTGCCGGATTACATGGTGCCTGCGGTGCTGATGGTGATGGACGAATTGCCGCTCAACGTTAACGGCAAGATTGATCGTCAGGCGTTGCCGAAGCCGCAACAGGCGCAGCAAAGTCAAAGTCGCGCCGCCAGCACGCCGCAGGAGCAGCTGATTTGCCACGCGATTGCCAGCCTGCTGGGGCTGGAGAGCGTTGGCGCGGAAGATGATTTCTTCGCGCTCGGCGGCGACAGCATCTCAGCGATGGGGCTCAGCACCGCCGCCCGTCGCGCTGGCTATCTGTTGCGTCCACGCGAAATCTTTGCCGAACGTACCGCTGCACGCATGGCGCGGGGTTTGCAGCCGCTGGCACAACACCACACCGGCGCGCGCGTCGCGCAACAGGGCGCGATTGGCGGCTTGCCGATTCTGCACTGGTTCAACGCCCAGGCGGGCATCAATGCGCGCTTTGCTCACGGCGTGCTGCTGTCGGTGCCGCCGCAGTTGCAGCTCGTTCAGTTGGAACAACTGATCGATCAGCTGGCGCAGGCGCATCCGGCGCTCAACGCCTTTACGCGCGGTGATCAGCTGATTGTCGGCGAAGCGCTGACGACGCGCCCTGCCCGCGTGCGTGCGCTGGAGGTGCAGGATCGCGACCAAGCAGCGGAACGGGCGTTCCGCCAGGATGCTGAGGCGCTCGACCCGGCTAACGGCGCGCTGCTGCACGCCACGCTGCTGCAGCAAGATGGCGCCAGCTGTGGGCTGGTGCTGACGCTGCATCACCTGATTGTCGATGGCGTCTCGTGGCGCGTATTGCTGGAAGAACTGCAACAGGCCGGTGACGCGCTGCTCAATAACACGCCGCTGGTGATCCCCGCCGAGGAAACCTCACTGCACGACTGGTCTGCCGCGCTGCTGGCGAACCTTGCGGCGCGCGCCAGCGAGTTACCGTTCTGGCAGCAGATGCTGGCCGAGCCGCTGCCGCTTGTCGGTCAACGGGCGATTCAGTCCGGCGATCGCCAACAGCATCAACGCACGCTGCTGGATGCATCAACCACGCACGCGCTGCTCAACACGCTGCCGCAGCACTATCGCGCCACCAGCGAAGAGCTGCTGCTGACCTTGTTGACCCTCGCTCTGCGCCAGCTCAACGGCAGCGCACAGCAGCGCGTCACGCTGGAATCGCATGGCCGTGCCGAACTACATGCGCAGCAGGATCTGGCGCGCACCGTCGGCTGGCTGACGGCAGAATACCCTTTACTGCTGCCGTTGCCAGAAAATCCACATGCGCCGCTCAATGAGTGCGTACGCGCGGTGAAAGCGGTACTGCGTGCGGTGCCGGATCGCGGCATTGGCTACGGGCAGCTGCGCTGGCTCGATGCACATCGCGGCGTGACGCTGGAAAAACTGGCAGCGCAACACGCGCCGCAGGTGCTGTTTAACTACCTCGGGCGCTTTACACCGCGCAGCGGTGACTGGACGCCACAGCGCACCGCGCAACAGTTCCGTGACACTTTCGCGGTATTACAGGATGACGCGCTGCCGCTGCAGAACGCGCTGGAACTCAACGTCTTCGTTGAGGAGCAGCCACATGCGGCGCAGCTGGCGCTGAACTGGAGCTGGGCGGACGGCGTGCTCAACGCCGAAGCGATTGCCGATTTACATCAGGCAATGGCGGCTACCGCGCAGGCGCTGATCGCGCTGGCCCAACAGCAACCGCAGCACGCCGCCCACACGCTGGTGGCCGCCGAGGTGGCGCTGGAAGGCGTTGATGACGCGCTGCTGCAACAGCTGCATGCGCGTCACGGTGCGTTTAGCCATGCGCTGCCGTTGTTACCGCTGCAAAAAGGTTTGCTGTTCCACGCGCAAACCACCGCGCAGCAAGGCAGCTATAACTCATTAACCCGCCTGACGCTGAGCGGCGACATCAGTGCCGCAGCGGTACAAACCGCGCTCGACGCGGTGTTACAGCGTCATCCGCAGCTGGCGGCGCGCTTCGACGCCGAACTCAGCCTGCAACCGCTGCAGCTGATACCGGAAGGCGAATTGCACTGGCCGCTGACGCTGCTTCAGTTGGGCGAGGAAGAGGACATTCAGGCGTTGGAACATCAGGCGCTGGCGCAGGATCTGTTTAGCCAGCCAATCATGCTGCACGCCACGCTGATCGCCCATCGCGATGGCGCGCGCTGGACGCTACTGCTCAACGCGCATCACTTGGTGGTGGATGGTTGGTCAACGCCGGTGATCCTCAACGATCTGCTCAGCGCGCTGCGCCAGCAAATCTTGCCCGCGCACAGCAGCAGCTACGCCGACATCGTGCGTCAGCTCAGCCAGCGCGACAGCCATGAAGCGCGTCAGCAGTGGCAAGCTTGCCTGAAAGACGTGCGTCCGACGCTGCTCTATCCGCAGGCCGCCGACAGCGCGGTCAACGAAAAGCGCATTACGCTGGATGCCACGCTGGAGCGGGAACTCTATGCCCTATGCCGGGCGCGCGGCTTAACCCTGAACACCGTGATGCAGGGATTGTGGGGCTTGCTGCTGTCGGTCGCCAGCGGCCAGGAAGACGTGGTGTTTGGTGCGCCGGTTTCTGGCCGTTTTGGTCAGATTGACGGCATCGATCAGCACGTTGGCCTGTTCAGCAACACGCTGCCGGTGCGCGTACGCTTCGATCATCAACGTTCGTTACTGGCGCAGCTCGCCGATCATCAGGCGCAGCAAATCCAGCTGATTGAGCAGGATTGCCTTGGCCTCGCCGAGATTCAGCAATGTGTCGGCGCCGGTACGCTGTTCGATACCTTGCTGGTGGTGGAGAACTATCCGGACAACCAAACGCTGCTGGATGCCAACGCCACCGTGCGCTGCGAAGCGATCCATAATCGCGGTTACACGCACTATCCGCTGACGCTGTTGGTGCTGCCGGGCGAACAGCTGACGCTGCTGATGGAGTATCGCGACTGCGTTAGCGAGCCGGAACGTCTGGCCGAGCGGCTGTTATTGCTGTTGCAACAGCTGGTCAGCACGCCGGATCTGCCGCTGACGCAGTGGAAGTTGCAAACGCTGGCCGAGCAATCGCTGCTCGCCTGGGTGAATAACACCGGCGTGCAGCTGGAAAATGAAACCCTGCAACAGGCGATTGCCCAGCAGGCGGCGCGCACGCCCGACGCGCTGGCGCTAATGGATGTCGACCACCGTCTGAGCTACGGCGAAATGCAGCGTCAGGCCGCGCTGCTGGCGGATCGCCTGATTGAAGCGGGCGTAATACCAGGCGATATCGTCGCCGTGGCGCTGCCGCGCTCGGTGCGTCTCAGCATTGCACTCACTGCCATCCTGCAGGCGGGCGCGGCCTATTTGCCGCTGGATATCGGTTATCCCGATGAACGTCTGGCTTATATGGTGGAAGATGCGCGGCCGTGGGTGCTGATCACCGAATCCGCGCTGGAAACCCGCTTTGCCACGTTTGGCACGCTGATGATGTTTGATGGTTTAGCCAATGAAAACCTTCAGCCGCGTCACCCTTTGCCGCAGGCGGACGCCAGTCGCCCGGCTTACGTGCTTTACACCTCGGGCTCGACCGGTAAACCTAAAGGCGTGGTGGTGAATCAGCGCGCCATCGTCAACCGCCTGCGCTGGATGCAGGCCAGCTATCCGCTGCGCGCCGACGATGTAGTGTTGCAGAAGACGCCGTGCAGCTTTGATGTATCGGTGTGGGAGTTTTTCTGGCCGCTGATGACCGGTGCGCAGCTGATGATGGCGCCGCCGGAAGCGCATCGCGATCCGCAGGCGCTGTGGCAGCTGATCGACGATTATCGCGTGACCACCCTGCACTTCGTGCCCTCGATGTTAGCGGCCTTTGTCGGCCATCTCGCCGCGCAAACCGAGCAAGCTTGCCCAACGCTGCGCCGCGTATTCTGCAGCGGTGAAGCGCTGGCGTGCGACCTGGCGCGCAGCTATCAGGAAGCGATCGCCGCGCCGCTGCACAATCTGTATGGTCCAACCGAAGCCGCCGTCGATGTCACCTGGCAACCGGCCAGCGGCAGCGCGCTGGAAGGCCTTAACGGGCCGGGCGTGCCGATTGGCCGTCCGGTGTGGAACACGCAGCTGCATATTCTCGATAGCCTGCTGCGACCGGTGCCGGTTGGCGTGCCGGGCGATCTCTATCTCAGCGGCGTGCAGCTGGCCGATGGCTATTTGCATCGCGCTGATCTTACGTCACAGCGCTTTGTCGCCGCGCCGTTTGCCGAAGGCGAGCGCATGTATCGCACCGGCGATATCGCCAGCTGGCGCGCCGACGGCGCGGTGGAGTATCTCGGCCGCAGCGACGATCAGCTAAAAATGCGTGGACAACGTATCGAGCCGGGCGAAATCGAACAGGCGCTAGTGGCGCTGCCGGGCGTGGCGCAGGCGGTGGTGGCGGCGCGCGCGCTGACGCAGCACGCCACGCTGGGCGTCGATAACCGTCAGCTGCTCGGCTGGCTGGTGGCCGAAACGGGCGTGGCGCTGGATATCGACGCGGTTAAGCAGCAGCTCGGCGAACGTCTGCCGGCGCATATGCAGCCGGTCAGCTATCTGCTGCTCGACCATCTGCCGCTCAGCGCCAACGGCAAGCTGGATCGTAAAGCGCTGCCGATGCCGCAGCTCAGCGCGCGCAGCGGCCGCCTGCCGCACAGCGCCAACGAGCGTTTGCTGGCGGATCTGTTCCAGCAGCTGCTTGGTTGCGACAGCGTGTTTGCCGATGACGACTTCTTCGCGCTCGGTGGTCATTCGCTGCTGGCGATGCGTCTGGCGGCGGAACTGCGTCGTCGTGAGGTGCCGCCGCTCAGCGTCGGGCAGATCATCGCCGCGCGCAGCGTGGAGAAGCTGGCGGCGCTGCTTGACGGCGGTGCCAACAGTGAAAGCGGTGGCAACGGCGAACTGCTGCCGCTGCGCGCCGGTCACGGCCCGACGCTGTTCTGCATCCATCCGGCATCCGGCTTCGCCTGGCAGTACAGCGCCCTGCTGCACTATCTCGACGGCGACTTCCCGATTGTCGGCCTGCAATCGCCGCGGCCAAACGGCGTGATTGCTGCCTGTCACAGCGTGGAGGCGATGTGTGAACGTCATCTGCAGGCGATTCGCCAGCAGCAGCCGAGCGGTCCGTATTTCCTGCTCGGCTATTCACTCGGCGGCACGCTGGCGCAAGGCATTGCGTCACGTTTGCAGGCGCAGGGTGAAACGGTGGCATTTCTTGGCCTGCTGGATACCTATCCGGCAGAAGGTCAGGACTGGCGCACGCCGGATGCCGATGAAGCGGAACAGGAAGTGGCGCGTGAGCAGGCCGGGTTTATGGCTGCGACCGAAGATGAGCGCGATCCGCTACTGCGTGAAGAGAAGGCGGCGATGTTTAGCACCATCGTCGCGAACTACAAAGACGCCGTCGCACGCCTGGCTGAAGCGCGAACGCCGCGCTATGCCGGCCACGCCACGCTGTTTATGGCCGAGAAAACCCTGCCGCCGGAGATGGATGTGCGCGCCAGTTGGGCACTGTTCGTTGATGAATTGACGATCTTCCCGCTGGATTGCGAACACGCCGATATTCTTTCAGCAGATTCGTTGCAGGTGCTGGGACCGTTGATAAATCGTTTGTTAGCTCGGCGTTAATTAAGGCACATACCGTAGCGGCGCGATTCATCGCGTTTTGACAAAAAACGCGCAATAAGTTGCGCCGCTACGGGTGATGCAAATGTGATTCACCGTTGGAGATTTATGGCTAAGCCCTCGATATTCCTAGATTTCAGTTTGCTTAAAAACAATGCATCCTTCCGCGCGATATTCTGCGCGCGCATGCTCTCGGTATTTGCCCTTGGCATGCTGGCGGTTGGCGTGCCGGTGCAAATTCAGGCGATGACCGGCTCCACGTTGCAGGTTGGTGTGGCGGTAATGCTCGATGGCATCGGCATGTTTATCGGCCTGCTGCTCGGAGGCGTGCTGGCCGATCGCTACGATCGCCGCAAATTAATCCTGTTCGCGCGCGGCACCTGTGGCATCGGTTTTGTGCTGCTCAGCCTCAACGCCTTCAGCCCAGCACCTTCGTTGCTGGCGCTCTACTTCCTCGCTTTCTGGGATGGCTTCTTTGGCGCGCTTGGCATGACCGCGCTAATGGCAGTGATTCCGCTGATCGTCGGACGTGAACATCTGGCGGAAGCAGGTGCGCTCAGCATGCTAACGGTGCGCCTCGGCGCGATTTTGTCGCCCGCGCTCGGCGGCATGATCATCGTTGCGGCGGGTGTCGGTTGGGCGTTTGCGGTCGCCGCGATTGGTACGCTAGCAACGCTGATTCCGCTGGTGCGTTTACCGTCGATGAAGCCCGAACAACAGGAGCCGGAGCATCCGCTGCGCGCGCTGGCGAGCGGCATGCAGTTTGTCTGCCAGCATAAAGTGGTCGGCGCGGTAGTGCTGGTTGGCTTGCTGCTCAGCATGGTTGGCGCGGTGCGTATTCTGTTCCCGGCGCTGGCGCTGACCTATCACGCCGATGCATCCGCATTAGGATTGATGTACTCGGCGGTGCCGCTGGGTGCGATGATCGGTGCCTTTACCAGCGGCTGGGTGCGGCAGTTAACGCGCCCGGGATGGGTGCTGATGGGTTGTGCGCTGCTGGCATTTGCCTGCATCGCCTCGCTCGGTCTTTACAGCCATCTGCTGCCCGCACTGCTGGCGCTGGTGTGTTACGGCTACAGCAACGCCATCGCCTCGCTATTGCAGTTTATGCTGACGCAGCACCACACGCCGGATGCGCTGCTGGGACGCGTCAACAGCCTCGGCACCGCGCAGGATGTGACCGGCGATTCGGTCGGTGCATTGGGTTTAGGCGCGCTGGCACGCGTGCTGGCACCGTTGAGCAGCGTGCTGTGGTTTGGCGGATTGGCGGCGGGATTGCTGGTGCTGTTGTCGCTGGCGGCGCGCGGCCTGCGCTCGGCGCGCCTCAGTGAACAACCGGACGCGCCGCAGCCCGCCACCGCAGAGGCTTAACGGGTAAACTGCCGCTCGATGCTGCTGAGCATATTGCTGGCGCTGTAGTAATCGAGACGAAAAGTATCGTTACCCACGGCAAAGATGTCGTGCTGCTGTACCGCCGGCAGATGGGCGAGGAATGGATTCTTCGCCACCTGCGGCACGGTTTTCACATCAGCGGCGAACAGCAATAGCGTGTTGCCGGTGATGCCATCGGCCATGTTTTCGCCATTCAGCTGAATAATGTCATTGCGCTTACCCATGCTGGTGCTGCCCTGAAAACTGGCAGGCGGCGCGGCCAGCGTAAAGCCCAAATCCTGTAATAGCGCGCCCTGCGCCGATGCTGGCGTCCACAAGTTCATTCCGCGTCCATCTTCGTAATAGACCAGCGCAGAGGTCGGCTGCGGCGGCAGCGTAATCTTGTGACGCACTGCTTCGACTCGTTGGTCGAATGCTGCGATCACCTTTTTGGCATCAGCTTCATGGCCGGTAATCTCGCCCAGCTGCAGGGTCAATGCCTGCCAGCTCTTATCGCCATAGTCGATCACTAACACCGGCGCGATGGTTTGCAGCTGATCGTAGAGGCGCAGCGCCGAATCGCCGCCGGTGGCGGCAATCACAATCAAATCCGGCGCTTCGGCGGCAATCGCTTCGGCATTCGGCTGTGAAATATAGAGCGGTTTAACCTGACGCGCTTTGGCCACCGCGCTCCATTGCGTAAAAAAGCCCTGCGCATCCGATACGCTGCTATTGCGACTGGTGGCGCCGGAGCCAACCAGCGGCGCGTTAATTGCCAGCAAAGTGCCACTCAGCGTAACGCTGGTCGAGACAATGCGCTGCGGCGGCTGTTGCAGGGTGAAGGGGCCTTTCGGTGTGGCGATAGTGCGCGGCCAGGCGGCGTCGGCTTGTACATGGGTGCAGATGAAAAACAGGCTAAGCAGCAGAGAAAGAGCGGGGAAACGCATCAGGTTGTCCATCACTTGATAGTTGAGAATAAATATCATTATCAAAAATAAGTGTAGGTGCAAGGGAAATTGTGCGTGGTTTCCCCTCACCCTAACCCTCTCCCGCAGGCGGGAGAGGGAATAATTAGGTGGAGAGAATGGTTAGGTGGGCGCAATCGGCTCCCTCTCCCGCGCGTGGGAGAGGGCTGGGGTGAGGGATAAACCTCACCAACTTACAACGAATAACGCGCCATCGGCGCCACAGCCTTAATCACACCATTACCCTTCATATACTCACCAAACGCCTGATAGCGCGTACGATCAAACGCCGCACTGTGCGCGGCAAAATATGGCAGCGTGGCCTGCCACGCCTCGTGATTGAGCGGCGTATTCAGCTCGGGATATTTTTCGATAAACGCCTGCCACGCTTCCTGCGGGTGAGCGCGTAGCCACGCCACGCCGGCATCCAGGCCACGTAAAAACGCCGGAATGCGCTTGTCCTGCGCGGCAGTTTTCTGGTTTGCCAGGATGATCAACTCATCATAAGCAGGCACGCCGTAATCTTCCGGCTTGAACACCGTTGGCTTTGCGCCTTTGTCTTTCAGATCCAGCAGCTCATAGTTGCGAAAGATGGTCATCGCGCCATCAATCTTGTGCGTTAGCAACGCGGAGGTGCCATCCATATTCAGGTTGATAAGCTTCACCGAGTCGGCATCAACGCCCTGCACTTTTAGCATATTGCGGATCGCCACGTCTTCGGTGCCCGGCACCGCGTAGCCGATGGTTTTGCCAGCGAAATCCTTCAGCGAGTGAATATCGTCTGACACCGTGGTCAGCGTATTCAGCGGCT
Organism: Pantoea leporis; assembly: GCF_028048155.1. Classification (NCBI taxonomy): domain Bacteria; kingdom Pseudomonadati; phylum Pseudomonadota; class Gammaproteobacteria; order Enterobacterales; family Erwiniaceae; genus Pantoea; species Pantoea leporis. Next base: position 633,317 of record NZ_JALMEU010000002.1, read on the forward strand.
GATTAATCAACGTGCCGACGCGGATTACTGGCACCTCTTTATCCACCAGCGTGTAGAGCTGCGGCTGGTAGCTGACGGCGAGATCGACTTTGCCCGCCGCCAGCAGCAGCGGCACGGACGCCGAATCGGCGGGCGCGATCATCTCCACATCCAGCCCCTCTTTCTTAAACGCGCCGCTGTGCTGGGCAGCAAAAATCGCCGCGTGATTGGGGTTGATAAACCAGTCAAGCAGCAGGCGAACTTTCTCCGCCGCCTGCACGTTAGCGGTCGCCAGCAGCAGCAACGCGGTCAATGCCATTCGTAGGGTTTTCACGGTATTTCCTTATGTAGATTGCCAGAGGATTTTCTTGCGCATCAGCGCCACGCTGCCCGAAAGCAGCAGCGCCAGAACCAATAACAGCAGCAGCGCCGCGAAGCTGGTGGCGGTTTCGAGTCGTGCGTTGGATTGCATCATCAGATAGCCGAGCCCTTCGCTGGCGCCGACCCATTCGCCAATCACCACGCCAATCGGGGCCAACACCACCGCCATCTGCAGGCCGGAGAAAAACTGCGGTAACGCGGCAGGCCAGCGCACGCGCCAGAAGATGCGGAAACGCGACGACGTGGAGGTTTGCGCCAGCTCCAGCCAACCGACCGGCGTACGGCACAGCCCATCAAACAGTGACAAGCACAGCGGGAAGAACAGGATCAAAGCCGCTACCACCACTTTTGAGGCGATGCCAAAGCCGAGCCACAGCACCAGCAGCGGCGCGAGGGCAAACACCGGGATTGCCTGGCTGGCGGTGACCAGCGGAAACAGCACGCGACGCAGCAGCGTACTGGCGGCCATCAGCACCGCCAGCGTCACGCCCGCGCCGACGCCCAGCAACAGCGCCAGCACAATTTCCGCCAGCGTATAGAGCGCGTGATGCCACAGCAGTTGACGATGCAGCCACAGCGCCTCCAGCACCGCCTGTGGCGCGGGCAGCAGGAAACTCGGCACGCCGCTGTGACGCGCCAGTAACCAGCCGCACAGCAGCACCACGATCAGGTAGATCGCGCTAAACACTGTTTTCATGGGTATTCAGTCGGGAGAAGAGTTGCGCCTGCGCCTGCAGGACGTCGGGATGATCAAACGGACGCGGCGCGTCACCGCCAGCAACCGGCCAGCTTTCGATAGCCAGCGGCTGGCCTTGCAGCAGCAGAATGTCATCGGCCATGCGGCACGCTTCCAGCGGATCGTGCGTCACCAGCAGCACAGTTTTGCCCCGCAGTAATCCGGCGGTCAGCGTTTGCAAACTGAGTTTGGTCATCACATCCAGCGTGGCGAAGGGTTCATCCATCAGCACCACGTCGCGCTGCGCATAAAGCGTGCGTGCCAGCGCCACGCGTTGCCGCATGCCGCCGGAGAGTTGATGCGGGGGTGCATGCGCCACGTCGCTGAGTTTTACCTGCTCGAGCAGCGCTAGCGCACGTGGGCTATCCGGCTTGTCGCCGCTGAGCCGCGCCGACAGCATCACGTTGTCGAGCACTGTCAGCCACGGATACAGCAGATCCTGCTGGCCCATCCACGCCACGTTGCCGCTTACGCGCTGCACCGCGCCCTGCTGCGGCTGAAGTAAGCCGGCCACCAACCGCAGCAGCGTACTTTTGCCGATGCCGCTGCGTCCCAGCATTACCGTGGTTTTGCCACCGCGCAGGTGCAGATTCAGCCGCTGACACAGCGGTTTATCGCCCCAGCTAAAGCTCACATCGTTGAACAGAATGTCCTGATTCATGGACGATTGGCCGCCAGAATCGCCAGCTGGTGAAATCCGCGCTGCGCCAGCGCGTTAGCGGCCTGCGCGGCACGGATGCCGCTGGCGCACACCAGCACGATGCGCTGCTGGGCGGGCGGCTGCCACGCGGCGATCGCCTGCGGCAAGATGCGCTCAACGCCATCCGCCACGCTGACCGGCGCTTCTTCACAGCTGCGCAGTTCGACAATGCAGTCATCGACGGCCAGCATTTGCAGGTCGATAAACGGCACCGCATGTTCCGGCTCTTCAGCATCATCAAAGCGGAACTGGCGGAAGTGCCAGTTCACAAAATCGCAATTCACCAGACAACCGAGCGGTGAAGGCTGTAATTCCAGCAGTACGCTGAGCGCCATCTGCGCCTGCATCGCGCCGAGCGCTGCCACCGCCGGGCCCATCACGCCTGCGGTGTTGCAGTTCGCTGCCGAGGACGGCAAGCGTGGGAACAGCGCGCGATAGCTCGGCGCGCCGCCACAGAATCCGCCGACGTAACCATGCCGCCCCAGCACCGAGGCGCTGATCAGCGGCATGCCCGCTTGCATGCAAGCATCGGAAAGTTGGTAGGTGACGGCAAAGTTATCGGCGGCATCGATCACCAGATCGCATCCCGCCAGCGCCTGCTGCAGATTGCTGGCGCTCAGCGACTGCTGCAGCGCCTCGATTTGCACCTGCGGATTGCGCTGCTGCAAGGCGTGCTGCGCGCGCAGCACTTTGGGCTGGTCAATATCCTGCTCAGTAAACAACGTTTGCCGATGCAGGTTATGCAGCGCCACCACATCGTCGTCATACAGCCGAATATAGCCGACCCCCGCGCCCACCAGCTGCGGCAGGAGCGTGGCGCCTAATCCGCCCGCGCCCGCCACCAGCACACGCGCGTTAAGTAACTTTTGCTGCCCAGCTTCGCCGATTTCCGCCAGCATCATCTGGCGTTGATAACGTTGCATAGTTGCCGTCCTTAACTCAGATTTGCAAGACCGAAGATCGGCGTGGACGCGGCTGCCATATCGCGCTTCTCCATCAGTCCGGCAGCGCGCGCGGCTTGTCCGGCTTCAATCGCCAGCCGGAAGGCGTTGGCCATGCCGATTGGATCGCCGGCTTTGGCGACGGCGGTGTTGAGCAAAATGCCATCGAAGCCCATTTCCATCGCCTGCGCCGCCTGCGACGGCGCGCCAATGCCCGCATCAATGATTAGCGGGATGTCGCTGAACCACGCGCGCATGGCGCGCAGGCCATCGATGTTGCGCAAACCCTGGCCGGAACCAATCGGCGCGCCCCACGGCATCAACAGTTCGCAACCCGCTGCCAGCAGCTTTTCGCCGACGATCAGATCTTCGGTGGTGTACGGAAACACCTGAAAACCCTCTGCGCTGAGGATGCGCGCGGCTTCCACCAGCGCGAAAGGATCGGGCTGCAGCGTGTCGGCATGGCCGATTACTTCCAGTTTGATCCACGCGGTGTTGAACAGTTCGCGCGCCATGTGCGCGGTGGTGACGGCCTCTTTTACCGTGTGACAACCGGCGGTATTCGGTAACACGCGGATATTGAGGCTGGTCAGCAGTTCGCGGAATGCCGCGCCTGCCGCGCCTTCGCGCCGCAAACTGACGGTGATGATGTCGGTGCCGGAGGCGGCAATCGCCTGCTGCAAAATAGCGGGTGAAGGATAACCGGCAGTGCCGAGCAGGAAGCGTGATTGCGGTTCAAAATCGTAAAACATCGCTTAACCTCCCTGCATCGGTGACAGCACTTCGAGCTGGCAACCTTCATCCAGCCGCTGCGTGTCGTACTGACTTTTTGGCACAAACGCACCGTTATAGGCGGTGGCGACGCAGGCCACATCAATTTGCTGCTCGATCAGCAATTCGCTCAGGTTTGTTGCCTGCGTGCTGATGGCGCGACCGTTAAGCTGAATATTCATTGTTGAGTTCCCCAGAAATGCGTTGCATCAGCTGCTCTGCCAGCATTGGCGCCAGCAGAAAACCGTGGCGATACATGCCGTTGAGATAAAAGGTGTGATTGTGATAGTCGATTTCCGGCAGATTCGCCGGATAGGCCGGACGCAGCCCGCTGCCGCTCTCAATCACGCGCGCTTCGGCTAAGGCGGGATGGATGGCATAGGCGGCGCTAAGTAACTCCATCATGGCGCGCGCGCTGATGGCGCTGGCATCGTCGCTCTCAATCATGGTGGCGCCGAGCATAAAGTGGCCGCCGCGACGCGGCACCAGATAGCAGGGAAAACGCGGATGCAGCAGACGAATCGGGCGGGAAAACTGCACTTCATCGCTGTGCAAAATCAGCATCTCGCCGCGCACCGCACGCAGGCGCGGCAGTTGCGGCGCGGCGTGGATGCCGCGACAATCGATAATTTGGCCGCTCGGCGCGTGATTGCTGAATGACACGCCGCGCGCGATCAGCGCGTCACGCATCTCCTGCAACGCCAGACGCGGATCGAGATGCGCTTCCCCGGCGAAAAACAGACCGCGCGCAAAGCGCCCTTCCAGCGCCGGTTCAATGTTGGCGGGATCGACCCATTGATGCTGCTCGGTCATGCGGGCGAAACGGTTGAGTTCCTGGCTGTCGCGCGGCGGCGCAACCACCAACGTGCCCTGATGCTCGACGCTGCTGACGCGCTGTTGCCACCACGCGGCGGCGTGTTGCCCAAGAGTGATAACATCGCGCGGCGCGCTTTCGGCTTCACACCAGGGCGCCAGCATGCCGCCAGCAAACCACGATGCCGGGCGGCGCGCGTCATCGCCCATCACCTCAACGTCTTCACCGCGTTCCGCCAGCAAAGTGGCTACGCATAGGCCCGCCACGCCGCAGCCAAGCACGCTCCAGCGGCTCACAGCGCCGGTTCCAGGATGTTCAAACAGGGGGAATTCACATCGGCCTCTCAGTGTTAGCTGAGACCCGCAGATACAGGAGAAGGGAAATGGCGCATCCATCGAGCTTGCCTGAGCGCCAGACAGCCAAATGAAAAAGACTGTCAGTCTTCCTACGCCAGTATCAACTGGGTCAGGTTCAAAGGGTCGCTAAACCGCGCAGTGCGCTATTAGCCTCTCAGTCTCTTTGGTGAGACTCCCCCGACGCGTCTATTTGTATTGCAGCCGATGGTCGCCGTCAAGCGCGGAATAACCGGATGCTTTACGTGGCATTTAGCATCACGGCATTTATCGCTACTTAGGCTTTGTGGATCACAAACGTAACATATGGTATACAAACACATTATTTTATGCGCAAGAACAGATTACAGGTGATGTCGGAATAACCATGAACAATATTAAAATTGCATTTATTAAAGCCGGCTGGCACAAAGAAATTGTCCATAATGCCCTGGTGGGTTTTGAAAAAGAATTAGCCGATCAATCCGTAGAAGCGGAATTAAAAGTGCTGGAAGTGCCTGGCGCATTTGAAATGCCGCTGCTGGCTAAGCGTCTGGCCGAAACCGGCAAATACGATGCGATCGTATGCGCTGCGCTGGTGGTTGACGGCGGTATCTATCGCCATGATTTCGTTGCCGCTGCGGTAGTTGATGGCTTGATGAATGTGCAGCTGACCACCAACGTACCGGTATTTTCCGTTTCATTAACGCCACATAATTTCCAGCCGGTTGATGTGATTGAAAACTTCTATACCGAGCATTTTATTAAGAAAGGCAAAGAAGCGGCGCGCGCGGTGTTAGCGATCCATAATTTGTCGATTGATTGATGCATTAAAAAGGGAGCACCTCTTCAGGCGCTCCCTTTTTATTTATGATGTCCTTCAACGGCTCATTTTCAGAATAGTGCTAATCATCTCGTAAAATAGTCTAACGAGTAAAGTATCATCTATTCGTCATTAACGCTGTGGATGATTCACTTCCAGCGGACGCAAATCAAACACTAGCACTTCCGCATCATCACCGTTAGCGAACTGCAGCGCGCTTTCGTTGCGAACGCGTGCACCGTCGCCCTCTTTGAACTTCACGCCGTTCACTTCGATGCTGCCGCGAGCCACGTGAATATAGGCGTAACGATCGGCATCCAACGCGAAGGTTTGCTGCTCGACACCGTCGAACAGTCCGGCATAAACGCGAATATCCTGACGCACGCTGAGTGAACCGTTATCCCCTTCCGGCGAAATAATCAGGCGCAGCTGACCGCGTTTGTCACGTTCCGCCACTGAAATCTGCTGATAACCGGGAGGCGAATTACGTTCGCCAGGCACAATCCAGATCTGCAGGAAGTGCACGTTGTCCGTTTTCGAGTGGTTAAACTCGCTGTGCGTGACGCCGCTGCCGGCGCTCATTAGCTGCACATCACCCGGCACAATCACCGAACCGGTGCCCATGGAATCTTTATGCTCCAGCGCGCCTTCCAGCACGTAGGAGATGATCTCCATGTTGTTGTGCGGATGCGCACCAAAACCGCGACCCGGTGCAACGCGGTCATCATTGATCACCAGCAAATCTGAGAAGCCGGTTTGTTTTGGATCCCAGTAACTGGCGAAAGAGAACGTATGATGCGAATTCAACCAACCGTGGTCACCCACTCCGCGTTGTTCTGACAGGCGTTGTTCAATCATGGTCTGCTCCTCAAATTTGCTGTTGGGGGGCGATTGCCCTTCCCGTTGCAAACAAGTATACGTAAACTGATTTGCCTAACAATGCGTCAAAATGACAATGACTGTCACCGATAAGTGGACAATATGCAGATTGAAGATCTCCGTATTTATGTAGCCGTCATCAAAGCCGGCAACTTCACCGCTGCCGCCGAACAGCTGATGCTGTCGAAGCAGTATGTCAGCCGCCGCATCGCCGCGCTGGAGGAGTCACTTGGCGCGCGGCTGCTGAATCGCAACACGCGGAAGTTGTCGGTAACCGATAACGGCCAGCTGTTTGCGCAGCACGCGCAGCGCATTCTGGATGATGTGCAGGAAGCCGAGCTAGCGGTATCGGGGCGTCGTCAGGTGCTGCAGGGCAGCTTCCGCCTGAGCGTGCCGATGTCGTTTGGTATCAGCCATTTGTCGCCGTTTATTGCCGAGTTTCTCAGCCAGCATCCGGGGTTGCAGTTTCAGGTTGAACTGGCGGATCGGCATGTCGATATGGTGGGTGAAGGATTTGATATGGCGATTCGCATCGGTACGCTGCCAGATTCGAGTTTGATCGCCAGGCGACTGGGCGAGTTCCGCCGCGTGATCTGCGGCAGCCCGTCCTACCTGCAGGGCGCAGGCGCACCGCGAACGCCGGAGGAGCTGAGCGAGCATTTGTGTCTGCGCTACGGGCGCGAAAGCCAGACCGGCTGGGAACTGTTTAACGGCGACCAGCGCAAAGTGATTAGCGTGCATGGGCCGATGGTGAGTAATAACGGGGAAATGCTGCGCGACGCAGCAGTGGCCGGATTGGGTCTGATTATGCTGCCAGAGTTTATTGTGGCGCCAGCGCTGGCGAGCGGTGAGCTGGTGAAGGTGCTGGAAGAGTGGCAGCCGACCTCGCTCCATCTCAATGCGCTCTATCCGCAGCACCGTCAGCGCAGTGAGATCAATCGGGTGTTTATGACATTTTTGCAGCAGAAGTTGGCGTAAAAATTAAGTCCCCGTTGCGGCGCGATCTAATGCGCATATCAAGGGCGGCAATGTGCCCATCCCGGCAATACGTAATATATCGCGCCGCTACGGTAGGTAGGGTGTTAATGACTTTCGTGTGCAAAGGTAATCGATTTACGGCGCGCATCGCGCATCGCCACCGCATGGATCAGCAGACCCAACACCGCCAGAATCGCGCCTACCCAACCGGTGGATTGCCATCCCAGACCAGCGGAAATGGTCACGCCGCCCAGCCATGCACCGAGCGCGTTAGCGAGGTTAAACGCCGAATGGTTCATTGCCGCCGCCATGGTTTGCGCATCACCGGCAACATCCATCAAACGGATCTGCAACACCGCCGCCAGCGCTACCATGGTGCCCACCAGCATGACGTTGATGGCACCTGCCAGCGCATAATGCGCGGCAAACACGAAGGCGCTGAGCACCAAAAATGACCAGATCAGCAAAATGCGGATGGTCTTTTCAATGCCGCGATCGGCCAGACGACCGCCGGCGATGTTACCGATGATCATGCCTAGACCAAACAACGCCAGCACCGCCGGGATCCAGCTCACCGGCATCTGCGCCAGTTCGGTCATGGTCGGCTTCACGTAGCTAAACACCGAAAACAAACCGCCGCTGCCCACCGCTCCAATCGCCAGCGTCAGCAGAACCTGTTTGCGCGTCAGCGCCGACAATTCGCGCAGCGGGCTGGCATTTTTATCGCCTGCCACGTTTGGCACCCACAGCCAGATCAGCAGCAAGGTCACCAGCGCCAGACCGCCGACGATGGCAAAGGCATCGCGCCAGCCAAACCATTGGCCGATAGCGGTGACGGCGGGCACGCCGAGTAAGTTGGCAATGGTCAGGCCGAACAGCACCATCGAGACCGCTTGCGCGCGTTTGCGCCGTTCAACCAAACCGGCTGCGACCAGCGCCGCCACGCCGAAGAAGGTGCCATGTGGGAAACCGGCGAGGAAACGCGCCAGCAGCATCGAGTAGTATCCCGGCGCTATGGCGCTCAGCAGGTTGCCGGCGGCAAACAGGCCCATTAGCGTCATCAGGAAATTACGACGTGAAGCGCGCGCGCCCAGCACCGCCAGCAGCGGCGCACCAATCACCACGCCCAGCGCATAGATGCTGATGAGATGCCCGGCCGAGGGGATCGATACGTTGAGACCTTTGGCTGCATCGGGCAGTAGTCCCATAATGACGAATTCGCCGGTACCAATGGCAAAGCCGCCGGTGCCGAGCGCGAACAAAGCTTTTAGCACGCTCTGACGCGGCAGCGATGCCTCATCCGGCAGCTGAGTAAGTTGGGGTTGTACTGATGACATGAGTTTTCCGAACCGCAAGTGAAGAACTCAGTCAGGATCGTGATTGCCTGAAACAATCATCGTCAGGACTGAGCAGAGTGAGCGGCTTATGATAGCGCAAAATCCCGCTTCCGTAGCGGCGCAATTCATTGCGCGATAAATCGCCCCACTACAGAGAGTGCGTATTCTGCAGCGCCAACAGCGCTGCGCCCATCATGCCGCCGTGATGCGCGAACTCACCTGGCACCACCAGACGATGTGCGGTGCGGCGTAATACGTAACCCTGCACCACCTCATCTAACGCCGCGATCAGCGGAGCCACCGATGCCAATCCGCCGCCCACCGCCACGCGCGACGCGCCGGTGATATTGATGGTGTATGCCAGCGGCTGACCGACAATTTGCAGCCATGCCTGAACGGTTTGCTGCGCCAGCGCATCCTGCTGCTGCCAGCATTCGATGATCTCAACGCTGCTCGCCGTGCGGTCATGTAACGTCTGATGCAGATTTTCCAGCCCGCGCGCACCGCCGTAGCTGTCGAGACAGCCCTTTTGCCCGCATGGACACGCCTTTCGCGGCAGCCGCCGCACGACGCCACCAATCTCCACTTCGGTTAACGTGATCGGCCCATGTCCCCATTCGCCGGTCAATCCGTTTTGCCCGGTAATGATGCGGCCATCTGCCACCAATCCGCCGCCAACGCCCGAACCCAGAATCGCGCCAAACACCACTTTGTGACCTTTTCCCGCGCCCGCCAGCGCTTCCGCCAGCGTGAAGCAGTCGGCATCGTTATGCACAATCACCTGGCGTTGCAGCAGCGCGCCCAGCTCGTTCGCCAAACTGTGCTGGTGAAACGCAGGGATATTGCTGGCAAATATCTCGCCAGTTTCGGGTGCCACAATGCCCGCGGTGGAGATCGCTACCGCACTGCTGGCGGTAAACTGCAGGTGATGCTGGGCTATCATGCGACGTACCAGCGCGGTGAAATCGTCCCAGCTGGTAGCCGGAATTTTATGCTGATCGAGCAGGATTAATTGATCCTGCGCATTCATCACGCCTAGCTTGATAAAAGAGCCGCCCAGATCGAGGCAAATCACCGCAGATTGTCTTCTCATAAACGTTTATCCATCACATCACGCAAACCGTCGCCCAGCACATTGAAGCCCAGCACGGTAATCAAAATCGCCAATCCGGGGAAGAGTGACACATAAATATTCAGGCCGAGGAAGTTGCGCCCATCGCTCATCATGGTGCCCCACTCCGGCATCGGTGGCTGCACGCCTAAACCGAGGAAGGACAAACTGGCGGCGGACAGCACCACCGCGCCCGCCGTCAGCGTGGATTGCACAATCAGCGGTCCAATTGAGTTGCGCAGAATGTAGTGCGTAATGATGCGCGGATAGCGCACCCCGAGCATATGCGCCGCTTCGATGTACTCCATGTTCTTCAGGCCCAGCGTCAGGTTGCGGCTCAGACGCGCATACACCGGAATCGAAAACAGCGAAATGGCGATCAGCATATTGGTCAGTCCTTCGCCGAGCACGCTAACGATCAAAATCGCCAGCACGATGCCGGGAAAGGCGAAGATGATATCCATTACCCACATGATCAGCGCATCCATCTTGCGTCCCGCTAAGCCGGAAATGATGCCGAGCGGAATACCGATCACCATGGAGATTGCGACGCTAAGGCTCACTTCAAACAGCGTGATACGCGCGCCGTAAATCACGCGTGAAAAAATATCGCGGCCATAATCGTCGGTGCCAAACCAGTGCGTGGTCGACGGCGCTTGCAAGGTGTTGAGCAGATCCTGCTCCACCGGGTCCCAATGGGTAATTAGCGGGGCCAGCGCGGCGGCGAGCACCACCAGCAGCACTAACGCACCGCCGATGGCAATGGACGGATTTGCCAGTAAAGTGCTGATCAGGTGTCGGCTGCGCGAACGCGGCGGCAGCACGGAAGTATCAATGCTGTTCATCAGTCGAACCTTATTTTTGGATTGAGCAAGCCAATCAGGATTTCGCCCACCAGATTCATCAGCACCACGCCAGTCACGGCCACCAGCGTCACGCCCTGAATCACCGGATAATCGCGGTAGCGCACCGAATCCACCAGTAAGCGGCCAATGCCCGGCCAATTGAACACCGATTCAGTGACCACCGCGCCGCCAATCAGGCTGCCGAAGTTGAGCGCCACAATGGTGACAATCGGGATCAGTGCATTTCGCAGCGCATGCTTCCAGTTAATGCTGGCGGAGGATAATCCCTTGGCTTTGGCGGTACGGATGTAATCCTGACTCAGCACATCCAGCATGCTGGAACGCGTCATGCGGGCGATCATCGCCATCGGCAGGATTGCCAGCGTAACCGTGGGCATGATGTAATTTTTCCACGAATCGGCGCCCAGCAGCGGTAACCAGCCCAACTCGACGGCGAAGTAATTCATCGCCAGTAGCGCTAGCCAGAAGTTGGCAATCGACGCACCGGCAATGGTCAGCACCATCACGATTTGATCCGGAATCCGCTGGCGATAAATGGCGCCGGTCATGCCCGCCGGAACACCTATCGCAATCGCCAGCAGATACGCCAGCGCCGCCAGCGATAAGGTGTACGGCAAACGCTCGCTGATCTCCGTCATCACCGGACGCTGCGACTGCAACGACAAGCCAAGGTTGCCGTGCAGCGCTTCCGCCGCGAACCTGACGTATTGCAGCGGCAGCGGCTGATCGAGCCCCAGCCGCACGCGCATACTGTCCACCGCTTCCTGCGGTGCTTCCGGTCCCGCCATCAGCCGCGCCGGATCGCCCGGCAGCGCGCGGATGGCGATAAACACGATAATCGACACGCCGAAAATGATTAACGGCAGCGAAAGCACCTTTTTTGCGACGTAAGCTTTCATATCACATCAGCCATGAGGTTATTGCTTCACTGCGTCGCGCACGACGATTTGTCCGCCCGGCTGCATAACCACGCCGCTGATATTTTTACGTGCGGCATAGAGATCGTCCTGATAGAACAGCAGCACCTGCGGCGCTAATCCGCTGATCTGTTTTTGCGCCTGGAAATAGAGATCTTTGCGTTTGGCATCGTCGAGTGTGGATGCGGCGGTATCGATCAGATCATCGGTTTGCTTGTCGCTGAAGAAGCCCAGATTAGCCCCGCCCGGCGCAAAGCTGCTGGTGTGATACAGCGGACGCAATTGCAGATCCGAGCCATATAAACCGGAAGACCAGGACGCCAGCACCGCATCGGTGCCCTGCGCGGCTTTCTCTTTGCCATCAGCAAATGCTGCTTTGGTCCACACGCCGCTCTCCATCTGGCGCACGTTAAGTTTCACGCCGATTTTGCTCCACATGCCCTGCAGCACTTGTGCGGTACGCGCATCCGGCGCCTGCACCGCAATCGACATCGGGAAACCGTCGGCATAGCCCGCCGCTTTCAGCAAATCTTTGGCTTTTTGCAGATCGTACGGATAGTCATGCAAGCTTTTGTCGTAGTTGGGATCGACCGGTGCCAACGCGGAGTTTGCCGGTTGCGCATAACCAAACATGATGGCTTTCACCAGCGCCTGCTGGTCGGTGGCGAAATTCAGCGCCTGACGCACGCGCACATCGCTCAGCGCTTTGCTTTGGGTATTGAGATCGACCCAGAACACCGCCGCGCCCGGCGACTGTTTAAGATTTACGTTGGCGTTGTTTTTTAACATGCCGGCAAACTGCGGCGGCACCGGGTTAATAATATCAACCTGACCCGATTGCAGCGCCATATTCATCACTGAAGGCTCGCTGCTCCACGTCCATTTAATTTCATCCGGACCGGAAGATTTCCCCCAATAGTCGGGATTCTTTTGTTCAAGTACATATTCACCGGATTTGTACTGCACCAGTTTATAAGGCCCGGTGCCGTCGGCTTTATTGTTAATACTGCCCGCCTTGTCCGCTTTTGGGCTTACCATTAATCCTGGGCCGGAGGCTAAAACAGTTAAAAAAGCCGGATTAATTTTTTTCAGCTGAAACGTGACGGTAAGTTCGTCTTTTTTCTTCACGTCCTGAACAAAGGTGCGAATTTTCCCACTACCCGCTAAACCGCGCTGCGTATTTAAATGACGCTGGAAGTTTTCCACTACCGCATCGGCATTAAAGGGCGTGCCGTCGTGGAATTTCACATTGGGTCGCAGGGTAAAGGTCCAGTTAAGTCCGCTGTCATCGGATGTCCAGGATAATGCCAGTGCCGGAATGATTTTGCCGTCATCACCGAGCCGCGTCAGGCCTTCATACATTGGGTCCAGCACCGTACCGGTAAAGGTCGCGGTTTGGTTGCCGGGATCCATGCTGCGCGGCGGTTCGTTCTGCATGATCACCAACTGGCTGGCAAAAACGGAGGCGCTCGCCATCGACGCCAGTAAACAGCCAGCCAGCGTCAGTACCTTGAAATGCTTATTTTTGCTTTCCATGAAGGCCCTCAATGAATCATTGAAATGATCGATGAAATATCCACGCTATATAAGCCACACTCACTAAACAAAAGCCAATAGGTTGGTTCATATAATTTACTTATAATCAGATCTGCATTCAGAAATTTAACTAAATAGCGTTGTATTTGTTTTCTGTCCTTATTATTGTCAGCGCATAGTGCTAACGCTGTGAGAACCTCAATGCTCAATGCCCACCAGCAACAAATTCTGCGCTTACTTATTGCGTCGCATGGCATGAGCCGCACCGTGCTTGCGGAAAAAATGAAATTAAGCAAAGCCGCAATTAGCACGCTGGTGAAAGAGATGCTGCAGGCCGGATTGCTGGAAGAGAGTATTCCGGAATCCAGCGGCCAGGGTCGCCCATCGGTGTTATTAATAATGCGTGCCGACAGCGCCTATTTTCTCGGTGCCTCGCTGCTGAACGAACGCGTGGTATTAGTGCTGATTGATATGCACGGCCGCACGCTGGCCGCCACCCAGATGCCGTTGAATCTCGATCCACCGCAGCTGGCCAAAACCATTGCAGCGGCAATCCCGGATCTGATTGGGCAGAAATCAATTACGCAGGATCAGCTGATTGGCCTGGGCGTGACGCTTTCCGGCTTTGTCGATGAACATCAGGCGATTTGCGTGCAGTCGGCGCTGCTGGGCTGGAAGAACGTGCCGCTGGCGGAACTGCTAAAACAGCAAACCGGGCTGGAAGTGTCGTTAGAGAACGATGCCAAAGCGCTGGCGGTGAGCGAGAAGATTTTCGGCGTGGCAAAAAAGACGCGCAACTTCACCCTGATCTCGCACGGTGACGGCATTGGGTCGGCGCACTTCTTTCAGGGCCAACTACATCGGGGCGCACACGGCGCTGCCGGTGAAATCGCCCACTGCACCATCGAGCCCGGCGGACGTCCCTGCCGCTGCGGCAAACGCGGCTGCCTCGATACGCTGGCCTCGTTAACCGCCATCCGCGAAAGCGTGCGTGATAAAGCGCTAGAGTGTGAATCGATTACCGAATTGGAAGCGCTGGCGGTGAAAGGTAACAGCGCGGCGATTGCCATTTTGCATCAGGCCGGTCATGCGCTGGGCTTATCCATCGCCAATATTATCCAGATGAACGATCCCGAGTTGATTGTGATTGCGCATCAGCCCAATGCGTTTGATGGATTGCTAAAAACCGTGGTGATGCAGGCCATCGACAGCCATGTGCTGCCGTCGATTATCGGCAAAACACCGATCGCCAGCATGGTGATCAACGAAGAGAGCTGGGCCAGAGCCGCAGCAAGTGTGGCGGCGTATCGTTTTATCATTCACTTACCCGACTAGCGGAGGCTGCTATGCGCATTGCTTTTGGTGGCATTCATACTGAGTGCAGTACTTATAATCCGGTGCTGAATTATGCCGACGACTTCCGCATCGTGCGCGGGGATGAACTGACCACCAATCCTTATTTCGCCTTTTTGCAGGATTATGATGCCGAGTTTCTGCCGACCTTCCACGCGCGCGCCATCGCCGGTGGTCCGGTGGCGCGCGTCACCTACGACGATTTTAAGCAGGATTTCCTGACGCGCCTCGCGGCACATTTGCCGGTGGATGGCGTTTATCTCGCGATGCACGGTGCGGTTTATGTTGAAGGTATGGAAGATGCCGAAGGCGACTGGATCAGCGCCACGCGCGAGCTGGTCGGCGCGGAGTGCCCGATCACTGTTAGCTACGACCTGCACGGCAACGTTACGCAACGCATCATCGATGCCATTGATATGTTCTCGACCTATCGCACTGCGCCGCACATTGATGTGGAAGAGACTATGCGCCGCTCGGTATCGATGCTGGTGAAAAGCCTGCAAACCGGCGTCAAACCCGGCGTGGTGTGGGCGCCGATTCCGGTGGTGTTACCCGGTGAACGCACCAGCACCCAAGATGAACCGGCGAAAAGTTTGTATGCGCGTTTGCCCGCGATAAACCAGCTGGAGCACATCTGGGATGCGTCGCTGATGGTCGGTTACGTCTGGGCCGATGAACCGCGCGCTACCGCCGCCGCGATCATGACCGGCACCGATGCCGATGTGCTGGCGGAACAGGCGGCTAAACTGGCGCTGGCTTACTGGCAGGCGCGCGATGAATTCAGTTTTGGCTGCGTCACCGGCAGCATTGAAGAGTGCGTCAGCATGGCCATCGCCAGCGAAACTGCGCCGGTGATTCTGGCTGATTCTGGGGATAATCCCACCGGCGGTGGCGTCGGCGATCGCGCGGATGTGTTGGCGGAACTGATTCGCCAGAGCGCGCAGCAGGTGATCGTCGCAGGTATTACCGATAAACCGGCCACTGACGCGGCCTTTGCTGCTGGCGTTGGCGCAAGCGTAACGCTGACCGTTGGCGCATCACTCGATCCGGCCGGCGGCAAAGTGCAGGCCGAATTTGTGGTGAAACATCTCAGCGATGATGCGCGTTCGCTGGCGAAACAGGCGCTGCTGCAAACCGGCGGCATTACGCTGGTGGTCGCCGACCGTCGCCGTCCTTATCACAACCTGGCGGATTTCGCCCTGCTCGGCCTCGATCCCGCAGCGGCCAAAATCGTGGTAGTGAAGTCCGGTTATCTGTCGCCGGAGCTGGCACCCCTGGCCAATCCCAACCTTATGGCGCTGTCGGAAGGCGTGGTTGATCAATATGTGGAACGCTTAACTCGCAAGCGCAAATTGCAGCCCGCCTATCCGTTCGATACCGATTTCACTTATCTGCCGGTTAGCCACTTATCGGCACGCTTTATGGCAGCGAAATGAACGCGCCCGCTTCAGCAGTCGAACCGGTGCTGCGCATCGAAAATCTGACCGTCGCCTTTCGCGTTGAGGATCACTGGCGCGAGGTGGTCAAGAACCTGTCGCTCACCGTTAATGCCGGTGAAACGCTGGCGATTGTCGGTGAATCCGGTTCGGGGAAAAGCGTCACCTCGATGGCGATCATGCGCTTACTCAACATGCGCCACGCGCGCGTCAGCGGCAAAGTGCTGCTGAACGGCGTCGATCTGCTGACGCTGAGCGAATCCGCCATGCGTGACATTCGCGGCAATGCGGTGGCGATGATTTTTCAGGAGCCGATGACCAGCCTGAATCCGTCGTTCACCATCGGCAATCAAATTGCTGAGGCGCTGATCAATCACCGCAAAATCAGTAAACGCGTCGCGCGTGAAGAGACCATTCGGCTGCTGGAGAAAGTGCGTATTCCCAACGCGGCGAAACGCTTCAATGATTATCCGCACCACTTTTCCGGTGGCATGCGCCAGCGCGTGATGATTGCGATGGCGCTGGCGCTGCGGCCAAAACTGCTGATTGCCGATGAACCGACCACCGCGCTGGACGTCACCATTCAGGGGCAGATTCTTGACCTGATTAAGACGTTGCAGGAAGAGGAAGGCACGGCGGTGCTGTTTATCACCCACGATATGGGCGTGGTGGCAGAGGTGTCGGATCGCACGCTGGTGATGTATCAAGGCGATGTGATGGAAACCGGCACCACCGCCGCGATTTTTTCCGCGCCCGTTGCGGATTACACCCGCACGCTGATTGCGACCGTGCCGCAGCTTGGTGCGATGCGCGGCATTACTGGACCGCGTAAGTTTTCCTTTGACCAGCGCGACGCATCTGAGACCAACGCTGTATCGACATCGCAGCAGCCGCTGCTGTCGGTTAAAAATCTCAGCACCCGCTTCAGCATCCACGAAGGCGTATTCAGCCGCAAAACCGGCGCGGTACATGCGGTGGAGAACATCTCGTTTGATCTAATGCCGGGCGAAACCTTGTCGCTGGTTGGTGAATCGGGCTGTGGAAAATCCACCACCGGACGTTCACTGACGCGCCTCGTCACACCCGACGCGGGTGAAGTGGCCTTTGATGGTTACGACGTACTGAATCTTTCTGTTCATGAGCTGCGCACTTTGCGCCGCGCCATGCAGATGATTTTTCAGGATCCGTTTGCCAGCCTCAATCCGCGCATGTCGGTGCTGGAAGCGCTGACCGAGCCTTTTCTGCAACATCGTTTAGGCAGCAAAACCGAGGCGCGCACGAAAGCCGCCTCGCTGATGGAGCGCGTCGGGTTATCCGCTGACATGATGAAACGCTATCCGCACGAATTTTCCGGCGGCCAGCGCCAGCGTATCTGCATCGCTCGCGCGCTGATGCTCGATCCGAAAATGATCATCGCCGATGAATCGGTGTCGGCGCTGGATGTCACGGTGAAAGCGCAAATCATCAATTTGCTGCTCGACCTGCAACAGAGCCTCGGCTTGTCGTATCTGTTTATTTCCCACGATATGGCGGTGGTTGAGCGCATCAGTCATCGCGTGGCGGTGATGCTGCTGGGTGAAATCGTCGAGATCGGCCCGCGCGCGGCAATATTTGAAAATCCGCAGCATGATTACACGCGTAAATTGCTGTCGTCGGTGCCGGTGCCCGATCCGGCGCGCCGTCATGTGAAGCGCCAGATTGACATCAGCGAGCTGAAAAGCCCGGTGCGTGCATTGGGATTTGTGCCCGAAGCGCGACGTTATCGTGAGGTGAGTGAGGGGCATTGGGTAATGGAATAAGCGCTTTTTACAAAGCGTACACGCTGTAGCGGCGCGATTTATTGCGCATGAAGTTTATGCACCAATGCGCGATATATCGCGCCGCTACGATTTGTGCGGCTCTAAACTATCATCCCCAAATCCAACATCTTCCCGCCGCTAAAACTCCAGTCTTCGGGCTGGGTTTGCTGGATGATGATCATTAAATCATTGGGATCGAGATTGAGCCGCTGTTGCAGCCGTTCACTCAACACCCGATAGGTTGCCCGCTTCTGTTCCGCGCTGCGCGGTTTGCCTGCCACGATGTTCAGCAAAACATAGCGATCGCTACGACCACCGCTGAGATAATGGCGATCGTAGATAAAGCGCGGCGCCGCCAGCGATTCAATCACCTGAATGCGTTGCTGCCCGCGGCGGGAAATATGGGCATCGCACTGTGTCAGCACAATGCAGCAGATGGTGCGCAGCAGATGCTGGCGCAGCTTACGCGGCGTGCGGTGGCAGGCTATATTCATCACAGTGAGGTTGGAACGGCTTAGATGCGTTGTGCTAGCGGGTAAAACATCCATTGCTGGCCAGTTTCTGTCCTGCTCGTTAAAGTTAAATACAACCTTCTGCCGCTATTTTTCAGGCAGAAGGTTTTTCACACATTATTCTTTCATGCATAACAAGCAAAATACCGCTCGGCTGTTGGGATAATGCGTGTGGAAATATTGCCAGGCATGATCAGGAGAATAAAATGATCCCATGAACACACGATTATCATAGGCAGGAGCCAGGCGGCAACTATCGCGGTGTAGATTGCAGCACCCTTCTGTATCTGCCTGACTAAAGACATAAAAATCCGTGATGCTTAAGTTCATCCGCTACTCCTCATGGGCAGAGATAAATACTAATTAATAAAAATCTTTAAAATCGCCCGTTGCGGATACTATTTGTACACTTTTTAGTAATCAGCCCAAAATGGGCCATAAAATAATTATAGTCTGCGTGGAGTCGGCTGTCTTTAATTAAAAATAAACTTATTTAAGCCGAACGTAATAAAAGAGTAATTTAATAACTATTATTTAACCCTTTTTGTCGCTGCGCTTAATAGGGCCAACATTTACTGTTAACGGCGGTCATCACTTATAAATTCGCGCTAAGATTTATCTTAAAAAAATGAAATTCATTTCTGGTCAATTAAACTTAAGTAAACTTAAATTAAGCCACCGGAGATAATATCATGCTCAGTTATACTATCCGTATCGAATTGAAAGAACCCACCGCTGGCGCGCAAATTGAATTGCTCTATGCGATGCTTGAGAATGGTTTCGCGCGTAGCTTGGTGTGCGAGAAAGGCTACACTTATGTGTTACCCACCAATGAATACGTTTATGTAGGCAGCGAGAATATAAGGAGTTTAACCGACCGGGTGGTGACTTTGGTGAGCGAGTTCAGTGAGGATCCTTCGGTGATGATTACTCAATCCGCCGCAAGGTGCTGGTCAGGTTTACGCGGCGTAAACCTTGCTTAATAGCGAAGATAAACGCCCTCTGCCCACTATGAAGGCGTTTATCCTTTGATTTAAATAAACTTAAAATATAATTAATTAGCCCGGATAAATACCGCGATCTTTACGTGCCAGTAAAATACGTTCGCAGGCAACGATATAAGCGGCAGTGCGCAGCGAGCAGCGCTTTTCGGCGGCCTTGTCCCAAACGTGAACCATGGCTTCGGTCATAATGCGGTCCATACGCTGGTTAATCTCATCTTCGCTCCAGAAGAAACTCGCCATATCCTGCACCCATTCGAAGTAACTCACCGTTACCCCGCCAGCGTTACAGATTACGTCTGGCACCACCTGCACGCCGCGACTCGCGAGCATATCATCTGCATCCGGATAAGTTGGGCCGTTTGCCCCTTCCAGTACCAGTTTGGCACTAATAACTTCTGCGCGCTCGCGGGTAATTTGTCCTTCCAGCGCCGCCGGGATCAGAATATCCATGGCGGTGGTCCAGAACTGCTCTCTGTCGATCTCACGCGCGCCAGGGAAACCGGCAATCTGTTTATGTTCGATCTGCCATGCAGTCAACGCGGCTAAATCAATACCGCCTTCGTTGAATAAGGTTGCGGTGTGATCCTGAATCACCACCACACGCGCACCGGCTTCGGCGAACAGACGCGCGGCTTCGCTACCGACATTACCAAAGCCCTGCAGCGCCACGCGTGCGCCTTCAATGGTGATATTGGAGCGTTGTGCCACTTCCCGACCGGTAATAAATACGCCACGCCCCGTCGCTTTCTCACGCCCTAACGAGCCGCCCAGATGGATCGGTTTACCAGTGACCACCCCGGTAATGGTGGTGCCGTGATTCATGGAGTAGGTATCCATCATCCACGCCATCACTTTGCCATTGGTGCCGACATCGGGTGCGGGAATATCTTTCTGCGGGCCAATAATCAGGCCGATTTCACTGGTGTAGCGGCGGGTTAATCGCTCCAGTTCACCTTCAGACAGCGAGTGCGGATCGACACGGATGCCGCCTTTGGCACCGCCATAAGGCAGGTTAACCGCCGCACACTTGATGGTCATCCAGGCGGATAGCGCCATCACTTCATTCAAATCGACAGCAGGATGGTAACGCACGCCCCCTTTGCCCGGCCCGCGTGAGAGATTGTGCTGTACGCGATAGCCTTCGAAGTGGCGAATCGAGCCGTCATCCATCTGCACCGGGATGTCGACAATCAGTGCTCTTTTGGGGTGACGCAGGGTTTCTATCCAGCGAGACAATTCACCAAGATGAGGCGCAACACGGTCAATTTGGCTCAGGTAGGTAGTCCAGGGAGATGTACTGCTTTCAGAAGCGTAAGATAACTTTTCCATGAGAAGCCTGTAGGTTCAGAGTTATTTATATTGAAAAGACGTGGAAAGGTAATGCATTGCACTAGACGGAAAGTAATTTAACACCTTTTCAGACAAGCGGGTCAGGCCAAATAAGAGGGGTTTAACTTTTTCGACACAAAAATGCCTGAATAAATGAATAACTAAGCATTAAAAAAGAGCCACATATGGCGCATATCCATGCATTGATTATGCACTTAATTGCATAAATTTTGATTTTATCCCTATTTTTCAGTTCTTTGATGGTCATCAAAAAGTGAATAAACTGTTATTTTTCCGCATTGACTTTGTTAACACACGCCACCACGATGAGTAAAACCCAGCTGGAAACCTCCATCATGAATTAGCGTTTTATTAATTTCGTTTTTCTTTCATCTATTTAAACGTGCCTCTTTAAGGTTTAACCCATATTTGCCATTAATGCTTGCGGGCAGGCATCGTCATGCGTCTTTTCGCCAGACTGAAGGAATCATTGTGTCTAACAAACCTACACAAGGGCAGATTCAGCCTGCTCGGGCTCACGACGCCCCGCAAAAACTGCAGCGAGGGCTGAGCGAACGCCATATTCAGATGATCGCGCTGGGCGGATCGATCGGTACCGGGCTGTTTATGGGCGCGGGACGCAATATTGCGGTAGCCGGAACCTCGATATTAATCATCTACCTATTGGTGGGTTTTTTTAGCTATATGGTGATGCGGGCAATGGGGGAAGTGCTGCTTAGTCGGCTCGACTATCGCTCGTTTGCCGATTTTGTCAGTGATTATCTCGGCCCCAAAGCCAGCTTCTTTCTCGGTTGGTCGTACTGGCTAAGTTGGGTGGTGACCTGCATCGCCGATGTGGTGGTATGCGGCGCGTATATGCAGTATTGGTTCCCGGAAATGTCGGCGTGGATACCCGCGTTATTTACCCTCGGTATTTTGTGTCTGTTTAACATGTTGTCGGTGAAGGCTTTTGGTGAAGCTGAATTCTGGTTTGCGCTGATCAAAGTGATCACCATCATCGCGCTGATCATCACCGGCGGATGGATGGTATTTACCGGCTGGACCTCGCCGGATGGCGTTAAAGCCTCGGTGCACAACCTCACCGATCCTGCGGTGTTCATGCCGCATGGCATCACCGGTTTTCTGGCTGGTTTTCAGATCGCGATTTTCTCTTACACCGGCATTGAGCTGCTCGGCACCATGACGGCAGAAACGCGCGAACCCGAGAAAATTTTGCCGCGCGCGATCAACTCTCTGCCGCTGCGGATTGTGATTTTCTACTTGCTCTCGATGATGGTGATCATCGCGGTGACGTCCTGGCAAGGGGTATCGCCGGATACCAGCCCGTTCGTGACGCTGTTTGCCAAAGCCGGCTTGCCTGCGGCGGCAGCGATCATTAATTTCGTCGCACTCACCTCGGCGATGTCTTCCGCCAATAGCGGCGTCTACTCCAGCACCCGCATGTTATACGGCTTATCGATCGAGAAGCATGCGCACTGGCAGTTTCGTATTCTTTCACGCACCACGCGTATCCCGCTGCGAAGCCTGATGTTCTCCTGCTTCTGCATGCTGAGCGGCACCTTGCTGCTGTTCCTGGTGCCGAATGTGACAACACTGTTCACCATCGTTTCGACGCTGGCCGCCATTCTGGTGATCTATTGCTGGGGTATGATTCTGGTCTCTTATCTGGTGTACCGCCGGCAGCGTCCGGATCTGCATCAAAAATCCAAATTTAAGATGCCCGGCGGCAGGATGATGGCGTGGGCGACGCTGATGTTCTTCCTGTTTTCGGTAGTGATCATGATATTTGATTCCGACACGCTCGCCGCGCTAGCCGCTTCGCCGGTGTGGTTCATTGCGCTGTGGCTGTGCTGGAAGATGAAGGAGAAGCGGAAAACGACAGTGAAGGTAGCGGCATGATCAGGCCGCTACTTCATCAACACGTTAAACTGTGGATTGAACTCGTCGAAAATCGGCAGCGCGGCGGCACCCAGCGCGGCGGTATCGCTGCCGGTCATACCGATCTTTACGCGTGTTCCGGTGAGGTACCGACCGCGCACCGACTGATAGAGCGGCGGCAGTCGACGCATGATTTTATCCAGCAGCACCGCAGGCATCATGCCGCCGATTATCACGCTTTCGGCATCGAAGATGCATTCCAGCAGGTTAATCGCCTGACGCAGCGGCGTTAACACGGTATCGATCCATTTATCGAACAGCGCCGGATCGACTTCCAGCAAATCTTCCGGCAAAGCGGTCATCGGATCGAGCCCGCAAAACTCGTACGCCGCCTGCAGTGAAACATAGCGTTCTAAACAGCCGTGGTTGCCGCAGTAACATTCGCGTCCGCCCGGCTCCACCACCACATGCCCGACTTCGCCGGCGTTATGCGCATGGCCGCTATAGACGTGGCCATCCATGATGATGCCAGCGCCCAAACCGGTGCCGATGTAGAGATAGACAAACGAATTGAGCTGACGCGCGACGCCATGAAAGCGCTCACCAATTGCTGCCACCGTGGCATCGTTTTCCAACGTCACCGGCACGCCGCTCATCGCGGCGAGTTTGGCTTCGATGTCCACCTGTTCCCAGCCGTGCAGCGTGGTCGGCCCCATTGAAGAGATGCCCTCAACACCAAACGGACCGGGCATCACCACGCCAATGCCCAGCACTTTCTGCCAGCGATCGCCCAGCTGCGTTTTAATTTCGCTGAGCACATCGGCGATGCGCGCTAATGTGGCATCCGGCTGGGGTTTTTGTACCAGAATCAGGCGGCGGAAATGAATTTCGCCGGTGAGATCCACCAGCACAATCAGCAACGTTTGATGATCAAGATGGATGCCGATCGAAAAGGCGCTGGCGGGATTAAGCGTCACCGGAATTGCCGGTTGCCCGCGTCCTTGTTTGCGCGGCGCGCGACTGGTGAGCAGTTCGGCCTGCTCCAGCTCCGCCACAATATTCGACACGGTTTGCGGCGTCAGCGCCGTGAGACGAGCCAGCTCGGCGCGGGTCAATTCGCCGTGCAGGCGAATGGCTTCAATGATCACGCGGCGATTGTGCGCCCGTGCGTGTTCCAGATTGGTTCCCGACGTTTTCACCTTGCTCCCTTCCCTTTCGTCACCTGCGCTGCGAATAGCCGCATCAATATCCCTGATCGCACACACATTTTACAACCCTTTCGGGCAGGTGAATGGTTGAGGCGGGGATGTCGATAATTCTAACTCTTGGTGACCATCCCAACGGTTATTTGATAAAAAGCCAACCCGCCACGGCTACCAGGCCGGTTAACAACGATGCGAAAACCGCGCCTGTTACGAATGAATGAGTTGTCGTCTGAAATAATTAATGAACGGGCATGGCTCTGTATTTGTATTTGGTTAATCCCAGCAGTGGATGTTGCTGGTACAGCTATTTTTCCGTTTAATAGCCCACTTCATAATTTAAACATATCCATCCGGGGAGCTTGCAGGAGACAGAGTTGAAGCAAAACGCTTCTGCCGCCCCTAAGTCTTGACCGCTCCACCCTTGCAGTTCAGAGCCGTCACGCTAAATTAATGTTTTATCAGCATGTCAGTATGTTTCTATGGATAAAATCGTCGATATCTTCCTTCGCCTGCTCTACTAAGCCTTTAGATGGCAGGGTTAAGATCTGCTCACTATAACCAAACAGCATTGCATCCAACTGGCGCGCTACGCGGTGCACATCAACACTTCGGAACGACTGCTCGTCCATGCCTGTCTGAATAATGTTTGCCAGCACCTCATGCCACTCATCCAGAAAGGTTTGCATCAGACTCGCGTAAGCTTCGTCATGAGTAGAGAGTAACCATAAGGAACCATATAATTTACGGGTCGGGTCGGGGGCATCGGTAATCATCCCGTTAATAAATTCCTGCAATTTTTGCCTGGCGGATAAAGGCTGAATGATGAAACGAAATTCCTTGATTTCTGCATTGATAAAACTTGTTACTGCCGCGAGACTCAGCGACTGCCAGTCTTTAAAATAATGGTAAATATGGCTTCGTGACAGGCCCAGATACTCTGTCACATCTCGCGTTTTAACCTTATCAATACCCTTCTCTGTAAATAACTCAATAACCGCATTGAGAATTTTCTCTTTCATTAGCTCAGATTTAGCGTTCATCTCTTACCTCAGTTGACTTTGAGCAGTTGCTCAAATAACATATAACATTATTGAGCACTTGCTCTATTTTAACAGAAGTACCACTCATGAACACTGAAAATATAAAGGCTATCTCCCCGACCACAAGCGCCTCCGGCACGCTGAAATCACTGGCTAACCGCTACCGCAAAAAGCTGTTCTTTACTTTTTTATTGGTCGTTGCCGAAAACGTCACTTATCTGTTGTATCCGATCCTGGCTGGCGTCTCCATAAACGCCATCATGTCCGGGCAGACGATAAATGCGATGCTCTATGGCGTATTGATCTTATTTATCTGGTGCTTGGGTGCAGCGCGCAGAAGCGTTGATACCCGCACTTTTGCCAGGATTTATGCGGCCCTGGCCGTATCCGTGATTAAGACTCAACGTAAAAATAACTTAAATCATTCAACCGTTGCAGCACGGGTTGTGTTGTCGAGAGAGTTTGTTGATTTTTTTGAACTGCATTTTCCTATGCTCATCACTTCGCTGTTTTCGATGATGGGTGCCGCAGTGATGTTGCTGATTATCGAATTCTGGGCGGGTATTGCCTGTTTGGTCATCCTGGCTTTACTGGCCTGTTTCCTGCCTGGTTTTGCCCGTAAAAATGAAGTGCTCTATAACAAACTCAATAATCGGCTGGAAAAAGAGGTTGATTTTGTTAGCAGGGCGACATCGTTATCTTTACAGCGACATTACTCCACGCTCGCCAGATTACGCATACGCCTCTCCGATCGCGAGGCAATGGGATATCTGTCAATCGGCGTGCTTGTCGCCATGCTATTTAGTCTGACCATTATCTGGATGACGCAGACAACGGGGATCAGTGCCGGGCACATTTATTCGGTCATGACCTATATGTGGATGTTCGCTACCAGCCTGGATAATGGCCCTCAACTGCTGGAGAAATACTCCCAGCTGAGTGATATCGGCCGCCGCGTCCATACGGAACAAATCTGATCCTAACGCACACTGCAAATTTTACTGCTTAATTCCCGGATATTCCGATGCCGCAATTTTTTATTGAAAGGCCTGTTTTTGCATGGGTTATCGCCCTGTTTATTGTACTGGCAGGCATAATTGCTATTCCGCAGTTGCCCGTGGCGCAGTACCCCGCTGTGGCTCCTCCGAGCGTCAGCATTACGGTGACCTATCCCGGCGCCACGCCAGCAACGATGAATGAGTCGGTAATCTCGTTGATCGAGAGAGAAATCTCCAGCGTTGACGACATCCTCTACTTCGAGTCTTCAAGTGATACGTCAGGCACTGCCAGCATTACAGTGACCTTTAAACCCGGAACGGACATCAAGCTCGCTCAGGTTGATGTGCAGAACAAAATCAAGGTGGTTGAATCCCGGCTGCCGCTGACCGTACGTCAGAACGGTCTGAACGTGGAGGCGGCCAACGCGGGATTTCTGATGATCGTCGGGTTGCGCTCGCCCTCGGGTCGATTCAGCGAACAGGACCTGAGCGACTATTTTGCGCGTAACGTTTCTGAGGAACTACGCCGCGTGCCAGGCGTTGGCAAAGTACAGCTGTTCGGCGCTGAGAAAGCAATGCGCGTATGGCTGGACCCGGTCAAACTATTTAACTATAAGCTCTCGGTCAGCGACGTTACCACCGCGCTAAGCCAGCAGAACGCCCAGGTCTCGCCGGGCAGAATCGGCGATGAACCGGCGCAGCCCGGACAAGCTGTGACCTACCCGCTTAACGTACGAGGGCAGCTCAGTTCTGAGGAAGAGTTCCGCAACATTACGCTTAAGGCGCTAAGTAACGGTTCGCGCGTCCGGCTGGCTGACGTGGCGCGCGTGGAACAGGGTCTACAGAGCTACGCGTACGCGATTCGTGAAAACGGCCATGCGGCTACTGCCGCAGCGATCCAGCTGATGCCGGGTGCCAATGCCGTCAGCACAGCGGAGGGCGTGCGTTCTCGGCTAAATGAACTCTCAACGGTGCTGCCGCAGGGCATGGCGTTCTCGGTGCCGTTTGATACCGCGCCGTTTGTGAAGCTGTCGATTGAGAAAGTCATCCACACTTTTATTGAAGCCATGGTGCTGGTATTCCTGGTGATGCTGCTATTTCTGCAGAATCTGCGCTACACCTTTATTCCGGCAATTGTCGCGCCGGTGGCGCTGCTCGGCACTTTTACCGTAATGCTGATGAGCGGGTTTTCCATTAATGTGCTGACCATGTTTGGCATGGTGCTGGCTATCGGCATCATTGTTGACGATGCGATTGTGGTAGTGGAGAGCGTTGAGCGCCTGATGGCTGAAAAAGGCCTGTCGCCAAAAGAAGCAACACATGAGTCAATGCGCGAGATTACACCAGCGATTATCGGTATTACGCTGGTGCTTACCGCCGTATTTATTCCCATGGGATTCGCCACCGGCTCGGTTGGCGTCATCTATCGGCAGTTCACACTTTCGATGGCTGTTTCCATTTTGGTCTCGGCTTTTCTTGCGCTGACGATGACCCCTGCACTGTGTGCTTCCCTGCTGAAGCCGATTGCGCAGCACGGCGAAGAAAAGAAAGGCTTCGCAGGGGTGTTTAACCGCCGCTTCAGTGCCCTAACGACAAGCTATGAGCGGGCATTGCACGTCACGCTGCGCCGTGGTGGCCGCGTCATGCTGATTTATGCCATGCTGAGTGCGGTGATTTTTGCTGCCTATCTGGCGCTGCCTTCATCCTTTATCCCTGAAGACGATCAGGGCTACTTTATGACGTCGATCCAGTTGCCGTCAGATGCCACACAAGAAAGAACCCGTCATGTGGTTGATCGGCTTGAAAAAACGATCATGGAAAGGCCCGGCATTGCCAGTAATATCTCCATCTTTGGCTTTGGTTTTTCCGGATCCGGTCCGAACACCGCGATGGCCTTTACCACCCTGAAAGAATGGGGCGAACGGCAAGGCGCGACCGCTGATGGTGAAGCAAAATTTGTCCAGACGAGGATGAATGACGATCCCGCCGCCACGGTAATGAGCCTGATGCCGCCCGCGATTTCTGATATGGGGACTTCATCGGGTTTTGACCTCTACCTCGAAGATCGTGCCGGCCGCGGTTTTACAGCATTGTTGCAGACAGCCTCAGAGCTAACGGAGAAAGCCAATAACAGTGGCGTGGTCAGTGATGTCTACATTGAGGGTTTACCTGCGGGTGTAAGTGCCACTCTTGAGGTAGATAGAGAAAAAGCGCAGGCAATGGGCGTCAGCTTTGACGACATTAATCAGATGCTGTCAGTCGCGATTGGCTCAAACTACGTCAATGACTACGTAGATAACGGGCGAGTACAACAGGTTATTGTGCAGGCGGACTCCCGTTACCGTATGCAGCTGGCAGATTTACTCAAGCTTTACGTCAGGAATGCCTCGGGTGAGATGGTGCCGCTGTCGGCCTTTATCTCGACGGACTGGACCCAGTCGCCGCAGCAGCTCAGTCGTTATCAGGGCTATCCGGCGATTAAAATCACTGGCAGCGCCGCTGCTGGCTACTCCAGCGGGGCAGCGATGGCTGAAATGGACCGACTTGCCGCTTCTCTTCCAGCAGGCTATTACGCCGAGTGGACTGGCACCTCGCTGCAGGAACGTAGCTCAGCGGCTCAAATGCCGCTGTTGATCGCCTTATCCGTTCTTATTGTTTTCCTGGTGCTTGCCGCGCTGTATGAGAGCTGGTCAGTACCGCTTTCAGTAATACTTGTCGTTCCGCTGGGTATGGCTGGCGCTCTACTGGCGGTATTTCTCGCAGGTATGTCTAACGATGTTTTTTTCAAAGTCGGTATGATCACACTAATCGGACTTTCAACCAAAAACGCCATCCTCATTGTAGAGTTTGCGCGACAACTTTATGCGCAGGGTGAGCCGCTGCTTGAGGCAACGAAGCAAGCAGCCCGACTACGCCTGCGGCCAATTATCATGACGTCACTGGCTTTTACTCTTGGTGTGGTTCCCCTGATGATGGCAAACGGTGCCAGTAAGAGCACCCAGAATGCGATTGGCACAGGCGTGTTCGGCGGGATGCTTAGCGGTACGCTGCTGGCCATCTTCTTTGTGCCCGTATTTTTTGTGATTATCACATCGGCTGTGCAAAAGCTTAGCGGCTTGCTGAAAAGGGTAAATAAAGGCTGAATGCTAAGCCCAGGCAATCCTGAGTTGATTGCATTGCCATCCATCGACAATGTTAATAAACCCTGCTTTAAACGCGAAGACCCACTTTTCGCTCATAGTGGACGCTGTCATGCACAGCGTCCACTATGGCAGGAGCGGACATTGTTGGCATCGTGATTATTGTTCACTGAGCAGTTCATATTTCGGTAATACCCGGCCATCGTCACTGACAACGTATTTAGCGCCATCTCAGCGACCCATCCTTAACAGGAAGAGCCACAGAGTAAGCTTGCCTAAGGCTGTTTTCACACGGAGTCGAACGAAAAGAATTCAAACAATGCGGGGCCCAGATTAAATAAGAGCCCCAATGTAAATGAAAATATTAAACCTGGAACGCTTCAACCATGCCTCGTAACGCATGTGCCTGAGCAGAAAGCTCTTGCGACGCAGAGGAGGACTCTTCAACCAACGCAGCATTGTTCTGCGTTACGCCATCCATTTGGCTGACGGCAATGCTGACCTGTGAAATTCCCTGCATTTGTTCAGAAGAAGCCAGAGATATCTCGTCCATCGCATCCGCAAGCTCACCTACCATGCTGACGATTTTCATGATGCTCTGCCCGGTTCCTGTCGCCACGTTCACACCACTTTCCACCTGCCCTACGGCCTGCTCAATGAGTTGTTTGATATCCCGTGCAGCAGTCGCACTTCGTTGTGCTAACGTTCTGACTTCACCGGCAACCACGGCAAATCCCCTTCCTTCTTCACCGGCGCGAGCAGCTTCAACGGCGGCATTGAGTGCAAGAATATTGGTCTGGAAGGCAATGCTTTCAATGACGGAAGTAATATCCCTCACTTTTGTCGCGCTGAGAGAAATCTCGTTCATCGTATCCGACATTTTCTGCACATCCGCCTCGCCAGCTCGCGCCAGCTCTGCTGTCCCACGTGCAACTTGTGCCGTCTGCTGTGCACCTGCAGTATTACTTTTCACCGTTGCCGTGAGTTGCTCCATACTCGCGGCCGTTTCCTGAAGCGCAGCGGCCTGCTGTTCAGTACGCGATGAAAGTTCAGTGTTGCCTTTTGATATCTCATCAGCGGCTAAAGCAACGGATCCAGACGAGTCTTTAATTTGTGATACCAGTCCACGTAGACTCTCCTGCATACGATCTAACGATGCCAGTAGGCTGTGCTTATCGTTACGGCGCAAGGTTATTGAGGTTGTCAGATTCCCCGCGGCGATGGCTGCCGCCAGTGCCTGTGCCTGGGCGGGCTCGCCGCCTAGCTGACGCATCAGTACACGTACGATTAAATAACCGGTCACCACAGAAATAATCACCGAGAGCGCCGCCATTATTAATAAAATAAACGCTGTACGTGTCGTGGATGCACTATTCTCAGCCATCGTATCCTTGCTGAGTGTCATTTCGATGTTTGTTAGCGCATCCAGCGATCCCATTAATGCCTGTTGCGCCGGTCGCGCAGTTTTCATGAGGTAAAGCGTTGCTTCTTGCTGACGGTTATCGAGTCCCATTTGACCTGCGATCATTAACGTCTCCATCGCGGCGCTCTCAGAGGCAACGACTTTTTCAAGAGCCTCCTTCCCGTGAGAGGAAACATTGATCCTCATGCTATCCACCAGCTCACGGCGCTTCTCGATATAATTTTTCTGCTGCGAGATTAATCTTTGCCATTCAGGCTGCATTTCTACGGGATCGCTCAGTAAAGCCAGGTTGCGAACGGCAATGGCCATATCTCGAGCAATTCCCCGCATATCCTGAACCAGCGTAAAGCGCTTCATCTTGTTATTGACCGTATCTTCCATCCCATCCCGCGCCTGCCATAATGCGTTCAGAGCAATCCCCGTGCACAATACGAAAAGAATAATGAGCAGACTGAAACCCGCAGCCAGACGTGTAGATATTTTCATTTATAATTCTCTTAAAGTTCAAGATGCTTTGCCGAAGAAAAGGAATTATAGACAGTGAAATTAACCCTGCCTGCGCGACAAATTAATAAGGGCTTCACTCAAATTCATCACGCACGGAAAATATAAGAACTGCTTGAGTTATCACGGATTACTTAAGTTAAATTTGGCATTTTTAAATGCTTTGGATTAATTTAACTCCGTAAATAACTCAATTTAAATTAACCTTTATTTTAGGGAAAATATTTTATATTTTTTTAGTTACATTATTTTAAAAACGAAGCGTGTTTTAAAAACACGCTTACTTCGAGAAAATTTAACTTATGTTACGCTCTTACCATTACTCAGATTGGATTGAAAAGGAAACGACAGCTTCCTGTAATACCAGCAAACGCCATAATCATACTGAAAGTCTGGTCTATTTTGCCCTAACCGTGGTAACGGCGACCGGCATGCCCTCCTCTGGCCAACTTCATCACATACTTGAAGATCATGCTAAATGGAAAAGAAGTTGAGCGCCGAAGAGAGCATGTGAAACGGGCTGGCTTAATCTCACATTGGCAGCGTATCAGGTTGGAAAAATTGATATGACCCATCACGTCGTGCTTTAGCCTGATACATCGCTGTATCGGCATTTTCAAATAAGGTTTTTACCGTTTTTGTCCCAAATCGTGCCAGGCTGATGCCAATCGATGCGCCGATCTTTACTTCTACGCCATTGATAGCAAAAGGATCTTTCAGGCCGTCTATGAGGCGCAGTGCAATACCGGCTGCAGCATCATGACTACTGCACGTTGCTGCCACGACAAACTCGTCTCCTCCCTGGCGTGCTAACGAGTCGCCCTGGCGCATGCAACTTTGTAGCCGTTCGCTTACCTGCTGCAGCAACATATCCCCTGTTGCGTGCCCCATCGAATCGTTAACTGCTTTGAATCCATTCAGATCGATAAACAGGACAGTCGTATACGCAGGATCTTCTACGTGCGTAAGCATGGATTGCACTTTGTCGTTGATCCAGGCTCGGTTTGGCAGTCCGGTTAAGGTGTCGCGGGTCGCGAGCAGCTCAAGCATCAACATCTTTTCTTTATCCCGGGTGATGTCACGCGAAACCAGCACTGCTCCGATATTTTTACCTGTAGAGGGATCGCTTACGCCACAGGCCTTAGTGCCAAGTGTAATGTAGTGACCGTTACGATGCCGCTTGCGCACCTCGACGACGTCTGGTAACTCAGCACCGTTGAAGATATTTGCCAGAACTGCCGCAGCAGGCTTTTGATCGTCGATATGCAGGAAATCCACCACCAGCTGGCCCACCATTTCATCGGCTGACCAGCCTATCATTTCGCTATACGAAGGAGAGATCGAAACGTACCGACCATCCGCATCACAGTGGGCGATCAGATCAGTACTGTTTTCTATCAACAGACGATATTCTGTCGCCGTACGCAGCGCGTCCTGAAGGGCTTTGCGCTGTCCGGTAACATCTAAAACGAAGCCGCTAAACTGTGTATGAGAATCACCTGGTTGGCATGCCGGCAGACCTGAAACAATCACATGGCGCATCGTTCCATCCAGACACTTGATCGGCACCTCTATATTAAATGGCGTCTTAAACTCTAATGCCGCTGTCAGCTGCATCGCGATTTTTGCATCTTCCTCTACCAGCGCAAGGCTAAGCCACTCACCAAGCGTTATGCCTTTGAGTAGTGGCAATAAGCCTTCAGGGCTTTCCTGGCTGGCAATGCAAATGCCCCGTGCATCCGTCGACCAAACGGCAGAAAGTGTGGGTTTGATCGCGATATTCATGCTGGTGATTCCGTTGTTTGCCGATGATGCTGAACACATTTATTTCTGCTGCTAAAACCCATCAGGTGCTAAAAAAGTGCCTGATAATGATAACATCAAGTTTTCCATCGCAGAGCTGCCAGAGCCTGTTATGAGGCATCTTAGGGCCGCAAAAGCTGATCTCTATTTATCGGCTGATGAGTTCAGGATCTTTAGTGACCCGCATTAAACATCGCCGACCTCGACACGGCGTTTCGCTTCGTGCTTTTTATCGAGCAGGTATTATCCAGCGACATCTGATGCTCATGCCATACGCGTGGGCGCGACTGAAAATGCCTGGGCAATATTCACCGCTCCGTCTTCAGTCGGGCAATTATAGGTGAGTATTGAGTAATCACACTTTGCTTTCTTCTCATCGCTCTCAGAGCTGTAAACACATGACCTGCTTCGCGGTTAAAGTGGATCGTACAGTGCGCATGTCGGCTTTGTGCTGTGAGTTCAACTGATAGATGCAACACATTGGTTAAAACGCTCTGCGGGTGATTCATAGTCTAGCGTTTTTCTTGGCCTCTCGTTGAGCTGCCTGGCAACACTGTCTAGTCTTTGCTGGCTGTGAACCGATAAGTCAGTTCCTTTTGGAAAATACTGCCTGAGCAATCTGTTTGTATTTTCATTGGAGCCGCGTTGCCAGGGAGATTGAGGATCGCAGAAGTAAACCTGGATATCTGTGGCTACAGTAAACCGGGT
This sequence comes from Pantoea leporis, assembly GCF_028048155.1. Lineage (NCBI taxonomy): Bacteria > Pseudomonadati > Pseudomonadota > Gammaproteobacteria > Enterobacterales > Erwiniaceae > Pantoea > Pantoea leporis. The sequence goes on from NZ_JALMEU010000002.1 coordinate 666,571, forward strand.
GTGGCTGGTCATTTCAGCGCCCCGGTCCCATGTTAATGTTTTATAAAGCTCAGCAGGTAATTCCCGGGCTTGTTTGATGAGTGCAGATATAACCGTTATGGTCTTGTTGTCCCTGATCTTGGCCAGCATAACAAAACGGGAATGACGTTCTACGAGGGTGACGATATAGGAGTTTTTAGAGCCCTGGATCAGGTCACCTTCCCAGTGACCGGGTATGGCTCTGTCAGCGGCTTCAGGCGGTCTTTCGCTGATAGAGATCGTATCCCGGATTGACCCTAATCCTTTCCCTTTAAGCGATGATGTTCTGGATCTACGCACGACTCTTCCGCTTCTGAGGCATTGCTGCAGTTCTTTTTTTAATGCACCCCGGGTTTGTATAAAAAGCGTTTTATATATCGTTTCGTGTGACACATGCATTTCCTGATTATCCGGATAACAGCGTTTCAGCCAACCGGTGATTTGTTCCGGCGACCAGTCCTGATGCATCTTCTCTGCGATGATTTTACACAGTGTTGGTCTTTCAATTAGCTTGCAAGGTTTTGGTCTCAGAGCATTTTCCCACGCAGCAGTATCCGCTTTTGATGCACGGTATTGTTTTGCACCACCGTGCCTCTTGATCTCCCGGCTAATCGTTGGGGGGGCTCTCGAGAGTTTGTTTGCGATCGCCCTGATGCTGATTTTTGCTACCAGCGCTCTGGATATTTCCTCTCTTTCATAAAGTGAAAGCGCTAACGGATGACGCTTTCGGACAGGGGGGCGGTATCCAGCAGTCTGGTGGATAGTGGGCATAATAGAAGAATGATATCTGTCGAACATTCTGGCGATATCATGCAAGGAATCACCTTGCTTATATCTGTCCCAGATAATCGCTTTCTGTTCCGGCGTGTAGTTAATACGCGTTCTTCGTTTCATGGCAACGTCCCCCTTCGATTAAGGATAGCGTTGCATCGACCCATTGAACTCACAGCTCATAGCGGACCTGACATACCGGTCCGCTTGATGCCAGAAACCGACACAACTATTATTTTAGTGCCCACGCCTAAAACTATCTTTTGGCTACAATCCGCATTTCCACAAGGGCACTCTCAGGAATGAACTCTGACACGCCTATAGCTGACCAAGCTGGATATGGCGCCTTTACATACTCATCTTTTACTCTGGAAAAAACGTCGATATGTTTTTTGAGGTCAATGTGAAAAGTGGTCATCTCAAGTATGTGTTCATAGTTTAAACCAGCGGCATTTAAATAAACGCCAAGCTTATAAAAGGCATCATGAAATTGTTCTTCAGGATGCTTACTTATAGGTTTATCTCTTCGTGCTGCGGTAACACCGGAAAGATATACTGTGCCATCTGCTTCGATAACGGGGGAAAAGTGCCAATCATCGAAATAGTGTTGAAATTCTTCAGGGACGATAGATTTTTTCATAATTTCATCACCAGTTGATGAGTTAATAAATGTCAGCATTTACAACATTAAATGCTCTCAGCGCTCAGGATGTTCAACCTATCCACCCATTGCTCATTGCTCATTGCTCATTGCTCATTGCTCATTGCTCATTGCTCAATGCTCATTGCTCATTGCTCATTGCTCATTGAGCATAGAAGATATTGCCATGCGCGCATGTCCTTATCGTGCCAGTAGTGGACGACTATGATGTCACGATTTATTCATTAATACCGAATAAACCTCTGATACGATAAAACAAATAATCTGCCTGAAGTACGTGCAAAACAAAGAATTATCGTTGTGCATACTTCCTGCAGAAACTGCGCAGCCTGTCAGGAAACTAAAAATAAAAAAAAGTTCTCAGCTTGCTGCCTAATTATATGGCGCTTACCGTCAGCTGAGAACTGTCGCGTTACCTTTGAGATAAGCCATCCGGAGTCATGGAGCGATCAAAGGAGCGCCGAATTAGCCTGATACTTAACCCTGTCCCTACAGCCAGGCAGATAGCCATCGTCAGAAGCGCGACGATAAAAGCATGGGTAATGATTGCGACGCTGTTACCGTTCCCCAGCATGCTGTAAAAAATGCCGCCGATAACCGCGACACTTAGCGCAGTGCTAATTTGTAATGTCGAGCTGGTTACGCCAGCAATCATACCTGAAAACTGTGGCGCGACCCGGCCTGTCACCATCCGCACCAGAGTTGGCATTGCCAGCCCCTGCCCCAGCCCAGTCAGGAAAAGTAGCATGGCGAGCGGCAGCATCGCGGGAGAGTGACCGGGCATCGTCGTAGCGATCAATCCTGCCATACCTGCCAAACCTGCGGTTTCACATCCCATTCCGATGGCGCTAAGGTAATTTCCGGCATACTGCCTCAGATACGGTGTCAGTAACGGACCAATGAGAAATCCGACACCAAAGGGTAGAAAAAGCGTGCCTGCAACCAAGGCATTTAAATGTAAGGCACTCTGCAGATAGACAGAAAACAGAAGAAAGAACGCGCCGATTGAATAAAACAATAAAACAATCATAAGTCCCTGGCCTAGCCCTGGCGCACGTAACACGCTCGGGTTGAGCAGTGGCGATCCCCCTTTGCGACTGAGGTTGTGCTCATATCGCCATAACAGTGAGGCCAGCAGCGGGAAAGCAGAAAATAACAGCCACGTCCACCAGGGCCACCCCGCCTCACGCCCTTCGATTAGCGGCACAATCAGTGTACTCAGCGTTAATGTGGCCAGCAGTGTGCCAACGGGGTCAAGTCGCTGAGCAGCTCGCGGCCGTTTTTCTTGCAGCAGTGGCAGGCCAAAGAGAATCACCAGCAGCGTCACAGGCAGATTAATGAGAAAAATTGTCCGCCATCCAAGGTGGAAGAGATCGGCTGATATCAGAATGCCGCCCAGAACCTGTCCAATAACGGAGGCCAGACCAAACACGGCTCCATATATACTGAGCGCTAAGGGTCGCTCCGCTTCGGGGAAAATGGACTGCACGGCGGCGAGCGCCTGAGGAGCCATAATGGCGGCCGTGGCGCCCTGTAATATGCGTCCAGCAATCAGTATCCAGGATGACCAGGCAAAACCACACAGCAATGATGCCGCGGTAAAACCAATCAGCCCAAGAAAAAACATTTTTCCCCGACCATAAATATCGCCCAGACGACCTCCGGTGATTAATGTCACGGCATACACAGCGGCGTACGATGAAATGACCAGCTGTTCTGCTGAGGAAGATGTGCTCAATTCATTATGAATAGCAGGCAGTGCCACATTAACGATAAAAAAATCGAGCGGTGGCAAAAATGCACCTACCAATAAAATGACAAACATAGCCCAACGGCGTGGCTCGGCTTGCAGGATGCTATGTGCCGACATAGATCACTCCTTATGGAACGGTACGGTCCCTGTTAGGGATGTGTGGTCATCGCAGAATGCGCAGTTGACCAATCAGTGTAGGTGACGCCGCCTCCGGGAAGCGCAACACCGCTCCGATCAGCGCATGCCGCCGGAAGCCAAAATAATCTCCCCAGTGATCCATCTGGCCTCATCGGAGGCGAGAAATGAGACGATTGGGGCGACGTCCTCCACCTGACCTATACGGCCAAGCGGCGTTTGCTCTTCATTCCAGGTTTGGAAGTCCGAGCCTATAGCGCCTGCGCTATGGCTTCCTTCCGTTTCGATCAGGCCCGGGTTGACCGCATTCACGCGAATTCCCCTGGGACCGAGCTCAAGTGAAAGCACACCGGTAATGGCATCAATCGCCCCCTTAGCACCGCTGTAGATGGCACTTTCAGCAATAAAGACTCGGGTGACGAATGAACTGATATTGATGATGCTGCTGCCGTGACCCAGGTGCGGTGCGGCCGCGGCGCTTACTAACAAGGGTCCAAGCACATTGATATCAAATTGCCTGCGGTACAGCGCTTCAGTGCTCTCTTCAATTTTGGCGAACTGGTAAACACCGGCGTTGTTCACCACGATGTCGAGCCGCCCGAAAAGAGCAATGCTGGTATTAATTAGTGCCTCGACCTCAGTCTGACTGGTGACATCCGCTGCGACTGCCACAGCCTCACCCTTGGTGGCTTTAATATCGACAACAACCTTTTCAGCAGCGTCTCTATCTGAGACGTAATTGACGATAACCCTGGCGCCATCAGCTGCCAGCTGACGGGATATACCTGCTCCGATACCTTTTGAACCTCCGGTAACCAGAGCAACTTTGTCTTTTAATTTATGCATAATCTCAGCTTCCTGTTCGTGTCACCTGAGGCGACGAATTAAAGAAGCCATGGTGATGCCTGCAAAGTTGTTTGAGAACTGACACTTTTGTATATTGGATGTTCATTTTTGAACGGTGGAATCGAAGCATGGATTGGGGGGATGTTCAGGTATTGCTTGCGGTCATGCGTAACGGCTCTTTCGGGAAAGCAGCCCTGAGTCTGGGCGTAAGTCATCCTACAGTAGGACGCCGTATCAAGGCGCTTGAGGATGAAGCGCAGCAGGCGCTGTTTCGCCGGACAACGGAGGGATTGGTGCTGACAGATGCCGGAGACGGGATCATGAAGCTAGCAGAAGCGATGGAAAATTCCGCGCTTGCCATGGAACGTCGTCTGGCAGGCAATCACGATCGCCTTGAAGGAATACTGAGAATATCATCAGCAGAATGGTTCACTAACTATGTGCTGGCCCCCGTGCTGAGTGAATTGACACGTCGTCATCCGGCGATTGTGCCGGAAATTATTGCAGGTTACCGCCTGCTCGATCTGTCGCGTCGTGATGCCGACATCGCGTTTCGCATCGTACCTTTTACCGATCCGAATATTGTTCAGCGCCGTTTGATGCGTGTGCCCTACGCACTTTATGGCACGCCACAGAATGCACAGGCACTGCTCACAGCCCCCTCTTCGGTGGGGCTGATCCTGATGAATACTGGGCAGTCACATTTTCCTGACGTCTCATGGCTTCTTGATCATTTCCCGCAGTCAAAACCTGCCTTTAAAAGCACAAGCCGCGCGGTTCAGGCGCAGATGTGTCTGCGGGGGATGGGCGTAGCCGTGCTGCCACGGCCTTTGGGTGATGCCACCACCGGGCTGCAGCGTATTGAAATGCCTGACATTCCGCCTTCAAGAGACATCTGGGTCGGCTACCATCAGGATCTTCGTCATATGGATCGCCTGCGCGCATTGCTGGATATCGCAGATAGTATGCTGGCTTCACAACAGGAATAGCCTGACGTGGCGGGGCATCCTGGTGAAACCAGCGTGCAAAAGCGCTTCAGGTATGTTTGTGCGTTTCCTCACGAACACTCATCTGAGCAAAGACATGGCTAACTTACGACGAATTGATAATAATCAAAATGTCGACCAGATGGATTCTCCTACATGCCGGGTTATCAAGTTCGCCCTAAGCAGCCCGTTAAATACTGACAGTCACACCATTTTTCTGAACACTCAGTAGGCAGCTTTGTCTTTACGCCCATTCTTAATGGTCAGCGTGATGGCTGAAATCAGGAAATAGAGAACACCAAAAGCGGCGTAGGGTGCAACCGTGGTGACATCCAGAGCAGCATTACTACTCGCCTGTTTAAACATAAACACACCCGCCAATGCAGATTGTGCTCCACTCAAGACCATAGCCCATTGTCCATTTGAATTTTTCCAGCGACGGATGGAAGCAGAAAGCTGCAATACACCAGAAAAAATCGCCCATATTCCAAAGACTTTAATGGTTGTATTAATGCTGATAGAAAGAGCCCAGATAATAGCCGCTGCGACCACCAGGCTAACGATAAAGTTAAATTTTTGGGGTGGGTTTAGTGCTAAGCCCCCTGACTGTCTTGCATCAAGATAATTGGCGAATGCGTCCCATGTAGGATACAAAACAAGCAGAATGGCACCAACTATGGGATTGTGTTTGCCAATGAATAGCGCAAGTGCAATCCAGACAATTGAACCTGCAGCACGGATATAATAATAAGCTTGAAGCCATTGATTTTGAATGTAGGTAGATGTAGCGAAATTGGATTTCATTATGATTCTCCGAAATAGGTTGGACTTCACAGAATATTCCAGACGATTGATGGCCGAATTAGAGTCGGCAATTAATCAGTCGTAGGATTAACAAAATGTGTAAAGCTTATAAAAACACGCTTTTTAAGGAAAAACAGAGCGTATAAAAATGTTGCTCGATAAAAAAACGACACTGTGTCAAAAAATTAATCTTAATTTTTTATACAGTCTTGGATTAACGATATAGGTTTAGGTCGCAAGCATTCTGGCGGTAACCTGTTCTGTCTAACCTACGTAGTCTGCGTAAACGCAAGGGCTGCCTTATGTAACCTGACACAGAGCTCCGGACTAAGTCAGGAAAAATCCCGATAAAAAAGTAGGTTAAAGGCGCCATCACAGCAACCGGAATCGTTTGCTGACATTCATATTTGAAATCGGTATTAAGTGAATAACTGCAGGGATCTCTGCGTACTTCAGGATGTTTTTTGTTCATTATCACACACGAATCAGAAAAGGATTCAGGAACATATTCCGCCTTACTGACGTCAGCTATCTCCCTGCAAAAACCGCCAGTTACGCTACGTTGTCTAAGGTGTTCACAATACTGTTTTCCTGAAAAAGAAACTGACCTGAATGGCTGTAATAACATCTTCCTGCTAGCGAGTAGTTGAGCAACCAGCGAGTCGATGTCTGCCAGGTGAGGTGGCATACTGATCGATTGCTTTAATACGGCTGACTCATTCAATCCAGAATTTCCGGAGAGTTTGAGCTGAGTCTGTAAAAAGGGCTGAAAACCTGACGCAGTGGTAACAGAAGATCGGGAATTCATTCTTTCTATGTTTAATGCTGCCAGGTCCGGCATTGAATGCAAAGCGCGGATAGTGTTCATTAATAATTTCTCCATCAAAGTAAAGTCACATTGAAATAGCCTCAATCAAAGTCTTCGCTGGCTATATCACTTCCTCCAAATCATGCTTACATTAGTACGGACAAACACTGCATTACATACCTACTAGAAGATAGGCTGAGTTACTACAATGCCACTTGCAGTTATTCTTTCTATGATCCGGATATTTCATTCAACATCACGAAATCCAGTCAACTAAATCGCTCTAATGTTTAAATATCTAACCGGTACAAAGACTGCCCATCAACTATTTCAGCCCGAGTAGCCGAACACTTGAAGAGTTCGGCTAGTAACGTTTTATTGTCTGAGTTACTTCAGCTGGTTTTCGTTAATCTTTTAATCACTGGCTCGACAATTTGCTGAAATACATCAGCGTTATTAAAGGCACGCGAAGATATAATTGCACCATGCACCGTAGCCATCAGCGATTTGGCCTCTGTAGCTGCACTTTCCCGTAGAATAAAAACGCCATTTTTTTCACCTCTGCTCAGTACATCAGTGAGCCAGTTAGTGAGATCGTTGAAATGCCCACTGACTTCCTTAGCCACTTCTTTAGGTAAAATCGTTAATTCAACAGCCAGCATCACGCAAATGCAGAAAGGAGAATTGTTCTCACGGATGCAGGTCGCCCAGAAATTCACGTAGCTGTTAATTTCACCTAATGCATCACCGGAGAAATGCTGGCTGGTTGCCGCCATTCCTGCTTGTGCCTGCTGTCGATAATCACTCACGACTGCCTGAACCAGATCCGCTTTGCCAGGGAAATGGTGGTGAATACTCGACTTACGAATCTGCACCCGCTCGGCTAAATCAGCATAACTGAAGCTGTTATAACCGCCTGCTGTCAGCAGAATTCTGGTGTGGTGCATAATCTCTTCGGCTTTCTGTGAACGTTCTGTACTCATGCTTGCTCCAGCAGCAACGGTAAAATAACTGCGAATCGATAAACGGCCACGAACCTACTCAGCGTCAGCCGGATTGTCAAGCGCACCGCGCGTCAAGCGTTTGCGTTTATATGCACCCGCCATACTGCTGAATACGCCATCGCGCAGAATCAAAGCGTGGTACAAAGCTGCGGCAAGATGCAACATAACAGTGATGAAAAGCGCCATGGCTACCAGGCTGTGGAGCGGACGTAAAATGGCATAAGCGTTGTTGCTGATCGGAACAATGGGCGGCAGCACAAAATGACCCAGTGTGACGGGATACCCCGCCGCCGACAGCATCGCCCAACCGATCAGGGGCTGAGCCAGCATCATGGCATACAGTGCCCAATGAGACAGATGCGCTAAGAATTTCTGCCAGGCAGGCAGCGTGGCTGGAAGTGCTGGCTTAGCAGTGCTGAATCTCAGCCAAAGCCGCACAATGACCAGCATTAAAATCATCAAACCCAGCGGCTTATGAATCGCAACCAGCAGGCCGTGCAATGATGAAACCGTGGATACCATTGCGACACCAATAAATAACATGGCCATAATAGCCGCAGCCATCACCCAGTGAAGTACGCGCAGTGCCGGGTGAAAAGTGTTGTTATGTTTCATCAGTGGGCTCCGGCCTGTTCATGAGTGCGTGCATTATAGGATTTAGCGTAAGCGGATGAGCGGGCATTAAGAAGCGGGTCATCCGAAGCCGTAATACCCTCAGGTAAAATCAGCGGGTCATAGTTAATGTCGTTACAAACGCCCTGCTGTTGTGCAGTTGTCTTATTAATTGTCAGCGTTCCGGCATTGATCACCTGACGATCGGCAGGCCATCCAATCGATGCGTCATTGCCTTTATCACCAGAGCCCGCCACTGTAACCATCAGATCCCATTTCTGCGGCCCGTTCGCTAGCCGCTGCTGTAAATCACGCTGCAAGAAATTGGCGTCGTTTTTCTCATTTTCATCCATCGCCTGATAATCAGCGTGCGGCACCATACTCCAGCGCACCAGGTGGGAATGGCCCTCTTTATCAATGAAATTAAAGGCATTCAGACTGTTAAATTGATCGCGGACCCAGCTGGAAGAGGGAACATATTGCTTTGCCCAGGCAAAGAAAGGTTTGATCTCTGGATGCTGACGTACAAAAGCCTGCATTCTGGCTGGATCAGGTTTACCGGTTTTTGTATCCGGTAGCGTGGCGGTTTGCAGGTCATAGAAGCCCTGCACGCTTTGTACCGGAAAAAAAGGCATTGCATTCATGCCTGTGCGCCACTGTTCACCATTTTTCTGATAGAAAGCCAGCGCCATACTGCGTATCGGTACTGCATAATCAGGCGCATTCGGATTTCCGCCTGCGATAGCTAAACGGCCCACCACGGGCGTAACGCCTGAGGCAAACAGTGCCGCACGTGACAAGGCGCTGGCGTTACCGTTGGCAGAAAAATCCCCCAGGATACAGACGCCCTTTGCATGATTACGGCGATAACCCGGGTGATTGCCATTAGATTTTTCTAAGGCAGTAATCAGCTTATCCGATGTCAGCCTGCCAGTATCCAGCCACCCGCCCGCCCACACGAACAAGGCGATCACCAGTAATGGGATCACAATTATTATCGCCAAGCGCACTATTTTATGACCGACAGAAAGAAAAGGTTTATTCATGAAAACACTCAACATTGCAGAATTTAGTTCACTGTTCATCCGGGCGTAATCATTAAGATTTTGCTTTTAATAACTGGATGACATTCAGAAGTCATGTAAGACGCTCTATAAATCTACTAGTAGGTAGGCTGCGCTGTCAAACAATTATTCCTCCTTTCATAAGTCGCTGTCACCTCCATGTCATACCGGCTTGTTCACATTCTGGAGTGGCCCCGTTCCCGCAAACAATTGCTGTCCTTACAATGAGGGCTCTGCTCCTCACTCATAGCAGACCTCAAGACATTGCAAACTGGAGCCTCTTTTGCCACGGTTGTGGCAATCAGAAGGCAGGCAAGCCTGCCTTATTTTCACTTTAATGGGATTCAACAGCCTGCGGAGTGACAACGTCGCGTGACCGCAGCGTGATACGTACCGGCGCAGATTTATACGATGGCGTACCGCTCTCCTTGTCGATGTAATCCAGCGGGATCAGGACGTTAGCCTCCGGATAATAGGCTCCAATCGATCCTTGTGAAATGGCATAGCGAATCACCGTCATGGATTCCAGACGCATACGGTATCCCGGCACTGCTGACTCCAGATCCACAACATCCCCGTGCTCAAGCCCCAGACGTTCCAGATCAAAGTCACACATAAACAGGACGTCACGGCGGCCAAATACTCCGCGGTAGCGATCATCCATGGCGTAAATCGTCGTGTTGTATTGATCGTGACTGCGAAGCGTAATCAGGCGTAGCACGTCGTCGCCCGGCACCGTCAAGTCTTCATGCGTGCCTTGATAAAGCGAAAACATCGCTTTACCGCTCGGGGTCGGCCAGATGCGATCCCGCGGCGGCAGTGGCATCTGAAAACCACCGGGTTGGCGAATGCGGGCATTGTAATCATCGAATCCGGGTATGGTTTTTTCGATCAGGTCGCGGATGAGATCGTAATCGGCTATCAACTCATTCCAGTTAACCCGCGTTCTCGGCAGAGCCGCGCTGGCCATCCCGGCAACAATGGCCGGTTCAGAACGCAGCAGCGGCGACGCTGGCTTCAACTTTCCGGAAGAGGCGTGCACCATCGACATGGAATCTTCGACAGTGATCGACTGGCGATTGCCAGACTGCTCATCCAGTTCGGTACGGCCGAGGCACGGCAACAGCAGTGTCTCTTTCCCGGTCAGAAGATGAGTACGGTTCAACTTGGTCGCGATGTGAACACTGAGTTCAAGTTCACGCATCGCCGGAAAGGTCACGTCTGAATCGGGCAGCGCCACGGCAAAATTTCCTCCGAGGCAAATGAGCGCCTTCGACTGCTTATCGACTATCGCTTTCATCGCCTGCACCGCATCATGACCATGATGCGACGGTGGTGTAAATCCAAACACGTTTTCCAGCTTATTGAGAAAATCGGACGACGGTTTCTCAGTTATCCCCACGGTACGGTTACCCTGAACGTTGGAGTGGCCTCGTAACGGACAAACGCCTGCGCCGGGTTTACCTATATTGCCTCGCATTAGCAGCAGATTGACCAACAGGCGCACATTATCCGTACCGCGGTTGTGCTGTGTAATGCCCATACCATACGTCAGGATAGTGGCATTCGATTTGACGTAAGCTTCAGCGACGCGCCTGAGATCTGCCTGCTTCAGGCCAGAGTCTTGCTCGATTAATGCCCAGGATGTGGCTTCGATGTCCGCCGCGAAGCGCTCAAACCCTTCTGTGTGCTCGCGGATAAAGGCATGATCCAGTGCCGTACCGGTTTCAGCCTCAATCGCCAGCACCGCTTTGGCGATACCTTTAAGCGCAGCCGAATCGCCACCGGCACGGACCAAATAATACGTTGACGCGATATCGGTTGAGCTGTTGGTTGCCATCTCCATGACATTCTGCGGGTCGGCAAAACGCTCAAGCGCGCGTTCGCGCAGCGGATTAAACACGATAATCGGTACGTTACGGCGCGCCAGCTCGTGCAGCGTTCCCATCATGCGCGGATGATTGGTTCCTGGATTATGACCCATTGAGAGAATAAGCTCTGCGCTATCGAAATCGTCCAGTGATACGGTGCCCTTACCAATCCCAATCGACTGAGGCAAACCTACGCTGGTTGCCTCGTGGCACATATTTGAACAATCAGGAAAATTGTTAGTGCCATACTCCCGGGCAAAAAGCTGGAACAAATAGGCCGCCTCGTTTGATGCGCGACCGGAGGTATAGAACTCAACCTCATCTGGCGGCAGTGCAGCTAACTTATTGGCAATACGCGTAAAAGCCTCTTCCCAGCTCACTTCGATGAAGGTGTCGGTTGCTGCATCATAGCGCAGCGGCGTGGTTAACCTGCCGTATCCCTCCAGCTCATAATCGGAACGCTGTAGCAGCGACGTAATAGTGTTTTCGGCAAGAAATGCCGGCGTAACGCGCTTGGTGGTCGCTTCCCATGTGACCGCCTTAGCGCCATTTTCACAGAACTGGAAGGTTGAACCATGATCCTTATCCGGCCAGGCACATCCGGGGCAATCAAACCCATCGGGCTGATTAGTGCGCATCAGCGTAGGCGGCGCTTTTAAGGTATCCATTTGGTTTTTAACGGCTATTGCGGTTGCCTTAAGTGCTCCCCAGCCGCCTGCCGGGCCATCATAGGGGTGTACGCCTGGTACTGTGCGATGATTTTTTTTGCTCATACAAATTCGGCTCACGTGAATGTAATTTATGATGCTGCAGCCCCTGCGGAGGTTGCTTAACGTAACAGCGATATGTGCAGGTGTTACCTGAGCCTGAATATCCCTTCATCCACTGATGTTATGGATAGTTTGAAGGTAGCAAAAAAAAACAGATCTCCCACGCTGGTTATCAATTGGTTACTTTTTAAATTCATTCCTCTATGTGGCTAGCAAAGAGTAACGACCGGAATTTCGATCTATCCACTCAGTGGAAGTGTATTGCCGCTTAAGGAAGGCGTACCTGACTGATTATTCTGGAACGTAAAGAGTGTCCCATCGGGAAAGCAGCCATTTGTACTTTCTTTAACGAAATAATTATCTAATGACGATACATTTATTTCATCGTGCAAACGTTTTACTTTTTCCAGCTAACTGTCACAATAAAAAAGCTACATAAATAGCGCGCTATTATAAAGCACGCAATATACATAAATGATAAAAATTCTTATTTATAGTGACAACACCGGGGAAAACCTTATGCACACACGCTTTTGTTGGGCAGGTTTACGACGCGCCGCAAGTTATCGCGGGCATGTATAAGCAGCACTTCGCTACCACAAGGTCCGTTCGCCACCCTCACGGGGGTGGTTTACGGTTGACCGGCACTAACGTTTTGGGCGAGAAGTGGGGGTTGTCTCAAGCCACGCGCGCACGCTCTCCAGATCTGGCCCGACTTCGCGCAGGGCCTGACTCAGTCGGTCTTGTGTGGTGCTTAACTTCAGAGTCCAGAACGTGATTTGCCACTGCTCGCGTATCTCTACCTGACTGAGGTCTGCGGGAATACGCCGCTGAATGTATTGACGGTTTTTCATTATTTTTATCCTTTTCTGTTTTATGTAGGAACGCCCGGCATGAGGCTTGCCAGCGCAATACATTCCCTATATTGAACAATCACCCTGGATAAAATAGAGGAATATTCCTGCTGTTGAGGTGGGGATAAAAAAGGAGAGTAATCCTGGCGAGGCCAGCGATTTATTCTGACATGTGTTAACAATATCTATTTCATTAAACTAAAAAATAATTATTTTCATTTCTTCTTAATAAGCCTCTGATAAATGAGAAAATTAAAACACTGCATCCAGGTCAAGTTAACGTGATGTTTAGAGGCGGGTGAGCGATACACCCAAATTCACTCCATCCCGTATTTAAGGAGTTTTCTTTGAGAAATCAACTTTTAGAGCGGCCCGTGGCCGTACAGCATAATATTCGTGATCTCAGGCTTGCCGCTGGCCTTTCACAACAGAGTGCCGCTGAGCGTTTCGATCTTAGCCTGCGTGTTTGGCAGTCGAAAGAGTCTGCGAAGAATCCAGGGCAGCTCAGCCAGGGCGAATATGAATTGTTATTGTTGCTGGCTGGTCAACATCCTTACTTTGCACTGGTGTCGCACCAAAAAAAGTAAGCTGCCTTGTCCGTGTCATTCGATAAAGATCAAGCACTGCGATGGCCTCACGCGTTTTGCACAAAAGAGACTGAGTATTTCATTTCGATGGTCAGGCACTGCATCAATGTCACAGAGTTAGCCGTATCACTGGCTAATCAAACTGAGTAGATGCATCACCGTCCTTGAGGGGTTGTTGCGCCGCCAGGCAAAGGCGATATCGGTAAACAGGGTGTTATTCTCTATTTCGCAAAACGTAACATGCGGGTTGTTCACACAGCACATGGACTCTGGTACCAACGCGATGCCGCAACCTGCTCCGACCATGCCGAGAGACGAGGTGATTTGGGGAGCCTGAATAAATCGTGTTGTGGTGAACCCCGCGCGCAGACAGGTGCTGACGATGAGCTCATACAGGCTGGGTGCGACTTCACGCGGAAACATAATCAATGTTTCGTCCACCAACTGCGCTAATGCAATGGTGCCAGAGGAGCTACATGCATGGCCCGCAGGTAACGCAATCATCATTCTTTCGGTAGCGATGACTTTCAAATTGAACGCTTTGCTGCTTTCACACGGCAAACGAATAAACGCCGCATCAAGCAACCCATCCCGCAGATCCTGCATCAGCAAAGCCATATTCTCTTCCCTGGCAATGAGTTCCATTGCCGGATAACGCGTTCTAAAACGCTGAAGAAGGTCAAACACGGGTGCCCCGAAAGCGACAGAACTGGCAAACCCGAGCGACATCTGTCCGCTTATGCCCCGCGCCATACCACGGGCTTTCTCAAGCGCATGGTCGGCCAGCTGCACAATCTCAGTGGCGTCATTTAGGAATGCCCTTCCCGCATCGGTGAGTTCAACGCCGCGCGTCAGGCGTTTCAGTAATGGTGTCCCAATCTCATGTTCCAGTCGCTGTATTTGCTGGCTCAGCGGTGGCTGAGAAATGCCAAGCATTTCTGCAGCACGAGTGAAATGTAGCGTCTCGGCGACAGCAACAAAATAACGCAGATGGCGAAGTTCCATATCAAAAACGTCTCAAAGTTTACAGGTTTCGCTATTGGATTCGGTAAGCCAAAAAGCCCACCATGATATTAACACGGCTTAACTATTGGTTTGCGAGGTGGCAAATGTGTAATTTTGTATCTGCCTGTTCATGTGAGGAACAGCTGAAAGAAACCGTCTTTAAACTCAATGGTGATTCACCAGAAAAGGTTATCTATCAGACCTCACTGATGAGCGCGCTGCTGAGCGGTGTTTATGACGGATCCACCACGGTGTCCGATCTGTTAAAGAAAGGCGATTTTGGCCTGGGTACGTTCAACCAGTTGGATGGAGAACTCATTGCCTTCGACAGCAAGGTCTATCAGTTACGCTCCGATGGCAGCGCCAATCCTGCCCAGCCCGAGCAACAAACGCCGTTTGCTGTGATGACTTTTTTCAAACCTGAAAATCGCTACCGCTTTACCGAAACCGCCACGCGAGAAAAGGTTCATCAGGTTATCGACAGCAAAATCACTTCAGATAACCAATTCTGTGCCATGCGTATCAGTGGTCGCTTTCATGCCGTACGGACTCGAACCGTTCCCTGCCAATGTCGCCCTTATCGCTCGATGCCGGAAGTGCTGGGCGATCAGCCAACCTTCGCATTTAAAGAGACGCAGGGTGAACTGATTGGCTTCCGTACGCCGCAGTACATGCAGGGAATCAACGTGGCGGGTTATCACGAGCACTTTATTACGGATGACCGGCAAGGCGGTGGGCACATCCTCGATTATGTGCTGAAGGAGGGAACGCTAACCTTTGGCTCCATCAACAAGCTTGTCATTGATCTACCCCGGGATACCGAATTTCTTCAGGCAGAGCTCACGCCGCACAATCTTGATGAAGCCATTCGCGCCGTCGAAAGCTAACAATAGGGGGCAATATGAAAACGTTAAAAACCCACACTCACTGGAACAGCGGCGCCGATCTCGTGGTCGCGCAGCTTGAAGCACAAGGCGTAAACCACGTGTTTGGCATCCCCGGAGCCAAAATCGACAAAGTGTTTGATTCATTAGTGGATTCTCCCATTCAACTCATCCCTGTCAGGCATGAGGCAAATGCTGCCTTTATGGCCGCAGCGGTAGGCCGACTTACGGGACATGCCGGTGTTGCACTTGTGACATCCGGACCAGGTTGCTCGAATCTGGTTACCGGCATGGCAACCGCCACCAGCGAAGGCGATCCGGTGGTGGCCATTGGCGGAGCGGTGAAACGGTCGGATAGCGCCAAACAGGTTCACCAGAGCCTGGATACCGTGTCGATGTTTCGTCCGGTAACGAAATATGCTGTTGAGGTCACCGCCCCCTCCGCGCTGACCGAATGTGTCTCTAACGCATTTCGTTATGCAGAAAACGGACGCGGTGGAGGTGCCTTTATCAGCCTGCCGCAGGATATTGTTGATCAGCCGGTTTCCGGCAGCCCTTTGCAAAACAGTGGACACGTTAAGTTGGGCGCGGCCCCCGATGCCCTAATTGAGGCTGTCAGCCAGGAAATCAGCCGGGCAAAAAATCCGGTTATCCTGCTGGGCCTGATGGCCAGCCAACCAGAAAACAGCGCCGCAATCCATGAACTGCTGTCAAAAAGCCAGATCCCCGTTACCAGTACTTACCAGGCTGCAGGCGCAGTCAGACAGGAGCACTTCTCAAGGTTTGCCGGACGGGTTGGATTATTTAACAACCAGGCAGGAGACCGGTTATTACAGCAGGCGGACCTGATCATCACTATCGGTTATAGCCCGGTTGAGTATGAGCCGGCAATGTGGAACAGCGGCAAAGCCATCCTGGTACATATTGATGTGCTACCGGCTGATACGGATAACCGCTACCAGCCCGACGCTGAACTGGTAGGCGACATTGCGCAGACCGTATGCAAGATTGCCGCCCGTATCCTCTCACCATTAACGCTAAGTCACGCTGCGGCCGCTGTACTGGAAGACCGCCAGCAGCAACGGCAATTACTGGCGATGCAAGGTGCCAGCTTAAATCAATTTGCGCTGCATCCCCTGCGCATCGTGCATGCGATGCAAGACATCATTAACTCTGACATCAGCCTTACCGTTGATATGGGAAGCTTTCATATCTGGATAGCGCGCTATCTGTATAGCTTCCGTGCGCGCCAAATCATGATCTCTAATGGTCAACAGACCATGGGTGTCGCCCTACCTTGGGCTATTGGTGCCTGGCTGGTTGATCCTTCACGCAAGGTGGTATCAGTGTCCGGGGACGGCGGATTTTTGCAATCAAGCATGGAACTGGAAACTGCCGTCAGGCTGAAGGCCAATATCCTGCACATCATTTGGGTTGATAACGCCTACAACATGGTCGCCATGCAGGAAGAGAAAAAGTATCAGCGAATTTCAGGCGTCAGTTTCGGTCCGGTGGATTTTAAAGCCTATGCCGAAGCCTTTGGCGCAGCCGGCTTCTCCGTTAACAGTGCGGCAGAACTTGAGCCAACATTGCGCAAAGCAATGGATGTCAGCGGCCCCGCTGTGGTCGCAATTCCGGTCGACTACAGCGATAACCCGCTACTGATGAGTCAGTTACACCTGAGTCAAATTCTCTAATTGAAAGGATATGATTATGAAAAACAGAGTTGCGTTTGTAACCGGCGCCGGACAGGGCATTGGTGCAGCCATTGCCTTACGCCTGGCAAAAGACGGCTTTTCCGTAGCCATCGCGGATTTCAATCTTGAAACGGCGCAGCATGTCGCTGATGAGATTGTCACATCAGGAGGAAAGGCTATCGCGCTGCAGGTTGATGTCACCCAACGCGATAACGTTTTTCACGCCGTTGAAGAAGCGCGCCATGCGCTGGGTGATTTCAACGTCATCGTGAACAACGCCGGTATTGCGCCATCAACACCGATTACCGATATCACCGAGGAGATCGTTGATAAGGTTTATAACGTCAACGTTAAGGGTGTGATTTGGGGGATGCAGGCGGCGATCAGCGCTTTTTCCGCGGAGAAGCACGGTGGCAAAATCATTAATGCCTGCTCTCAGGCAGGACATGTTGGCAATCCGGAGCTGGCAGTTTATAGCTCCAGCAAATTTGCCGTTCGCGGGCTGACGCAGACAGCGGCTAAAGATCTTGCGTCGAAAGGCATTACGGTCAATGCCTACTGTCCGGGTATTGTCAAAACCCCCATGTGGGAATCGATAGACAGGCAAATTTCACAAGCGGCGGGTAAACCGGCTGGCTTTGGGACGCAGGAATTTGCAAAACGTATTACTTTGGGCCGGCTATCTGAACCGGAAGATGTGGCCGCATGCGTCGCATTTCTGGCGGGAACGGATTCCGACTACATGACCGGGCAATCGCTACTGATCGACGGCGGAATGGTATTCAACTGATTCGCGGATCGTGCTTACCCATACTGCCGTGTGGGTAAGCTATTAATCATGCACTTTTGCCCGCCTGTCTCCGCCCAGCGCCTACCTTCCTGGGATTTTTCAGGACTGATGCAGCCGGATACCGTGATTGGTGCAGTCCGAAAGTAGCCACCTAAACAAGGTTGGTCAAATAGCAACCCACATATATCGGGTTTCGCCCATAGTGGACATGCATTCTCTAAAGGTAGATTTGTGCCATTACCGGACATACTGAGCAGAAGGCCAAAAAGGAAGCTTTCAGGACATATAGCAAGGGAGCAGGGATGAAAGAATTAACCCAGTATATTTAATGTTTAAATTATGATAGTTTCTCAATTAAAGGGGGCTGTCCCCCCTTTAATTACTTGTACCACTCAGTCAGAATTTGGTTACTAACTTCATCCGAGAGATTGTACCAATAAGCTGAGTTATTGGTTGCGTCTACAACAATAAGCTTATCATCACTATCCATGACCGCCCTTACAATTTTGGCTGCATCCTCGGCAGAGTAACTACAGTTAACATACCAGTTCGATTCAGTTGGTACAGCCCAATTCCCTAGAGATTTAATTGCATCATACACAGCTGCATAATCTTTCGTTTTAATGAGGTCGTAAGTAATAAATAAATTATTAGCCATAAATCATCTCCCAAAGGACAAAGAAAAAAGCGCCCCTGAAGGCGCTCATATATTAATGGTCTTTAAGCCATGCCTGTACTTTCTTAGCCGAATGACCTACGGCCTGTACGGCTTGAACAAGTTTGGCCTCGCTAACTCCAAACTTTTCAGCCCAATCACGTCTCTCGTAATCCTGTTTGATACTTATTAAATCATTGTCAGGGGTACCGATTTTGCTCTTATCATCAGCCATATTACTGATTCCTCGTGATACAGGCTTATGCCTGCCCATTAGTTATATGACTCCCGTGCCGCTTCGTAAACGATCAATAATCAAACAATTGACACTAATCATAAAACCAGTTAAAGGCTTTGACTCTACCTTGGATAGATGACGCCAACCCCTTTATATTGTTGTCGGTAACTCACTAACATTGAACTCATGCTGGTGAGTGAAAGGCCACATAAATGCTCAACATTAAAGCCGCCCTCAGCAGCGTTCGCGGAGCAATATACCGCAGCGCGCACGCGCCCGATTCTATGACAGTGATTAATACGGCAGACGTAAGGCGCTGTCACAACACAGCGGCGGTATTTATAGTTCCAAAGGAAGACGCGGACAGCGGCCACGTCAGTGCGGCGCAGTTCCAGCCGCCCAGAACCATTCAACAGAAAGCGATACACATCTTCGAATACAGCAGCATTTGTAATCCGTCCCGTCCGTGGCATGTTGCCGAGGTGTTCTAGATAGCCCCGCATCGCTTTTTCAATAGTTGGTCTGTCCGTGTAACCATAATTCAAAGTCTCAATCGTCAGACGCAACCCGCTTACAGGCTTCCCATTCAATCCTCACGCTACGAGCAACCCTATCCGCTGCCACGTTTTCAAGTGTCAGTAAGTTCTTTGTAAGATCTCATACAGCCTTGGGCTGGGTGAGGCGCA
The DNA here is from genome assembly GCF_028048155.1 of Pantoea leporis. Taxonomy (NCBI): domain Bacteria; kingdom Pseudomonadati; phylum Pseudomonadota; class Gammaproteobacteria; order Enterobacterales; family Erwiniaceae; genus Pantoea; species Pantoea leporis. Next base: position 686,070 of record NZ_JALMEU010000002.1, read on the forward strand.
TGGGGGAAGTTGAAGCCTTATCCGTTGAGGTAAATCGAACCTTAAGCGTGCAATTTTTCAAGCCGGGCGCTATTTTATTTTTGAAAACAATTAGCACGCCACCCCAAGGACAATTCATGATCGAGTTTATCGCAGAGCATATAAACACAGTAAGCACACTTATCTCCGCTTTGGCAGCATTGCTAACAGCAGTTGCTACATTTTTCTTGTGGAGAGTAACAAGGCTATTAGCAGACGAGACAAAAAGGATGGTTGACGCATCAGTTCAACCTCATGTCGTTGTGACTCTTGAACCAAATTCTTGGGCTGCTTTTTATTTTGATATCAATATTGCTAATACCGGAAATGCCCCAGCCTATGATATTGAAATCGGATTTAATCCCCCACTGGTAAATTCAGAACATAGAAAAAATAGAGGCATACCATTTAGCAAGGTTAGCGTATTGAAAAACGGCCATTCCCTCAACAGCAGTCTTTGCAAGTATGAACAGATTAAAGATCAAGTTTATTCTGTCAGTATTAGTTGGTCTAAACAGCCGGGCTCAACTGAAAGAGAGCGGAATGAGTATTCTTATGATATGGCTTCTTTCGAGGGGATTAGCTACTTAGGAGCAAGGAGTCCAATGATACAGATAGCCGAGCAGGTGAAAAAGATTAGAGAAGACTGGAGGCCGATTTCCCAAGGAGGCAAAAAAATTAAAACAGACAACTATAATTAAAGTGACAGAGCCGAGGAACAACGAGCACATGAAGAGTGGTATCAGACCAATGGAAAGGAATGGGAAGAAAGAAAAGCAAAAAAGATAACTAATGCAATTGACCTGCTCCCCATAAATTAGCATACCACAACCTCAGGTCCGCTCTTCGCTCATACGGGACACTCATAATCACATCTCCTAACCCAATGGAGATTGAACATGACAACATCCCCCTGGAACAAAAGCCGCATTATCGGCCAGAAACGGCCTCTTCAGATCTCTCATATCTGGGGAATTCGTATCCGTCTTGAGCTGGAAGGAAAAGTTCGTGATCTGGCTCTTTTTAACATGGCTCTGGATAGTAAACTTCGGGGCTGTGATTTGGTTAAGCTAAAAGTTTCTGATATAGCCTATGGGCACTCTGTTTCGGGCAGAGCGACAGTGCTGCAGCAGAAAACGGGCAGCCCTGTTCAGTTTGAACTGACTAAGTGAACCAGAGAGGCTGTAGCCGCGTGGATCAAAATGGCTCAACTAAGTAATAGCGACTATCTCTTCCAGTCCCGCGTTGGTTCTTCAAGACACATCTCAACCAGACAATATAACCGTATTTTTCATGGATGGATTGGGAAGCTTGGTCTCGATGAGACGCTCTACAGTACGCACTCAATGCGCAGAACCAAACCATATCTTATCTATAAAAAAACGAAGAACCTTCGGGTAATCCAGTTACTTTTGGGGCACAAAAAACTCGAAAGCACAGTACGTTACCTTGGCATTGAAGTAGATGATGCTCTGGAAATATCGGAGTCAATTGAAGTCTAGCCTGTGAGGGCTGCAACAGCAGCCCTGTGCCAGAAGCGAATACGTCAGGTTCAAAAATGGGTAGGTAAGCGTTTTAACTTATTCGTCCGGGATACATACCCGGATACGGTGCCCGTCAGGATCAAGCGCAACGAACGTCTTGCCAAAAACAGCATGTTTGGGCTCCTGTTCTATCTGCACACCGCTCTCTGACCATTGCTGATAAAGCACATCAACCTCCTGAATATCTTTCACCATAAAACTCAATTCAGTTCGGCTACCTTCACCGCAGGATACAAAGTCACTCGCTGTCGTTGACCATAGTCCAAGGTTCAGGCCGTTATTAAAGGAAAAAGCCACCCACGTCGGAAGCATCACGTCTGGTTCTGTATTGAATAGCTTCTGGTAAAATCCACTGCTCACAATCGGGTTATCAACATAAAGAATGATCAGGTTAGGTATCATGAGTCTCTCACGCCAAAAAGAATGAGACTTCACTATTGCAGGGAGCATTGACAGAACATGTCAGCATCAGGACCGAAACGAGCAGAACGCCTTCTCAATCTTCTGCAGATTTTTTATCAGCATCGCTATCCGATAAGTGGCCACAGGCTGGCTGAAGAACTTTCAATCAGTCTTCGTACACTTTACCGTGATATTGGCGCACTACGCGCTCAGGGTGCCGACATTCAGGGAGAGGCTGGCACAGGATATATCCTTTCCCGGAGCCATCATTTACCGCCGGTGATGTTTACCCCCGAACAGCTTGATGCACTGGCGCTCGGTTTACGCTGGGTAGCCACATATGGTGATAAGGGGATTGCTAAAGCAGCTTCAGAAGTAACGGGGAAAGTCCGCCACGGTCTTCCGCCACAGTTACAGACATTGTTTGATGACTCGACATTATTGGTGGGAAAGAGACAGGAAGCTCATCACAACTTTGAAAACCTGAGCGTTGTTCGAAGCGCCATCAGGTGGAGACGTAAAATCCGTGCAGGTTATACAGACACACTCGGTAATATGAGTGAAAGAACGATATGGCCTTTCGCGCTGGGTTACTTCTCCGGCGCTATTGTGCTTGCTGCATGGTGTGAAGAACGTAACGACTTCCGTCATTTCGACGTAACGCGATTAAAATCTCTTCAGCACCTGCAGGAAGGATATCCTCATTCCCGGCATAGTTTACTCCGTATATGGCGTAATGCAGGTCTGGATAACATTGTTCCCACGCGTAGCTGAAATGGATATGATTGCTCCAGAAAATCCAAGTCTGTCTTATCTATAAAATATATCCGCTCTTCGCTCATAGTAGATCTCCAGCTCAATCAGCCTGTCCGCTTTGTACCAAAAGCGGACGTTGCTATGTCCTCATGGCTGGCACATTAGCAGGCCTCATTACATCTGCGATTCACTATGTTCCAATAGTTTTTTTGCAGAAGCATTAGTCGCTCTTAGCTGCTCTTCCAGATTAATACCCTGTAGTTTTCCATCTGCTTTGATAATGCGGCCGTCGACAATGACCGTCTCTACATTTTCCGGTTGAGCTGAGTAGACGATGAGGGCTGCCGGGTCGCCACCGCCAAATCCTGCCATATTCAGCGTGTTGGGATTAATTATCTGAATGTCTGCCCGCTTACCCTCTTCAAGGGTGCCGGTTAATTCCCCCAGCCCTATCGATTCAGCAGAGCGACGCGTTGCTAACGCCAGAAGCTGGCGCGCGTCTGGAAGCGTTTCATCTTTTGCTTTACCACTTTCAGTAAGCGCGGCTGTGCGGAGCGTTTCAAACATGTTAGCCCCGCCAGACAATGCATTACCATCTATGCCCAGCCCCTGCCTTTCAACGTCCTGAAAGTGATTAAGCAGGGTCAGCCCATAACCAACTCGTTGCTCGCTGACCGGTGTTAATACCAGCCCACCCCCCGATTTTTGCAGAGCATTTAACTGCTGCGGGAGCGCATCGCTTGCGTGTATCACTGTCAGCGATGGCGATAAATACTGACGGTCTATAAGTGCATCGAACATTGCGCGGGCATCGCCGCTGACATGCACCTGAATGGGCAAATTGTGTTGAACAGCAAACCTGTATTCTTTATCCCGCATGGCCCAGTTCTGCTGGCTGGATAAGTCCCTGGGGATCCGCCAGCCCAGCCCGAGTTGAACACGATCCGTTGACTGCTTTTTGAGTTCAGCCAAGTGCGTCAAATCAATCATTCTTTTTGTGGTTTTATCGGGACCACCGTAATACATGATGGCGCGAATGCCGCTTTTTTCGAGCGCTCTGAAGCCAGCATCACCCCATGCAGGGCCATGAATGTTATCAAAGAAGTCGCCAGTAGTCGTGATTCCAGATTGTAACAGTTCAAGCGAACCAGAATAAATTGCCAGCCAAATATCATCCGGCTGCATCTTCTTTGCTAACTTGTTACTGACAGGGAAAAACTTTCCCTGTTTATTTCTGAACTGGCCACGCATGGTGGTGACCCATAAATGATTATGCGCATCGACGAACCCCGGCATTACATATTTACCTCGGGCGTCAATTATCTTTGCGTCGGCGGCGACAAGATTTTTTCCGATCTGTACTATCTGGTTATTGCGGATCAGGATGTCGGTCGAGGGCTGATCCTGTCCGTTGGCTGTCATGGGTAACAGGTAACCCTGGCGGATAAGTAGAGTATTCTGAGGGGCGGCGCTAACTGAAGCAGAGAAAAAACAGGCGATAAATAGTACTGCCTGAAGTTTACAGGACATACCTACTCCTTCGTAAATCAATAGGGTTAACTCAGAGTATAGGCATTGTCATTGCGCTGATGAGACATCTGTTGATTTGATGCCTTTTTAACTCAGTGCAATATTTGTGATGCTTCTATCGGGCTGTGAGAAAAATTCCGAACGTCCGCTTCTCACTATGAGTTCAACCGATGGATGCAATACACTTATTGAACCGTTCTGCGGGTGATTTATAGTCTGGCGTTTTTCTCGGCCTTTAAATTAGCTGAGTGGCAACACTGTAGGTCTTTGCTGGCTGTTAACAGACAGGTCAGTTCATTTGGAAAATATTGTCTGAGCAGCCTGTTAGTATTTTCATTTGAGTCACGCTGCCAGGGAGATTGAGGATCACATAAATAAATCTGAATGTCTGTCGCTACAGTAAATCGAGCGTGGCTGGTCATTTCAGCGCCTCGATCCCATGTTAATGCTATATAAAGCTCAATAGGTAATTCGCGCGCTTGTTTGATGAGTGCAGATATAACAATTTTGTTTTTGTTGTCCGTGATTATGGTGAGCATAACAAAGCGGAAACGGCGTTCAACGAGGATGACGAAAGAGGAGTTTTTAGAGCCCTGGATCAGATCACCTCCCCAGTGGCCAGGTATGGTTCTGTCTGCGGCTTCAGCTGGCCTTTGGGTGACAGATATCGCATCCGGGATTGATCCCAATCCTTTCCCTTTAAGTGAAGACTTTGGGGATCAACGTACCGTTCTTCCGCTTCTGAGTCATTGATGCAGTTGTTTTTTAATGCTCCACGGATTTGTATAAAATGCGTTTTTTAAACCATTTTGTGTGACACATGCATTTCCTGATTATCTGGATAACAGGGTTTCAGCCAACCGGCGATTTATTCCGGCGACCAGTCCTGATGCATCTTCTCAGCAATAATTTTACACAATGTGGTGCTTTCATTAGCTTGCAGAGTTTTGGTCTCAGAGCACTTTCCCACGCGGCAGCATTGGCTTTTGCTGCCCGGTATTGTTTTGCACCTCTGTACCTCCTGATCAAGCGGCTGATCGCTGAGGGGGCTCTTGATAAGTTGTTTGCGATCGCCCTGATGGTGATTTTTGCTACCAGCCCTCTGGATATTTCCTCTCTTTCAGCAAGTGAAAAAGATTACCGATACCGTTTTCTCACCAGGGGGCGATACCCACCAGTCTGCTGAATAGTGTGCATAATAGAAAAATGATATCTGTCGAACATTCTGGCGATATCATGCAGGAAATCACCTCGCGATTATCTGGCCCAGACAATCGCTTTCTGTTCTGTCGTGTAAAAAGTGAGCGCTCTTTGTTTCATGGCAACGTCCCCCCATGGTTAAGGATAGCGTTGAACTCACAACCCGAAGCGAACATTGCCTGGCTTCATTGTACTACAGCCTGATAATGGATAAGTGTTACCTGCCTGTGGGGATAGAGGGCTCGAGTACCCATAACAACAAGTTGACCAATTAGTTTCGGCAGCGCCACTCTTTATCTTACTGTGCATTCGGATTTCCTTGTGTGAGCCGGATAAGCTCAGGCAGCCGTATGTACCGCCGGCTGTCTGATTTTGTCAGCACTTAGCCCAGTTGTCGTCGCTACTGTGGAATGTTTCAGACAACGGCTTTTACGTTACCGGCTGCATAACAAGTCTGCTGTTGTGTAGCTTAACTTCTGGTTTAAGGATAGAAACGCCTTCACTAATAGTAAACGCTGAGACCATGCCATTCAGCGCTTCAGCCTGTTCGGTCAGTGAATGGGCAGCGGCGGATGCTTCTTCGACCAGCGAGGCATTCTGTTGCGTCACGTCATCCATCTGATTGATCGCCTGATGCACCTGGCTTATTCCCAGAGACTGTTCCTGCGCGGCAACCGAAATTCCGTCTATCAGCTCATTGACCTGACGAACAGCGTCATCCATCCGCGTCATGTTCTCACCAACTTCGCTGGCCTGTAACGTACCCGCCTCAACAAAAGCAATGGAGGATTCAATCAGCGCCTTGATTTCACGGGCAGAGGCGGAAGAGCGCTGTGCCAGGTTTCTGACTTCGCCAGCCACAACCGCAAAACCACGACCCTGCTCACCGGCGCGGGCGGCCTCGACCGCTGCGTTAAGTGCGAGGATATTGGTCTGGAATGCCACGCCCTCAATCAGGGCTATGATGTCTGTGATTTTGGCCGAGCTGCTCCGGATGTCTGACATAGTACCAATCATGGTGCTGACTTTGACGGAACTGTCATCAGAAATCTCACGGGCATTTTTCGCCAGCTTACTGGCCAGCCGGGTGTTTTCGGCCGTCTGCCGGACCGTCTCGCTGAGCTGATACATGCTGGCTGCGGTTTCCTCCAGGGAGGCAGCCTGCTCTTCGGTCCGCGAGGATAAATCATCATTGCCCGCGGCTATTTCGCCTGAAGAAACGCTGACGGAGTATGCCGCCTGCCCGACGGTCTTAAGTGAAGTGTCAACCTTGCTTACAAGTTGATTAAACGCTTTCGCGGTAAGCCCTATCTCATCGCGACGAGACTCATCTGCCCTAAGGGTTAAATCAAGATTTTCACTTGCGCTCTCCATTACGGTACGCATGCCATTCATATGGCGGCGAATAGACAGAATGGTTCTTACCGTGAAATAACCCAGTATCACGATACCCGCGGCAGAACCCGCGATGAGTGTCCATAAAGTCTTATGATAAGTACGGGTGTTATGCGCGTCGAATGCGTTGCCGATGCCGACGTTAAGCTGACGCTGCTTCAGATAGTCATAAATCAGGCTACGGGTGGTAGCGCCTACACCGTCATTTCCCTGCAGGTCGGGCATCGCCACATCATCATTGTGCGCTCTGGAACCAGCAAAAAAAGCCGGTAACCTGGCACGCATTTGCTGAATAATGGCAAGTTCACGCTCAGTCATCTGTCGATCTTCGTCGTTAGAAACGTTCACCTCAAGATAGTGCCGGGTACCTTCCGTCAGCTGGTCGATATTTTCATTAATCTCTTTTTCAAACTTTGCCTGCTGGCTGAGGATTTTTGAACTCTGATGCCGGTAAAGACTAATGATAATTTTGTTGCTCGTGTCAATCAGGTCGTCAATATCTGTAATGGAAGGGATAGTGTTTTCTTGCACGTACTTAAAACGTGCCTGAAATCCGGTCACCACATTAACGGATGTGGTAACGAGTGCGATCAGTGATATCGCCAGTAGCGAGAAGGTCAGGAAAAGCCGCTGTGAAATGGTCATTACGTGCTCCGATGTTTGCTGTGTTTGGTAAGTTATTGCTTACTTTCATCAACAGTTTCGGGCGAAATAATGCGGGCTTTAGTTACAAGTGTATGCAGATGTGTTAGCTGATTGTTGCTTTCAGAAGAGGCCATCAGCAATGTGCCAGAAGCGGATTTAGCAACCATTATGTTAATTTATCACCGGGAAATAATCGGGCCAATGCCTGTAAGCTTACGTTGAAGAACAGGCCAACCGCCTTTCACTACTTAATCCAGATAGCCTTTTCAGGCTTAAGGAGCGCAGCACAGCCGACGATTTTTTGGCCAGGAAGGTGGTCATGGTTCTTGAAAAAGTTGTGTAATGGCTTACTCTAGTGCACTAGAAGATATCGTTCGAGATAATGATGACTATGTCCCGCAGCGTTGGTATGCAGCTCTCTTTTGCTCTCTATGGGGCAGCTAACCGTATGGCCCGGATGCACAAGCCGTTCCTGGAGCCGTTAGGGCTGACGTTTCCGCAGTACCTGGTAATACTCGAACTCCTGAACGGATCGCCATTATCAGTTGGCACGCTTGGCACCTCTCTCGATATGGACACGGGCACTATCACGCCGCTTGTCAAGCGTCTTGAGACAGCCGGCTTTGTTACTCGTACCCGAGACCCGAACGATGAACGACGTGTGCTGGTCAATCTGACCCCACGTGCCGAGAATATCCGGGAAGAAATCTTGGGCGTTACTAAGAAGATCAAGAGTGCCTGTAAGCTGGACGAAGCTGGACTTATTTTGCTTCGCGAGACTTTGCAGGACCTCTGTAGACCTCGAAACGATTAAAGAGGCCGACTACAGTCTGTTTTTGCTAATTTATCTAGTACGCTAGAGTCTTGCTGACTAGAGATGTTTGGGCGGAATATGACCCGCCATTAAGGTCATCTGATGATCGAAAGAAACTGTCGCCCAGGGCCGTCGTGTCCATGACGTTATGGTTATGGCTACCTGACAGACACTCACCCTAACAAAGGAAGCAGTTATGACTATGAATCTCATTCATTCCAGCGCCGAAACCTCACCAGATGAAACGCTGTCGTTCAGAGAAACTATCCGCACGCGTCGCTCTGTCCGTGGCTTTCTCGATAATCCCGTGCCTTTAAGCATTATCCGGGAGGTGCTGGAAGATGCTCAGTACGCACCTTCTAACTGCAATACGCAGCCCTGGAATACGCACATCGTCCGCGGCGAGAAGCTCAGGCAGCTCTCCAGAATTCTGCACGTCAAAAACGATGCTGGAGAATTCACACCGGACTTTACTTTCGACCAGAACGACTATTACGGCGAATATCGTAAGCGTAACGACGCGCTAGGCAAGGCCTATTATGAAGCCATGAACGTGATGCGCGAGGACAAGGAGGGGCGGCATCGCGTGGGCGCGATGAACTACTCGTTCTTTAATGCTCCCCAGGTCGCGTTCCTGTTCATGCCCTCATTTGGTGACAATGTGCGCGTTGCAGGAGACATCGGTATGTATGGACAGACCTTCCTGTTGTCGCTCGCGGCGCGTGGTCTCGGTGGTATTCCCCAAACTTCGCTTGGTTTTTTTGCCCAGACAATCCGTGAATTCCTCGGCGTGCCTGACGAATTAAAACTGCTCTTTGGCATATCTTTCGGCTACCCGGATGAGGCGGCGCCCGGTAACCGGTTCCGCATGGATCGTGTACCGGTCGACACCAGTGTCACCTTCCACGACTGACAGAGGATGGGGCGTCATTGTTTTATCCGCCCCGTCCTCCACCGCATCGATTACACAGCGATTAATCGTAACGAGGATGAGATCATGAATATTGGCATACTGGGCACCGGCAATATCGGTAAAACGCTGGTTATGAAACTCAGCGCTGCTGGTCATGACGTCAAGGTCGCCAATTCACGCGGTCCTGACACGATCGAAGGCGAAATCCTGACTCATGGCGCCCGTGCCGTCACGGCCACTGAAGCCCTGACGGGCGTCGACGTAGTGATCCTGTCGACACCACTCAGCGCCATTCCGAAGATCGCCCCGCTGTTCGCCAGCGTGCCTGACAGCACCGTTATAATCGACACCTCCAACTACTATCCAAAACGTGACGGTGAAATCGCTGACATCGAAGCCGGCCAAACCGAAAGCGAGTGGGTTGCAGAGCAGCTTGGCCGCCCCATCGCCAAAGCGTGGAACGCCATTACTTCCGCTTCCTTTGCACAGAAAGGCCTCCCTGCAGGGACAGCCGGGCGGATCGCCATTCCCGTTGCTGCCAGCGGCGAGCGTGAACGGGATGTGGCGATAAGGCTGGTCGACGAGACCGGGCTCGACGCTGTTTATGCGGGACCGCTCAGCGAATCATGGCGCCAGCAACCAGGCTCGCCAGGCTACTGCACGGACCTGACGCGCGATGAACTGACGGATGCTCTGACCGCGACAGAGCGGGCCCGCCTGCCGAAACGTCGTGACCTCGCCATCGAGGCGATTATGGAACGGGTTGGCGACAGCACCACTAATCCCGACTCGGACTATGCCGTGCGTCTGACGCGCGCGCTCTTTATGTAGCTCACGCAGCGACCCGGGTATGCAGCCGTTGTGGCCGGTTCAGACATGCCCTTTCCTGAAACGTGTCGACGCTCTGACGCTCTATCAACAAACTGAATAAGGTATTGAACTCATGGCAATGCATCAGAAGCCCGTCGTACTGATTCTGGGCGCTACCGGAACTATCGGTAGCCATATCGTCAAAGAACTCGACGACAAAGAGGTTCATCTTCGTATCGCTTCACGCAAGCAAGACACGGTAGACCAGCTGCGCAGGGATGGAAAAGATGGCGTTTATCTCGATCTTGATAAACCGGAGACCTTCGCGCTCGCGCTGGCGGGCGTAGATCGCGTTTTCCTCTTAACCGGCTACAGCGTTGCCATGCTCACGCAGAGTAAAACCCTGGTGGATGCAGCCAAAAAGGCAGGTGTGAGCCATATCGTGCATGTGGGTGTGTTCGCTGAATGGGATACCACGGATGCCCACTTTGTATGGCATCAGATGATTGAAAAATATATCGAGGCGAGTGGTATTGCCTGGACGCATCTCCATCCAAATATGTTTATGAATGTATTCACCGGCCTTTATATCCCCAAAAATTTCACCTACACGACTTACTGGGGCGATCGGAGAGTCGGCTATATCGCGCCCGAGGACATTGCCGCCGTAGCCGCAAAAGTGCTCTTCGATGGGCCTGCGCGTCATGCCGGTCAGCATTACTGGCTGAGCGTGGAAAGTTTGAACGGTGAAGAAATTGCCGCGCTGATGAGTAAGGTGACCGGGCTTGAAATCAGGTGCGAAGACAAAGGACTGGAAGGATTCCGTCAGTTGATTGATTCACTTATCTCTCAAGGGGCTGACAGCTGGTACGCAAACGCAAACATTGATTTCGTTACCCAGATGCTTGATGGCAGGATGTCCTATATGTCGATGGTGCAAAACGATCTTCCTTATATTCTCGGCAGGCCAGCGAAAACGGTGCGGGAATATTTGACTGAAAATAAAAGTGCGCTAATTGCTTCAGCAAAGAACCTCCAATAAGAAAGAACCGGTGCTCGTAAGATGCTGGCATTTTATTCACGAGCACGTTTTTGCCAGCCTTGTTGAGTTATGATTTTTTGCGGCAGGTTCCCTGCCCGGACGCAGACACGCGTGACTTAGCGCGAGTATAGGCCTCTCAGGCCTCATTTAAAGCGTCTCACTCGACAATAACCAGCGGCTTTATTTTCTCAGGCATTCAACAACGCATCTGTTTTTGCTCATGAACATGGGTAACAAGCGATGCGTAATTTAATGATGCACCGGGACCAATCCAAATGAAAAGTTTTACCCGCGATCTCATTATCTGGATTGAAGAGAATCTTGATAAAAAAATCATCCTCGACGAAGTGGCAGAGAAGTCCGGTTACAGTAAGTGGCATCTCCAGCGATTGTTTCGCCAGGAAACGGGCATGAAGCTGGCCACCTACATTCGCGAACGCAGACTGTCCGAATCGGCCATCCTGTTGAAAATGACCAGCGCACCTGTTATCCATGCGGCTGAAAAGTTCGGCTTTACCAATCAGCAGGCTTTCACCCGGACCTTTACAAAATATTTTTGTCTGCCCCCGGCGCGTTACAGGCAGACCAGGGAGTGGCATTTTCGCGGCCTGCAGCCCAGTCTTTTATCAACCGCTGGCACCATGTCGGAACCGGAAACTACATGGCTTAGCGCGCCCGCGCTTTCTGATGTGACCTTCAGCTACCAGTGTGAAAGCGCCGACCTTTACAGTATTGATTTCCACACGGAGCAGCGTGATCAGGGCCTTAAAAAGGCGGCGCGCCTCCTTCGCGGAGAATCCCCCACCTGGTTCGCAGAACGTTTTGAGCCTGACAGCTCCTCCGGCAATATTCGATTGACACTGACCTTTGGCTGTCGCGAGGATAAAGATGAGCGTGGCGGGAAGAAGACGTCCAGTCCATGCATGTTCCTGCGCTTCCCGTTTGAAGGTAGTGCGGCAGAACTAACTGAAATGCAGATGAATGTTTACCGGCACATTCTGCCGCGCCGTGCTGAAGCCCGGCGGGACGGGCACGACTTATTCATTATGGGGCCGGGCCATGAGGCAAACCTTATGTCATCTCACTTTCAGGGGGATTATTACATACCGGTGACAGCAATCTAAACGCGTTGTGGGCCGGTTTCCTGACTTCTTAAAGGATATTTAACGCAGCTATGAATTAATCTTTCAGATGAAATACTAATAAGCCTTGAAAAATTTATTTCCGGCAAAATACCTGGTGGGAATATTGCACGGGGCACGCATTTTGTTCCAGTAGATACGCAGATTGCATGTCGATTGTTTCTTATAAACGTGCCGGTAGCTGCCTATATACAGTGTAAAAATTGAGTATATGCAAGTTAAAGTTGGTAAACGTCCGCTGTTCGCTCACAGCAGACCTTGCCACGCGAGCATGTCCGCTCAGTGCCAAAAGCGAACGTTAGTATTTGCACTGATCAATGCGGGTAATAGCCTTAATTTGTGTTAGAAAGTTGTTTCAAATTTCAAGGGCGCTGTTTCTAAACTTGATGGAGCAAAAATGAGAACGCAAAAACGATGCATGGGATATGTGGCCATCGTGGTCGATGACTATGACCGAGCAATTGAGTACTACACCGACAAGCTGGGATTTACGCTGGTAGAAGACACGCCGCAACCGGGTAAGCGCTGGGTCGTTGTGACGCCAAATCCCGAAAGCGACTGTAATCTTCTCCTGGCCCGTGCTTCAAATGAACAGCAGGAAAGCTTTATCGGTAACCAGTGCGGCGGGCGTGTATTCATGTTCTTACAGACAGACAACTTCTGGCGCGACTATAACGCTATGAAGGCTAAGGGCGTTCACTTCTGTCAGGAGCCACGTGAGGAAGAGTACGGGATGGTTGTTGTGTTTGAGGACGTCTACGGCAATCGCTGGGATCTCTACCAGAATAAGCAAAATTAAAGCTTTAGGGATCAGGTTACCACGCATAACTGGTTTCAATGCCCGGTCCGCTGTTCGTTTAAAATTGCCTCTAATTTCCAACCGCGCTGAGGAGCGGCGGCGGTTCTGTGAAGAACTCAGGCGTTAAATTTTCAGCGCCACTCCAAGTCATAAAGAGAGAAATAACACCATGACCGAGACGATTCGAATCGCAGCGATTAGTGATGCAGAGGCTGTTACGGCACTTACCAGAATGGCTTACGCCAAGTGGGTGCCTGTGATTGGTCGAGAACCTCTTCCGATGACGTCAGATCATGCTGCATTCATCAAAGAACACAGAGTTGACCTTTTGTTCTGTGGCAAAGATCTGGCCGCGCTCGTTGAAACAATTCAGCGCAAGGAAGATATCCTCATTGAAAACGTAGCAGTTAGCCCGCGTTTTCAGAAACGTGGTTATGGAAGAAAAATGGTGGCTCATGCAGAGCATTTGGCAATTCAGGCCGGTTTAGATATCGTCCGGCTTTATACGAACTCGCTATTTGAAGTGAATCTTCACCTGTACGCATCATTAGGCTATGAATTTGAGCGCAGTGAAGAACGCAACGGCGGAGTCGCTATCCACATGCTCAAGCGCTTGGCCTAGACGATATCGGATGTGGTCAGGCAGGATGTCTGCTGGGAAAACGGCATCACCAGACCATGATGCGCAGCAGGGATTGGCGCGCTCCCTGTTCGATAACACATCGCAACGTTAGTAATACATCCTTCGCGGTAACAACCATTGCGAACATCCGCACCTCGCTCATAGCGGACCGTTCCCGGTCTTAGGTCCGCTTAGTGCCAGAAGCGGACATCGATTAAAATTGCTGTGAATTAAACGCCACGAGATTTCTCTAATTTGATGTCAGTGCCATTGAGATCTGTTTCATTACCCCAACCGAGCTGCATATAAAATTTCGCCGCTCGACTATTTTTATCGGTTTCCAACCAGGCAATCTCATGATGTTGGAATAACTCCTGCTCAGCTAGCCTAACAAGCCTGCGACCTATTCCTTTGCCTTCATATTCAGGCAGAACAAAGGCTGCAAACAGACAGCCTTCATCCGGCAAAATCATGGAGAAGCCAATAATTTTGTTATTTTCAGTCGCAACCCATGCGCAAAGACTTTTTTCAATCATATCGCCTACGACGCCTTCGGTAATACCCATCTGCCGCATCTCTTCACGACTCAGGTGATTCTCCATTACCGATGTTCTGACGTCGAACATACCCTCGATATCAGAGAGTTGAGCTGTTCTTAGGTAGATACTCATTAGTCTAACTCCATGTATGACAGAATAATTTTCATAATAATGTCAAAATAAAATCAACGGAATATAAAGTTTAAGGTAGCTAATTATGTCCGCTGTTCGCTCATAGCGGATTTCCCGAGGTTGCAGCGACCTATGCGCAGCCGTTACGTTGTCTAATTGCATGCGGATGAAGGGATTACAGTGGTGGTGTACAGTTAAATTTTCTTACCGTGACGACTGTTCCTCAACCTCGCCTTTTGCTAGCCTATGCGGCTGGACTGCTTCCAGCCGCATTAGCGTTGCCGGTTAAGGAGTTTCCATGTCGCCTTTCAATAAACACCGCCCCTTCATTTCCCTTTCTCGTCGTCAGCGTCGTAAAAAAGTCATCGAACTTAAAAACCGTATCTATCGTGGACGTCAGCGTTGTGGCGGGTTGTTCTATGATGATTGCGATATCCAATACTACAAAGATAACCCTGACCATATTTGGGCATGGAGTGATATCTATTTTGTCGGCCGCGATCCCGCCGATCTCTGGAATGCTGAAATCATCACGGCTAAGTTGGCGTTTCAAGATGCGGTACATGATCGCGCATTCAATGAAACCTGGGCGATGCTCAGTCAGCAGGAACAAGAAGAAGAGGCGCGATATGAAACAATTCCCAATGTGAATAGCAAAGGCAAAATCGTTAGCCGTACCTTTCTACACCGAGAAAAACAGGCTTATGCGATTTTTGGTGGGCTGACATTTTGGCAGTTTGTTGAGAAGCGTGAGCAGAAATAGGACAAGATGAACAGCAGGATGTATGTTGTAGTTATCAATTTCTGCCGGGGTTCGCTTATGGGCATGGGCTACGGATGGTTGTTGATGCTGAGGCGCTTAGTGTGCCAGTTATTGAGGCTTCGATTGGAGATTTTTTGAAAAGAGTGAGTGATGTGCCTAGGGGACAGCGATTTATAAGTGGGAGGATTTAAGATGCGAGTGTCCATTAATTAGGGAATAGGAGGGAGTTAACCTTTATCACCCTCCCATATTATTATTTCCCAGTGGATTTACTAGGTTTTAATCCTGGAGTATTTCCGGGAGTATCTTTGTTGTCACGCCGACGCTGATCAGGCTTTCCTGTCGATTTAGCTATTGGTTTTGGACCAGGTTTAAGACCCATGATATTTATCCTTCTAATTTAAGAGGGGCTGCCCTCCTATTCGGTTTTATGGCATAGCTCAAAAAATAACAAGTGGATTAATACGTCACATGCCAGTTAAATTATTATTTTTGATCAGTGTCATTTTATGGCATGTAGCGGGCTTTCGAATGGAGCATTATTCACCATTTGCTATGCGGTTCTAACTAATATTGATGAGCCGGGGTTGTTAAGCTGGTTATCCCTCTTAATGCTTTCTTCTTACGTGCATCACAATCTCTTTCTGAATTCATATCACGCTGAAACAATAGGATTTATCATTTTCAAACCATAGTTATCAATGAGGCCATCTATGAATAGCACAGTATACGATGCTTTCCGCTGCCTGAACTTACTTGCGACAGCGACTCGTCCGCATGGAATTCGTGAAATGGGACGGGAGCTTGGACTGGATTCAGCTAAGGTTACGCGATTGATACAGACCTTGCTGACATTGGATATGGTACAGCGCGATGCCAACCGCAAATACAGTTTAGGTATCGGTATCCACCGCTTGTCGGCTCACGCGATTCACAATTCAGCATTTTACAATGCGGTAATGGACTTACTTGAAGAGAGCGGGAATCACGCCATCTCCATCGTGATCGGTGTTCTAAGTGGAAATAAGGTGGTCTATTTGATTCATACCCGCGGCGGAAAGAGTATTGCGCGTGCCATAGGCAATTATGAGTCCTATCCGGTCCATGATTCGGTGATCGGCATTAAGCTTCTATCAGCGATGAGCGACGAAGAGATTATCAGCCAGATTGGTATCCACGATTATCAACTGCTGAGAAATGATATTGACGAGTCGCGTCGGCATCAGGTGTTTGCCAAAAATTTTGGTGCGGGAGATTACCGTCTGGCATGTAATATTCCCGGCATGCAGGCAGCGATCGCACTATCGAATATCAGCAGTGAAAAAATGGATATTGAGAGCTTACGTTTGTACCTTACGTCGGCAGCGAAGAAAATTAGCGGAGAATCACTGCCGATGCTGCAGCAGTAACTCGCAACGAGCAGCTGTCTCAGACACGAGCTGCCCGGTTTTATATAGCGTAGAACCCAGTCCCACACTGTCGTAATAACGCAGGAACTCAGCTGCATTCTCCACCCCTACCCCGCCCACGGCTGAAAAGCTTACGGGCTGAGAGAGTGGACCTTTCACCAGTTGAGGGTAATTTTTCGGTAGCGAACAGGCCGGAAAAACTTTCATCACATCCACTCCCAGATCGATAGCAGTGAATATTTCACTCGGCGAAAACACCCCCGCGTACACTACAAGTCCATATAGTTTAGCCTGCGCAATCACAGCCGGGTTTAAATTAGGAGTCAGAATAAAATCCGCAGCGGCTGCAAAACTGCGCTGCACCTGATCTTCTGTGGTGACAGTTCCCACGCCAAGCTGGATATCATTCCCAAAGCGATGGCGGACTTGTCGCAGGCTGATTTCCCAGTTAGGTGAATTAGTAGTGATTTCTATACGATGAATGCCCTGCTCAACCAGGCAGGCAATATGCGGCACTGCGTCTTCTGGCGTTATCCCGCGGAGGATAGCGATGATTTGCTGATTATCCACCATAACTAAATACCCCATTTAATCCGGCTATGATTGCGTCTTCGGCGGCTAAGAGTTCATAACGACGATGCAAAACCTCACATGCCAACCGATAACGTGGCAAAAGCATTTCACTACCAATAAAGCATACCGTTTTATCGCCGCTGGGATGTCCGCATGCAACTTCGTATCCAATGAGCAATCCGGAAAGCCAGGAAGCGGCCTGTTCCTGTGCCAAAGCACCAAGAATATAACGGCCCCGGCAGCGAAACAGTTCCGTCACCAGTTCAACTTTTTCATGCACCACTGATAGCGCGGTTTCGACTCCCGCCTGAAAAGCGGCCGGTGAGTGAACTTGCTCCGGCAGCCCTTTACCCACCACGGATTGATTGAGTAACAAATGATAAAGTTCGCCAGTCATCAAGGTCTGCATCTCAGTGACCTGCTGCTGCGAGCGTTCAACCCACAGCCATTTGCTGTGGGTGCCGACGGCGGCGAATGTGGAGGCATCAGAAAGCGTGAGCGCACCCGCCAGTTGAATCTCTTCACCACGGCAGATCTCATTCACTCGTTTATCGCAAATACCGGGCCGTATGGTCAGCGGATTTGGCAGGATACCCGGCAGTTCCAGGCCTTTACCCAGCAGTTGCGAAAAACTAAGTGGCATGTTGAGGTAACCGGCGTCAGCAATACCGATATTGCTGCCAATCATGCCGCAGAGCAGCACGGGTATTTGTTCATCGTAAGCATCCTCTAGCCGATGCAGCTGCTGCTTTAAAATCTCAGGCAACGCTGAGCGCTGGCACTTGCCGACGCCGCAGCTGTCTTGCACAGATTTAATCACTACGCCATCGCGCACGCTGAGGGCGCGAAAGTTGCTGGTACCCCAATCCACCGCGATATAGTTCATGGACGTCCTCCTAACACGGCGAGAGGCAGGAAATTCGTGATCTCTTTCAATTCCCGACGCGTGGCGTCATCCAGACTTTTCGCCGGCTCACGTACATAATCGCTGGCAAAAATCCCTGCCTGATGCAGCACTGTTTTATGTATGGCTACCCCGATCCCCGGTTGCACTCCATAGCGCAGGAAAGGTAGATAGCGATAAAACAGCGCCTGCGCTTCCTGACGATCTTGCTGCCATGCCGCCAGGATGGCGTTAATCACGTCCGGGAATTCGCAAGCAGGCATGGTGCCCGTTACACCACGGCATAACTCCTCAAAGAGGAAACCTGCGTTCAAGCCGCCAAACAGGCCTACGCTATCTCCAAGCGCCTGTTTTAACGCAGTGATTTTCAACGTCGTCGGCGGTTGTTCCACTTTGATATACCTGATGGCAGGAAAGTCCTGACACAAACGCACCAGCGTCGAAACGGGAATGTTAACGCCCGTCATCAGAGGCGCGTCCTGGATCATGATATCGATTTCGCAGGCCTGGCATATGTCTCGCCAGAAGTGATAGATCTCCTCCGGACCGGGCTTAACCACCGAAGGCGGATTGACCATCGCCACCTGAGCTCCCCAGCGATGCACCCGGTTGATGTCTTCAATGGCAACAGCGGATGAAGCACCGCCAGCAGCAGCCACCAGCGGTAAATCCCCCACCAGCTTTTTGACGCAAAAGAACAGGATCTGCTTTTCATCCTGCGTTAAGGCGTAGCCTTCGGAAGCATTGCCAAACAATGCAAGACCATCAATGCCTTGTTGCAGCAGAAATTTCACCAGACGTTCAATGGATGCCAAATCCAGCTGGCCCTGCTCATCAAATGCCGTGGCGAGAATGGGTATGTTACCTTTTAACATGCAGCCTCCATCATCACGTCGCGCACGCGATCTTCATCAATTTCAATGCCTAACCCTGCGCCCTGCGGCAGGTGATACTCACCGCGTTCGCAAATCAGTGGCTGCTTGAGCAGTTGATTAGCGATGGCAAAAACTGGCGGCTGATATTCGAGCATAAACAGGTTGGGTATGGCGGCGGCAACATGGATCGACGCGGCGATGCAAGGACCTAGACCCACGCTTAAATGCGGTGCCACACGTAAATTCCATGTTTCGGCCAGCGACGCGATATGCATCAGCTCGCTAATGCCGGTTCTGCCGACATCGGGCTGAAGGATATCTGCAGCGCGCTGTTCAATCACTGCTTTGAATTGATAACGCGTACGCTCGGTTTCACCTAACGCAATGCTGACCGCACTTTTGGCACGTAATTCGCGATGGCCAGCGATATCTTCTGGCAGCAGTGGTGCTTCGAGAAAGCCGACGCCCAGCGTGTGCAGTTGCGCTGCTAAATCAGTAGCGTCTGCCACACCGTAATTCCAGTGCGCATCAATGAAGACTTGCGCCTCATCGCCGAGCGTTTCACGAATGGCTCGAATATTTTTAATGTCTTCTCGCACGCCGTAGCCCAGAGCTAACTTAACGGCATTAAAGCCTTTCTCCTGCCATTGCCTGGCGAGGCGGCTGCGGCTTTCAATATCAGGCTCAGGTAAACCCGAGACATAGCAAGGGATCACATCGCGAAAGGCACCGCCGAGTAGTTGATGGACCGGAAGACCAAGAATTTTGCCCTTGAGATCCCACAATGCGATATCCACTCCTGCAATAGCGTCGATATGATAACCACCGGTATGTCCACGATCGCGCATGGAGTCATACATTTTTGAGTTGAGCACGCCGCCAGAGAATGGTGATTCCCCTATCAACAATGGCGCGAACAGCTGCTTAATCAGTTCTGCGATCACCTGAGGCACCACGGGCGCCAGGGCTTCTCCCCACCCTACATGCCCTTCGCTACTGGTAATTTTCACCAGGCAGGTTTCCATCTTGCGTGAGTAGACGCAGCGGTATTCTGGACGATAGTAATAATCCGGGCCGGTTCCGTCCGGCTTACCGCCGAGGTAGGCATGCTCCGGGGTGATTTTGAGTGGGAAACACTCCACTTTCGTTATGTGCATAAAGGCTCCAGTTTCCGTTAATTCATCACTTTTCCGGCAGTTTCTTTTGCAAACCACACTGCAATGAATGAAATTAGCGCGGTGATCATCACGTACCAGGCGGGTGACAGCGGATCTCCCGTTAAGGAGATCAGGCTGGCCGATGCCAGGGGTGTTACACCGCCAAACACCGCCACAGTCAGGTTGTAGGACATCGCGATGCCGCCATAGCGAATCGCCGTCGGGAACAGTTCGACCATTGCTGCGCCACAGCCACCGTTAAACAACGCAACACACACACCCAATACACTCATTGCCGCGATAGAGCTGCCCACCGATCCCTGTGTCATTAGCAGCATGGCGGGATAGGTCAACAGGATGAAACCAGCGCATGCCACCAGCATCAGCGGCCGTCGTCCCCATCTATCAGACAAGTAGCCCGTGATTGGCATGCAAATAGCGACGCTCAGTAAGCCCAGCGTGGTGATGAGATAAGAATCAGTACGGCTGTAGTGCAGATGCGTAGACAAATAGCCGGGCATAAAGGATTGCAGCACCCAGCTGCTGACCGCTTTGATCACGACGAAACCGGTACAAAACAGCAACGCCGACAATGAGGTTTTCAAGGCAGTGCGCAGTGGCGATTTTTCGATTTTGCCGGTGGCTTTTAACTTGTGAAATTCAGCCGAATCTTCCATGTTGCGGCGCATATATAACCCACCCAATCCGAGCGGTGCTGCGAGCAGGAAAGGAATGCGCCATCCCCAGTCATTCATTGCCGTCTCACCCAACCAATAGGTCAACAGCAGCACCAGTCCAGAGCCGCAAACAAACGCCATGAAACTGAAGTTCTCACTCCAGCAGGTAAGCGTGGCGCGACGATGCGGCTCAGCGCTTTCTGCCAGATAGGTAATTACGCCGGAACTCTCACCACCTGCGGCGAATCCTTGTACTAATCGAGTCACCACCAACAGCACCGGTGCGACAATTCCCACCTGATGCCAGGTCGGCAGAATGCCCATCACAAATGTAGATATTGAGGTGATGACAATTACCGTCACCAACACTTTGCGTCGTCCCAGACGATCGCCCATGGAACCGAAAAAGAAGCCGCCTAGCGGACGCATTAAAAAGCCGGATCCAAATACAGCAAAAGATTTCAGAAGTGCGGTAGCAGGGTCAGAACTGACAAAGAAGTTGCTGGCAATAATCGCCGCCAGGGTGCCGTATAAGCCAAAATCGAACCACTCGATAAAATGACCAACCCCGGCTGCCATCATGATTTTGGCAGTACGCTTTGGCGGATTATTGGTTTTTGTCGCCACGTACTCACCGCCATACTGACGGGTTGAATTCTCCATACGACCTCCAGAGGGTTAATGTCGCGCCATAGGAAGGCGCGTCATGTCTTGGAAGTTAGCGTATGAATTTTGATGAGATATTGCGCCGGCGATGAGAGATAGCGTGAAGCCAATCAAAGAACAAATCCGGCAATTGCTTCACATAGTGAAGCAGAGAAGAGATCCCTTACAAAGCGCCTAATGTAAGCCGGGTTTATAGTTATCAGACCAAGCCATTACCTATAATCCCAAAGCTTTGCCTATGCTGCCGGTGGTTTTATTCAATGCGTATATTTCATGTCCGTCCACCAAAAAACCGAATCGAAACATATGGTGTCAGCACATATCTCCTCGTCATTGAAACAGCGCTAAACGAGCTATCCTTCCATAAGGAGGAACAACCTATGTGCGGAAGATTCACACAGTTCCAGAACAGAGATACCTATTTTGATGCCCTTAGTGTAGCTGATGGTGACTACATCCATGATCCTGAACCTATCGGGAGGCCGGGCTTTTTGATCCTTTTATCCGTCTCATTGTTCGTATTGTAAAAGGCGATCCGCTTAAAGTGATGATCGGCACTGCTATCCTTGGTATCAGCGTGGCGCTCGACGGCGACGGTGCCACCACCTATCTCATCTGTACGGCAGCACTTCTTCCACTGTATCGTCGGCTGGGAATAAAGCTTCAGTACATGGCCACCGTACTGCTGCTTTCAATCGGCGTAATGAACATGCTCCCGTGGGGAGGACCAACAGCGCGCGCTGCCAGCGCCATGAAGGTAGACGTTGGAGAGCTCTTTATGCTGCTTCTGCCCATTATGATCTGTGGCCTTGCCTGGGTAGTGCTGGTTGCCATTATTTTTGGACTGCGCGAACGTCGCCGGCTTGGGGTAATTAAAATCGATCTGAGTGAAGAGACCGGGCAGGTTACATCTGTAACTAATTATCGTTATCTCTTTAATTCAGCGCTGACCATTGCCCTACTGGTTATGTTAATTCTGGGCATGCTTCCTATGGCAACACTGTTTATGATCGCCTTTGCAGTGGCGATGCTAGTGAATTTCCCTAACCTGAAGCATCAGAAGGAGCTCCTTGCCAAACATGCAGAGAACGTGCTTGCCATTGTTTCTCTCATTTTTGCAGCAGGTATTTTTACCGGCATCCTGTCCGGAACAGGTATGGTAGATGCCATGTCTAACAGTCTTGTAAATTCACTGCCAGC
Organism: Pantoea leporis; assembly: GCF_028048155.1. Taxonomy (NCBI): domain Bacteria; kingdom Pseudomonadati; phylum Pseudomonadota; class Gammaproteobacteria; order Enterobacterales; family Erwiniaceae; genus Pantoea; species Pantoea leporis. The sequence continues at coordinate 708,597 of NZ_JALMEU010000002.1, forward strand.
CTCAGCCGGCCCCTGGCTCGGCATCCTCACGGCGCTGATCAGCATGCCGTTCACCTTCTTCATGACAAACGATGCGTTCTATTTTGGCGTTTTACCCATTCTTGCGCAGACAGCGACAAGCTACGGAATCTCGCCTATGCAGATGGCCGTTGCTTCATTGATTGGACAACCTGTTCATCTGCTCAGCCCGCTTGTTGCGTCAACTTACCTTCTTGTCGGCATTCTTAATCTGGATTACGGGCTGAATCAGCGCGCAAGCCTTAAATGGGCGGTGGGAACAGTATTGTGCATGCTGTCAGGCGCTATCGTGCTTGGCACATTACCGTTACACAACTGATCTATACACGTTAATTAATTCGCTGTGATTTAACGCTGCCCTTATTATTTATAAGGGCAGCGTTAATGTACGCATTTCGCTAAAACCAGACATTGGGCTCGCGTCGTCCGCTCTTTTCACTAAGCGGGCTTTGCAAACATCACGGTTTTAATTAAAGGATAACAGCTAATAATATGTGGGTCTCATTGGCTGCGTTCCATTAATTCAAGCGTCTGACCATCAGGACTTTGTAAATATATTACTCTGGTACCCTGCATGGGTCCTGACGACACTGTTTGAGGTTTACCCGGCGTCTTCCAACCGTAGTCCGATACTTTGCCTAAGAGCCTATCAAGATCCTCAACCATAAAAGCAAGGTGAGCGTAGCCTGGGATATAGGGCGCTGAAGGTTCTTCTGGCTGCTCAATGTTATTGTATTGGAGTAATTCAATTCGGATATCAGCCAGTTCAAGCAAAGCCATCCGTACATCAGCTCCCCTTGCACCTGTAACCTCATCGATTATAGGCCCAGACATTTTTCCTTCACGTAATAATTTACCGCCAAGAATCTGAGTCCAGAATAATAATGAGTCTTCAATATTTTTAACTGAAAAACCAACGTGATTGACACTTAAGATCATGTGATTACCTACTGATTTTTGAAAGTCCATCAGCCAACTATATAAAAAGAATGCTTTATTTCTACACCATAAATGCGCGAACGTTTTACAAGCCTGCATCCTTTATCGATAAATTGCGAATATCCTCTTTTCGCTCAAAGCGGTCTCTAATTTCCGATCGCGCAAAGGGGCTGCAGCGATTCAGTGAAGCACTTTTATGTTGAAAGAGAGCATACGGTAGGAACATTTGAGGATAAGCAGAATGCTACTGGAAAAGCTCAGGTTGCTTTAAGTTTGGAGGAAGGACAGTGAACTCTGGTTTTTCACCAGGGAACGCCAGCAGCACAGGGTGCTTAGGTTCAAGATGCGGTGTTATGTTTGATGTGACAGAACTACCTAAGCCGTCATCATTTTGACGTCCGCTTTTGGCTGTATTATCAGCCGAAAATCTCATCCTAACCAGCTACTGATAACGGCATTTCGCCGTTAAGAGATGCGCTTTCATGCAGCAAGCCCCAACGCAACTGCACCTAAACAATGCATTCGGCAAAAAGCTGATCGGCACTTTTCACAACTGTCCTCCTTTTTAAAACCACATGAATATCTATGATCGGCCACACATTTTACAATCTGTTTACCTGACAGCGGCGAAAATCTGTGCAAAGTAGTGTCCAGCGGCAAACGAGATTTATGCCCTGGCACGTCAATTGCTTTAGCTAACCAATGTCAGCCGCAGCAACCTGACAACCTGTGCGCGTTATTAAATCCATCAAATTGATTTAATAAAACACCCTCTTTTTGCATCAAGGCGGAAAACACCATGAAAATCCGATTCAACCCAGTCATAAAAGGTTGTTTTGCAGCAGTTCTGTTAGCCAGCGTAGGCAGCGCGGTAGCGGCAACCACGTTGAATGCATTGTTTATGACGCAGGCGGCGTATAGCGAAAATGATATCCGCGCCATGACGCAGGCGTTTCAGAAAACGCACCCAGAGGTGCAGGTTAATCTTGAGTTTGTGCCGTACGAAGCGCTGCATGACAAAATTGTTGCGGCGCGTGGCGCGGGCGGTAACGGCTACGATGTGGTGCTGTTCGATGCCATCTGGCCGGCAGAATTCACTAAGTTCGATCTGTTGCAGGACGTCAGCAGCCGCATCAGCGCTGATGAAAAAGGGCAGATTTTCCCCGGCGCAATGAACACCGTTGAGTTCAAAGGCAAAACCCTCGGCATGCCGTGGATCCTCGATACCAAATATCTCTATTACAACAAAGCGATGCTGGAAAAAGCCGGTATCACCACGCCGCCGCAAACCTGGCAGCAGGTGATGGATGACGCGCGCATCATCAAGCAGAAAAACATCGTGAAATATCCGCTGGTGTGGAGCTGGTCGCAGGCGGAAGCGCTGGTGTGCGATTACACCACGCTGGTATCAGGTTTCGGTGGCAAGTTCTATAACAACGACAAACTCGATTTCTCCTCCCCGGCCTCGTTGCAAGCGGTGAAGCTGATGAAAAGCTCGCTGGATGAAGGCTTGAGCAATCCGGCGTCACGCGAATATCTGGAAGAGGATGTGCGTAAAGCCTTCTCCAATGGCGATGCGGCTTTCGCGCTCAACTGGACCTACATGTACAACATGGCCAACGATCCTAAACAAAGTAAGGTCGCCGGCCAGGTGGGCATCGTTCCCGCGCCAGGCGATGCGCCGGGCAAATTCGGTGCGGTAAACGGTTCGATGGGCCTTGGCATCACTAAAGGCAGCACGCATGCGGATCAGGCATGGCAATACATCCGCTACATGACTTCACAGCCGGTACAGAACCAATACGCCACGCTGAGTCTGCCGATCTGGAAAAGCTCGTATCAGGATCCGGCGGTGCTGAAAAACCAGGAAAGCCTCATCGCGGCGGCGGATAAATCGCTTAACGTGATGCTGTCGCGTCCGGAAACGGCTGACTATTCGCGTCTCTCCAACACGCTGCAGCAGCAGTTGCAGCAGGTGCTGGTGGGCAGCGCAACGCCAGATGCCGCGCTGCAAGCGGTGGATAAGAGTGCGGCGCGTCTGCGCTAAGGGGCAACAATGCTGAGTTTGCGTCAACGCGAACAACGGCAGGCATGGGTGCTGCTGGCACCCATGTTGTTGGTGATGCTGTTGCTCACCGCATGGCCGCTGTTACGCACCATCTGGCTGAGTTTCACCGATGCCGCCCTGATCGGCAGCGGTGAAGCGCCGGGCTGGATTGGCTTTGAAAATTATCTGTTCGCCATCACCGATGCGGATTTCCGCAGTTCGCTGTGGCGCACGCTCTATTTCACCGTGGTGTCGGTGGCGATTGAAGGCGTGATCGGCGTGCTGGTGGCGCTGTTGCTGAACCAGAAATTCGCCGGTCGCAACGTGCTGCGCGTGCTGGTGATTTTGCCGTGGGCGCTGCCGACCATCGTTAACGCCATGATGTGGCGTCTGAATTTCAACCCGGATTACGGCAGCATCAACGCCCTGCTGACGCAGTTAGGGGTCATTGATGGCTATCGCAGCTGGCTGGGTTCGCCGGATTCGGCGCTCAACGCGGTGATGTTCGCCGATATCTGGAAAAACTATCCGCTGGTGACCTTACTGGTGCTGGCGGCGCTGCAATCGATCCCCGACGATCTGTTTGAAGCCGCACGATTGGATGGCGCATCGGCGTGGCGGCGTTTTCGTGCTATCACCTTCCCGGCGATTGTTGGCCCGCTCAGCGTGGCGCTGGTACTGCGCACCATCGACGCCTTCAAAATTTTCGACATTATCTACGTAATGACGCGCGGCGGTCCGGTCGATAGCACCAAAACCCTGAGTTTCTACGTGTATCAGGAGTCGTTTAGCTACCTGCGTGCCGGCAGTGGCGCGGCCTACGCGATGTTGATGACCTTACTGTGCGCGGTGCTGATCACGCTTTACATGTTGTTACTGTGGCGCCAGCGCCGCAAAGGAAGCGCTTATGAAGGTTAAATTGCGCCATGTCGGTAAATACGCCGCCGCGCTGCTGGTGGCGTTCTCAGTGTTAGCGCCGATGGGCTGGCTGTTTTTGATGAGCGTCAGCGCCGCCAGCGATCTCACCCGCGTACCGCTGGAGTGGCTGCCGCGCCAGTGGGATTTCACCCGCTACGGCAAGCTGCTGTCGCTGGAGCCGGGCCAGCCTGGCGTACTGTTTCTGCATGCACTCGGCAACAGCCTTTTAGTGGCCACCGGCGCGACAATCATCTGCTTACTGCTGGCCATTCCTGCAGCGTTCAGCTTCTCGCGCTACCGCGGGCGCGACGGCTGGCTGTTTGCCTCGCTTGCCATCTATATGGTGCCGCCGGTGGCATTCGTGTTGCCGCTCTACTTCCTGTTGCAGCAGTTCGATCTGCTCAACACGCGGCCCGGATTGATCATCGTTTACTGCTCGCTGATTCTGCCGTTCCTCACCTGGATGCTGAAAAACCAGTTCGATACGCTGCCGCAGGATATTGAGCAGGCGGCGCGGCTCGACGGCCTGCGCGTCTGGCAAGTGCTGTTACGCATTACGCTGCCGCTGGCGAAGCCGGTGTTGGGGGCCGCCGCACTGTTTGGCTGGCTGCTGGCGTGGGACGAATTTTTCTATGCGCTGCTGTTTACCAGCAATATCGCCGCACAAACCTTACCGGTCACCATTGCCGGATTTACCGCCGGACGCGCCACCGATGATGGCTTGATCGCTGCCGTTGGCATTCTGGCGTCGGTGCCACCGCTGTTTATTGCCATCTGGCTGCAGAAGACGCTGGTTAGCGGCCTTGCCAGTGGCGGGAGCAAAGGATGATGGAGCAGAAACTCACCGCCACGCTGTATGTGGTGGGTAACATTAATGTCGATTTGATCATGGGCACGCTGGATAACTGGCCGCAGCGCGGTACTGAAGTGATGCTGAATCACAGCGAACTGCGTCCTGGCGGCTCGGCGGGCAACTGCGCGCTGGCGCTGGAAGCGATGCAGGTGCGCCATCGCGCGGTCGCCAATCAGGGCAATGATGGCCTGAGCCCCTGGCTGGCGAGTCATTTTCCGCACAGCGCTGCGCACTGGACGCGCTACAGCTGCGAAACCTCGCTTACCGTTGGCGTGACGCATTCGGATCACGAACGCTCTTTCCTGAGTAATCTCGGCCATATCGTGCAACTCACCGCGCAGGATGTGCTGGATCAGCTGCCGGCTACCGCGTCTGACGGCGATATCGTGCTGCTGTGCGGCACCTTTTTGTGTCTGCATCTGTATGACGATTATCCGGCGCTGCTCGCCGAGCTACAGCAGCGAGGCTTTGTCACCGCCGTCGATACCGGCTGGCCGCCGCAGGGCTGGACAAACGAAGTGCGTCAGCAGGTCACGCATTGGCTGCCGCTGTGCGACTGGCTGCTGCTCAATGAAGTGGAAACGCTGGGATTAGCGGCGTCAGACGACTTGCCCACCAGCGCGCAAATGCTGGCGCAACAGCTAAGCGGACGCGGCGGCTGCGTGGTGAAATGCGGCCCGCAGGGCGCCCGCTGCTGGCAGGCAGATAACTCAGTAAGTCAGCCTGCACGTCCGGTCACGGTGGTGGATACCATCGGCGCGGGCGACAGTTTCAACGCCGGATTTCTCACCGCCCTGCTGCATCAGCAAGATCTCACCACGGCTTTGCAATGGGGGATTTCGGTGGCGTCACTGGCTATCAGCACCTTGCCGCGTCGTTACCCCGACTGGCATCAACTGCAACTTTCCCAGGAGTTTTAAATTATGGCCAGTGTTGAACTCGTAAAAGTGGCCAAACGCTACGCAAAACAGTCGGTGCTGCATCCGCTCGATCTCACCATTCCTGACGGCAGTTTTACCGTGCTGGTTGGCCCATCCGGCTGCGGAAAATCGACGCTGTTGCGCTTGCTGGCCGGGTTGGAGAGCTTGTCGGATGGCGCGATCCTGATGGACAAAGTACAAATCAACGACCGCGATCCAGCCGATCGCGATATCGCCATGGTGTTTCAGAGCTATGCGCTCTATCCGCACTTAACCGTGGCGGAGAATCTGGCGTTCCACATGCAGGTGAAGAAGGTGAAGCGCGAGGAGCAGCACACTAAAATTGCGCGCATCGCCGGGATTCTTGGCATCGATAAGCTGCTGCAACGCTATCCGCGTGCACTGTCAGGCGGACAGCGTCAACGCGTGGCGATGGGCCGCGCGATGGTGCGAAATCCCAAAGTGTTCCTGTTCGATGAGCCGCTGTCGAACCTCGATGCGCAGCTGCGTATGGAGCTACGCGCCGAGATCAAATCGCTGCATCAGCGTTTCAAAACCACCATGGTTTATGTGACGCACGATCAGATTGAGGCGATGACGCTGGCCGATCAAATTGTGGTGATGAAGGATGGCCGCATCGTGCAGCAAGGCGCGCCGCTTTCGATTTACGACCGTCCGGCGGATACCTTTGTCGCACGCTTTATCGGCTCACCGCCGATGAACCTGTTACCGGCACAGCTGATTGCCCGCGATGGCGTGCCCGGCGTGCAGTGCCAGGATCTGTGGCAGCCGTTGCCCGCGCGTTGGCAAGCGGCGGCGCGCGAACGTGCTGGCGCAGTCGTGACGCTCGGGGTGCGCCCGCACGATCTGCTAGAAGCCAGCAACAACGCCGCAGCGTTGGTGAGAGTGGTGGAGATCACCGGCGAATCCACCTTGTTGCATCTGGAATGGCACGGTCAGCCGTTGCATATGCAGATCGCAGGCCGTCATGCGGCTGTCAGCGGCGAGAGCATTATGCTGGGCTTCAACCCCGAGAAAATTCATCTGTTTGATGCCGAGACGGGGCTGAGGTTGGCTGAGTCGCTCTAGGTTGGTGCTCAGGCCAGAAAAGGCCAACCCGTTGAGATGAACATCGCTGTTGATGGTGCGATTTGGAAAACCGCAATGAATCGCCATCAAGGAGGAAAAGGTGGACAGTGGAGTAAAGCGTCCGCCGCAAGGATGCGGCGGCCGAGGCTACAGGGATGTATTCACGCCGTCTTTACGCAACGCCCGCCTTTTCCGACTGAAACGCACGTTTTTACCTAACAAATAAAAAAGCCACCCAAACCTGGGTGGCGAAATACAATTTATCACATGCATAACAACGATATTGGCGAACACTCATTCCTTAAGCATTTCACAACGGCTATTGTACTCTGCTGGCTATTTTATTCCGTCTTCGCCGTTTAAAGATAATGTAAAACCCCTCTCAACCTTTAACGAATTAAATACATCTACCAGGTTTTACCAATATTAAACTGGAACTGCTCCGACTTATCGCCCTCATATTTTTTAATCGGCAACGCATACGAAAACACCAGCGGACCCAGCGGTGACTGCCATTGCAAGGCCACGCCACTCGACACGCGAATCTGGCTGGGATCGCCATAATCGGGAATCCCCGCCGCTTTAGTGGCTGCGGTATTCTGCCAGCCGGTATCCCATACGGTGCCGGCATCAACAAACAATGAAGTGCGCAGCGCATCGGCATAGCGCTCGCTGATAAACGGCGTAGGGACAATCAGCTCCGCGCTCACCACCGCCATCGCATTACCGCCCACCGCATCATCCGATTTCTCCACCGGGCAAGCACCGTAACTGCTTTCGCTGCCGCTGCAGCGGTAATAGGCGGCTTTTGGCCCGATGGTGTTGGAGGAGAATCCGCGTACCGAACTGGAGCCGCCGGCATAGAAGTTATCGTAGAACGGCACTTCTTTGCCGCCTAAACCGTCGGCGTAACCGGCTTTACTGCGGCCCATTAGCACCCAGCGATGGTCGCTGCTCAGCGGCACGTAGCCGTTTGCGGTCAACGTGCTTTTGTAATAACTGTTGGTGGAACCTGGAATGGTCACTTTGGTGTTGAAACCTGCGCTCACGCCCGAGGTAGGGAAGAAGCCGCGATCCAGCGAGTTGTAGCTCCAGCCTATGTTCCAGAAGAAATCGTTGGCGGTAAATTTGTCCGCCACGGTGGCGTCGTCATCGTCGTCATCGCTGGTGATGACTTTTGGATGAATGCCCTGCGAACCCAGATAGCGCCACATTGCTAACTGCGGTGCCATATTGCTGACGCGGTTATAGACGTAATCCAGCCCGCTGTTCACGCTGCTGTTTTCGCCGATTGGGAAGCTTAACGTGCTACTCGCGCCGAAGCTTTTCAGCGTGTATTCGGAAAGATCGTTATCTTCCGCGCTGTAATCGTTGTAGAACAGTTTGCCGCCAAGACTCACGCCATCCACGGTGAAATAGGGATCGGTAGCGGCGATTTCGACATAGGTTTGATAGCTGTTTTTCGTGCCGCTAAAACTCACGGTATTGCCGGTACCCATCCAGTTATCCTGGCTGACACCAAGCTGATAACTGATGCCGCTGTCGGTGCCGTAACCCAGTCCAACGTTGAAGGTGCCGGTATTGCGCTCCTTCACTTTGTACACCACGTCCACCTGATCCGGGCTGCCCGGCACGCGCTGCGTATCAACATCTACGCTTTCGAAATAACCGGTACGATTAAGGCGCGCCTTGCCCTGCTCCACCTGATTGCTCGCCAGCCATGCGCCTTCCATCTGACGCATTTCACGACGCAGCACCGCATCTTTCGAGGTGTCATTGCCCGAGAAACGCACCTGTCGCACTGAGAAGCGCCGCCCGGCATCGACATTCACGTGTAGCTGCACGGTTTTATCGCTGTCGTCTATTTCCGATTGCGTATTCACCTGCGGGAACGCATAGCCGTAACGACCGAGCAGGCTTTTAATCGCCTCTTCGTTTTGGCTGATTTTTGCCCCGCTGTATAAGCTGCCCGCCGGCATGTGCGCCAGTTTTTCAATTTCGGCGGAATAGCCGGCCATATTTCCGCTCAGCGTTACGCCGCTAACATGATAAACATCGCCTTCATGAATATTTATCGTGACGTAAATATGCTTTTTATCCGGCGTTAAACTGACTTGTGTGGAATCGAGGTTAAAGCGTGCGTAACCGCGATCGAGATAATAACTGCGTAGCGTCTCTAAATCGCCTGAGAGTTTCTGTTTCTGGTATTTCTGATCGGCGATCAAATTCCACCACGGCACATCGTCGCGCAGCTGGAAATGCGAGATCAGTTCATCAGCGGAAAAAGCGTGGTTGCCGACAATGTTGATCTGCTGAATTTTCGCCGACACGCCTTCGGTGAAAATGAACTTCAGATCGACACGGTTGCGCGGCAACGGCGTGACGACCGCTTTGACGCTGGCGGTATATTTCCCGGCGCTGAAGTAGAAATCTTCCAGCCCTTTTTCCATATCCGATAGCGTGGTGCGGTCCAGCGCTTCACCCACGCGCACGCCCGAGGCATCAAGGTTTTGCTTGAGCTGATCCTCTTTAATCGCTTTGTTACCAGAGAATGAGATGCTGGCAATCGCCGGGCGCTCTTTGACTTTGATCAGCAGCGCATCCCCGTCACGCAGCACCTGCACATCGTCAAAATTGCCGGTGGCGAACAGCGCGCGGATGCTGTGGCGAATATCATCATCATTGACGCGATCGCCAACACGCAGCGGCATATGCAGCAACGCCGCGCCGGGTGCGACGCGCTGAAGCCCAGCAAAGTAAATATCCTTTAGGGTGAAATCATCTGCACCAAAGGCAGTGGTGGTTACCATTAAAAGTAACCCGGTTAACATCTTCTTCATCTGTTGTGAGCCTGCCGTTTTTCCTGTGCCTGATTCAAGCGCCTTGCTTCCGCACCACATAAAAACGGGCTGAACACGAGGTTCAGCCCGTTAACTGCGGCGATATGTTCCGGAAAAAAGACCGCCGAGCCAAAGGTAAATTCATCGCGACCCGCGGATTTTCGGTTGTTTTACAATAAGCTGCATCGCTCCTGCCAAAATCCCCGCATAAGAATTACCCTTCTGCCGTTACCGGCTGAAACGTACGGCGATTGAGGCTGGTGAAGATCACCAGCAATGCCATCATCACCAACTCAACGCCGAGCGTACCGGTGATTGCCGCCAGATGATTGCCGTGCGTATAGATCTGCGTGAATACACCGCCCAGCAGCATCGGGCCTAAACCTAACGCCGATTGCTGAACCGTCGACAGCACCGCGCTGCCCGCGCCCGCCTGATGATGCGGCACGCCGCTCATGCCAATGCGGTAGAAGGTGCTGACGATAAACGACTGACCAAAGCCAATCAGCACCGTGGCGGGAATTAGGGTGAAAATACCGACCTGCGGCCAGGCGAGTTGCAGCGTGGCGATAAGGGCCACCAATCCAACCATCTGAATACCGCAGCCCATCAATAAGGCGCCGCGCTTACCTAAACGCTCGACGATGCGCGTGGATTGCATCGCCCCGATAAAATAGGCCACGCCAAGCGCGATAAACGCATTCCCGGATTGAAACGCCGTCAGCCCTAAACCGGCCTGCAGCGTCAGTGCCACAGAGAACATAAAGCCGCTCCAGCAGGAGAAGAACAGCACCGCCAGCGTCAGGCCAAAACGCACGCTCGGCAGACGCAGTAGTGAAGGCGGCAACAGCGGCGCGCCGTTGGCCGCTTCCAAACGCAGCGAACTCTGGCGCAGACGATGCAGAAACAGCGGGAACAGCACCAGCAGCAAGATGCACGGCCACGACCAATGCAGCAGCGGACCGAGCGCCAGTGCCAGCATCAGGCAACCAATCGCGCCCGCCAGCAGCAAGGTTCCGCTAATATCCACCGGTACGCGCTGCGTGTTCTGCGTCTCCGGCACAAAGCGGCGCGCGGTGATCAGCACAAACAGGCAAATTGGCAGGTTAATCAGGAAAACGCTGCGCCAGCCGTAGCCGCCGATATCCGCTTTGATGAGAAATCCGCCCAACACCTGACCGATGATAAAGGCCAGCCCGCCAATGCCGCCATACAAACCGATGGCGCGCGCATGCGCTCTGCCCTTCAGCGTGATGTGCAGCGTGGCGAGGATTTGCGGCACGATAAAGGCCGCGCCCACGCCTTGCAGCGCGCGGGCAAACATCAACAGGCCAACGCTGTTGGCGATGCCGCATAATAAAGATGCAATACCGAAGATCCCTACTCCGGCAAGGAACACGCGACGGCGACCGTAGTTATCGCCGAGCCGTCCGCCCATCGCCAGGCAGATGGCAAAGGCGATGCCGTAGACCGCGACGATCAGCGCCAGCTCAATCGCCGTGGCCTGCAGCGTGTGGGCCATCGCGTCTAACGCTACGTTAACGATAGAAAAATCAATCATGGGCAGCAGTTGCCCGGCAAGCAGGACCATCAATCCTGTGCGTTGAAGTTGCGATGTCTGCATCGGTTTTACCTTGTTTTTGCTGTCAGTACGGCATAGCATCACCTAACCGTTAAACGGGTACCAGTTCTTGATTATCATGGTATAAACACTACCCGTCTTGTCGAAGGATCTGCTTATGAACCTGGCATCCGCGCCTGTTACCACCGAACAAAACAACCGTAAATTACTCGGCACCTTTCTGCGCACGCGCCGGGAAAATCTCGATCCCAATCGACTCGGTTTACCCCGCATGCGCCATCGTCGCACGCCGGGTTTACGCCGTGAAGAAGTCGCGCAGTTAGCGGATGTTGGCGTGACCTGGTATACGTGGCTGGAACAGGGACGCGATATCAAAGCCTCGCCGAAAACCCTGACGGCGATCGCTAGCGCGTTGCAGTGCAACGATGTGGAAACGCAGCACCTGTTTTCGCTCGCCGGGCACGCATTGCCCTCGGTGCGCGTGGTAGCCGCCTGCTGCAAAATTGCCGCGCACAATCAGCAGATGCTCGATGCGATCCAGTTACCGGCGATTATTGAGACGCCGCGCTTTGATATTATCGGTTACAACGCCGCGTGGTGTGCCTTGATGGGCGTGGATTTAGCCGAAATCGCGCCAGAAGATCGCAACTGCATCTGGCTGGCCTTCAATCACCCAACCTGGCGCAAAGCACTGAATGACTGGGATGAAGTGATGCCGCAGATGGTGGCGATGTTTCGCGGGCAGATGGGCGAGCACCTTGGCGATCCACACTGGGAAAGCTTTCTTGCCCGCTTGCTGAACAGTTCAGATGAGTTTGCGCACACCTGGCAGCGCTATGAATTGGGCCAGGTGGAGAATCGTTTAAAACGATTTTACCGCGACGAAGTGGGTGAAATGACGCTGCGGCAAAATAACTGGTGGTCGGCGTCACGCAACGGCGATCGCCTGCTGGTGTATGTACCGGACGATGAAATCAGCGCCGCGGCACTCCAGCAGTTGATCAATCCGTGATGCGTTATGCCTTGCTCGTCAGTGCCGGAACCGGTGTTTGCGGGCGGGCGCCCTTCTGGCTGTTTAACAGAATCTGACCCAACAAGCTGTCTTTGTTCACCACGCCATATTTCAGGTTGGTGTCGAGATATTTACGATCAAATCCCGTCAGTTTGGTCAGCGGCGGCAAGACGGCCGGCAGACGATCGACCATCAGCATGCGGCTCAGCTTCACCGGACGCCACTCCACCAGGCTTTGATACAGCAACGCGCTGGCTTCGCATTTACGCAGATAGAAGTTGTACTGATTGTTCTCACGCAGCGCCTGCTGCTGCGCGAGATACACCACCAAATAATCCGGTGGCGTGATGCCCTGCACAATGGTTTCGTAATTGGGCAGCGCGAGCAAACGACGGAAAAACTCGTCGGCGCCCACTTCAACAATCGGGCGGAAAAAATGCAGCCAGCGCGCAATAAAGGCGTTATTTCTCGGCGCGGCCAGGAACCAGGATTCAATCACCGGATAGTCTTTATCCAGCGTCGAACTGTCGCGATAAAAGGCGATCAGGTCATAACCATCGTCAACGTTCACCGCCAACAATTCGTCCATCGTGCGGTTGAGAATGATGGTGGCATCCATCCAGATTCCGCCATAACGATGCAGCAGTTCCAGCCGGATTACGTCACTTTTATGTGAAGGGCGCATATCCTGATGCACGAAGTGCAGATCGGGCAGATAGTGCTGAATATTCAGGTTATTGATGACGGTTACGAGATAGCCGGGATTTTCGCGCACGATTTTATCAACAAAAATCTGCACTTCTTCCGGTAGCGTTTCACTTTCCCAGTACATCCAAATCTGACGCGGAATGGCAGCGGGCGCGGTCTGGCGTGCAACTAAATTGATATCCTGCTCTGCGGCAGGATTGTAATCGGGCAGCGTTCTGCGTTTGGTCAGCTTTTTTTCCGCCAGTAAACCTAGTGAAACCAAATGGGTTTTAATTTTATTCTTTTTCATCGTTTCTCCAGCAGCACAGCCGCCAGTTAACTACTTATTGCTGTTAAAAAAGGCACACATCAGCCCTGCACCTAATGCTGCAGAAAGCCGACAAAAGCCCGGAAAATTGGCTCAAAATTATCAAACAGCACTCAGCGCGACAATTTAATAAACCGCTAAAACCTCACTTTAAGAGAATACGTAGAGCGCAGGGTTTGCGGAATCTGGCTTTGTGAAACGTTACGCAAAGCCGAACATCTTAGGTGAACGGTTAAAAATAATACTGGATATATAAACAGTATTGCGTATACTTATTCAACAGCCACGAGGCTGAGTAAGTCTTCAAGAGGTGATAATGATGATGATCTCAACGGAAAGTCTGTCTGCTTTGAATGCATCAATGATGATGAGCAGCCGCGAAATTGCCCATGTCACGGGCATTACGCACGGCGAAGTGAAGCGCCTGGTGAAAAGCCTGGAAACTGCACAGCGTCTTTCCCAGCCTTTGACGGTGAATCTCTATGAGCATCAGGGTGAAGTGCGTCAGGAGTTTCATCTTAACAAGCGCGATTCATTACTTGCCGTTGCCCGGCTTTCGCCTGGCTTCACTGCGGAATTACTCGATCTCTGGCAGCAGCGTGAACAGTTTACTCATCTGCCTGATTTCACCAATCCGGCGGAAGCGGCCCGCGCCTGGGCGGAGCAATTTGAGCAGCGCCGTGCGGCTGAGCAGCAACTTGCGTTGTCGGCCCCTAAGGCTGAATTTTTTGATCGCTTTGTCGAGATCGAAGATTCGCTCGGCTTTCGTCAGCTGTGCAAGATGTTGAAGGTAAAGGAAACTGAGTTTCGTGAGTTTTTGTTAGAACGCAACATCATGTATCGCGAAAAAGGCATGCTGGCACCGCAGCAGCACCATATACAGGCGGGATATTTCACCCTGCGCTCCGGACGTGGCGAGAATCAGCATGCTTTCTCCCAAGCGCGTTTCACCGCCAAAGGCGTGAAATGGGTGGCCAGTTTATGGGCGGGACATCTGTCGGCTCAGCCGAAAGGTGTGGCTGCATAAAGTGTGCGCATGTGTCCTAGCGGCGTAATTTATTGCGCGATAAATCGCGCCGCCAGGGAATGTGCGATCATTGAATGCTTAGCGTTATATTTACCTGTTGAATTACAGTTTCATCAGCATCTCATGCCACGCCATGCCACCGTGGTCTGACTCAGACGGCTTGATGTATTGATAGCCCCATTTTTTATACAGCTCAAGGTGCTGGGTTTTGCACATCAGATGAATGGTTCGCTTATCCATTCTCTTCATCAGCTCGATAAACTGGCGCATCAGCAGCGATGCATAACCTTTGCCCTGATAAGCGGGATCAAGCACCACCGACATAATCACGGCGTTGGGTGCTGCCGGATCGTGGCCGATTAACTCTTTGAACGCTTCATCCGACATCACCACCTCCCACGCACAACCGGCGTTGATAAAACCAATCACCTTGCCATCGGTTTCCATACATAAAAATCCCTGTGGATACTGCGCAATGCGGGTAGCAATTTTTTCACGCGTGGCGGCTTCATCACCTTCGTAAGCCTCAATTTCAATCGCGTAACAGCGATCCACATCTGCCAGCCTGGCTTCTCTAAATACTAACGTTGACACGATTAAACCTCTTAGATTCCTCTATGAACGGCGGTCATTCTAACAGGCCGAATGTGTCTTTGCGCATAAGTACTCCCCTCAAACCATTAAAGTCGCCATCTAAAGTGATCAAAAAAATTAACGCCAACATTTATCCTGGTTGTAAATAAAATCTATTAAATTTTTATAACTCTCAGCGTCTTTTTTACGACATTTTTACGGGTTGGTCGGTTAGATTAATTTCATCGACAGCCCTGAAGGATTCGGAGAGGTAGCGCGAGATGAAAAGTATCGAACTCACTAATAGCGGTTCATCCGCATAACGTCAGCGGTCAACACGCACCGGTCCATTAACGCCTGTGAGCGTAAATCATGAGCGGCATGCTGCAATTTATACTGCGCCAACCTTTTTTAAATTCTCTGCCAATGATTCATGGGCAGATTAAGCAACGGGTCAAAACTATGTCAGGCTTGATTTTGGTATCACACAATCAAAATAATCACTCAACGCTTTCTAACATTTATGAAAGCATATTGACGCGTCGCGGTGGCATGTGGGTGAAATGGAGTGGCGAGTTTGAATCATTTACCACTGAACCTCATCGTGAGCTGAATTTTACTAGCGGCAAAGCATTCGACACGCTGACATTTCGCTTAACCAAAGCAGAATATGAAGAAGGTTATCATCAATATATTCATCAGGGATTGTGGCCGGTATTTCATCAGCGCCCCGACATGGCGCGTTTTTCCACCAGCAGCCAAATCGGTTATATGAAACTGAATGAAACCTATACGCGCGCCATCAGTGAATATGCCATGCCCGATGATGATATTTGGTTGCAGGATTATCACCTGATTCCCAGCATTAAAATGCTGCGCGATGCCGGCCTGATAAATCGTATCGGCTTCTTTTTCCATCAGCCTTTCCCAGCAGGACAATCTTTTGAATCGGTGCCGAACTGGCGCTATCTGGCCGATGCATTATTGTGCGCCGACTTAATTGGCTTTCAGACCACCCAAGACATGAACAATTTCACCGCCTGGATTGAATCCCGCTTCCGTTGCGAGCGTCTAACGCCTTACACGCTGCGTATCCACGGCCGTCAGATTCGCGTAGGCGTATTCCCGGTAGGCATTGATACCGTGGAAACCAGCGCGCTAGCTGAAAGCAACAGCTGCCAGTATATGGAGCAGCAATGTCGCGCAACCTTACCGGAGAATCTGATCCTCAGCGGTGGCCATTTTGACGACAGCACCGGCACGCCCTACCGCATCAGCGCCATAGAAGTTTTACTGCGTCAACACGAGGAGTATCACCACAAGTTTTCCATGGTGCAACTGGCTTCAGCGGCGTCAGGTTATAGCCATCGCATTAAAGAGTTATCGCGCGATTTGGAAACCCGCTGTGGCGAAATGAACGGCGTGCATGGCGAGCTGAACTGGTATCCGGTGCGTTATTTGAGCAACCATTATTCACATGAAGAACTGTGCGGATTTTACCGTGCAGCGCGTGTGGCGTTGGTCACACCGCTGATAGCCGGGATGAGTTTGATGGCGAAAACCTATGTGGCGGTGCAGGATCATGCTAATCCCGGCGTGCTGATTCTGTCGCAGTTTGCCGGCGCCGCCGAACAGATGCAGGGCGCACTGTTGGTCAATCCTTACGATCCCGATGCCATCGCCGATGCCATTCATACCGCGCTTATCATGCCGCTTTCGGTGCGTCGCGAACGTCACGCCAGCCTGCTAAAAAACCTGCATCTGCATGATTGCCACAAATGGGCCGATAGCTTCATTAACGCGCTGCAGCCGCGAGAACAGGAATGCGATTTAACCCTGAAATCGGGGGCGATAATTTCGAATGGTTTCAGTGGCCGACTGCGTTATTAATCAAAAAGGAATGAGGCCGCCTGCGGGCGGCAATCATCCCCCGTTATTGCGCCGCCGGGAAATTACGCTTGATGGGCGCAAACGCTTCCACGCTTTTGCCCAGCAGACGCTGCGGACGGAAATCGCTCAGCAGCTCACTTGCCACATCGCCGATCAGCTCTTCAGCCACCAGCTTGCCAATCAATGGCGAAAGGGTGATACCGCTGTGTGTCACCGCCACATACACGCGCTGATGCGCGGTGACATAACCCAGCGCCGGTAAACCATCGGCAGGTCTTGCACGTTGCCCCACCACAATTTGTTCAATCTGCAACTCGCCCGCATCCGCAAACAGCGCGTGGTAACGCGCGCGGAACTGCGCGGCGATATCGCTGGTGATTGAGGGTGGCGCAGCAGAATCGGCCAGATGATCCAACTCTAAAGCTTGCAGCAGCAAACGTCCGCCGCCGTCCGGGCGTACGTTAAGTTGCGGAGAGATGAGATTGGCATTGAGCGATAACGGCTGCGGCGCGGTACGCACCAGGAAACTACAAGCCACCGCGTTCGGTTTGCTGGTATCCAGCAACGCCAGATTAAGTCCCAGTGAATTTAGCAGCTGATTGGCCCAGCGTCCGGTGGCTAACACAATACGATCGCCCTGCCACTGCTCACCATTTTCCAGCTGCAGCGTAACCCGATCGGCACTTTCACTGATGCTATTGATGCGCTGATGCTGGTACAGCACCGCACCGCGCGCTTTGGCTTCTGACCATAAGCGCGCCAGATAGAGCGCCGGATGCAGCACCGATTCTGTCGGGAAATGCCACACGCTGCCGCTGATGGCCTGCGCCCGCAGCTCCGGAATATCGCGCAGCACATCTGCTGGCGACACTTCACGTGCCGCATAACCCGCCGATTGCAACGACGTGGCACGCTGCAGCAAACGTTGCTGCGCATCGCCCTCGGCGGCCCACTCCCATGTACCGCCAGTTTCCAGCCAGCGCAATCCGTTCGGCTGCGCTTGCTGCAGTTTGAGGTGCTCTTCCATCGAGAGCGCATTAAGCAGGTGATAACTGCGCGGCTGTTTGCCATTGGAGTTTACCCAGGCAAACGTCGTGCTGCTGGTGCCCGCGCCAATGTGCTGTTGTTCGAAAACGGTGACTTTAACGCCCTGCAACGCTAAGGCGCGCGCCACCGCTAATCCGATAACGCCGCCGCCAATAATTGCAATTTTCTGTGCTGTCATAATGGGCTCCTGAATTAAGTGCCGATATCATAACAGCCTGGCTGAACGAAAATTGCTATCGCTAAATAGGGATTATTACGCAGGATATAAGAATTTCGTCTTAATCCGGATGCTTAAATTATACCGATGTCAGAATCTTCCCATCGGCAAAATAGGCCCGTAAATTCTCCAGCACATTATTGGTCATTTGCGCACGCGTTTCGTGAGTTGCGCTGGCAATATGCGGCGTTAATAGCACATTATTTAGTTTACGCAGCGCGGGATTAATTTTTGGCTCATCCGGATAAACATCCAGCGCCGCCCCTTTAATGATTCCCTGCTGCAGTGCAGCGATCAGATCGGGTTCATTGATTACTGTGCCACGCGCAATATTGATCACTACGCCCTCTTTGCCGAGCGCCGCCAGCACCTTCGCGTTGACCAGTTGCACATTCTCTTTGCTGCCCGGCAGTGCCAGCACCAGAAAATCGCTAAAGGTGGCGAGTTGTTCGATCGTATCGCAGCGCTTATAGCTGACGTCTTTCGCCGAACGCGCGGTATACGCCACTTCCATACCAAAGGCTTCGGCACGGCGCGCGATGGCTAAGCCAATCGCGCCTAACCCGGCAATGCCAATTCTTTTTCCGCTGGCGCGGCTGGAGAGTTCGACGCCGTTATTTTCCCATGCCCCGGATTTCGCAAACTGATGGTAAGCCACCAAATTACGCGAGAACGCCAGCGTCATTGTCATTGCCAAATCGGCAACATCGTCAGTCAGAATGTCGCGGGTAATGCTGACCTGAATATCGTTTTCGGCAGTGTATTTCAGGTCAATACGATCGGTGCCGACACCGAATACAGCAATGACTTTACACTCCGGCAGTTGCTCCAGCAATGACGTTTCCACCCCGACATCGCCGCGCGTAACGATGGCATTGATCGCTTTGCCATGCTGCTGGATAAATAGCATTGCGTCATGCTGCTCATATAAACGATGGCAATGGAAATGTTGCGTGAGCTTTTCATCTAACTGCGGCATTAGCGGCTGAATAATCAGCACGGCAGGTTTGGTATTCGTCATTTTATTTCCGTAAGCGGTATTTATTGACCACCAGCCTAACGGAGTTATTTATGTTACGGCGTTGCTGTTACTTTTTTCGCTGATAAGATCACGCATAGTATTATTACGATGTTTACCTGGTGCGTATGAAGGCGCACGCTACAAAGTCAAGGCCCTCGCTGGCAAACTTACCTTACGCAGTCTACGGTTAATCAAAAAGCATAATAATTTCATCAACCATGGATAGCCATTATGACCACCCATGTCGATAGCACAGCGCATCAGACAAGCGAACTGCTTCAGCTGCAGCAAATTTTACAGGCGCATCTCGAACATTTACTGCCTGCAGGACAGCAAAGCGATCGCGTGCGTGCCGCGATGCGTGCCGGTACGCTGGCGCAGGGCAAGCGCATCCGTCCTTTATTACTGATGCTGGCAGCGCGCGATATGGGTTGCGAGCTGACGCAAAATGGCATTCTCGATCTCGCCTGTGCCGTGGAAATGGTGCACGCGGCATCGCTGATTTTGGATGACATCCCGTCAATGGATAACGCGCAAATGCGCCGTGGTCGTCCCACCGTGCATCGCGAGTTTGGTGAAAACGTGGCGATTCTCGCCGCCGTCGCGCTGCTGAGCCGCGCATTTGAAGTGATTGCCATCGCACCCGATTTGCCTGCGGTGCACAAATCTGAAGCGATTGCCGAACTCTCCGCCGCCGTCGGCCTGCAGGGATTAGTGCAAGGGCAGTTTCAGGATCTGCACGACGGCACGCAGAGCCGCAGTCCGGAAGCGATCGCCTTGACCAATGAACTGAAAACCAGCGTGCTGTTTCGCGCCACGCTGCAAATGGCGGCGATTGCCGCTGACGCTTCACCGCAGGTGCGGCAACGTCTTAGCTTCTTTGCTCAGGATCTGGGCCAGGCGTTTCAGCTGCTCGACGACCTCGCCGACGGCTGCAAACACACCGGCAAAGATGTGCATCAGGATCAGGGTAAATCCACGCTGGTACAGATGCTCGGGGCTGACGGCGCAGAACGTCGTCTGCGCGATCATCTGCGCAGTGCCGATGCACACCTTGCCTGCGCCTGCCATCGCGGCATCGCCACTCGCCAATACATGCACGCGCTGTTTAATCAACAGCTAGCGATGTTCAACTGAGCGCGGCTAAGCCGTTGGGCCACTTTGCGGTGATCGCGCCGCCGCTTTATAGCCACTTTCACGCGTTGCAGGCGTTAGCACAAACGCTGCTGGCGCGTGGCCATCGCATCACCTTCATCCAGCAAGCCGACGCCCGCACTTTACTCAGCGACGAACGCATTAATTTCGTTGCAGTAGGCCAGCAAACGCATCCGGCCGGTTCGCTGGCGCCCGTGCTGCATCGGCTGGCTTCGCCGGGCGGCCTGTCGCTGTTTCGCGTAATCAACGATCTCGCCTCCTGCACCGATATGCTGTGCCGAGAACTACCAGCGGTACTGAAATCGTTGAACATTGATGGTGTGATCGCTGATGAAATGGAAGCAGCAGGCGGATTAGTCGCTGAAGCGCTGCATCTGCCGTTTGTTTCGGTGGCCTGCGCCCTACCGGTCAACCGTGAAGCCGGCATTCCGCTGGCGGTGATGCCCTTCCGTTATGCTCAGGATGAAAAAGCGCTGAAACGTTTTCAGGCCAGCAGCGATATCTATGATCGCATCATGCGTCGCCACGGCGACGTCATCCTCAAACACGCGCGGGCGTTCAATTTGACGGAGCGGCGCGGATTGCATCAGTGCCTTTCGCCGCTGGCACAAATCAGCCAGATGGTGCCCGCCTTTGATTTTCCGCGTCAGCAACTGCCGGCCTGCTATCACGCCGTCGGACAACTGCGCGCGCCGGTTGCGGCAGCGCCGCTCAATGCGCCCTGGCCGGCGCTGCGCCAGCCGGTGGTTTACGCCTCGCTGGGTACGCTGCAAGGCCATCGCTTCCGCCTGTTTTTGCATCTGGCACAGGCGTGCCGCCGCCAGCAACTTTCTCTGGTGATCGCTCATTGTGGGGGATTGAACGCCGATCAGGTGCACAAGTTGCAACTGGCTGGTGCAGCGTGGGTGACGGATTTTGTCGATCAACGTGCCGCCCTGCAACACGCGCAGCTTTTTATTACTCATGCCGGATTAAACAGCGCGCTGGAAGCGCTGGAATGCGGTACGCCGATGCTGGCGCTGCCCATTGCCTTTGATCAACCCGGCGTGGCAGCGCGCATTGAGTGGCATGGCATTGGACGGCGCGCATCGCGCTTTAACCGCATTCATCAACTGGAGCAGCATCTGCGACAATTACTTACCGACGATCGCTACGCGTTACGGATGTCAGCGATACAGGCACAGTTGCAGCGCGCAGGCGGTTGCCAGCGTGCGGCCGACATCGTCGAACAAGCGCTGTGCCAGCAACAAGTTGTGCTGGCGGAGGCCACCTGATGCGTGCGCACTACGATGTGATTCTGGTCGGTGCCGGACTGGCAAACGGTTTGATTGCGCTACGTCTGCGCCAACTGAAGCCGCAGCTCAAATGCCTGTTGCTGGAGAGCGACGCACATCCGGCAGGCAATCATACCTGGTCATTTCATCAGAGCGATCTTAGCGCCGATCAGCTGCGCTGGCTGCAGCCGCTGATCACGGCGCGTTGGCCTGGCTATCAGGTGCGTTTTCCCGCGTTGCGCCGCAACCTGGACGGGGATTATTGTTCCATCGCGTCAGGCGATTTTGCCCGGCATCTACTCGCGGCGATGGGTGACGATCTGTGGACAGATGCTGCCGTTAAACAGGTAAAACCCACACAGGTGACGCTGGCGGATGGGCGTGAACTTGATGCGCAGGTGGTGATTGATGGCCGCGGCCTGCAGCCAACGCCGCATCTGCAACTGGGTTATCAGGTGTTTCTTGGACAAGAGTGGCAGCTGGCGCAGCCGCACGGCCTGCAGCAGCCGATTCTGATGGATGCCACCGTCGATCAACAAGCGGGCTATCGTTTTGTTTACACGCTGCCGCTCAGCGCCGATCGGTTACTGATTGAAGATACGCATTACGTTAATCAACCTACGCTGGCGGAGAACTCCGCTCGTCAGCACATCGCTGACTACGCCAAACAGCAAGGTTGGCGGCCTGGCACACTGCTGCGTGAAGAGCACGGCATATTACCGATTACCCTGAGCGGCAATATTGATCGATTCTGGCAACAGCAGCGCGGCCAGCCATGCAGCGGCCTGCGCGCCGGACTGTTTCATGCGACAACCGGTTATTCTTTGCCGTCCGCCGTGGCGCTGGCGGAGTTGGTAGCCACGCTGTTGCCCACCGATGCCCGCACGCTCAGTCAACACATCGAACGCTTTGCCCGTCAGCAGTGGCGCGAGCAGCGATTTTTCCGCCTGCTGAACCGCATGCTGTTTTTGGCCGGTAAGCCGCAGCAGCGCTGGCGTGTAATGCAACGTTTTTACCGGCTCAATGCCGGGTTAATCAGCCGTTTTTACGCCGGACAACTTCGTCTGCATGATAAAGCGCGGATTCTGTGCGGCAAGCCGCCGGTGCCCATCGGTGAAGCGCTGCACGCGCTGTTGAATTCTGTCGAACCAGGGAAGAAAAAATGAAACGCACTTATGTGATTGGCGCAGGCTTTGGCGGCCTGGCGCTGGCGATTCGCCTGCAAGCGGCGGGCATACCAACCACCTTACTCGAGCAGCGCGACAAACCGGGCGGACGCGCCTATGTGTTTGAAGATAGCGGCTTTACCTTTGATGCCGGACCTACGGTGATCACCGATCCCAGCGCCATCGAAGAGTTGTTCACGCTGGCGGGAAAATCGCTAAGCGATTACGTCGAGCTGATGCCGGTCACGCCCTTCTATCGCCTGTGTTGGGAAGATGGCAAACAGCTCGACTATGACAACAATCAGCCGTTGCTGGAGCAGCAGATCGCTACCTTCAATCCACAGGATGTCGCCGGTTATCGTCAGTTCCTCGCCTATTCGCGCGAGGTATTCAAAGAGGGTTATCTGAAACTCGGCACGGTGCCGTTTCTGCAGGTGCGTGACATGCTGCGTGTTGCACCGCAGCTGGGACGTTTGCAGGCGTGGCGCAGCGTCTACAGCATGGTGGCGAAATTTATTCAGGACGATCACCTGCGGCAGGCGTTTTCCTTCCACTCATTGCTGGTGGGCGGTAATCCTTTTGCAACGTCATCAATCTATACCTTAATTCATGCGCTGGAACGTGAATGGGGCGTGTGGTTTCCGCGCGGCGGCACCGGCGCGCTGGTGAAGGGCATGGCGCGACTGTTTGAGGATCTGGGTGGCGAGCTGTTACTGAATGCCGAAGTGAGCCAGCTGGAAACCAATGAAAATCGTATTAGCGGCGTCCAGTTAAAGGATGGACGACGCTTTGATGCCGCAGCCGTAGCCTCCAATGCCGACGTGGTGCATACCTACGACAAGCTGCTACGCCATCATCCGAAAGCTAAGAAACGTGCGACATCGCTGAAGCGTAAGCGCATGAGCAACTCGCTGTTTGTGCTCTATTTTGGCCTCAATCAGCCGCATGAACAGCTCGCGCATCACACCGTCTGTTTTGGTCCGCGCTATCGCGAATTGATTGATGAGATTTTTAATAGCAGCCAACTGGCAGAGGATTTTTCACTCTACCTGCACGCGCCCTGCAGCAGCGATCCGTCGCTGGCACCACCCGGCTGCGGCAGCTTTTATGTGTTAGCGCCGGTGCCGCATCTCGGCACCGCTGACATCGACTGGCAACAGGAAGGACCGCGCTTGCGCGATCGAATTTTTGCTTATCTGGAGCAGCACTACATGCCGGGATTACGTCAGCAATTAGTGACACACAGAATGTTTACGCCGTTTGATTTTCGCGACACGCTGCATGCCCATCACGGCTCGGCGTTTTCGCTGGAGCCAATTTTGACGCAAAGCGCCTGGTTCCGACCGCATAACCGCGATGCCGATATCAGCAATCTCTATCTGGTGGGTGCGGGTACGCATCCAGGCGCGGGCGTGCCCGGCGTAATTGGTTCCGCCAAGGCCACCGCTCAGCTGATGCTGGAGGATCGCGCTGAATGAATCGACAGCCTTTACTCGAGCAAGTGACACAAACCATGGCGGTGGGCTCTAAGAGTTTCGCCACCGCCGCCAAGCTGTTTGATGCACCGACACGCCGCAGCACGCTGATGCTGTATGCATGGTGTCGTCATTGCGACGATGTGATTGATGGGCAAACGCTGGGCGAAGGCGGCACGCAGCATGCCGTCGAAGATGCACAGGCACGCATGCAGCATCTGCAGATTGAAACCCGCCGCGCCTACAGCGGCGCGCACATGGATGAACCGGCGTTTAGGGCGTTTCAGGAAGTGGCGCTTATTCATCAACTGCCGCAACAGCTGGCGTTTGATCATCTGGAAGGCTTCGCCATGGATGCGCGCGATGAACACTATACGAGTTTCGACGACACGCTGCGTTACTGCTATCACGTCGCGGGCGTAGTCGGTTTGATGATGGCGCGCGTAATGGGCGTGCGCGACGAAGCGGTGCTCGATCACGCCTGCGATTTAGGGCTGGCGTTCCAGCTTACTAACATTGCGCGCGATATCGTCGAAGATGCCGAAAATGGTCGCTGCTATCTGCCGCAAGCCTGGCTCGATCAGGCGGGATTACGCGCCGATACGCTGACAGCACCGCAACATCGTGCGGCGCTGGCCACGCTGGCTGCGCGTTTAGTGTCGGAAGCGGAACCCTATTATCACTCGGCGCGGTTCGGCTTGCCGGGTTTGCCGCTGCGCTCGGCGTGGGCCATCGCGACGGCACGCGGTGTTTATCGCGAAATCGGGGTGAAAGTTCAGCACGCCGGTGTTCACGCCTGGGATTCACGACAGCGCACCAGCCGCGGCGAAAAACTGGCGCTGCTGGTGAAAGGGGCCGGCCTGGCGATCACTTCGCGTGTGGCTCGTCCGACGCCACGTCCGGCTGGTCTGTGGCAGCGTCCTCGTTGATTTTTCTCCCGTGGCGCTGACGCAGCGTGGCTTGCAGCTTATTGAGCGGTGGCGCGTAGAGGAAACCAAACGACACGCAGCCTTCACGCCCGCGCACTGCATGATGCATGCGGTGCGCCATGTATAAGCGCTTGAGATAGCCTTTGCGCGGGATATAGCGAAACGGCCAGCGTTGATGCACCAGGCCATCGTGCACCATGAAGTAAAGCGCGCCGTAGGTCGTCATCCCGGCACCAATCCACTGCAGCGGCCACATGCCTTGCACGCCGACATAGATCAGCACGATCGCCAGCACCGCAAACACCACCGCATACAGATCGTTAAGTTCAAACTTGCCGCTGTGCGGTTCGTGATGCGACAAATGCCAGCCCCAACCCCAACCGTGCATGATGTATTTATGCGACAGCGCCGCGACGATTTCCATCACCACCACGGTTGCCAGCAAGATAAGCACGTTCCATAACCAGATCATTGTTCGTCCATTTGTGGAAAAGGGAAATACTAAAGGTGGACGCGGATGAGCGATGGCGCAAGGTTTACCATGTTTAGAAATTTTAAAAGTCCACAACACGTTAGAAAGCTGCATTGCAGAAAGCGCAGATTTCACCCATACTCACCACACTGATTTATACACGTGTTAACTACACGGGGGATTTATGCCTTCTACAGCCGTAAGACAAAAAAAAACTGTCAGCGTGACACTTGAACCTGCATTACTCGAGCAGGCTAGAGAAGCAGGGCTCAATTTATCCGCCATCCTATCTAAAGCTTTACATTATGAAATTCGCACAACCGAAGCGGAAAGATGGAAGCGTGAAAACAGTGAAGGTTTGCAGGAACTCAATCGCATAACCGAAGAACACGGTTTATTGTCGGATGAATACAGGACGTTTTAGACATGCAATATTTTATTTATCGCAATACCAATAGGAACAGCGAGTACCCTTATCTGGTAGACGTTCAAAGTGAGATTATCGGCGAACTGGCGTCACGAATCGTTATCCCGCTCTACCCTCTAAACCAGTTTAAAAAAAAGCAAGTTGAACGACTTAATCCGGTAATCAAGGTTGAAGGCGAGGAATTTCTGGTCATGACTCACGAAATGGCCAGTGTGCGCGTGTCGCTTCTAGGCGATCAGGTGATGGATGCACGTGTGTATCGCCAGCGGATTAAAGACTCGGTTGATTTTGTCTTTGATGGGTTTTGATACTTTACATCCTAAAAGCCCCTCGTTAGTATTGCCCTCCTTTCAGCAGTTAATCGCCGCTGCGTAAGCGTTAACGTCAACCAACGCACCATAAGCAGACTCGCTCTGCCTCATTGCTATGGTGCGAAAATATGACCCATACCGTTTTATCTGCGAATCCTGCTCTGCGTCGTTCTGGTTTTTTCCTGTTCTTACTGCTGCTGACAGCGGCCAACTTGCGCACGCCTATTACCGCGGTTGGCCCGGTGCTGGAAAACATCCGTCTGACGTTTGGCTTGAGCGCCAGTGCGGCGGGCGTGATCAACTTCTTGCCGCTATTGATGTTCGCTACCTTAGCGCCACCCGCAGCATGGTTCGGCAACCGTTTTGGTCTTGAGCGCAGTTTATGGGGCGCATTGCTGCTCATCACGCTGGGATCGATTCTGCGTATCAGCGGCAGTGAAAATGCGTTGTGGGTGGGAACGATCATCCTGAGCTCGGGGATTGCGGCGGCCAACGTGCTGCTGCCGCCGCTGATTAAGCGTGATTTCACCGAACACACCGCGCGATATGTTGGCTTGTACGCGATGACCATGGCGATCACCGCCAGCATTGCATCGGGCGTGGTGGTGCCGCTGGCAGAGCTGAGTCGCGCGGGTTGGCGACTCTCATTAGCGGTGTGGCTGATTCCGGCGATTATCGCTCTGTTGGCCTGGCTGCCGTACCTGAAAAAACCTGCGCCTCAGACCAAAAACAGCGCCAACGGCGCATCAACGCGCTCACCGTGGCGCGCGGCCTTAGGCTGGCAGGTTTCGCTGTTTATGGCCTGCCAGTCGTTGGTGTTCTACACCTTGATCGGCTGGTTTACGCCTTTTGCGCAAGACAGCGGCATTAGCCAGCTGGAAGCGGGTGGCATGCTGTTTGTCTATCAGATTGTGGCCATCGTTTCGAACCTGGCCTGCATGAGCGCACTGAAAAAAATGCACGACCAGCGGATGATTGGTTTTCTCGCATCGCTATCGATTTTTATCGCCGTCGCGGGACTGTTAATGGCACCGCAATACACGCTGCCGTGGCTGATTCTGGCGGGACTGGGCGCCGGTGCATCAATGGTGATTTGCCTGTCGCTGTTTAATCTGCGCACCCATGATCATTTGCAGGCTTCGAAATTGTCGGGCATGGCACAGTGCGTCGGTTACGGATTAGCGGCGCTGGGCCCGCTCTGTTTTGGCCTGCTGCATGATGTCAGCGGCAACTGGCAGTGGCCGCTGATGCTGCTGTTGGTGATTGCGGGGTTGCAGATGATTGTGGCTACGCTGGCTGGGCGTGCGCGGGTTATTTAATCTGGAAATCATCCAGCGTGGTGCGGGTCAGGGGATCTTGCTGGGTGGCGCTTAGCAGTGAATCAAGCAGACCCGGGAAACGGGCATCGAGATCGTCGCGTCGCAATGACAGCAGGTTTTCACGTCCAGAGGGTTTCTGCCAGATAATGCCGCCCTCGCGCAGCACGCGCCAGTGATGGGTCAACGTGGATTTGGAGACGCCTTTCAGCAGCGATCCGCAAGTATGTTCGCCGCCGTCCGCCAGAATGCTGATTACCGTCATGCGCATCGGATTGCCCAACGCCGCCAGCACATTCTCCAGCCTGATTTCGTCGCGCTGTGGATGGTTTTCCAGCATGGCGTGCCTCTTAATAGTGGGTGAACCACGGATTATCAGGCAGGCAAGGCTCGATGTACAGAACACGGCGAGCGGTTGCCCGCCGTGAATTTGACATTACTGGCTAAGGGTTTGCTTGAGTGCCGCAATTGAGGAGGTTACGCCCGCTTCCACCGACATGGTGAGATCTTCCATTTCCAGCGATACCCAGTCGTTGTAGCCCATCATGCGTACCACCGAGAAGAACTCTTTCCACCACTGCAGATCCTGGCCGCAACCAACGGCAACATAGTTCCAGGCGCGATTGGCGACATCTTCTACCGGTTTGGTTTCCAACAGACCATTGATATCCACCAGCCCGCGCTCCAGACGCACATCTTTGCCGTGACAGTGATGAATTGCCGGGCCGAGCGCGCGTGCTGCTGCAATCGGGTCCGCGCCCATCCACAGCAGATGGCTGGGATCGAGGTTGAGTCCCACCATCTCACCCACCGCGTCGCGCAGACGGAACAAGGTTTCCGGATTCCACACCAGCATCGAACTGAAATTCTCCAGCGCGAATTTCTCCACACCGCTCTCTTTAGCGCGTTGCACCAGCCCTAGCCAGTAAGGGATCGCCACTTCATTCCACTGATAATCGAGGCAGTTTTTCAGCGTCGGCGGCCAGCTTACGGTGTAAGTGATCCAGTTTGGAATGGTGTCGTGCGGGCTGGCGGGCGGCAAGCCGCTCATCATGACGATTTTCTTCACCCCCAGTTCTCCGGCCAGCGCCAGCGCGTTTTCCGTATCGCGCTTATGTTTGTTGCCTAATTCGCCTGGATCGAGCGGATTACCCGACACATTCAGCGCCGCAATCGACATGCCGCGGCTCTCCAGCGCCTGCAACAACTGTTGACGCTGCGTGGCGCTGCCAAGCAACGCTTCGGTACGCAGATGCGGCGCTGGTGACCAGCCGCCGGTCGTCATCTCAACGCCGTAAACACCTAGCTCCAGCAACTTATCCAGCATCTGTTCAAACGGCAGATGACCCAGGCTATCGGTACAAAACGAAAGTTTCATGGCAATCCTTATTCGTAGTTAACCCAGCTCGCGCCGTTGTCCGCAGAACGCACGCAGTTTTCAATCCAGCGCACACCTTCAATTCCGGCGTTAATATCGGGATAGATCAGGTTATCAAGCGTGGTTTGGTCGCCCTGTTGGGTGGCGTGGATGGCGATAGCAAATTTCAGATAGATATTGGCCCAGGATTCCGCCAGGCCTTCAGTGTGCAGCGCGCCCAGGCGTTCATCGGCCAGGGCGCTTTCATGCAGGTACGGCATGCCGTGATGCATAATCTGATTCGGCTGGCCTTGCACTTCATATTTCAGCTCGCCTGGGTTGTAGTCGCTCCACTCCAGACTGGCGCGCGAACCAATCACGCGAATACTTTGGCTGTCCATCGAACCGGCATTAATTGATGAGGCCCACATGCGCCCTACCGCGCCGTTGTCGTAATGCATCAGCACCATGGCGTTATCTTCCAACGGCGCGCGCGACGGAATGAAGCTTTGGCGATCGCACAGCAGCGATTTCACTTTCAGTTCTGGCAACACCAGCTGGGAGATGTAGAAGGTGTGCGTCGAGATATCGCCGAGCACAAAAGACGGACCGGCAATCTTAGGATCGACGCGCCATTTTTGCGCTTCGCTAAATTTGTCGGCGCTGTCATTGGCGCTGAAGCCGTGGGTGTATTGCAGCTCCACCATGCGCACATCACCAATTTCGCCGTTGGCGATCATCGCCCGCATCTGCATCAGCAGCGGATGGCCGGAGAAACCGTAGGTCACGCCAACGATCAGCCCTTTTTTCGCCGCTAATGCTTTAATTTCCAGCGCTTCGGCGGTAGTGAAGAACAGCGGCTTTTCACAAATGACGTGAATACCGGCATTTAATGCCGCTTTGGTGATCTCAAAATGGGTGCCGTTTGGCGTGGCAATGGACACCACTTCAACGCCATCTTCACGCTTCGCCTCTTCGGCCAGCAGCTGCTGATAAGTGGCGTAGCAGCGATCCGCATCGAGCCCTAAGTTGACACCGAAATCGCGGCCACGCTCGGCATCGATATCAAAGGCGCTGGCCACCATCTGATACGCCGTGTTATCACGCAGCGCACCGCAACGGTGTTTATAACCCACCTGGCTGAGACGGCCGCCACCGATCATGGCCCAGCGCAGTGGGCGTGGAATACTCTTTTCACCGATGAGCATAACAACTCCTGTTTATTTTGCACTCGGGTGCAAAATGGTTTGAGGTAAGAGGTCAGAGATTAAATTTTAGCTGTTTTACTATTTGCTACCGGGTGCAAATTAAGCGACACACGTTAGATAAAAATGAGATTTGCTTTGTAGTGGTGAGCAAAATGTCAGCTAAGACGACTTTTTAGTCAATCTGGCAAAGTGCAAATCAGCGAAATCGATCACAAAAAGTTAATGAAATGCACCCGATTGCAAAAAACGTTGCAATCGGGTGCAAAGATCAAACATAATCGCAACATCCTAAAAATAGGGTTATTTGTCGCGCTTTACGCCAATTGCGTGCGCTTAGGTGTTTATTTTCCGTTGGGTTTCACGTTCAATGCTGGGGGTCTCCGCTTTTTCCCCTATGCAGGTGCTATGAGTAAACCAACCGCAAAATCTCACAAAGCCACCGCCAGCGATGTGGCAAGACTGGCTGGCGTCTCGAAATGGACGGTATCGCGTGCCTTTACGCCCGGCGCGTCAATTTCCGAGAAAGCGCGCGAACGCGTAATCGCGATTGCCACCGAGCTGGGTTATCGCCCTAACCTGCTGGCCCGCAGCCTGTCGCAGAAGAAGACACAGATTATTGGCGTGGTGATCGACGAGCTGAAAAATCCGCACTCGATGCTGATGCTCGACACCGTCACCCGCCAGCTACAGCAGCGCGGCTACATGGCGCTGCTGCTGAATATTGGTAGCGGTGAAAACTACCGCGCGGTGCTGTCGCTGGCCGATCAGCTGCAGGTCGATGGCATGCTGTTTCTCGGCACGGTGCTGAGTGATGAGCTGGTCGCCGTGGCGCGTGAAATGCACCACATTCCGCTGGTGCAGGTGTGCCGTAACAATGACGAGCCGGATATTGAAGTGGTCAATATCGACGGCTTGCAGGCGGGCAAACAGCTGGGCGAACTGCTGCTGGCGCAAGGTTATACGCGCATCGGGTACATGATGGGCCCGGCCACCAGCAGCCATCACACGCTGCGTTTGGAAGGTCTGCAACTTGCGCTGAACCAAGCTGGCCTGGCGCTGGAAGTGCTGCTCACCGCCGGTGAATACGCCCGCGAACGCAGCTACGCAGCGTTGACTGAATATCTCAACGCGCACGCGCCCGATCAGCGGGTTGAAGCGCTGTTTTGCGAAAACGATGTGCTGGCGCTCGGCGCGCTGGCGGCCTTACGCGAAGGTGCAGGCAACAAATTCATGGCGGTGGTGGGTTTCGATGACATCGATGAAGCCAGCTTGCCCAGCTGGCAGCTCACCACCTTCAGCCAGCGTATTGATTTGATCATCACTGAAGCCCTGAACCGGCTGATTGATGAACGTGCCACTCCGGGTGGCGTTTGGTCTCAGGGAGAATTGCGTATTCGACGCTCTCACCTGAAGCCGTAAGGTAACAAGGAGGAGAGATGAAGTTGTCGTTGCATGGCGTGTCTGTTTGGTACAGCAATGCCGTCACTCAGTTACGCATCGCCCATGAGACTGGCTTTAGCGGGCTGGAGATCCTGCCAGAACATCTGTATCGCTATCTGGATAACGGTGGCAGCTATGCTGCCTACCGCGATCTGATGGCGAAATACAGCGTCGATATTACCTGCATCAATGCGCTGAAACGTATTGGCCGCCATGAGCCGGAAGCGCGAGCTGAGCTGCTGCGCGAAGCGGAAAAAATCTGCCAGGCCGCGGTGGAACTGCGTTGTCCGGTGGTGCAAATCATGGCGCTGACCGAACTCGATCATCTTTCCGCCGCCGAGCGTGATGCCATCCTGCTGGAGAATATCTCCGCCATCGCCGATATCGGCGCACCACACGGCATTAAATTCCAGATTGAAGTCGTCGCCTTCACCGCGTTCAATTCGCTGCAACACGCACTGGAGCTGATTAAACAGAGCGGCAAAGACAATCTTGGCGTGGTGGTGGATTTCTGGCACCTGCATGCCGGCGGCGGCACCACGCCTGCTGAAGTGGCGCGCATGGATAAAGATCTGATTTACGGCGTGCATTTCTGCGATGGCCGCGCGGCCAAGCCGGGTGAAGCCTGGGATGAGTGGGTACAGCGCGACTACGCACCAGGCCAGGGCGATGTGGATATTGCCGCCTGGGTGGCGGCGGTAAAAGCTACCGGCTACGACGGTGTTTGGTCACCGGAACTATTAAGCCCGCAAAACTGGGAAGACGATTTGTGGGATATTTCCCGTCACTGCTATGAAGATATGAATAAATATATTCATTAACATAAAGGGAGCCCGATAAACGGGTTTCCCGTAAATACGGTCACCGTAAATGGAGACCGTATATTTACCCTACCTCTGAAAAAAACAATAACGAACGCAGATTCGTCGCTAGCGCCTGCGCGCTATTTGCGCACGGTCATTGCGTCTGAAATATCTGAACGTCGTGCTCTGTCAATATTCATCTATTGAAGTTTAAGGGATAAAAAGTATGAACCGAAGAGAAGCGCTCTTTTCGCTCAGTGGAATTGTGGCATCCCTCGCTGTCGCGCCGCAGCTACGGGCGAAAGAGCTGCACAATGTCCCGCTGGAAACCCAACTCAGCACCGATCACCTGCCGCAACCGGCATGGCAAGATGGTTATCAGGTGCTCACCAATCCGCTGGATCGCCAGAATCTGGCAGCCATCTTTGACCGCCTAATCCCCGCCGATGACCTTGGCCCGTCCGCCAGTGAAGCGGGCGCGATTGAGTTCCTCGATAATCAGTTAGCCGGTGATTATGGCTCTGGCGCGGCGCTCTATTTGCAGGCGCCGCTGCATCCGGAAAATGAAGCGGCATTGATGGGCAGCCCGCAATTTCTTACCCCGCCAAAAGCGCGCTATTTAACCGGCTTAGCCGCGCTGGAAAAGTGGGCGCAGCAACAGTATCAGGCTTCATTACATACCTTATCAGCTGAACAGATCGATACATTCCTGACAGCAATGGAAGACGGCAAGATCGATTTAGGAAAAGACGTGAATAGCCAGGCGCTGTTTGAATTAATGCTGCAAAACGCGCGCGAAAGCTATTTAGCGGATCCGATTTATGGCGGAAATAAAAATATGGTGGGTTGGAAGATGATCGGTTTTCCCGGCGCACGCTATGACTATCGCCCTTATATCGAACGCCGCAACGAAAATCTGGCGCTTATTCCCGTCAGCCTCATTCCTAACGATTAAATAGCCGGAGCTGAGTCAATGTCATTAGTTAGAAATAAAGCTGACGTGGTCATCGTCGGCTTAGGTTGGGCCGGTTCGGTAATGGCGGAAGAGCTTACCCGCGCGGGACTTAACGTGGTCGCCATTGAACGCGGTGCCTGGCGCGATACTTCGACCGATTTCCCGGTCGCCATTGATGCCGATGAACTGCGTTTCCACACGCGCCGCAAAATCCTGCAGCCGATGAGCGTGGAAACCACCACCTTCCGCAACCGCAGCGATCAGCTGGCAGCGCCGGTACGTAACTGGTCAGCGTTTCAGTTTGGCTGGAACGTTGGCGGTGCAGGCACGCACTGGGCCGGCATGTCATGGCGCTTTACGCCGTGGGATTTTGAAGTGGCGAAGCAAACCCGCGAACGTTACGGCGCGAAAAAGATGCAGGGTTTGCAGCTGCAGGATTGGGGCGTGACCTACGACGAAATGGCGCCGTTCTACGATCGCTTCGAGCGTATTGCGGGCACTTCCGGTATCGCGGGCAATCTTAACGGCCAGCCACAAAAAGGCGGCAATATCTTCGAAGGCCCGCGTTCGCGCGACTATCCAACCCCGCCGCTGAAAGATACGCACTGGATGAGCAAGTATCGCAAAACCACCGAAAGCATGGGGTATCACCCGTTCACGGTGCCGGCCGGTAATCTGTCGCAAGCTTATGTCAATCCGCTCGGCGTCAGCATGGGTCCGTGCACCTATTGCGGCTTCTGCGACTTCCACGGCTGCGGCAACTTCTCCAAGTCATCGCCACAAGCGTGCATTTTGCCGGTGCTGATGCGCCGTCCAAATTTCACGCTGCTGACCGAAACCGAGGTGTTGCACGCCGTAAAGCATGACGACCGTAAAACGGTAAAAGGCGTGAAATTTATCACCCAGGATGGCGTCGAAGGCTTCCAGCCGGCGGATATCGTCTGTATCACCGCTTATCAAATGGATAACGTGCGTCTGATGCTGCTCTCCGGCGTGGGTGAACAATACGATCCGCTGACCGGTCGCGGCACCATTGGCCGTAACTACAACTATCAAACCTGCTCCAGCGTCACCGGCTTCTTCGATAACGAATACATGAACCCGTTCATCGGCGGCGGCGCATTGGCGGTGCAGATTGATGACTTCAACGGCGATAACTTCGACCACAGCGATCTCGATTTCATCGGCGGCGCGGGCATCATGGGCTTCTCCACCAACGGTCGTCCAATTCAGAACATGAACGGCCTGCGTCCCGGCACCAAACGCTGGGGCAGCGAGTGGAAAGCGGGCTACAAGCGCGATTACCAAACCGCCGGTACCATCTTCTGTCAGGGCACCTCGATGCCGATGCGCGAAGCCTATCTCGATCTCGATCCCAACTACAAAGATCGTCACGGCCAGCCGCTGATCCGCACCACATTCGACTGGAACCAGAACGATGTGCGCATGGCGAAATTCGTTACCGATCGCGCCATCGACATCATGAAAGAGACCGGCGGCCAGCATATCGTGGTGGATAACCAGGCGGAGAAGAGCTGGAATCCGTACCAGCAGCACAGCTCGCACACCATTGGTGGCGCGGTGATGGGCAGCGATCCCAGCACCTCCGCACTCAATCCCTATCTGCAAAGCTGGGATGCGCACAACCTGTTTGTGGTCGGCGCATCCGCCTTCCCGAACAACGGTGGTTATAACCCGACCATCACCATTGGTGCGCTGGCGGTGCGTGCTGCGCAGGCGATCCACCAGAAGTACATCCATAATCCGGCACCGCTGGTGGGGGCGTAATCATGGCGAAAGCAAAGAAAATTACCTACACGCTCGCCGCATTGGCGGTGATTGCGGGCATCGCGGCGTCGGGCCGTTTGTGGGTGGTGTTAGACAGCGCGCGCTCAAACGTTGCCGACGACAACGTGCAGTTGGCCGATTTCCACAGCAATGACGATGCCGCTATTAAACGCGGTGAGTACGTGATGCGCCTCGCCGACTGTGCCGCCTGTCACAATGCGGACTTCTCCGGCGGCTACACAATCGATACGCCTTTTGGCGCGCTGCAAACCTCGAACATTTCACCAGACCGTGAAACCGGCATCGGCAACATGACCGAGCGCGATTTCTTTAACGCGGTGCGTCAGGGACGCGGCGAACACGGCTTCCTCTATCCGGCGATGCCGTACACCGCTTATACACAGATGAGCGATGATGATATGCACGATCTTTGGGCCTATTTTTCGGCACAAAAACCGGTGCACAACGCCATCGATGAAAATGCGGGCATGAATTTCCCCTACAACATTCGCCTGGCAATGGCTGGCTGGAACCTGTTGTTCTTCGATAACAACGCGTTCAAGCCGCAAACCGCGCAGAATGATGAGTGGAATCGCGGTAAGTATATTGTTGATGGTCCGGCGCACTGTAGCGTTTGTCACACCGCGCGCAACGCGCTGGGCGGCGAAATCAGTAGCCACTATCTGCAAGGTGGCAATCTGGGAAGCTGGTACGCGCCGGATATCTCGCCGAATCCTCATGCTGGCATTGGCAAATGGAGCGACGCGCAGCTCGCTGACTACCTGAAAACCGGTTCGAACGGTGCAAGCGTGGCGGCGGGTCCAATGGCCGAAGCGGTCGAGCACTCGACGCAGTATTTTAACGATCGTGATTTGCACGCTATCGCCACTTATCTGCGCAGCTTACCGGCTTCTTCCACGCCGCAAGCCGCCGGATTCGTGATGGATAAAACGCGTCACGATCGGGCCGCACTGCGCTATGAAGTGGATTGCTCGGCGTGTCACGGGTTGTCGGGTGAAGGTATCACCGGCATGGTGCCCGCTTTTGCCGGCAATGGCGCGATGCAGAACGATCCCACCAACATGATCCACGCATTGCTGGACGGTGCCCGCGCGCCTCACACCGCAGACCGACCAACGTCCGCGGGCATGCCGGCATTCTCCTGGAAACTTAACGATCAGGAGATGGCCGATGTGCTGAACTACGTGAGGAATTCGTGGGGTAATCAGGCTGCCGAGGTGAAAGCCAGCCAGGTCGCCGATCTGCGCAAAGCCACCGGCGCAAGCGCTAAGCTGAAAGTACCGGTGATGAAATAGCGTTTCTTCACCGAGCTTCTGGTTACCGTTCAGAGTCGTTGCTGGTCGCTAACCAGCAACACTTTCAGGATACAAGGGTTGCCATTTATGGCGACCTTTTTATCGATGCATCAGCGCAGCAGCTGAGTAATCCCCCACAGCGCTAACGCATGATCGTCTGCAGACGGTAAACCGCTGATGGTGACTGCACCAATGATCGCGCCCTGAGCAGTGAGCAGCGGGAAAGAACCACCGTGATCGGTGTAATCTTCCTGGCGGATATTGCGCTGCTGCGCCATACGCTCGCCCTTCTGTTCATTCATAAGCCCCACATACATCGAAGAGTGGCCGGTCAACAGCACGGTATTACGCTTACGACGCATCCATTCCAGATTTTCTGGGGCGGATCCTGGCAACGCCGCCAGAAACAGCACCTGACCAAACGCATAGACTTCGATAGCCACAGGCGCATTGTCTTCACGCGCGCGCTGCTGGATGCTTTGGCCGATTTGCCACGCTAAATCGAAATCAAACTGCGGTAAACGATGCTCGGCTTCCTGCTGCTGCAAGGTTTCTAAGGACGGCAGCGATGACATGATAGAATCCTCTCAATTTGAAATAAATTTTCCATATTTTATATCATGGAATGAATTTTTCGCATGTGATGAGGTTCTCACTTCAGATTGTGCTAACCGGAATCGCACCGTAATGCACCGCGAGCCACACCGTTGGGCCCTTGTTGTCGGTCCAGTTGACGCGATGGCGGCAGCCAGCTGGGATCTCGACAAAATCACCGACCTGCAAGTGACGCTCCTGCGTTTCCCCTTCCAGCTGCAATCCTGCCGATCCTTGTAACACCAGCACCCATTCCCCTTGCCTCTGGCAGTACCAGAAATCGGGCGGACTGGCTTGTCCGGTAGAAACGATGCGTTCAATATGCAGATTGGGCTGCGTCAGCAGCGCTTCAAACGTCTCTGCGTTGCCGTTCTGTGCGGCGGCGGGGAAATCGCGAAACAGGTTAGTTATCATCGCGCGGGCTCGACATTTAATGAAATCAGCCCGCACTGTAACGCAGGCTTCACCCAGAAGGCTCACAGAATTTTGCGCCGCCGATTGACGCGCTGCGCGCAAATCACCATCATCCTGGCCAATATTGGTTACACGGAGTGTGAAGGTGTCGGAACTCAGTAATGCATTGCTAGAAGAGATTGTCAGCGAAGTTCGTCCGCTCACCCAGCAGGGAAAGGTGGCGGATTACATTCCGGCGCTGGCCGACGTGGATGCCGATCAGCTCGGCATCGCCATTTGCACGCCCGACGGACGCTGTTTTCAGGCGGGCGATGCCGCGACGCGCTTCTCCATTCAGTCGATCTCCAAAGTGCTGTCGCTCAGCGTGGCGCTTACCTTGTATGAAGAGGGTGAAATCTGGCAACGCGTCGGCAAAGAGCCGTCGGGACAGGCATTTAACTCGCTGGTGCAGCTGGAGCTGG
This sequence comes from Pantoea leporis, assembly GCF_028048155.1. Lineage (NCBI taxonomy): Bacteria > Pseudomonadati > Pseudomonadota > Gammaproteobacteria > Enterobacterales > Erwiniaceae > Pantoea > Pantoea leporis. The sequence continues at coordinate 746,466 of NZ_JALMEU010000002.1, forward strand.
AACAGGGCAAACCGCGTAATCCGTTTATCAATGCCGGTGCGCTGGTGATGTGCGATCTGCTGGAAAGCCGCCTGACAGCACCACGCCAGCGCATGCTGGAAATTGTGCGCCGTCTGGCGCAGCAAAATGACATCCATTACGACCGCGTCGTTGCGCGCTCCGAATACGAACATTCGGCACGCAACGCTGCAATCGCCTGGCTGATGAAATCCTTCGGCAACTTCCATAACGATGTCAGCAAAGTGATGGAAACCTATTTTCACTACTGCTCGCTGGCGATGAGTTGCGAAGAACTGGCGCGCACCTTTCTCTATCTCGCCAATCATGGCCGCACGCAGGATGATGAATCGGCGGTGATCTCACCGCGTCAGGCACGTCAGGTGAACGCGCTGATGATGACCAGCGGCATGTACGATGGTGCCGGGGAATTCGCCTGGCGCGTGGGCATGCCGGCGAAGTCGGGCGTCGGCGGCGGCATTGTTGCGGTGATCCCCGGTGACATGAGTATCGCCGTCTGGTCGCCGGCGCTGGATCATTCGGGCAACTCTTTAGCGGGCACCGCGCTGCTGGAGAAACTTACCGAGCGATTGGGAAGATCGATTTTTTAGACAATGTGGTTAGTGTGATCCGAAGAATGCACGCAATTGGTTTGCCAGATAAGGCACTCCGGCTTCGCCAGTTGCTGCCATGACCGTCAATTCGACTAATTCAGGCCGGTCATGTACGCGTATTCCATTACGCTTTAAAAACAACATGGTTACGTTAAGCGAGGTTCTCTTATTCGCATCGGCAAAAATATGCCCGCGTGAGATTGCCACCCAATAGGTTGCTGCAAGCTCAAAAATATCCTGAATCCCTTCGTAATATTCACGATTAATAACGCGGGCAACAATAGCTTCTGCTCTTCCGGGATCGGACATTCCTGCAACACCGGCATAACGCTTTAAAAGGTAATCGTGAAGTGCGATAACCTCTTCAGCAGAAACGTGAATCATCTATCTGTTAACGCTTTATTAGATGCATCAAACTCACCCATTAACTCTGCGAATTCAGCATCCAGTACGGCTTTTCGATACGCCTCGAAACTGGCTTTGCTGATGACAACCGCTGAGTCACCGCTGCGTCGAGTAATTTCAACGGCCTCGCCTGCAATCGCCTGGTCCAAAACCTGAGATAAATTCTCTCTGGCGCTGGTATAAGTAAACTTGTTCATAATACCTCCAACATGTACAGGTGAATGGTACATCTCTTGACCTTTGTCATCAATGGTATTTCCTGACGCGATGTTATGTTTCCGCTCTGTTTTTATCAGGTTGCATTAACGTTAACAGCCGCATCTCTTTAAGTGACTATTTTCAAAAGGTGCGAATTTTTTCTTAAATAGCCTCTATTTTTTTAACCCATCAACGTCAATCGCGTTACACTTCCGCCTCATTTACGGAATCATCCACTAGCAACCATGACGTTTACACATCACTTCCGCCAGCGTTTGACTGCCTGCGTCGCCATTGTGGCGGTGCTGCTGCTGTTCGTCGCGCCGATTGTGTCGAAAACGTTGATGGAGCGTCAAAGCCAGCTGCTGGCGATGCCGCAGCACAGCATGATGGACAGCTCAATGAGCCATCATGAAATGATGATGGCGGATATGCCGATGCCCGGCATGAGCCATCACATGGTGGACGACGGCGAGTTTGCCTGCGGCTATTGTGATCTGCTGGTGCATGTCCCGCTCCTGATGTGGGTGTTTATTCCGTTTATCTGGCTGATTATGGTGATCTCGCGCGCCCCGCCGCTGCCCCACGTGGTTGCGCCGATTGTGCGTCGCGTTAGCAGCATTCATCGTCCGCGCGCCCCGCCTGCACCGCTTTCCTGCTGACCTCATTTATTGCAGCGCACGCTCAGCCTGAGCGATGTGCTAAGACAATTTCTTTTTGGAAGGAAGACGGCTTTGTCTGCTGCTCACTCTGCAGCACCGCGCGGCGCGGTGCTTAATTTGCTACGTCGCTTACATTTTTATATTGGTCTGTTTGTCGCCCCGTTCATCTTTATTGCGGCGCTCAGCGGCACGCTTTATGTGTTGACGCCCCAGCTAGAAAACCTGATTTATGCCGATGCGCTAACCGCTGAACCTCAAGGCAACGCGCAGCCGTTGTCGGCTCAAATCAGCGCGGCCCGTGCCTATGCGGGCGGAAACCAGCACATCTACGCGGTGCGTCCTGCGCCGGGTGCAACGGATACCACGCGCGTGCAGTTCAGCGACGCCACGCTCGGTGCATCACTGTCTCGCGCGGTGTTTATCGATCCCTACAGCCTGAAAGTGAAAGGCGATATGCCGGTTTACGGCACCAGCGGTGTGTTGCCGCTGCGCACCACCATCGACTTACTGCACAGCAGCCTGCTGCTAGGCGATTTCGGTCGTAACTACAGCGAACTGGCGGCGTCCTGGCTGTGGGTGGCCGCTCTCGGCGGCGTGGTGCTGTGGCTGGGAACGCGTCCGAAACGTAAGCTGAAGCAACCGCGCAGCGGTTTCGCCTTCAGCCGCCACTGGCACATTACGCTCGGTCTGACGCTGGCGATCGGTTTAGTGTTCTTCTCGGTGACCGGCCTGACGTGGTCGCAGTGGGCGGGCGGCAATATCGATCGCATGCGTACCGAACTGAACTGGCTGACGCCACAGGTGAATACTTCGCTCAACAGCGATGCGCCTGCTGCACCGGCCAATCCGCACGCCGATCACATGCCGGATAGGGATATGCCGGGCATGAGTATGCCGATGTCGTCGATGACCAAACCAACGGCAGCGCCCGCCAAACCGGCGCGCAATAACGCCGCTGATGCCGACTGGGATCGCGTGCTGAATGCGGCGCGTCAGGATGGACTGAGCGCGGCGAAGCTCGAACTGCGTCAGCCGAAAAGCGCAGATAACGCGTGGGCGGTGACGGAGATCGATCGCAGCTGGCCTACGCGAGTTGATGCGGTGTCGGTGAATCCGCAGGATTTTAGCGTGGTGGATCACGTCTACTTTGCCCGTTTCCCGCTGGTGGCGAAGCTGACGCGCTGGGGCGTTGATGCGCATATGGGCGTGCTGTTTGGTTTACCCAATCAGCTGCTGCTGGCGTTCTTTGGCCTCGGTTTATGCAGCATGATCGTGTTCGGCTATCGTATGTGGTGGATTCGTCGGCCAAAAGATGTCGACGCGAATCCGGCACAGACCCTAACCGAAACCTGGATGGCGTTACCGCATTACGCCAAAGTCGCCTGGTTAATGGTGGCGCTGGCGCTGGGTTATGCGCTGCCGGTGATGGGCACGAGTTTGCTGGCGTTCCTGCTGCTGGACATTCTGCGCTGGCGCAAACAGCAACGCGCACCGCTCGATGAAGCCGCGCTGTTGGCTTCACAGCAATCTCCGCTGGGCATTATTCGCGCGCGATTTGCCGTGAAGCGTAAAGAGATGCGCTACTTCCTGCGCGGTTTGTTTATCCTGGCGCTGATTGTCGGCACGGTGATGAGCAATGCGATTATCGGCGGCGTTATCGATCAATATGGCATTCCGTTCAGCCATTGGTCGCTGACCATGTACATCACGCAGGGCTTTATGATTGCGTTGTACACCACGGTATTTACCGCGCTGACGTCGATTCCGCTGTGGTATTTCTTCCTCGGCGAAAAGGATGATCGGGGATAAGTGCGTGGAGTTTAACGGTGCGCAGGAATGCGCACCGTACGGCCTGAGATCGCCATTTATGGCGATCTGGTCATTGAGATTTAAAAATCGGCTTTCAACACTACGCGGTAATTGGCTTTACCCGCGCGTACGTGATCCAGCGCTTCATTGATTTTAGACATCGGGAACTCTTCCACCTGCGGTGCGATATCCGCACGCGACGCCAGTTTCATCAGTGAACGTAGCTGGCCTGGCGAACCGGTAGAGGAACCGGTCACCGCGCGATCGCCCATAATCAGGCTGAACGCCGGCACTTCAAAAGGCTTCATCACTGCGCCGACGGTGTGGAATTTACCGTGCGGAGCCAGCGCCTGGAAGTACGGTGCCCAGTCAAGATCCACCGCCACCGTGCTGATGATCAAATCAAACTGACCGGCCAGCGCATTCAGCGCCTGCGGGTCGCGGCTATTTACCACGCGGTCCGCACCCATCGCTTTGATTGATTCGGTTTTGCTGGCGTTGGAGCTGAATGCCGTCACTTCCGCACCCATTGCACGCAGCAATTTAATCGCCATGTGGCCCAGGCCGCCGATGCCGATCACGCCGACGCGGCTGGTGGCGGTGACATGATGCATCAACAGCGGTTTGAACACGGTGATGCCGCCACACAGCAGCGGACCCGCCGAGGTGTAATCCATCGCTTCTGGCAGCGGGATCACCCATTGCCAGTCGGCGCGCAGATGGCTGGCAAAACCGCCTTTGTTCATGATGGTTGGCACCGAACCGTTCTCACAGTTAACGTGCTCGCCATTGATACAGGCATTACAGTGCTGGCAGCTTTTCGCCGTCCAGCCGATGCCCACGCGCTGGCCCACTTTCAAGCCTTTATTCTGCGCCGCATCGCCTAACGCGCTGATGCGACCAATCACTTCGTGGCCGGCAATCACCGGGAACGAGGAGATGCCCCACTCGTTATCAATCATCGACAAATCTGAGTGACAAACACCGCAGTAATCGACCTCAACCTGCACCTCTTCAGCAGCCAGTTCACCGGCTTCATACTCATGAGGCACCAGCGCTTCACCCGCGTTCAAGGCGGCATAACTTTTGATTTTCATTACTGTCCTCTGTATCCACGTTTTTGACAGGGCAAGTCTAGCAGAGCGTGTTTCCCGCTCTTGACCATTAATCCGTCACTTAGCCGCTTTAACGCGATTAAACCGCCGAAAAGCATCAAGGGTTAAAGCGGATCGTGATTAAGCGGCGTGCGGTACGCTACGCGCGCCTCTTCAATCAGTTGGCTGGCGGTCACCGTGGGCGGCAAGCGCGTCAGCACTTTGCTCGCTTGCCAGTAACACAACACCATAAGTTCATCGGATTCGCTTTCCGCCATCTCCAGCAGCCGCTCGCGCAAAGTGGGAACGTCCAGCGTTTGGTGTTCATCCATTAACTCGGCAATGGTTTCATTAAGAACCTGATGAATGATTTTCCAGGAGAGATCGGCAAACACATTGAACCTCGATGCTCTTAACGTTTGGCTCCAGGCAAATGAATCAAAAATGCTACAAGTAAGAAGATTGAAACAGGATTAACTATAGCCGCTTATTTTCTGTGCAAGGCGGTTGCAGGCTGAGTTTCTTGTAGCTCGCGGATCTATAATACGATTTTTCTTTCGCCACATTTGCAGCAATCGAATGGCTTTGTAACAAAAAAGCACAAGCCCATGCTGGCTGTTCGCGCCGCGCTTTGCCAAAGTAAGACAACTTTTATCGCTACAACAGGGAATGACCATGAGCCAATCCATCGCATTACACGCCGATCCGCTGGTTTGGGGCCACGGCCCGAAAGTGTTCGAAGTATTTCTGGAACCCACCTGCCCGTTCTCCGTGCGCGCATTCAACAAGCTGGACGCGTTGCTGCAACGGGTGGGCGAAGAGAAGATGACATTAAAAATTCGTTTGCAATCACAGCCGTGGCATATGTATTCCGGCGTGATTGTGCGCTACATCCTTGCCGCCTCAACCTTGCCGGAGGGCAAAGCAGCCGCCAAAAAGGTGCTGCAAGCGGTGGCGGATCATCGTGAAGAGTTCGAGTTTACCGATCACAGCCACGGCCCGAATATGGATGCCACGCCGAATCAGATCCTTCATCGTCTGGAGCAATACAGCGGCGTTAACGCGCGCGAACCTTTTCTGCGTGCCGAGCTGCAGAATGAGATCAAATGGCACAGCAAATACTCGCGGCAAAACGGTATCCACGTTTCACCAACCTTCATCACCAACGGTTTGGTGCAGCTGGATATCGGCAGCGGCGACGAGATTGAATCCTGGGCTGAACGCATCCTCGCTTAACGCCTTTGGCCCGTTGCGGCGGGCCTTTAGTAAGATTTCGCAGTAGAATTTTGCTTGCACTGCTTGCCTCAACTCCGACAATCGCTATCTCTCTAATTATGCTGTCACAGGCACGCGGTCGGGCACGGTTGCTTGTCGAACTGCTGCTGTTTACCTCGCCGATGCCGCTAGTCTGTTTTGCACTGTCGCGCCGTAACTAACCAGGTCGCCATCAATGACGACCTGGTGCGTATTACTGAATGACTTTCAACGCATCCACCGCGCAGGCTTCATCCAGATGGCCGCCCGGTGCGCCGCCGATGCCGATTGCGCCAATCACCTGATCGCCGCTTTTCACCGGCACACCGCCCGCCAGCAGCAGGAAACCTGGAATATCACGCATGTTCTGCGCACCAGCATTATTCTGTGCGGCTTCCATCACTTTACCGCTTGGGTTTTTGGTGCTCAGCGCGGTGTAGGCTTTCATCTGGCTGGCTTCAACGGTGTGCGGACCGGCGTTATCCATGCGCTGCACCGCTTTCACCAAACCAGCACGATCCACCACGGTCACCGTGACGTTGTAGTTTTTCGCCGCACACGATTGAACCGCGGCGCTCGCCAGCTTCTGTGCGTCAGTCAGGGACAGGGTGGATTCGGTTAATGCAGCGTGGCTGCCGAAGGATACCAGGGCCGCCGCAGCGGCAATCAGAGAAAGGCGGATGTTCATGTGTCACTCCTGTTTAATAGTGAGTGACACTGTAAAGCGCGGCGGGCAAAAGAAATATGCGGGCGATTACCCGTTCGGCCTGGTAGTTATACCTGGTTCAACTGCTGCCAGGCGTGAATCAACTGCGCGAGATTATTGAGTCCCAGCTTGGCAAACACCGCCGCGCGATGCGCTTCCACGGTGCGCGGTGATAGCGATAAATCACGCGCGATCTCTTTGCTGGTTTGCCCGGCAATCATCAACTGCATCACTTCACTTTCACGCGCCGATAACAGCGCAAACCGCGCCTGCAAACCCTGCTGCGACTGCCAGCGATCGGCACGCTGCTCACTTTCGCTGAATGCCAGATGAATGGTCTCCAATAGCGGTTCTATCTCCAGCGGCTTGGTGTAAAACTCAAAAGCGCCCTGACGAAATGCGCGGCGACAGGCATCAATGGTGCCGTGACCGGTCATGATGATCACCGGAAGCAGCGGATGGCGATCGCCCTGCTCCGCCAGCCAACTCAGGCCACTGATGCCCGGCATGCGCACATCCAACAGCAAACAGCCGCGCAGCGGTTGTTGCGCCTGCGTAGCCGCTTCAAATGTGGCCAAATCGGCAAAATCGGCCACGTCGTAATCCAGCGTCTTAAGCAGAAAACCGAGCGATTCTCGCACGGATAAATCATCATCCACTAACCAAACCTTTGCGACCATTCCGTTACTCCGCCAGTTGGAAAATTAAGGTAATCTCCGCGCCGCCTGCAGCGCGATTTGCCAGCCGCAGCTGGCCGTTCATGCGTAACATCAAACTCTCGACCAGCGTCATGCCTAATCCCATGCTGTTAGCGCGCGAGCTGTAAAACGGCATGCAAGCCTGCGCTAATCCTTCCGCCGAGAAGCCGGGACCATTATCGCTAATGATGATTTTGATGCCGTGAGGAATAGGTTCAGATGCCATGTTCACCCATGCATCGGGACGTCCTTGCTGCATGTGAATGGCGTTCTGCAACAGGTTATGGAACACCTGTTCCAGCCATTGGGGATCGCTCAATACTTTTGCCTGACCGTGCTGCCACTGCTGACGCAGCGTGACATCGCCGTCATCCAGTTCCTGTTGCAGCAGCACCGTCACGCGCCGCCAGATGGCTTCCGGATTCACGGCGGTCATCGCCACCGGACGTTCGCTCACGATGTCGCGAAAGCGTTGCAGCAACGCCGCGAGGCGCTCGGTTTGCAGGTTCATCGCGTTGAGCGCCTGCGGCAGATTCTCGTACTTGCCCTGTTTCAGCAGCAGCTCACTGCTGTGCAGCCAGGTGTTGATGGCTGTCAGCGGCTGATTAATTTCATGAATGATGCCAGCGGTAAACTCGCCCAATGCTTCACGTCGCGTCCGCTGGAAATAGTCCGCGCGCAGGCGCATCTCCACGTGCTGACGCCAGTGACGCAGCAGCCACCAGCCTAAACCGCCAATTACCAGCCATGCCAGCAGCGCCAGCATAAATGGCAACGCATGCAGCGCACGCCAGTCGGGATTGGCGCTGCCTTTCAGCAAGAATGGCTGATAGTGATTGATGAACGGCCGCTGCCATTGCCAGCGCGCGGTGTCCGAATAGTTCACCGTTTGCATGGCGGGCGGTGCGTGGATATGAAAAGCCAGCGCCAGCGCCACATCCGAGGTTTGCAGGGCAAAATGCAAATCGATCAGCATGCGAATCTGGCGATAGGGATTGTAGAGCCAATAGCGACCACCGCTCACTTCTTCAAAACGCGGCGCGGTTAACGGACGATTTACGGTGTGTTCCAACAGGACAAGCTGCGGGAATTTGCTCTGCAAAGAGGCGAGTTCCTCATCGCCATTCAGCAGCGGCAACAACGTTTCATTCTGCGTTTGATAGGCGGCGAGACGGTTAAACTGCTGATTAAATTGCGCCTCGCCGACACGCTGCTGCTGCAAAATTTGATCGGTAAATAACGCTATCAAGGTGATCAGCGTTAACAGCAGCCAGACCAGCCAATACCTTTTCATCCATGGTCGGTAAGTGTGCGGCATAGAGTTCCGTGGTTATGCAGTAAAGAAGTACTCCAGTAAAGGAGGCCTGACTAAAGTCAAACGTTTTAACCCGCGCCGTAGAGGGATTCAACGACTTTTCCCGGTCGTCGCGTGTTTTCAGAAGTGTGCCTGGCGCGTGGTTGCTGCTATCCGGACCACCCGTTGCTAGAGCAATGACTTCAATTAGGGAGAAATTTAGGTAAAACATGAGACGCAGAAGAAATGCACCAGCTCACGCTCGTTGCTGGTGCGAAGGGAAATGAAACTGTTGTTAACTATTGCGCTGTAAGTGGCTACTCACAAATGCGCGACAGCGCGCGGAGAGGGGATCGCTGAACACCTGCTGCGGCGAACCGGCTTCCTCAATCTTGCCCTGATGCAGGAACACCGCTTTGTTCGAGACATCGCGTGCAAAGCCCATTTCGTGTGTGACGATGATCATGGTGCGCCCCTCTTCCGCCAGGCTACGAATCACGCGCAACACTTCGCCTACCAGCTCAGGATCAAGCGCGGAGGTCGGCTCATCAAACAGAATGGCTTTCGGCTGCTGCGCCAGCGCACGGGCAATCGCCACGCGCTGTTGCTGACCACCCGAAAGCTGCGATGGCCACGCGTTACGCTTCTCGTACAATCCTACTTTTTGCAGCAGCGCTTCGGCCTCTTCAATCGCCTCTTTACTGCTGCGCTTCTGCACATGAATTGGCGCTTCGATGATGTTCTGCAGCACGGTTTTGTGCGGCCACAGGTTGAAACCCTGGAAGACAAAACCGAGCTGCATACGCATCAGCTTGATACGGCGCTGCTGCTCGCGGCTCAACTTCTCATCGGGATTATCGATAGTGACCACTTCGTCACCCACCGCGATTTCCCCGCCCTGCGGCACTTCTAAAAATGGAATGCAGCGCAATAAGGTACTTTTGCCAGAGCCGCTGGCACCAATCAGCGAAATCACGTCGCCATCCTGCGCCGTCAGGCTAATATCGTGCAGCACTTCGTGCCCGCTATAACTTTTTCTGAGATGACTCAGTGCGATAGTGGGTTTACTCATAGACGTGCTCCAACGTGATAAGGGGACAAACGGCGCTCCAGCAGCGCCACCGCTTTACTCACCAGCACGGTCAGTAGCAGATAGATAATCGCCGCGCTGATAAACACCTCCAGCGCGCGAAAGGTCTCAGAGACGATTGAATCAGCGATGCCGGTCATCTCCATCAAACTGATGGTGCTGACCAGCGAGGTCGATTTAATCATCGAGATAATTTCATTGCTGTAAGCCGGTAATGCCTGACGCACCGCCAGCGGCAGCGTGATACGCCGCAGCGTGGTGAAGCGCGACATGCCGCTCACTTTGGCGGCTTCCAGTGACTGAACGCTCACCGCGTTAAGCCCGCCGCGCAGAATCTCGGAAGTGTAAGCCGCATCGTTAAGAATTAATGCAATCAAACCGCACCAATAAGGATCGCGCAGCAGCGGCCACATCACGCTTTCGCGCACCGCCGGCAAGCTGCCGAGGCCGTAATAGATCATGAAGATCTGAATCAGCAGCGGCGTGCCGCGAAACACCCAGACATAGAAACGCGTAACGTAGCTTCCGAAGCGATTCTGCCGCAGCAGATTGAGCAGCAGCGCCAATACGCCGCCTCCCAACAGTGACAGCAGCGCCAGATTCAGCGTCAGCGGCAGGCCGCGCACCAGTGCAGCTAAGGTGTGCTGCAGGAAAGTGACATCCATCGTGGCTCCTTACAACCGCGCGCGTTGTTGCCCGCGCATGGCCACTTTTTCCACATAGCGGAAAACAAAATCGGAACAGGTGGTGATGATCAGGTAGATCACCGCACCAACGCTGTAGAAGAAGAACGGCATTTGCGTCGAGTTGGAGGCGGTGGAGATCTGGTTCATGGTTTCCACCAAACCAGTGACCGAAACCAGCGCCGACTCCTTGATCACCGATTGCCACTGATTGCCCATGCCCGGCAGCGCGGTTTTCAGCGCCTGCGGCACGATCATGCGGCGGAACAGCATCAAACGGCCCATGCCCGTAACCGTTGCGGCTTCCAGCGTCCCTTTCGGGATTGCGTAGAACGCACCGCGGAACACGCTACTTTGATATGCGCCGGAGATGAGGCCGATGGCAATCGCGCCGGCGACAAAGCCGTTCACGTCGAACGGACCTTGCAAGCCGAGACTTTCCCCGACAAACGACACCACCTGACGTCCACCAAAATAGAACAGGTAGATCACCAGCAGCTCCGGCACACCACGAAACAGCGTGATGTAGCCGTTGGCGAACCGCTGTTGCCAGCGCCCGCCAGCAATCTGCATCCAACACAGCAGGCTGCCAAGGATTGCGCCCAGCAGCCATGCACACAATGAAACGGTGACGGTCACTGTGGCGGCGTTAAGCAACACGCCGCCCCAACCTTCGTCACCAAAACCTAAGATTTGCCAATCAATAGCCATAAGCGCCTGGAATTACTCTTTAGGTGCGACGTTTTCGCCGAACCATTTTTCAGACAGCTGCTTCAGCGTGCCATCTTTGATCATGGAATTTAACGCCGAATCCAGCGCCGCTTTCAGCTCCGGATTGTTTTTCTGAATCGCGATAGCGGAACCCTGGCCCAACACGCCGCCCGAGAAACCGTAACCAGTGCTGTTCACCGTATCCGCATGCTTTTTCACATAGGCATTCAGGTTAGTGCGTGATGCCATTACCGCATCAACGCGGCCATTCAGCAGATCGGCGAAGGTTTCCGGGCCGGCCTGATACGTGCGAATCGTCGCCACATCCGCCAGATATTTGTTGAGGAAGTCCGCCTGAATGGTGGCAACCTGTACCGCGATGGTTTTGCCTTTGAATTTGGCTTTCAGCGCATCAATAGATTTGGTCATCGCGGCTTCGTCATCCGCCAGCACCACTTCGCCATTGCCTGGCAAAGTATCAACCGCGCTGCCCTTCAGGGTGACGAAACCTGAAACACTGACGGTGTACTGGCGGGAGAAATCTACCACTTCTTCACGCTTCGGCGTGACAGTCACGGCATCGATTACCGCGTCATATTTGCCGTCGACTAAACCCGGAATCATACCGGACCATTTCTGTGCCACGATTTCGTATTTGAAACCGGCTCGTTTAGCGATTTCAGCCACCATATCCGGCTCATAACCGACGATTTTGCCGTTCGGCGTAGATTGGTTAAATGGCGGATAAGCGGCTTCGGTGGCGAATTTCAGCGTGCCAAAATCTTTTGCCTGCACCAGAGCGGAAGAGGCAAGCAGCAGCATGCCCACAGAAGCGGTAAACAGTCCTTTACGCATCATCATAAAACCTCGAAGTTCGTTATTTTGAGAGTAAATCAATGGCTAAACGGGCTAATGCCTGCGTGCCGGCATGGATACTGCGCTCGTCGGGTTGGTAATCCGAATTATGCAGATGGTCGTCGCGTCCCGGTGCGCCGGATCCAATGTGGATTTGGCAACCTGGCGCGCGCTCGGTAAACAGCGAGAAATCTTCGGCACCAAAGCTGGCGCTCGGTTTGGCGATAATCGCTTTACCAAACTGATGCGACAAAATCGGTTCCAGCACATCAATCAACGCATCGTCGTTCATCAACGGCGGTACACCGCGCTGATAATTGACCTCAACGCGCACATTCAGCGACAGCGCGACGCCCGCGCAGATACGTTTGAACGCCTCTTCAATGTGCGCACGCGCCGCCGGTGATTTGGCGCGCACTGTGCCCTGAATCAGGCAGCTATCGGAAATAATGTTGTGAGTGGTACCGCCATGAATATGGCCGATGGTCAGCACCGCTGAATTGGCGGGATCGAGTTCGCGCGAAATAATGGTTTGCAGCTGGCTCACCAGATTGACGGCAGCAATGATCGGATCGGTTCCCATGTGCGGACGGGCCGCGTGCGTTGATTTACCGTGCACTACCACATCAAACTCATCGCTGGAAGCGGTGCTGGCGCCGCGCGTTAGGCCGATTTCACCGGCGGCCAGTTCCGGTTTGTTGTGCAGCGTGACGGCCAGATCGACGCCATCTGCGGCGCCATCAGCGATCATCGCTTCGGCCCCGCTATCGAGCGTCTCTTCTGCTGGCTGGAAAATCAAACGTAACGTGCCATGCAGCTGCGCGCGATAGTGCGGCACTATCGCCGCCACGCCGAGCATCGTCGCGGTGTGAATATCGTGGCCGCAGGCGTGCATTTTGCCGGGATAGTGGCTGCTGAAAGGTAAGCCGGTTTGTTCGTGGATTGGCAACGCATCCATATCCGCGCGTAACAGCACGGTTTTACCGGGATGCGCGCCGACAATGTCAACCATCACGCCACTTCTGCCAACGCCGGTTTGCGGCGTCAGACCCAGGCGCAGCAGTTCCTGCTCAACGATGTGTGCAGTGCGGACGGTGTCGAAACCCAGCTCCGGATGCGCGTGTATATCACGGCGGATGGCGATGAGATGCGCCTGCATGCTTTCACTTTTGGCGCTGATGTCCCTGGCTAAAACATCTTTATAATCGGTCATATGCAAAGATCTTTTTCAGGCGTAAACCTGGCCTTTATGGCATTTTTATTAAAATTGACTCCGTATTTATTCACACCCCCCGGCAGAATGCAACGCGCAATCCGTTGCTTTACTTGCTGAATTTTCGCGATATTTTGCTAATTCACTGCCTTGACAGGATAAAACCCCATGTCTGCATCATTAAGCAGTTATAACATTCATGATCCTGCGTGGATCATCAGTTTTACTGATTTCGTTATTGAACAAATATCAGCCGCTAACCTGCGCTAAAAGCCAATCGCGCACCGCCATCACCGGCGCCTGCTGGCGCGGACGACGCGGCCACACCAGATACCAACCGGCATCCAGGGTCATTTGCTGCGTAAACGCGGGCACCAACCGTCCGCTGGCGAGATCGTTCTGCACGAAATGCGGGCTGGTGAGCGCAATACCCTGCCCGCTGATCGCCGCTTCCAGCGCCAGCGCGGTTTGATTGAAACGCAGGTGATGCTGATGATGCAGCGATAAATTCGGGAAGGTAAACGCGAGAAATGCTGGCCACAGATGGTGACCATCGTGCAACAAGGCGTAGAGCTGAAAGTTGTCGCTTGCAGCCGGATCGCCAAGCTTGGCTAACAGCGCAGGACTCACCACCGCTAATACCGTTTGGCTAAACAGCAAAGTGGCATCAAGACCCGCGCCAAACGGTGGCCTGCCATAACGCACCGCTAAATCGACGCCTTCATGATGAAACTGCACCAGCCGCTCAGAAGCCATCACGCGCAGATCGATATCCGGCCATGCGGTGGTAAAGCCCGGTAAACGCGGCAGCATCCAGCGGCTGGCAAAGGTAGGTGTAACGCTCAGCGTTAAGCGATTCGGTTCTGGTCGCAGCGTGCGCGTGGCCTCATCAATCAATTCAAATGCCTGACGAATGCTGACCGCATAGCCCGCACCCGCGCCGGTCAGCGCCAGCGTGCGCGGCAATCGATCAAACAATTTCAGTCCAAGGCTGGCTTCCAGAGCACGAATTTGCTGCGCCACCGCGCCCTGTGTGACGCCTAACTCTTCCGCAGCCAGGCGAAAGTTAAGATGGCGCGTCACCGCTTCAAAGACTTTCAACGCATTGAGCGGCGGTAGTTCGCTGAATCCCTGACTCATCCTGTAGTTTTCCTATCGTCAATTGGCAAACAGACTGACTCTCTGCTGCCAAAATTACCTTTTATACTGGTTTTAATCGATTTTTAATTAACAGGAAGATCAATGATGACAGTAGAAAAAGTTGCAATAATCGTCGCCGGTGGCAGCGGAATGGGAGCAGCAGCGGCTGAGAAACTGGCAAGCGATGGCTATAAAGTGGCAATCCTCTCCTCCTCCGGCAAAGGTGAAGCGCTGGCGGAGCGTCTGGGCGGTTTGGGCGTGACCGGTTCTAATCAATCGGTAGCGGATCTGCAGAAGCTGGTGGATCAAACGCTGGCGCGCTGGGGCCGAATAGATGTGCTGGTGAACAGCGCCGGTCATGGTCCGCGCGCGCCGATTTTGGCGTTAACCGATGAGCAGTGGCAGCTTGGCATGGAAACCTATTTTTTAAATGTGGTACGCGCCACGCGTCTGGTCACGCCAATTATGCAGAAACAAGGCGGCGGCAGCATTATCAACATCTCCTCCGCTTGGACGTTTGAGCCAACCGATATGTTCCCGACCTCAGCGGTGTTCCGCGCCGGCCTGGCATCCTTCACCAAAATCTTTGCTGATGCCTACGCGGCCGATAACATCCGCATCAACAATGTGCTGCCTGGCTGGATCGACAGCTTGCCGAAAACCGATGAACGTCGGGATAGTGTGCCATTACAGCGTTACGGTACGTCTGAAGAAGTGGCGGCGACCATCGCCTTCCTGGCTTCGCCTGGCGCAGCCTATATTACCGCTCAGAATATTCGTGTTGATGGTGGCGTGACGCGCAACGTTTAGCGAGTAAATGCGTAGTGTTCAGCCGCTCAGGGATCAGCGCCCTGCGCGGCTTTTCTTTTATTTATGGTTTACATTCCAGACCAAAAACAAGACTGGTCTCGTCGATTTCATTACCTCATAAAAGACAGAATAGTCTGATTCGCTGACAGGGATTTCTTACTTCAGCCAACGAACTTTCTTCTTAAATTCTGATTTGAGGTCGCTATGCAATCGATTTTACGTTCACGTTTCACTTCTTTTCTGACAGTTGAACGCCGTGTAGTTTGGCAAATGATGTTTACCGGCTGCGCGGTATTCTGGATTTTGATGGTCGTCGCCATCATGAGCATTCGCTAAGCTAATGCGCCTGTAATCGGCCGGACAGCTGTTCCGGCGGTAACAACTCAAACGCCCGCTTCATCTCCCGCGCCTCTTCTGCCGGACTGCGACCAAACAGCCTTTTGAACTCACGATTAAACTGCGAATCACTTTCATAGCCGACGCGCGCTGCGGCACCTGCGGCGGTAAGATTGTCGCGGATCATCATCAGACGCGCCTGATGCAATCGCAGCGATTTTAGATATTGAATCGGCGAGGTTTGCGTAACCGTTTTGAAATGCAGATGGAAGCGCGGCACGCTCATCCCGGCTTCATTCGCCAGATGCGGTACATCCAGCGGCTGACGCCAGTCGGCATGTATACGCTGCAAAGCCCGCGCGATACGACCAAAATGGCCTTGATAAGTTAACGCTGCACGCACCGCGCCACCCTGCTCGCCCATTAATACGCGAAAACAGATCTCTTCGACCCGCGCGGGTCCCAACACTTTGGCTTCAAGCGGATCGCTCAACGCTTCCAATAAACGCAGTGTGCCCTGCGCCAGGATTTCATTGATTGGTGTGGAGATGATGCCCGCCGGCGCAGCGGTTACCGCCGATTCACTGCTGGCCAGCTGCGCCACCAACCTCGCTACCATGGCAACATCCAGACGAATCGCGATGCCCAGCAGCGGCTCTTCTGATGTGGCTTCCGTCTCGGCAGAAAACGGCAGCGGCACTGACAACACCAGATAGTGCTGCGCATCATAGCGATACATCTTGTCGGCGAGGAAAGCTCGTTTTGATCCCTGGCAAATAATAATGATGCTCGGCTCATACAGTACCGGCGTGCGCGCCCACTGCCGATCGGCCCGCATAAAGCGCACGCTATCAAGCAGTGATTCGGTATAGCCTTCCTGACGCGCCAGCTGGCTGAGTAAAGCGCAGGTGCGCTGTTGCACGGATTGCGACATAAATAATTTCCACTGAGATATTCAGGCAAAGCATAGCCATCAAGCTGCTGTTTGCACAATGCACGCGAGAGGATCAGGCAAAGATGCGCCACAATCCGGTCTGTTGCGCATTGCGTGATTTATCAACAATAGCCTCGTCAATTCAACGAGGAATGCATCATGAACACAGCGAAGAAAGTGATTATTTTGACAGGTGCCAGCAGCGGCATAGGCGAAGGCATTGCACGTCATCTGGCGCAGCAAGGCCATCAACTGGTGCTTGGCGCGCGCCGCACCGATCGTCTGCAAGCGTTAAGTGAAGAGCTGCGCTTTGGCGGCGCGAACGTGGATTATCTCGCTACCGACGTCACCCAACGCGCTGATATCCAGCAGCTGGCCGATTTTGCACGGGAAAAATATGGCCGTATTGATGTGATGATCAACAATGCCGGCGTCATGCCGCTATCACCCATGAGTTCAATGAAAGTCGATGAATGGGACTTGATGCTCGACGTCAATGTTCGCGGCGTGCTGTATGGCATTGCGGCGGTGCTGCCGACCATGCAGGCGCAGCAGTTTGGTCACATTATTAATATCGCCTCGGTTGGCGCGCTAACCGTTTCGCCGACCGCCGCCGTTTACTGCGCCACTAAATTCGCCGTACGCGCGATTTCCGATGGCCTGCGTCAGGAGTCGCAACATCTGCGGGTTACGGTGATCAATCCCGGCGTAGTCGAATCTGAACTGGCGGATAGCATCACCGATAGCACCGCGCGTGAAGCGATGAAAAGCTATCGCCAGATCGCGCTCCAGCCAGCAGCGATTGCCAACGCGGTGAGTTGGGCCATCGATCAACCTGGCGAAGTGGATACCAGTGAAATCACCGTGCGCCCTACTGCCAGCGCACATTAAGCAGTAACAACTGTGGCGATTTCAGGCTGAAATCGCCAGCTTTCACTCCTCGCGCTTGAGCCGTGCAGCGGCACTTTCTGTCGCCGCACGTCGGCGAGCAATAAAATCCTGCATCTGGCTTTTTGCCTCGGCCAAACGTTGCGGCGAGGCGCTGCGCGGTGAACCTGAATGGAATGGCGGCGCCGGATCGTACTCCATCTGCAGCTGGATATTTTCTGCGATTTCACGTCCAAGCAGCTCTTCCGCTACGGTTAACGCAAAATCAATGCCCGAGGTGACGCCCGCGCCAGTGATGCGGTTGCGATCGCGCACAACGCGTTCGGCTACCGGCGTGGCACCGAGCAAGCTCAGTTGATCAAGCGAACCCCAATGCGACGTCGCGCGATATCCCTGCAACAATCCCGCAGCACCTAACACCAGCGAACCGGTACACACTGAAGTTATCCACTTTGCGTTCTCCGCCATACGACGGACAAAATCCAGCGTTTCGTCATCGTCCATCAGCGCAATTTGTCCGGGACCGCCGGGAATGCAGATCAAGTCGAGTTGCGGGCAATCGGTAAAGGTCACGGTGGGTACGATCGCCAGACCGCGATCCGACATCACCGGCTGGCGATCTTTCCAAATCAGATAATTGTTAGCGTTGGGCATGCGGGCAAACACTTCCCACGGACCGGTGAGATCGAGCTGCGTGAGGTTGGGGAACAGCAGCAGACCAATATTAAAGGACATCTTTCGCTCCAGATCGCAGGAAGTTGTAAAAAATGCAGGCATTCAGCGGTTAAAGCCAACCGGCCTTTTTCAGCCGCCACCACATCACGCAGCAGATAACAACAGTAATGCCCACCACGGCGGGATAGCCAAAGTGCGTGTGCAACTCCGGCATATCGGGGAAGTTCATGCCGTACATACTGAAAATGATGGTGGGTACAATCAGGATCGCCCCCCAACCGGCGAGCTTTTTGTTTACTTCGCTTTGCTGCACCGACACCAGCGCCAGATTCACTTGCATCGCGCTGGTGAGCATTTCGCGCATGTCTTCCGCATCGATCATCACGTGATGCGCGTGGTCCTGTACGTCACGCAGATAGGCGCGCAGATTTTTCGGGATGATATCTTCGTGGAAGCGCACCAGCTGCTGGCAGATTTCCGTCACCGGCAGCGCCGCATTGCGTAGCGCCAGCAGTTCACGGCGCAGATGATAGACGTTTTGCAACGCGTCGCTGTCAAAACGCGTAGTAAACATGCCCTGTTCCAGCCCGCCAATGCGATCGTTAAGTGATTCGGTGATTTTGCTGTAGTTATCGACGATGAAATCGAGGATGCAATAGAGCGCATAACCCGGACCTTCACACAGTAATGCGTGGTTCTTTTCGGCTTTGGTGCGGATGTCGGCATAACCTTCCGATGAACCGTGACGCACGGTGATCAGGAAGTTTTTGCCAAGGAAGAAGTGGGTTTCGCCGAAGGTGATGCGCTGCATATCGTCCATGTGCGCGGTTTTTACCACAATAAATACCGAATCGCCGTACTGCTCAATCTTTGGTCGCTGATGCGCTACCAGCGCATCTTCAATTGCCAGTTCGTGCAGGCTGAACTCCTGCTGCAGCGTCTGCATAAAGGCCGGTTCGGGTTGGTACAAACCCATCCAGACAAAGGATTTCTCTTCTTTTAATACTTCACTAATATCAGCGATGTCGACATGCTCTTCACGCTTACCGTGGCGATACGCTACGCAATTAATGACCATATTCGCGCCGTCCTTGTTGTTTTCACTTTTTTTCATTTTAGCCTTAAAGCTCGCGTACCATTTCGACGCAGGGAAGATCGGCTTGTGCCAGCGCCGAGGGATAAAGCGTCTCACGCACCACACGAAAACCGTGACGCAGATAAAAGCCGCTCGCGTTGGGCGTGGCGGCGAGTGTCAGTTTATCAAAACCCCGCTGACGCGCTTCATCGATGATTACCTGCATGATGGCGCTGGCATAACCTTTGCCGTTGCAGGCGGGCAGCGTGAAGATCGCTTCAACGCTGCCGTTGTGCAAGTCAAGAAATCCGGTCGCGGCCACGCCATATTCAGCATCCTCAACAACATAAAACGGATGGCTTCTGACCGCCTCGAAATAGCCGGACGGTAACGCATCGGGTGTCCATGCACTGATAACATCAGCGGGATAAACGCCCCGGCAACCGTGGCGAATGGCAAGGTTGCGGATGCGCCACAACGTGGCCGTTTCATCACAGCGGGCTAAACGCGGTTTCATACGTTTTCCTCTATGCTAGTAATCCGTGGAGTATCACAGTAACAAAACTCATCAGGAAGATAACGCCGATCTCGGCTACAAAAGGTTACGACAATGCAACTCACTTCATCACGTTTGTTTCTTCGTCCGGTTGAACCCACCGATGTTCAGCGCCTGTTTGCCATCTATGGCGATCCCGCTACCAATATGTTCAATCCGGCGGGTCCGTTTCCCGATTTAGCCTTTGCAGAGGAGGTGTTAAATCGCTGGCTGGCGCACTGGCAATCCTTTCCCTTTGGTAACTGGGCAATTTGCCTGCGGGAACAGCCGGATGAGGTTATCGGATTTGGTGGTTTATCGGTGCGCGAGTTTGCTGGCAAGCCGGTAAACAATCTTGGCTATCGTCTGGCGAAAGAGGCGTGGGGAAAAGGTTTCGCCACGGAGTTTGCACGAAGGGTTATCGCTTATGGCTTCGATGAATGCCAGCTTCCGGTTATTGATGCGGCGGTGCGTCAGGATCATATAGCATCACAGCAGGTACTGGAAAAGGCGGGACTGCGCTGTTACGGCCAGGTTCACGATGTCCCGGGCGCGCCCGCCAGTTTGGTATATGAATTACGCGCGCAAACCTGGCGCGATCAGGGCACGCCGAAGTAACGTAGCAACGCGGTCATTAGTGCGGCACCGATAATCACCAGGATTAGCGGTGTGCGCCGCCAGGCCAAAAACACCGCAAACAGCACGCCGGCGATGCGCGCCACGCCGGCAAAATGCGTGCCTTCAAACAGCGCGGTGGTAACGGCCACCGCCAGCAGCAAAACGGTGGCAGCATCGGATAGCATATTGCGTGCGCGATCCGACATCTGCATGCGGCTGCCCAGACGATAACCGGCGAAACGAATCGCATAAGTGCCTACCGCCAGCAGCGCGATGCCGCCAATGATCAGATTATTTTGCATTTTTACGCTCCCGCCAGCTCAGTAATCCCAGCAGTGAAAACAGCACCGGCATGCCCGCTGGCACAAACGGTGTCGCCAGCACAGACAGCGTGGTGCCGAGCGTAGCGGGGATCAGCGTACGACGCTGACGCAGCGCCGGGAATATCAGGGCAATCAGGATCGCTGGGAACACCGCATCCAGACCAATGGCCGATACGTCGGGAATAAAGCGCCCGATCACCGCACCGCCAATGACCGACAGCGGCCAGATGGTGAAAATACCTAATCCGCAAATCCAGTACGCGGCACGACGTTGCGCCAGTTTTGGCTGGGAAATACCAAACACCACGCTTTCATCATTCATGATGTGGCATCCCAACAAACTGCGGCTGCCTTTACCAACCAGATCTTTCACCGCAATGCCAAACGGCAGATGACGCGCGTTGACCAGCAAACCCGCCGCCGCCGCCGTTAACGGACTGCCGCCGCCAGCCACGATGCCGATAAACAGGAATTCCGACGCGCCCGCCAGCACCAGCGTTGATAGTGCAATCGGCACCCACAGCGGAAACCCTTCCGCTGCCGCCAGCGAACCGTAAGAGAGCCCGACAATGCCGTCGGCAAGACAAACCAGGAAAATGGCTTTTATTACTCCGCGATCAAGCGGTACTACACCCAGACGCATCACAATTTGATCTCATATCGAACAGGAAAGCCGTTATAATGAACGCGCCAGAATCGTTTTACAAGACGAACAAATCGTTCGATATAAAGAACAGGAGAGGGTTTGACCACGCCAATTGATATTATTGCTGTCGGATTACTGCGCGAACGTCAGCGCGCGGGGCTTTCACTGACAGAGGTGGCGCGTCGCGCCGGCATCGCCAAATCTACGCTGTCGCAACTCGAAGCGGGCAATGGCAATCCCAGCCTTGAAACGTTGTGGGCGCTGTGTGTGGCGCTGAACATTCCTTTCGCGCGTTTGATGGAGCCGGAAGTGAAGCGATTGCAGGTAATTCGCCGTGGCGAAGGCATGATCGTCTCGGCGGAGATGGCGGATTATCAGGCAGCTTTGCTGGCAAGTTGCCCGCCCGGCGGACGCCGCGATCTCTATCTGATCACCAGCCAACCGGGCGCGCCGCGCGATTCAAAACCGCATCCGCCGGGCTCGGTGGAGCATGTGATAATCGCGCGTGGCCGGGCGCTGGTTGGGCCGCGCGATGCGCCGGTCGAACTGCATCCCGGCGACTACATTTGCTATCCCGCTGACGAACCGCATGTGTTCGAAGCCTTAGAGGCGGATACCATGGCGGTGCAGTTGTCGGAGCAGAATTGAGTGTCGGTGGGTCAGGTCGCCATAAATGGCGCCACTATGGAATTGCAGAGTGACCATCAGAATTTCCTATTATTAAATCCGATGATTCGCGTGCGGCGCGGTGGCATGCTGTGGTTTTCGCCGCTAAGAATCAGGAACATATGGACATTATTCCCGCCCGACCTCATCACGCCGCTGCCATTCAGAAAATCTACGCCTGGCATGTGCTGCACGGCACCGCGACCTTTGAAACTGAACCACCTTCGGCGAGCGAAATGCAGAATCGCGTGCAGGATGTGCAGCAGCGCGGCGGTTTTTGGCTGGTGGCGCAGGAGGATGATCAGGTGTTGGGTTACTGCTATCTGGCGCCGTATCGCCCGCGCTATGCCTATCGCTTTACGCTGGAGGATTCGATTTACCTCGATCAGCAGCAAACCGGCAGAGGCATTGGTCGCGCAATGTTGCAAAAAGCCATTGCGCTGGCAGAAGCGGCGGGATTTCGCCAAATTATCGCGATTGTTGGCGATAGCGCGAATGCCGGATCGCTGGGATTACACCGGGCGCTCGGTTTTGAGCACACCGGTGTAATGAAATCGGTGGGATTCAAACATGGCCGCTGGCTGGATACCGTAGTGATGCAGCGTTCACTCGGTCACGGCGACAGCCAGCCGCCAGAACGTTAAGCGACCGCCTCCATCGCGATCATACGATGCGTGCCCTTTTCCAGCAGATCGCGATCGTGGCTCACCAGTAACACCGCGCACTGTTGCTCGCGCGCCAGCGAGGTGATGAGCTGGATGGTTTGCTGCTGCACCAGCGGATCCAGACGCGATGTAGGTTCATCGGCAAACAGAAATACCGGATCCAGCAGCATCACGCGTAACAGCGAGAAGCGCTGCAGCTCGCCGCCCGACAGTGAATCGGGACGACGCGTCAGCAGTTCCGGCGTCAGCGCCAATTGCTCCATCAGCGCATCCCGCCGCGTGGAGGCGATGCGATGACGGCGCAACACATCGTCCAGGCTTTGCGCCAGCGTGCGGGTCGGTGGGAACAGCGCAGACGGATCCTGATAAATCTTCTGGTATTTCAGCCCATCGACCGCCGCATGCCGCGTCACCTTGCCATGCTGCGGGGTTAGCAGGCCGAGCAGCACATCGCCAAAGCTACTTTTACCGCTGCCGCTGGCACCGTGTAATCCAACGATTTCCCCGGCGTGCAGCCTGAAGTCTTGCGGCACGCCGAGCGATTTACCGCCGCGCTGCAAGCGGATGCCCTCAGCGCTCACCACCGGTTTACTGCCCATAACGGTTTGTTGCCGTGCAGGCCAGGCGGTGGGATCGGCGGCGAGTAATTCACGCGTATAGCGCTGCTGCGGTTCATGTAACACCTGTTCCGCCCTGCCCTGCTCAATCACCTTGCCTTTATGCATCACGATCACCACACCACCCAACTGGCGTGCCAGCGCGATGTCGTGAGTGATGGTGAGCAGTGTGCCGCCGTCGGCCACTTCCCGGCGCAGCAAAGCGGCTACTTCATCACGACGTGCCACATCCAGCCCTTTGGTGGGTTCATCGGCAATCAGTATCTCCGCGCCACCTGCCCGTGCGGCGGCAAAGGCGGCGCGCTGCGCCATCCCGCCGGAGAGTTGCCACGGAAAACGCGGCGCCGCGTCCTGTAAACCAAGCTGCTGTAAATCGCGCTGGGCCGACAGTGCGCTGGTGGATTTCGCCTTTCCGCGTACATAACGATAGCCTTCCGCAACCTGCTGCAGCACTGACATGGTGGGATCCAGCGACAGCCACGGCTCCTGCGGCAGCGACGCTAATGTGCGGCCCCATAATTCACGCAACAATCCGGCATCCTGCGGCAGGGTAAAACGCTGTTCGTTGATGATTAGCGTACCGCTGGACTGTAAATCGTCAGGCAAAATGCCCATGACCGCTTGTGCCAGCAGGCTTTTACCTGAACCGGTTTCACCCAGCAAGGTCAGCGGTTGTCCGGGCTGCAGGGTGAAATCAACCGGTTCCACCAGCGTAGCGCTGGCGGTTGTGACGCTGATGCCGATAACCTGTAATC
Source organism: Pantoea leporis (assembly GCF_028048155.1). NCBI lineage: Bacteria > Pseudomonadati > Pseudomonadota > Gammaproteobacteria > Enterobacterales > Erwiniaceae > Pantoea > Pantoea leporis. Next base: position 770,432 of record NZ_JALMEU010000002.1, read on the forward strand.
CTTTCATTTACGCTCCTTTTTCATTAACAGATTCAGGCTGATCAACAGCAGAAACAGCGCGATTACCGGCTGCATTAGCAGCCACGGTGCTTCCCAGGCAAACGGCAGCAGTTCGGTCATCATCAAACCCAGCTCTGGCGTCGGCGGACGTACGCCGACGCTGATAAAGCCAAGTGCAGAGACCGCCATGATGGCGCTGCTGAACGAGAACAGAGTCAACGTGGTTAATACCGGCGCTAACGCTGGCCACAGGTGTCGGCGGAAACGGTAGAACGCCGAAAAACCGAGCAACTTTGAGGCCTGCATGCCGGGTGCCTGCACAATCGGGCGCAGGGTTGCGCGCGTGACGCGGAAGAACTCCACCCACAGCACCAGCGAAATCCCCAGCCACAACATGCCGGGAGAATCCGGCGCAATCGCCGCTAACAGCAGCACCAGCAGCAATCCCGGCAGCGCCAGACACATATCGCCGAGCATGCTGAGCAGACGATCCAGCCAGCCGCCATACAGTGCGCTGAATACGCCAGCCAGCACGCCCACCAGCAGCGCGCTCATCACACACAACGCCGCGAGACCCAGCGAAAGGCGCAACGCGGCACTGAGGCGCGGCAGCATGTCGCGACCAAGATGATCAAACCCGAGAAGATTGGCGCCGCTCGGCGCGTGCAGCATCTGCAGCAGATCCTGTTCCAGCGGATCGCCGTGATGAATCAGGGGCAGCAGGAAGGCGAAACCAAGCAGCAAGCACAACAGCAGCAGGCCGATAAGACGCGAAAATGAAATTGTCATGCGCGCGCTCCTCTGGGATCAAGCAGATGACAACCTGCATCCACCAGCATATTCAGCAGTACGAACAGCAGTCCGAGCGTCATGGCGCTGGCCTGAATCACCGGCACATCGCGGGCGAAGATGGCATGCACCAGCGCGTGACCAATGCCAGGCCAGGCAAACAGCGTTTCTACCACCACCACACCTTCCACCAGCCAGACAAACTGCATGCCGAACCAGGTCAATACCGGCGATGCGAGGTTGCGCAATCCATGACGACGCAATAGCGTTGCGGGCGCTAATCCTTTCTGCGCGCCCCAGCGGTAATAGCCCGAGCTGACAACCTGATACGTGGCTTCACGCACCACGCGCACGCCCACCGCGGTTAACGACAATGCCAGCGTCAACGATGGCAACATAAAATGACGTAGCTCGCCATGCCCGGCGCTGGGCAGCCAATCGAGCTGCAGCGCCAGCAGGACAATCAGCAGCATGCCCAGCGCAAAATGCGGCACCGATTTCAGCAGCGCGCTCAGCCAGAATAACGCGCGGTCGAGCTTGCCATTGGCGTGACATCCCGCCCAAATACCCAGCGGCAAAGTGAACAGAATCGTCAGGAAAAGCGATGAACCTGCCAGCGCCAGCGTTTGACTCAGCTGCCAGCGCAGTTCATCCATCACCGGTTCGCCGGAGACCAGCGAGCGACCAAAGTTGAACTGCATCAGATCGAATAGCCAGTGCAGCAACGCGCTGCCCTGCTGCAGCGAGTCACTTAGCTCCTGCTGCACCCGCGCCACCGCACTGGCATCCACCCGATCGTAGCCATAACGACCGCTGGCAATACGCCATGCCATATCGCCGGGCAAGGACTGCACCAAAAACCAGGTGAGTAGTCCCACCGCCAACACCACAAAAGCCGCCTGCGCTACGCGCCAGCCAAGTAGTTTGAACATCATTGCTCCCACTGCATCTGACGCAGACCAAAGTGGCGTTCAAACGGATCGAGCGTGACGTTTTTCAGCTTGCTGTTAATCGCGGCCGATTGCTGATACCAGGCAATCGGGATCACCGGCAGATCTTGCTGTAACGAGGCAGTGATCAGGTTACGTGCCTGCGCACGTTCTGCCGAGTCAGTGGATTGCGTTAAGCTGTGCAACGCCGCGCTAAAACCGGTCGGATGCCAGTTCATCGCGCCCCAGTCGCCGCCCTTTTCCGCATAATCCTGCAGTAACGTGCCGGTGGGATCAGGCGTGAGTGCAAAGTTGCGGGAAAACAGCGCCAGTTGTAGACGATTGCTGTGATGCTGCGCCGGAATTTCGCTGGCGTTGGTGGAGTTGATCTTCACTTCAATGCCGACTTTGCGCAGCTGCTGCTGGATAACCATCGCCATCAGCGGCAGTTCGGGACGATCGGGGAAGGTCAGCAGCGTCACACTAAAGCGCTGGCCGTTACGTGCTAACACGCCATCTGCACCCATTTTCCAACCCGCCGCCTGCAGTTGCTGTGCCGCCTGCTGCGGATTGAATTGCAATGGTTGCAGTGCGTTGTTGTGCCATTCACCCATATTCGGCGGGAATAACTGAGTGGCCGCGCCCGGATAACGCAATACCGCCATCGCCAGCGCGTTACGGTCAATCGCCATGCTGATCGCTGCACGCACCGGCTGTTCGGCTAACAGCGGATCGCCCGCATTCAGTTTCAGCATCAGCGTGCGCGGCACCGGAATGGCGGGCAGCTGCAGCGCTGGCTTGCGTGCTAAACGCTGACGGCTGGCAGCATCCAGGTTGAATACGTAATCCGCGTCGCCGCTCTCCGCCAGCAAGGCGCGGGTTTCGGCGCGCCCGGAAGAGAGATAGCTGGCAGCCGCAATCGCTGGCTTTTTGCCCCAGTAATCGTCAAAACGTTTTACTGCCAGCGATTGCGGTGGCTGGAATGACGTCAGCATAAACGGGCCGCTGCCGATGATGCGGGTGATGTTGCCCTGCGCATCCCAGCTAGCCAACGCCAGAATCTGGGAACGGCTCTCTGCTAATACCGAAAGCAGCGGCGTGAAAGGTTCGCTCAAGGTGATGGTGACGCGTTGCCCTTCCCCGCTGATAGCGGTGATCGGCGTTTTATCCAGCAGACCCGCTTTGCTGCGCGCGGTGTTGAGTGATTTCACCACCGCGGCCGCATCCAATGGCGATCCATCATGGAAGCGCACGTTGGGACGCAAATTCAATTGCCATTGCAAACCATCTGCCGATACCTGCCAGCTTTGCGCCAGCGCCGGAATGGGCTCGGCGCGTTCGTTCACTTCCACCAGCGTTTCCACCACATCCATCCGCAACAAAATGTCGCCGGAGAGTGCGGGATCGGCGCCTTTGATTTCAAACGGTGCCGCAATGCGCACCGTTTTATCCTGATGTTCAGCCGCCATTGAGGCGTAAGAAGCCAGGCCTAACGCCGAAGCGATAAGCAAATTTTTCATTGATTTCATTAATATTTCCGACTTAATCCGCTACATATTATGTGAGTTAATTACGTTATAACATAACAATACACATTTCAACACAGATTGCTGGCAAAGACGGGTGATTGACGCTGCGCGCAGTGCTTTTGCTGCGCTATGCTGAAAACGAACGTTTACTTTATGGAGCAGCAGAGATGCCAGAAATCGTTGTGTATGCGGCAGAAGGTCGCACGATTGAGCAGAAAAAGAAGTTGTTGAGAGCCGTCACCGCGGCGGTGGCAGATTCGTTTGAGATCGATGCTAATTCAGTGACGGTTTCCATTATCGAAACGCCAAAACATCATAAGTCGAAAGGTGGCGTGCCGTTTGATGAGCGCTAGAATAGCGCTAAGTTAGCGCTTAAATCTGAACAGAAATAACAGGCATAGAGTGCAAGACAAAACTAAAAAATTTGCGAATTTATGATGCTCACTCTATGCTTGATTGCTCTAATTTAAGTCAAATTTGTCAATAGCATTTAAAACATTATCGACCAATAATGCATCTTCTCCAACAACAAAAGTTGATGTGAAAATTTGATGACCATTCCTGTAACCTGGCGACCATAATTTATTGTTATCAGAGATATCGCGATAAATACCAATCAACGGTTTGTCATACATAGCTGCAACATGTACAACTGCCGTATCAGGTGATATGATCAGATCGGCTAAGTTTATCGTTGCCATAGCATGATAAAAAGAGGGCACATGATAAACGTAAGCGCCGTGGAAGAAGTCATTGATAAATTTTTTTTTATAATCCAGGACCATAATATCTGCATCTTTATTTTTTGATAAGACACCACTAATTATTTCTTGTGTTTGTTGGGGTGTTAAATTCCTATCATTGTGGCTTGCGTACATGTTTATAATAACTTTTTTACTCTCTTTTTTAAAAAAATCGATTGCTTTAACTTCATCTGTGATTGATTGCTTATAATACACTTCGTACCTTTGCTGCGAAGCACCTGGGACGCCAAGGTAGTTAATAATACGAGCATAAATTTCTTTTACATGATGTTCATAGTGATTGAACCTAATATTTACGTCGTAATGCGATAGCCACTTTTCTTTATTGAAACCTAATGAAATTTTGGGTGAGATAGCTTGTATCATATGCGGCATATATAGCCCTGTATCCCAAATACCCGTATCAATCATCAAATCATAGTTATTTTCTTTCAATGTATTAATTAAGTCATCGGGAATCGCATGGTTATACCTGTCTTGATAATCCATTTCTTCCGTTAAATAAATTTTCCTGATAAAAGGGTTATCTGAGAAAACCATTTCATTTGCTTTAATCGCTAAAACATCAATACTTATCCCAGCTTCATGCATTGTTCGAAGTATGCAGGTTGATACGATTGCATCACCAATTTTACCTTCGTTTCTAATCATCAGCACTGTACGTACTTCCGATGGTGAAATTTTTACTGATGGCTCTCGATGCCATTTTTTTGTCGCTTTATACAAAGCAATTTTATACTTCAACCTTTTCTTGAAATAATTTCTTTTTCTATTTAATTCTCTAATTTTTTTTATAAATTTCATATCTTTAACGGGTCTGGAAATTTTAAGTATTGTACTATTTGTTAACTCTAAGATAAAGAGCCCAAAAATGGTTCGCGACCGCTTAAAAGTCAGTATCATAACGCTTTCATCCGCTTACCGGATTAGGTGAACACGCACATTATGACCGACCAAACTTCACTATTTTCGCGGCTTACTTCTACCCTTGCTGATGACAGCCGCACGCCGCTGTACAGACGCTTTGCCACTGCGATCAAAGATGCGGTGCGTGATGGTTTGTTAGTGCATGAAGAGATCCTGCCGAGTGAGCGTGACTTCAGCCAGTCGCTGAACATTTCGCGCATTACCGTGCGTAAAGCCATGGATGCGCTGGAAAAAGAGGGCGTGGTATTGCGCTCTCGAGGCTACGGTACGCAAATCTGCAGCCAGTTAGAGTACTCACTGAAAGAGCCGAAAGGCTTGTCGCAGCAAGCGGTATTGCGTGGTAAAAAGCCCGACACCGTGTGGATTAACAAAAGCAAAATCCATTGCGATGCAGAAATCGCTGAGAAATTGGGGCTGAACACTGGCAGCGAAGTGTATCTGCTGAAACGCATTCGTTATGTCGATCAGCAAGCGGTGTCGGTGGAAGAATCCTGGGTGCCGGCGCGCTATATCGCTAATGCGGATGAGATTGGCATTTCGCTTTACGACTATTTCCACCAGCAACAAATTCTGCCGGTAAAATCGCAAAGCAGAGTGAGTGCTCGCATGCCTGATGAGGCGCTGCAGCAGCAGATCGCCCTGCCCGACAACGTGCCTGTTTTGGTGATCAAGCTGCTGGCGTTAGATGCGCAGGGCAATCCGCTGGAGTACAGCATTAGCTACTGTCGTAGCGATATGTATGTGTTTATTGCGGAGTAAGGCGCTGCTGCCAGTAAGCTGTTAACGTGGCGCGATCGGGCGCGCAATCACCGCCGCGCTGTGACACCACATAAGATGCCACCGCGTTGCCGAGCGCGACGCTTTCTGCCAGCGACCAACCCGACGCTAATCCCGCCAGTAATCCACCCGCGTGGCTGTCGCCTGCGCCGATGGTATCGGCCACTTTTGTCGGCAGCGCCGGCATCCAGCCCTGTGTTTCCGCGTTAACGAAACCGGCGCCTTCGCTATCAAGTCGCACCACCATCGCGCCGCCGAATCGCTGCTGCCAGCACGTCATTAACTGATGCGCATCAATGGGTTCTGTTTGATTCAAACGTTCATGCCACAGCAGTTCGGCTTCATGTCTGTTCACTGTAATCAGTGGATGGCACGCCATAACGCGTTCGAACTGCGCATCACCGATATCCGCCAGACGCGGACCGAAATCCACCAGCAGCTGATACGGCTGGCTTTGCTGCTCCAGCCAGGCGATCAGCACATCACCGCTTTTGCTGGTGAGCTGATAGCCGGAAAGGTAGATCCAGCGATTGGCCGGCTGCGGCAACGTGTTCAGCAGCGCTGCATCCCACTGATTTTCCACACCGCTCACTGACAGAAAGGTGCGCTCGCCATCAGGTTCCACTAACGCCAAACACCAGCCGTTATCGCCTTTCGCCGTTTCCAGCACGCTGTGGATGCCATATTCCGTCAGCTTCTGCCGCACAATGCTGGCCCAGGTACCGTTGCCGAGCGGCAGCGCATTGATGGACGGGATGCCAAGCCGGTGCAGCGCAATCGCCACATTCAGCGCACAGCCGCCCACGTTGACGCCCTGCTGGTGGAGCTCAATATCGCTGCCACGATGGGGCAACGAGTAAGCATCAGCAATCACATCCACTACCGCCGCACCAATCACAAGCACTGGCAGACGGCTTTCAAGTCTCTGCAGATCATCAGGCGTCAACATAAGCGGCCTCGCGCTGCTGGCGGAAACGCGTGAAGGCAGCGCTGTAACGAGTGAAATCCAGCGCGTTAGCGGCATCCAGCTCGGCTTTCAAGGCAACGTCGATGCTGTCGATGCCGTGCAGCGCGCCGCAAATGGCCACCGCCATCGCGCCGATGGTATCGGTATCGCCGCCGAGGTTAGCGCAAAGGATCGCGCAGCGATTAGGATCGGTCTCGGCCAATTCCACCATCGCAATCGCCGCCGGTACCGATTCAATGGTGCCGGTGCCGGTGCCCACCAAATCGTAAATCTGCTGCATGGTGGATTCCACGCCCCTGCCCTGCGCGACCACGCTTAACGCCAGTTCGAGGCGTGCCGCCATTGATGCGCTAAAGGTGGTGACACGCTTTTCCTGCGCCGCGCGTGCGATCGCAGGCAGTTCATCGCGGATGGTTGCCCAGCTGGCACCGTCAATGGCGCGTGAAACAGCCCACGCAATCACCGTCGCGCCGGAAATCGCGACATCCGATTTGTGCGTAGGACTCGACGCCAGTGCGACGGCATCGATGAATGCCGAAAAATCGCGTGCTGGCAGCAGACAGCCGAGCGGTGACACACGCATCGCTGCGCCGTTAGTCGTGCCGTTATTTTCCAGCTGCGACACCGGTGTGCCGGCTTTCATAGCTTTGAGCGCGATTTTTGAGGTCGGTCCAAGCACGTTCTTGTTGAAGGCATCAAACGACTCGGCCCACTGCAAAATATTCGCACCAATGGTTTGGGCGTTGATCTCGCCGTCGTGAGTGACGATCGCATCAGCCAATGCCAGCGCCATCGAAGTGTCGTCGGTAAAGGCCGCCCGGCCAAAGTAGCAGGCGGCGTTGTTCTCAGCCGGACCAGGCAGGAAGCGATCGATCCAGCCAAAGTGCTGCTTCACGCGTGAGCGCGGCCATAATTCGGATGGCATGCCCATCGCATCGCCCAGCGCCTGGCCGTAAAACGCGCCTAAAATCCGTTTTTCTTGCGTTGTCATCGTCATGGTGAAATCTCTTATTTATGGCTGTCAGCGGTTGCTGAATTTTCGAAAGCGGTAAGTTCATCGCTGCGTTTTTTGCCGTCGCGGAACAGGACGATAAAGGCGATGGTGATCATTACGATCATCACGCTGCCAAACATCCACATGCCTGCCCAGTTGAAAGTCTGCCCGTCGCGGGGTTGGTCGTAGGCGAACATTTCCTGCATCAGATAGCCGCCAAGGCGGTAACCCAGCAGGCTGCCGATACCCTGACAGGCCAGCGTGATCAGCCCTTGCGCAGCATTACGCATCGCCACTGGCGCTTTCTTATCAACGTAGATGTAAGCGGTGATGAAGTAGAAATCGTAGCTGACGCCGTGCAGCAGAATGCCCATGAACAGCAAGCCGTAAGTCAGCATGTTTTGATCGCCACCGAACACGAAGAACACGTAGCGCAGTGCGGCGGTGGTTAATCCCAGCAGCAGCACTTTGCCGATGCCAAAGCGTTTGATGAAGAACGGTAGCGCCAGCAGGAAGAAGATTTCCGAAACCTGGCCGAGCGTCATCCAACCGGTGGCGTGCGGCAAGCCGACTTCCGTCAGATAGCCTTCGGCAAAGATGTAGTAAAACGCCAGCGGCATGCTGAACAGGAAGGAGCAGACGAAGAACACGAGGAAGCTGCGATCCTTCAGCAGATGCAGCGCATCCAGACCAAGCGCGACGCGCAGGCTGAATTTGCCGGTGCTTTTCGGCTCGGTGGCGGGCAACGTCAGGGCAAAAATGCCCAGTAATAGCGAGCTTGCGGCGGTGATCAATAACGGCACGTTGCTGGCTGAGATATCGCCATAGCCCAGCAGCGGCGGCAGGAAACCACAAACGATGCCAGACGCGATCCAGCCAAGTGTGCCCATAACGCGAATGCGCGGGTAATCACGCTCCACATCCGCGACGTGCGAAAACGCGATGCTATTGGTTAAGGCGATGGTGGGCATGTAAGTGAGCGCATACAGCAATAGCAACGGGAAGAAACCGCCGAAATGCGTTTGCTGAGCTGCGAAGAACATCAGAATCGATCCGACGATTGTTAGCAGCGACAACACTTTTTGCGCCTGGAAGAAGCGATCGGCCAGCGATCCGACAAGGATCGGCGACAGGATGGCGGCTATCGAAGTACAGGCGTAGCACCAGGCTATCTCAACCGGCGAGAAGCCGTTTTTGCTGAGAAATGCCCAGAGCGGTACAAACCATGCGCCCCAGATAAACCACTCAAGAAACATCATGAACGACAGTTTTGGGATTGTTGTTTTCATTTAAAAGGACTCCCCGGTGTAGGTGGAGGCAAATCTAACACCGGATATAATACCTTTGTAATACCACTGGTGGTTTTTTTGAACTGGTCCACAACATTTTAAATGATGGGCAACGGTATGAGATGCGAGATATCTGGGGGCGGAGGATGGGAATAAGGACGCGCCTGACGCGCCCTGTGATGCTTAGCGGCGGTTTTTCCATACCGTCTGAATATTGCAGAATTCGTGGACGCCAAAGCTTGACAGTTCACGACCATAGCCGCTCTTCTTCACGCCACCAATCGCAACTCGCGGATCTGACGCACCATTGCCATTGATAAATACCGCGCCGGTCTCCAGTTTTTCCGCCAGTTCGTTGGCCAGCGCTTCGTTGCCGCTCCACACTGTTGCACTCAGCCCGAATTCGCTGTCGTTCGCCAGCTCAAGGGCATGTTGTGCATCACGAGCGACACTAATTGCTGCGACCGGGCCAAAGATTTCCTGCTGGAAAGCGGTCATGGCTGGCGTGACATCGGCGAGGATCGTCGGGGCGTAATAATTGCCTGGGCCGTCAATTTTATGGCCGCCTAATACCAGACGTGCGCCTTCCTTGATGGTCTGCTGCACTTGATTATCCAGCTCGTCACGAAGATCGTAACGCGCCATTGGCCCGATGTAGGTATCTTCTGCCAAAGGATCGCCGATCTTCAATGCCTGTACCGCTGCGCTGAAACGCGCCTCAAACGCTTCTGAGACGCTTTCTTCAATGATGAAGCGCTTGGCTGCCATGCAGACCTGTCCTGTGTTCTGATAGCGTCCTGTGACCGCTGAGGCTACTGCAGCATCCAGGTCTGCATCCGCCAGCACAATAAAAGGATCAGCGCCGCCCAGTTCCAGCACGGTTTTCTTCAGTACCGCACCGGCTTGCGCTGCAATTGCACCGCCTGCACGCACGCTGCCGGTTACCGCTACAGCGGCAATACGCGGATCTTTGATCGCGGCTGAAACGCCATCGTTATCGACGTTGATTACGGTAAAGCCGCCTTTAGGCAGTTCGGTGGCGTCAAAAAGTGACTTCATCAGGTTGGCGGATCCCATTACGCTCGGCGCGTGCTTGAGCACGTAGGTATTGCCTGCCAGCAACATGCTGACTGCGCCGCGCAGAACCTGCCAGTAAGGGAAGTTCCATGGCATTACAGCAAGAATCACACCAATCGGGCGAAATGACTGCCACGCTTGCTGGTTTTCCACCAATGTTGGTTTGTCGGCAAGGATCGCCGGACCGTTCTCTGCATACCAGTCACACAGATTGGCGCATTTCAGTACTTCAGCACGTGCCTGAGCGATAGGTTTGCCCATTTCCAGCGTGGCCATGGTTGCCAGCTCATCCTGACGTTGGCGGATCTGTTCTGCCAGTTGATGCAGCACTCTCACTCGCTGTGGCATTGAGGTATAGCGCCACTCTGCATAGGCATCAGCACTTTGCTGCAATGCGGCTTCCAACTCGGCTGCGCTCTGTAGCGGATAGCTTGCGAGGATGTCGCCGGTAGTAGGGTTGCGGGAGATAACGTTGTCAGTCATGAAATATAACCTCGTCATAAGTGATGTGTTGTTCGATGAAGTTCACTTTACGCGGGGATAAAGTTTCTTAAAAATGAATAATAATGAGGAAGTTGTTCATTTATGAAGAAGAATAAGGATCCTGATCGCACATAACTGATGATTTGGTGGGATCAAAGGGGATGTTATTGTAATGGAGCTGTTTTAAACATTTTGCCGGTCTAAAGCCGCGTCAGTCCGGGCGTTATTAAGTTATACAGTGAATAGATCTTAAAGAAAGATCATATAGAGATCTTAAAGAGATCCTAAGAGATCCCCGATCGTCGCAGGCCGCACCACACAAGGGCTCAGAAAGTGATCGCGTTCACTATAATGAGTAAAGTGTTCACTGGAGTCAGTAGTTTATTCACTATAGAGAGTAGAATGTTCACTATAAACAGTGTTAATGTTCACTGTAATCAGAAAACGACCCTTTTCATCCACAGAATGAAGATCTCAGGCT
>NZ_JALMEU010000020.1:0-2621 GCF_028048155.1 Pantoea leporis
ACGGGAGATGGAAGTAAACATTCCAGCGATGCAGTCTGCATTACCAGTTCTCTCATGTGGACTGAATTCGGCGTGCTTCAGAGTGACTGACAGCAATACAAGTGCCGATAATATTTACTATGCATGGAGAATAACTACACAGACAGGAAGTATTAATGGAATGAGCTGTCAGGCATTGACGCATGAAGTTAAAACAGACGTGGAAGAAATAATAACTCTCGATTATGTGTATCAAATAAGAGCAGGAGTAAGATAATGAATTTAGCCACTACGACCACTTCAACTTTGATGAATAAAAAAACTAAAGAAGTTGAGGTGGAATTTTTTCATATCGATATGATTCCTGACGCGATGGATAAAATGAATTGGAGTGTAGCCGCAAAACTTATGCGGCATTGGTTTAGCATAAGTCCAGCATACGCTTTTACTGAACAATCAAAACGAGCAGCTTTGAAAAATGATGCAACAAACTTACCCGATACACAAGTTAATAGCGATATTATTAAAATATCTTGGGCAATGCAAAATGACCAAGTTAAAAAAGGAGTAAATGAACTTCGCAGCACATGGAAAAGTGTTAGAGGAATTGAGAGGCTGAAGTTTCAAATATCCAAAGGAAATATAAATAAAAACAATGAAAAAAAACTAGGTTATTCGGATAGCATTCGAGAACTTGATGCTAATGCCCAAGTGAACATTATGAAAATTGGAAATAAACTTGACACAATAAATGAATGGTATGGCGCAATGGGTAACACAACATTAAAGGTTTGTATTAGAGGTAGAACAAACATAATTGATAATACATTTATAGTCGACAAAATAGGTTTCTATTTAAAAGATTCATACGATTTCGTGGATGATGACGGAAATTCCGAACCTCTAGGAATTTGGAGTAAAGAGCGCATCTTAGATAAAAAGACTTCAGCATTCTATATGTCAACATACCTTTCTGGAGTATGGGGATTACTAGTTCGAAATTACTCAGGATTCGTACCCATATTTAACTCTGACTTTCGTCGCTGGCAAGAAAAACATAACACTGGCGGGGACTTCATTGTTTTATCAGATGTACTATGGATGGAACCTCTTCCAAAAGATAAGGTAATAAAGTTATGAGGGCGTTAACTGAAATAAAAATCATTGCAGCGCTATTATTTATTGCATGGATTTTCTTTCCGTCAACAATAATAAGGCCAACATATACTAAAATATTTCAAGAAATCAGCCCTGACATGAAATATAAAGTTGTCGTGTACCGCATAAAAATACTCTCCCCTATGTCATTATTCAAATACATCAAAGATGAAGACTATTTTTTCATTATTTATGACAGTAGAGGTAATAAAGTATTCAAACCTTCCCCATACTATGGAACATCTGAGATTTTAGCATATGACTCTATCAGATTTTTTTATGGGGAAAAACACTCTCTTTTTTATCCTGGTAACGAAGGATATGACTCTTTTGAATTATCAAAATGAACCAAAGGCTAATTTTTGCTTTTCAAATTATCCTATCCGGAATTCCTCATGCTGAGAACGGAAATGGACATGCTACCGGTATACCCGGAAGGCCGGCTCGACGATCCGACCATCGTGTCGCAAATCCACCTGACGCGGCAGTCACTGGTATTCGGCTCGCACAGCCTACTCAACCGCATCCGCCGCAGCCTGTGGGTGAAACAACAACTGGAAGAAAAACAGGTGCCGCGCAAAGAGTGGCATCGCCGCATTCCGGAACTAGAGAAAGACTGCGGCGACAGCTATCTAAGGATCGATATTGAGGCCTGCTACACCTACGTCACACTGCTGAACCTGCGCGACTACGGCGAGCTCAACGGCCAGCCAGTTACTGAGCAGATTTATGTGCACAGCAAGCTAATGATCGTTGACGATCGCTGGGTGTTGGTAGGCAGCGCCAATATCAATGATCGTAGCCTGCTGGGCAGCGGTGACTCTGAGCTGGCAGTAACCATCGCCGACACGGCGTACAGCTTCAACGATCTTGACGGAACGGGCACGCCTGCGCCGTGTGGTAACTTCGCACGTGAACTGCGCCAGAATGCCTGGCGTAAATGGATGGGTAGCGCGGCGGCCGAGTGTGAAGAGGCACTGGATAAGCCGGCATTGAGAGCAAGCTGGGAGAAGATCCAGGCGATAGCTAAAAAAAACGCTGGAATATATGACGCCGTATTTAATTTTATCCCACGAAATAACATTGGAATTAATGACATTGTAGATCACAGTATTTCTGAAAGCGGAAAACAAGGGAATGACAACACATTGACAATACCAGCGTCAATTTGGCCCATACTAAAGTCCAATCAAAAAAACAACACCAACAATGGTCAAAGAATGCCATTTTCAAATATTTTCTGGCATAAAATATGAAAATATCTTATTTAGGAACAGCCATCAACTCAAAGAAACACAAGGCTACTCCACAAACTTATCTATAAACTGGACATCTGGAGAGGATAATTTAATCCCTTATAACATGAAACTCATAGCCAGCATTGAGAATCATGATTATGGAATTAACCAAGTAGCTCAAGTAAAGATTAAAGATTAAAGATTAAAGATTAAAGATTAAAGATTAAAGATTAAAGATTAAAGATT
>NZ_JALMEU010000021.1:0-2557 GCF_028048155.1 Pantoea leporis
CCAGCTGACCATCGATCCGACCGTGGACCGCGATGCCGTGATCAACAGCGCCTGGGATGACTTCGGCGCCGTGACCGGCACCATTGCCAACGGCGGGACCACCGACGACAGCACCCCGACGCTGCGCGGCACCGGCCCGGCCAACAGCAGCATCACGCTGAAGTACAGCAACGGCGACCGCAGCGGCGGCATCATGGTTAAAGTGGACGCCAGCGGGAACTGGACGTGGACCGCGCCAGATCTGGAGGACGGACACTGGACCTTTGAGGTGAAGAAGGACGGCCAGGAAAACTGGAGCCGCTACGAGCTGACCATCGATTCCAACGCGGACCGCAACGCCAGCATCGACAGCGCGTTCGACAACGCGGGTCCGGTAACCGGCAGCCTGAGCAGCGGCAGCAGCACCGACGACACCACCCCGACCCTGCGCGGCAGCGGCCCGTCCAACGGCACCATCACGCTGCGCTACAAGCTCGGCACCGGCAGCTACGCCTCCACCACGGTGAGCGTGGACAACGCAGGTAACTGGTCGTGGACGCCGTCCGGGCTGGCAAAAGGCAGCTGGACCTTTGAGGTGCAGAAGGCCGGCCAGAACGGCTGGAGCAGCTTCCAGCTGACCATCGATCCGGACCTCGATCGCTACCCGACCATCGACAGCGCGCTGGACAACGTCGGCCCGGTGACCGGCAGCCTGAGCAGCGGCGCGACCACCGATGACACCACGCCGACCCTGCGCGGTACCGGCCCGGCCAACAGCGTTATCACCCTGCGCTACAAGCTCGGCAACGGTGGCTACACCATCGACAGCGCGAGCGTGGATGCCAGCGGCAACTGGTCATGGACGCCAAATACGCTGGCAAAAGGCAGCTGGACCTTTGAGGTGCAGAAGGACGGCCAGAACGGCTGGAGCAGCTTCCAGCTGACCATCGATCCTAACCTGGATCGCAATGCCACCATCGACAGCGCGTTCGACAACGTCGGCCCGGTAACCGGCAGCCTGAGCAGCGGCAGCAGCACCGACGACACCACGCCGACCCTGCGCGGCAGCGGCCCGGCCAGCGGCACCATTACGCTGCGTTATAAAATGGACGGCGGCAGCTATGCCTCTACCACGGTGAGCGTGGACGTAAACGGCACCTGGTCATGGACGCCAAATACGCTGGCAAAAGGCAACTGGACCTTTGAGGTGCAGAAGAGCGGCCAGAGCGGCTGGAGCAGCTTCCAGCTGACCATCGATCCCACCGTGGACCGCGATGCCGTGATTAACAGCGCCTGGGATGACTTCGGCGCCGTGACCGGCACCATTGCCAACGGCGGGATCACCGACGACAGCACCCCGACGCTGCGCGGCACCGGCCCGGCCAACAGCACCATCACGCTGCGCTACAAGCTCGGCACCGGCAGCTACGCCTCCACCACGGTGAGCGTGGACAACGCGGGCAACTGGTCGTGGACGCCGAATACACTGGCGAAGGGCAGCTGGACCTTTGAGGTGCAGAAGGCCGGCCAGAACGGCTGGAGCAGCTTCCAGCTGACCATCGATCCGACCCTGGACCGCAACGCGACCATTGACAGCGCCTATGATGATTTTGGTGCCGTCAAAGGCGTTATTTCCAACGGCGGCGTCACCGATGACGCCACGCCAACCCTGCGCGGTACCGGCCCGGCCAACAGCGTCATCACCCTGCGCTATAAGCTCGGCAGCGGTGGCTACAACAACGACAGCGTGAGCGTGGACGCCAGCGGCAACTGGATGTGGACGCCGAATGCGCTGGCCAGCGGCAGCTGGACCTTTGAGGTGCAGAAGGCCGGCCAGAACGGCTGGAGCAGCTATAAGCTGACAATCGACCCGACCGTGGATCGCAAGCCGACTATCGACAGCGCCTGGGATGACTTTGGCGCGAATACCGGCCTGATCGCCAACGGCGGCATCACCGACGACGCCACCCCCACCCTGCGCGGCACCGGCCCGGCCAACAGCACCATTCTGTTGCGCTACTTCCACCTGGCCACCCTGTTTGAGGGCACGATCAAGGTAGACAGCAGTGGCAACTGGACGTGGACCGCACCGGCGCTGACGGACGGCGACTGGACCTTCGAGGTGAAGAAAAGCGGGCAGTCTCAGTGGAGCAGCTATGAGCTAACCATTGACTCCACCGCCGATCGCAACGCCACCATCGACAGTGCCTGGGACGACTTCGGTCCGAACACTGGCAGCCTGAGCAGCGGCAGCAGCACCGACGACAGCACGCCAACCCTGCGCGGCAGCGGCCCGGCGAACAGCACCATCACGCTGCGCTATAAGCTTGGCAGCGGCAGTTACGCCAGCACCACGGTAAGCGTGGACGGCGGCGGCAAGTGGTCGTGGACGCCGTCCGGGCTGGCGAAAGGCAGCTGGTCCTTTGAGGTGCAGAAGGCCGGCCAGAACGGCTGGAGCAGCTTCCAGCTGACCATCGATCCGGACCTCGATCGCTACCCGACCATCGACAGCGCGCTGGATAACGTCGGCCCGGTGACCGGCAGCCTGAGCAGCGGCAGCAGCACCGACGACAGCACA
>NZ_JALMEU010000023.1:0-1519 GCF_028048155.1 Pantoea leporis
TGAAGCTGCGAAACGGGGCGTAGGTGCAGGAGTAAACCAGCTACCGGATATGGGCATGTTTACTATGTATGGCACGTTAAACGTTTTTTCAGCCATTAATATTGCGGGTAAAAAACGAGTAATGGAGGGCTCGGCCACCGTCTCAATGAGCAATGGCGTTGGAACATTTACCCTTCCTTTGGCATTTGCAGCAGAGGGTTTTACTTTCATAGCTCAGGATATAGGACAGGGCGTATATACCCTTTCCTGCCAGCCTTACAACACTAATAAAGTGACGATGTACGCGAAATCTGCAGGTGTGGATGCTAATGGCGTCATTTACTTTAAATTCTTAGCGATGGGGTCTATCTGATATGTTCTATTCAAATGAATCAGGATTTACCCTCCAACAAGTGCATGAAGACCAGAAAGAAATCCCAGATTCATACTGGGAAGAGATGGTTATTGGGCAGGCTCAGGGGAAAGTTATCAGTACGGATCAGCAAGGTTTGCCGTATCTGGCTGATCCTCCACCGTTAACAAATGAGCAACTGGCTCTTATTGCTGAGGCCACAAAGGCTAATTTGATGGCAGAAGCGACTAGAGTTATAGCTCCATTAGAAGATGCCCAGAAGTACGCAATGGCAACGGCTGAAGAATTATCAAGTTTAGAGGCGTGGCAGAAATACAGGGTCATGCTCTTTCGGGTAAATACCTCTTCAGCACCCGATATTGAATGGCCAATCACGCCGAAAACATAACGCTTCAGCGGTGCTCAGGGAAAAATTTGAAGCCTGGTGAGCACAGCCATTTCAATTTGTGAGGGTAAGTATTATCTGTAGTAGTTAGCATGAACACTATTAAGGATAATAACCGGCCTCACCGCTCGAAAAATTCAATGGCGCGTCATTATCCGTGACGTATACATGCAAAGAATCTGGATATGTCACGGTAATATTTCCTTTTGCAAATTCGAATCCCGATGCTCCCCAGATAATAGCCCGTCGCAGGAATTCCTCTGCGGCGGGAGATACCTCAACTGAATCCTGCGGCTTTTCCATCGCCTTTAAAAAAAAGCCCATCTCTGTCGGACTGAAATAAAGATTTGCCATATCAATACCCCGTAGATTCAAAGTGAATGGTAGGTGCCTCACCAGGAATGTTTGTCGTATAAGCAACGGTGAAGCGCGTTTTTGAAACATCGTTGCCGGTATCAGTATCTCTGTGAACGGCTACGGACCTGCCCGCCATCGATCCCTGCGTTGTATAGGAAGGACTGGCGAGCGTCGCGAGCGTAGACACCTGCGCACCCGGATACTGCCTTGGAAAAGCAACGCGATAATAGTGAGTATAAAAATCCACGCCAGCGATGGTCTGTTTATTGAAGCTGCCGACGGGTGCCAGCGTGACGGTGCCAAACTGCCTGATCATGCCATTGGGCAGCACTGACCAGCCGTTCTGCCCATTGCGCGAATAGCCGAAGGCGGACATATCAGGCAGTTGCTTATCACCGGTCCCGACATCGCGTTTTGCAGCTTCG
>NZ_JALMEU010000024.1:0-1357 GCF_028048155.1 Pantoea leporis
CGGTCAGATGGACTGGAGCAGCTTTACGCTCACCATCGATCCCAATGCCGATCGCAACGCCAGCATCGACAGCGCGCTGGATAACGCGGGCCCGGTGACCGGCAGCCTGAGCAGCGGCGCGTCCACCGACGACACCACGCCAACCCTGCGCGGCACCGGCCCGGCCAGCAGCGTTATCACCCTGCGCTACAAGCTCGGCAACGGTAGCTATACCCTCGACAGCGTGAGCGTGGATGCAGACGGCAACTGGTCGTGGACGCCGGATACGCTGGCGAAGGGCAGCTGGACCTTTGAGGTGCAGAAGGCCGGCCAGAGCGACTGGAGCAGCTTCCAGCTGACCATCGATCCGGACCTCGATCGCTATCCGACCATCGACAGCGCGCTGGACAACGCGGGCCCGGTAACCGGCAGCCTGAGCAGCGGCGCGTCCACCGATGACACCACGCCGACCCTGCGCGGGACCGGCCCGGCCAACAGCGTCATCACCCTGCGCTACAAGCTCGGTAACGGTGGCTACACCCTCGACAGCGCGAGCGTGGATGCAGACGGCAACTGGTCGTGGACGCCAAATACGCTGGCAAAAGGCAGCTGGACCTTTGAGGTACAGAAGGACGGCCAGAGCGGCTGGAGCAGCTTTAAGCTGACCATCGATCCGGCGCTGGACCTGAAGCCAACCATTGACAGCGCCTGGGACGACTTTGGCGCGGTAACCGGCAGCCTGACAAGCGGTGACACCACCGATGACAACACGCCAACCCTGCGCGGTACCGGCGTGGCCGGCACCATCATCCACTTCCAGAACGGCCTGGCGGGCGGTTCCTGGGTTAATGTGGGCAGCACCGTCGTTAAAGCGGACGGCACCTGGGAGTGGACCTCACCGGTGCTGAGCAAAAACGGCACCTGGGAGTTTCACGCGAAGGCGCAAAACGGCGACGTTATCAGCGGCTGGACCGGGAAATTTATTCTGAAGTACGTTGCTGCCGCCGGACCGGTGATTACCGATGCGCTGGACGACGTCGGCCCGGTAACCGGCAGCCTGAGCAGCGGCGCGTCCACCGATGACAGCACGCCAACCCTGCGCGGCACCGGCCCGGCCAACAGCACCATCACCCTGCGCTACAAGCTCGGCAGCGGCAGCTACGCCTCTACCACGGTAAACGTTGATGCAAATGGTGACTGGTCATGGACGCCGGATACGCTGGCGAAGGGTAGCTGGACCTTTGAGGTGCAGAACGCCGGCCAGAACGGCTGGAACAGCTTCCAGCTGACCATCGATCCGGACCTCGATCGCTACCCGACCATCGACAGCGCGCTGGATAACGCGGGCCCGGTGACCGGCAGCCTGAGCAGCGGCGCG
>NZ_JALMEU010000025.1:0-1076 GCF_028048155.1 Pantoea leporis
ACGGTCATTTTTACGTTGTCGCCTGGCATTACCATCTCAACGCCTTCTGGCAGTTGAACGTCACCGGTCACGTCAGTAGTACGGAAGTAGAACTGAGGACGGTAGCCTTTGAAGAACGGAGTATGACGGCCGCCTTCATCTTTAGACAGAACGTAAACTTCTGAAGTGAACTGGGTATGTGGCTTGATTGAACCCGGCTTAGCCAGAACCTGGCCACGCTCGATGTCTTCACGCTTGATACCACGCAGCAGAACACCACAGTTCTCGCCTGCCTGACCCTGGTCCAGCAGTTTGCGGAACATTTCAACGCCAGTACAGGTTGATTTCACAGTGTCTTTAAGGCCAACAACTTCAACTTCGTCGCCCACTTTAACGATACCGCGCTCAACACGACCGGTAACAACGGTACCACGGCCAGAGATTGAGAATACGTCTTCGATTGGCAGCAGGAACGGCTTGTCGATTGCACGAACTGGCTCTGGGATGTAAGTATCCAGGTGCTCAGCCAGCTCAATGATCTTAGCTTCCCACTCAGCGTCGCCTTCCAGCGCTTTCAGAGCAGAACCACGTACGATTGGAGTGTCGTCGCCTGGGAAGTCATAAGCTGACAGCAGGTCACGTACTTCCATCTCTACCAGTTCCAGCAGCTCTTCATCATCAACCATGTCGCACTTGTTCAGGAACACGATGATGTAAGGAACGCCAACCTGACGACCCAGCAGGATGTGCTCACGGGTCTGTGGCATTGGGCCATCAGTCGCAGCAACAACCAGGATCGCGCCGTCCATCTGCGCAGCACCGGTGATCATGTTTTTCACATAGTCGGCGTGGCCTGGGCAGTCAACGTGCGCATAGTGGCGAGACGGGGTTTCGTATTCAACGTGAGAAGTGTTGATGGTGATACCACGTGCTTTCTCTTCTGGCGCTTTATCGATCTCATCGAATTTGCTTGCCTTACCGCCGTAGGTTTTAGCCAGTACGGTAGTAATTGCTGCAGTCAGGGTGGTTTTACCGTGGTCGACGTGACCGATGGTGCCCACGTTTACGTGCAGTTTGTTACGCTGAAATTGCTCTTT
>NZ_JALMEU010000026.1:0-901 GCF_028048155.1 Pantoea leporis
TTTGCGGCCTTCCGCCGTCAGCTGCTCAAACGCCGCCACCGCCAGTTCCACTTCTGAACCGGTGGCGATCAGGATCAGCTCTGGCGTACCTTGGCTGTCTTTCAGCACGTAACCGCCGCGCGCCACGTTAGCCAGCTGCTCAGCGCTACGATCCTGCTGCGCCAGGTTCTGACGCGAGAAGATCAGCGCCGACGGGCCGTCAACGCGCTCGATAGCGTACTTCCACGCTACCGCTGACTCAACCTGGTCGCACGGGCGCCACAGGCTCATGTTTGGCGTCACGCGCAGGCTGGCCATCTGCTCAACCGGCTGGTGCGTCGGGCCATCTTCGCCCAGACCAATTGAGTCGTGGGTGTACACCATGATCTGACGGATCTTCATCAGCGCGGCCATACGTGCGGCGTTGCGCGCGTACTCGACGAACATCAGGAAGGTGGCGGTGTACGGCAGGAAGCCGCCGTGCAGCGCGATACCGTTGGCGATGGCGGTCATACCGAACTCGCGCACGCCGTAATGGATGTAGTTGCCCGCCGCGTCTTCGTTGATCGGCTTCGAGCCGGACCACATGGTGAGGTTGCTTGGAGCGAGGTCAGCGGAGCCGCCCAGATATTCCGGCAGGATTTTGCCGAAGGCTTCGATGGCGTTCTGCGAGGCTTTACGGCTGGCAATTTTCGCCGGACTGGCCTGCAGCTGCTCGATGAACTTCTGCGACTCGCTGGCCCAGTTCGCCGGCAGCTCATTGTTCACGCGACGTTTGAACTCGGCAGCCAGCTCCGGATGCGCGGCGGCGTAGGCGGCAAACTTCTGGTCCCATGCGGACTCTTTCGCCTGGCCGGCTTCTTTGGCATCCCACTGCGCGTAGATGTCTGAAGGGATTTCAAACGGACCGTGGTTCCAGCCC
>NZ_JALMEU010000027.1:0-836 GCF_028048155.1 Pantoea leporis
GCTATATCGGCCCATATCGGAATCCCGGTGAAGAGGACGAAACCGAGTCAGGACGGTTTTACGCGCGCATCGCCCACGAGCGCGAGCTGAAGCGTGCCGACTACGTGCACCTGTTCAGCAACGCCTCGCACCTGACGCCGGGCGCGGTGCTGGAGCCGCAGGGCAACGTCATCCGCGCGCTGCAAAACGGCGTGGTGATGACGCTGGTGACCTTCATCGCCGCGCGCGATTCGCGCCTGCACGTTTCCGTCTGGGGCATGCCGTACAGCGAACACTTCTGCTTCCGCCCCGCTACGTTGCCACGTCCGGAGATTGTCGGCACGCATCCGGCGCGGATTGAAAGCCGCAACGCTGATGATATCTACGCACATCTCGACGAGCACGGACGCTACCGGGTGAAGCTCGACGTGGACCGCCTGTTCAGCGAATCAGGCTACAGCTATCTGTGGGTGCGGCTGGCAAAACCCTACGCCGGCAGAGATTACGGTTTTCACGCGCCGCTGATTCGGGGCACCGAAGTGGGAATCGCCTTTGACGGCGGCGACCCGGACCGCCCGTACATCGCGCACGCCTTTCACGATTCCGAACATCCCGACGTCGTCAGCCGCGACAACCGCAGCCAGAACACCCTGCGCACGCCTGCGAACAACGAACTGCGCATGGAAGACAAGCGCGGCGCGGAACACATCGCGCTCACTACTGAATATGGTAAAACCCAGCTTAATCAGGGCCACATCACCGATAAGCAGGACAAACCGCGTGGCAGCGGCTTTGAGTTGCACACCGACGAACACGGTGTGATACGCGTGGCGAAAGGTTTATTCGTCACCGCCGAT
>NZ_JALMEU010000028.1:0-687 GCF_028048155.1 Pantoea leporis
CATGCTCCTCGCCGCGCTTGTCTTCCATGCGCAGTTCGTTGTTCGCAGGCGTGCGCAGGATATTCTGGCTGCGGTTATCGCGGCTGACGACGTCGGGATGTTCGGAATCGTGAAAGGCGTGCGCGATGTACGGGCGGTCCGGGTCGCCGCCGTCAAAGGCGATTCCCACTTCGGTGCCCTGAATCAGCGGCGCGTGAAAACCGTAATCTCTGCCGGCGTAGGGTTTTGCCAGCCGCACCCACAGATAGCTGTAGCCTGATTCGCTGAACAGACGTTCGATATCCAGCTTCACGCGGTAGCGTCCGTGCTCGTCGAGATGGGCGTAGATATCATCGGCGTTGCGGCTTTCAATGCGCGCCGGATGGGTGCCGACAATCTCCGGGCGCGGCACCGTAGCGGGGCGGAAGCAGAAGTGTTCGCTATACGGCATACCCCACACGGAAACGTGCAGGCGCGAATCGCGCGAGGCGATAAAGGTGACCAGCGTCATCACCACGCCGTTTTGCAGCGCGCGGATAACGTTGCCCTGCGGCTCCAGCACCGCGCCCGGCGTCAGATGCGACGCGTTGCTGAACAGATGCACGTAATCGGCACGCTTCAGATCGCGCTCGTGGGCGATGCGCGCGTAAAACCGCCCGGACTCGGTTTCGTCCTCTTCACCGGGATTCCGATATGGGCCGATATAGT
>NZ_JALMEU010000029.1:0-590 GCF_028048155.1 Pantoea leporis
CCCTTCTCAATTTGTGGATTAACCGTCATCTGACGGCTAAACGGAACCAGGAAGGTGCCACGTTGAAAGATTTCATTGCCACGGCTTCACTCTCGCTTTACACCCTTACCATCAACAACACGTCAATGCGCCCTGACGTGCTGCGCTTTCGCGGCCGCGAGGCGCTAAGCGAGCCGTTCCGCTGGGACATCGAGTTCACCACCAATTTGCCGGTTAAAGACGAGCTGCTGAACAAATTCGCCAACCTGAGGATGCGCAGCGGCAAGGTGGTGCACGGCGTCATCACCCGCATGGAGTGGCTGAGCCAGAGCGCTGACCAGACGCACTATCGCGTCATTCTTGAATCGCGCCTTGCGCTGATGAAACTGACCTGCGAGAGCCGGGTGTTTCAGAACCTCAGCGTGCCGGAGCTGGCGGAACAGTTGCTGCGCCAGCACGGTTTTGAAGGGCCGGACTTTGATTTCCGCCTGACGCGCGAGTACCCGGCGCGCGAGCTGATTACCCAGTGGCAGGAGAGTGATTTGCAATTCCTGCAGCGCATTCTGGCGGAGGTCGGCATCTGGTTCCGTTCCGGGATGAATGCGGTTACC
>NZ_JALMEU010000003.1:0-419020 GCF_028048155.1 Pantoea leporis
GAATTCTGTGGTAAATAATCAGGATGGGCAACTACTTTATTGTGTTTTTTATGCACAATGTGATGGCGTAAATAGTTGCTTTATAGCGAGATAAACGCTCAATCGCACTGCGATTAAACGGTGCGATTGAGAGTGAAAAAGTTTTATTGCGCGATAACCTCCGCCGCCGGGGCGACCTGATGGCCGCTGGCTTCGATTTCGCTGCGCACAATGGTGGCGAGCGCCAGGGAGCCTGGCGTGTCGCTGTGAACCAGAATCGAGCGCGCACGCACCGCAATCTCTTCACCTTCAATCGTCGTCACCGTGCCGTGCTGCAAAAACTGGCGCACGCGGGCGCGCAGCGCGCTTTCCTCGTTGATCACCGCACCGGCAATGCCGCGCGGCACCAGACGGCCTTGCGCGTCATAGGCGCGGTCGGCCAGGAACAGCGTCAGCGTTTTCAGGCCAGCCGCCTGCGCCGCGACTTCAATGATCGTATCGGGCTGGGCGAAGATGATCAGCTCGCTATTGATGCGCGCCACTAACTCCATCACCTGTTGCGCCAGGTCGGCATCGCGGTTGACGATGTTGCCCATCGCGGCGTGGAAACTGAAGTGGGAAACGTGGGTGCCTTCCGCGCGGGCAATCGCCGTCAGCGCGCCGAGCTGATAGGCCACCTGCTGACAAATCTCTTCGGCGCTAAACGGCAGTTCGCGGCGGCCAAAACCCTGGCGATCCGGCAAGCCGGGATGCGCGCCAATGCCCACGCCATGTGCCTTCGCCAGCCGCACCATGTTGGTCATGATCGCCGGATCGCCAGCGTGGAAACCACAGGCGATATTGGCGGATGACACCACTTTCATTAGCGCGGCGTCATCGCACAGTTGGTAAACGCCGAAGCCTTCGCCCATATCGGAATTCACATCAATCTTCATGTCTGGTTTCCTTGTGCGGATTAAACGGTAAGCGCTTTACGCAGTGGCTGGCAGCTAAAGCGCAAACGGCTCAGCCAGCGCGCCACTTCCTGTTCGATGGCGATCGCTTCACGCACATCGCTGTGGATCAGCTGGATCGACTGGCCCGGCAGCACTTGCCCAAGCCGCCACAGATCCTGCTCGATCACGCCAGCGATCTTCGGATAACCGCCGGCGGTATTGGCATCGCTTAGCTGGATGATCGGTTCCCCCCCCGGCGGCACCTGCACAATGCCGGGGATCAGCCCGTACGATCGCATCTCAACGGTTTCAGAGGGGAAGATCGGATCGCCTGACAGCCGATAGCCGGTGCGATTGCTTTGATTTGATACCTGCCAGGATTGCTGCCAGAAGCGCGCGGCATCGGCGGCAAACAGCGGGTATTCGCCGGAGGGAATGGCGCGCAGCTGAATGTCTCCGGCGCTGTTGCGGGGAAAAATGGCGTGTAATGCGCTGTCTGGCGGTTCAATGCCGATGCCGCTGTGTGGAAGTGCCGGGCCGCGATTTTCGCCGAGCGCCAGCCGATCGCCACGCTGCAACGGACGTCCTTCAACGCCGCCGAAGCCACCGCGCAGCGCGGTACTGCGCGAGCCAAGCACCAGCGGCACATCAATGCCGCCAGCAACACACAGATAGCCACGCGCGCCGCTGCGCGGATAACGCAGCTCCAGCACTTGCCCGGCACGCACGCCGCAGCCCCACCACGGCGGCAGCGGCGTGCCATCCAGCGTGGCGCGGCAATCCGCGCCGGTCACCGCGATGCTGCTGTTTTGCAAAAATCGCACGCGGAACGGGAACAGCTGCACTTCAATTGCCGCCGCATTTTCGTCGTTGCCGAGGAGTAAATTACCGGCACGCAGCGCCAGCGGATCCATCGCACCGCTCACCGATACACCGATGTGGCGATAGTTGAAGCGACCTAAATCCTGCACCGTGTTGAGCGCACCGCTCTGTTCGATCTCAATCACAGCTCAATCCTCTGCGGCAGAAAACGGATGCGATCGCCCGGTGCCATCAGCGCGGGCGATGCGGCCAGCGGGTCAAACACCGCCAGCTCGGCAAAACCAATCGCGTTCCAGCCGTTCGGGCCGGTCAGCGCCGAAACGCCCGCTTGCGCGCCACCGATGGTGACGGTTCCTTTCAACATGCTAAGCGACGGCACTTTCTTGCGCGGTGTCGCCAGCAGCGGATCGAGACCGTGCAGATAACCGAAGCCCGGCGCGCTGCCCAATGCAAACACCGTGTATTCGCTTTGATGGTGCAGACGCACCACCTCGCGTGGGCTCAAACCGGTATGGCGGCACACCGCCTCGAGATCGGTGGCGTGTTCTCCGCCGTAATGCACCGGAATTTCAATCAGTTTGCCCTGCGGACTGATCGCCTGCGCCTGATCCCATGCGGCATGCAGCTGCATGCGCACGGCGATTTCATCAGCTGGAATATGGCGGAACAGTACCAGCAGATTGGTGACGCCGGGGATCAGCGCTTCAATCGCTTCATCGGCATGCAGCAGGCGCGCCAGCGACCAGATGCGGCGCTGCGCCGGGAGATCGAAACCGCCTGGCGCTTCCACCAGCCACGCGCGTGCGCCGATGGTGGAGAGCTTGATAGCAGAGGAGCAAGCCAGTGCGGGAACGCTGGCAGGCTGGAGAGCAGAGTGCGACTTCACGGGCATGGTTATTCCAGCGGTTCAAATTTCAGACTGGAGAGCGGCTGTACGCGCTCTTCGCGCACCATTTTGTATTCGGTGTTGGGTCCAATCCACGTATCCCAGATTTTGTCGATGGTGCCGTCATCGTCCATCGCCCTCAGGCTGCTGTTGACGCTGGCCAGCAACGCCGGTTCATCACGCTTCATGCCGACACCAATCGGCTCCAGCGCCATCGGTTCTTTGATCATCGCCAGATTGATGCCGTCTTTTTTTGCCTGCGAAATGGTTTTGATGCCGGTCATGGTGTTGGTGACGAAGCCCACCGATTTGTTCTGCTCCAGCGCGAGGAACGCGGAGGCTGAATCCTGGAAGGTCACCGCTTTGCCGCCTTGGATATGGATTGATTGCTCAGAAGTGGTGCCTTTAGTGGCGCTGATGCGTTTGCCCTTGAAATAGCTCAGCGGCTTGTCGGCCAGCGGTGCTTTGACCAGCAGCATCTCCTTGGCGACGTAATAGGGATCGCTGAATTGAATCTGGTTGCCGCGGGTTTTGGTGTAGGCCAGATTGGCGATCAGTACGTCGGCGCGGCCGGTAGCAATCACCGCAATACGCGCTTCCACCGAGGTGGGCACCAGCGTCAGTTTGACGTTCATCTGCTTCGCCAGCGCGTTACACAGATCGATATCCATGCCCGCCAGCTGACGTGTTTTCGGATCCGGAGAAGAGAAGGGCGGCACGTCCGAATAGACCGCGCACTTTAGCTCGCCGCTGGATTTGATGTTGGCCATCATGTCGGCATGAGCAGCCGAAATAGCCAGCAGCGGCAGCAGTGCCAGCCCGATGGTGGTACGTCTTTTCATGGTCATGTGAACTTCCTCAATGATGAATACCACGGCGTCACCGGGACGGAGCGCCTGCGTTCTCGTTTTTCTGGACTATATCGGCTTTGTTTTCAGACGAAAAAGAGGGAAACCCTGTCGTGCAATAGCAAAAAAATATGGCTAAGCGGCGCATAAGTTCTTTCTATTCGGGCAGAGCAAAAAAGTGTTATCCAGCGCACACTTTTCTCGCCAGGCTGATTGCAAGTCCTCTCGGCAGTCCCGCCGATTGCATGTGGTAGAGAGAAGTGAAAAAGCATGAATGCCCGATTAGGCGTGTTACTGAAGATACTGGCCGCGCTGTGCGCCACCTTGATGCTGGCGTGTGTGAAGGGGCTGAACGGCGCCATTCCCACCGGCGAAGTGATTTTTTTCCGCAGTTTTATCGCGCTGTTGCCGCTGCTGATTTGGCTGAAAATGCAGGGCAACGTGCTGGACAATCTCAAGACGCGTAACCTGTTTGGTCACTTTATTCGCGGCTTCTCCGGCACCGGCGGCATGTATTTTAACTATCTGGCGCTGGTCTATATTTCGCTGGCCGATGCCACCGCGCTGAGTTATGCGGCGCCGCTGTTTACCGTGATCATGGCGGCGATGCTGCTGAAAGAGCGGGTGCGGGTTTCGCGTTGGGTCGCCGTGGTGGTGGGATTATCCGGCATTTTGATCATGCTCTCTTCCAGCCTGAGCACCAGCGGCGCGCTGTTTTCCTATGGGGCCAGCAACGCGACGACGAGTATTGGTGTGGCATGTGCGTTGCTGGCGGCGCTGTGCTCCGCGACTTCTAACGTGCAAATTCGCTTCCTCAACGGCATCGAGAAGCCGGGCGCGATCGTGTTCTATTTCTCACTGATGACTACCGTAATTGGCCTGGCGACGGCGCTGTTTGGCTGGAGCAAACCCAGCGCGGTACAGCTGCTGTTGCTGGTGGGCTGCGGCCTGTTTGGCGGTCTGGCGCAGATTCTGGTGACGCTGAGCCTGCGTTACGCCGATGCGTCACTGCTGGCACCGTTCGATTACACCACGCTGGTGTGGTCGATGCTGATTGGTTATTTGTTCCTGAACAGCCTGCCGGGCAGCACCACCTTGCTGGGCGCATCGATTGTAGCGCTGGCCGGGATATTTGCGGTGTGGCGTGAGAATCGCCAGCGCAAACTGGCGATGGTGAGCAGTACGCCTTAGCGTTGCGCAATAATTTGCGCTGCGACAAATAGGTGTACGCATCCGTAGCGGCGCGATTTATCGCGCAATGAATTGCGCCGCTACACATAGGTGCACGCATCGGTAGCGGCGCGATTTATCGCGCGGTTTTGTTTCTAACGAAACACATCATCAATGATTTCAACCTGCTTGGTGCGCAGCGTCTCATCCAGCCAGCTGCGTTCGAGTGAGCCGGTTTTCGCCAGCTCGAAGTTGTGTTCATCAACGATTAAATACGCCTGCGCCGCTTCGAGAATGCGTGCGGCATCCTGGCGAGGAATCACAATCACACCATCCGCATCGCCCAGCACGATATCGCCCGGTGAAACGTGAATTTTACCGCAGGCAATTGGCACGTTGATCTCGCCCGGACCATCCTTGAACGGGCCGCCCGGCGTGTGACCGGCGGCGTAGATGGGGAAGTCCATGCGTGACAACCCTTCGATATCGCGGACCGGTCCGTCCAGCACAATGCCTTCCATACCGCGCTGTCTGGCATAGGTCGCCATCACTTCGCCCATCAGCGACTGACTGCGATCGCCCTCGTTCGACAGAATAATCACATCGTTTCGGCCCGCCATATCCAGCGCTTTGTGCAGCATCAGGTTGTCACCGGAACGCGCTTTAACCGTCACCGCCAGGCCACACATGATCGGTTGGCGCGGAGCGGTTTTCAGGCTGATCTCGGCCGACAAGGCGGGCAAACGGCTCATGCAATCCGCCACCACCGCAGCCGGTAACCGGCGAAAAGCTTCCAACAGCGGTTCGGCATCGGCGGGACGACGTAAATAGATTCGGTTTCCTGCGCTCATGGTTATTTTCCTGTAGGGAGTGATTTAATTAATCGCGTTGTGTTCCTGGATAAATAATTAAATGTAAAAGTAAGAATTTTTATTTTTGTTTTTGATGAGTCATTACTTCATTGAATAGGGTGTTCAGCTAACAAGCTGAATCATCGGATGATTACTGGCACGTGATTAAGCTTACGCGATTACGCAGATGTTACGCAGGGGATGTTACGGCTAACCGAGACAGGATCACGAATTACTATTTCGGATGAATTTAACTCACTGATAATTAATTTTATTGGATTTTATTATGGGGAGATAGATTAAAAGTATTAGCTGAGTCTTTAATTTATTTTCAGAAGCGTCTCTCAAATCTAAGACGTTCAGTACATCGGCAAGCAGAAATCATGATGAAAATCATCTCTCAAAATATAACTTCTAGTTTATATGGTGTCGATATAAACTACAGTTTATGAGAGGCAATTTTGAACAGTTGGGAAGTCGAAATTACTTTGCTCTTTGCAGCATGGCTGCAAGAACAAGATGATGAAATGGTTGAAGATGTGTTGTCGAGCCTCGAAGTTCTGAAAGTGTTTGGCCCAATGTTGGGGCGACCGGATGTCGATACGGTCACCGGTTCTCGTTTTGCCAACATGAAGGAACTTCGCGTCCAAAGTAATGGAAGGCCTATTCGCGCATTTTTCGCGTTTGATCCCGCAAGGAAAGCTATCGTGCTGTGTGCGGGGGATAAAACTGGAGTGAATCAGAAGCGTTTCTACCAATCGATGATCAAACTAGCCGATAAAGAGTACATGCAGCATCTGGAGGAATTAACCAATGCCAAAACTTGAAGAGCTGATCGCACAGCGTTCTCCTGAGTCCCAAGAGCGCATTAAAAATAAGGCAGACCAAAAAATTCTGGAGATCCGCCTGCGTCAGTTGCGTGAGGAGCTGGAACTTTCACAGGTGCAGCTGGCTGAAAAGATGGGTATCTCGCAACCTGCTATCGCAGCGATTGAGGCGCGAGGTGACGAGATAAAACTTTCCAGCCTGAAAAAATATGTAGAAGCGTTAGGCGGTAAGTTGAGTCTGAATGTTGAACTTCCCACCGGAGATGGTCGGATATTTCAGATCTGATGTGGGGGAAGATGTCGGTGAGAAACTGGCATCTTTTTCAGAACGCAGAAAAGCAAAAACCCAGCCATAAGCTGGGTTTTCAGAATGTTGGTGCCCGGACGCGGAATCGAACCACGGACACGGGGATTTTCAATCCCCTGCTCTACCGACTGAGCTATCCGGGCAACGGGGCGCATTAAACCCTAATGGCTTACAGCCGTCAACGGCTTTCGTCAAAAAAGCGGTGCAATCGTGATTGATTGCTTGCTTTTCAGACAAGGTGAACAAAAAGGCTACGCCAGCGCACCATTTTTGCGGCACAGCGCGATACCAAGTACATCTTCCGCCAGACGCCGCGCCGTCGCGACATCCTGTACGTTGCGTTTCACCAGCAGTTTGCTCAGACAACCTTCCAGAATCAGCTCCATCTGATCGGCCACCATGCTGGGATTATCCAGCGCTAAATCGACCAGAATTTCATGGGTGAATTGCCACGAACTGCGCTTTTGCTGTTCGGCTAGCTGATGCACCGGCTGATCGGGTTGCGGATAGAAGCTGCAGGCGGCGATAAACAGGCAGCCGGGAAAACGACCTTTGCTGACGTGCTCACTCAGCACTTCGTAGCGGGCTAACAGCTTTTGTTCGGCGCTGAGGTGTTCATCAAGCTGCACCTGACGACGCCAGCTGTCAATCTGCTGGCCGTGATAGCGCAGCGCGTCATACAGCAAAGCATCACGATCGGGCCAGAAACGCGTGAGTTGTTCCGCTTCAAGACCGGTTGCACCAGCCAGCTGAGTTAGGGAAGTGGTGGCGGCCAGGCCACTTTGTTCGAGCACATTCAACGCATGCTCGAGTATTTGTTCACGTTGCAAGTGACTCTCCTCTGGAATGCGGGCCTGCTCGCGGACGAACGGGCAGTGTCCTGCTGACAGTGTCGTTTAACGTGACACATTCTGCAAATGTGCGCGGAAATCGGCGGCGTTGAGGAAGCCGGTGACGCGCGAATCGGGGATCTCTTTGCCTTGCGCATCGAAGAACAGAATGGTGGGCAAACCTAAAACCTGCAGATGCTGCAACAGCGCGTTGTCCTGCGCGTTATTGGCGGTGACATTGGCTTGCAGCAGTTGTACCTGACTTAGCGCGTTACGCACGCCCTCATCGCTGAAGGTGTATTTCTCGAACTCTTTGCAGGCCACACACCAGTCGGCGTAGAGATCGATCATGGTGATACGGCCTTGCGCCTGCTGCAGCGCGCTGTCGAGCTGCTCGCTGCTATTGATGGTGTGGAACGGCAGATGCGCCACGGCTTGCGCGCTGTTGCTGCTGCCAAACGCCCAATCCTGTAGCGGGCGCGCACTGACCAGCGCGGCAGCAAGCATGATGACTTGCAGCACGCGCCATTTGCCGCTGGCGCGCAGGCTGAGGCTGAATGCCCAGGCAAAAAATGCCACGCCAAGCAGGCTCCACAGACGGATGCCCCACAGATCGCCAATCACGCGTTCCAGCAGGAATACCGGTAGCGCCAGAATCACAAAGCCAAAACCCTCTTTGACGGTTTGCATCCACGGCCCACTTTTTGGCAGCAGCTTGTTGCCAAACATCGTCACGGCAATCAGCGGCAGGCCCATGCCGAAGGCATACAACCACAGCGTGCCGGCTCCGGCCCACAGATTACCGCTCTGCGCGATGTACAGCAGAATGGCGCTGAGCGGTGCGGTGGTGCAGGGCGAGCAGATCAACCCGGCCAGTGCACCCATCATGAAGACGCCCGGCAGCGAGCCACCT
This sequence comes from Pantoea leporis, assembly GCF_028048155.1. NCBI lineage: Bacteria > Pseudomonadati > Pseudomonadota > Gammaproteobacteria > Enterobacterales > Erwiniaceae > Pantoea > Pantoea leporis. The sequence continues at coordinate 8,369 of NZ_JALMEU010000003.1, forward strand.
TGCTGGCGATTGCTCCACAGCGTGAGGCGCGTTTGCAGGCTGGCAGGCAATTGCAGCGAGAACAGGCCAAACATCGACAGCGCCAGCACGATAAACAGCGCCGACAAGCCAATCAGCACGTAAGGATGTTGCAGCGCCGCCTGGAAGCGTAATCCGGCCGCTGCCACAACCATGCCGAGTACGGTGTACGTCAGCGCCATACCTTGCACATACACCATCGCCAGCGCGAACAATCGCCCCATCGAATAGCGGCGCGGGCCTCCTAAAATGATGCTGGAGATCAGTGGATACATCGGCAGCACACACGGCGTGAAAGCGACGCCAATACCAATCAGCAGCGCCCAAAGCGGTGAAAACGGCAGCGGCGTGCTGTGATTGGCGGGCTGCGCGCTGACCGCAGGCGCAGCCTGATTGGCGGCAACCGCGCTCAGCGGCACCGCGCGGGTTTCCGGCGGATAGCAGAAGCCCGCAGCCGCACAGCCCTGATAGGTCACGGTGACGGTCGCGCCAGCAGCGGCCTGGCGCAGCGTGATCGGCAGTTGCAGATCCTGCGGATAGATTTCACTTTTGCCGTAGAACTCATCTTCATGCGGCTGGCCCGGCGGCAGCGTGAGTGGAGCAATTTGCGCTTTTTGCGGCGTGAAGTGGATTTGCTGGCGATAGAGATAGTAGCCATCCTTCACTTTCCAGCTGAGCGTCAGCTGATTGCCTTGCTGAGTGAAATCGAAGCCAAACGCCTGATCAACCGGCACAAAGCGGCTGTTGTTGTTCGGGGAGAAGAGTGAGGCTTGTGCCGAAAGGCAGAAAACCAGCGCCAGGCAAAAGCCGGCAAGGCGAAAGAGTCGTGCAGCCATAGCGAATGAGTGAGCTCCGGTAGCGAATAGGCCGCGATAATAACACGACCGCTTCGCCACGAGGTTTTCAGGATGTAACCGCGCTACAGAATCAGGCTGCCAAACAGGAAGCCAAACGCCACCGAGAAGGCAATCGCTAACACGCCCGGAATAATAAAGGAGTGGTTAAACACAAACTTGCCGATACGGGTTGATCCGGTGTCATCCATTTCCACCGCGGCCAGCAGCGTAGGATAGGTCGGCAGCACGAACAGCGCGGAAACCGCCGCAAAGGACGCGACGGCGGCCAGCGGCGAGACGCCCAGCATCAACGCGGCAGGCATCAACGCTTTGGTGGTGGCGGCTTGCGAATAGAGCAGCGTGGCGGCGAAGAACAGCACCAGCGCCAGCATCCACGGATAACCTTGCAGCATGTCACCGGCTAACGCCTGGATATCGTTGAGGTGCGCTTTGACAAAGGTATCGCCCAGCCACGCCACGCCCATCACGCAGATACAGGCGCTCATGCCCGATTTAAAGGTGCTGGCGCTGAGGATTTCACCGGTATCGACTTTACAGGTCAGGCAGATCAGCGTGGCAACGGTCAGCATAAACACCACGATGGCTTCGTTGCGCGGCAGCACGGGATTGCTGATCAGGCCAACACTGTCGCTAATCGCGGTGGCGTAGAGCACCACGGCGGCGATGCCGATCAGGAACAGCAATACGGCACGCTTCGCGCCCGGTTTGATGTCATAAACCTGCTCACCGCGCAGTTTCACTTCACCTTTCGCTAAACGCGCCTGATATTTCTCATCATCCCTGAGCTCCTTGCCGAGAAAACTGGTGATGATGGCGGCGCAGAAGATCGCTGCCATGGTAGAGGGAATCGCCACACCCAGCAGCGCCAGATAACTCACGCCATGCGGTTCCAGGATTGAAGCGAAGAATACCACCGCCGCCGAGAGCGGCGAGGCGGTAATGGCAATCTGCGAGGCGACGACCGCAATCGACAACGGACGCGACGGACGCACGCCTTGCTCTTTCGCCACTTCGGCAATCACCGGCAAGGTGGAGAACGCGGTGTGACCGGTGCCGGCCAGCAGCGTCATGACATAGGTGACCAGCGGCGCAAGGAAGGTGACATAGCGTGGATGGCGGCGCAGCAGGCGTTCTGCCAATCCCACCAGATAATCAAGACCACCGGCGATCTGCATCGCGGCAATTGCGGCAATCACCGCCATGATAATTTCGATTACATCAAAGGGAATCGCGCCGGGTTTCAAGCCGCAAATCAGCGTCAACGCCAGCACACCTAAACCCCCCGCGAAACCAATACCGATGCCGCCCAGACGCGCACCGAGCCAGATCGCCAGCAGGACAATAACCAACTCCACTACTACCATTCGTTCCACTCCCTGAGCCGCGGAGAAATCCCGACTCTTAAAGTTGTAGCCACCAAAATGAAAAAAGCACGCCGCATTGTATACGGGCGTGCTGTTGGCAACTTGATCCGGAACGGATTACTGTTCGTTTTCGTCGGTGTAACGTTTGGCTTTGTACGCCGGATGCATCAGGTTCTGAATGGAGAAAATGTCATCCAGTTCGGTTTCCGTTAGCAGGCCGCGCTCCAGCACCACTTCACGTACGCTCTTACCGGTTTCGGCGCAAATCTTACCGACGATATCGCCGTTGTGATGGCCGATGTACGGGTTGAGGTAAGTGACGATACCAATCGAGTTGAACACGTAAGCTTCACACACCGCTTTGTTGGCGGTGATGCCGTTGACGCATTTTTCCAGCAGGTTGAAGCAGGCGTTAGTCAGGATGCTGATCGATTCAAACAGCGCCTGGCCAATCACTGGCTCCATCACGTTGAGCTGCAGCTGACCCGCTTCTGACGCCATGGTGACGGTGATGTCATTGCCGATCACTTTGAAGCACACCTGATTCACCACTTCTGGCACCACCGGATTGACTTTGGCGGGCATGATTGATGAACCGGCCTGCAGTTCAGGCAGGTTGATCTCATTCAGGCCGGCGCGCGGACCGGAGGAGAGCAGGCGCAGGTCGTTACAGATTTTCGACAGTTTCACGGCCAGGCGTTTCAGCGCCGAGTGCACCATCACGTACGCGCCGCAGTCGGAGGTGGCTTCAATCAAATCTTCTGCAGGCACCACCGGCAGATTACTCACTTCCGCCAAACGCTGTACCGCCAGCTGCTGATAGCCATCCGGCGTATTGAGACGTGTGCCGATGGCGGTGGCGCCGAGGTTCACTTCCAGCAGCAGTTCAGCGGTGCGCAGAATGCTGCGAGTCTCTTCATTCAGCAGCACGTTAAACGCGTGGAACTCCTGGCCAAGCGTCATCGGCACCGCATCCTGCAGCTGAGTACGGCCCATTTTCAGAATGCTTTCGAATTCAACCGCTTTGCGCTGGAAACCTTCGCTCAGCTGATTGATGCCGTCGAGCAGTTTCAGGATCGAAGCGTACACCGCGATACGAAAACCGGTTGGATAAGCATCGTTGGTGGACTGACACTTGTTCACGTGATCGTTGGGATTGAGGTACTGATATTCACCTTTCTGGTGGCCCATCAGCTCCAGGCCGATGTTGGCCAGCACTTCATTGGTGTTCATGTTGACCGAGGTGCCCGCGCCGCCCTGATAGACGTCAACTGGGAACTGATCCATGCATTTACCGTTGTTCAGCACTTCATCACAGGCCTGAATAATGGTGTTGGCGATATTGCGGGGAATGGTCTGCAACTCTTTGTTGGCGAGCGCGGCTGCTTTCTTCACCATCACCATACCGCGCACAAACTCCGGTATGTCGCTGATTTTGTTATTACTAATATAGAAGTTTTCAATCGCACGCAGAGTATGAACACCGTAGTAAGCGTCTGCCGGAACTTCGCGCATGCCTAACAGGTCTTCTTCGATACGAATGTTGTTCGCCATGATTACCTTCTTGTTATTGCTGCCTGGTTACTGCCGGGCGTCGGGATGGACGGGCGGCAAACAACGTGCAGGTGAAGCGATTATATTGTCGTGGAATGTCAGCGCCGACATATTATCCATCTTCGCACTGACGGGCACGATCATATTCTGATGTTACAGAATTGTTTGTGCACAGATCACTTTACGGGCTTTTGCAGGCCCAGCGGTAATAACGATATGTGATGTACTTCGCAATTTTAAGTCAGTGGTAAAAAAATGGCAGGATCGGTTGAAAATGCCGGTGCAAATGCCCATCTCTATCAATACGGTCATACAGACCCTCCCTTTCTGCTGCCTGGCCATTTGCGGGGCAGCTCCAACTCACAGGAGAACTCGGTGCGCTGGTTACCGTTCGTGATTTTTTTTGTTTTGGCCTGGATTGAGATCTCAATCTTCATTCAGGTCGCGCATGCGCTGGGCGTGCTGCTCACCATGCTATTGGTGATCTTCACCTCGTGTATTGGTGTGTCGCTGGTGAAAAATCAGGGCATGAAGAACTTCCGTTTGATGCAGGAGAAGCTGGCGCGTAACGAAAGCCCGGCGGCTGAGATGACCAAAAGCGTTTCGCTGATTATCTCCGGCTTCCTGCTGCTGTTGCCCGGTTTCTTCACCGACTTCCTCGGTTTACTGCTGCTGTTGCCGCCGGTGCAGAAGCATCTGACGTTGAAGCTGATGCCGCACTTGCGCGTATGGCGCGGACCGGGCGCCGGTCCGGATGCGGGTTTCACCGTGGACGGTGAATATGAGCGCAAAGATCAGGACCAAATAGGTCATGACAAAGACCACTAGATAATCAAGGCGGCGCAAGCCGCCTTTTTGTTGCTTTTTTCGCCGTCTGTTGCAGAAACGAAAATATTTATATTTTTTGCCCTTGAAAGCCCACTTATTGCCCCTATCTCTTCCAGCACGAGGCTGGAAGCCCTGCTGTCCGGCTCAACCCCAAAAATGAATGATTGGACTTTCTAAAGGAGAGCTATCAAATGAAAATTCGTCCATTGCACGATCGCGTTATCGTCAAGCGTAAAGAAGTCGAAGCTAAATCAGCGGGCGGCATCGTGCTGACCGGTTCAGCTGCCGGTAAATCTACCCGCGGTGAAATCCTGGCTGTTGGCAAAGGCCGCATCCTGGAAAACGGTGAAGTTAAGCCACTGGACGTAAAAGTGGGTGATCTGGTGATTTTCAGCGAAGGCTACGGTGCTAAAACCGAGAAAATCGACAACGAAGAAGTTCTGATCATCTCCGAAAGCGACATCCTGGCAGTTGTTGAAGCGTAATTTACGCGCAATTCACTGAACGAAACGAATTTAAGGGATATTTGAAATGGCAGCTAAAGACGTAAAATTCGGTAATGACGCACGCGTAAAAATGCTGCGTGGCGTAAACGTACTGGCAGATGCAGTAAAAGTTACCCTGGGCCCGAAAGGCCGTAACGTGGTTCTGGATAAATCTTTTGGTGCACCGACCATCACCAAAGATGGTGTTTCTGTTGCGCGTGAAATCGAGCTGGAAGACAAGTTCGAAAACATGGGCGCACAGATGGTGAAAGAAGTGGCCTCTAAAGCGAACGACGCAGCAGGCGACGGCACCACCACCGCAACTGTACTGGCTCAGGCCATCATCACCGAAGGCCTGAAAGCCGTCGCTGCGGGCATGAACCCGATGGATCTGAAGCGCGGTATCGATAAAGCCGTTATCGCCGCCGTTGAAGAACTGAAAACCCTGTCTGTGCCTTGCCAGGATTCACGCGCGATTGCACAGGTTGGTACCATCTCTGCTAACTCTGATGAAACCGTGGGCAAACTGATTGCCGACGCGATGGACAAAGTGGGCAAAGAAGGCGTTATCACCGTTGAAGAAGGCACCGGCCTGCAAGACGAGCTGGACGTGGTTGAAGGTATGCAGTTTGACCGCGGCTACCTGTCTCCGTACTTCATCAACAAGCCAGAAACAGGCGCAGTTGAGCTGGAAACTCCGTTCATCCTGCTGGCTGACAAGAAAATCTCTAACATCCGCGAAATGCTGCCCGTGCTGGAAGCCGTTGCGAAAGCCGGTAAGCCACTGCTGATCATTGCAGAAGACGTGGAAGGTGAAGCCCTGGCAACGCTGGTGGTGAACACCATGCGCGGTATCGTCAAAGTAGCTGCGGTTAAAGCACCTGGCTTCGGCGACCGTCGTAAAGCGATGCTGCAGGATATCGCTATCCTGACCGGCGGTACCGTGATCTCTGAAGAGATCGGTATGGAGCTGGAGAAAGCCACCCTGGAAGATCTGGGTCAGGCAAAACGCGTTGTGATCAACAAAGACACCACCACCATCATCGATGGCGTGGGTGATCAAGGCGCTATCTCTGGCCGCGTAACGCAGATTCGTCAGCAGATCGAAGAAGCAACCTCTGATTACGACAAAGAGAAACTGCAGGAGCGCGTAGCGAAACTGGCAGGCGGCGTAGCCGTGCTGAAAGTGGGCGCAGCAACTGAAGTTGAAATGAAAGAGAAGAAAGCACGCGTTGAAGATGCCCTGCACGCGACCCGTGCTGCGGTCGAAGAAGGCGTGGTTGCCGGTGGTGGTGTGGCGCTGGTTCGCGTTGCAGCGAAAATCGCCGCATCTGGCCTGAAAGGCGATAACGAAGATCAGAACGTGGGTATCAAAGTTGCGCTGCGCGCAATGGAAGCGCCACTGCGTCAGATCGTTTCCAACGCCGGCGAAGAGCCTTCAGTTGTTGCTAACAACGTGAAAGCAGGCGACGGTAACTACGGTTACAACGCGCAGACTGAAGAGTACGGCAACATGATCGACTTCGGTATCCTGGATCCAACCAAAGTGACTCGTTCTGCGCTGCAGTACGCTTCATCGGTTGCGGGCCTGATGATCACCACCGAAGCGATGGTGACTGACCTGCCAAAAAGCGACGCACCTGATTTAGGCGGCGCTGGCGGTATGGGTGGCATGGGCGGAATGGGCGGCATGATGTAATTGCCCCTGACTGCTTAAGTCATCTGGAAAACCCCCGATCGGAAACGGTCGGGGGTTTTTCTTTTGCTGGGGAACAAGGTATAAGTAAGGGTGCAATACTTCGGCTTTATGGGTTTAGGGCAATGAATGTTCAGAAAAAAAGTGCGCTTTTCTGCTACGCTGCCGCCCGACACTGATGATAATAAATGGGGATTACAATGCGGATTAACCTCTTGCTCGGTCTGGCAGTCGGAACTTTACTGCTGGCGGGCTGTAGCAGCTCCAATCAACTGAGTGCTGGCGGCGAACGTGTGACCTTCGTCGACCAACAACCCGCAAGTCAATGTCAGCTGCTGGGAACGCTTACCGGCTCTCAGAGCAACTGGCTGAGCGGTTCAGGCGGTGAAGGCAGTTCACTGCGTGGCGCAGCTAACGACCTACGCAACCGCGCGGCAGAAATGGGCGGCAACGTGATTTATGGCGCCACCAGCCCGACGCAGAATCTGCTGTCAGCTTTCGCACCGCTCGACAGCAAAATGACCGGCCAGGTGTATAAGTGCCCGTAAGTTGCAGTTGTAAAAAAAGCCGCTGATGCGGCTTTTTTTATGCCTGACGCAGCTGCAAATCCAGCGGCGTCTTGCTTGGCTCGCCGCCAATCTCGCGCGCCAGTTTCGGCACCATATAACCGGAAACCATCGGCAGCAGCTGGCGCATCAGCCCACGTGCTTCCTCATCTGACACAAAGAAGTGCGCCGCGCCTTGCACCTTATCCAGCACGTGCAGGTAGTAGGGCAGAATGCCAGCATCAAACAGCGCATTACTGAGATCCGCTAGCGTCTGCGCATCATCATTCACATCACGCAGCAACACGCTCTGATTGAGCAGCGTCACGCCGGCACGCTTCAGCATTTGCATGCCGTAACGCAGCTCATCATCAATTTCCTGCGCATGGTTGATATGGCTCACCATCAATACCTGCAGGCGCGTGTCCGCCAGAATCTGACACAAGCTTTCGGTGATACGCGACGGGATCACCACCGGCAAGCGGCTGTGAATACGCAGGCGTTTGAGATGCGGGATTTTCTCCAGCGCGCCCACCAGCCATGCCAGTTCATGATCTTTCGCCATCAGCGGATCGCCGCCGGAGAAGATGATCTCGTCCAGTTCCGGATGCGTGGCGATGTAGTCAATCGCTGCCTGCCAGTTGCGCTTGTTGCCCTGATTATCCTGATAGGGGAAATGGCGGCGGAAACAGTAGCGGCAGTTGACCGCACAGCCGCCTTTTACCAGCAGCAGCGCTCGGTTTCTATACTTATGCAGTAAACCCGGCACCACGCTGCTTTGTTCATCCAGCGGATCGGTGCTATAACCTGGCGCATCGATAAATTCCTGACGGCTGGTGAGCACTTGCAGCAGCAGCGGGTCGGTCGCGTCGCCTTTTTTCATGCGTGCGATGAAGGCGCGCGGTACGCGCAGGGCGAAAAGCTTGCGCGCATCCGCGCCTGCAGCCAGATCAGCATGCTGATCAAGAGATAAAAGTTGCAGTAATTCAGCAGGTTCGGTGACAACATCAGCTAGTTGCTGCAACCAATCTTCTCTGACGGGGGGATTTAGGGTTACAATGTGTGCCATTTTTTTGGCTATTTACCAGTTCAATATTTACAGAGGGCCTTTATGGCGACTTATCTTAGCAACGATTTCCGTCCCGGTCTTAAAATCATGTTCGAAGGCGAGCCATATGCCATCGAAGCCAGTGAGTTCGTTAAGCCGGGTAAAGGCCAGGCATTTGCGCGCGTTAAAATGCGTCGTCTGCTGACCGGTTCTCGCGTTGAGAAGACCTTCAAATCTACTGACTCTGCCGAAGGCGCAGACGTTCGTGATATGACGCTGCAATACTCTTACAACGACGGCGACTTCTACTACTTCATGCACCCAGAATCTTTCGAGCAGTATCAGATCGAATCTAAAGTGCTGGATGACGTGACCAAGTGGCTGCAGGACAATGCGGATTGTATCGTTACCCTGTGGAACGATAAAGCGATCGCTGTTCAGCCACCGAACTTCATCGAAGCGGAAGTTATCGAAACCGATCCAGGCCTGAAGGGTGATACCGCAGGTACCGGCGGTAAGCCCGCTACGCTGTCGACTGGCGCGGTAATCAAAGTGCCACTGTTCGTACAGATTGGCGAAGTAGTAAAAGTAGATACCCGCTCTGGCGAATACGTTTCTCGCGTAAAATAATCGTCAAATCAGGCGCATCATTGATGCGCCTTTTTTCTCACTGTGTGTTTCCCTTCTCTTTTTTCATCCGTCCAATCCGCAGTTTTACAGATCAAGACTATGCTTTAAGAGCTGTACTTTTACTGCAACCAAAAAGGATATGGCTATGTTAAAGAAAAGTATTGTCGCGATTTTTTCCGTGCTGGTGCTCTCATCCGTTCTGACCGCTTGTAACACCACGCGTGGTGTTGGCGAAGACGTTTCGGCGGGCGGCAAGGCAATCCAGCGCAGCGCACAGTAAGATAGTCCGGTGCGAAAGCGACTTTCGCACCGGTCCTCCTTATTTCTGCTCCACCCAAATCAGCTCATCCACCGGGAATCCGGCACTTCTGGCCTGTTCAACCAGGCGTTGCTTAACCCTTTCATCCAGCTGCGGCGTACGTGACAGAATCCACAAGTAGCTACGATTCGGCCCGCACACCAGCGCATAGCGATAGTCAGGATCCAGTGCGATCACGTTGTAGCCGCCATAGAACGGGCCAAAGAACGACACTTTCAGCGCGGCGCGCTGTTTATCGCCGGTGAAGTAGGCTTTGCCAACGCTCTCTTGCCAGCGCTGTTTCTGCTGATTGTAGCCGCGATTGATCACCTTCAAACCGCCATCCTCGCGCGGACTATAATTAGCGGTAACCTGTTGTAATCCGCGCTCAAAGCGGTGATCGAGGCGGGCGATTTCATACCATTGGCCGAGATAGCGCTGACTGTCGAAACCTTCTACTACCGTGACACCTTTAGGCGGCGCGGTTGAGCAGGCAACGGAGAGAAAAGCGCTCAGGCTGGCAAGCAGGGTTTTCCATGGGGACATTGTGGGATTCCTCTACGATTTTAATGGGTTAAGTATAGCTGCCCGCTAGCAAATTGCTGCCTGCGCCCGCTGCCGTTGTTTGCCATCGGCATTGCGGGTAGACTTCCACCCCTTATCTGTATGAGGAGTCATCAACATGAGCGAAACGGCAAGCTGGCAGCCGAGCGCACCCATTGCCAATTTGTTGAAACGCGCCGCTATCATGGCGGAAATACGTCGTTTCTTTGCCGATCGCGGCGTGCTGGAGGTCGATACGCCGGCGATGAGCCAGGCGACCATCACTGACATCCATCTGGTGCCGTTCCAGACGCGTTTTGTTGGGCCAGGCGCAGCCGAAGGGCGCGATCTGTGGCTGATGACCAGTCCGGAATATCACATGAAGCGCCTGCTGGCGGCCGGAAGTGGTCCGATTTACCAGATGGGTCGCAGCTTCCGTAATGAGGAGGCCGGGCGTCACCACAATCCCGAGTTCACCATGCTGGAGTGGTATCGTCCGCACTACGACATGTACCGCCTCATGAATGAGGTGGACGATTTGATGCAGCAGGTGCTGGAGTGCGACAGCGCGGAATCTCTGTCGTACCAGCAGGCGTTTATCCGCCATCTGGAAGTCGATCCGTTATCGGCTGATAAAGCGCAGCTACGCGAAGTGGCGGAGAAGCTGGGCGAGGGCGAGTTGGCCAATCGTGAAGAAGACCGCGATACGCTGCTGCAGCTGCTGTTTATGCTGGGCGTTGAGCCGAAGATTGGTAACGATAAGCCGTGCTTCGTCTACCATTTCCCTGCGACGCAGGCCGCGCTGGCGGAGATCAGTACGGAAGATCACCGCGTCGCCGAGCGCTTTGAGGTCTATTACAAAGGGATTGAGCTGGCGAACGGTTTCCGTGAATTAACCGATAGCCGCGAGCAGCGTCAGCGCTTTGAGCAGGACAATCGTCGTCGTGCTGCGCGTGGCCTGCCGCAACATCCTATCGATACCTATCTGCTGGATGCGCTGGCGCACGGTATGCCTGCCTGTTCTGGCGTGGCGTTGGGCGTGGATCGTTTGATCATGCTGGCGCTGAAAGCCAGCTCGCTAAGCGAAGTGATCGCCTTCCCGGTCGATCGCAGCTAAATCATCAGGGCGCGCAAGCGCCCTTATGGCGTGGTGGTGGCGGGCGCGGTCACTTCCGGGAATTCCTGAATCGTCACCGGCAAGGTCATTTTCTTTTCATTACGCAAGATCTGCACGTCAATCACCGAGCCCGGCCGAATTTCTGCCACCTGATCCATGGTTTCCTGCGCCGAGAGCGCCGGTTTACCATTCACTTCCAGCAGCACGTCATTGGCCTGAATGCCGGCGCTATCGGCGGGGCCGCCAGGCGTGACGTCGCTAACGATAATGCCCTGCACGCGATCAAGATTACTTCCCTGGCCGTGCAGCGGCGGCAGTTCGCGCCCGGTGATGCCGATGTAGCCGCGAATCACCCGACCATCACGAATCAGCTTATCCATGATTTTGCTCGCCAGCGCGGTGGGAATGGCGAAACCAATCCCTTCCGGCGTTTCGCCATCGCTGCTTTTATCAAACGTCAGGGTGTTAATGCCCATCAGTTCACCCAGCGAGTTAATCAATGCGCCGCCCGAGTTGCCCTGATTGATCGAGGCATCGGTCTGCAGGAAGTTTTGTCGTCCGGATGAGCTCAGACCCACGCGTCCGGTGGCGCTGATGATGCCTTGCGTCACGGTTTGGCCGAGGTTGTATGGGTTGCCGATCGCCATGACGACGTCGCCGATGTGCGCGATACGTTTGGCGTTGATGGGGATAACCGGCAAGTTGGAGGCGCTGATTTTCAGCACCGCTAAATCGGTCATGGCATCGGAACCCACTAAGGTGGCTTCGAAGAAGCGTCCATCCTGCAGCGCGACGATGATTTGGTCGGCGTTATTAATCACGTGTTTGTTAGTGAGGATGTAGCCTTTGCCGTTCATGATGACGCCGGAACCCAGCGTCGTGATGCCGCGATTATTGTTGCCGTGGGCGCTGCGGTTATAGACGTTAACGACCGCGGGCACGGCACGTCGCACACCCTGATTAAAACTAACGGGTGCTTCATCGTCGCTGTTGTCTTGATCAAAGGTGACGTTGCTGCCCATACGCAGCGCAGGGATCGCGACGAGCAGTAAGCCAGCCACGATCAGGCCCATCACCACAGAACGCAAAAGTTTAAGAAACATGGTGTTATTTCAAGCCAGGTGAGATCGCAGGGCAGAATAGCATGAGAAAGGCGGACAAACACCTGCTTGTCCGCCTGTTGCGAGGATTATCGCAGAAGCAGGTAAATCGTCTCTTCGCCGCGCACCACGTTCAGTGCCAGCACCGGCGGTTTGCCTTCCAGCACTTTGCGCATTTCGGCAATAGAAGCGACGCGATTGCGGTTTACGCCGATGATCACATCATCTTTCTGCAAACCGACTTGCTCCGCTGGCGTGCCTTTCTCAATGGCATCGACTTTCACGCCTTTATCACCGGTTTTGGTCGCGCCGTCGCTCAGCGTTGCGCCTTGCAGTGCAGGCGACATCAGCTGCGCGCTGGCGGTGGTTTGCGCGCTCTGTTCCAGCGTGACAGTGACGTTGACCGGTTTGCCTTCACGCAGCAGGCCGATTTTCACATCCTGGCCCGGCGGCGTGGTGCCGACTTTCACACGCAGCTCAGCAAAGCTGGTGATTGGCTTATCATTGATGGAGGTGATGATATCGCCGGCTTTGATGCCCGCTTTCTCGGCGGCTGACTTCGGCAGCACTTCCGAAACAAAGGCGCCGCGCTGCGCATCAACGTTAAACGCTTTGGCGATATCGGCGGTCATTTCCGTGCCTTTGATGCCAAGCTGACCGCGCTTTACTTCACCGAACTGAATCAGCTGCTGCGCCAGATTCATCGCCATGTTGGCGGGAATGGCGAAGCCTATGCCGATGTTGCCGCCGCTTGAGGCCAGAATCGCGGTGTTGATCCCAATCAACTCACCATTCAGGTTCACCAGCGCACCACCGGAGTTACCGCGGTTAATCGCGGCATCGGTCTGAATGAAGTTTTCCAGTCCTTCCAGATTCAGGCCGCTACGACCGAGCGCAGAGATGATGCCCGACGTGGCGGTTTGACCCAGACCAAACGGATTACCGATGGCCACGGCAAAATCACCCACTTTCAGCGAATCAGAGTCGGCGATTTTCACCTGCGTCAGGTTTTTCGCGCCTTCAACCTGGATCAATGCGATGTCGGTTTGTTCATCGTGACCAATTAACTTAGCGTCATATTCGTTGCCGTCACCCAGCTGCACGCTGATTTTATCGGCGTTGCTGACCACATGGTTATTGGTGAGGATATAGCCTTTAGCGGCATCAATGATCACGCCAGAACCCAGACCTTCAAAAGGCTGCGGCTGCGATTGTCCCGGTGCCTGACCAAAAAAGCGCTTCAGTGGTTCAGGAATATCCTGCGCCTGCTGACCGCTGTCGGTACCTTCAACACGCACGCTCACTACTGCGGGCAGAACTTTTTCCAGCATCGGTGCCAGGCTTGGCAATGCTTGTCCCTGAATCTGGGCGGGAAGAGTTGCCAGCGCACTCGGCGCCGCAGCCAAACTCATCCCGATACCTAAGGCTAATGCGCTTAACAGACGTGCTTGTTTTTTCATTGCTACAACGCTCTCGCTGCGAAAGGGATAAAAGAAGTGTGACAGTAGTTTGTGGTTTGTGTTCGAAAACAAAAAGGGCACAGCTAAGCTGTGCCCCAAAAGGATTAATTACGCGGAGCGCGGTCGCTGCCACGTAACAGGCCGGATGCGCCTTCAGAGTAATCACGCGGCATCTGCACCGGCGCCTGATCGTTATCCGCTTCGGCTTCCGTTAACTGGTAGGCAAACGGATTTTTCTCGCCGGGCAGATTTGGCAGCAGGTCGTTAGACCCTTTCGCCATGTGCTGATACAGCTGGCGATAATCATGCGCCATATTGTCCAGCAGCTCGGCGCTGCGGGCGAAGTGGTTGGTGAGCTCCTCGCGGTAATCCGCCAGCTCAGCCTTCGATTTTTCCAGTTCATACTGCATGCTACGCTGCTCACGCAGCTTCTTGTTGCCAAAACGCATGACGACTGCGCCGACAATAATGCCAATCACTAAACCAATCAGCCCGTATTCCCAGGTCATAATGACTCCCGTGTAATTTCCGTTGTTTCGTAGGGCATTGCTTCTGTTGCAACATCAACTTCAATAGCAGCCACTATACCCAATAATCTATTGGAAGTGGAACTATCGGGCTGCATCGCTTAGTGTAGAGCGGCCTAATTTTCGTCAACCGACCCGTGAATCGGACTTTTTCAGGGATTCTGAGAGAACCATGCAAACCTCATCTCCGCTTGCACGCTACGAGCAGGCGCTGTCGCAGGGCGAATTTCGCCCGGATGACGTACAACGAGAAGCGATTACCCGCTTAGATACCATCCAGCAAGGATTGATTGCCCGCCAGCAACAGGTTGAACCGGCTGCCAAAGGTCTGTTTGGACGCTTGTCTAAGATAATGAATAAAGAGAAAAGCACCCGCGAAGCGCCAGTGCGCGGCCTGTATATGTGGGGCGGTGTGGGACGCGGTAAAACCTGGGTGATGGATCTGTTTTTTCAGTCAATTCCTGGTGATCGTAAGCTGCGCCTGCATTTCCACCGCTTTATGCTACGTGTCCATCAGGAACTGACGCAGCTGCAAGGCCACAGCGATCCGCTGCTGATTGTCGCCGATCGCTTTAAAGCGGAAACTGACATTCTCTGTTTCGATGAGTTTTTTGTCTCGGATATCACCGACGCCATGCTGCTCGGCACGCTGATGGAAGCGCTGTTTGCGCGCGGCATCTCGCTGGTAGCCACCTCGAACATTCCGCCGGATGAGCTCTATCGCAACGGCCTGCAGCGCCCGCGTTTCCTACCTGCCATCGAACAAATCAAGCGTCATTGTGAAGTGATGAATGTGGACGCGGGTATCGATTACCGCTTGCGCACACTAACGTCGGCGCATTTGTGGAACTTCCCGCTCAACGATGGCACGCATAGCGAAATGGAGCGCATGTTCCGCGCGCTGTCCGGCAAAGCGCGTGAAGACGCGCCGGTGCTGGAAATTAACCATCGCCAGATGCCCACGCTGGGCGTGCATGAAGGCGTGCTGGCGATCAATTTCCTGACGCTGTGCGGCGAAGGGCGCAGTCAGCACGACTATATTGAGCTCTCGCGCCGTTTTCACAGCGTCTTGCTGTATGATGTGCCGGTGATGATTTATAAGACCGAAGATCAGGCGCGCCGCTTCCTTGCGTTGGTCGATGAGTTCTACGAACGCCACGTGAAACTGGTTGTCGCGGCTGAAACATCACTGTTTGAAATTTATCAGGGCACACGCTTGAAGTTTGAGTATCAGCGCTGCTTGTCGCGTTTGCAGGAGATGCAGAGCGAAGAGTATTTGCGTCTGCCGCATCTGCCCTGATGACGTGGCATAAATCGTAGGTTTTAGATGCAAAAAGGTTCGATCTTTGAGTTCGACTTCTCTATAATCTTGCGACCCCACGTTACAGCATCGGTTTTCTTTCCCAAGAACTCGATGTGATCCGGTAACTCACTTGAAGGGGTGGCTTGCTGGGCAAAATGGTCGTGTGAGCCTCAATCGTTTACTTAGCGTTTGGGATTTCACCAACGTGTAACTTTTTATTTGGGTAAGCTTTTCAATGAAAACTTTTACAGCTAAACCAGAAACCGTACAGCGTGACTGGTATGTTGTTGACGCAACGGGCAAAACCTTGGGTCGCCTGGCGACTGAACTGGCGCGCCGTCTGCGTGGTAAGCACAAAGCGGAATACACTCCGCACGTTGATACCGGTGATTACATCATCGTTCTGAACGCAGAAAAAGTTGCTGTAACCGGCAACAAGCGTACTGACAAGATTTACTATCACCACACTGGCCACATCGGTGGTATCAAGCAAGCGACCTTTGCAGAGATGATCGAGCGCCGTCCTGAGCGTGTGATTGAAATCGCGGTTAAAGGCATGCTGCCGAAAGGCCCACTGGGTCGTGCTATGTACCGTAAACTGAAAGTTTACGCAGGCAACGAGCACAACCACGCGGCGCAGCAACCGCAAGTTCTTGACATTTAATCGGGATTATAGGCAATGGCTGAAACTCAAAACTACGGCACTGGTCGCCGCAAAAGCTCTGCCGCTCGCGTCTTCATCAAGCCGGGTAGCGGTAACATCGTAATTAACCAGCGCTCTTTGGAGCAGTACTTCGGTCGCGAGACTGCACGCATGGTCGTGCGTCAGCCGCTGGAGCTGGTTGATATGGTTGGTAAATTTGACCTGTACATCACCGTTAAAGGTGGTGGTATTTCTGGTCAGGCTGGTGCGATCCGTCACGGTATCACACGCGCTCTGATGGAGTACGACGAGTCTCTGCGTTCTGAACTGCGTAAAGCGGGCTTCGTTACCCGTGATGCGCGTGAAGTTGAACGTAAGAAAGTCGGCCTGCGTAAAGCACGTCGTCGTCCGCAGTTCTCCAAGCGTTAATTGTTTGCTGCTTCGGCAGCGGCAGTTGGCTCAAAAAACCCGCTTCGGCGGGTTTTTTATTGCCTGCATTAATGATTTTTTCCCACGAAAAACGCGAGCTTTACCCGCATTTTGCCCGCAAATCATCACGCCCGCCCCACAAGCTGCTTAAAATCTGGTAAACTCACTGTCACTTTGCGCCTGCAAGACGCAGCGTTGTGCATGTCGTTCCTGTCCGGAAGACCGGTCGATGCTCCTGACGCTGACGGTAGGCGAATCTGATGAGCCGGTGAGTCGCCGCGTGGTTGGCTATTCGCAGTATCTTTTTGTGAACAAACTTGGAGGTTTTCATGGCTGTCGCTGCCAACAAACGTTCGGTAATGACGCTGTTTTCTGGTCCGACTGACATTTTCAGCCATCAGGTACGTATCGTACTGGCTGAGAAGGGCGTCAGCGTGGAGATCGAGCAGGTTGAAACGGATAACCTGCCGCAGGATCTGATTGACCTCAACCCGTATCGCACCGTACCGACGCTGGTCGACCGTGAACTGACGCTGTATGAATCACGCATCATCATGGAATACCTCGATGAGCGTTTCCCGCATCCACCGCTGATGCCGGTTTACCCGGTAGCGCGCGGTGAAAGCCGTCTGATGATGCACCGCATTGAGCAGGATTGGTACAGCCTGATGCGCACCATCGAAACCGCCAACGGTGCCGAAGCCGATGCAGCGCGCAAGCAACTGCGCGAAGAGCTGCTGGCGATTGCACCACTGTTCGCACGCACACCGTTCTTCATGAGCGAAGAGTTCAGCCTGGTGGATTGCTATCTGGCGCCGCTGCTGTGGCGTCTGCCGCAGATGGGCGTTGACCTGTCTGGCGCCGGTTCTAAAGAGCTGAAAGGCTATATGACGCGTGTGTTTGAACGTGACTCTTTCCTTGCGTCACTGACGGAAGCAGAACGTGAAATGCGCCTGCAAGCTCGGGGCTAATGTATGGAAATGTCGCAACTAACGGCGCGTCGTCCTTACCTGTTGCGGGCGTTCTACGACTGGTTGCTGGATAACCAGTTGACGCCGCATTTGGTGGTCGACATCAATCTGCCTGGTGTGCAGGTGCCGCTGGAATATGCGCGTGATGGACAGATCGTTCTGAACATCGCGCCGCGTGCGGTAGGCAATCTTGACCTCGCCAATGATGAAGTGCGTTTCAACGCGCGTTTCGGTGGCGTCCCGCGTCAGGTTTCTGTGCCGATGGCTGCAGTTCTGGCGATTTATGCCCGTGAAAACGGCGCTGGCACCATGTTCGAGCCGGAACCGGCTTACGAGCTGGCGACGGACGAGCAGGAAGGTAGCGGTCAGGAAGAGACAATGATGTCTGTGATTGATGGCGATCGTCCGGATGATGCGACTGACGACGATCATTCGCCAGATGATGAGCCGCCGCCGCGTGGCGGACGACCTTCACTGCGTGTGGTGAAGTAAAACGTGCAATAAAAAACGGGCCGATTGGCCCGTTTTTTTATGCCTGCGCGTCTTAGTAGACGTCGCGCAGGTAGCGTTTATCTTTCTTCAGCTGATCAACGTAAGCCGCCGCGCGCTCGCTGGACAAACCACCGAACTGACGAACCACTTCATACAGCGCCGCATCAACGTCTTTTGCCATGCGAGATGCGTCGCCACACACGTAGAAGTAAGCGCCATCCTGCAGCCAGGCGTAAAGCTCAGCGCCTTTCTCCAGCATGCGGTTCTGCACGTAGATCTTCTCTTCCTGATCGCGCGAGAAGGCCAGATCCAGATTAGTCAGCAGACCTTTCTCCTGCCATGCCTGCAACTCTTCCTCGTAGATATAATCATGTGCCTGATGCTGGTCACCGAAGAACAACCAGTTTTTACCTTCTGCGCCCGTTGCCTGACGTTCCTGCAGGAAGGCGCGGAACGGTGCGATACCGGTGCCTGGACCAACCATGATCAGCGGCGCATTGCCGTTTGACGGTACACGGAACGCTTTGTTTGGTGAGATGAAGATCGCCGGCTTTTCGCCGCGACGTACACGTTCAGCCAGATAAGTTGAGCACACGCCTTTACGCTCGCGGCCGCTGCTGTGATAGCGCACGGAAGCAATGGTCAGATGTACCTGATTTGGGTGGGCTTTCGAGCTTGACGAGATGGAGTAAGCGCGATGCTGTAACGGACGCAGCATGGCAACGAATTCCGGCACCGACAGGCTGCGCGTCAGCTCAAGCTGCAGCAGATCCAGCGTGTCTTTGCCCCACAGCCAAACGGCAAGGGTATCTTTATCGTCGTGCTGCAAGACGTGACGCAGTTCCTGGTTGGTGGTGTGCTGGCCAACCCACTCAATCAGTTTGCGTGACGGCTCGGAGATTTCGAACTGATAAGTCAGCAGATCGCCGAGGTTGCGATCAAAGCTGGGAACTGGCGTTTCGTAATCTGCTTTCAGCTGAGTCAGCAGCAGTGAAACCAGTGCTGCGTCGTTCACCGGGATCACACCCAGCGCATCGCCCGCTTCATATTTCAAACCGCTGTCGGTGAGATCAAACTCGAAGTGACGAATATCTTTCGCCGACTCTTCTGCCGAAAGACGCTTGTTAGTCACCAACGCAGCCGCATAGGGGTTTTGCTTATTGCTGCCCGGAATGACCGGCGCTTCTGGCGCGCTTTCTAATGCTGTACCGCTGCTGCCTGCACTGGCGGCGAATTGCGGCATCGCCGTACCAATCCACGCGCTGGATGGCTCTTCGAAGTCGATATCGCAGTCGATACGATCGGCGACGCGTTTTGCACCGAGCTGCTCAAGACGCATATCGATGAATTTACCTGCCTGGCAGAAACCGTCGTAGCCGGTGTCGCCAATCGCCAATACCGCAAAGTGCATCTGCTCCAGACGCGGCGCGGTGCTGGCTGAAATCGCGTTCCAGAACAGCTGGGCGTTGTCCGGCATTTCGCCTTCGCCGTAGGTCGAGGTGACGATCAGCACGTGACGCATGGTAGCGAACACATCCAGATCCACTTCGCCCAGCGCTTGAACCACCGGCACCAAACCTTTGGCGCGTGCGGCTTTAGCGGCCGTTTGCGACAGCGCTTCAGCGTTGCCGGTCTGTGAACCGAACAGGATGTGCAACTGCGTATTGGTGCTGGCACCTGCAGCCGGTGCGCTCTGCTTGTCTTCTAATACCAGCAGGCGCGAATGGAGACCGGCGAGGAAGCCCGCCAGCCAGTATTTCTGCTCACCGTTAAACGGTGCATCTTCAGGAATGTAAGGAATTTTCATCGGTAAGGCTCAATCCTGTTCAAAATTTTATCCCTGTCATACTTCAGGTTGCAGATGCGTTTGCCGCCTTTCTGCACCATGAAGTATTGAGGGAAAGGTCAAAATTACACTTGTTCATTGGCGCTGTAATCAGGAAAGTTTCCCGACCGCAGCAGCGATTTCTGGCAATGCAGCACGCGCAAACAGCTCTTCAAAATCAGGTAGATGACCAAGCACTTCACGGTTGCAGGCATCCTGATAGATGATCCAGCCGTAAGTCGCCAGGCTGTCCATCGAGCGAATGTTGCGCTGCGTTAATGCCGCTTTGTAATCTGACATTCGTTTCGCGGCGATCAGGCTTGCCAGCTCGTCATCGCTGTAACTCTCAATCGCCGAGCGTGCATGACGTTGCAGCTTGCTGATGAGCGTGAAATCTTCGGTCATCAGAAGATTACGTACCGCTTTTTCTACTGCTGGATCTTCCACCGCCGTGCCTTTTGGCAGCTTGCCCAGCGCCAGCTGCTGCGCGAGGCTGAGAACGGTGTAGTTGTTCAGCAGAACAAACATCTCTAGCGTATCGGTCGCGCCATAAGCTGGAACTGCGCCGTTGGCAATGGTTTTACCGTCACGCCACGCTGATTTGAACTTCGCAACCTGATGCGCAGCCAGCGAGGTTGACAGCTCTTCAAGCAGGTCTTTACGTGATTTGGCTTTCAGGATTTCGGTGCCATCCTGATACAGCAGCAGCGAACGCGGCATCACATAAACAAAGTGGTGGCACTCGGTTTCCCAGTTATCCAGCAGCCAGGCCGCGCGTGGCGATTGGGTTGCTTCCAGATGCCAGTTCAGCATGGTCAGCACCGCTTGTTTGTGCACCTGCGCCATTTCATCTTCATCGGCGATAGAACCAAACAGCACCGAATCACCTGCTGCGTGGGCTGCCAGCGATCCATACGGATCGTACTGGTAAGCGAAACCGCCGCTCATGCCGTTGCCAAAGCCTTTACCAAAGGTGCCAAGGTTGAGGATGGCGCCGTTGGTCATGTATTCGCAGCAGAAGTCACCAACGCCTTCCACTACCGCGGTTGCGCCGGAGTTACGCACGGCGAAGCGGTCACCCGCCTGGCCCTGAACGAACAGACGGCCGCCGGTGGCGCCAAACAGCGCGAAGTTACCGATCAACACGTTGCCATCGCTATCCTGTGCGCCGCCGCCTGGTGACATCACCACCAACTCGCCGCCGCACTGGCCTTTGCCGACACCGTCGTTACAGGTGCCGTAATGCTTCATCTGCATGCCGTCGTTGCAGAACGCGCCGAACGACTGGCCGGCAGAACCGCTGGTGTTAATCAGCACGGTGGCTGGCGCCAGATAGTGACGACCGCGATCGTCTTTCAGCACCGCTGGCAATGCAGCCAGCTGCTCTGTCGAGAGTTCATGGTTCAGCATGCGTTCGATATCGATCGCCAGCTGACCACCGACGCTTTTGTTACGGTTGTTCAGCGTGATGCCCGCGCCCAGCGCGATTTCACGGCTTGCCGCGCCAACCAGCTGCGTTTTCAGCTCGCTGACCCAGCCATCATCCAGCTCAAAGTCTTTTTCCAGATACACCGGCTTGGCAATTTTCTGCTCTGGCACCACGGTCAACATCGCACGCAGATCCAGTTTGCCGACTTCCAGCGGGTGATCCATCAAGTGCAGCAGATCCGAACGGCCACGCGCTTCACGCAGAGACCGCAGACCGAGGCGGGCGAGGAACTCACGCACTTCCTGCGCCACGTTGATGAAGTACTGCGCCAGCTGACGCGGATCACCATCAAAGGCTTCGGCGTTGGTGGTTAAACCGGCCGGGCATTTGACGTTACAGTTTTTCGCCATCACGCATTTCAGCATCATCAGCGCGGTGGTGCCGAACTCGAAGCTATCGCCGCCGAGCAGGGCAGATTTGATCACATCGCTGCCGGTTTGCTGCGCGCCGGAGCAGCGCAGCTGCACTTTGTCGCGCAGGCCGTTGGCACACAGCGCCTGATGCACTTCAGCGATGCCGATTTCCGCGACGCGGCCGGTATATTTCAGGCTGGTAACGGACGCTGCGCCGGTGCCGCCGGTGTTACCCGCGACGTTAATGACATCCGCGCCGGCTTTCGCCACGCCGACGGCGATGGTGCCGATACCTTCAGAGGAAACCAGTTTGACGATGACGCGCACGCGCGCGGCTTTACAGTCGTGGATCAGCTGCGCCAAATCCTCGATAGAGTAAGTGTCGTGGTGCGGCGGCGGTGAAACCAGCTCAACGCCCGGCGTACCGCCACGCGCTGCGGCAATCTCAACGGTCACTTTTGGTGCCGGCAGCTGGCCGCCTTCACCGGGCTTCGCGCCCTGACCGATTTTGATCTCCAGCTCTTCCAGCATTGGATCAGCAAGATAAGCCGCCCACACGCCGAAACGCCCGGATGCCAACTGCTTGATACGTGACGCGCGGATGGTGCCGTGACGTGAATAGTGCTCGCCACCTTCACCACAGTTACTCATGCCGCCAACCATGTTAGTACCATGCGCGACAGCTTCGTGCGCCGGCGCAACCAACGCACCGTGGCTCATCGCACCGGAAGCAAAGGTACGGGTGATTTCGTGGGCTGGCTGAATCTCTTCCAGCGGCAGCGATGGCAGCGCGGTGAAGATCAGCGACAGATAATCGGCCGCTTTGCCGTAAGCGGTGATGTGCAGCACGCCATCCGCCACGTTGCTGCTTTCGATATCGTCGGTGAAACGGGTTTTCAGCGCCCGCGCCAGCGCTTCCAAACGCTCGCTTTCCGGTTTCAGGCCAGCAATGGCATCGATCAGACGCAGCTCGAACTGGTTCAGGCTGCCGTTCACTGCTTCACATTTCAGGCCACGCGTAGCGAAGCCGTTGTTCACCAGCGAGTAGCGGCCCAGTTTGCGGCCGAATTCGGCTTCGCTGTCCACGTGGGTCAAATCGCACGGCAGCGCGAGGATGTCACGTAGCGCCGCAGGACGGCGTTTACGCTCGGCATGCATCAGGCTGGAGAACTGACGATAATCTGGCGTGATGGCAAAGCTGTCGATCACATCATTTGGGATGCGCTCGAAGCTGCTGTCTTTAAAGGCTTCCGCTTTGATGTTGAACGCATTATCCAGTTTGGCCAGCGTCATCAAACGAATAAAGTTGTCCTCTTCGCGCTCTTTGTTAGCAAAGCGAATCGGTTGTTCCGTCATATCAATGAAGGTACGCACCGCGATGGTGCCGTATGAGTGGCCCGCGCCTTCAGCACGCTCTTTGAACAGGCCGAGCAACGGCACTTCCGCTTCGCCCTGAATTTTTAATGCGCTTTGATGCCAGTCTACTGCCATCTGGGCGATCGCCGGGAAGCCCGCGCCGCCAACCGGCGTTTTGATATTCGGGAAATACTTTTTCAATACCGGATCGTCGGTATTCAGGAAGTTCGGCTCGAAGAACTCGCCGCAGCTGTAGCTCTCAACGGTACACAGGCCGACTTTACCCATGGTTTTCATCAGCGCTTTTTCGGCTGCTTTGGCATAGCGTTTAAAGGCTTTATTGCCTTCTTCGCCTTCACCGAATTTCTCTTCCGCACGCATTTGCACGCCGAGTGGGTAAACGGCAGAAGCACCGAAGCCCAGCGTCGCCGCGATATGGTGTGAAGAGATGCTTTGACCACTTTCGACCACCAGCGAAACATCCAGACGCAGACCTTCCTGCACCAGACGTTGGTTGATCGCCGACACCATCAGCAGCATCGGGATCGCTGCGTGAGTTGAAGAGATATGACGGTCGGTGATCACCGCGATGCCGCCTTGCTGGCGTGCGAAATCGACTACCTGCTGGGCTAAGTCATCAATGGCTTTTTCCAGCGCGTTGGCGTTGGCCGCACGGCTGACGATATCTTTGCCGACCACCGGTTCATACAGCATCTCGAAACGCGCATAAGGAGCGACGGTTTGCTCGCGCAGGCGCAGCATGTCGAGGTGCGTCAGGATTGGCGTCGGAACAATGATTTGCTGACCTTTGCTGCGGCCGAGATGCGGCTTCGCACCCAGCGCCACACGCAGCGTCATGCCGTCCGCTTCACGAATGGAGTCGAGCGGCGGGTTGGTAACCTGGGCAAATCGTTGTGAGAAGTAGTGCGCCATGCCGCCTTCGTGGTCAGACAGGCCGTTGATGGCGTTGCCGTAACCCATGGCTGAGATCTTCTCAGCGCCGGTTTGCAGCATCGGATCCATCATGAATTTGAAGCTTTCCTGGTTGTAGTAGTAGGCGACAAAACGTTGATAGGTTTTGAGGTCACCACGATAACGCAGCGGCGAGCCGAGCTGCTCTGCCTGAATTTCTGGCAGGTCGGCGAGATCGATACGCGCTTTGCTCAGCAGTGACAGATAATCTTTTTCAGCGGCCAGTTTTTCCAGCGCTTCAACCGTGGTGTAAGAGCGTTTCTCTTTGTGATCGTAATAGAGCATGCCGCCCGCTTCGATACGGCCACGACGCAGCACGCTTTCCGGTGGGAAGGCGATCTGGCCCGCTTCAGACATCGCACCGATGTACTCCGCGGTTTCAACGGAACGCAGCGGACGCAGACCGAGGCGGTCAAGTCGCGCGCCGATCACTTCACCGTTACCGAAGATCAGCGCAGCTGGGCCATCGTTCTTCTCTTCATATAAAGAGAAGTACTCGAGCATGGCGCGCACTTCGTTCGAGAGCGAGGTATCGTTCTCCCACGCTGGCGGCATCATCGAAACTACGGCGTTGATCAGGTCGAGGTTATCTTCCATCAAACGGCTATGGATGCTCTGGTCGAGACGCGAACTGTCGGACTGACCTTTTGGACGCACGATTTTTTTACCGCGCGCCAGCATCAGTGCCGCTTCGGCAATGCGGTTTTTACGATCGGTGTTCAGCTCGCCGTTGTGCGCCATTAAGCGGAATGGCTGCGCCATGGTGGTATGCGGATCGGTGTTGGTCGAGAAACGGGTGTGGAAGAACAGCCCGCGCACCTGATGATCGGCATCGGTCAAATCTTTGAAGTAAGGAATCACTTCGTTGGAGTTCAGACGCGCTTTAAATACCTGTGTGCGCGAAGAGAGCGACAGCGGATAGAGGCCGCCGAATTCGCTTTCGGTAAAGGCGCGCGCTTCGATATCCAGCAGCGCGCGATAAATCTGGCGCTCGAATTCGAGTTGTTCAGTCACTTCCTGCGGCGCGGCAAAAATCCACTGCACAATCGGCAGCTGGAATTGCAGGGCGGCCGGGCGCGTCACGCTGCCGTCCAGCGGCATATCGCGTTTCACTAATACCGGGAAGTTATGCGCCGCCAGCGTTTCTTCAACCAGACGCTCAGCGTTTGCACGCAGCTCTGCGTCTTTTGGCACAAAGAAGTTACCGACGCCAAAACGTCCGGCTTCCAGCGCCAGACCGGTGACCTTGCGGAAGAAGTTCAGGGAGAGATCGACGTTCACACCCGCGCCATCGCCCACGCCTTCGGCAGACATGCCGCCACGGTGCGGAACCGTGCACAGCGCGCTATGGGCCATCCGCAGAATCTCATGAGTCTGCTCGCCGTCCTTACGGGTAATGAAACCTACACCACAGCTGTCACTGCCAGCTGATGGGTCATACAAACCATAGGGATTAGGTTTTTGCGTGGACATTGAGAGTCTCCTTAAACTTCTTTTGACATTACCTGCATAATTTCGTGTACCGCAGCGTGACAATGTAAGCCAGCGCGGCGGTATCAATTCTTGTGCCGCTCAGTAAAGAGCAGGCGTCGCAGCACCGAGCAAGGGCTCTCAAGACACTGTTGTCACGTCCTTAATGAGCTGCTCTTTTTATTCCGGTCTCTTTCGGGAGATAGCTTGCATCCAGAGGGAGGCTTCTTGCTGCATAGATATGCCGAGACACAGGCCCACCAGGAAAGCTTCCAGTGGAATTCCAACTTATCGGGAAAGCGAACTCAGGTCAAATAGCCAGCTTTGATGCGGGTAATAGGCTTTCTTGTCACTTAATTAAATGATTAATAAGAATTTATTGCGTAAATTTATGTCAATATCCCGCTGCGCATTCCCCCAGGAAGTGTGAGCCGTCTCACTGTGACCCAGCCCTCTAATATCCAAACAATGCTGGCAGAAAGGGTTATAACAGCATTTAATGCTGTTAGGGGCAGTTGATACACAGCATGTATCTGTTTTTCTTATGGCGTCATATTTGAATCAAAATGGCGCTGCCATTAGTAAAATTAATCACGCAAAGCATGCGTAGGAAGTCATTTAAATTGAATGGTTATGCAATAAAGAGGTGCAACCATCAGGATGAATGGCTGCCAGGGTGCTGATTAGCACCGGATGTTGAGGAAAGGTTCGCAAAAGCGCGGCCCTCCAGATTATTCAGTTGGCAGAATTAGTCAAGCGCTTTGCGCATATAGAAGGGAACGTCGGCGAAATCACGCTGCGATGCACCATTACAGGGCATAACCTGCGCGATATGGCCGGGTGAAGCGGGGCAGCGCAGCGATAATTACGCTATCATGAGCCAGATTTCGTTCAGGGAGCTCGTAATGAAACAGATTCGTCTTTTAGCGCAGTACTACGTTGATTTGATGGTCAAACTCGGCCTGGTACGCTTTTCGCTGCTGTTAGCCTCAGCGCTGGTGGTGCTGGCGATGGTGGTACAGATGGCCGTCACCATGGTATTGCGTGGGCATGTGGAGAGCATCGACGTCGTCCGCTCCATCTTCTTCGGTCTGTTGATTACGCCCTGGGCCGTCTATTTCCTCTCAGTGGTGGTCGATCAGCTGGAAGAGTCGCGCCAGCGCCTGTCGAAACTGGTAGATAAGCTGGAAGAGATGCGTACGCGCGATCTCGAGCTGAACCAGCAGATGAAAGAGACCATCACCCAGCTTAATCAGGAAATTAACGACCGTATCAAAGCCGAGCAGGCGCGCGAGCAGGTGATGGATAAGCTGCGCGAAGAGATGGCACGACGCGAGCAGGCGCAAATCGAGCTGGAACAGCAATCCTCCTTCCTGCGCTCCTTCCTTGATGCGTCACCGGATTTGGTGTTCTACCGCAACATTGATAAGCAGTTCTCCGGCTGTAATCGCGCCATGGAACTGCTAACCGGCATGAGCGAAAAGCAGCTGATTGGCCTGACACCACGCGATATCTACGATGACGAAGCCGCGACCAAAGTGCTGGAAACCGATGAGAAGGTGTTCCGCCACAATGTGTCGCTAACCTACGAACAGTGGCTGCAATATCCCGACGGGCGCAAAGCCTGTTTCGAAATCCGTAAAGTGCCCTATTACGACCGTGTCGGAAAACGCAGTGGCCTGATGGGCTTTGGCCGCGACATTACCGAGCGTAAGCGCTATCAGGACGCGCTGGAGAACGCCAGCCGTGAGAAGACTACCTTTATTTCGACTATCAGCCATGAGCTGCGTACGCCGCTGAATGGCATCGTCGGACTGAGCCGCATCCTGCTGGATACCGATCTCAATCAGGAGCAGCTGAAGTACCTCAAAACCATCCACGTGTCGGCCATCACGCTGGGCAACATCTTCAATGATGTAATTGAAGTGGACAAAATCGAACGCCGCAAAGTGCAGCTGGATAATCAGCCGCTGGATTTCACCGGTTTCCTCGCCGATCTGGAAAACCTCTCCGGTCTGCTGGCGCAGCCAAAAGGGCTGAAATTTGTCATGGCGCCGGAGCTGCCGCTGCCCCATAAAATTTCGGCGGATGGCACGCGTCTGCGTCAGATTCTGTGGAACCTGATCGGCAATGCCGTGAAATTTACTCAGCAGGGCGAGATTGTGGTGCGCGTTGCCTATCGTCAGGATGAAACGCTGCACTTTGAAGTGCAGGATTCCGGCATGGGCATTCCGCAGGAAGAGCAGGATAAGATCTTCGCCATGTATTACCAGGTGAAAGATCAGCACGGCGGCAAGCCGGCAACGGGCACCGGCATCGGTTTAGCGGTCTCGCGTCGTTTAGCCCAAGCGATGGGCGGCGATATCAGCGTGAGTAGCGTCGCGGGGCAGGGTTCCTGCTTCACCGTGGAGATCAACGCGCCACGCGTCGCTGAGGAAGTGGAAGACGACAATCTGGATGACAGTATGCCGTTGCCGGCGCTGCACGTATTACTGGTGGAAGATATTGAACTCAACGTGATTGTTGCGCGTTCGGTACTGGAGAAGCTGGGTTGCAGCGTCGAAGTCGCGATGACCGGTACGGACGCGCTGGCGATGTTTGATCCGCAGGAGTTCGATCTGGTGCTGCTCGATATTCAGCTTCCGGATATGACGGGCCTCGACGTGTCACGTGCCATCCATCAGCATTACGCAGATGTGGCGCTGCCGCCGCTGGTGGCATTGACCGCCAATGTGCTGAAAGACAAAAAAGAGTATCTCGATGCCGGCATGGATGATGTGTTGAGCAAACCGCTTGCTGTGCCAGCGCTTACGGCGGTGATCAAGAAGTTCTGGGATTATCAGCCGGAGCTGGAAGAGATCGCCACCGAATCATCAGACGCGCAGTCGCGCACGCTGTTAGATGTGGCGATGCTGGAGCAATACATTGAACTGGTTGGCCCAGGATTGATTACCCAAAGCCTGACCATGTTTGAGCAGATGATGCCGGGCTACCTCGAGGTGCTGGATTCCAACATGATGGCGCGCGATCAAAAAGGCATTGCTGAAGAAGGGCACAAGATCAAAGGTGCGGCAGGTTCGGTTGGCTTACTGCATATACAGCAGTTGGCGAAGCAGATTCAGTCGCCGGAATTGCCAGCGTGGTGGGACAACGTGCAAGAGTGGGTCGATGAGTTAAAACAAGAGTGGCTGAAAGACGTGAACGTGTTACGTGAATGGGTAGCGGAGCGGGAAAAATTACAGGACGTTAGAAAAAAATGACCCCAGTCGAAACTGGGGTGCGCGAATACTGCGCCAACACCAGGGAAATGGGCACTGCTGCTATTATTAGAAATCGAATAAGAAAGCAGCAGTTCGGTATTGGTTAACGCTTCCAAATCACCTTAACAAATTCGCCAATGCTTGCGACAAGATTCATTAAATTGTGTGATGTTGAGCAGCGATTAAATACAGAAAACATTAATTTGCTGACACAGTCAAGCAAGGAATTAATTTCTTTGCCATATTGCACCTTTTTTGACCAATTGTTCTGCTTTTTGCCTGGTTTTGCTTCAGTCGTTAGCAGGAAAAGCCTGACACGAGCATGGAAAATGTGATTCTGACAAAAAATTGAAGTTAAGTTAGATTAACATGCTGATATTGATGAATAAAGTAAGGTTTTCTGACGGCTTATCCAAATCGTTTTGGAAACCTTAAACGGAAAGTTCCAGTTTATAGTTTATTGAATGATGTAAACCAATTGTGCGGTAAATCGCTTTACCATCATTGAGGCCCAATGCAGGCAGGATCATACAGATTTGGTCGCATTTTTCAGATTGGTCTCTGTAATCAATGAACAAGTTCGAACATCATAAAAAATTATAGTTAAGCTTCATGAAAGCTTTTGCGTGAGCGATATCACATTCAGTTAAGTGTTCATGCACGCAGCGCCCGGTGCATTTAACATCATGGAACCGATTCCTTTTTGGCGGAAGTGCTTGATGTGATTGGCTCTAATAGAGGAACGTTGATTGCGCAGGCAACAATTTCACTGACGTTTTGCCAATCAGAGGATAAAATTTAGTGGTTAATCGTTGGTGTTAGCTATTGTGACTTGGGTGATTGATTAATACAGGGAACAGGTAAGAGAAAATTGCATGAGCAAGAGTAAAGGGACGCTGGGAAAACGTATTAAAGTACTGATTGCTAAAGTGCTGCTGGCCTGGCTCGGCATCTGGTTAGCGGGCATTCTGCTGTTTGCTTTTTTACCGGTACCGTTTTCGGCGGTAATGATGGAGCGGCAAATCGGTGCCTGGTTTACAGGGCGTTTTGATTATGTGGCGCACTCGGATTGGGTCGGCATGGACGAGATCTCGCCGTGGATGGCTTTAGCGGTTATCGCTTCTGAAGATCAAAAGTTTCCCGAGCATTGGGGCTTTGATGTTGATGCCATTCAATCAGTGCTGGATAACGATGGCAATGAACGCATGCGCGGAGCTTCAACCTTGTCTCAGCAGACGGCGAAAAACCTGTTTCTATGGGATGGCCGCAGCTGGGTACGTAAAGGGCTGGAAGCGGGACTCACGGTGGGAATCGAAACCGTGTGGACCAAGCGGCGCATCCTGACGGTTTATCTCAATATTGCAGAATTTGGCGATGGCGTATTTGGCGTGGAAGAGGCCTCACAGCGCTATTTCCATAAACCCGCCAGCCGCATGACGATGTCTGAAGCCGCGTTACTGGCGGCGGTTCTACCCAATCCGATCCGCTTCCGTGCCGATGCGCCTTCAGGCTACACGCGACAGCGCCAGCAGTGGATTATGCGGCAGATGCGCCAGTTAGGCGGCGAGGGTTTCCTGAATCGCTACAAGCTGCATTGAAAGGCTTAATCTTCGTCAAAGCCCGCTTCAAACAGTTCGATGACCGCTGCCAGCGCCTGCTCTTCCTGCGGGCCGCTGGCTTCGATTTCAATATGACCGCCTTTCGCTGAGTCGAGCATCAGCAACGCAATCACGCTGCTGGCTTCCGCTTCGGTGCCCGATTCGTTACGCAGCAACACTTCAGCATCAAAACTCTGCACCAGCTCGAACAGCTTCATCGCTGGGCGCGCGTGCATGCCCAGCTTGTTACGAATTTCAACGGTTTGCTTCACGGTCATGATTTGCGTTTTTCCAGAGTGCGATGACGAGACTGCACGTTTTTACCGCGTGAACGGAAATAATCCGCCAGTTGTTCCGCGATATACACCGAACGATGCTTACCGCCGGTACAGCCAATGGCGACGGTGAGATAGCTACGGTTATTGGTTTCCAGCATCGGCAGCCACAGTTCCAGATAGCTGCGCGTTTGATAGATAAAGTTGTGCACTTCGGTGTGACGATCGAGGAAGGCGGCCACCGGACGATCCAGGCCGGTCATCGGACGCAGCTTAGGATCCCAGTGCGGGTTTGGCAGGAAGCGCACATCGAAGACATAATCGGCGTCGATCGGAATGCCGTGTTTGAAGCCGAATGACTCAAACACCATGGTCAGTTCACGCTCACGCTTGCCTAACAGGCGGGTACGCAGCATCTCCGCCAGCTCATGAACCGACATCTCAGAGGTATCGATAATCAGATCGGCGCGTGAGCGCAGTGGCTCCAGCAGATCGTTCTCTTCATCGATAGCACTCTCCAGCGACAAGTTTTTGCTGGAGAGCGGATGCAGGCGACGCGTATCGCTGTAGCGGCGAATCAACGTGTTGCGATCGGTATCAAGAAACAGCAGCTGCGGCGAAAAGGCATCGGGCAGATTGTTGAGCGCCGCTTCAAAGACTTCCGGTGATTCCGGCATGTTACGCACATCAATGCTGACTGCCGCAGAAATATTGCGTTCGGTTAAGGTATTCGCCAGCTCCGGTAGCAGGACTACCGGCAAGTTGTCGACACAGTAAAAGCCCATATCTTCGAGGGCACGCAGCGCGACTGATTTTCCTGAGCCTGACCGACCGCTAACGATCATCAGCACCATCACATTTCTCCCGTTTTAAACCGGCGAATACGCCGGTAAAAGTGTTTCTCGCTTAAGAGTGTGCTTCCTGAGCTTCTGTGATAATGGCGTAGAGCTCTTGGTCGCTCTGTGCCGCGCGCAAACGACGACAGACGGTTTTATCTGCGAGGCGTTTGGCAACCAGCGAAAGCGTGTGTAAGTGGGTTTTACACTGGTCCGCGGGTACCAGCAGGGCAAACAGCAGGTCAACCGGCTGATTATCTACCGCATCAAAAGCGATAGGCTGATCGAGGCTAATAAACACGCCGACAGCGCGTAAGGTGTCCTCTTCCAGCTTGCCATGTGGAATGGCGATGCCGTTACCAATACCGGTACTGCCCATGCGTTCGCGGGTCAGGATGGCTTCGAAAAGCGTCTGGTGCGGCAGATTGAGCTGCTTCGCTGCCAGCTCGCTGATAATCTCCAGCGCGCGTTTTTTACTCTGGCAGTGTACGCCGCTACGGGTACAGTCCAGTGATAGGACCGAGCTCAATTCCAGTGTTAGATCGTTGTTCATCATCGTTTCACTTGCGAGTTCACATAGCCGCGAGTTTCAGGCAATTGATTTCATTACCGTTCACCCGCTGGCGCTTGCGCAGATGACAAAACGGGGCGGTAAGTTCCGCCCCATTTATGCTCTAAGTGCCGAATCAGTCAGCACTCTGCAAGCGTGAAGGTTAGTGTTTTTTCAGTTTGTCTTTGTGTTTGGTCAGCTGACGGGAAAGTTTATCGATTAACCCGTCGATGGCCGCGTACATGTCTTCCGCTTCCGATGTGGCGTGCAGCTCTCCGCCGTTAACGTGCAGTGTTGCATCCGCAACCTGCGTCACCTTCTCTACCTTCAGAACAATATAAACCTGATTGATACGATCAAAATAGTGTTCCAGTTTGGCAAATTTGGTATTTACAAATTCACGCAGAGGTTCGGTAATTTCAACATTAAGTCCGGTAAGGTTTAGCTGCATAGGTCTTCCTTCTTCGTTCGGTCAAACCAATTGCTTGCGCTGGTTTGATGGCGGTATAGATAAAGACTCGCGATATTTAGCAACCGTACGTCGCGCAACCATGATGCCCTGTTCAGACAACATGGAGGTCAGTTTGCTGTCGCTCAAGGGTTTTGCGGGGTTTTCCGCCGAGATTAATTTTTTCACTAATGCACGAATCGCCGTGGAAGAGGCTTCGCCGCCGCCTTCGGTGTTGACGTGACTGGAGAAAAAATACTTCAGTTCAAAGATGCCACGCGGGCTGTGTAAATACTTTTGCGTGGTCACGCGGGAAATGGTGGATTCATGCATATCAACAGCTTGAGCGATATCCGCCAACACCATCGGACGCATGTACTCCTCACCCTGCTCAAAAAACGCCTGCTGCTGTTCAACGATACAGCGTGTCACTTTCAGCAGCGTGTCGTTGCGGCTCTCCAGGCTCTTAATCAGCCACTTGGCTTCCTGTAAGTTGCTGCGAATAAACTGGTTATCGCTTTCATTACGGCCAGCTCCGCCCATCGCCGCATACTGCTGATTGATTTTCAGGCGCGGCATGCTGTCCGAATTGAGTTCAACCGTCCAGCGCTTGCTGATTTTGCGCACCAGAACATCGGGAATGACATATTCCGGTTCGCTGGTGTTAATTGACTGGCCTGGGCGCGGATCGAGTGACTGAATCAGCAGCATCGCCTCTTTCAGCACTTCTTCCTTCAGACGGGTTACGCGCATTAGGCTGCGGAAATCATGGTTGGCCAGCAGATCGAGATGTTCGCTAACAATCAGGCGTGCTTCCGCCAGCATGGGCGTGTCGGCAGCATATTGCGACAGCTGGACTAACAGGCAATCACGCAAATCACGTGCACCGACGCCGATTGGATCAAAACGCTGCACGCGCTTGAGCACGGCTTCGACTTCTTCCAGCGCCAGCTCTTCATCACCAATACTGTCATAAATGTCTTGTAAGCTGACGGTGAGGTAGCCGGTGTCATCAATGGCATCAACAATTGACGTGGCAATCGCGCGATCGGTATCAGTGAACGGCGTTAACTCAACCTGCCACATCAGGTAATCCTGCAGCGATTGGGTGGTTTCGCCTTGGTAGATCGGCAGTTCGTCATCCTGGTAATCGGTGCCGGTGCCTGACGGTGTGCCTGCGGTGTAGATTTCGTCCCAGGTAGCGTCGAGCGGAAGCTCTTCAGGCATATCTTTCTGCTCAAGCGCTTCGCGCGTGTCTAACGAATCACTTTCCTGATCCTGAAATTCACGTGCGTCAACTTCTTCGTGCAGTTCGGTTTGTTCAAGCAGCGGATTGCTTTCCAGCGCCAGTTGCAGTTCTTGCTGGAGTTCAAGCGTAGAGAGTTGCAGCAAGCGAATGGCTTGCTGCAACTGTGGAGTCATCGCCAGCTGTTGGCTGAGCCTGAGTTGCAAACCTTGCTTCATAATTCGGTAAGAATTTCCTAAGCAAACGTAGGGTGTTACAACACCTTATCAGAGTCTGAACTCTTCGCCCAAATAAACACGCTTAACCTGCTCATCTACAAGAATTTCATCAGGCGTGCCATGGGCAATTAAATGTCCCTGGCTGACGATATAAGCGCGTTCACACACCGCGAGGGTTTCACGCACGTTGTGGTCGGTAATCAGCACGCCAAGGCCGCTGTCACGCAGATGCTCGATGATTTTCTTGATGTCGATAACCGAGATCGGGTCAACACCGGCAAAAGGTTCGTCCAGCAGGATGAATTTCGGATTAGCCGCCAGCGCGCGGGCAATTTCCACACGACGGCGTTCACCACCCGACAGCGCCTGGCCCATGCTGTCGCGCAGATGGCCAATATGGAACTCTTCCATCAGCTCGTTGGCCCGATCCTGACGCTGTTCTTCGGTTAAATCATCACGGATCTGCAGCACAGCCATCAGGTTGTCGTACACGCTCAGGCGACGGAAGATCGAGGCTTCCTGCGGCAGATAGCCGATGCCGCGACGGGCGCGCGCATGCAGCGGCAGAATGCTGATGTCTTCATCATCAATCACGATGCGGCCGGCATCGCGCGGCACAATACCCACCACCATGTAAAAGGTGGTGGTTTTACCGGCACCGTTTGGGCCCAGCAGGCCGACAATCTCGCCGGATTTTACCTGCAGGCTAACATCTTCCACCACGCGGCGGCCTTTGTAGGCTTTCGCCAGGTTTTCAGCGATTAGTGTAGCCATAGCAATCAGTTACTCTTTTTAGGGCTCGCGGACGAACCGTTTTTGTCCTGCAGCTGCGACGGTACCAGAACGGTGGTCACGCGCTTGCTGTCGCCCTGGCTGAACGCCTGCATTTTCTGCTCTTTCACCAGGTAAGTAATGCGGTCGCCTTTGATGTTGCTGTCCTGCTGCTGAATGAAGGCATTGCCGGTCAGCTCAACAAAATCGTTCGCCAATTCATAGTGCAGTTTACTGGCGTGGCCTTGCACCGGCTTGCCGTTATCCTGCATCTGATAGAAGGTGGCTGGCGTGCCGTAAGCATCAACGATGGTTTTTTTGCTATCGCCGCTCGGACGAGTGACCACCACTTTATCGGCGGTAATCTTGATGGAACCCTGCGTCACAATTACGTTGCCGGTAAAGGTCGCGACGTTGCCCTGCAGATCCAACGCTTGGTTAACGGAGTCGATATTTACCGGTTTGTCTGAGTCGCCGGTTAATGCCAGCGCAGGCAGGCTCGTTGCCAGCAGCGTACTCACCAGCAATAACTTAAGGCTATTTTTGTTCATTTTGAATTTCATAGGAAGTTTTGACCTTTTCAAGCAGCTCAGCATGTTTCGTCCGTAAATTGCCGCGCATTTTCATGCCAGTGGAATTAAAACTGCGGCCAAAAAGGGTGACTTGATCGTCAGATGTCACATCCTGGGTGACCAAATTAACCTGAGCGTTATCGGTAAGGATGCGCTCAAGCTGTGAATCCTGAGTCAAAGAATTGACAACAACGTTGCCGTAAAGATAAAGCATACGATCTTTGGTCAGCTTTGCCTTATCGGCGCGCACCGACCATGTCGCCACTTTATTAACGTCATAGGTGGTCATCACCGGATTATCGAACCAACTTATCTCATCGGCAGCAAAGTAGGTCACTTTATCGGAGACCAGCTTATAGCCCAGCGCGCCTGTGGGGTTATACACCACCGTGTTCGATTTCTCGCTGGTGTAGGTTGGCGCTTGATCGTTGGTTGCCACCGGCGTTCTGTCGTCATCCTGGTTGGTGAGATTCCAGCCGATCAGCACTAAGGCGATCAAGGCCAGGATCAGCGTCATCCAACGCCTGCTCTTACTCATATTGATTGCCCTTTGGCATCCTCAAATTTGTTCTGCGCCATCAAAATCAGATCGCACAACTCACGTACCGCACCGCGACCACCGGCAATGCGGGTCACATAATGCGCGCGCGGCAGTAAAATCGGGTGAGCATCAGCAACGGCAACGCCCAACCCCGCCTGCGCCATTACCGGCCAGTCGATCAGGTCATCGCCAATGTAGGCGACCTGATCGGCCGTTAATGACAGTTTATCCAGGAGTTCCCGCCAGGCCAAAAGCTTATCCGATTGTCCCTGGTAAAGATGCGTAATGCCGAGCGTCTTACAGCGATCTTCCAGCAGTTTTGCTTTGCGGCCGGTAATAATAGCCACTTCGACGCCGGAGGTCAGCAGGCAACGCACGCCATAACCATCACGCACGTTAAAAGCTTTCAGCTCTTCACCACTGTTGCCCATATAAATGACGCCATCGGACATCACGCCATCAACGTCACAAATCAGCAGGCGAATCTTCGCAGCACGCGCCATGACGTCCGCGCTCACCGGACCGTAGCAAGTCTCGACCATCGCCGTTTCAGCACTCATTATTTCTTCCTGTTAGACCACGCCAGCGCGCAGCATGTCATGCATATGTACCACACCGAGCAGGCGATCGTCATCGGCCACCAGCAAGGCGGTGATGTTTTTGTTTTGCATCAAATTAAGGGCGTCAACGGCCAGCATATTGGGGCGCACGCGAATGCCGCCGCTGGTCATCACTTCCTGAATGGTGGCTTTCTGGAAATCGATGCCCATATCAAACACGCGACGCAAGTCACCATCGGTGAAGATGCCTTCGATTTTCATTAGGTCATCGACGATGACCGTCAAACCGAGATTCTTACGGGTAATTTCCAGCAGCGCATCCCGCATCGACGCATCACGGCTTACGTGCGGGATCTCATCGCCGCTGTGCATGATATCGCTAACGTGTAGCAGCAGTTTGCGGCCCAGCGCACCGCCGGGATGCGACAGCGCAAAATCTTCCTGGGTAAATCCGCGTGCTTCCAGCAACGCCACGGCCAGCGCATCGCCCATCACTAAAGTCGCGGTGGTGCTGGTGGTTGGTGCCAGGCCGAGCGGACAAGCTTCCTGCGGCACTTTCACACACAGATGCACATCCGCAGCGCGGCCCATCGCACTATCTGGACGACCGGTGATACAAATCAGCTGCACTTTCTGGCGCTTTAACACCGGCACCAACGCAAGGATTTCTCCGGATTCACCGCTGTTAGAAATCGCGATAACCACATCATTGGTGCTGACCATCCCGAGATCGCCGTGGCTGGCTTCGCCGGGATGCACAAAGAACGAGGGTGTACCGGTGCTGGCAAAAGTCGCGGCCATTTTTTTCCCGATATGCCCGGATTTGCCCATGCCCATCACCACCACTTTGCCGCGGCAGGCAAAGATCATCGCGCAGGCGCGATCGAAATCATCATTGATATATTGATCAAGCTGCTCCAGCCCTTCGCGTTCGATGCGCAGCACCGCTTTGCCTGCTTGCTGAAAATCGAAATCCGGTTGCTGATGTGACATGGTCAGTCCGTCCTTAATAGCTTGTGATAAGCATGGGGCTCAGCCATAGCCACAGCACCCACGCGATAAAACCACCTAATAATAGTGTGCCTGCGATACGACCAATACGGCGTTTGCGCAGCAGGCAGAGCAGGGCGAACAGTACGCTCACTGCCAGCATCACCCAGTAATCACGTGCGAAGGCATGCGCATCAACGCTGCCGGGATGAATCAGCGCCGGCAGGCCGAGAACAATCGCCAGATTGAAAATATTGGCGCCGATCAGGTTACCGATCGCGATATCGTCCTCACCTTTCAGCGCGCCAGCCACCACGGTGGCCAGTTCGGGCAAACTGGTGCCGACGGCGATTAGCGTCAGGCCCATCACCAGTTCGCTCACACCAAAGTAGTCGGCAAAGACGGTAGCGTTGTCGATCACCATACGCGTCGACATCGGCAAAATAATCAGTGCAACCGCCAGCCACAGAAAGGCCACGGTGTTGCCGGCTTCATCGCGCGGCAGCTCCGCCAGCTGTTCGCGGGTTAGCGTGTCGTTGTTATCGCGTTCAGCACGACGAGCAATGCGAATCACCACCAGCAGATAACCCAATGCAATCAGCAGTAATGCGATGCCGTCGAGTCGACTTAAATAGTTATCAAACAGCATGATGCCGCTGAGCAGTGAGACTAGCAGCATTAATGGCAATTCGCGCCGAATCAGATTGGAGTGTACTGTCAATGGGTGGAGCAGTGCCGCGCCGCCCAGAATTAATAGAATATTGGTGATGTTCGAGCCCAACGCGGTGCCAACCGCTAAATCCATCTGCCCATGCTGTGCGGCCGAAAACGAGACGATCAATTCCGGTAATGATGTGCCAATGCTTACCACCGTCATACCAATGATCAGCGGTGGGATGCCAAAGGATCGACAGAGTATCGCGGCGCTAAATACCAAACGGTCGGCACCGTAAACCAGTAATATCAATCCGATAAACAGCAAGGCAGAGGCTACGAACATTAAAAATCCTTGATGGATGGAGGTGTCGGCGAACCTTGTCCGACGGGTAAAAACATTCTGCACGCACTAACAGGCGCTGATTTTGACTGTCTGAGAGGCAAAAGTAAATTTTAAGGCCGTTTTCGCCACACTAAGTGGGTAAGTTTCTGTAAAACTATCGTGCATTCGAGGCTACCAGGCTACCATCCACAGCTTTGATAGCGCCCGATCCGCATAAAGAGGTAAAGATGATCCAGCAGCAAACGAATCTGGTTGAGGTTCGTGGCGTCAGTTTCACGCGCGGAGATCGTACTATCTTCGACGACATCTCGTTAACGGTACCTGCCGGTAAAGTCACCGCGATTATGGGCCCGTCCGGAATTGGCAAAACCACATTATTGCGTCTGATCGGTGGGCAATTACAGCCTGATAAAGGCGAGATTTGGTTCCGCGATCAAAATATCCCGACGCTTTCCCGCACCAAATTGTACGAAGCGCGTAAAAAAATGAGCATGCTGTTTCAGTCCGGCGCGCTGTTTACCGATCTCAACGTGTATGAAAACGTTGCCTGGCCGTTGCGTGAACATACGCAGCTGCCGCCAGAGCTGTTGCACAGCACCGTATTGATGAAGCTGGAAGCGGTGGGTTTGCGTGGAGCCGCTAAACTAATGCCTGCCGAACTTTCTGGCGGTATGGCCCGCCGTGCGGCGCTGGCGCGTGCTATCGCGCTGGAACCCGAACTGATCATGTTCGATGAGCCTTTTGTCGGCCAGGATCCGATTACCATGGGCGTGCTGGTGAAGTTAATTGACGAACTGAATCATGCTCTGGGCCTGACCTGCATCGTGGTTTCACACGATGTGCCTGAGGTCTTGAGCATTGCCGATCATGCCTATATTGTTGCCGGACAAAAAATCATTGCTCAGGGTAGCGCGCCGGAACTGCGGGAAAATCCCGATCCGCGTGTGCGCCAGTTTATCGAGGGTCATGCGGATGGTCCGGTGCCTTTCCGCTTTGCCGCTGGCGATTATCTCAGCGACTTGACCCGCTCAGGGAGAACGTAAACTGATGTTGTTACAGGCGCTAGCGTCATTTGGACGTCAGGGAATCAATACCTGTGCCGCTTTTGGCCGCGCAGGCCTCATGTTATTTCATGCGTTAGTCGGTAAGCCGGCGTTTCGTCGCCATGCGCCGCTGCTGGTGAAACAGCTGTATAGCGTGGGCGTGTTATCGTTACTGATCATCGTGGTATCTGGCTTGTTTATTGGCATGGTGCTGGGTCTGCAAGGCTATCTGGTGCTCACCACTTACAATGCGGAAACCAGCCTTGGCATGCTGGTGGCGCTCTCGCTGCTGCGTGAGCTCGGTCCGGTCGTCACGGCGTTGCTGTTTGCAGGCCGTGCGGGTTCAGCGTTAACCGCTGAAATCGGGCTGATGAAAGCCACCGAACAGCTCTCCAGCATGGAGATGATGGCCGTCGATCCGCTACGTCGCGTGGTATCACCGCGTTTCTGGGCCGGATTTATCAGCATGCCGTTGCTGGCGTTGATCTTTACCTCCGTTGGTATTGCCGGTGGCGCGCTGGTTGGCGTGAGCTGGAAAGGGATCGATCCCGGTTTCTTCTGGTCGGCGATGCAGAACGCGGTAGATTTCCGCACTGATGTCGTTAACTGCATGATCAAAAGCGCAGTCTTTGCCGTCACGGTAACCTGGATTGCGCTCTTTAATGGCTATGATGCCATCCCGACCTCGGAAGGGATCAGTCGTGCGACAACGCGTACCGTGGTGCATGCTTCACTGGCGGTACTCGGTTTGGATTTTGTGCTGACAGCACTGATGTTTGGGAATTGATGCAATGCAAAGCAAGAAAAACGAAATCTGGGTTGGCGTCTTCATGCTGGCTGCGCTGCTGGCGCTGTTATTCCTCGGCCTGCGCGTTGCCGATCTCAAAACTATCGGCACCGAACCAACGTGGAAGATGTATGCCACCTTCGATAATATCGGCGGACTGAAAGTCAGTTCTCCGGTGAAAATTGGCGGCGTGTTGATTGGCCGGGTGTCAGATATTGCGCTAGATGAGAAAACCCTCTCACCGCGTGTGACCATGGATATTAGCGATAAATACGCTAATAAGATTCCCGACACCAGCTCATTAGCCATCCGCACTCAAGGCCTACTCGGTGAGCAGTTCCTAGCGCTGAATTTAGGTTTTGACGATCCCGAGCTTGGCTCTTCTATGCTGAAAGATGGCGGCACGCTGCGTGACACCAAGTCGGCGCTGGTACTGGAAGACCTGATCGGTCAATTCCTCTATAAAAGCGGCGATAACAAATCTGACGATAAATCACAGGGTGCGCAGAGTGCACCGGCAGCACCTGCAACAACGGAATAACCTACGAGGTAAAACATGATGTTTAAACGTTTACTGATGATTGCCCTGTTGGCAATCGCACCGCTGGCAGCCAACGCCGCAGCGGATCAAACTAATCCTTACAAGCTGATGAACGAAGCGGCGGAAAAGACCTTCACCCGCCTGAAAAACGAACAGCCGAAGATTAAGCAGGATCCGAACTATCTACGCGAAGTGGTACGTCAGGAACTGATGCCGTACGTACAGATAAAATATGCCGGTGCGTTGGTTCTTGGTCGCTATTATCGCGATGCGACACCGGCGCAACGTGATGCCTACTTTGCCGCGTTCGGTGATTATCTGGCACAGGCTTACGGCCAGGCGCTGGCGCTGTACAACGGTCAAACCTACCAGATTCAGCCGGAGCAGCCGATTGGCGATGCCAATATCGTGGCGATTCGCGTCACCATCATCGATCCTAATGGGCGTCCGCCTGTGCGTCTCGATTTCCAGTGGCGTAAGAACAGCCAAACTGGCAACTGGCAGGCGTATGATATGGTGGCCGAGGGCATCAGCATGATCACCACGAAACAGAATGAGTGGGGCGATCTGCTGCGTACCAAAGGCATTGATGGCTTGACGGCTCAGCTGAAAACCTATGCCGCACAGCCGATCACCCTGGATAAAAAGCAATAATGAGTGAACCGTTACGCTGGCAGCGCACTGCCAGCACGCTGGCCTTAAGCGGCAAATTAGATCGTGATACTTTGCTGACCTTGTGGCAGGAACGTGACACTGCGGTGGCGGATATCACCACCATTGATGTCGCCGGGCTGGAAAGGGTGGATTCAGCGGGTTTAGCGCTGTTGGTGCATCTGCGTGAAATTGCGCGTGCTCAAGGCAGCGCACCACTTTTCTCTGGGATCTCCGATAAACTCCAGTCACTGATCACGCTGTATAACCTGCAGCAGATTATTGTTTCTGCGGAAAAAATCGCCTGATCAAATGATGTCGATGCTAAGCCCCTGATTTTTTCAGGGGCTTTTGCGTATTTAAGAGTCAGACGCTTTCCTCTAAGATGTCTGCCTTATTATTATTAAGCGAAGTAATGAGCGATGGAAAATAGTGAAGTTCAGGCCGTGCTGATGCAGGCGCTGGCATTAGAAGAAGTACACGTACTTAGCAACGATGGCAGCCATTTTCAGGTCATCGCGGTGGGCGAAATGTTCGGCGAACTGAGCCGCGTGAAGAAGCAGCAGGCTGTGTACGCGCCGCTGATGGAATATATTGCGGATAACCGTATTCATGCGGTTTCCATCAAAACTTATACCCCAGCCGAGTGGGCGCGCGACCGTAAACTCAACGGTTTCTAAGTGCCTCACCGGTTGTTTTATTGATAGATAATTGAGAGCGGTGTTAATGGACAAATTTCGTGTGCAAGGCCCCACCCGTTTAAGTGGTGAAGTGACCATTTCCGGGGCGAAGAATGCTGCGTTGCCGATTCTGTTTGCTGCGCTGCTGGCTGAAGAGCCGGTAGAGATTCAGAACGTACCGAAGCTGCGTGA
Organism: Pantoea leporis; assembly: GCF_028048155.1. Taxonomy (NCBI): domain Bacteria; kingdom Pseudomonadati; phylum Pseudomonadota; class Gammaproteobacteria; order Enterobacterales; family Erwiniaceae; genus Pantoea; species Pantoea leporis. The sequence goes on from NZ_JALMEU010000003.1 coordinate 50,501, forward strand.
TATCGATACCACCATGAAGCTGCTGAATCTGCTGGGTGCGCGCGTTGAGCGCAATGGTTCGGTCCACGTTGATGCTCGCGAAGTTAATGTTTTCAGTGCGCCATACGATTTAGTGAAAACCATGCGTGCTTCGATTTGGGCGCTGGGTCCGCTGGTGGCGCGTTTTGGTCAGGGCCAGGTTTCACTGCCGGGCGGCTGCGCTATCGGTGCACGCCCGGTCGATCTGCACATTACTGGCCTGGAACAGCTGGGTGCGGAAATTAAGCTGGAAGAGGGCTACGTTAAAGCTTCTGTCAATGGCCGTCTGAAGGGCGCGCATATCGTGATGGATAAAGTGTCTGTCGGCGCTACCGTTACCATCATGAGCGCGGCCACGCTGGCCACCGGCATCACCATCATTGAGAACGCCGCGCGTGAGCCGGAGATTGTCGATACGGCAAACTTCCTCAACACGCTGGGTGCGAAAATCACCGGCGCGGGCACAGACAAAATCACCATTGAAGGTGTTGAGCGTTTGGGCGGCGGCGTTTATCGCGTGCTGCCAGATCGTATCGAAACCGGTACTTTCCTGGTCGCAGCAGCCATTTCACGGGGCAAAGTTGTTTGCCACAACACGAAGCCAGATACGCTGGATGCCGTGCTGTCTAAATTGCGTGAGGCTGGTGCAGAGATCGAAGTGGGCGAAGATTGGATCAGCCTGGATATGCACGGTAAGCGTCCAAAAGCGGTGAATATCCGTACCTCGCCGCATCCTGGCTTCCCTACTGACATGCAGGCGCAGTTCACACTGTTGAACCTGGTGGCAGAAGGAACCGGTGTGATTACCGAAACCATCTTCGAAAACCGCTTTATGCATATCCCTGAGCTGATTCGTATGGGCGCGCACGCGGAAATTGAGAGCAATACAGCGATTTGTCATGGCGTAGAAACCTTGTCGGGCGCGCAGGTGATGGCCACCGATCTGCGTGCATCAGCGAGTCTGGTGCTGGCGGGTTGTATCGCGGAAGGCACCACGATAGTGGATCGTATCTATCACATCGACCGTGGCTACGAGCACATCGAAGATAAGTTGAAAGCGATGGGTGCAAATATCGAGCGCGTAAGCGGCGAATAATTTCTGCTTCGTAGATCAAAAAAACCAGTCACGGCAACGCGGCTGGTTTTTTTTCATTGGTATTACAGTCAGATCTTTTTACGATCCTTCGTCGATCGTATGCACTTCTTGCGATCCAATAACTGGCCGGTAACAGGATCGTAATATCGGCTTGGCCAGATGTCTGCCGGATGAACCTTGATCGCATTGGCGATTAGCCACTCACCTTTGGGCCAGGGACGCGACAGCGCATTGGCCAGCGTTGAGGAGCTGAGCCCTGATTCGCGTGACAGCGCTGCCAGTGATGTGCCTTTCTTACGTAATGCAGCAATGATATCTGCCGGGTGCCAATCCGCTTTCCTTGTGTACATAACTCTCTTCTCCATGTCCGTGTTATTACTTCATCTCCGCTGTAAAAAGGCGCTCCCGTGGCAGAGATATCTGGAAAAAACCCGCGTTTTTATAGCAAATGTTTCCCGTAATTTTCCAGTAAATGTTTGGCCGGCGCACGAAACTGCGTCGCTTTTCGCAAAAGCGATGCAAGAGATGTAAGTAAAAAGGGAGAAGAGTGAGGAAGGAAACGGGGCCAGAGAAGGCCCCCGTTGAAATCAGAAATCGCGCTGTACTGACATGTGCGCCAGCGCTTCGAGGGCGCTGCGCCACGGGCTTTCGGGTAATACCTGCAGTGCTGCGATGGCTTTATCTGCCTCTTCTTCAGCGCGTTTGCGCGTCCACTCCAGCGAGCCAGTCTGTTGCATCGCTGCCAGCACCGGTTCCAGCAGATGACGACCGTTACCTTCTTCAATGGCTTTACGGATCATCTGCGCCTGCTCAAGCGTTCCGTTGTGCATCGCGTGCAGCAATGGCAGCGTCGGTTTACCTTCGCTCAGGTCATCACCGGTATTTTTGCCCAGCGTTTCACCATCTGCGCTGTAATCCAGCAAATCATCAATTAACTGGAAAGCGGTGCCAAGGTAGCGACCATAATCCTGTAACGCCTTTTCCTGCGCGGGCGTCGCCTCAGCTAAAATCGCCGACGCTTGCGAAGCAGCTTCGAACAGGCGAGCGGTTTTGCTGTAGATCACCCGCATGTAGCTCTCTTCAGTGATATCGGGATCGTTGCAGTTCATTAACTGCAGCACTTCTCCTTCGGCGATCACGTTGACCGCTTCCGACATCAGCGCAAGGATCTTTAAGGATCCCATGCTGGTCATCATCTGGAATGAGCGCGTATAGATAAAATCGCCCACCAGCACGCTTGCCGCATTACCGAACGCGGCGTTAGCAGTGGCTTTGCCACGGCGCATATCGGATTCATCCACCACATCATCGTGCAGCAGCGTCGCCGTATGGATAAATTCGATCAGCGCCGCATTAGTGATGTGCAACGATCCCTGATAATTCAGCGCGCGTGCCGACAGCACAGCGATCATCGGACGGATGCGTTTGCCCCCGCCGCTGATGATGTAATAGCCCAACTGGTTAATCAGTGAGACTTCTGAATTCAGCTGCTCGAGGATGGTCTGGTTGACGGCCGCCATGTCCTGCGCGGTTAATTCATTAATCTGTTCTAAGTTCATTCGTCTTTTCAGCTTTACTCGTTTTTTGCATGGTAAGCGCTTTACACAGCGTGAGTTCAGGTAATCTGTTACTGATTGTACTTGAAAAATCGGGTTGCGAAACGTTTGCATTCGCCTTGCGCTTTTTTTCTGCAAGAGAGTGCAAAGTGCTCTTGTCTTCTGCTGGAGTATTGCGTAGAATTCGCGCCCTATTGTGAATATTTATCGCGCCGCCTGATGAATAGAAAGGCACGCGCAGAAGCGGAGTTTTATATGTACGCGGTTTTCCAAAGTGGTGGTAAACAACACCGAGTAAGCGAAGGTCAGACCGTTCGCCTGGAAAAGCTGGACATCGCAACCGGTGAAACCATTGAGTTTGACCAGGTTCTGATGATCGCAAATGGCGAAGACGTGAAAATCGGCGCGCCACTGGTTTCAGGCGGTGTGATCAAGGCAGAAGTTGTTGCTCACGGTCGTGGCGAGAAAATTAAAATCGTTAAGTTTCGTCGTCGTAAACACTACCGTAAGCAAGCTGGTCACCGTCAGTGGTTCACAGATGTGAAAATCACTGTGATCGGCGCGTAAGAGGAGATCTGACAAATGGCACATAAGAAGGCTGGTGGCTCGACCCGTAACGGTCGCGACTCCAACGCAAAACGTCTGGGTGTAAAACGTTTCGGTGGCGAATCTGTTCTGGCAGGTAGCATCATCGTTCGTCAGCGTGGCACTAAATTCCACGCAGGTAGCAACGTAGGTTGTGGTCGTGACCACACCCTGTTTGCCACCGCAGACGGCAAAGTAAAATTCGAGATTAAAGGCCCGAACAACCGTAAATATATCAGCATCGTTGCTGAGTAAGGTTGTCGTGCTGCAGACGTCTAACGTCTGAATACACGAATGAAAGGCCCCGCAGCTTTGCGGGGCTTTTTACATTCTGCTACTGAGCTTGCTGGATAACAGTTACGCTTTAGCACAGTTGTTGTACAATTTATGTACTCCTGGCTTTGCCAGTCTTGTATTATCCGCCGTCGGTCAGCGCAGAAGACCCTGGCGGACCCGTTTGCGGCCTGCAAGCTGCCGTGAACGACAGCGTGACGGAGAAATAAAATGAAGTTTGTAGATGAAGCGACGATCCTTGCGGTCGCGGGTGATGGCGGCAATGGTTGCGTAAGCTTCCGCCGTGAAAAATATATTCCAAGAGGCGGCCCGGATGGCGGCGACGGCGGCGACGGCGGCGACGTGTATTTGTTGGCGGATGAAAACCTCAACACCCTGATCGATTATCGCTTTGAAAAGTCTTTCCGTGCCGAACGTGGCCAGAATGGCCAAAGCCGTGATTGCACCGGTAAACGTGGTAAAGACATTATCGTTAAAGTGCCCGTTGGTACCCGCGTAATTGACCAGGGTACCGGCGAAACGCTGGGCGACATGACGCGTCATGAGCAGAAGCTGATGGTGGCGAAAGGCGGCTGGCATGGCCTTGGTAACACGCGCTTTAAATCCTCAGTTAACCGATCCCCGCGTCAAAAAACCATGGGAACACCGGGCGAGAAGCGTGATCTGCAACTGGAACTGATGCTGCTGGCTGACGTTGGTATGTTGGGTCTGCCGAATGCCGGTAAATCGACCTTTATTCGCTCGGTATCCGCAGCGAAACCCAAAGTTGCGGATTATCCGTTCACTACGCTGGTGCCAAGCCTTGGCGTGGTGCGTATGGACAATGAAAAGAGCTTTGTTGTCGCCGACATTCCGGGCCTGATTGAAGGCGCAGCGGATGGCGCAGGTCTGGGTATTCGCTTCCTGAAGCACCTTGAGCGCTGCCGCGTGCTGTTGCACCTGATCGATCTTGCCCCTATCGATGAATCTGATCCGGTAGAAAATGCCCGCATCATTCTCGGCGAACTGGAGAAATACAGCGATAAACTGTTCCAGAAGCCGCGCTGGTTAGTATTCAACAAATGTGACCTGCTGAGCCGCGAAGAAGCGGAAAGCCGTGCCAAAGCGGTAGTGGAAGCATTAGGCTGGGAAGAAAAATATTACCTAATCTCTGCGGCTAGCCATGATGGCGTGAAAGATCTTTGCTGGGATGTGATGAGCTTTATCATCGAAAATCCAAAAGAAGCCGAAGAAGAAACTAAAGAGCCAGAGAAAGTGGCCTTCATGTGGGATGATTATCACCGTGAAGCCATGGAAACGGCGCAGGAAGTGGAAGAAGACGACGATTGGGATGACGACTGGGACGAAGAGGACGACGAAGGCGTCGAAATCATTTACCAGCGTTAATCGCACAAAAAAAGCGGCCCGAAGGCCGCTTTTTTTATTCCCTCACCCTAACCCTCTCCCGCAGGCGGGAGAGGGAACCGATCGAGCTACAGCATCTACCTCTTCCTGTGGGAAAGGCCGGGGTGAGGGCATCAGGCAGCAGATGAGCTAACCCAGCACCGCCACCGTCAATCTCGAGGTGCAGCACAGTTGGTCGCGGGCGTTACGAATCTCAATCTGCCAGCTTTGATTACGCGCACCAAGGTGTAACGGGCGGCAAATACCGCGCACTTCACCGCTGCTTACTGCACGATGGTGGCTGGCGCTCACCTCAATCCCCACCACGCTTTTACCTTCTTCGATGCTGAGATAACCGGCAATCGATCCCATCGACTCCGCCAGCACCACAGAAGCGCCGCCGTGCAGCAGGCCAAACGGCTGATGCGTGCGGGCATCCACCGGCATGGTGGCTTCGAGATAATCTTCACCGATGTTGGTAAACACAATGCCAACGTGTGCCACCAGCGAGTTTTCACCCATCTTATTCAACGTTTCAACATCGACCGAACGTTTCCAGATTGCCATAACTTAGGATCCCAGCGTTGCGCCACCGTCGACCACAATATCCTGCAGCACCACGTGGCTGGCAAGATCCGACGCGAGGAACATCACGTTAGCAACGATCTCCTGCGGTTTAGCGATCTTACGCAGCGGGATCCCCAGCTTGTACTGATCCGGGAAACCATTGATCATCTCCTGCTCGGCTTCTGGCGTATGCCACAGGCTGCGTTGCATATCGGTATCGGTGGAACCCGGAGAAACGATATTGCAGCGCACGCCGTAAGGCGCCATCTCTAAACCCACGGTCAGACACAAGCTGCGCAACGCCGCTTTGGAAGCGCCATAAGCGGACATACCAAGGCGCGGCGCATGTGCCGCATTAGAGGCGATAGTCACAATCGCACCCGCACGCTGCTGGCGAAACACTGGCAAGGTTTGCTGGAACAGGTTGAACGCGCCGCCGGCATTCACCGCCAGACACGCCTGCCAATCGTCGAACGACAGTTCATCGGTGTTGCCAATACGCAGGATGCCGGCACCGTTCACTAGTACATCGAGACGCGGCTGATCTGCCAGCAAACGCTGACAAACCGCTTTCACCTCGGCGGCGTTCGCCACATCCAGCACCTGCGTGGTGAAAGGATAGTCGGCCTGTTCGAAACGCAGATCGAAGCCGATAACCTGCGCGCCCGCCTGATGGAAGCTCAGCGCGGTGTGGTAACCAATCCCTTTGCCTGCGCCAGTTACCCAGACGATTTTTCCACTGAAATCGAAAGTTGCACTCATTTAGCTGGCACCCGTGATAACAGCGCCCACCAGCCATCGATGGTCGGATTTTTTGCCAGACTGACGAAATCGATGTCGCTGTGCACCTGACGCCAGCGCGCCGCCAGCGCCATCACGCGTACTGAATCCAGACCGTAATCGATCAGGTTCTCGTCATCTGCAGGTACATCGTCATCTTCCAGCAGCGGCAGAATCAGCGTACGCAGATCGTCTTTGCTCAACGGCAGCGGCATCAGGTCGGCGGTCATCACTACTTTACCGCTGCGACCTGCGGTGTAAGTCAGCGCCATCATGTGCTCTTCGCGCGTGAAGTCGGCCAGCGCATCCGCCACCATAAACGGCTGGATATTACGCATAAAGGCGTCAGTCGCGGTGGTCAGGCAACCGATGTGCGCATACACGCCGGTGATGATCAACTGATCGCGGCCCATCTCCTGCAGGATCGATTCCAGCGGTGAGCGCACGAAGGCGCTGTAACGCCATTTGGTCAGTACCTGATCGTCCTGATCCGGCGCCAGCGCATCCACGATCTTCTGCTGATCCGGATGTTTGTTCAGGCCCGGTCCCCACATGTCGTTAAGGAGTGCGCGATCGGCATCGCTCTGTTCGTTCGGCTGAGCGGTATAGAACACCGGAATGCCCTGCGCTTTGCAGTAAGCGCGCAGGCGAGCGATGTTTTCCACCACCTGATTAACCAGCGGGCTGTTTTCGCCCCAGAAATTAAGGAAGTAAGCCTGCATATCGTGAATCAGCAGCGCGGCACGCTGAGGCTCAAGCGTCCACTTTACTTTATTGGTTGGCAGTTCAGTCGCTGCGGGCAGCGCGTAAGCGTTCAGTTTTGGAATAGCCATTACAATCTCCGGAACAGGTCAGGCTTGCGCTTGTTGGTCGGCAAGCTGTTGGCGTAAACGTTTTTTATCCACCTTGCCGACAGGCGTCAGCGGCAGGGCATCGACGCAGGTAATACGGTCAGGTAATTTGAACTCGGCCACGCCCAGTTCTCGCAGGTGACGACGCAAGGCCACCGCTTTAATCGGTTGGCTGGCAACGATAAAGGCGCAGCTCTTTTCACCCATCAATTCGTCGTTCATCGACACCAGCGCGGCGTGGATCACATCCGGATGGCGTTGCAGCAAGTTTTCGATCTCTTCCGCGGCGATCTTCTCGCCACCGCGATTGATCTGATCCTTTTCGCGCCCTTGCACGGTGATGTAGCCCTGCGCGTCGATCTCAATCAGATCGCCCGAACAGTAAAACCCGTTGGCGTCGAAGCTGGCGGCGTTATGTTCCGGGCTCTTGTAATAGCCACGGAAGGTGTAGGGGCCGCGCGTCATCAGGCGACCGATGGTGCCGGTTGGCAGCGCGTTGCCGTGCTCGTCAGCGACCCACACTTCGTCATCTTCAGAGATCGGGCGGCCTTGCGTGGTGAGAATGATGTTCTCATCGTCGCCAAAGCGCGTGTAGTTCACCAGACCTTCGGCCATGCCGAAAACCTGCTGCAGCTGACAGCCAATTTCACGCTGAATACGTGCCGCAAGGGTTTCGCCCAGCTTGGCGCCGCCCACCTGAATGCGTTGCAGCGAAGCCAGCTGTTTATTGCTGCCCCATTCCTGAATCGCCTGTAGCCACAAACTCACCGCCGGCGGCACCAAACCGGTATCGGTGACCTGATGCTTCTCAATCAGCGGGAAGCAGAGCGTGGCGCTGGGATCGGCAGCCAGAATCACCTGACCACCGGCATAAAACACACCGAGCGAACCCGGGGAGCTCATGGCAAAGTTATGCGGCGCGGGCAGGGCGATGAGATAACGCGTATCGGCGGTCACCTGACAAATCTCATCACTGGCGCGAATGCTGTAGTAATAGTCGTTGTGGGTGCGCGGAATCAGCTTCGGCGTGCCGGTGCTGCCGCCGGAGAGCTGGAAAAACGCCACTTCATCAGCGGCGGTTGGTGTGGCGAGGTAATCACCCGCGGCTTCCGCCATCAGCGCTTCCAGCGTGTTTTCCGGCTGGTTGTCATTACGCAGAATCACCTGCTGCAGCGAAGGCTGCGCGGCGCACAGCGCGTTGATAAAGCTATCATCAGCAAACAGCGTGTGAGTGCGATCGGCAATCAGCAGTTTAGGTTCGATCTGCGCCGCATAGGCGCTTAGTTCGGTGCGCTGATGGCTGAACAGCGCAAATACTGACGCTACGCCGAGCTTAAACAGCGCAAATACCGTGACATAAAAATCGGCCACGTTGCCAAGCTGCACCAGCGCAGTATCGCCATTTTGCAGGCCACGGCGCTGCAGCGCGGCGGCCAGGTTGCTGCTCAGCACGTCCATTTCGCGATAGCTGATCTGACGATCGCCATCAATCACCGCGATGGCATCATTATGCTGATGACGCGTCAGAATGTCGGTCATCGGCACATCCAGCCAGTAACCTTTTTCGCGATAGCGCGCAGCCAGGTCGTCCGGCCAGCGAGTATAGGGAATGCTCATGTTCTTTCCTTTATTGCAGTCCAAAGGCGCGCAACATGGTGTCCAGCTTCACGCCGGTTTCACGCCATTCTGATTCGGGTTGGGAGTCGGCCACGATGCCCGCGCCGGCAAACAGGCGCACCCGCGTGCCATGCACGGTGCCGCAGCGGATGGTGACCACCCATTCGCCATTGCCCTGGCTATCGCACCAGCCGACGATGCCGCCAAATAGTTGGCGATCAAAAGGTTCCAGCTGCTGAATAAGCTGCTGCGCGCGCTGATGGGGGAAACCGCTCAACGCAGGCGTCGGGTGCAGCAGGCAGGCCAGCGACAGCGCATTTTCGCGCTCATCCTGCACTTCGCCGTCGATTTGCGTGGCGAGATGCCACAGCGTGGCGGTGGTAATCAGCGACGGAATGGTCGGCACCGACAGCAAACGGCTGCGCGGCTGCAAGGTGTCGCGCATCGCGTCGGTCACCAGTTTGTGCTCATGACGATCTTTGCCGGAATCCATCAGCGTATCGCCAGCGGCACGATCCTGCTGGGCATCGTCGTGATTGCGCCGCGCTGAGCCCGCCAGCGGACAAGAGCTAAAATCGCGCCCCTGTTTGCGCAGCATCAGCTCCGGACTGGCACCAATCAGCGCACCGCCTTGCGGCAGCGGCAGATGGAAATGGTAGCTGTTGGGGTTCTGCGCAATCACGCGCTGCATCAGCGCTGCGGTATCAACCGGCTGTTCGGTAACGATATCCATCAGACGCGACAGCACCACTTTATCCAGATCGCCGCGCTGCGTGGCCGCCACCGCATCTGCCACCATCGTGGTAAACACATCGTGATCCGGCACTGCGGTGCGACGTCGCACCTGCGGCAGATCGCTGACGTTTTCCGGCAACGCGTTTTGCAGGTCAGCGCGATTAAACGTCTGATAGGATTCAGGAATAAACAGCGCGGCGGGCTGGCTGACGTCAAACGGGATCGCCCCGACCAAAATCGGATTGTCGATGCCCTGTTTTTTCGCCGCGGCAAAATGCTGACGTAACTGTTGTTGGAAATCACCGTCCAGCGACGCGGCGTCATCTACCGGCGCGGTAACGGTGGTATAGCATCCTTGCGTTGCCAAACTACGCCACGGCGAGGTAAAGAGGAAACCACGGCTTAGCGCGGAATAATCCTTCAGCCAGGCATTTTCAAACGTGGAAGATTCCACCATAATTTTCACCTATAAATGATAAGATTATTAAGAATGATTATCATTTTTATTATGGGCCTGTAACCTACGTCGATTGGGCAAAAGTGTCAATCCATTCGCGGGATTTCAGCTGCGTTTAGCCGTAATCAGGCGCTGACGCTCAGCAGGGCAATATGCTAAAAAGTGGACCAAAACTTATGAATAAATGCGGTTTTTGGGGCATTGCAGCCCTTATAGGTGTTTTCCAGATTTTCACCAGCGTCGCTCATGCCGAACAAGGTTGGCCGCGTACCGTTCATGGTGCCAACGGATCGATCACGCTCAATCACGCGCCGCAGCGCATTGTCTCGACCAGCGTCACGCTGACCGGATCGCTGCTGGCCATTGATGCGCCGGTGATTGCTTCCGGCGCGACTGCGCCGAACAGTCGCCTGGCCGACGATCAGGGTTTCTTCCGCCAGTGGAGCGATGTTGCCAAAAAGCAACATCTTCAACGCCTGTACATCGGTGAGCCGAATGCCGAAGCGGTTGCCGCGCAAGCGCCGGATCTGATTATCGTCAGCGCCACCGGCAACGATTCTGCCATCAAGCTCGCCGAACAGTTTTCGGCTATTGCACCGACGCTGGTGGTCAATTACGACGACAAAAGCTGGCAGGAGGTCGTCACGCAGTTAGGCCAGGCGACCGGGCATGAAGCGCAGGCGGCGCAACGTATTAAAGCTTTCGACGATCGTGAAGCGGCGCTGAAAAAAGCCATCACGCTGCCACCGCAGCCGGTCTCCGCCATGGTATGGAACGGCGGCGGACGCGCAGTCAATGTGTGGACCGCGGCTTCGGCGCAGGGCAAGCTGCTGGAACAACTTGGCTTCACCCTGGCAACGCCACCGGCGACGGTTGAGCAGGGACACAGCATGGGACAGCGCAAAGACATCATTCAGCTGTCGGGCGAAAACGTTGCCAGCGGCCTGACCGGTAAAACCTTCCTGCTGTTCGCCGCTGACGATAAAACCACGCAATCGGTGCTGAACAATCCTTTCCTTGCACAAAACGCGGCGGTGCAGGGCAAGCAGGTTTACGAGCTGGGCGTCGATTCCTTCCGCCTTGATTACTACAGCGCCAGCAATCTGCTGGCGCGTCTGGAGAAGCTGTTCGTTAAATCATGATGCCTGTTCCGTCAGCTCCGGTGCTGGCGGATGGTAACGACGTAAACGGCCCATCACCCACCACATCACGATGCCGAGCAGCGCCGCCGTAAAGCCAAATACCGCGGCGGCCTGCGGTGGCAGCAACCATGAACCCATCGCACCAATCACCGCCGCACCAATCGCATCGCCGGTCACGTTCTGCGCGGTCCACAAGCCGTTGATGCGGCCTAACAGATGATCTGGCGTTAATGCCTGAATCATCGCGTACTGCACCAGGCTGTTGATGGCGCTGAAGTAACCGAAAGCGACTAAACAGGCTAACGCCAGCGGCAGGTTCGGCATCTGGCTAAACAAACCCAACGCGACAAACGCTGCAATCGCACTGCCGAGCACCAGCTGTCCGGGACGCGCGGCGTGTTTCAGTTTACCGCTGGTGAACGCGCCGATAGCTGCGCCGAGCGGCACGGCGGCATACATCAGGCCAAGCTGGTCAGCGCTTACAGACCAATGCGGCGCGAGCGACGGATAGAGCACGCGCACCGCGCTGGCCAGCGTGACTAATGCGCCAATCAGCGCCACCATGCCGACAATCGGACTGGCGAAAAGAAACTGCACGCCAGCGGCGAGGGATTTCAACGGATGTTCACGCGGTTGTGGCGGCGGCGGCAAAGTGGGCAATTTCAGCAGCGTTAACACGGTAAGTAAGGTGCCAAAGGCAGCGAGTGCGTAGTTCCACGTCACGCCGCCGTGAGCAATCACCAGACCGGCAATCGCGGGCGATAAAATGGAGCCGAAGCGCACCGTCAACATGGTGATAGCGCCCGCCTGCATAATGTTTTCCCTACCGACCAGCGCGGGCGTCGCCGCCAGCAGCGCGGTGACGCCAATCGCGCCGAAAAAACCATCCCAGAAACCCAGCAGATAAACCGCGATCAGAGAGGGTTCTGGCAGCGCGGCGTTAATGGCCAGCGCGATAAAACCTAAGCCGCAGGTGGATCGGGCAAACAAAATCAGCTTTTTGCGTTCATGGCGATCCGCCAAAACGCCGCCGGTGAGCAGGCCGATAAACATGCCGGCAGCGGCCAGCGTCACCGCCAAGCCCACCAGCAGCGGTGAATGGGTCATGTGCTGAATCTGCACGGGCACCGCCACGGCGAGCATGCCGAGCGCGACAATCGAGATAAAACGCGCGATAAACACCGCGCGAAAAGCCGGATGGGTTTTCAGCAGCGAGAGATCGATAAAGTGGGAAGATTTGTTCATGTGTTCGCCTTATTGCACCAATTTTCCTCATCGTCCGCGAGGCGAGTCATGGTAACATAGCTAAACGCGAGTAATAACGATAACCATTATCAAGTTACATCGCGCATGCGACGACGTTGAACAGTGAAGGTTTAGAACGCTATGCGCCAGATTCGTGCATTAGCAGGCTCAGGGATTCTGCTCTTGCTCCTCATCGCGCTCAGCTTAATGCTGGGGGCAAAATCAATACCGCTTCCCGATGTTTATCATTCGCTTACCACCTCCTGTCACAGCGCGGAGTGCGTCATTGTGCGTGATGCGCGCCTGCCGCGTACGCTGGCCGGTTTGCTGGCGGGCGTGGCGCTCGGCCTCGCTGGTGCGTTGATGCAGAGCCTGACGCGCAATCCGCTGGCCGATCCCGGCATTCTTGGCGTCAACGCCGGAGCAGGTTTCGCGGTGGTAATTGGCATTGCGCTGTTCGGTGCTGACTCGCCGGTGGATTGGCTCGGCTTCGCCTTTGGCGGCGCGCTGCTGGCGTCCGTGCTGGTGGCGATGACCGGCGCGATTGGCGGCGGGCGCGTCAATCCGGTGCGTCTGACGCTGGCCGGCGTGGCGCTGGGCGCGGTGCTGGAAGGATTAACTTCTGGCCTGTCGCTGCTCAATCCCGACATCTACGATCATCTGCGCTTCTGGCACAGCGGCTCGCTGGATATTCGCAATTTCACTACGCTGCGCACGCTGTTCCCAGCAGTGCTGATCGGCAGTGTGGTCGCCATTGCGCTATCGCAGGCGCTGAACAGTTTGAGTATGGGCGGCGACATGGCGACCGCGCTCGGCACGCGGGTGGCGCGCACCCAGCTGCTGGGCCTGCTGGCGATTGCGCTGCTGTGCGGCGCAGCCACGGCAGCGGTGGGCCCGATTGCCTTTGTCGGTTTGATGACGCCGCACTTTGCCCGCTGGCTGGTGGGCAACGATCACCGCTGGATGCTGCCTGCGACCGCGTTAATCACGCCGATTTTGCTGCTCGCCGCCGATATTCTTGGCCGCCTGCTGGTGGCGGGTGAGCTGCGGGTTTCCATCGTCACGGCGATGCTCGGTGCGCCGATGCTGATTGTGCTGGTGCGCCGTAAATTGGGCCGGGGTGCACTATGACGCGTCGTGTCGGGTTACATACGCTTTGGCTGCTGTGCGCCTGCGCTCTGCTGGCTTATCTGGCGATGACGCGCGGTGCATTGCAGATCAGCAGTGATCAAACCTGGCAAATTCTGCTCGGGCAGGGCGCCAGCAACGTCAAACTGATCGTGCTGGAATGGCGCTTGCCGCGCGTGCTAATGGCGCTGCTGATTGGTGCGGCGTTAGGCATCAGCGGCGCGATTTTCCAGTCGCTGCTGCGTAATCCGCTTGGCAGCCCGGACATTCTCGGTTTCAACACCGGCGCTTACAGCGGCGTGCTGGTGGCGCTGGTGCTATTTAATCAAAGCGTCACGGCGATGACCGGCGCAGCGTTGATTGGCGGCATCGCCACGGCGGCGCTGGTCTATCTGTTTGCCTGGCGCAACGGCGTAGAGACCTTCCGGCTGATTATCGTCGGCATCAGCGTGCGCGCGCTGCTGATGGCGTTGAATTCCTGGCTGATTATCAGCGCCTCGCTGGAGTCGGCGCTGAGTGCGGGTTTGTGGAGCGCCGGATCGCTCAACGGCATTACCTGGGCGAAAACGCCGCCGGTGATTGCGGTGCTGCTGCTGGCGTTACTGTTGATGGCGCTGCTGGCGCGGCGGATGCGTTTGCTAGAGATGGGCGACGATACCGCCTGCGCGCTTGGCGTGCCGGTGGAGCGCAGCCGCATGTGGCTGATGCTGATTGGCGTGGTTCTCACGGCGGCGTCAACCGCGCTGGTCGGGCCGATTTCGTTTGTCGCGCTGCTGGCGCCGCAGATTGCCCGGCGTCTCGGCGGCGGCGTTAAAGGTGCCTTGCCGCTGGCGGCGCTGTGCGGCGCGCTGTTGCTGATTGCTGCAGACTTCGCCGCACAGCATCTGTTCCTGCCATATCAATTACCGGTTGGCGTGATAACCGTCATTCTCGGTGGACTTTATCTGATTGCTTTACTGGTGCGGGAGGCGCGACGCCAATGACCGATATCCCTTCACGTCTGCGCGGCGATAGCCTGACGCTGGGCTATGACAAAAAGGTGGTGGCAGAGAATCTGTCGGTAGCGATTCCGCAAGGTGAGCTGACGGTGATTATCGGCCCTAACGCCTGCGGAAAATCGACGCTGCTGCGCACGTTGAGTCGCCTGCATACGCCGCTGAAAGGTGAAGTGTTGCTGGATGGCGCGGCCATTGCCAGCTATCCCACCAAAGAAGTGGCGAGGCGTTTGGGTTTGCTGCCGCAAAGTTCCAACGCGCCGGCGGGCATCAGCGTCACCGAGCTGGTGGCGCGCGGACGTTATCCGCATCAGGCGCTGTTTGGTCGCTGGCGTGCGGAAGATGAAGCGGCGGTGCAGAACGCGATGCGCGCCACCGGCGTGGCCGATTTGGCCCAGCAGTCGGTGGATACGTTATCGGGCGGTCAGCGTCAGCGCGTGTGGATTGCCATGGTGCTGGCGCAGGAAACGCCGCTGCTGCTGCTGGATGAACCGACCACCTGGCTGGATATCACCCATCAAATTGAGCTGCTGGAATTGATGCAGGAGCTGAATCAACAGCATGGGCGAACGCTGGTGGTGGTGCTGCACGATCTTAATCACGCTTGTCGCTATGCCACGCATTTGATTGCGATGCGTGACGGCAGGATTGTCGCCGAAGGGAAGCCGTCGGAGATTGTGACGCCCGCGTTGATCGAGCAGGTGTATGGCTTGCGCTGCGTGATTGTGGACGATCCGGTGGCGCATACGCCGATGATTGTGCCGCTGGGGCGCGGGGGATAATTAAACACGGTGCGCGCGGGCCCTCATCCCAGCCTTCTCACGCAAGCGGGAGAAGGGGCCGACCCAGCTTGTATGTTACACCCGTTACCACACCTAAACATTCCCTCTCCCGTCAGCGGCTCCTGATTGTTCCCTCTCCCGCTTGCGGGAGAGGGTTAGGGTGAGGGAAAGATCGCTATCCCAACAACCGCTGCAACAACGGTCCAATCTGCTCAAACATCTGCGGTGAAATGATCTCCACGTGGGCGCAATCCATCGGCCACACTTCCAGTTCACCAACATAGGGTGCCCAGGCGCGGCGCGCATCTTGTCCTGGCTGCTGCGTCTGTTCGGCGAGGAACAGCGTGGCGCGACCGTTGAAACGCGCGCTGCGTGCGGTCGCCAGCAGGCGCACCGAACTGGCGTAGTTGGCCTCGATGGTATCGAACATCGCACGCATCTCTTCGCCGGCCTGATGGCGCTGCGCGGCGATAAACTGCTCGCGCTCGCGGTTCACCTCTTCCAGCACCGCCGGATCCAGCACGTTCTCGCCGCGTTTCTCATCCCAGTTTTGCGTTTCTGGTGGCCAGGTATCCAGCAGGCCGAGGAACGCCACCTCTTCACCGGCCGCTTCCAGCCGGGCCGCAATGCCTTGCGCCAGGGTGCCGCCAAGCGAATAGCCGAGGAAATAGTAAGGTCCGTGCGGCTGCACGTCGCGCAGGGTTTGCAGATGGGCGTCGCACACGTCATCCAGATGCGCGCTTTGGTTCAGCGGGCTACTGATATCCGGCGACTGAATGCCGACCAGCGACCAGCGCGCATCGAGATAACGCTGCAGGATGCTGAATTGCCAGGCAAACCCTGACGCCGGATGGAAGCAGAACAGCGTTGGTCCGTTGCCCTGACGCAGCGGCAGCACCGCTTCGAAACCGGCTTGCTGATGTGACTGCGTATCACTGAGCAGCGTTGCCAGCTTCTCCACCGTGGAGGCCACCATGATTTGTCCCACCGACACCGGCTGTTGCAGCTCACGGCGCAGCTGCGCCGCTAAGCGCATCGCCAGCAGCGAATGGCCGCCGAGGGCGAAAAAGTCATCCTGCGCGCTGATTTCCTCGCGCGCCAGCAGCTGACAGAAAGCGTTTGCCAGCGTGGTTTCCAGCCCAGCGTGCGGTGCACGTCCCGCACTGGCGCCGGCGGATGCGGGCAACGGCAGCGCTTTGCGATCCAGCTTGCCATTGCTGCTGAGCGGGAAGGCATCGAGCTGCACAATGGCTACCGGCACCATATGCGCGGGCAAGCGTTGCGCCAGCGCCTGACGCAGCGCGTCGCTATCAACCGGCTGCCCGGCAATCACGTAGCCAACCAGCTGACGCGCATCACCTTGCGCTGCCGTGCCGCCAAGCACCACCGCGTGTGTGACCGCCTGCTCAATGCCGGGCTGCGCGCTGAGCACATGATCGATCTCATTCAGTTCGATACGCTGACCGCGGATCTTCAGCTGATCGTCGCTGCGACCGAGATATTCCACTGCGCCGTTATCCAGCCAGCGCGCTACGTCGCCGGTAAGATACATGCGCTCGCCAGGCATGAAAGGATCGGCGATAAAGCGGCTGGCAGTAAGATCGGGACGGCCGAGATAGCCATGCGCCAGCTGCACGCCGGTTAAGTAGAGATCGCCCGCCACGCCCGGCGGCACCGGCTGCATGCGGGCATCAAGGATGCGCAGGCCGGTATTCCACACCGGGAAACCAATCGGCACGCTGGCACCTTCGACGGCGGCCAGGGCAGCACCAAACGCCGGATACCAGCTGACATCCACCGCCGCTTCGGTTGGGCCATACAGATTGTGCAGCGGCACGCGCGTCAGTTTTTCCCACTCGCGCGATAAATCCGTCGGCAGCGCTTCACCGCTGCAGAACACGTTACGCAGGCTGGCGCAGCAGGCAATTGCCGGTTGATCATCCAGCGCCGCGACAAAGGCCGCCAGCATTGAGGGGACGAAATGCGTGGTGGTGACTTGGTAGCGGGCAAACAGCTGCTGCAGCGCTTCCGGGTCGCGATGGGCTTCTGGCGGTGCCATCACCAACTGCGCACCGACCAGCAGCGGCCAGAAGAATTCCCACACCGAAACGTCGAAGCTGCTCGGCGTTTTTTGCAGCACCACGTCATCGGCTTGCAGCGGATAGCGATCCTGCATCCACAACAGGCGATTGACGATGGCTTCATGCCCCACCAGCACGCCTTTAGGGCGACCGGTCGAACCTGAGGTGTAAATGATGTAGGCGCCATCCTGCGGCGTCGGCGCGCTGGCCGGCTGCGGTGCATGGGCATTGTGATACAGCACATCAAAATGCAGCTGATTGACCGACGCGATGGCGCTGAAGCGCGCGCTGAGCGCTGCGCAGGTGATCAGCGTTTTTGGCGCGGCGTCTTCCAGCATCAGCTGTAAGCGGTCATCCGGATAACCGGTGTCGAGCGGTAAATAGGCAGCGCCGAGCGAAACAATCGCCTGCAGCGCCAGGGAGAGCTGCACTGAACGCGGCAGCGCCACGGCGACAATATCGCCACGCTGCACGCCGGCGGCGCTGAGATCGGCGGCCAGCGCAAACACCTGCTGTTGCATCGAGCGATAGCTAAGCTGATGCTGCGCATCGGCCAGCGCCGGTGCATCGGGGGTGCGTGCCGCCTGCTGCGCTAACAGTGACGCCAGCGTTTCTGCTGGCAGCGGATAGGCGGTTTGGTTGATTGCGGCAATCTGCGCATGCTCTTCGGCAGTGAGCAGATCGAGTTCGCCGCACGGCTGCTGCGGCTGTTGCGCCAGCTGATCGAGCAGCAGGGCAAAGCGGCTGGCATGACGCTGCAAAGTTTGTTCGCTGTAGCGTTCGGCATTGGCCAGCAGCTCCAGCGTCAGTTCACCGTGCTCGCTGATGTAAATGGCGATCTCCAGATCGCGCACCGGCCCGGACGCCAGTTGATGGGTGATGCCTTCCACGCCAGCGAAATCGAGCTGGTAGTCAAACATCTTCAGGTTGATCACCGGACCGTACAGCGGGTCACCATCGCCGAGGCGGCCGAGATCGCGCTGCACCTGTTCGGCGTCATAGCGCTGATGACGACGCATCTTTTTCACTTCACCCGCCAGCTGGGCGGCGAGCGCGCCGATCGGCTGCGTCGGATCGTAATGGATTGCCATCGGCAATACGTTGATCACCGGACCGGTGGCGCACAAGGCGGCCGAGCCGATGCGGCGCATAAAGATGAAGCCAGCGGCAAAGTCGTTTTGCCCGCTGAGACGTGCCAGCCACAGCGCCACCAGCGCAAAGGCGAGATCGGCCGCGCTGGCGTGCGGATGCTGCTGCACCAGCGTCTGGAAGGTGCTGCGATCCAGCGTAACGCTATGGCGCAGCAGATCGGTGCTGGCATGTTGTCCGGCGAGCGGCAGCGGCGAGAGCGAAGCCGGTGAGGGCAGCGCCGCCCCTTTTTCGCGCCAGAACTGGCTGTCACGCGCAAAAGAGGAGGATTCGCGGTAGCGCTGATACTCGTCCACCACTTCGCTAAACGGAATAAACGGCGTCGGTTCAGCGGCTTGCTGACGTACGGCCGCGCTGTAGAGATTGGCGATGCGGCGCGTCAGCGCGGTAAAGCTGAAGCCATCCACCACCAAATGATGGTAGCGCTGATACCAAAACCAATGCTG
Source organism: Pantoea leporis (assembly GCF_028048155.1). Classification (NCBI taxonomy): domain Bacteria; kingdom Pseudomonadati; phylum Pseudomonadota; class Gammaproteobacteria; order Enterobacterales; family Erwiniaceae; genus Pantoea; species Pantoea leporis. The sequence goes on from NZ_JALMEU010000003.1 coordinate 69,408, forward strand.
ATCGTCGAGACGGAACAGGCGGTGATGCCACAGCTTTGCGCCGCTCAATACGCGCAGATCGCCATTCATGTCGTCACGCATCAGCGCGCGCGCTTTGGCAGGCGCATCGGCCTCAGCGCGCAAATCGACAATCTGCGGCAGGCTAAAGGCGTGTGGCTGCGGCCACTGCAACGCTTCGCCTTCCACCTCACCAAAGGCCATATTCAGCGTGTCGGCTTCCTGCATGCCCGCAACGATCGCCTTCGCCAACAGGGCGCTATCAATCTCACCGCGCAGTTCGACAAAGTGCGCCACCGCGTAAGCGTTGTGATGAGGTGACAGCTGATCGGCAATCCAGATGCCGGGCTGTGCCGCGACTAACGGCAAGGTTTGTTGGTCGGTCATAGGCTTATTCATCAGGGATTCGGACATGGATGCTCCGGTTTGCTCCACAGCGCTTGCAGGCCATTCAGCAGGCCGCCGCGCCAACAGAGCGCGTCATGGCCGCCTTCCACCGGCAGGTAATTCACCTGATAGCCGGCAGCGCTAAGCTGCTGTTGAAGTTGTTGATTAGCTTGCAGAATCAAGCCTTCGCGTTTGCCCGCTTCGAGCCAGAAACGCAGCGGTTGACGCGGTGCAAGACCGTTATCCAGCGCCTGCAGCAGCCAGCCGTGCGGATTGCCGCGTTCCGGCCACCAGAAGGAGCCCGATAAGCTGAGCGCGTTGCCAAAGGTTTCCGGCCAGTGCAGCGCGGCAAACACCGACGCCAGGCCGCCAAAGCTTTGTCCGGCGACGATGGTACTGTCCGCCTGCTGGCGATAAGGCGTTGATTGTGCAACTTGCGGTAACAGTTCTTGCTGAATGGCTTGCCAAAACTGCGCGTTACACGGCAGCTCGCGGCTGCGGTGTTCGCGGTCAATGATGTCGATAAACAGATACACCGCTGGCGGCAAAGAACCGGCATCAGTGAGCTGCTGCAGCGGTCCGGCAATCGGCATGCTGTGCGCCCAGAATTGCCCGTCAAGCATGATGGCCAGCGGACGCTGTGCGGGATTGGCTGCGCCGGTGGCGTAAATCCACACCTTGCGGCTGTTGCCTAATAGCGCGCTATCCCATTGCTGCTGTTGCAGTTCAATGGTTGGCGCTGTGCCGTTATCCACCGCTTGCCACAGCTGTTGATCGGGCGCGTGAGGCAGATGCAGCGGCGAGACGCCCATGCCGCGACCACCGGACCAGCCACGTAAGCTGTTCAAAGGATCGGCCTGCGCCGTCGGAAATTTGTCGCGCCACCAGTTGCGCAGCGTGGACATGTCGGCAACGCCAGTGAAGTCCGTGGCCTGTTCATCGGGCATCAAACAGTAACTGCCGCGCCAGTTGGCGGGCAGCGAGGTCTGCCAATACCAGACGTTGGTGCCCGCCACACGCATTAACGACTGCGGCGGGCGGCGCTGGTGGTGATCGGTCACGCCGGTAATGTTAATCCACACGCGCTGGGTCGACGATTGCGTCTCATCGCCTTGCGGATCACGCCAGAAGAAAGTGACCTGACATTGGCCATCGTCTACTAACTCAATGCGGGGAATGCCTTGGGATTGTTGCGCCTGCCACCAGGCCGCACTGCCGGTTACATCATTTCGCCAGGTCATAGGGCTGCCAGTCGGTGTTTACGCGGAGATTTACATAAGCCTGATGAATAATACTATTGATAATAATTTGCATTTGCAATAGGGTGACTGCGCTCAAAAATGAGCACGCCTGTTCCGCCAGAGGCTTACCGTTCGGTAAGGTTGCGCTACGGATGGTTTGAAGGGTCTGGAACTGGGCGCGATATGGACAGGGATCTTCTCACCGGCTCGCCAGTTAAGCATTCAACGGCTTTTTGCTGGCCATCCAGGAACGTATAAAATGAAAAATTACTCACGGTTATCGTTAGCCATTCTGATTGAACTGGGGCTCAGCGCCTCACTGCTTTCCAGCAGCGCCTGGGCAGCAGAGACTTCCTCCAGCAAAACCTCTGCCAGCACGACTGACGCACAATCAATGGACGGCGGCACCTTGATGGTCACCGCGCAGCAGCAGAACCTGCAAGCGCCGGGCGTCTCAACCATTACCGCCGACGAAATCAAAAAACATCCGCCCGCGCGTGATGTGTCTGAAATTATCCGTACCATGCCTGGCGTTAACCTGACCGGCAACTCCACCAGCGGCCAGCGCGGTAACAATCGCCAGATCGATATTCGTGGTATGGGCCCGGAAAACACCTTGATCATGGTGGACGGTATGCCGATCACCAGCCGCAACTCGGTGCGCCTTGGCTGGCGTGGCGAGCGTGATACGCGTGGCGACACCAACTGGGTGCCGCCGGAGATGATCGATCACATCGACGTGATTCGCGGACCGGCGGCGGTGCGTTACGGTAACGGCGCAGCGGGCGGTGTGGTGAATATCATCACCAAAAAACAGACCGACCAGCAGTGGCACGGTTCCTGGAATACCTACTACAACGTGCCGGAACATAAAGCGGAAGGCGCCACCAAACGCACTAACTTCAGTCTCGAAGGGCCGCTGGGCGATGATTTTAACTTCCGTTTGTACGGTGGTTTAGCCAAAACCCAGGCCGATGCCTATGACATCAACGAAGGGCATGCGGCGGCGCGCACCGGCAGCTATGCGGGCAGCTATCCGGCGGGTCGTGAAGGTTCGGTGAATAAAGATATCAATGCCTTGCTGAGCTGGGCGTTTGCACCGATGCAGACGCTGGAGCTGCAGGCCGGTTACAGCCGTCAGGGCAACCTGTATGCGGGTGATACGCAGAATACCAACACCAGCGCGCTGGTGAAAAGTCTGTACGGTGATGAAACTAACCGCCTGTATCGCCAGAACGTCTCATTAAAATGGACCGGCGCATGGGATAACGGCGTCAGCACCAATACCTACGCGCGCTATGAGAAAACCCGCAACTCGCGTATCAATGAAGGTTTGGCTGGCGGCACCGAAGGCATCTTCTCTAACAGCGGTTTCAACACCATTCAGCTGGATGACGTGCTGCTGCATAGCGAAGTCAGCATTCCGTTTGAGCTGCTGTTTAACCAAACGGCGACGCTGGGTACCGAATGGAACCAGCAGCGCATGAAGGATGGCTCTTCCAACACGCAGGCGGCGAGCTACGGTGCGGTGCCGGGCATCGATAACACCGGTCGCAGCCCGTATTCCCAGGCAGAGATTTTCTCGCTGTTTGCGGAAGACAACATGGAGCTGACCGATAGCACCATGCTGACGCCAAGCCTGCGTTTCGATCATCACTCGATTGTTGGCAATAACTGGAGCCCGTCGCTCAACCTGTCACAAGGTTTGGGCGATGACTTCACGCTGAAGATGGGGATTGGTCGCGCCTATAAAGCGCCGAGCCTGTATCAGACCAACCCGAACTACTTGTTGTACAGCAACGGTCAGGGTTGTGCGGCCAGCACCGGCGCCTGTTATCTGCAGGGTAACAGCGACCTGAAAGCGGAAAACAGCATCAACAAAGAGATTGGTCTGGAGTGGAAACACGAAGGTTATCAGGCCGGTTTAACCTGGTTCCGCAACGATTATCGCAACAAGATCGAAGCTGGTTACTCGCCTGTGAGCAAAGCATCCAATGGCACCACGGATATTTATAAGTGGGAAAACGTACCGAAAGCGGTGGTGGAAGGGCTGGAAGGCACCGTCAACGTGCCGTTCTCCGACAGCGTGATGTGGAATAACAACTTCACCTATATGCTGCAGAGTAAGAACAAAGAGACCGGCGATCGTTTATCGGTGATTCCGGAATACACGCTGAATTCGACGCTGAGCTGGCAGGCGACGCAGGATCTGTCGCTGCAAACCACGCTGACCTGGTACGGCACGCAGACGCCGAAGAAGTATGATTACAAAGGGAATCTTTCGACCGGCAGCGCAACGGATAAAGTGAGTCCTTACTCAATTATCGGTATGAGCGGTACCTACGATATCAACAAGTACGCCAGCGTCACGGTGGGCATCGATAACCTGTTCGATAAACGTCACTATCGCGAAGGTAATGCGCAAACCACCGGTAACGCCAACACCAACTCTTATCTGTATGGAGCGGGTGCGAATACCTACAACGAATCTGGTCGTACTTACTTTATGAGCCTGAATACCCACTTCTAACGGCGCTTAGCCAATCAGTTGATGCGGTAAATAGCAGCGGGCAATCAGCCCGCTGCGATCTTCACGGTTCACCAGCTCCAGCCTGCCGCGATGCATCTGCACGATGCGCAGCACGATATTCAAACCCAAACCGCTGCCGCCATAACGCTGATCGCGACGACGAAACGCCTGTGTTAGCTCTTCCGCAGCGGCGGCTTCAATACCCGGGCCTTGATCCCACACTTCGATAATCACCTGCTGCTGGTCCTGCTGCATCTTCACCATGACTTCGCTGCCTTCCGGGCTGTAGCGCGAGGCGTTTTCCAGCAGATTGCGCAGCATCAGGCGCAGCAGTACCGCTTCACCTTGCTGCGGCACATCGTCGTTCTGCGGCCAGTGCAGGATTTGCTGACGCTGTTGATACAGCTCGGTCATTTCTGGCTCCAGCGGCTGCATGATGTCCTGTTGCCACTGCAACTGCTGATAGTGACCGCCCGCCAGCGCTTGCCCGGCGCGCGATAACATCAACAGCTGTTCCACGGTGTGCATCAACTGATCGATACGTTCAATTAGCATCTCGCTCTGCGGCACGTTCTGCTGGTGGAGCAGCTCGAGATGCAGGCGCAATCCGGCCAGCGGCGTGCGCAGCTCGTGCGCCGCATCGGCAGTGAACAGGCGTTCCTGCTGCAACGTGTGATCGAGGCGTGAAAACAGTTGGTTGATCGAGGTGGTTACCGCCACGATCTCATCCATTTCGGAGTAGATCGGCAACGGTGTCAGATTATCCGCTGAACGATGCGCAAGGCTGTCCTGCAGCGATTTCAGCGGACGAATAATCCAGTTAATCGCCCAAAACGACAGCAGCAAGGTGAGGGCGACCATGACTAAGGAAGGCAGCAGCAACGAGGCAATGGCTTCACGGATCTCGTTTTCTACCCGATCGTTGCGCGCCTGCGCAGAGAGCGTTTCGTTGACTAAAAAACTGATCTGCTCGCGGCTTTCATGCCACAGCCAGATGGCGCTCATCACCTGACAGGTGAGGAGAATCAGCGCCAGCATAATCAATAACCGCTGACGCATGCTGTTCATTCGCGGATTTCCAGACGGTAACCGACGCCGCGCACGGTTTTGATGCGATCTTTTCCGAGCTTGCGACGCAAATTGTGGATGTGAACTTCGAGAGTGTTGGAGCCGGGATCGTCATTCCAGCTGTAGAGATCCTGTTGCAGCGTTTCGCGGTGTACGTTTTGCCCCACGCGCATCAGTAAGCGGGTGAGCAGTGCGAACTCTTTGGGCGTGATCTCCAGCGGCTGATCTTCCAGCAGAACCTGTTGTGAACTGAGATTGAGTGTCAGATCGCCCTGTTGCAGCAGGTTATCGCTGTGGCCCTGATAACGGCGGATGAGCGCCCGCACGCGTGCCTGCAGTTCAACCAATGCAAACGGCTTCACCAGATAATCGTCAGCGCCGGCATCCAGACCATCAACGCGATCCTCCAGCGCATCGCGCGCCGTGAGGATCAGTACCGGCACCGCAATGCCGTCGCGTCGCCATTGTCGCAGCAGTGATGCGCCATCGCGATCCGGCAAGCCGAGATCGAGCACGATCAGGCTGTACTGACCGCTACGCAGCAGCGCGTTGCTCTCTGCGGCGGTACTGGCGCAGTCGATGGCGTAGCCTTGCGAGCTTAATGCCTGCGCGAGGCCCGATTGCAACAGCGCATCATCTTCAACGATTAGCAGTTTCATCAGTTGTTCTTGTTGATATCCGTATAGAGGCGGCTCTCAAAACGTACCAGCGGAATGCGGCGCGTTTTCTGATTTTCCGGCGGTACCGCGTAACCGGACAGGAACTGGACAAAGGCGACGCGCGCGCCGCTGGAGGTGGTGATGAATCCTGCCAGATTATAGACGCCCTGCAGCGAACCGGTTTTCGCCGAGACTTTGCCATCCAGGCCTGCTTCATGCAGACCGCCGCGATATTGCAGCGTGCCGTCGTAACCGGCCAGCGGCAGCATCGAAATGTAATTCAGCGTCGAATCATTTTTCGCAATGTATTGCAGCACTTGCATCATGGTCTCTGGCGCGATCAGGTCATGACGCGACAGTCCGGAACCATCAACCTGAATGCTGTTGCCCAGATCGACCCCGGCTTTTTCGCGCAGAATGCGACGTACCGCATCTGAACCCGCGCGGAAGGTGCCCGGCACATTGAAGTAATGATGGCCGATGGTGCGGAACACGGTGTCGGCAATCATGTTGTCCGACTTCTTCAGCATAGTGTGCAGCAGCGTGTGCAGCGGCGCTGATTGCGTTGAAGCCAACACGGTACCCGGCGACGTCACTTGCGCCTGGCGAACCAGATGACCGCTGTAATCAATATCGGCGGCGCGCAGCTCGGCTTTAAGTATCTCACCGGCCCACGCAGCACCATCCTGCACGGCAAAGGCCAGCGGTAGCGGCTCTGAACGTTGACGCATGCAGCCGGTTAAGGTGTAACGATTGAGCTCGCCTGGCACCACATCCAGCTCGCAATATTGTCCGTCACCGCTGTTGCGGCCAATGGTGCGCACCTGACTGAACATGTGGGCCGGATAATAGGAGGCGATACGCACAAAGGCGTTTTCGCCCGGCGTATTGGCGCTATACAGCGATACTGAGAAACAGTTTTTATCGACGATGGCCGCTGCCGGTGGCGCACTGAAGCACTGCGTCAAATCGTTCCACGGCCAGCCTGGCGCCATATCGTGGCTGGCGAACACCGAGGTGTCGATCACCAGATTGCCCTTAATATGGGTGATGCCCTGCTTTTTCAGCGCCGTGACCATGTTGCGCAGATCCTGGCGGCTCAGCGTAGGATCGCCGCCAAATCGTGCCACTAAATCGCCATTCAGGGTGCCATCATTGACCGCTCCTTTGGTTTCCATTGTGGTCTGGAAACGAAAATCGGGCCCGAGCTCTAATAAAGCCGCCAGCGCTGTCACCACTTTCATGGTGCTGGCCGGTAACGCCATCTGTTTGCCGTGATAATCGATTATCGGGGTGGATGCGCCCACTTTTTGTACCATCAGCGCCAGGTTTGCGCCGTCTGGCAAATACTGCATGTATTCTTCAACGGGAGCTGCTTGTGCCTGCAGCATAAACGCACAGGTTAATCCGGTAACAAGTCGTGAAAATCGCATAATCTCGCGGTAACTGACGGGTGAGGGCGTCAATACTACGTCCCCGGACGGTGCAAAGTAAACGATGACCCACAGGGAACTCTGGGGTAAAATACGTATCAAAATGCAAAACCGAACCTGACCCGGAAAGCTTTCCGGGTCAGGCTTCTTTTGCTTGTGAAAAGAGGTAACGCGCTGCAGAAGCTGTTTTCTGCTGTCACCGGTCAGGATGACGCCGTTAACCAGGATAGATGACGAGGAGCCAAAATGAATCAGATTCCGATGACGTTGAAAGGCGCTGAGAAGCTGCGCGAAGAGCTGAACGAACTGAAAACTGTGAAGCGTCCGCGCATCATCGCCTCCATCGCCACGGCCCGTGAGCACGGCGATTTGAAAGAGAATGCCGAATATCATGCGGCTCGCGAAGAACAGGGTTTCTGCGAGGGGCGTATCCAGGAGATTGAAGCCAAGCTTTCTAATGCGCAAGTCATTGATGTGACTGCCATGCCGAAAACCGGTCGCGTGATTTTTGGCGCTACCGTGACCATTCTCAATATGGATACGGATGAAGAATTCACCTACCGCATCGTGGGTGACGATGAAGCTGACTTCAAGCAAAACCTGATTTCAGTGAATTCGCCGATGGCGCGTGGATTGGTTGGAAAATCAGCCGACGATGTCGCGATTGTGAAAACCCCAGGCGGGGATGTGGAATATGAAGTCCTGAAGGTGGAATACCTTTAAGATATTGCTACGCTTTGCAATATGTCGCTGCATTTTGTAAAGAAAGGAAAAAGGCCGCATTGCGGCCTTTTATCACATGCACGAGCGTGGCACTTTCTTTGCCCGTCGCCGCCTTTAAAGGCATGATTAACGCGGAAGAGTAATTTTACGCTCTTTGGCAGGGCGATACAGCACCAGCGTGTTGCCGATTACCTGTACGTTGCCTGCTTTAGTTTCACGCACGATAGCGTCCACGATCAGCTGCTTAGTTTCACGATCTTCCGAGGCAATTTTTACCTTGATCAATTCGTGATGCTCGAGCGCCAGTTCGATTTCGGCAAGCACGCCTTCGGTCAGGCCATTTCCGCCCAGCATGACAACCGGCTTAAGCGGATGGGCAAGGCCTTTCAGGTGCTGTTTTTGTTTGGTACTCAGATTCATCGTATTTTTTGCTTACTCAGGGATTGAAAACGGTTCATTCTACCGCCATCTCGGGTATATCGCCAAATCAACGCGACCATTGCGTGCTGATTTATCGCTACGATGACGATTTAATTGGAAAAATTATGACGGGTAAAAAGCGTTCGGCCAGTTCCAGTCGCTGGCTACAGGAACACTTTAGCGATAAATATGTGCTGCAGGCACAGAAAAAAGGGTTACGTTCGCGTGCCTGGTTTAAACTTGAAGAAATTCAGCAGGGTGACAAGATTTTCAAACCCGGGATGACGGTTGTTGATCTCGGTGCGGCACCCGGCGGCTGGTCGCAATATGTGGTTCAGCTTATCGGATCAAGTGGTCGTATCATCGCCTGCGATCTGTTACCAATGGATCCGATTGTCGGCGTTGATTTTTTGCAGGGCGACTTTCGTGATGAGGCGGTACTTAACGCCTTACTGGAGCGCGTTGGCGACCAAAAGGTGCAGGTGGTGATGTCTGATATGGCACCCAACATGAGCGGTACACCTGCGGTTGATATTCCACGTTCGATGTATTTGGTAGAATTGGCGCTGGAAATGTGTCGGGATATCCTGGCCCCAGGCGGCAGTTTTGTCGTGAAAGTGTTTCAGGGAGATGGCTTCGATGAATACCTGCGGGAAATTCGCTCCCTGTTTACGAAAGTAAAAATTCGTAAGCCGGACGCTTCGCGATTACGTTCGCGCGAAGTGTACATTGTGGCGACGGGGCGCAAACTTTAGCCCGAATTGCCGGAATCAAAGCAAGACGACCAATGCGTTTACTCTGATGTGTAATTCTGAGTTTCAGGATAAACAAGCAAAATCATCCGCACTGCGATTCCAGGTATGAAGGATCTATAGTACCCTACGCTGTCTGTTAACATCGTTGTAATATGAGGTTAATCCCTTGAGTGACATGGCGAAAAACCTGATTCTCTGGTTAGTCATCGCGGTCGTGCTGATGTCTGTATTCCAGAGCTTTGGGCCCAGCGAGTCGAATGGCCGTAGGGTTGATTATTCAACTTTCCTATCGGAAGTGAACCAAGATCAGGTCCGCGAGGCACGAATTAACGGGCGTGAGATTAACGTTGTCAAAAAAGACAGCAATAAATACACCACCTATATCCCCGTCAACGATCCTAAGTTACTCGATAACCTGTTGACCAAAAACGTCAAAGTCGTTGGCGAACCGCCTGAAGAACCAAGCCTGCTGGCTTCCATCTTCATCTCATGGTTCCCAATGCTGCTGCTAATTGGCGTGTGGATCTTCTTTATGCGGCAGATGCAGGGCGGCGGCGGCAAGGGCGCGATGTCCTTCGGCAAGAGCAAAGCCCGCATGCTGACCGAAGATCAGATCAAAACCACTTTTGCTGACGTGGCCGGTTGTGATGAGGCCAAAGAAGAAGTTGGTGAGCTGGTTGAGTATCTACGTGAGCCGAGCCGTTTCCAGAAGCTGGGCGGTAAAATTCCGAAAGGCGTCCTGATGGTCGGCCCTCCGGGTACCGGTAAAACGCTGCTGGCGAAAGCGATTGCTGGTGAAGCCAAAGTCCCGTTCTTTACCATTTCCGGTTCTGACTTCGTGGAAATGTTTGTCGGTGTCGGTGCATCTCGTGTGCGTGACATGTTCGAACAAGCGAAGAAAGCGGCACCGTGCATCATCTTTATCGATGAAATCGATGCGGTTGGCCGTCAGCGTGGCGCCGGTTTAGGCGGTGGTCACGATGAACGTGAACAAACGCTGAACCAGATGCTGGTTGAGATGGATGGCTTTGAAGGTAATGAAGGCATCATCGTTATCGCGGCAACTAACCGTCCAGATGTTCTTGACCCGGCGCTGCTGCGTCCAGGCCGCTTCGACCGTCAGGTTGTGGTGGGTCTGCCAGACGTGCGTGGTCGTGAGCAGATTCTGAAAGTCCATATGCGTCGTGTGCCGCTGGCAACCGATATGGATCCATCAGTTATCGCACGTGGTACGCCTGGTTTCTCCGGTGCGGATTTGGCTAACCTGGTCAACGAAGCTGCGCTGTTTGCTGCTCGCGGCAACAAGCGTGTTGTTTCAATGGTTGAGTTTGAAAAAGCCAAAGACAAAATCATGATGGGTGCGGAACGTCGCTCCATGGTGATGACCGAAGAGCAGAAAGAATCGACGGCTTATCATGAAGCGGGTCACGCGATCGTGGGTACGCTGGTTCCGGGTTACGATCCGGTGCACAAGGTCACCATCATTCCGCGTGGTCGTGCTCTGGGTGTGGCTTTCTTCTTGCCAGTAGGCGATGAGATCAGCGCCAACCGTCAGAAGCTGGAAAGCCGTATTTCTGTGGCTTACGGCGGACGTCTGGCGGAAGAGATCATTTATGGTCCGGACTATGTTTCTACCGGTGCTTCATCTGACATCAAAATGGCGACCAGCGTAGCACGCAACATGGTTACGCAGTGGGGCTTCTCTGAGAAGCTGGGTCCATTGCTTTACGCTGAAGAAGAGGGCGAAGTGTTCCTCGGTCGCTCAGTGGCGAAAGCAAAACACATGTCAGATGAAACGGCGCGCATTATCGATCAGGAAGTTAAACACCTTATCGATACCAACTACCAGCGTGCACGCCGTATTCTGAATGAAAACATGGACATCCTTCACGCGATGAAAGACGCGCTGATGAAGTATGAGACCATCGATGCACCGCAGATCAGCGATCTGATGGCACGCCGCGAAGTGCGTCCACCAGCAGGTTGGGAAGAGGCGAAAGTTGCTGTGGGTAACGGCGACTCTACGCAGGCTCCACGTCCTGTTGATGACCCGAAAACACCGGGTTCAGACAAGATCATGTGATGGCACTCTGGCGGGATGCGTTGCTCACCGCCAGTTCTCTCTCCCGCAATACTTGTTACAATGCAAACCCCGGCCAGTCCGGGGTTTTTTACATTCCGCGATTCAGTGATTCCTCAAGGAGATTCTCGCCATGAAGTTGTTCGCCCGTGATTCCCATCTCGATCTCTCTTTTCCCCATGTGATGGGTATTTTGAATGTCACGCCGGACTCTTTCTCTGATGGTGGAAGTCACAACACGCTGGTCGATGCGCTGACGCACACCAATGAAATGGTGAATGCCGGTGCCACCATTATTGATGTGGGCGGTGAATCAACGCGTCCGGGCGCTGATGAAGTTAGCGTGGAAGAGGAGCTGGCACGCGTTATTCCGGTGGTGGAAGCCATCGCGCAGCGTTTTGAGGTGTGGATTTCGGTCGATACTTCCAAGCCAGAAGTGATCCGTGAAGCGGCGCGAGTGGGTGCTCACATTATCAATGACATTCGTTCTTTGTCCGAACCGGGCGCGCTGGCGGCGGCGGCAGAAACAGGCTTGCCGGTGTGTCTGATGCATATGCAAGGTGAACCGCGCACCATGCAGCAGGCACCGGAATATAGCCACATCGTGAGCGAAGTGGACGCTTACTTCGCTGCACAGATTGCGCGATGTGAAGCCGCCGGCATCAAAAAAGATAATCTGATGCTCGATCCTGGCTTCGGTTTCGGTAAGAATCTCAGCCACAACTATGAACTGCTGGCCAACCTCAGCCATTTCCACCACTACGGCTTACCGCTGTTGGTAGGAATGTCGCGCAAGTCGATGGTTGGACAGTTGTTAAATGTCGGTCCGGCCCAGCGTCTGACCGGAAGCCTCAGCTGTGCGGTGATTGCCGCCATGCAAGGGGCGCAAATTATTCGCGTGCATGATGTGAAAGAGACTGTCGAAGCAATGCGCGTCGTCGAAGCGACACGGAGAGCAAAAGGATAAAGCATGAGTAATCGTAAATATTTCGGTACAGATGGGATTCGCGGCAAAGTCGGTGAAGCACCGATTACCCCTGATTTTGTCCTCAAGTTAGGCTGGGCGGCCGGTAAGGTGCTGGCGCGCCAGGGTTCACGCAAAGTATTGATTGGTAAAGATACGCGTATTTCAGGCTATATGCTGGAATCGGCACTGGAAGCGGGCCTGGCGGCGGCGGGATTGTCGGCGGCTTTCACCGGCCCGATGCCGACACCTGCAATTGCTTATCTGACCCGTACTTTCCGCGCGGAAGCGGGCATTGTGATTTCAGCTTCTCACAATCCCTTTGACGACAATGGCATTAAATTCTTCTCGGCTGAAGGTACCAAGCTGCCGGACGAAGTTGAAGAAGCCATCGAACTGGAGATGGAAAAGCCGATCACCTGCGTAGAGTCGGCTGAACTGGGCCGCGCCAGTCGCATTGTCGATGCTGCTGGTCGTTACATCGAATTCTGCAAAGGGACTTTCCCAAGCGAGCTGAGCCTGAATGGGCTAAAGATTGTGGTCGATTGTGCGAATGGCGCGACGTATCACATTGCGCCTAATGTGCTGCGTGAGCTGGGTGCGAATGTGATTGCTATCGGCGTGCAGCCGGATGGCATGAACATCAACAAAGATTGCGGTGCGACCGATCTGCGTTTGCTGCAGCATCGCGTATTGGAAGAGAAGGCCGATCTCGGACTGGCGTACGACGGTGATGGCGACCGCATCATGATGGTTGACCATTTAGGTCACAAAGTCGATGGCGATCAAATTCTCTACATCATTGCGCGTGAAGGGCTGCGTCAGGGCCAGCTGCGCGGTGGCGTGGTGGGCACGTTAATGAGCAACATGGGTCTGGAACTGGCACTGAAACAGCTGGGTATTCCGTTTACCCGTGCGAAAGTGGGTGACCGCTATGTGCTGGAAAAAATGCAGGAGAAGGGCTGGCGTCTAGGAGCCGAAAACTCCGGTCACGTCATTCTGCTTGATAAAACCACCACCGGCGACGGCATCGTAGCAAGTTTGCAAGTGCTCACTGCAATCGTACGCAACCATATGACGCTACATGACCTGTGCAGCGGCATGAAAATGCTGCCGCAGATTCTGGTCAATGTGCGCTTCGCTGGCGAGCACGATCCGCTGGAAAGCGAAAGCGTGAAAGCTGTGACTTCGGAAGCTGAAAAAACGCTGGCGGGACGCGGTCGCGTGTTGCTGCGCAAATCCGGCACTGAACCCCTGATTCGTGTGATGGTGGAAGGTGAAGATGAGGCGCAGGTCAGTGCGCTGGCGCATAAAATCGCGGATGCAGTAAAAGCGGTGTAAGTTTTCAGGCGGGGAGTTTTTAAACTTTCCGCCTGCAAAATCACCGGGATGGTGCTTTTTTCCGCAATCGAAAGCGATGGTGAAAATTGCACTTGCAGAGGTATGTGCCTTTGGTTAGTATTCACACCCGCTTCTGATGGGTGATGACGAGACTCCCCATCGATATTGGTTGAAGCTTTAACTGTGCAGATACGCGCAAGGAAACAGGTTGATTATGTACGAAGCTCTGTTAGTTGTTTTCCTTATTGTAGCGATTGGCCTCGTGGGTTTGATCATGCTGCAGCAAGGCAAAGGCGCTGATATGGGAGCCTCATTCGGTGCAGGCGCTTCTGGTACGCTGTTTGGTTCAAATGGGTCTGGCAACTTTATGACTCGTATGACCGCGGTACTGGCTACGCTGTTCTTCATCATCAGCCTGGTTCTGGGTAACCTGAACAGTAATAAAACAGCCAAAGGTAGCGAGTGGGATAACCTCACTGCGCCGGCGCAGTCTGAACAGCAGACTCAGCCAGCTAAACCGGCAACACCGGGCAATGATATCCCGCAGTAAGATCGTCAACGCTGTAGTGCGATAAAACAACGTCGCAGTCTAGTGATGTACCGAGGTGGTGAAATTGGTAGACACGCTACCTTGAGGTGGTAGTGCTCGAAAGGGCTTACGGGTTCAAGTCCCGTCCTCGGTACCAAATCTCAGTTTAACTTGCATTTTTTGCAAGGTCGGCGTATTATTCGCCACGTTTTCGGACGCGGGGTGGAGCAGCCTGGTAGCTCGTCGGGCTCATAACCCGAAGGTCGTCGGTTCAAATCCGGCCCCCGCAACCACTTTCCCTTAGAGTTCTTTTTCAAATATACTGTATGCATCGACGGACGCAATCTCAGTGATTTTTGAAAAAAATTCTTTTGGATTGTGCTCCGAAGCCGCTATGCGGCGTACAGGGTCCAGTCACAAAAAGCCCCGAATATTCGGGGTTTTTTGTTATCAGGAAATCGAAACACTGGGCTATAGGCCCTTTTTTTATGTCTTGGGGGTGGGCTTGTCCACATTAGAGCAAAAATTGACAGAGTTGATCTCTGCTCCAGTAGAAGCGCTTGGCTACGAATTAGTGGGTATTGAGTTTATTCGTGGTCGCACATCAACCCTGCGCATCTATATTGATAGTGAAGAGGGTATCAATGTTGATGATTGCGCCGATGTTAGCCACCAGGTTAGCGCAGTAATGGATGTGGAAGATCCAATTACCGTGGCTTACAACCTTGAAGTTTCCTCGCCGGGTCTCGAACGTCCTCTTTTCACTGCTGAACACTATGCACGTTTTGTCGGTGACGAGGTGAGCCTGGTACTACGCATGGCCGTACAAAACCGCCGTAAATGGCAGGGTATCATTAAGTCTGTTGAAGGCGAGATGATCACGGTGACCGTTGAGGGTAACGATGAAGTGTTCGCGCTGAGCAACATTCAGAAAGCGAACCTGGTCCCCCACTTTTAAAAGTCCGGATTGAGGCTAACCAGGATGAACAAAGAGATCTTAGCTGTAGTAGAAGCCGTTTCTAACGAAAAAGCCCTGCCGCGTGAGAAAATCTTCGAAGCGCTGGAGAGCGCTTTGGCCACTGCGACCAAAAAGAAGTATGAGCAAGAGATCGAAGTGCGTGTCAGCATCGATCGCCGCAGCGGCGATTTCGACACCTTCCGTCGCTGGCAGATTGTAGAAGAAGTCACGCAGCCGACTCGCGAGATCACGCTGGATGCAGCCCGTTATGAAGACGAAGCGTTCAATCTGGGCGAATTTGTCGAAGATCAGATTGAATCTGTCACCTTCGACCGTATCACCACCCAAACTGCTAAGCAGGTTATCGTACAAAAAGTACGTGAAGCTGAGCGTGCAATGGTGGTTGATCAGTTCCGTCAACACGAAGGCGAAATCATCACCGGCGTGGTGAAGAAAGTGAACCGTGACAACATTTCACTGGACCTCGGCAGCAATGCTGAAGCGGTGATTTTGCGTGAAGACATGCTGCCGCGTGAAAACTTCCGTCCAGGTGACCGTATCCGCGGTGTGCTGTATGCCGTTCGCCCTGAAGCGCGTGGCGCGCAGCTGTTCGTCACCCGTTCTAAACCAGAAATGCTGATCGAGTTGTTCCGCATTGAGGTGCCAGAAATTGGCGAAGAAGTTATCGAGATCAAAGCGGCAGCGCGCGATCCGGGTTCACGCGCCAAAATCGCGGTGAAGACCAACGATAAACGTATTGATCCAGTGGGCGCTTGCGTCGGTATGCGCGGTGCGCGTGTCCAGGCGGTTTCGAGCGAGCTGGGTGGCGAGCGTATCGACATTGTGCTGTGGGACGACAACCCGGCGCAGTTCGTTATCAACGCTATGGCGCCAGCCGATGTGGCGTCAATTGTGGTGGATGAAGACAATCACACCATGGATATCGCTGTTGAAGCCGGCAATCTGGCTCAGGCGATCGGCCGTAACGGCCAAAACGTGCGTCTGGCTTCCCAACTGAGCGGTTGGGAACTAAACGTGATGACCGTCGATGATCTGCAGGCTAAGCACCAAGCTGAAGCCCATGCAGCGATCGATATGTTCACCAAACATCTCGACATCGACGAAGAGTTCGCCACCATTCTGGTGGAAGAGGGCTTCTCTTCGCTGGAAGAATTGGCTTATGTGCCAATCAACGAGCTGCTGGAAATCGACGGCCTCGATGAAGAGACCATTGAAGCCCTGCGTGAACGAGCAAAAAATGCGTTAACCACCCTGGCATTAGCGAAAGAAGAGAGCCTTGGTAATCAGGAGCCCGCTGAGGATCTTCTGAATCTTGAGGGCTTGGATCGTGCGCTGGCGTATCGCCTGGCGTCGAAAGGCGTTTGCACGCTGGAAGATCTCGCTGAGCAAGGTGTTGACGATCTGACAGATATTGAAGGGCTGGATGACGAGAAAGCCGGTGCGCTGATTATGGCTGCACGTAATATCTGCTGGTTCGGCGATGACGCGTAATAACAGGAAGGAACAGCATGACAGATGTAACCGTAAAATCGCTGGCCGCCGAAATTCAGACCCCGGTCGATCGCCTGGTACAGCAATTTGCTGATGCAGGGATTCGTAAGTCTGAAAACGATGCGGTATCCCAGCAAGAGAAAGAAACCTTACTGTCTCACCTGAATCGTGAGCACGGTCAGACCGGTTCAAGCAAGCTGACTTTGCAGCGCAAGACGCGCAGCACCTTGAATATTCCCGTCACCGGGGGTAAAAGTAAGTCGGTACAAATCGAAGTCCGCAAAAAGCGCACATACGTGAAAGGCGATGCAGAGTCTGAGCAAGCTCAGGCAGAAGCGGAAGCCGAGGCGCAGCGTGAAGCGGAAGAGCAGGCGCGTCGCGAGGCGGAAGAACAAGCCCGTCGCGAAGCTGAACAGAAAGCGCAACGTGAAGCCGAAGACAAAGCCAAGCGCGAAGCCGCTGACAAGGCTAAACGTGAAGCAGCGGAAAAAGAGAAATTGACTAATCAACCTACCGATGTAGTAGCCAAGGCTGCGCAATCTGATAAAGCCCGTCGTGAAGCAGAAGCTGCCGAACTGAAACGTAAAGCAGAAGAAGAAGCACGCCGTAAGCTGGAAGAAGATGCGCGCCGCGTGGCTGAAGAAGCCCGCCGCCTGGCTGAAGAGAAAGGCGCTGAATGGGCAAAACCTGAAGAAGAGGATAAAGGCGATTATCACGTCACTACCTCTACTCACGCCCGCCAGGCAGAAGACGAGAACGATCGCCAGGTAGAAGCTGGCCGTGCACGTGCCCGCACCACCAAAGCGGCTCGTCCGGTTAAGAAAGGCAACAAGCACTCTGAAGCTAAAACCGATCGCGAAGAAGCGCGTGCTCAGGTGCGTGGCGGCAAAGGCGGTAAGCATCGTAAGCCAAGCACCCTGCAGCAGGGCTTTAACAAGCCAGCTCAGGCGGTTAACCGCGATGTTGTAATCGGTGAAACCATCACCGTTGCTGAACTGGCTAACAAAATGGCGATCAAAGGTTCTCTGGTCGTTAAAGCGATGATGAAGATGGGCGCCATGGCGACCATCAACCAGGTTATCGATCAAGAAACCGCTCAGATGGTTGCGGAAGAGATGGGTCACAAAGTGATCCTGCGCCGTGAGAATGAGCTGGAAGAAGCGGTAATGGACGATCGTGACACCGATGCTGCGCAGGAAAGCCGTGCGCCAGTCGTCACCATCATGGGTCATGTTGACCACGGTAAAACCTCGCTGCTTGACTACATTCGTTCAACGAAAGTGGCATCAGGCGAAGCGGGCGGTATTACCCAGCATATTGGTGCTTACCACGTTGAAACTGACAACGGTATGATCACCTTCCTCGATACCCCTGGACACGCCGCGTTTACCGCAATGCGTGCTCGTGGTGCGCAGGCCACGGATATCGTTATCCTGGTTGTGGCTGCTGACGATGGCGTGATGCCTCAGACCGTTGAAGCTATCCAGCATGCGAAAGCAGCCGGTGTGCCAGTGGTTGTTGCGGTTAACAAAATTGATAAGCCAGATGCTGATCCAGACCGCGTTAAGAACGAACTGACCCAATACGGAATTCTTCCGGAAGAGTGGGGCGGTGAGAACATGTTCGTTAACGTCTCTGCGAAAGCCGGTACCGGTATCGACGACCTGCTGAATGCGATTCTGCTGCAAGCTGAAGTTCTGGAACTGTCTGCTATCCGTGAAGGTATGGCCAGCGGCGTAGTGATTGAATCGTTCCTCGACAAAGGTCGTGGCCCGGTTGCTACCGTGCTGGTACGTGAAGGAACGCTGAATAAAGGCGATATCGTACTGTGCGGCTTCGAATATGGCCGTGTACGTGCGATGCGTGACGAACTGGGTCGTGAAGTAATGGAAGCGGGTCCATCCATTCCAGTCGAAATCCTCGGTCTGTCCGGTGTGCCGGCTGCGGGTGATGAAGCGACTGTAGTACGTGATGAGAAGAAAGCGCGTGAAGTTGCACTGTATCGTCAGGGCAAATTCCGTGAAGTTAAGCTGGCGCGTCAGCAGAAGTCTAAGTTGGAGAACATGTTCGCCAACATGACTGAAGGCGAAGTGTCTGAGCTGAACATCGTGCTGAAATCTGACGTACAGGGTTCTGTCGAAGCCATCTCTGATTCGCTGCTGAAACTCTCTACCGACGAAGTGAAAGTACGCATTATCGGTTCAGGCGTGGGTGGTATCACCGAAACCGACGCCACGCTGGCTGCAGCATCCAACGCCATCATTCTCGGCTTCAACGTGCGTGCTGATGCATCTGCTCGCCGCGTGATTGACGCTGAAAACGTTGACCTGCGTTATTACTCCGTCATCTATAATCTGATCGACGAAGTGAAAGCTGCGATGAGCGGTATGCTGGCTCCAGAGTTCAAACAGCAGATTATCGGTCTGGCTGCGGTACGTGACGTGTTCAAATCACCGAAGTTTGGTGCCATCGCGGGCTGTATGGTCACTGAAGGTATCATCAAACGTCACAACCCAATCCGTGTACTGCGTGACAACGTGGTTATCTATGAAGGCGAACTGGAATCACTGCGTCGCTTCAAAGATGACGTTAACGAAGTTCGTAACGGCATGGAATGTGGTATTGGCGTGAAGAACTATAACGACGTTCGCGTTGGCGATATGATCGAAGTGTTCGAAGTGATTGAAATTAAACGCACCATCGATTGATCATCATTTGATGTGTTGCAATTTGGGAGGCCTCTGGCCTCCCGAATTATTTGGGAGAAAGAATAATGGCAAAAGAATTTGGCCGCCAACAGCGCGTTTCTCAGGAGTTGCAGAAAGAGATCGCAATTATCCTGCAGCGCGAAATTAAAGATCCACGTCTCGGTATGATGGTGACGGTTTCGGGCGTCGAAGTGTCGCGCGATCTTGCCTATGCCAAGGTGTTTGTGACCTTTTTGAATGATAAAGATGAAGAAGCAGTGCAAAACGGCCTGAAGGCGCTGAAAGAAGCCTCTGGCTATATCCGCACGCTGGTAGGTAAAGCGATGCGCCTGCGCATCGTGCCGGAGCTAACCTTCTTCTACGACAACTCGCTGATCGAAGGTATGCGCATGTCGAACCTGGTCAGCAACGTTATTAAGAGCGATGTTGAGCGTCGTGGCGATAGCCCGGCGGAAGATGACAAGGAGGACTAATGAGTCGTCCTCGTCGTCGCGGTCGCGACGTCCACGGTGTGTTTCTGCTGGATAAGCACCAAGGCGCATCTTCCAATGATGTGCTGCAGAAAGTAAAACGTCTGTTCAACGCGAACAAAGCGGGCCACACCGGCGCCCTCGATCCCCTGGCGACCGGCATGCTGCCGATTTGCCTCGGCGAAGCCACCAAGTTTTCGCAGTATCTGCTCGATTCGGACAAGCGTTATCGCGTCATTGCTCGCCTGGGTGAACGCACCGATACGTCTGATGCCGACGGTAATATTGTTGAGACGCGTGCAATTACTTTTGATCAGGCGGCACTGAATGCAGCGCTGGACTATTTTCGTGGCGACACCATGCAGGTGCCGACCATGTTCTCCGCGCTGAAGTATCAGGGACGCAAGCTATACGAGTACGCACGTGAAGGCATAACTGTGCCGCGTGAAGCGCGCCCGATCAAAGTGTTTGAGCTGCAGTTTATTCGCTGGGAAGGTGATGAACTGGAGCTGGAGATTCACGTCTCTAAAGGCACTTACATCCGCACTATCATCGACGATCTCGGTGAACGGCTTGGCTGCGGTGCGCACGTTATCATGCTGCGTCGTCTGCAGGTGGCGCGTTATCCGATCGAAAGAATGGTGACGCTGGAGCAGCTGCAGGAAGTGGCGGCCACCGTCAACATGGCGGAAACGCCGGATTACAGTGCGCTCGATGCGTTATTGCTGCCGATGGATAGTCCGGCAGAAGAGTTCCCGATGGTGAATTTGCTGCCTACGGTGGCGGCTTATTTCAAACAAGGTATGCCGGTTCAGGTGGCGGATGCGCCGGAACAGGGATTGGTGCGCGTGACGGAAGGTGATGAGCAAAAATTCATTGGTATGGCCGAAATCGCCGACGATGGACGCGTGGCGCCGCGTCGTCTGGTGGTAGAATTTCCTGCGTAATCAAGCCTCCCGCATTTGACCTAACGGCGCATTTGCGTTGCTATCAGGCGAAGAGTAGAATGGCGCGGCTTTAAAAGCGGGCTGCTGAATTAGAGATCGGCACCCATACATTCATTATCCAACGGAGTTTATTATGTCTCTAAGCGTAGAAGCTAAAGCAGAGATCGTTGCTAAATACGGTCGTGGTACCAACGACAGCGGTTCAACTGAAGTTCAGGTTGCTCTGCTGACTGCTCAGATTAACCACCTGCAGGGTCACTTCTCTGAGCACAAGAAAGATCACCACAGCCGTCGCGGTCTGCTGCGCATGGTATCCCAGCGTCGTAAGCTGCTGGACTACCTGAAGCGTAAAGACGTTGCTCGCTACACCGGTCTGATCGAAAGCCTGGGTCTGCGTCGCTAAGTCTGAAGAATCTGATCAAGGATGTAGCGCATGCACCATGCAAAAAAACGCATCTGACGATCAGATTTGTGCGAGTTTCGCGAAAAGGGGGCCTTTATGGCCCCTTTTTTCGAGCAATCCGCAGCAATCCGGACCAAACTCATGTATTGTTGCAGAGAGTGATCTTTGCTTGCAGAGGTTCGCGCGGCTAATGAGAGGCTTTACCGCATGGGCGGTTAAGGTTGTCATTAGTCGCGAGGATGCAACTGAAGATCGGTAATCCCCGGCGCGCCAGAATGGCTGCGCCTCTGAATTTAAGGACTTAAATTTTGCTGAACCCGATCGTACGCAAATTCCAATATGGTCAGCATACCGTCACGCTGGAAACCGGCATGATGGCGCGCCAGGCTACCGCTGCAGTAATGGTGAGCATGGATGACACTGCTGTATTCGTTACCGTTGTTGGCCAGAAAAAAACTAAACCAGGTCAGGATTTCTTCCCGCTGACGGTTAACTATCAGGAGCGTACTTACGCTGCTGGTCGTATCCCGGGTAGCTTCTTCCGTCGTGAAGGCCGTCCAAGCGAAGGCGAAACCCTGATCTCACGCCTGATTGACCGTCCAGTTCGTCCGCTGTTCCCGGAAGGCTTCATTAACGAAGTCCAGGTTATTGCGACCGTTGTTTCTGTTAACCCACAGGTTAACCCAGACATCGTTGCGATGATCGGCGCATCTGCTGCGCTGGCTCTGTCAGGTCTGCCGTTCAATGGCCCAATCGGCGCAGCGCGCGTGGGTTATATCAACGATCAGTACGTACTGAACCCAACTGCTGATGAAATCAATGAATCACGTCTGAACCTGGTTGTTGCCGGTACCCAGAACGCGGTGCTGATGGTGGAATCAGAAGCTGACATCCTGACTGAAGAGCAGATGTTGGGCGCTGTGGTATACGGCCACGACCAGCAGCAGATCGTTATCGAAAACATCAATGCGTTGGTTGCCGAAGCCGGTAAACCACGTTGGGATTGGCAGCCACTGCCAACTAACGATGCATTGATCGCACGCGTTACTGCATTGGCAGAAGCGGGCATCAGCGACGCCTATCGCATCACTGATAAGCAAGAGCGCTACACTCAGGTTGGCGCAGTGAAAGACGCGACCATCGCTGCACTGCAGGCTGAAGATGAAACGCTGGATGCTGGCGATATCGCTGACATCGTGCACGACCTTGAGAAGAGTGTTGTTCGAAGCCGCATCATCCGTGGCGAACCGCGTATCGATGGCCGTGAGAAAGATATGATTCGTGGCCTGGATGTGCGCACTGGCGTACTGCCACGCACGCACGGTTCTTCACTGTTTACCCGTGGTGAAACGCAAGCGCTGGTTACCGCAACATTGGGTACCGCACGTGATGCGCAGAATCTGGATGAGTTAATGGGCGAGCGTACCGATAGCTTCCTGTTCCACTACAACTTCCCTCCATACTGCGTGGGCGAAACCGGTATGGTTGGCTCACCGAAGCGTCGTGAAATTGGTCACGGTCGTCTGGCGAAGCGCGGCGTGCTGGCAGTAATGCCTAAGCAAGCTGATTTCCCCTACACCGTGCGTGTGGTTTCAGAGATCACAGAATCTAACGGTTCTTCTTCGATGGCTTCCGTGTGCGGTGCATCTCTGGCACTGATGGACGCTGGCGTACCGATCAAAGCTGCCGTAGCCGGTATTGCGATGGGTCTGGTTAAAGAAGCCGACAACTTTGTGGTTCTGTCTGACATCCTGGGTGACGAAGATCACCTCGGCGATATGGACTTTAAAGTAGCGGGTAGCCGCGATGGTATCACTGCGCTGCAGATGGATATCAAAATCGAAGGCATCACCCGCGAAATCATGCAGGTTGCTCTGAACCAAGCGAAGGGTGCGCGTCTGCACATTCTGAGCGTGATGGAACAGGCAATCAGCACGCCGCGTCAGGAAATTTCTGAGTTCGCGCCGCGCATTTACACCATCAAAATCAGTTCAGACAAGATCAAAGATGTCATCGGTAAAGGCGGCTCAGTGATCCGTGCGCTGACCGAAGAAACCGGCACCACCATCGAAATCGAAGATGACGGTACCGTGAAGATTGCTGCTACTGATGGCCTGAAAGCCAAAGAAGCCATTCGTCGTATCGAAGAGATCACTGCTGAGATCGAAGTTGGTCGCGTTTACTCTGGTAAAGTGACACGTATCGTTGATTTCGGTGCCTTCGTGGCAATCGGCGGCGGTAAAGAAGGTTTGGTGCACATCTCTCAGATCGCCGACAAGCGCGTAGAGAAAGTGACCGATTACCTGCAGATGGGCCAGGAAGTTCCAGTGAAAGTCATGGAAGTGGACCGTCAGGGCCGTGTACGCCTGAGCATCAAAGAAGCGACAGAGCAGAAACCAGCGGAAGAAGTTGCTACCGCTGCATCTGATGCATCTGACGCCGAGTAAGCGTTTACCGATTTACCTCTCCCTGCTTTGCGGGGAGAGGTGTTTAGATCATCGCGAGGGCGGGAATCCTTGTGCACAGCAGGAGGATGACAGGATGGTTGTCCCAATGTTTGTATTCGGGAGTGGGAAATGAAGCCTTTTTTGCGCTGGTGTTTTGTTGCGACAGCTATCACGCTGGCAGGATGCAGCAACTCCAATTGGCGTAAGAACGAAGTTCTGGCAGTACCTTTGCAGCCCACACTGCAGCAAGAGGTGATCCTGGCGCGAATGGAACAAATTCTTGCCAGTCGTGCCCTGACCGATGATGAACGCGCACAGCTATTATATGAGCGCGGAGTGTTGTATGATAGTTTGGGTCTGAGGGCATTAGCGCGGAACGATTTTTCGCAAGCGCTGTCTATAAGACCAGATATGCCTGAGGTATTTAACTATCTCGGTATATACTTAACGCAGGCAGGCAACTTTGATGCTGCCTATGAAGCGTTTGATTCTGTACTTGAGCTTGATCCAACTTACAACTATGCGCATTTAAACCGTGGTATCGCCCTCTATTACGGCGGTCGATACAAGTTAGCGCAAGATGATCTGCTGGCGTTTTATCAAGACGATCCTAACGATCCATTCCGCAGCCTTTGGCTCTATCTCGTTGAAAGCGATATGGATGCCGACAAGGCAAAAGTTACGCTGAGACAGCGTCATGACAAAGCGGTTCGCGATCAATGGGGATGGAATATTGTCGAGTTCTACCTTGGCGACATCAGTGAAAAAACGCTGATGGAACGTCTCAAGGCGGACGCAACGGATAACACCTCGCTCGCTGAACATCTCAGTGAAACCAACTTCTATTTAGGTAAGTATTACCTAAGTCTGGGGGAGAAGGACGACGCGAAAGCGTTGTTCAAACTGGCGGTGGCCAACAACGTAAATAACTTTGTTGAGCACCGATACGCATTGTTGGAACTGGCGCAACTCGGCCAGACACAAGACGATTTATCAGAATCTGACCAGCAATAGCTGACGAACTTTTATTGCCTGAATACCTGTAAAGTCATCATCTTCAGAGATGAGGGCTTTTCTGTTCGTCAAAACTTCTAATTTGAGCCGGTTCACACTTTTTGATGAAAATGACTGAAAGTTTTCACGACGAGTTATGTAGACTGGCCGCCGCAATCTAAGAGGCACGTGTACTACATGACTGATATTCAAACCACTTTTGCTGACCTTGGCCTGAACGCCGACATCCTCGAATCACTGAACGGTATGGGCTACGTAAAGCCTTCTCCAATCCAGGCTGAGTGTATTCCTCATCTGCTGGCTGGCCGTGACGTGTTGGGTATGGCGCAGACCGGTAGTGGTAAAACTGCGGCATTCTCACTGCCGCTGCTAAACAACATTGATGCTACTGTTAAAGCACCGCAAATTTTGGTGCTGGCACCTACCCGCGAATTGGCGGTACAGGTTGCTGAAGCCGTCACAGAATTCTCTAAACACATGCGTGGCATTAACGTGGTAGCCCTGTACGGCGGCCAACGTTATGACGTACAGCTGCGCGCACTGCGTCAGGGACCACAAGTTGTTGTCGGTACCCCTGGTCGTCTGCTGGATCACCTGAAGCGTGGCACGTTAGATCTGTCTAACCTGCGCGGTCTGGTGCTGGACGAAGCGGATGAAATGCTGCGTATGGGCTTCATCGAAGACGTTGAAACCATTATGGCGCAGATTCCAGACGGTCATCAGACCGCGCTGTTCTCAGCCACCATGCCAGAAGCGATTCGTCGTATTACCAAGCGTTTCATGAAAGATCCACAGGAAGTGCGCATCCAGTCAAGCCTGACTACGCGCCCGGACATTTCTCAGTCTTACTGGACCGCTTACGGCCGTAAAACTGATGCGCTGGTTCGTTTCCTGGAAGCGGAAGATTTCGATGCAGCCATCATCTTCGTGCGTACCAAAAATGCCACGCTGGAAGTGGCCGAAGCGCTGGAGCGCAGCGGTTATAACAGCGCAGCACTGAACGGCGACATGAACCAGGCACTGCGTGAGCAGACGCTGGAACGTTTGAAAGATGGTCGTCTCGACATCCTGATCGCGACCGACGTTGCAGCACGTGGTCTGGACGTTGAGCGTATCAGCCTGGTTGTAAACTTTGATATCCCAATGGATGCAGAGTCTTACGTTCACCGTATCGGTCGTACCGGCCGTGCTGGTCGTGCAGGTCGTGCGTTGCTGTTCGTTGAGAACCGCGAGCGTCGTCTGCTGCGCAACATCGAACGCACCATGAAGCTGACTATTCCAGAAGTTGAGCTGCCGAACGCAGAACTGCTGGGTGAGCGTCGTCTGGCTAAGTTCGCGGCTAAAGTACAGCAGCAGCTGGAAAGCAGCGATCTGGATCAGTACCGCGCACTGCTGAGCAAAATGCAGCCGGGCGAAGATCTGGATATCGAAACGCTGGCCGCAGCACTGCTGAAAATGGCTCAAGGCGAACGTCCACTGATTCTGCCACCAGAAGCACCGCGTCCAGCACGTCGCGAGTTCAGCGATCGTCCTGACCGTGGTGAGCGTCGCGATTCACGTGATTCTCGTGGTCCACGCGAAAGCCGTGACAGCCGCGATGGCGATCGTCCACGTCGTGAACGTCGTGACGTTGGCGAAATGCAGCTGTACCGCATTGAAGTGGGCCGTGATGATGGTGTTGAAGTTCGTCACATCGTTGGCGCGATCGCTAACGAAGGTGACATCAGCAGCCGTTACATCGGTAACATCAAGCTGTTTGGTACTCACTCAACCATCGAGCTGCCGAAAGGCATGCCGGGCGAAGTGCTGCAGCACTTTACTCGTACGCGTATTCTGAACAAACCGATGAATATGCAGCTGATGGGTGATGCGCCAGTGCACGAGCGTAGCGAACGTCGTCCATCTGCTGGCGGCGAACGTCGTGGCAATGGCGCACCGCGCGGTGATGGTGCTCCACGTGGCGAAGGCGCTCCACGTCGCTTCTCCGAACGTCGTGAAGGTGGCCGTGAAGGCGGACGCTTCAGCCGTGAAGGTGGTCGTGGCCCGCGTCCAGAAGGCGCTGCTGCACCACGTCGTCGTGACGCATAAGCGATAAACGCGAAAAGTAAAAAGGGACGCTAACGCGTCCCTTTTTTTATGCCTGTGGAAAGTAAATTTTACACGCCACCAGCAATCAGCACGCGTTCACCGCTGACGTAAGCTGACTCTTCTGACGCCAGAAACAGCGCCACCTGCGCCACATCTTCCGGCAAGCCAAAGCGTCCGAGCGGCGTTGCCGCTATCAGCTGTGCTTTCAACTCCGGGTGCATCTTCTTCGCCGCCAGTAAACCTTCAGTCAAAATAATGCCGGGTGCTAACGCATTGACGCGAATATTACGTGGCCCAAGCTCGCGTGCGAGGCCCTGCGTTAAGGTATCGATCGCGCCTTTGGTTGCTGCCCAAAGCACCGAGCCGGGCGTGCTGCGTTGGCTATTTAAAGCGCTAAGGTTGATGATGGAACCGCCGCGTGCGGGGAAATGTTTTGCCGCCTGCTGACACACCAGCAAGGTGCCCAGCAGATTCACATTCAGCTGCTGCTGCATCTCGCTGAGGCTAAGCTCGGCAAAGTCACCGTGGTGAAAAATCCCGGCGTTATTCACCACAATATCGGGCGCGCCAAACTGCTCAATGCTGCTAGCGAACAAGCGCTGCACATCGGCCTCGCGTGAAATATCAGCCTGTACGGCGATGGCGTCGCTACCCAGCGCCTGAATGTCGGTCACCACATCCGCCGCACCCACTTCGTCCTGAAGATAATTCACCACCACCCGAGCACCGGCCGCCGCGAAAGTCATGGCGATGGCGGCACCAATGCCTTTCGAAGCGCCCGTCACCAGCGCAATTTTGCCTTCAAGTGTTTTCATCGTGTCTCTCCACCTGAGATTTCGGGGAAAATAAAGCATGCGCTGTCCATACAATCGGGTGGTAGCGCAATCCTGCAAGCTTCTTGCACGATCCTGCAAATCTGCTGTTCAAGGACTAGTCGCAGCGCCAACCACAAGCGAGAATATCCACTCAGTGATTTCTTACCGCGGAGCACCGAGCGCATGATTCATCAGGAACAATGGCAGCAGTTGGTGGCAATTATTGCTCGCCACGCACCGCAGGATGGTCGTCACTATTGCCCAATCGACTTTCTCTCTTTCGGCCGCAGTTCTCAGCCCACCAGTTTGGCGCATGTGGCGACCTGGGCGAGCTTTGCCCTGATCGCGCAGGGGCAAAAAGCGCTGCGCATGGGTGATGAAGTGATGCAATACGGGCCGGGCGATTTGCTGTTGGTGACACTTGATATGCCGGTGCAATCCTGCGTGGTCATGGCAGCGCCAGAGAAACCGAATCTTGGTGTGGGCATCACCATCAACGAAACGCGTCTGATGCGTTATCTGGAACACTTTCCGCACCATCAACTCGGCAGCACGGCGGTGAGCGAGCGCGGTATCGCCGTGCATAAAGTCGCGCCCCCGTTGGTGGATGCGGTGATGCGTTTGGTCGAGTTGCTGGATCACCCGCAGGACATTGCTGCGCTGGCACCGTTGATTGAGCAGGAGATTTTCTATCGTTTGCTGACTGGACCCGAAGGGCCGCGCATTCTCAACATGGCGTTGACGGAACGGCCAGGCAACAAAGTGGCGCGCGCCGCGCGTTGGCTACGCGAAAACTTTCATCAGCCGTTGAAAATGGATTTTCTGGCGAGCAGCGTAGGGATGAGTATTTCGTCGCTGCATCATCACTTTAAAGCGGTAACGGCGATGACGCCGATGCAGTATCAAAAGCAGCTGCGGCTCAACGAGGCGCGGCGTTTGATGTTGATTGAGAAGCTGGATGCCGGCACGGCGGGTTATCGGGTGGGTTACCAAAGTGCTTCACAGTTCAGTCGTGAATACAGCCGTTTTCACGGTCAGTCACCGGCGCGAGACGTGCGAACCCTTGCGGTGGGCCCAGAGTGGTTAAACCCACCGCAATGAGGTTTACAGCGTGCGCGCTGCTTCCATTGCCAGCGCGAAGGAGCGCAGACGCGCCTGCGAATCGTAAATCTGGCCGTTAACCATAATTTCATCCGCCTGGGTTTCACGCATCAGCGCGGCGAGGCCGCTGCGGACTTTATCGCTATCGCCGACAATCGACATGCTGAGTGCCTGCTGCACGCCATATTGCTCTGACGGCGACCACAGATTATCCATGTTCTCCACCGGCGCAGGTAGCGGACCCGGTTTGCCGCGACGCAGGTTAATAAACTGCTGCTGCATCGAGGTGAACAGGAAGCGGGCGTCACGTTCGCTATCGGCTGCGACAACGTTGACGCACACCATCGCATACGGCTTCGCCAGACGCGCGGAAGGTTTGAATTTCTCACGATAAAGATGCAGCGCCTGGAACAGCAGATCCGGCGCGAAATGCGAGGCAAATGCAAACGGCAAACCCAGCTGAGCGGCCAGTTGCGCGCTGTACAGGCTGGAACCGAGCAGCCACACCGGAATTTTCAATCCTAAACCTGGAACCGGTTGTACTGGCGGATGTTCTCCCTCTTCGGCGTCAAACCAGCGAATCAGTTCAGAGACATCTTCCGGAAAACTATCTGCCTGGCCGCTGGAAAGATGACGACGCAACGCCAGCATGGTGCGTTGGTCGGAACCCGGCGCGCGGCCCAGTCCCAAATCGATGCGCCCAGGATAGAGTGACTCGAGGGTACCAAACTGTTCGGCGATCACCAGCGGCGCATGATTGGGCAGCATAATGCCGCCTGAACCGAGGCGCAGCGTTTCGGTATTAGCCGCTAAATAGCCAATCAGCACTGACGTCGCGGCGCTGGCAATCCCCGTCATATTATGGTGTTCCGCCAGCCAGTAGCGGTGAAAGCCCAATGCTTCGGACTGACGGGCCAGTGCCAGCGAATTATGGAACGCGTCGCGTGCAGTGGAACCTTGTGGAATAGGGGCCAGATCCAACACGGACAGGCGAACAGTTTTTTTCTCAGACATGGGCACTCCAAATAGGGATGGCGCAGGTGTTTAGTCGGACCTGCGCTTGTGAGTATTACTCATCGTTACCTATATTAAAACTGCTAATAACAGCAGGAATATAGCCGGAATGTGCCTTTACCTGCCGCCTTCCAGTGCCATTCCCGCCAGGCGACGCCAATAACCATTACAATCACTGCCGCGCGCCATCATTAGCGGTGCCTGACCGGCTTCGTTGGCGCGGAAGCGATCCACTTCGGCGAGCGTACTTTCGCCCTGGGGCGACAAACGCACAATGTCGATCCAGTTATGCATGCCGCTCAGGTCATTGCCGAGGTTGTAGCAATAGCCGCTCATGGTCTGAATGCCGTTGAGCACAAACACCTGCTGGCCTTCCTGCGAGAGCACGCGACGGCCGGTTGGGTAATTGATGCAGCAGGTTTGGCAATCATCTTTGCCACGATTCTCGGCGCGTGCGGTAAAGCAGCGTGCTGACAGCGCCAGCGGCAGATGACCATAGCCAAGCACTTCCACCTCAAATTGTTCGCGCACACCCGCCGCATCGCACTGTTGCAGCAACTGAATCAGCCAGTCGCGGGACATCTCCACCGGAATGCACCAGCGCGTCATGCCTTCTTTCAGCAACAGTTGCAGCGTCTGCGCGTTATACACATTCAGCGTTGGGCCGGCGACAAACGGCAATTTGCGCTCCGCCGCCATATTCACGGTGCCGATATCATTGGCTTCCAGCAGGAACTCACCGTTCTCGACATAGCGGCGCAGCTCTTTGACTTCCGATGGCGACTGCAGCAGTGCCAACGTACTCAGCACCACTTGCTTGCCCTGCAGCGCCAGCATGCGCGCGATGTCCATCCATTGATGGAACGAGGTGGCGCGTCTTTTACTGCAGACGGCTTCGCCGAGATAAATGATCTCGGCGCTGCTCTCGGCGGCGCGTTGATAAAAGGTTTCCAGCGTTGCAGTTGGCCAGTACCACAGCACCGGCCCGATGGCGTATTTCATGTGATCTCCTTATTGCCAGTCACGGTGATAAGCACCGAGCGTGGTTTGGCTGCCTTCTGATAACTCGCCCAACACCTGCATCCAGGGTTCCTGCACGGCATACTGTTCCGGCGATGCCATGCAGCGATCAATGGCCTGACGCCAAACTTTCGCTACCTGCGCCACATAGGCCGGGCTGCGCTGGCGTCCTTCAATTTTCACCGAGGCAATGTTGGCGCGCAGCAGTTCAGGCAGCAGCGACAAGGTGTTCAGGCTGGTAGGTTCTTCCAGTACGTGATAGAGCTGGTTATCCACTTCGTAACGGCCTTTGCACAAGGTGGGATAGCCAGCGCTCTCGTCGGGCGCGTAACGGTCAATCAGCACCTCATTCAGGCGCGATTCCATGCCTTTTGGCGTCTGCTGCCAACGCACAAATTTCGCCGGCGAGCAGGCTCCCGCGCTATTAGGCGACTCGCCGGTCAGCCAGGAAGAGAGGTAGCAGCGGCCTTCAGCCATAATGCACAGGCTACCGAAAGCGAACACTTCCAGCGGTACCGGCGTTTCACGCGCCAGCTGTTTGACCTGATGCATCGACAGCACGCGCGGCAGCACCACGCGGCTGAGTTGAAAATGACGATGGTAAAAATGGATGGCCTGCAGATTGGTGGCGGAGGCCTGTACCGAAAGGTGACGCTCAACCTGCGGATAGTGTTTTGCCGCGTACTCCAGCGTGGCAATATCGGCCAGAATCAACGCATCCGCGCCGTTCTGAGCGGCAACATCAATCGCGCTTTGCCAGCGATTGATGCCATCAGGATGGGCGAAGGTGTTGATTGCCACATGCAGTTTGCGCCGATGCTGATGCAGATAGCGTGCGGCTTCAGCCAGTTTCTTATCGGTAAAATTGAGGCCAGCAAAGTGGCGGGCATTGGTATCGTCTTTCAGGCCGACATACACCGCGTCAGCACCATGCTCCACCGCCGATTTCAGCGCAGGCAAATTCCCCGCCGGACACAGCAGTTCCATACATTTTCCTCCCCGGATTCTGAAGCCGAAGAGTGTAAATAACTGACCCGACAGCAATGTTGATTTAAGGCAGTGAAAGCGGCATTGATGATCGGGAGTGAAGATTTTTCGTCCAGCCAGGCGGCGATTTCCTTGATCTCAGTGGAGGCGAAGCCGGTCAGATGTGGCAAAATAGATGAAATTTTCTGAAGGGAATGACGATGATGTTTGCGCGCTTACGCGGTCTGATTGTTGAAAAAGGGCCAGAATTCCTTGCTTTACCTGTTTCCATTACCCCTTTCCCGCTAAAAAAAGCTATTCTGCAACAACTCCTAAACTGGCAATTTCGTCATGCTTTGTCTGAAGGTGAGTTAGACTTTCTGGAAGGGCGTTATCTGGGGATTGAGGTTGCCGATGTGAATCTGCGCTGGATCACCACCCTGCAAGCAGGGCGCCTGACCGTTTCGCGCGACACCGAGGCTGATGTCTGGTTTCGCGGTGAAGCCAACGATCTGTTGCTGGTGGCAGCACGCAAAGCGGATCCCGATATGTTGTTCTTTCAACGCCGTCTGGTGATTGAAGGTGACACTGAGCTAGGACTTGAGGTGAAAAACCTGATGGATGCCATTGAACTGGATGCCATGCCCACGCCATTACGCACGGGATTGCAGCAGCTCGCTGCTTTTATTGAGGCAGGAATGAAACAGGACGCGAAGGCCGCTGAGGCGCGCGCGGGGATCTCATGTTGATTCGTACTGAAATTGGCGTTGATGCAGCAGGCATCGATAGCCTGTTAAAGCGCAGTTTTGCTACCGCTGCCGAAGCGGAACTGATACAGCAACTGCGCGAAGATGGCTTGCTGACTCTCGGTGTAGTTGCCACAGATGATGAAGGTCAGGTGCTGGGTTATGCCGCTTTCAGTCCGGTGACCCTGCAGGGAGAAGACCGCAACTGGGTCGCTTTGGCGCCGCTCGCCGTGGATGAATCGGTGCGCAAACAGGGCCTTGCTAAACGGCTGGTGTATGAAGGGTTGGATTCACTGAATGAGTTCAGCTACAGCGCCGTGGTGGTGCTGGGCGATCCTGAGTTCTACAATCCACTCGGCTTTGAACCGGCGGCACGTCATGGTTTGCACTGTCGCTGGTTAGGCAGTGAAGCGGCCTTTCAGGTTTACAAACTGGCCGACGATGCGTTTGTCGGTGCAGAAGGGCTGATCGAATTCGCGCTGCCGTTTAACCGTTTCGACTAAACCAGGCCACTAAGCAGGGCGGCTGCTGTGCAACCAGCAGCAGCTTTTGCGCGCGGCTCAGCTGCTTCACCTGATATTCCAGGCGTGACGCCGCCGCCCGATCGCCCGCATCGCAGTGAAACACCAGCGTCAGCGGGCCCTTGCCACGCAGCGAACGCGCGCCGCGTCCCTGCTGATGCTGTTGCAGCCGACGATTAACATCGGTGGTGATGCCGGTATACAGCATGCCTGCGGCGGTTTGTAGCAGATAAAGCTGCCAGCCTTGTTCCATCATACTTATCCCGAAAATTAGCTGGCAGGCAGTGTAGCGCGCTTCAGGCTGCATCGCTATTCGCCGCACGGAGTCCAATTTTGTCCGACCATGCTCATCTGATTCGCTACTTAAAAAAACAGCACGTGCTGTCTTTATCTGCCAGCCATGGCGACGATCTGTGGTGTGCCAACTGCTTTTATGTATTTGATGCCGCGAACATGGCGTTCTGGCTGATGACTGAACCAGACACGCGCCATGGCGCATTAATCCAGTCAAATCCGCGCGTGGCGGGCACGGTGAACGGCCAGCCCAAAAGTGTGCTGCTGATTAAAGGCGTGCAGTATCGCGGCGTGATTCAGCTGCTAAGCGGAGACAGGGAAGTTATTGCGCGTCACGCCTATCAGAAGCGTTTTCCAGTGGCAAAGAAGGTCACCGCACCATTGTGGGAAATCGTGCTCGACGAAGTGAAGATGACCGACAATGCGCTGGGCTTTGGCAAAAAGATTAACTGGACCCGGCCTTAGGGCCGCCATTCACGGCGACCCCAATGCAGGAAAAACTATCAGGCCGCGTTCAAAATCCGCAGCGACTCGCGATTAAACGCGGGCAGGTCTTCAGGCGTGCGGCTGGTAACTAACTTGTCATCATCCACCACCACTTCTTTATCGTAAAAATCCGCACCGGCATTACGCAGATCGATGGCGATGGCTTTTACGCTGGTCATTTTGCGGCCGCGCACGCCGTTCGCGCTGATCAGCAGCTGCGGGCCATGGCAAATGGCAAACACCGGCTTGCCGCTGGCGACAAACTCCCTGGTGAAGTTGACGAAACGATCGTCACCGCGCAGGGCATCGGGAGAGTGTCCGCCGGGCAGCAGCAGCGCATCGAACTCGGCTGCATTCACATCATCAATAGCCTTGTCGATGTTGACCTCAGCTTTACCCTGCTTCCCTTTAACGATGTTGCCGGCCTTAAACTCGATGGTAACCACTTCATGGCCCGCCTGAGTGTAAGCCTCTGCTGGTGAGGTAAACTCTGAGTCTTCAAATTCATTGGTAATCAGTACCGCTATTTTCTTGCTCATCTTTTTCCTCCTTGTTGATCACGAACCTTATGTTCGTTGCACTTCTAACCCAACAAGCCTGGTAGCCATGTCGCAAAAAGCAAGCCAGCCGGCAATTCTTCCGGGAGGTAAATTTCCGCGCCGGATCAAGTTTAGGCGATTTCCACATGGCGCAATGAAATGACCTGAATGACACTAAGGCCTTTCCGCCGCGTATCCTAACGCGGCATCGTTATTCAGTTGAATACGGAATTCCGTGATGACCCAACTCACTTCTCATGCCCCGGCGACACGCTTCGCCTGGTGGAAACCGCTGCTGTTCCTCGCCGTGGTAGTAATCGGCCTGTGGTATGTCAAATGGCAGCCTTATTACGGCAAAGCCTTTACTGCTGCCGAAACGCATTCGATCGGTAAATCGATTCTGGCCAATGCGGCGGACTCACCGTGGCGCGCGGCGCTTGATTACGCCATGGTCTATTTCCTCGCCGTGTGGAAAGCGGCCGTGCTCGGGGTGATCCTCGGATCGTTGGTGCAGGTGCTGATTCCGCGCGCCTGGCTGCTGCGTCTGATGGGCAGCTCACGCTTTGGCTCGACGCTGATGGGCACTGGATTAGGTTTGCCGGGCATGATGTGCAGCTGCTGTGCGGCACCAGTGACCGCTGGCTTACGTCAGTCACAGGTTTCCAGCGGTGCGGCGATGGCGTTCTGGCTGGCGAATCCGCTGCTCAATCCTGCCACGCTGATTTTTATGGGCTTTGTGCTCGGCTGGCATTTTGCGGCGATTCGGCTGGTGGCAGGTTTGATGATGGTGTTGGGCATCGCGTGGCTGGTGCAGTGCAGCGTGCCGGATCAAGCCGTTACCGCGCCCGTTATCCCGGCCCGCGATGAGCAGCCGTTTCTGTCACGCTGGCTGCGGGTGATGTGGCGACTGTTCTGCAACACCATTCCGCTGTATATCGTCGCGGTATTATTGCTCGGCGCCGCGCGCGTGTGGCTGTTCCCGCACGCGGATGGCGCGGTGGGTAATACGCTGTTTTGGGTGATGTTGATGGCAATCGCCGGCTGCCTGTTTGTGATTCCTACCGCCGCGGAAATCCCGATTGTGCAGACCATGATGCTGGCGGGCATGGGCATTGCGCCCGCGCTGGCGTTATTAGTCACGCTGCCCGCCGTGAGTGTGCCGTCGTTATTGATGCTGCATCGCGCCTTTCCCGCACGGGCGCTGTGGATCGCGCTGATCGGCGTGGCAGGCAGCGGCATGCTGCTCGGCGTGCTCGCCTTGTGGCTGGCGTAACCACCAAATCTTCTGATTGCGGCTGCCACGCCACAGCAGCCGCGCATCTTTCTCCGCTTCGATAAAGCGTCCATCAATCAGCACATCAATTTCCTCCACCACTTCGCGCTGCGCCGCGCTGAGTTCCGCCATTTCATATCCGGTCCACAGCCAGATATCCTTATCCGGACACTCACGCCGCACGCGTTTCACCAGACGACGTATATGCGGCACGTTGTGCGGATGCAGCGGATCGCCGCCGCTCAGCGACAAGCCCTGGCGCGCAATGCGCCGATCGTTAAGATCGGCGATCAGCTGCTCTTCCATCTCCAGCGTAAACGGCACGCCGGAATCCAGCCGCCACGTGCTTTGGTTGTAGCAGCCGCGACACTGATGTTCGCAGCCCGCGACAAACAGCGTGCAGCGCGTGCCGGGCCCGTTAACGATATCAACCGGATAATAGCCGTGGATGCGCATCATCCCAGTTTTCCTGTCTCCAGATGTTTAACGCGCCGCTGTACTTCTTGCTGCTTACCGGCGTTAAACGGACGCGCATCCGGGCTGCCGAGATAGCCGCACACGCGGCGCGTCACCGACACGCGCGCCGGATCGTGATTACCACAGCATGGGCAGGTAAACCCTTTGCTGGTGCAGCTAAACTCGCCGCTAAAGCCGCATTCGTAGCACTCATCAATCGGCGTATTGGTGCCGTAATAGGGCACGCGGTGATAGCTGTAATCCCAGACATCTTCGAGCGCTTTGAGGTTGTGCTGGATATTGGGATATTCGCCGTAACAGATGAATCCGCCGTTAGCGATGGCGGGATAGGGCGCTTCAAAGTCGATCTTGTCGTACGGATTGACCTTCTTCTCCACGTCGAGATGGAAGCTATTGGTGTAATACCCTTTGTCGGTAACGCCGGCCACCACGCCAAATTCGGCGGCATCGAGGCGACAGAAGCGGTCGCACAGATTCTCGCTCGGCGTGCTGTACAAGCTGAAGCCGTAGCCGGTTTCCGCTTTCCACGCATCCACCGCGCGGCGCAGGTGCGTGACAATCGCCACGCCTTTTTCCCGCAGGTAATCGGCGTCATACGGATGCACTTGGTTGCCGCTCAGCGCATTCAGCGTTTCATGCAAGCCGATGTAGCCAAGGGAAATTGAGGCGCGGCCGTTGCGGAAAATGGCGCCCACTTCGTCATCCGCTTTCAGGCGCACGCCGCAGGCACCTTCCATATAGAGAATCGGCGCTACGCGCGCTTTGGTTTTTTCCAACCGGGCTATACGCGTCATTAAGGCACGTTTCGCCAGCGCCAGACGTTCATCGAGCAAGCGCCAGAACTGCGCTTCATCGCCTTTGGCTTGCAGCGCGATACGTGGCAGATTGAGGCTAATGACGCCAATATTGTTGCGGCCTTCGTGAATCTGCTCGCCGTTCTCCTCGTAGACGCCAAGGAAGCTACGGCAGCCCATCGGCGTTTTAAACGAGCCGGTCACTTCCACCACTTTTTCGTAGTTGAGGATATCCGGATACATGCGCTTGCTGGCGCACTCTAACGCCAGCTGCTTGATATCGTAATTAACATCGCCAGGCCGACGATTCACGCCTTCGCGGATAGCAAACACCAGTTTCGGGAACACCGCGGTTTTATGATTTTTGCCGAGCCCGGCAATGCGGTTGCGTAGAATGGATTGCTGGATCAGGCGCGCGGCCCAGTCGGTGCCGAGGCCAAAGCCAAAGGTGACAAACGGCGTCTGGCCATTGGCGGTGTGCAGCGTATTCACTTCATACTCCAGCGACTGAAACGCGTCGTAGCACTCTTTCTCGGTGCGAAGGCGCGCATAGGCTTCGGCATTTGGAATCTGCCATTCCAGCGCCACCGCGCGGTGTTTTTCCAGACTGAGCGTAACGAACGGTGCCAGCACTTCATCAATGCGATTGATGGTGGTGCCGCCGTAAATGTGGCTGGCGACCTGCGCGATGATCTGTGCGGTCACCGCCGTGGCGGTGGCGATTGATTTGGGCGGCTCGATCTCGGCGTTGCCCATCTTAAAACCGTGGGTCAGCATGCCGTGCAGATCGATTAGCATGCAGTTAAACATCGGGAAGAACGGAGAATAGTCGAGATCGTGATAGTGGATGTCACCACGTTCATGCGCCAGCACCACATCGCGTGGCAAGAGTTGCTGCTGAGCGTAATGTTTGGCGACGATGCCAGCCAGCAGATCGCGCTGGGTGGGAATCACTTTGCTGTCTTTATTGGCGTTTTCATTGAGCAGCGCGGCGTTGGTTTGCTCCACTAAACCGCGAATAGCGTGATGCAGTTTACCGCGCTGCTCGCGTGCTAAATCGCGGTCATGGCGATATTCGATGTAGGCACGCGCCAACTGCGGCCAGCGTCCGCTCATTAGCGTCTCTTCCACCGCACACTGGATGTCGCGGATATCCACTTCAGCCTGTTCAGCCAGCTGCTGGCTGACCTGCGCCGCCACTTGCGCGCACCACGCCGTATCATCGATTTGTGCCGCAACTGCAGCCGCGTTGACTGCCGCCTCGATCCGCTGCGCATCAAACGGCACTCTGCAGCCGTCACGCTTAATCACCACCGTCGCCATTTCTTCTCCATGAAACTATATGTAGATAATTTTAAGGAGTTTAATCGCTATATGTGGTGTTTGCGCTGAGATTAATCGCCGGCGGTTTGACCTACAACAAAGAAGCCACAACCAGGAATGAAAGCCGCGCAATGGTTAATCTGGCTAAAATACAAAAGTATTAACCCGCCTTGATTTCAGTTTGCGGCCACTTGCTTTGCAATGCGAAACAGGTTTAATGGGCCTTTTGCCCATTTTGGTCCGTTGTTTCATTTACAAGGATGCCCAGATGCCATTGCAAAGAACTCTGCTTGCCTGTTGTTTATCCATGACTTTTTCCGCCTTCGCCGCGCCGGCTGGAGATTTACCGCTGATGCCGTGGCCACAAAGCGTTGTCCAGCCAGGCGGCGGCGGGGCGTATGCGTTAACACCGCACCTCACGTTGCATATCTCGGGCGATCATCTGGAAGGTGCTGAATCGCGCTGGCGCGCGCGCATTGCGCGGCAAACCGGCTGGCCGCTGCTGCCGGCCAGCGCATCCAGCGATCATCCCAGCATTCAGGTACAAATCGCGCAGGCGGTTGATCCGCTTCCCCAACCAGACAGCGACGAAAGTTATCATCTGCTGGTTAACAGCGATGGCGTCTTGCTGGAAGCCAACACGCGCTTTGGCGCGATGCGCGGCATGGAAACCGTGCTGCAGCTGATTGAAAACACCGAAAACGGCACCGAAATTCCCTACGTCACCATTGATGACAAACCGCGCTTTCCGTGGCGCGGCGTGCTGATCGATTCGGCGCGCCACTTCCTGCCAATTGAAACCGTGAAACGACAAATCGACGGCATCGCCGCCGCGCGTATGAACGTGTTTCACTGGCACTTAACCGACGATCAAGGTTGGCGATTTGCCTCCAGCCACTATCCGCAGCTGCAGGAGAAAGCCAGTGACGGCTTGTACTACACGCAGCAGCAGATGCGCGATGTGGTGCGCTACGCCACGCAGCGCGGCGTACGCGTGGTACCGGAAATCGATCTGCCCGGTCATGCGTCGGCGATAGCAGTAGCGATGCCGGAGTTAATGAGCGCGCCGGGACCGTATCAGATGGAGCGCGGCTGGGGCGTGTTTAAGCCGCTGCTCGATCCCAGCAACGAAGCGGTATTTCGCTTTATCGACACCTTAATGGGCGAAGTGACGGCGATCTTCCCCGATCCCTACATCCACATTGGCGGTGATGAGGTTGATCCAACCCAGTGGAATGATTCCACACGCATTCAGCAGTTTATGCGCGACCACGGTTTAAAGGATACGCATGCGCTGCAAGCCTGGTTTAATCAGCGCGTTGAGAAAATCCTCGAAGCGCATCAGCGCCGCATGATCGGCTGGGATGAGGTTTACCATCCTGATCTGCCTAAAAGCATTCTGATTCAATCGTGGCAAGGACAGGATGCGTTGGGCACGGTGGCGAAAAACGACTTTCGCGGCATTCTCTCCACCGGTTTCTATCTCGATCAGCCGCAAACCGCCGCCTATCACTATCGCAATGAACCCTGGCCGCAGGGGCTTAACGGCGCGGATCAGGTGCAGGCAGGTGAGCAGGCGCAGAGCTGGCAATTCACCATGCCGCGTTTGAAAGGCAGCGCGCTGAAAGGCAGCTTTACCCTGATAGAAGGGAAAAACGGCTGGCGCGGCTTTATCGATTTCAGCGGCAAAGCGCGTCGCATGGTCAGTGATATCCGCTGGCTGTCGCCCACACAGCTGACGTTCAGCGTCGATACGTGGATGGGGCCATTCCAGCCGATGGTGACGCTAACGCAAGACAAGCTGACCGGTTATATGCTGGTGGGCAACGTGCGCTATCCCGCAGAAGGCAGCAAGTTGCCTCAGGTGCCAACCGGCATTACGCCATCGCTGCCGACGCCGCAACAGATGCAGAACAACCTGATTGGCGGCGAAGCGGCACTGTGGGCGGAGAACGTTAACAGCCGGGTAATCGACACACGCCTGTGGCCGCGCGCCTTTGTGGTGGCGGAGCGTTTATGGTCGGCGCAGGATGTCACCGACAGCGATAACATGTATCAGCGCCTGAGCGCGGTGGATCGCTGGAGCACTGTTTCTGTCGGCTTGCAGCAGCATCAGCAGGCTGAAGTGCAGATGATGCGACTGGCGAACAGCAGTGACATCACGCCGCTGCGCATATTGGCCGAAGTGCTGGAGCCAGCGCAATACTACACGCGCCAGCATCTGAAATTTCAGGCGGGACATTACGACTATTTTGAACCGCTCAATCGTTTGGCGGATGTGTTGCCGGCCGAGAGCAATGCGGTGCGTGTGCTGGATAAGCAGGTGGATCGCTTGATCGCCAATCGCGCCGATCATGCGGCGGCGCATGCCATCCGTCAGCAATTGCAGCGCTGGCAGAACAACAGCGATGCGGTGATGCCGCTAATTCTGGGCAGCTATCAGCTCAAGCCGCTGCAGCAGCAAGTACAGCAAGTAGCAGAGTTGAGCCGAATGGGACTGGATTTGGTCAATGCGCTGGAACGTAATCAGGCGTATGGCGCAGGTGAGGTGGCGCAGATGCATACGCAACTGGATGCGGCAGCGCAGGTGCAGGATGAAACAGTGCTGGCGCTGGTGCGGCCGCTGGAGAAGTTGTTGCGATCGTTTAAATAAATATTGTGCTGGCTGTCCCCCATCCCGGCCTTCCCCCGCAAGCGGGGGAAGGAGATGCTGCCACATGCAGCTTCAATACTGACATGTGGCAGCATCTTCCTCCCCCATTTATGGGGGAGGACCGAGGAGGGGGACAGCCAGCACTAACCAAATCAACGACGTACCGCAATCGCCTCGATCTCAATCTTCACATCTTTCGGCAGGCGCGCCACTTCCACGCACGAACGCGCCGGGAAGCTGGCGTTGTGCTCGGTGAAGAACGCTTCATAGGTCGCGTTCACGGTGGCGAAGTCATTCAAATCCTTCACAAACACGGTGGTTTTCACGATATCGCCCACTTTCAGGCCGGCGGCTTCGACAATCGCCTTCACATTTTCCAGTGATTGACGTGCCTGCGCGGAAACATCGTCGGCAACGGCGCCGGTGGCCGGATCAACCGGGATCTGGCCTGAAGTGATGATCATGCTGCCGAGATCCACGCCCTGCACGTAAGGGCCAATCGCTGCGGGTGCGTTTGAAGTAATGATTTCGCGAGACATTGTTTCTCCTTGAAAGTGCGCGGCCGACCGATGTCCGCCGCGAAATGAATCGTCCCATTATAGGGACGACGCGGGCGATTACCAGTGACCGAGCACCACGTGGCGCGCGAACTCTTTCTCGCAATATTTGCACTTCAGATGCACATCATCTTCACGCTTTTTCACCGCAAAACTGGTGAACACCGGCTCGTTACGGCTGATACAGTTGCTGTTCGGGCAGGTCAGCACGCGGTCAATACGATCCGGCAAGGTGGGGGCGATCTTCGCCACCACTTCGTATTCGTCAATGCGGTTTACCGTGGCGAGCGGCGCATACACCGCCAACTGATTGATCTGATCATCGGTCAGGAAGGTATTTTCGATCTTGATCAGATCTTTACGGCCCATCTCGCCCGACGGCAAGTTGAGGCCGATGGTGATGCGCTGATCGGTTTCGGTCAGACGAAACAGCGAAAGTAACTTAAAGCCGACCTGCGCCGGGATATGGTCAATCACCGTGCCGCGTTTGATGGCTTCAACCTGCAATTTATTATCGTGAGTCATCGCTTTCTCCTTACAGTGCCAGTTCGCGATTCAGTACCAGCGCCAGCAGCGCCTGGCGAGCGAAGATGCCATTTCCAGCCTGCTGAAAATACCAGGCGTGCGGCGTGCTATCCACGTCGGTGGTGATCTCGTCGATACGCGGCA
The DNA here is from genome assembly GCF_028048155.1 of Pantoea leporis. NCBI lineage: Bacteria > Pseudomonadati > Pseudomonadota > Gammaproteobacteria > Enterobacterales > Erwiniaceae > Pantoea > Pantoea leporis. The sequence goes on from NZ_JALMEU010000003.1 coordinate 111,330, forward strand.
GCGGATGCAGCACTTTCATGTTGTCGCGCGCACCGGCTAAATCAGCGGCACGCAGAATGAACTGTGCTTTAACGTTGGCGTATTCCGACGGATCGAGGCGCTCTTTCTGCACGCGCGTCATATACAGAATATCGAGTTCTGGCATCACTTCTTCGATGGTGTCGTGGCGTGACCAGGCAATGTTCTGCTCATCCAGCATATCGGTGATGTACGCCGGCATCGCCAGCGCATCCGGCGCGATAAAGAAGAAGCGATTGCCATCGAACTTCGCCAGCGCCTGCGTCAGTGAATGCACGGTGCGGCCATATTTCAGGTCGCCGACCATTGCCACATTCAGGTTATCCAGGCGATTTTGCGTTTCGCGGATGGTGAAGAGATCGAGCAGCGTTTGCGTTGGATGCTGGTTAGCGCCATCACCGGCGTTGAGAATCGGAATGCCGCCGGAGAATTCCGTCGCCAGACGCGCTGCGCCTTCCTGCGGATGACGCATCACGATGGCATCAACGTAAGTCCCAATCACCGAAATGGTATCGGCGAGGGTTTCGCCTTTCTTGCCGAGCGAGGTGTTGCTACCGTCGGCGAAGCCCACCACTGACGCACCGAGACGATGCATCGCGGTTTCAAACGACAAACGCGTACGCGTTGAAGCCTCAAAGAAGCAGCTGGCGATCACATTGTGTTTCAGCAGCTCCGGCTGGGGATTGGCTTTCAGCTGGGCAGCGGTATGCAGCACCAGCTCCAGCTCGTCGCGGTTGAGATCGTTGATGGAAATAATGTGCTTGCGATATAGCGGGTTGGCCATAGCGTTCTCCTCTGCGCTGCCGGATTGCGGACAAAAAAAAAGCCCCTGCTTAAGGGGCTTTTTTTACGATCGATTGATGACGGAAAGAAACAGATGCGCCGCCCGCTGTCAGGCGTCGTTGAGCGTCAAATTGTGCGCTGCGCTGTTGCATGTTTCCTCCGGCAAATTGGGCCGCATTATACGCATTCACTGATTTGCATCAAGCAAATATCGCGCGCGAGGTAAACGTTTGCGGCGCCACCAATCATAGCTTGCCGAGCGTCGCGACCATCACCGCTTTAATGGTGTGCATGCGGTTTTCAGCCTGATCGAACACGATGCTGTGCGCAGATTCAAACACCTCATTACTCACTTCCATGCCATCGTGCAAACCGTGCTGCTCGGCCATTTGACGGCCCAGCGTGGTTTTGTCGTCATGGAAGGCCGGTAAGCAGTGCAGGAACTTCACCTGCGGATTGCCGGTCAGCGCCAGCATCGCGCTATTAACCTGATAAGGACGCAGCAGGGCGATGCGATCTTCCCACACCGATTTGGCTTCGCCCATCGACACCCACACATCCGTGTAGATGAAGTCGGCACCTTGCACCCCTTCAGCGATATCTTCAGTCAGGGTGATTTTGCCACCGGTTTGCTGTGCGGCCACGCGGCATTGCTCCACCAGTTCCGCTTCCGGCCAGCAGCCTTTTGGCGCCACCAGACGCAGATCCATGCCGACCAGCGCAGCGGCTTCCAGCATGCTGTTGCCCATGTTGTTGCGTGCATCGCCGACGTAAACCAGCGTCATTTCATTCAGCGATTTACCCGGCAGATGCTCCTGCATTGTCAGCAGATCGGCCAGCAGTTGCGTGGGATGGAATTCGGTGGTCAGGCCGTTCCACACTGGCACGCCAGCGAATTCCGCTAAGGTTTCCACCAGTTCCTGGCCGTAGCCGCGATATTGAATACCGTCATACATGCGTCCCAGCACGCGCGCGGTGTCTTTCATCGACTCTTTATGGCCAATTTGGCTGCCGCTTGGGCCGAGATAGGTGACGTTAGCGCCCTGATCGTAAGCGGCAACTTCGAAAGAGCATCGGGTACGAGTCGAGTCTTTTTCGAAGATGAGCGCGATGTTTTTGCCTTTCAGGTACTGCGTTTCGCTGGCATTTTTCTTTGCGTGTTTTAATTCACCTGCCAGACTCAGCAGAGAATCGATTTCGGCTGGGGTGAAATCCAGCAATCTCAGGAAATGTCTTTGATGTAGCTGACTCATACAGCGCTCCGGATGCCTACATTAAATGAATTAAAATTCAATCTAACCGTATGAATATGCATTTTCAACCCCAGCGCTAAGAAACTTGTTGTTTTGTGTAGTGGCGCGCGAGGCAGTGTGGGAAAATAATTGAATTCAGCCGAATATTTGAGGACACACCCATGGCATATGAAGCATTGCTGGAAGAACAGCGCGAAGAGACGCGACTGATCATTGAAGAGTTGCTGGAAGACGGCAGCGATCCAGATGCGCTTTACACTATTGAGCATCATCTCTCCTGCAACAACTTCGACTCGCTGGAGAAGGTCGCGGTTGATGCCTTCAAGCTGGGCTACGAAGTGAGCGAGCCAGAAGAGCTGGAGCTGGAAGACGGCACCACCGTAATGTGTGTGGATATCCTGAGCGAAGGCGCGTTGAAGCCAGAGCTGATTGATGCGCAGGTTGAGCAGCTGGTGAATCTGGCGGGCAGCTACAACGTCGATTACGACGGGTGGGGCACCTACTTTGAAGATCCTGATGCCGAAGATGAAGACGACGATGGCGAGTTCATCGACGACGAAGAAGACAACGGTGTGCGTCACTAAGCATGACTGGGCGGCACTCGCCGCCCTGAACACGTTTCCCCGTAAGACAAAAGACTGCCCATGAATTACGCTCCGCTATTAGAACCGATCTATCAATTCCTGCATTGCCGCACGCCACAAGCGTGGATTGATGAAGCGCGCAAGCCGGAAAATCTGACGTTGCTGCTCACCGATCACATGGTTTGTGAATTGAAAGCCGCGCAAACCGCGGTGTTCATCATCCGTAAATACGTGGCGGATAAGCCAAGTGGTGATGCCATTCTGGCGTGGCTCAAGCCGTATGAAGATTTTATCTACCGCGACGAGCAGGACGGTAACTTTATCAATGCCCACAAGAATCTGACCAAAAGCATTATCGTGCGCAACGAGCTGCCGTGGGCCGATGATTTGGTGGAGATGATGGTGCTGCTGGTGAAAGAGGAGCTGCACCACTTCTATCAGGTGTGGGAAATCATGCAGTCGCGCGGTTTGCCGTATCGCAAAATCACTGCCAGCCGCTATGCCAAAGGTTTGATTCGCGAAATTCGCACATACGAGCCGGAAGCGCTGGTGGATAAGCTGATTTGCGGGGCGTACATCGAAGCGCGATCCTGCGAACGTTTCGCCAGCCTGGCGCCGTATCTGGATGAGCAACTGGAGAAGTTCTATATTTCGCTGCTGCGCTCGGAAGCGCGTCACTATCAGGATTACCTGAAGCTGGCGCAGCAGATTTCGCCGAAGGAGATTGCGCCTCGCGTGCAGGTGTTTGGCGAGGCAGAAGCGCGCTTAATCAGCGAGCCGGATGGCGAACTGCGGTTTCATAGTGGAGTGCCGGCGGTTTAGGTTTGTGCGCGCTGTCCCCCATCCCGGCCTTCCCCCGCTAGCGGGGGAAGGCCGGGATGGGGGACAGCGAGCACACACAGCGAGCACATCACAACACCTTCAGCATCCGCACTTCACAATCCACATGCCCGGTACAACCCATCGCGCTCTCAATCAGCTCAAACCCCAACGACTCATACAACTTAATCGCACGCGTCAAACTGCCGGTGGTTTCCAGATAGCAGCGCTGAAAGCCCTGCTGACGGGCGAATTCCATGGCACGCAGCGCCAGATCGCGCGCCAGACCTAAGCCGCGCACTTGCGGCAGGAAATACATTTTCTGCAGCTCACAGATATCCGGCGCGCTACAGGCCAGCGGTGCAACGCCGCCGCCGCCCACCACCACACCATCATGTTCGACAATCCAGTAAGCGCTGTTGGCTTCGCTGTAGAGTTCGAACAGGCGATCGAGATGGGGATCGGACACGGTGTAGCCTTTATCCGCCGTCAGGCCAAATTCGGCTGACACATCACGGATCACCTGCGCAATCAGCGGGTTATCGGCGGCTGAAATGGGGCGCACCTTTAAATTGATGGGAGCGTCGCTGGTCATCATTATCTTCCGGTATAAAAAAGCCGGGCAGTGCCCGGCTTCGATTAAGCAGTTGGACTGAAGCGCTTACAATGCCGCAATCACGCCCTGCTGTTCAAACAGTTTTGCTTTTGATTGCTCAAGCTCAGCCACGCGCTCACGCTCTTTGGCGACAACCGCTTCCGGCGCACGTGAGACAAAGCCTTCGTTCGCCAGCTTGGTCTGGATCTTCTCAATTTCGACATCAAGTTTCACCAGCTCTTTCGCCAGACGCTCCAGCTCGGCTTCTTTGTTGACCAGATCCGCCATCGGAATCAGCAACTCAGCGCCTTCAACAATCTTGGTGACCGAAACCGGGCCTTTCTCGCCTGCAGGCAGAATGGTCAGGCTTTCCAGACGCGCCAAACGCGACAGGAAGGTGCGGTTCTCTTCGACGCGACGCTGCGCGGCGGCAGAGCAGTCACGCAGCAGCACGTCGAGCGGCTTGCTTGGTGCGATGTTCATCTCAGCACGGATATTACGTACCGCGACGATCGCCTGCTTCATCCACTCGATATCGGCTTGCGCCTCGGCATCCTCTTTCGCCGCGTCATACTGCGGGAACGGCTGCAGCATGATGGTATCGTGATCGATGTTTTTCAGGCCTTTCACACGCTGCCAGATGGTTTCGGTGATGTAAGGAATGATCGGGTGCGCCAGACGCAGCAGCGCTTCCAGCACGGTGACCAGCGTATTACGCGTACCGCGCAGTTCCGCTTCGCTACCGCTGGTCATCACCGGCTTGGTCAGCTCCAGATACCAGTCACAGAACTGGTTCCAGGTGAAGTCGTACAGAATGTTGGCCGCGATATCAAAGCGATAGTTATCCAGCGCTTCACGGTAGGCTTTTACGCTGCGGTTGAATTCGCTCAGAATCCAGCGATCCGCCAGCGACAGCTTCATTTCGCCGCCATTTTGTCCGCAATCCTGCTCTTCGGTATTCATCAGCACGAAGCGGCTGGCGTTCCACAACTTGTTGCAGAAGTTGCGGTAGCCTTCGAGGCGCTTCATATCCCAGTTGATGTCACGACCGGTAGAAGCCAGCGCGGCAAGGGTGAAGCGCAGCGCATCGGTACCTGAAGGCACGATGCCGTCCGGGAACTGCTTTTCGGTACGTTTGCGGATCTTCTCAGCCAGCTGCGGCTGCATCATGTTGCCGGTACGTTTCTCCAGCAGATCTTCCAGCGAAATGCCGTCAATCATATCCAGCGGATCGATGACGTTACCTTTCGACTTGGACATCTTCTGGCCTTCTTCATCGCGGATCAAACCGGTCATATAAACGGTTTTGAACGGCACCTGCGGCTTGCCGTTTTCATCTTTGATAAAGTGCATGGTCAGCATGATCATGCGCGCAATCCAGAAGAAGATGATGTCGAAGCCGCTCACCAGCACGCTGGTTGGATGGAAGGTACGCAGCGCTTCGGTGTTCTCCGGCCAGCCCAGCGTCGAGAAGGTCCACAGACCGGACGAGAACCAGGTATCCAGCACGTCGTCATCCTGGCGCAGCGCCACATCGGCAGCCAGATTGTTTTCCTGACGCACTTCGTCCTCGGTGCGGCCAACATAGACGTTGCCGTCGTTGTCGTACCATGCTGGGATGCGGTGTCCCCACCACAGCTGACGTGAAATACACCAATCCTGAATGTCACGCATCCATGAGAAGTACATGTTTTCGTACTGCTTCGGCACGAACTGGATATCACCGTTTTCTACCGCTTCAACCGCGACTTTCGCCAGCGGTGCGGTGCGCACATACCATTGGTCGGTCAGCATTGGCTCGATCACCACGCCGCCGCGATCGCCGTAAGGCACGGTGAGGTCGTGCGGTTTGATCTCTTCCAGCAGGCCAATCTCATCAATGGCGGCAACCATCGCTTTACGCGCGGCGAAACGCTCCATTTTCTGGAACTGTGCCGGGATGTCGTCTGCGCACGCGTCGCTGACTTCGCCATTGGTATCGAACACTTCCGCGCGCTCGCGGATGTCGCCATCAAAGGTCAGAATGTTGATCATCGGCAGCTTATGACGACGACCCACTTCGTAGTCGTTGAAGTCATGCGCAGGCGTGATCTTCACGCAGCCGGTGCCTTTTTCCATATCAGCGTGTTCATCGCCAACGATCGGAATACGACGGTTCACCAGCGGCAGGATCAGCTCTTTGCCGATCAGATCTTTATAACGCGGATCTTCCGGGTTAACCGCGACGCCGGTATCGCCCAGCAGGGTTTCCGGACGCGTGGTCGCCACCACCAGATAATCTTTGCCTTCAGCGGTTTTCACGCCGTCAGCCAGCGGATAGCGGATGTGCCACATCGAGCCTTTGCTCTCGCGGTTTTCCACTTCCAGATCGGAGATTGCGGTACGCAGTTTTGGATCCCAGTTTACCAGGCGTTTGCCACGGTAAATCAGGTTCTCTTTGTACAGGCGGACAAACACTTCGCGCACGGCGTTGGACAGACCTTCGTCCATGGTGAAGCGCTCGCGCTCCCAGTCAACCGAGTTGCCGAGACGACGCATCTGGCGAGTAATGGTGCCGCCGGATTCCGCTTTCCACTGCCAGATTTTGTCGATGAATGCATCGCGGCCATAATCCTGGCGCGTTTTGCCCTCTTCAGCGGCGATTTTGCGTTCTACCACCATCTGCGTGGCGATACCGGCGTGATCGGTACCGGCCTGCCACAAGGTATTTTTACCCTGCATGCGCTGGTAGCGAATCATGGTATCCATGATGGTCTGCTGGAAAGCGTGACCCATATGCAAGCTGCCGGTGACGTTCGGCGGCGGGATCATGATGCAAAAGCTTTCCTGGCTGGTATCGCCATTCGGTTTAAAGTAGCCCTGCTGTTCCCAGTGCTCGTAGAGCGGCTGCTCGATATCTTGCGGGTTATATGTCTTTTCCATTTCTACACTGTCGTTTGCGGCGAGGGTGGCGTCGCCGTATTCAATTGGAAACCAACGCTGCGATAGGCTTTGTAGCGATCGCGCGCCAGTTGTTTTAGAGATTCTTCATAAGGAACGAAGTCTATCACTTCATGGAAACCAGTAGCAAAATCTGCGAACTGTGGCAGAAGGCTGATCAGCAGATCGCGCGGTGAACTGCCGCGACGCTGTGGCCAGGCCAGCTCAACCGGAGCGCCGTAGCGCGGGCCTTCTCCAGCCAGGTTGTGCGGCACAAAGGCGTTAGCCGGAAGTTGCCAGAGCGCTTCATCCAGCCGATTGGCTTGTTCTTCGTTTTCACAGGCAATCAGGATGCGTTTGCCGTCACGCCAGCGTGTTTCGGCAAGAGAGCACACCAACGCTTCGATGGCGGTTAGACCATCGCCGGCGCTCTCAGACTCCATCACATAGAAAGTGGCGTTTTTCATGGGATCCTTTGGATGAGAGGGGGAGCTGGGTGCTTGCTGTCCCCCACCTCGGTCCTCCCCCACAAGTGGGGGAGGAAGATGCTGCCCTATGTTAGTTGTGAATTCGCATGTAGCAGCGTCTCCTTCCCCCACTTGTGGGGGAAGGCCGGGATGGGGGACAGCCATTACCAAATCAATCGTCGCCGTTCAACCCTGCGCGATTCAGCAGGAACTGCGACAGCAGCGGTACCGGACGGCCGGTTGCGCCTTTGGCTTTACCGGAACGCCATGCGGTACCGGCGATATCCAGGTGCGCCCAATTAAACTTACGCGCAAAGCGCGCGAGGAAGCAGGCGGCGGTAATCGCACCGCCAGGACGGCCGCCAACGTTCGCCATATCAGCAAAGTTGGATTCCAGCTGCTCCTGATACTCATCCGCCATCGGCAGACGCCAGGCGCGGTCGCCGGACTGCTCAGATGCGCTGATCAGCTCGTGTGCCAGCGGATTATGGTTCGACATCAAACCGCTAACGTGATGACCCAGCGCAATCACGCAGGCGCCGGTCAGTGTGGCCACGTCAATCACCACTTCTGGCTCGAAGCGTTCAACGTAGGTCAGCGCATCGCACAGCACCAGACGGCCTTCGGCATCGGTATTCAGCACTTCAACGGTTTGACCTGACATAGTGGTCAGCACGTCGCCCGGACGCATCGATTTGCCATCAGGCATGTTTTCACAGCCCACCAGCACGCCCACCACGTTCAGCGGTAAATTCAGTTCCGCCACCATGCGCATCACGCCGTAAACGGACGCCGCACCGCACATGTCGTACTTCATCTCATCCATGGAATCGGCGGGTTTGATCGAGATACCGCCGGAATCAAAGGTTAAGCCTTTGCCGACCAGCACGATGGGGCGCGCTTCCGGATCGTGATTGCCTTTGTACTCAATCACCGACATCAGCGATTCGTTGTGCGAACCTGCGCCAACCGCCAGATAGGCGTTCATCCCCAACTCTTTCATCTGCTGTTCGCCGATGACGCGGGTGGTGACATTTTTGCTGTACGCATCCGCCAGCTGACGCGCCTGCGACGCCAGATACGCGGCGTTACAAATATTTGGCGGCATATTGCTGAGATCTTTGGCGGCTTTCACACCGGCAGCTACGGCCAAACCGTGCTGAATGGCACGCTCGCCGCTGGTAAGTTCACGGCGGGTCGGCACGTTGAACACGAGCTTACGCAGCGGACGGCGCGGCTCGACTTTGTTGCTTTTCAGCTGATCAAAGTTGTAGAGCGCTTCTTTAGAGGTTTCGACCGCCTGGCGCACTTTCCAGTAAGTATTGCGACCTTTGACGTGCAGTTCAGTCAGGAAGCACACCGCTTCCATTGAGCCGGTGTCGTTCAAAGTATTGATTGTCTTCTGAATGACCTGCTTATACTGGCGCTCATCAAGCTCGCGCTCTTTACCGCAGCCGATCAGCAGGATGCGTTCGGAGAGGATATTCGGCACATGGTGCAGCAGCAGCGTTTGGCCCACTTTTCCTTCCAGTTCACCGCGGCGCAGCAGGGCGCTGATGTAGCCATCGCTGATTTTATCCAGCTGCTCAGCAATGGGTGACAAACGGCGCGGTTCGAAAACGCCAACAACAATGCAGGCGCTACGCTGTTTTTCCGGGCTACCGCTTTTTACACTGAACTCCATGCACTCTCCTGAATCTTAAAGACAACGGCCTTGGCTGTCGTTAGAATGTAGCGCGCTCGTAACTCATTAATTCGTTGCGACGCCATGACAATTCAACGCCGGTAGTCATAATGAGTGGTGGTGACAAGTATGTTGTTTTTTCACCACACTAACGCGTTCGTCATACTATTTTAGCTACGATGACGGCCATTGATGAAGAAAAATGGCTGATAAGCGTTGAAACTAGCGATTTTCCTGCAAAAAGACAAGTTATCACAGGCGTACTAAGCGTGATCATCATTAGATATCTGGTTCGGGAAACGCTCAAAAGCCAGCTGGCTATCCTCTTCATCCTGCTGCTGATCTTCTTTTGTCAGAAGTTAGTGCGGATTTTGGGAGCTGCGGTGGATGGCGAAATTCCAACAAACTTAGTTCTGACATTGTTAGGACTCGGCGTGCCTGAAATGGCACAACTTATCCTGCCCCTAAGCCTATTTCTGGCGATTTTAATGACCCTTGGGCGGCTGTACACCGAAAGTGAAATCACGGTGATGCATGCCTGCGGCCTGGGCAAAAGTGTGCTGATTAAAGCCGCGATGATCCTGATGCTTTTCACCTCGCTTGTGGCGGCGGTCAACGTCATTTGGTTAGGGCCATGGTCATCACGTTATCAGCAGGAAGTGACGCAAAACGCCAAATCAAACCCAGGCGCGGCGGCGCTGGCGGCTGGGCAGTTCCAGACCTCCAGCGACGGCAATGCGGTGCTGTTTGTTGAAGATGTGAAGGGCAATACCTTCGGCAACGTGTTCCTGGCGCAGCTGCGTCCCAAAGGCAACGCGCGTCCCTCGGTGGTGCTGGCTGATAGCGGCCACATGGAGCAACACAAAGATGGCTCGCAGGTGGTGACGCTGGATAAAGGCACGCGTTTTGAAGGCACCGCCTTGCTGCGTGACTTCCGCATCACGGACTTCGTCAACTATCAGGCGGTAATAGGCTACAAAGAAGCCACGCTCGATCCGAACGATGCCGATCAGGCGGATATTAGCACGCTGCTCAAGACCAAAACCCCGCAGTTCCAGGCGGAGTTGCACTGGCGCTTGACGCTGATCTTTGCCGTCCTGGTTATGGCGTTGATGGTGGTGCCGCTTAGCGTGGTGAACCCGCGTCAGGGCCGCGTGCTGTCGATGCTGCCTGCCATGCTGCTGTATCTGATCTTCTTCTTACTGCAAAGTTCTCTGCGTTCCAACGCCGCGAAAGGCCGCTTCGATCCGGCTATCTGGATGTGGGTGGTGAACTTCTCCTATCTGGCGCTGGCGGTGCTGCTGAACATGTGGGATACCGTGCCGATGCGTCGCATCCGCGCGCGCTTTAGCCGTGGAGGATCGGTCTGATGTTTAAGGTTCTTGACCGCTATATCGGCAAAACTATCTTTAACACCATCATGCTGACGCTGTTCATGCTGGTGTCGCTGTCGGGCATTATCAAGTTCGTCGATCAGCTGCGGAAAACCGGGCAGGGCGCTTACACCGCGCTGGACGCCGGTTACTACACGTTGCTCAGTGTACCGAAAGATATCGAAATCTTCTTCCCTATGGCGGCGCTACTGGGCGCACTGCTCGGTTTGGGCACGCTGGCGCAGCGTAGTGAACTGGTGGTGATGCAGGCATCGGGCTTTACCCGCATGCAGGTGGCGCTGGCGGTAATGAAAACGGCGATTCCGCTGGTGCTGTTGACCATGGCGGTGGGCGAATTCGTTGCACCGCAAGGTGAACAGATGGCGCGTAACTACCGTGCGCAGCAGCTGTACGGCGGCTCGCTGGTTTCAACGCAAAACGGCCTGTGGGCGAAGGACGGCAACGACTTCATCTACATCGAGCGCATCAAAGGTGATAACGAGATTGATGGCGTCAGCATCTACAAGTTCAGCGATCAGCGCCGTTTACTCAGCGTACGCTATGCGGCGAGTGCCGCCTGGGATGCGGATAAAAAGGTCTGGGCGCTGTCGCAGGTCGATGAATCGGATCTGCAAGATGCCAAACAAATTACCGGCTCGCAAAGCCTGAGCGGCGAATGGAAAACCAACCTGACGCCTGACAAGCTCGGCGTAGTGGCGCTGGACCCGGACGCGCTCTCGATCACCGGCCTGTATAACTACAGCAAATACCTCAAGCAGAGCGGCCAGGTTGCCGGGCGCTACCAGCTGAATATGTGGAGCAAAATCTTCCAGCCGCTCTCTGTGGCGGTGATGATGCTGATGGCGCTGTCGTTTATCTTTGGTCCGCTGCGAAGCGTATCAATGGGCGTGCGCGTGGTGACGGGGATTAGCTTTGGCTTCCTGTTCTACGTGTTGGACCAGATTTTTGGCCCGCTAAGCCTGGTATACGGTTTGCCGCCGATTCTGGGTGCGATTCTGCCGAGCGGTGCGTTCTTCGCCATCAGCTTGTTCCTGCTGATGAAACGCCGCTAAGCCTTGTAAGGTCGCCATTCATGGCGACCTTTTTACTGAATACGCTCGATCCAACCCGGCACCTGCGACAACACATACAAAATCAGCCCAATCGTCCCGCCAACCAGCGTACCGTTAATGCGGATAAACTGCAGGTCGCGGCCGATATTCAGCTCAATTTGCTGCGACATATCGCGCGCATCCCAGCTTTTCACCGTATCGCTAATATGGCGCGTCAGGAAGGCAGCAAACTCCGGCGCCACGCTGCGTGCGGCATCTTCCAGATGCTGATTCATCGAGGCGCGCAGCGCTTCGTCAGCCGCCAGCGTCTCGCCCAGCCACAGCGCGGCCAGTCTGACGCGCTCCTGCACCCGTGAATCCTCACTATTTAGATCGTCTTTCAGCCAGCCCCGTAAATCCTGCCACAGCTCGCCAATGTAGCGATTGAACGACTCATCTTCCTTCAGCCAGCTCTTGATGTTTTCAGCACGTTCCGCCATTTCGGGATCGCTTTTCAGCCGCTCAATCAGCCGCTGCACCGCGCGGTCGAAGCCCAGGCGCAACTCATGCCCCTGATCGAGCGCGACCTGATCGAGTATCGAATCCACCGCATTCGCCACCAAATCGGCGCTGTGTTCGCCCAGCCATTCGGTGGGCAGCATTTTGGCTTTGATCGGATGTTCGCGCTTGAGCCAGCGCACAATCTGCGCGGCGATAAACTCGCGCGTACCGGGCTTATGCAGCAAGCGCAGCAGCTGTTGTACCGCCGCATCCAGCAGCTCCTGATGGCGATTATTTTTCGTCAGGCTATCCAGCAGCAGCGCGCTGGATTGGGTGAGATCGACCTTATCCAGCGCGCGATGCACCGCACGGCGCAGAAAGCGCTGAATGCGTTGGTCATCGGTGAGATCGAGAAAACCGCGCATCACCTGTAACAGATGGCGACCAATGCGATCGGCGTTGCCCGGCGTGTTCAGCCACTGCGCCAGCATCTGCGACGGATCGTGGCGGCGAATTAGCGCCAGCAGCGAATCGGTATCGAGGAATTTCTCCTGCACGAAGCGACCCAGATTCTCGCCAATGCGATCTTTATTGCGCGGAATAATTGCCGTATGACGTGAGATAAACGGCACCGGCACGCGCCGGAACAGCGCCACCACGGCGAACCAGTCGGCTAATGCGCCGACCATCGCCGCTTCTGCGATTGCCTTCAGTCCGAGCACCCAAAAGTTGGGCGGCAAAAACAGCGTTACAATAAAGGTGGCTGCCGCAATCAGCAGCAGTGACAGCGCCAGACGTTTGCTGCGCTTAAGTTGTTGGAATTTATCCATAGTTCCTTAAATACCCTAAACAATTCGAGTTGCAGGAAGACATACAGCTAACGCACCTGCGGCTTGAAGTATGCCGGGTATTAGCGACGGCGGCCGCCAAGAAGGCTTCCTAATACACCTCGAATGATCTGATTGGTGACCTGGCGCGCGGCACTCTTCGCCACGCTCTGCACCACGCCGTCGCGCTTGCCGCCGCGTGGGCCAGTGGTGCCGAACAGAATGTCCTTCAGACCGCCGAGAATACCGTCATCAACGGCGACCTTGTTGCCTTTGGCTTCCGGCGCATTGGCTTGCTGCGTGGTGGCCTGCACGCCTTTTTGCAGCATTTCGAACGCCGACTCGCGATCGACTTCGCTATCGTATTTACCGTACAGCGGCGAATTGTTGATCAGGCCATTGCGTTCATCCTGCGTAACCGGCCCCATGCGCGATCCGGGCGCAATCACCATCGCCCGCTGCACCATCGATGGACTGCCTTTTTCATCGAGGAAGGAGATCAGCGCTTCGCCGGTGCCGAGCGCCTGAATCGCCTCGACGGTATCAAACGCCGGATTGGCGCGCATGGTTTCGGCGGCACTTTTTACCGCTTTCTGATCTTTCGGGGTAAAGGCGCGCAACGCATGCTGCACGCGGTTGCCGAGCTGGCCCAGCACGTTATCGGGAATATCGGCGGGATTCTGCGTAACGAAATAGACGCCAACGCCTTTCGAACGGATCAGGCGAATCACCTGCTCAACTTTCTCCAGCAGCACCGGCGGCGCGTCGGTAAACAGCAGATGCGCTTCGTCGAAGAAAAACACCATTTTCGGCTTATCGAGATCGCCAGCTTCGGGCAAGTGCTCATACAGCTCGGCCAGCAGCCACAGCAGGCTGGTGGCGTAGAGTTTCGGCATTTGATAAAGCTTTTCTGCCGAGAGGATGTTGATAAAGCCTTTGCCGTTGCTATCGCAGCGCATCCAGTCGCGGATATCCAGCATCGGCTCGCCAAAGAAGTGCTCGGCACCTTGCTGCTCCAGCGCCAGTAATCCGCGCTGAATCGCCCCAACGGACGCGCTGTTGATGTTGCCGTATTGCGTCTGGAAGGCTTTGGCGTTGTCGCCGATGTATTGCGTCATGGCGCGCAGATCTTTGAAATCCAGCAGCAACAAGCCCTGATCGTCGGCGATGCGGAAGATGATTTGCAGCACGCCCGATTGCACGTCGTTAAGGTTGAGCAGCCGCGCCAGCAGCAGCGGGCCGAGATCGGATACCGTGGCGCGCACCGGATGGCCTTGCTGACCAAAAATATCCCACACCATCACCGGATTTTTCTGCGCCTGCCAGTCGCTGACGCCAATCTTCGCCAGACGCGCCAGCAGCTTCTCGGATCCTTCGCCTGCGGCGGAAATGCCGGTGAGATCGCCTTTCACATCGGCCATAAACACCGGCACGCCAATATCGGAGAAGGATTCCGCCAGCTTTTGCAGCGTAACGGTTTTGCCGGTGCCGGTAGCGCCGGTGATCAAACCGTGGCGGTTCGCCATGTTGGAGAGAAGATGCAGTTGAACGTCAGGCGTTTGGGCAATCAGTAACGGAGTGGTCATGATTTTTTCGCTCTCAGGCAATAGGTTATGCCAGAAGGATAGCAAGCGGCGCGCGAGGAGGGAGGAGGATTGTGCCGAAAAAGGCGTAATTATGTGCCTGCTGTCCCCCATCCCGGCCTTCCCCCGTAAACGGGGGAAGGAGATGCTGCCACATGCAGCCTCAGCACTGACATATGACAGCATCTTCCTCCCCCATTTATGGGGGAGGACCGAGGAGGGGGAATGCGAGCACAATCCAAAACTACTTCTGCACCGTATCAAAAAACAGCAAACTCACACCAATCCCTTGCTGCACATGATTCACGTTATTCCGCACCGCAACCTGCTGCGCGCCCTGTAGCGTCACCACAAACGGTGAGTTCTGCTGCACGGTTTTCTGCAAATCGGTATAGAGCGCACGGCGCTTAACCGCATCGCTTTCACCGGCCGCTGCGCGGGTTTTCGCACTCAGATCCGGAATATCCCAGCCGACGCGCCACGCCAGGGTTTTGGAACCGCCCGGCACGTTATAGGCAAAGGCGCTGGCGTTGGTGTTTGGATCGACATAGTCTGCGCCCCAGTAAATGAAGATCGACTGGAAATCGCGACCGCGCATTTTGCTCCACAACTCCGATTCCGCCACCGGCTGCAACTCAATCTGCACATCCGCTTGGGCGAAGCTGGCCTGCAGCGCCTGCGCCACGTCAATGTAGGGCGGCTGATTGATCACCGTCAGCGCAAACTTCGTCCCCGGTTTGATGCCGCCTTTGGCTAAAATCTCTTTGGCTTTCGCCACATCGTAGTGGAACGGCTGATCGTCCAGCGCGCCGTCAAAACCCTGCGGCAGGAAGCTCTGATGAATGCGGTACTGACCTTTAAGCAAATCCTTCGAGATGGTGTTGTAGTCCACCAACCAGCGCGCGGCTTGCCACAGCGCCGGATTGCCCAAGGCCGGTTGCGCTTTGTCTTTGGTATTGAAACCGAGGTAGTAAACCAGGCTCGATGGGAAGGCTTCAATGCGCAGATTCTTGTCGCTCTTCAGCGCATCAATTTGATCCGGGCCAAGCTGATACGCCACATCAACATCGCCTTGCTGAATCAGCAGACGACGCGCACTGGCATCCGCCACGCCTTTCAGCAGAATGCGTTTCAGCTTCGGCTGCGGATTCGCTTGTTGGTTAGCGCTCAGCACCAGCGCCTGCTGTGGCACATATTGCTGAAGGATAAATGCGCCGCTGCCGGCGGAATGGGTATGCAGCCAGCCGTTGCCGAGATCGTTATTGGCGACGTGTTGCTGCACGGTTTTGCTATCCACCACCGAGGCCACCGGCGCGGTCAGCAGGCGCAACGCCAGATTCTGACCAATCTGCGCTGGCCACTGAATCTCCAACTGATGGTCATTCAGCACTTTGAACTGGCTGGCGATGTTTTCATTGGTCCAGCCAAATTCGGCGAGGATGAAAGAGGGCGCTTTGTTCAGCTGCACCGCGCGCGTCAGTGAGAAGATCACATCCTGCGCCGTCACCGGATTGCCGCTGGAGAAGTGTGCGTTGGGTTTGATGTTGAACACTAAGCTGTGCGGCGTGCTGCCCTGTTGCCAGTGGGTGGCCAGCAGCGGTGCCAGCTTCTGCGGATCATGACGATCTGCCTCCACTAATGTTTGGTAGATGTTGCGCTGCACGCTGTTACTGACGGTTTCGAAGCTTTCAGCGGGATCGAAGCTAATAATGCCGTCGAGCGGGACGGCGACGACAAGGGTATCTTTCGGTGTGGCGGCGTGCAGTGCAAAACTGCTGCCCCATAAAGCGACGAGCAAAATCAGTGAGCGCATTGTTATTGTCCTGAGTGATAGATAAATTCACTCTATCTCTGCCGTCGCTTTGGCAAAATGCCGGTTTGTTCTGAGCTGTGCCGGAATATTACAATTGATTACCAGGGGGAATTATTGCGTTTATTTTGTGCGCGACTTGTCATTTCCGCTAAATAGATCGTTCATCTGCTGGTCAATAAAGTAAATAAGATGTTATAAATGAGAATAATTCTCTGGTATGGAAGTATGATTTTTTTTCATTGATTCATTTCTGCGATTATTTCTTTGCGCGATAATTCCTGGTCAAATGCCCACTGATTCGTGCCACTTTCCCATCAAATGTACGGTTAAACCCTGTTTTTTCGCCTCGAAAGCCTTTTACCAAGCCTTAACCTAAATTCAACATGATGACTGAATTTCATCAAAACACATCCTTAATTGAATTTTTACATTCTGAAATACCTATATCCCTAAGATTGCCAGGTTATTTACCGATTTATAAAGCTATTAACAAAAATAATTATCTTTCTTAGCAAGTGAGAGTCGTCGCGCCATGCTTCTAAATAAACCGACCACCAGACGTAAGTTTTTACTTGGGTCGCTGTTGGCTTTGCCATTAAGTGACCTGGTATTTAAGGGATTGACTGCGGCGCAAGCTGCGGAAATGGCAGCACCCGAGCTCGCCGACTATAAACCGATCTTTTTCAGTGCCGATGAGTGGCAATTTATCCTGGCCGCAACCGATCGCCTGATTCCAGCCGGCGGCAAAGGTAAAGCGCCAGGTGCACTGGAAACCAACGTGCCGATCTTTATCGATCAGCAACTGCACAGCCCGGAGTTCGGGGCAGAGATTTACATGCAGGGTCCGTTCAACGTGCATGCGCCTGCCACCATGGGTTATCAAATCCCGTTCACGCCACAGCAGATGTACCAAACCGGTATCAAGCTGGTGAATCAGTGGACGCAAAGCAACTTCCAGAAACCGTTCCATGAGCTGTCACTGGAAGAGAAAGATGCGGTGCTGACCAAAGTGAACAAAAACGACGGCATTGACTTCGCCGCCCTGGGCGAAGAGAACCTGAAGGCCTCGCAGTTCTTCGGCCAGCTGCTTGCAGATACCAAACACGGCTACCTCGCTGACCCGATGTACGGCGGCAACAAAGGCATGAAAGCCTGGATTGCCATCGGCTTCCCGGGCGCACGCGCCAGCTTTACCGAATGGGTGAAGCAGCACAACGTGCCGTACCCGCTGGGACCGGTCAGCCTCCTGGGTGAAAGCGCGTAAGCACACCCCCCGTTTTGGTATGTGAGACAGGATTAACATGGCACAGATTACAAAGAAAGAAGTCGATGTCGTCGTTTGCGGCCTCGGCTGGGCCGGCTCGTTGATGAGTATTGAACTGGCGATGGCGGGACTCGAAGTGCGCGCATTGGAGCGTGGCGGCGAGCGTGATTACCCGGATTTCGCTTATCCGAAACCGGCTGATGAATACGCCTACAACGTGCGTAACAAAGTGTTCGCTACGCCAAAAGAAGTGGCGGTCACGGTGCGTTACAACAGCAGCCAGACGGCGTTGCCGACCCGTAAATGGGGCGCGTTTGCGCCGGGAACCGGCGTGGGCGGCGCGGGCATGCACTGGACGGCGGTGCTGATTCGTCCAACCCCAACCGACCTGAAGCTGAAAACCTACGTCGATGAGGCCTACAAGCCGGGCATCCTGCAGGAAGATATGCGCGTGATGGACTTCCCGTTCACTTGGGAAGAGATCGAGCCGTATTACTACAAGTTTGAGCTGATCTGCGGTCAATCCGGCACCACCGGCAACCTGCGCGGCCAGATTCTGCCTGGCGGCGATCCGTTTGAAGGTCCGCGTTCTGAACCTTATCCGTTGCCTGCACTGGAAGATACGCTGAACAACGTGATGTTCAAAGAGGCGGCCACCAAACTCGGCTATCATCCGTTCCCGAACCCATCTGCGTGCGTATCACGCGCGTGGAAAAACCCGTACGGCAACCAGATCGCGCCGTGTAACTACTGCGGCTACTGCTCGAAATATCCGTGCCTCAACTACTCAAAAGCCTCACCACAAACGGCGGTGATGGATGCGTTGAAACGTATGCCGAACTTCTCATACGAAGTGCATGCGGAAGTGGTGAAAGTGGTACTGCATGACGACCAGAAAACTGCCAAGGGCGTGATTTACTACGATGTGGACGGCAACGAAGTATTCCAGCCGGCGAAGATCGTGGTGCTGTCCAGCTTCCAGCTCTATAACGTACGCCTGATGCTGCTCTCCGGTATCGGCAAGCCGTATAACCCAATCACCGAAGAGGGTGTGGTGGGGCGTAACTACGCGTTCCTGTCGAACGGCGGCGCAACCCTGTTCTTCAAAGACAAAAACTTCAACTCTTACGCCACCGCCGGCGCCACCGGCCAGATGTTCAACGACATCTCACCAGGCAACTTCGATGGTCCGGGCCTCGGTTTCCTCGGCGGCGCCAAGATCCACAGCTCGCAAGCCACCGGCACGCCAATGGCTGCTGCGCTGCCGAAAGGCACGCCATCGTGGGGCATGGGTTACAAAGAAGGTCTGGAGGAGTGGTACAACCACTCCATGAAGATCAGCATCACCACTACCTGCCAGTCGTATCGCGATATCTATCTGGATCTGGATCCGAATTACACCGACCATCGCGGTCAGCCGTTGCTGCGCATGACGTTCAACTGGAAAGAGAACGAACTGAAGCTGCAACAGCACCTGAAAGGCATCGTCGGCAACATCGCCAAAGAGCTGAACCCAGACAGCATGAGCATGAGCTTCCTGCCAATGGGCGCGGACTTTGACCTCACCAAATACGTTTCGACCCACAACGTGGGCGGCGCGGTGATGGGCGATAACCCGAAAACTTCTGCACTGAACAAGTACCTGCAGAGCTGGGACGTTCATAACGTGTTTGTACCGGGCGGCAACGCCTTCCCGCAAAACTTCCAGGCGAACCCGACCGATACCATCGGCGCGATCACCTTGATGGCGGCACAAGCCATTAAAGAACATTATCTGAAAAATCCCGGTCCACTGGTACAGGCATAAGCGCATGAAATTAAAATCATTGTTAATCGCCAACGCCGTGCTGCTGGGCAGCTTTGCACTGCAGGCACACGCGGAAGATGAAGCTCAATTGATCAAGCAGGGTGAATACCTGTCGCGTCTCGGCGACTGTATGGCGTGCCATACCGTTTCCGGTAAAGGGGATTACGCTGGTGGTTTGGCGATTGAGTCGAATCTCGGCACCATTTACTCCACCAACATCACGCCGGACAAAGAGCACGGCATCGGCAACTACAGCGAGCAGCAGTTCTCCGACGCGGTGCGCAAAGGCGTATTGCCGGATGGGTCGCGTCTCTATCCGGCGATGCCGTACCCGGATTACGCCAAAATCTCCGACGCCGATATGCACGCGCTTTACGTCTATTTCATGAAAGGCGTGAAGCCGAGCAGCGAGCAGCCGCCGGAAACCGATCTGAGCTTTCCGTTCAGCCAGCGCTGGGGCATGCGCTTCTGGAACTGGGCGTTCACCTCTGACAAGCCATTCCAGCCGATTGGCGGCGCGTCAGAAGAGGTTAATCGCGGTGCTTACATCGTGGAAAGCCTGGGTCACTGCGGCAGCTGCCATACGCCACGCGGCCTCGGCATGAACGAGAAAGCGCTGGATAGCGGCGACGATCAGTTCCTTGCCGGTGGCAGCCTGAACAACTGGGATGTGCCGTCACTGCGCGGTCTGCCGCGCTGGAGCGAGCAGGAGATCGTTGATTACCTGCAAACCGGTCGTAACGATAAGGCCGCAGTGGGCGGTGAGATGAAGTCAGTGATTGAGCACTCCAGCTCGCACATGACAGATGCCGACCTGAAAGCGATCGCGGCTTACCTGAAGTTCCTTGGTGGTAATCCGCCGCTGCAGGCGTACAACGTGCAGAAGCAGCAGGCAACCGAAGCGAAACTGACCGCTGCGAAAGGCTTGTCGGAAGGTGAGCGTCTGTATATCGACAACTGCGGCGCCTGCCACTTTGTCACCGGTAAAGGTGCGCCGGGGATCTTCCCGGAGCTGGATCAGGCGACCATCGTCAATGCCAAGGATCCAGGTGGTTTGATCCACACCATTCTGGCCGGTGCGCAGCAGCCATCCACCGAGAAAGCGCCATCAACGCTGGCGATGCCGGGTTTTGCTAAGCGTCTGGATGATGATCAAGTGGCTAAACTGGCGACCTTCATTCGTCAGGGCTGGAGCAACAATGCGCCAGCGGTGACGAAAGATCAGGTAGCAGAAGTGCGTAAAACGTTGAAAGGTGAGTAAATCGCTTAAAACTGCGTGATAAATCGCGCCGCTACGGATAGGCGCAAATACCGTAGCGGCGCAATTCATTGCGCGTCTTCAACGTGGTCTCAATGATAATTGTGAATCACTTCTAACACGCCATTAATCACGAACTGCACGCCCATACACACCAGCAAAAAGCCCATCAGACGTGAAATCGCTTCGATGCCACCTTTACCAACCAGCTTCATGATGGCGCCCGAACTGCGCAGCGAAATCCACAAAATCACCGACACGGCCAAAAACGTCAGCACCGGGGCGACGGCAACCACCCATGCCGGGAAATCTACGCCCGATTTAACCGTCGACGCGGAACTGATGATCATCGCAATGGTGCCCGGTCCCGCGGTGCTCGGCATCGCCAGTGGCACAAATGCGATGTTGACGGTTTCACGGTTGCTGTCGGTCGCGTCCAGTTCATCCTGCTTGTGCTCGGCTTCGACCGAATGCCCGACCGGTTTCGCCGGAAATAGCATGCGAAAACCGATAAACGCCACAATCAATCCGCCCGCCATGCGCAGGCCGGGAATGGAGATGCCAAAGGTGTGCAACACCGCGCTGCCGGCATACCACGCCACCATCATGATCAGGAACACGTAGATCGAGGCCTGCATCGCCTGGCGATTACGCTCCTGGAAATTCATCTCTCCGGCCAGGCCGAGAAACAGCGCCACCGTGGTCAGCGGATTGGCGAGCGGCAAAATCACCACCAATCCCAGCCCGATGGCTTTAAACAACTCCAGCATGAAATGTCCCATTTGAAAAATTATTCGATAATCGCACGGCTCGTAACGGCGCAATTTATTGCGCGTTAAGAGGATGGAGAGTCGGTCAAAACCGCGCGATAAATCGCGCCGCTACGGTGTGTGCGTTCATTGATTAGTGCTTCGGCGTATCCAGCGCCTCGATCAGCTCAGGGAAGAAATCCTGCAGCAGCTCAGGCGTCATCAGTTCGGGATAATTGATTAAATGCTCGCGAATGCGCTCATTCACATCCGGCAGCAGGCGTTGGGCGGCGTCTTGCGCACTGATCTTCTTCTGCTTCATCAGGCGCAGCACGTCATCCGGCAGATTGTCTTCATCTTCAACTTCATCCACACCTTCGAGATCGTCCAGCTCATCCAGCAGATCCATCAACGCTTCAATCTGCGGCGTGCGTGACTGGTATTCGGATGGCTGCTCGTTCTCCAGATAACGCAGCAGCGCGCGCACCGGTGAACCATCGGGTTCGGCAGGCGGTTCGTTGGCGAACCAGGTCAAGAGATCGTGCTGCGTCACCTGATGGACGTGATAACCGTTATCCACCAACTCATCGGCGAGGATATCGGCGGTATCGTGCTCAATCAGGCAAATGTGGGTGCGATTAGGCGTGAACTGCTCCAGCCACTGATAGATCTCTTCAATTACGCTGTCGTCGTAAATAAAGTGTTGGCTAAGATAGCTGTCATCCTGCTGGTGAACGCAGATGTGAATCTGGTCGGGATCGAAGTAAATCGCAATGTTGATGCCTTTCATGTGCGCTGTCCTGTGTGGTGCAAAATCTCACTATAGCCTCAGGCAGCGCAGATGAACATGGTGCCGCCAGCAGCATGAGCGACTGGCGGTAAAAATTAACGTAAATCAGCACGATCCAACCCATAAGCGCTGTCCAGTGCGCCCGGCGTCATCTGCGACAGCACCATCAGGCGATTCCAGGTATTGATCACCGCGATACAGAACGTCAGCTCACTGGTCTCCACTTCGGAGAAGTGCGCGCGCACCTCGCTATACAGCGCTTCGTCGATGCCGTGATCGCCCAGACGCGTCAGCGCTTCGGTCAGCGCCAGCGCCGCTTTCTCTTTGGCGGTGAACAGCGGGGATTCGCGCCAGATCGCCACATGATGCAGACGCAGCTCGCGCTCGCCGTGCAGTTTGGCCTCTTTCACATGCATGTCGACGCAGAACGCGCATTGATTGAGCTGCGAGGCGCGCAGATCGACCAGATGCTTCAGTGAGGTTTCTAATGAAACATTACTAACGTTAATGGAGAGATCGGACATGGCTTTGACCAGTGTCGGTACGGTTTTAAAGTGGTTAACGCGTGCAGTCATGTTTTTATCCTCAGGTCAGTCGTTTTTCAATGCGAAGGTGATGCGGGCATCTTAAACTTCCATGTCTGAGTGAAAAGGGTCAAAAAACGTGAAAACAGGTAGGGCATGGCGTGGGTTATAAAGAGATTTATGCGCGATATCGCCAGCAGATTCTTGCAGGGCAGCTGAAGCCGGGCGACCGCGTACCGGCGATCCGTACGCTGGCGAGTGAGTTGCAAGTGGCGCGAAAAACGGTGGAAGCCGCTTATGAAATCCTGATCGGCGAAGGCTATTTTGTCAGTCAGGGCGCGAAGGGCACGCGCGTTAATCCTGAACTGATTTTGCCGGAAACAACCGGCAAAACGGCAGTGCCTGCGCCGCCAGTGAGCGCGTTAATCCAGCGTGAGAGCAAAGGCGAGCTGCGGCTTGGCATCCCGGCGCTGGATGCGTTTCCGCACAAAAAATGGCTGCTGATTTCCGGCAAAGCGGCGCGCAGCCTGCGCGCCGATGAGATGATTTTGCCGCCGGTCATGGGTTATCAGCCGCTGCGGGAAGCCATCGCCAGCTACCTGAATATTTCGCGTGGACTTAACTGCCAGCCGGAACAGATTTTCATCACCAGCGGCTATCGCGCCAACCTGCGACTCATTCTGGCGGTGCTGGCGCAGCCTGGCGACAAGGTGTTGTTTGAAGATCCCGGCTATTTCTTCGGGCAAAAACTGCTGAAGCGCATCGCGCCGAATCTGCATTACGTGCCGGTCGATCGGCAAGGCATGGATGTGGATTATCTGCTGCGCTATCACGCCGATGCGCGTTTCGCCATCGTCACGCCTACGCATCACAGCCCGCTGGCGGTAACCTTATCGCTGCCGCGCAAACATCAACTGCTGGAGTGGGCACAGTACAATGACAGCTGGATTATTGAAGATGATTACGACGGCGAGTTTCACTACACGCGCAAAGTGATTCCGGCGCTGAAAAGCCTGGATGTGCACGATCGGGTGATTTACACCGGCACCTTCAGCAAAACCATGATGCCGGCGATGCGCGTGGGTTATCTGGTGATGCCGAAAGAGACCATCGCGCGCTTCAGCGAGTGGGGGGAAATCCTTGAAACCGGTATGTCGCTGCTGCCGCAAAAGATTCTGGCGCAGTTCCTCAGCGAAGGGCATTTCTATCGCCACATCAAAAAGATGCGCACGCTTTATCAGCAGCGACGCCGCATGATGCTGGATGCCTTGCAGGCATGTTTCCCGGATGTGTTTGATTTTGAACTGACGGATGGCGGCATGCACATTGTCGCCTTCCTGCCGCATGGCACGCAGGACACAGCGCTGGCGGAGATTTGGCAGCGGCATCAGCTGCGCGTATTGCCGCTCTCCGGCTGGTATATGCAGACGCAGAAACGCTATGGCCTGGTGATTGGCTATACCAACATTCGGTCGCTGGACCAGGCGCGGGAGTTGTTGCAGAGAACGGTGCTGGAGACGCGAGCGTTACTGGACTAAAGAAAAGGCGCGAGGGACAGCTCGCGCCTTGATATCGGCGCGTCCTTACATGCCGATATATTTTTTGCCTTGCTTCAGAACCACATCGCAGGCTTTGGTTTTCAGCTTCTCACCCATCGGCGAGTTGCTCAGGCTTTGCAAATTCAGTTGCTGACCGTTGCCGGTGTTAAGCAAGCCTTGCAAACCCTGCTGGTAATCGGTTTTCTGCTCTTGCGCGGTGGTGCTGTTCAGGCCGAGTTTGCTCAGCACCTGATCTTTTACCGACTTCACGTTGTTATCCACCACGTTGTGCTGCACGCAGTAGGACATCACGCCTGCAGCGTTGGTCATGCTGTTGGAACTCACCGCTTTATCGCCGCCGTTGAGCAGGCCGGTAAGCGATGAGAGCGACATGCCGCCGTTCTGCGTGGTGCTGGTGTTGCTGGTGCTGTTGTTTTGCTGTGACAGCTGCGATGCCGCGCTGCTCAGCTGATCCTGCCAGCTTGCTGCCGATGCGCTCCCCGCAACCATGGCTGCCGCGATGCCCCATCCCCAAATCATGCGTTGTACTTTCATCTCAACCTCGTTGTCTTTTATGTTCTGACTGCGTCAGTTTTGGTTAAGAGAGGTTTGAATTCGGAAAGTTCCAGTTAACCGGGCTGATTGGGGAAAATTGGGACCGTTCTGGGTTTTAATTTTTGAACGTCGGTTGGCGGGATCGACGGTATAACAAGCAGTTATCCGCGAAATGCTGTTTTTTTCAACGCTTAGCGCACATCCCTAACGATTCCGGTTGCGCACGCTGTTCGTAACGGTATAATCCCCAACGTTTTCCGCATCCTCTTCAGTGCCGAAGTGGCGAAATCGGTAGACGCAGTTGATTCAAAATCAACCGTAGAGATACGTGCCGGTTCGAGTCCGGCCTTCGGCACCATTTAAAGATACGAGAACTTCCGTAACAGTCCGCAAGTTACTAAAATTAAAGCCGAAAGGCTTTTTTTTTGGTCCGAATTCATCCGAGCGCATCCGTTGCAATCCGGGGATCGGTGGGGGCATAATAAGGGGCACTTACTCTTCGATTGAAAATGTGCCCCCAAAATGAAGCTCACCGCCCGCCAAGTCGAAACCGCCAAGCCCAAAGACAAAACCTATAAAATGGCCGATGGCGGCGGGCTGTATCTCGAGATCACGCCTAAAGGCGCCAAATACTGGCGCATGAAATATCGCCGTCCCGTTGACAAAAAAGAAGATCGCCTGGCTTTTGGCGTCTGGCCTGCGGTCAAACTAGCTGAAGCAAGAGCAAAGCGCGACGACGCTAAAAAGCTGTTAGGGCAGGGAATTGATCCTAAGGCTGAGCAGAAAGAAGCGCAGGCAGTAATGTCCGGTGCCTACTCCTTCGAAACTGTCGCTCGCGAATGGCACACCAGTAACAAACGCTGGAGTGATGATCATCGTTCACGCGTTATGCGCTATCTTGAACTCTACATCTTTCCCCATATCGGAACTGCTGATATTCGTCAGCTCAAAACCAGCCACCTTTTAGCCCCGATCAAGAAAATAGATGCCGCTGGCAAACACGACGTAGCACAACGCCTGCAGCAGCGGGTAACGGCAATCATGCGCTATGCCGTCCAGAATGATTACATCGAATCTAATCCGGCCATGGATATGGCAGGAGCTCTCTCTACAACTAAAGCACGTCACTATCCTGCTTTACCATTTAGTCGCTTCCCTGAGTTTCTAGAGCGGCTGAAGGCTTATCGCGGGCGTGCAATTACTCGCATCGCTGTTGAGCTTTCCTTGCTCACCTTTGTGCGCTCCAGCGAGCTTCGTTTTGCACGGTGGGATGAATTTGATTTCGATAAAGCTTGCTGGCGAATTCCTGCGAAGCGTGAAGAGATTAAGGGCGTTCGTTACTCACATCGTGGCATGAAGATGAAAGAGGAACATATTGTTCCTTTAAGCCGTCAGGCACTGGTTTTACTCGACGAGTTAAAGCAAATTAGCGGTGATAATCCACGATTATTTCCTGGTGACCATGATCCCAAAAAAGTGATGAGTGAAAACACAGTTAATAACGCATTGCGTGCAATGGGATATGATACAAAAAGTGAAGTTTGCGGGCATGGTTTTAGAACGATGGCTAGGGGGGCATTAGGGGAGTCAGGGTTGTGGACTGAAGACGCTATTGAGCGACAGATGAGTCATTCTGAGCGAAATAGCGTTCGAGCTGCATATATTCATACTTCTCAGCATTTAGATGAACGTAAATTGATGGTGCAATGGTGGGCTGATTATCTTTATGATACGTTATTGAACTACACACCGCCATTTGAATTTGCTAAAGGCCTAACTGTTTTAAAATAATTGTATCTTATAATAATTCCCTTATTATAAGTAACGTCCTATTTTATGTGACTTTACTGTGTTTTAATGTCAATTACTCTCTTATCTTGATTATTATAAGGATTTTATGACCAGATTAGATGAAGTTTTTAAAAAGTCTGGGGTCCCGACCCATACATTTGTTGAACCTGCAGAGTATATTAGAGTTAAATCAGGGCTTCAGGTTCCAGGCAGGGGGATGATTATTGAGGGGCCTTCTGGGATTGGTAAAACATCGTGCATAAAAAGAGCTCTCGATGAATTGGGCCTAGTTGAAACAGTTTTAATGCTTTCAGCTCGTAAAGCTGATGATGTGGTGTTGATAAATGAGTTGCCTGCAATGAAAGGGGTAGGGACTGTAATTATTGATGATTTTCATAGGCTTGATGAAGGCGGTAGAAGAAAACTTAGTGACTATTTAAAAATTTTAGCTGATGAAGAGGATGGTGCCTCGAAGATTGTGCTAATTGGAATAAATAGAGCTGGACAGACTCTTGTAGAGTACTCTCCAGATTTATTACACAGGGTAGAAGTAATTCGGGTTGGGCGTACTAATCAAGAAAGAATTAGAAGTTTAATATCTCTTGGTGAGAGTGCGTTAAATTGCCGTATATCAGTAGCTGATGAAATATCAGAAGAGGCTGAGGGCAGTTTTGCAATGGCACAAATATTATGTAGTGAGGCTTGTCTACAGGCTGGCTTAATCATTACTCATGAAGATAAGTCACCTTTGGCTATTGATATAAGCTTGCCAGCAATTAGAGAAAAAGTTCTGGAAGAATTAAATCCTCGTTTTTTTCCTCTTGCAAGAGATTTTGCAACTGGAAAGAAATTAAGAAGAGAAGGTCGAGCGCCATATCTTCATTTGCTTTCTTGGTTATCTCGAACTAACGAAGGAGTTCTGGATACAAGAGAAGCAGTTGCAAGAAATGGAGAGATGAAAGCTAGCGTATTACAAGTTATAGATAAAGGCCACCTTTCGGCACTCATAGATGATAGTGATAGCATTAAAGAATTAATTCACTTTGAACACAAAACCAACCTTCTAACAATTGAGGATCCTAAGTTTTTATATTTTATCAGGCATCTTATTTGGACTAACTTTGCTAGACAAGTAGGATACTCAGGAATAATGTTTAGAGGCGATTACGATTTTGCACTTTCGTTTGCTGGGCAAGATCGTGAGGTGGCAGAAGGTTTGTTTAATAAACTGCAAGATAGAGAGGTGTCCGTTTTTTATGATAAAAATGAGCAGCACCGTATCCTTGCTAATGATGTTGAAGAATATTTGGCTCCAATTTATAGAAGTTCATCTTTGTTCGTAATTGTATTATATAGCCACCATTATCCTGTGAAAATCTGGACTAAATTTGAGTCTGATAATTTTAAACACAGATTTGGTGAGAATTGCATAATACCTATATGGTTCAATGATGCGCCTGCAGGAATGCTTGATGAAACACGGAAGGTTGGTGGAATAACATTTGATCGTGCGGGTGATTTTGAAACGCAAATAAATTATATCTCATCAATTATGTGTGCCAAGCTTGAAGAATTTAGACGTAATGAAAACACTGACTGATTAGATCGATTAAAGGCTCAATTAATTTTCTCTTTAAACACACTTTGCAGTAGCTTTTGAAACTGTAAGGTGTGTTTATTGCACAATTAGCGTGTAAATATAAACGAACTATTATCACTTCTGTTCTAAATTATTTATACGTTGCGCGCGCTCGTACCCCCGCCACGCCTGCCCGCTTTATGTAGCAGTTTTCATGCGGCTGCATGAGTCCCTTCAGGCCGCGCCAGTGCTGGCCTGAATTGCATAAACTCAGCTGCATTTATTCATGCGTTTTCATGCAGCATAGGCATGCACTCATGCGAATCAGGCTTGCCAGAGAAAAGAGATGAAAAAAACCGGCGCGATGGCCGGTCAGGTATTGCTGATAAAACTCAGCAGGGGGCGTTCTGGCGGTTCGAAAGCCTGCTTGCAGCTCCATAACGGTTTAGCGTCTGCCGTGGTGGCGGTGATTCTTTCTCAGGGACGTCTTCAGCTACCTTCTGCGGCTTCATGATAATGGTGTCCAGGCTCTCAAGCGTTGTAAACGTGCAGGAGCAGTCGATATTACGACACTGATACCACGTCTTTTTTAACGTACCTGTCTGATATTCGCTGGTACGCGTGTGTGCGGTCATGCTGCATTCAGGGCATTTCATTGCCATCACGTTTTATCCTTCTGTTTAGCGCCAGTTCCCCGTTCAGGGTGGAGTTAACGGTTTATTAAAGCCGTTATCGTTAGCTTTCTTTGTTGGGGAGAGCCAATGGCGGCTCCGGTGAATGCATTGTGCCGTTGCTGGCACAGGCGAGCTATCGGATGGCGTTGTGTGATGGCCCAGACAAAGTGACCTTCTTCTGGCTGGCAGCAAGGTGACATATTGGCTATCTGCTCAACTTTTAAATTTATATATATCCTTCACCATTCTTCACCTTAATAAAAAAGAGAGTAAATACAATATATTAAAGGGTGAACAATTAATGGTTATCTCTTCACCCAGTATTCACCATGCTTCACCCAACTTTTTATGCAGATAAACCTTTTCGAGTGTTTATTTCGATTGATTCCACAAGGATTAATCATTAAAAGCGACTTGCATAATTCATCTCGGCACTATTGGTCTATATTGACCACTATTTACCTGTGTGAAAAAGAGGCGGTTATTTTTCACCCATTTGTGCCAGCTACAACACCATTTCGCCTTGTTGCTTTGGCAGTAAATATGCTGAGAATAAAGAGCTACCCGACTCCGGACGTATCCGTCCGTATCACCACGGACTCAATAAGAGGTAGCTCATGCACACCGTATTATCCGCAAACTCCTCCGCTCCTGCGGCCCCGGCTTTACCGTCAAACCCGGTGCTGAACGACCGCTTCCTGCGACTGCCTGAAGTCATGCACGTCTGCGGCCTGTCACGCTCCACCATTTACGACCTTATCAGCCGTAACGCCTTCCCGGCGCAGGTGTCGCTTGGCGGCAAGAACGTGGCCTGGCTCGCCAGTGAAATCAGCGTATGGATGAGCGATCGCATTGCAGCACGCGGTCAGGAGCGTACCGCATGAGGTTTTTGAACCATGCCGGTAAATCACGCCAACCCTCTGCCGCGCACGCATTCCCCCTCATGTATGTGACTGGTGCCGGGATGGGTAAGCTGCTACAGCCGCAGCGCTTTCGCGCAACGAAGCCAGCCTTCAGCCTGCAATGTGCAGGCGTCCCGCCCTCCGGTATCCGGACTGTTTCCCGTAGCGACATTTCTCCCGCCAGCTGCTGAGGTTGCCTGATGTCATTTTTAACTGCTACCTCCGGCTTGCGCGCCGGGGCCATTCCCTGGTACAGTAATTTCGCTGTCGCAAAATCGACAGCCGGGCGTAGGAACCCGCGTAATTCACAGGCGACACCAGACGCGCCATGCGTCTTTTTTTGTGTCCATGCCTCAGTGCACCCATTTCTCGGGCAACGGTTCTGTATCCGTTGCGCCGTCTGCGTAATGGTGGCCCGGGCGGGGCAGCCTTCGGGCTGGCCGGTATCCTGTGAAGCCGGTATTCCTACCCCTGTTCGGGCTACCACCCATGAGTGTAGGAACTCCGGTGGTGGCGTTAACCGCTATTCACAGGAGACTGCCATCATGGCTACGGTCCTTAATTCCCCATACCCTCAGTTTGTTTTCGTCTTTGCTGCCGTCCGCCGCTGCGAGCGCCAGCAGCATATTCATATGCTCCGCACCGTTGCCGCCGATGAGCGCGCCGCCCGCCTTTCGCTGGCCCGCGACTACGTGCTGTCCTTTGCCGCCCGCCTGCCGGTACGGGAGGTGCGCGCATGACTCACGCCACGATTTCTCACGCCGACCTGGTACGCCTTGAACATCTTCGCAACGCCGGGCGCTTCGTCATCGACATGACCGCATTTCAGGAGTGCCACGAACTGCCGCAGCCCGCTCAGCGTGCGCAGCTGGCTTCGCTGGTCTTTCTCATCACTGAGCAGCTGGATGACGTGGTGACGCGCTGCCAGAACAACTGGATGAACGCGGAGGCTGAATCATGAAAGACCGCACCCTTTCGCCTGAACTGCGCGCCGCGCTTTCACGCCGCGCCGTCGCCTGCGCGTGGCTGACCGTCTGCCGCGAGCAGCAGCGCTATCCCGGCCTGACGCTGGCGCGCCTCGAACACGTTATTGAAGCCGAGCTGGAGGGCTTTTACCTGCGCCAGCACGGACGCCAGCGCGGTCAGGAAATTGCCTGTGCGCTGCTGGATGACCTGCTGTCCACCGGGCCGCTGAAGTCGGCCCCGCGCCTGAGCTTTCTCGGTCAGGTGATGATGGATGAACTCTGCGGGCGCATGACAGACGCGCCGGTGCTGCACTTAGGGAGAACAGAACGATGAAAATGACCGTATCAGAGGCGGCCACCGCTGCGCGGGGCCACTGGCCCCGCATACTCCCCGCGCTGGGCGTGAAGGTAATTAAAAACCGCCACATGCCGTGCCCGGTCTGTCAGGGAACGGACCGCTTTCGCTTCGACGATATAGACGGGCGCGGCACGTGGATTTGTAATCAGTGCGGAGCCGGTGACGGCATGGACCTGGTGAAAAAGGCGCTCAGCATTACGTTCATAGAGGCCGCCGCGCGCGTAAACGACCTGACCGGCAACCTGCCGCCGGTAGCGGCCGGCAACAGTACGGCAGCCGGTCCCGAAGCGGACGAGGCATCCCGCGCCGCAGCGGCTGCACTGGCGCAGCAGCTGGTCAGTTCGGCAAAGGAAGCGGCGGGCAACGCCTACCTGTCGCGCAAAGGCCTGCCAGAGCAGGCGTGCCTTACGCTTTCGAAGGCGCACAAGGTGGCGTTAACGACCTACCGCACCGGCGATGTGGTTGTGCCCCTGCACGACATGAGCGGCCAGCTGGTTAACGTGCAGCTCATCAACGCCAGCGGAGAGAAGCGCACGCTCAAGGGCGGCCAGGTGAAAGGCGCCTGCCACGTTCTCAGCAGCGCTAAGCCTGCAAAGCGCATCTGGCTTGCCGAGGGCTACGCGACCGGCCTGACGGTGCATAACCTGACCGGTGATGAGGTGTGGGTTGCGCTCTCATCGGGCAACCTCCTTTCTCTGGCTGGCCTTGCCCGGGAAAAGCACGCCACGCTGCAGCTGATGATTGCCGCCGACCGCGACCTTAACGGCAACGGTCAGGATAAGGCGAAGAAGGCCGCCGATGTCAGTAACGCCGTCGTCGCGCTGCCGCCCGTGTTCGGCGACTGGAACGACGCCTTTGTGCAGCTCGGCGACGTATCGACGAAGCAGGCGCTTGCTGAGGCCGCCGCGCCCGCCACCGCCAGCCCGTTTGACGTGATGAGCGAAGCGGAGTTTTCGGCGATGAGCGCCAGCGAAAAGGCGGAGCGCGTTGCTGAGCATTACCGCAATGCGCTGGCGGTGGATGCCAGCGGCGAAATCCTGTCACGCTACAGGGCGGGCGCGTGGAAGGTCATTTCGGGAAAGCAGTTTGAGCGCGACGTGGCGAAATTATTCCAGCGGCTGCGGGCGCCGTTCTCGGCGGGCAAGATTTCAGGCGTGGTGGACACGCTGAAGCTGATGCTGCCGCAGCAGTCCGACCCGGCGCGCCGCCTGATAGGTTTCCGCAACGGCGTGCTGGACACGCGCACCGGCAGCTTCAGCCCGCACAGAAAATGCTTCTGGCTGCGCACGGTCAGCGAGGTGGACTTTACCGCGCCGGTTAAGGGCGAGACGCTGGCGAACCACGCGCCGCACTTCTGGCAGTGGCTGGACCGCGCCGCCGGACGCGACGCGGCAAAGCGCGATATTATTCTCGCGGCGCTGTTTATGGTGCTGGCGAACCGCTACGACTGGCAGCTGTTTCTGGAGGTCACGGGGCCCGGGGGCAGCGGCAAAAGTATCATGGCCGAAATCGCCACGATGCTGGCCGGAACGGACAACACCACCTCCGCGACCATCGAGACGCTGGAGTCATCGCGCGAGCGCGCGGCGGTGATTGGCTACTCGCTGATAATTCTGCCCGACCAGGAGAAGTGGAGCGGCGACGGCGCGGGCATCAAGGCGATTACCGGCGGCGATGCGGTTTCCGTGGACCCGAAATACCGCGATGCCTACTCAACGCACATTCCGGCGGTGATACTGGCGGTAAACAACAACCCGATGCGCTTCACCGACCGCAGCGGCGGGGTGTCGCGCCGCCGGGTTATTCTGCACTTCCCGGAAATTATCCCGGCAAACGAACGCGACCCACGGCTGAAGGAAAAAATCAGCGGCGAGCTGGCCGTTATCGTGCGCCAGCTGATGCAGCAGTTCAGCCAGCCGCAGGACGCAAGAGCGTTGCTTCAGTCGCAGCAGAACTCTGATGAGGCGATGCGCATCAAGCGCGACGCGGATCCGATGGTGGACTTCTGCGGCTATCTGTTCACCACGCCGGAACCTACATCGCTTTATATGGGAAACGCCAGCATCAGGCCCTTACAGCCAAGACGCTATCTCTACCATGCCTATCTGGCTTACATGGAGGCGAACGGCTACAGGAATCCACTCAGCATGAAGATGTTCAGTCTGTCGCTGGAAAGCATTATGCGTGAGTACGGGCATCATTATCTGAAACGACGCACGAAGCTGGGAATGCAGACCAATCTCGATCTGACTGAGGAAAGCAGTTCTGACTGGCTGCCAAAGTGTGATGCCGCCTGAGCTTCACAACTGAAAAAACCGGCGAAAGCCGGTTTTTTCGCTCGTTAAAGGCGCTAAATTCATCCAGCTGCATATAAAAATACATTCTCTGTTATGTAAGAGAATTTCGCTTGCCACATTTGAAATGAGTCGAGTCTGCTATGAGCGAAAAGCGGACATGCTGGTTAATATCGGTATTTCACACTGAGCAACTGTTTCAAATGCCCCACAGTTATCGTGGGGCATGGCCATATTCACAGTGACGGATGAGAACCTTTAACGGGGCTCACTGTTTCGAGTAGAGAAGCAATGTGGAGAATAACGTGTTCATCATGCCATTTACCTACAATCTGCACGTTGATGGGCAACCCCTCACGACTCTTACCGAACGGCAGCGCAATCCCCGGCAGGCCGGTTACGTTCAGTGGAACTGTGGCGCCCTGCAGATAGGTGGCATCGACGCTCTGACCGTCGATGACAAACCTGTCTGCGCCGTGTTTGTGCGCCGGAATGGGGAGTACGTGCGTAATAAGCGCGTCGTAACGTGAAAAGTATTCCGCAAATCCATCACGTAACCTTTCGGCGGCCTGCTCCGCATCAATGAAGTCCGATATTGGCGTATCAGGCAGTGACAGCATGGTTTTTGCCATTTTATAGATTTCATCGGGGCGGCGACCGGCCGTTGCCGCTGCAAAAGCCGGCTTCATCTCCATAACGTGCAAACGATTGAAGACGTCAAGCGCAAAATCCTGCTCCAGCGCGGGAATTCCGACGTGCTCCACCACAACGCCAGGCTCTTTGAGCGCATCCGCTGCCGCTTTAACTACCGCTGCGACTTCCGGATCAACCGGACCGAAGCCCGGGCCTGTCATCCAGCCAATTCGTAAAGGACGTGACGGCACCGGCGGCAGACCGCCGGAATGCAGTGGCGCGGCGCTGGAGAACGCATCTTGGCCATCAGGTCCGGAAAGCTGAGAGAAGGCCAGCGCAATATCGCGTACCGAGCGGGCCATTGGGCCGACATGCCAGAAGCGACGCGGCGCGCGCGGCCAGATGCCTGTCATGGGCACGCTTCCGTGGGTGGCTTTCATTGAGGTGATGCCTGTCTGTGCGGCGGGTCCACGTACTGAAATGGCCAGGTCCGTTCCCAGCCCCAGCGGGGACATGCCTGCGGCTATTGCAGCAGATTCGCCGCCACTCGAGCCGCCGGGCGTGCGGGTCAGGTCCCAGGGATTATTAGAGCGGCCGGACAGCAGATTATCGCTTTCAATCCAGTATGAAAATTCCGGCAGGTTGGTTTTTGCCAGCACGATCCCGCCCGCTTTTTTAAGGCGCGCCACGCTGGTCGCGTCTGCATCCGGCAGACGACCTTTGAAGATGGGTGAACCACGCTTAGTCAGCACGCCGGCAGTATCGATGGAATCCTTTACGGTGAAGGGAACGCCGTGAAGTGGGCCAAGTTTCTCACCCTTCATTACGGCGGCCTCTGCCGCTTCGGCCTGTTTCAGTGCGTCCTCTGCGAGCGTGACTATTGCGTTGACGTCCGGGTTGGTGGCTGCGATGCGATCAAGATGCGCCTGCATTACTTCAACCGGCGAAACGTCGCGGTTACGTATCATGCTGGCCAGGTCGGTAGCGTCTGAATAATAAATTTCGTTGCTCATGATAAACCCTCAATGTGATAAACTAACTAACGATTGGTAGGTGAAATCTAGACCTGTTAAATCAGGCTGTCAATACCTACCTAACAAATGTTAGAATCACTACCTCAGCGACCGGAGAAGAGAAATTATGAGCAAAACATCCCGTGACGAAATTCTTAACGCAGCCCGGCTGGCGGCGCAGGCGCACGGCTACACCGGCCTGAACATACGCGGACTCGCCGACGAGGTGGGAATCAAGGCTGCCAGCATTTACTACCACTTCCCCAGTAAGGCCGAGCTGGGCGCAGCGGTAGCCCGGCGTTACTGGGAGGACACCGCGCGTGATCTGGAAATGCTGAGGGAAAGTGAGGGAGATGCGCTGAAAAGTCTGCGACGCTACCCGCAGATATTTCGCCGATCCCTCGAAAGCGGGAACCGGCTCTGTATGGGGAGCTTTATGTCGGCTGAGTACGATGATCTGCCGCAACCGGTCAGGGATGAGGTGCAAAAGTTTGCTGACATCAACATCGACTGGCTGGCAGGACAGCTGCATGAGGCCGGTATTGCCGCATCAGGAGAGAGCAGAGTCCGTGCCGGCTCCCTTTTTTCTGCCGTTGCCGGCGCGCAGCTGATGGCCCGAAGCCGTAACAATATTCAGCTGTTTGATGAGCTCATTGAGGGCTACAGGCTTACGGGTCTGCTACCGCAGTAAAAATCAGGCGGCCGTCCGCTTCAGCTGGCGCTGCCTGAACCTCTTTCAGACAATTCATACGGACGCGCTGCGGTCTGGCATAAAACGGCTGCCGCACAGGCGGGCAAATTAACTCAGGCGCCTCACCGGTCATACTCGCGGCTTGTCGCGCTATCGCAACAATGATACTTCTCCCTGCCGGTCCCTTAATCGAATTGAGGACGTCCCGGAAAGTGTGAATAAAAAAACTAACAATCGTAAGGTAGGTATTGACAGCCATCCGGAACTGCCTCAATCTTAGCCACGAAACTACCTATCATTAGTTAGTTTTATTGCTTTGACATGAACTCACTCACACAAAGGAATCATCCGTTGATGAAAATTTATGACTGGTATGACGGCCCTTATCCCGCACGCGTTCGCATTGCACTTGCCGAGAAAGGACTGCTTACTGATACAGAGTTTGTGCCTGTTAACTTATGGACGGGCGAACACAAGAAAACCGAATTTCTTGCCATCAACTACTCTGGCACGCTTCCCGTTCTGGAGCTTGATGACGGTACGCTTATCGCAGAGTGTACGGCCATCACGCAGTATCTGGACGCTCTGAGTGCACCACGTTCTCTGACGGGCACCACCCCGGTGGAACAGGGCGTCATCCATATGATGACCAGGCGCGCTGAAATTGAGTTCCTTGATGCAGTGAGCGTGTATTTCCATCACGCCACTCCGGGTTTAGGCCCTGAGGTTGAACTCTATCAGAACCCTGAGTGGGGCAACCGGATGCGGGACAAGGCGGTCCGGGGAATGCATTATTTTGACCGCGTTCTGCAGAAACTACCTTATGTAGCCGGTGAGAACTTCTCAATGGCAGATATAGCAGTAATCGGAGGGATGATTTTCTCTGCGTTAGTGAACCTGCAGGTTCCTTCAGAGTGCGCCGCGTTACGCGAGTGGTATGAGCGCATGCAGGCAAGGCCGTCCTTCCAGCAGTGGAAAGCGCTGGTAGAAGAGGAGCGCTTACGCAGAAAGGTTTGATTATTCTGCCGGGCAAATCCGATTAATCCTCCACACCATCGGTGTGCAGTGGCTGGAAAAGGACTGACTAAAATGTCACGGTAACTAAAAAACCGTCTTGAACCAAGTCACTGTGCACCCATTATGTCCGCTCTTGGCACAAAGCGGATATTGTTTAATGTATGTCATTACTACTGGTGAGCGCTTTGAATGCTTACCTCATTGACTACACAGGGCACGTTGTAATGCTGTTCAATCGCTTTGTGGCTCATATCTAAATGCAGCAGCACTACTAAAAGGGATATTTTCAGGATCGATAACAATCACTAAATACGTAGCGGCTATCTAATCTTCTGCGAAATCAGAAATTGATTTAACCGCTTCTGCCAACGTAAGCGAACACCCACGTTGGGTTAACAAGGATTATGGAGGCGTGACGCCCTCAAGCAGGCCGCTTACCATCAGAGTAAAAACCTGAATCGCTTTTGGTAATGCATGCTGCGGATGGTTGCTTGCAGCCACCCACTGAGCGGCATTCAGTGCGGCACCATTTAACAGCCAGGCGGTGGCATTCACATCGACCGGTTTAATTGACCGGCGTTCAACCAGATTTGAAATGCTATCGCGAGTGGCGTCCAGGCAGCTATTATGGCTCGGCCATTTTGTAGGATCCCCAAGGAAAGCCGGACCATCAAGCAGAACAATGCGCCGGACTTCTTCATTCAGCGCCATCCTGATGTAAGCTATCCCTTCAGCCAGCAGCTTCTGCTGATCATCAGCAGATTGTGCCGCAGCACGTTTAGCGCTTTGCGCCATTTCAGAATCAATCTGTGTTACTACAGCGGCAAGCAGCCCTTTTTTATCGCCAAAATTATGGTAGAGGGCACCACGTGTCAGGCCTACACTGGCGGTCAAATCATCCATCGACGCAGCTGCAAACCCCTTTTCGGCGAAAGCTTTTCGTGCGGCCGTAATCAACTTCGTGCGGGTCTCTTCCATCGTTTCGGCGCGGCGTTTGGCAGCCATACATGCTCCTTAAGCGTAACAGCGCAATTAGTTTGACATACTCCATGTATGTGTGATTAATCTTACATACGCCGCGTATATTAATTCATTTATTTATGCCGCGCATCAACTGTCGCTCATCCGTATACAGGAGGCATTATGAACCAGCCGATACCCGTTTTTCCTGCCAACCGCCACGCTCTTTATGAAAAGCATGGTTATACTGCAGCGATCCGCTCTGGCGATTTACTATTTGTTTCCGGACAGGTGGGGAGCCGGGAGGACGGTACCCCTGAGCCCGACTTTGCAACACAGGTAGAGCGTGCCTTTGAAAATCTCGATGCCACGCTTGCAGCTGCAGGGTGTACGTTTGACGATTTGATAGATGTCACAACCTTTCACACCGATCCGGAGAATCAATTTTCAACCATCATGCAGGTGAAACAAACCGTTTTCCCTCAGCCCCCGTATCCGAACTGGACAGCCGTGGGGGTTAACTGGCTGGCGGGATTTGATTTTGAGATAAAGGTCATCGCTCGGATTCCTCAACCTCAGGTATAGATACGTTAGTCCCATTTATGAGGGGAGCCGATAATGGTTCCCCGATTCTGGCAAGCGCAGCACAGGTTATGTATTTAAGGCAAACAAACGTCCTATTTTCAGCCGATTATCAAAACGTCTGCTCCTGACACAGGACATCCAGCCTAAGAGGGTATTATGATTGTTAGGAGAAAGTAAGGAATGTTCGGAAAGTTTACTCGAATAGTTTCTTGGCTGATCCATAATTTTCATCTAAGAACGCCATCCCTTTACTCGTCATTTTTACGCTGTAGTAGCGCTTTGGGTTAATGGGGTCACGCTCAAACTCAATCAATCCAGCACGTTCTAATGGAATTAGGCTAAGAGCTGTTCTGTCTTCTCTCTGTTTAGTGACTGGGTTATACATGACCTGACAACCGTGAGTTTTGTCTCCTCTTAATAGATATCTTCCTCCCTCGCGCATAGAACGAAGAATAGCAAGAGATGTGACTGAAAAAGGCATTGCTTTCCTCTTTAGCTAAAGTGAATCAGTTTAAATTATAATCTGGCGTTATTGTATAACCTGCTCACTTTAATGGATTACGCAGAAGTATCAGATATGGCCGCTCTTTACTTTAAACTAACTAAAGTGAAGGGTAGGACCTGTGTGAGCGAAACAGGAAAGTATATAAGATATTACTTACATCACTCTGTGTAAATTATTAGAGAGTTGGTCAGCTCCTTTTTTTGCTGATTTTATAAAAGTCCGGAGAAGACCGGACTTTATCAGATTCTGTTCAGAGGCAGATGATATTCAAATTTGAGCTGATCCACCGTCAACAAACAGTTCACTTCCGTTAACAAAGCTACTGTCCTCAGAAGCAAGGAATAATGCGGCGGCAGCAACCTCTGAAGGTTCAGCCAGACGGCCCAGAGGAGTAGTGGCTTCTACAGCGCTTATCATTTCACTATTGAATTTTTCATCAGGCGAAAGACCATGCCAACCCGGTGTTGAAGTGGCGCCGGGCACCAGGATATTTACCCGGATTTTTCGAGGCGCGAGTTCAAGAATCCATGACCTGGCAAAGCTCCGCACTGCTGCTTTACTTGCGCTGTATACGCTAAATTCAGGTACGCCGGTGGTTGCGCTGGTTGAACCCGTCAAAATGATTGACGCACCGTCTTTCAGAAAAGGTAGCGCTTTCTGTACGGTAAAAAGCGTGCCTTTGACATTGGTGTCGAAGATGCGATTGAAGTGTTCTTCGGTCACGGCCGACAAAGAGGCAAAATCACCGCCACCCGCGTTGGCAAACAGAACGTCAATTCGGCCCGCCCTACGCCGAACTTCTTCGAACAAATTATCGAGATCATCCATATCTGAAATATCGCAGACGAGCCCGGTTGCGTCATGTCCTACCTCGCCTACAGCTTCTTCTAACTCACGCACGCGTCTTCCCGTCATAAAGATTTGCGCACCTTCAGTCGCAAAACGTTTAGCGGAGGCGAGACCAATCCCGCTGTTAGCACCAGTGATAACAACGACTTTTCCTTCAAGCTTACCCATTTTTTTTATCCAGATTAAGAAGCGAAAAAACATGTTATCTTTATACTTTCAAATATAATAGTACCTACCAAAAGGTATGTGACAGGATTATGATAATGGAATCAGTCTGTGGTCTTGATGTGGCCCTGCGTTATATAGGTGGTAAATGGAAACCTATACTGTTGTTTCATTTGCAATTTAGTCCACGACGTTTTGGTGAGCTGAAGCGCCTTACTGAAGGTATCAGTGAAAAAGTATTAATTCAGCAACTCAAGGACTTAACGGAAGATGGGATTATATTGAGACACGATTACAAAGAAGTACCGCCAAAAGTTGAATACGCGATTACAGATTTTGGCAAAACACTTGCGCTGGCATTACAGCCTCTCTGCGAATGGGGCAATGCGAACCGAGAAAATGCAAGCGCTGTTGAGCGGCGGCATAAAGATGCTTGCTGAATTTATGTCTAAATTTACTCAACAGCCCGATTCCTACGGCAGCATTGATAGAGGGGAAATTGATGAAAAGAATCGCGATAGATATGGATGAGGTAATTGCTGACTTTAACAGCAAAATGATCCCAAGCTTTAATGCACGTTTTAATGCACACATTACGCTGGCTGATCTCGAGGGATTAACCATCCAGCAATTACGGCCCGATATAAAGGAACAGGTAGAGGAGATGATCGGGGAAGCCGGATTTTTTGGTGATCTGGCCGTCATGCCTGACAGTCAGCGAATAATTAAAAGACTGGCAAGGAAGTATGAGATATTTATCACCACAGCGGCAATGGAGTTTCCCCTTTCGTTTGATGCGAAATTTCGGTGGCTGGAATATCACTTCCCGTTTATTAACCCGATGAATATTGTTTTCTGTGGAAGCAAAAGTATCCTCAATGCTGATTATCTTATCGATGATAATGCTCGGCATTTTGAGCACTTTAATGGCGAAGCGATTTTATTTTCTGCTCCACATAATAAGCATGTCACAGGCTTCAATCGGGTCAATAACTGGCTTGAAATTGAAAATTATTTTTACGTTGATAAATAATTTTAAATATGTGAGAGGTTCGCTTATGGCACAACTCGGAAATGAGCGCGAGGCAATATTTTCTATGAGCAATGAGCAATGAGCAATGAGTGGACAGGGTAAACATCATGCTCGCAGAGGGCATTTAATTTCGAAAATACAGACATTTATTAAGTCATCGACTTGAGATGAAATTATGAAAAAATCGATCATCCCTGAAGAATTCCAACACTATATTGATGATTGGCACTTTTCCCCCGTTATCGAAGCAGATGGCACAGTATATCTTTCCGGTGTTACCGCCGCACGAAGGGATAAACCTATAAGTATGCATCCAGAAGAACAATTCCATGATGCCTTTTATAAGCTTGGTGTATATTTAAAAGCCGCTGGTTTAAACTATGATCACATACTTGAGATGACCACTTTTCACATTGACCTAAAAAAACATATCGACGTTTTTTCTAGCGTAAAGATGAGTATGTTAAGGCGCCATATCCGGCATGGTCTGCTATAGGCGTGTCAGAGTTCATTCCTGAGAATGCCCTTGTGGAAATGCGGATTGTAGCCAAAAGATAGTTTTAGGCGTGGGTCTAAAATAATAGTTTTTTCCGTTGCTGGCACTAAGCGGACCAGTATGTCAGGTCCGCTATGAGCGAGAAGCGGACGTTATTCGATTAATTTCAGTTAATTTCGTGGCTTTGGTAAGCGGTCAGTAATGTGCCAGACCGCCATCTACAGCATACTGGCTGCCGGTAACATAGGATGCTTCATCGGACAGGAGGAAAAGTGCAACTGCAGCGGCCTCTTCTGCTGTTCCTGCACGACCTAAAGGAACCTGGCTTACTACAAAATCTTCAAACTGCTGACGAGACTCTTCTGGCATAAAGTGCCTGAAGTTAGTTTCAATCGGACCTGGTACCAAAGTGTTGGCGCGGATACCGCGTTCAGCAAACGCAGATGCCCAGCTTTTGACCATCGCGATGACGGCGCCTTTCGTCGCTGCATACAGGCTTGTCATCGGCGCTCCTTCATATACAGATGAGGATGATGTCACCAGAACGGACGCCCCTGAATTAAGTGATTTGGAGAGAGCTGCCAGCTGTAGCATCGGACCGCGCACATTAGCATTCATCATATGATTGAAAGAATCTGCCGTTACAGATTCCGGAGAGCCTACCTCTGCAAAGCCGGCATTAAGCCATAATCCATCAAGTGAACCCCAGCCTCTGATAGCCTCCTCCAGTTCGTTTATGTCAGCTTCGCTTGCAGCATCGCTTTTTAAAATAAGTGATGTCGCAGGAAGCAAGCTGCGTGCACATTCAAGCCTTTCTTCATTAAGCCCTGTAATGGCTACGTTGCCACCTTCTGTAACAATACGCTGAGCCCCTGCCAGCCCGATGCCACTGGTGCCGCCCGTGATCAGTATACGTTTACCCTGAAATCTTCCCATGCTTACTTCCTTTATTTAGCTGCGGAATCAGCTTTTACCTTACGTAAACAAAACACTATTCGTCATCTGTTTCATTACGTAACCAACCATGGGAACGCATGGATTGCGGCCTGGACGTCCGCTTCTGGCTGTGAGTTCAACTGATGGATGCAACACATTGGTTAAAACGCTCTGCGGGTGATTCATAGTCTAACGTTTTTCTCGGTCTTTCGTTGAGCTGTCTGGCAACGCTGTTTAGTCTTTCTTGGCTGTGAACCGATAAGTCAGTTCCTTTTGGAAAATACTGCCTAAGCAATCTGTTTGTATTTTCATTGGAGCCGCGTTGCCAGGGGGATTGAGGATCGCAGAAGTAAACCTGGATATCTGTGGCTACAGTAAACCGGGTGTGGCTGGTCATTTCAGCGCCCCGGTCCCATG
The DNA here is from genome assembly GCF_028048155.1 of Pantoea leporis. Taxonomy (NCBI): domain Bacteria; kingdom Pseudomonadati; phylum Pseudomonadota; class Gammaproteobacteria; order Enterobacterales; family Erwiniaceae; genus Pantoea; species Pantoea leporis. The sequence goes on from NZ_JALMEU010000003.1 coordinate 153,949, forward strand.
TTAATGTTTTATATAGCTCTGCAGGTAATTCCCGGGCTTGTTTGATGAGTGCAGATATAACCGTTATGGTCTTGTTGTCCCTGATCCTGGCCAGCATAACAAAACGGGAATGACGTTCTACGAGGGTGACGATATAGGAGTTTTTAGAGCCCTGGATCAGGTCACCTTCCCAGTGACCTGGTATGGCTCTGTCAGCGGCTTCAGGTGGTCTTTCGCTGATAGAGATTGTATTCGGGATTGACCCTAATCCCTTCCCTTTAAGCGATGATGTTCTGGATCTACGCACGACTCTTCCGCTTCTGAGGCATTGCTGCAGTTCTTTTTTTAATGCACCCCGGGTTTGTATAAAAAGCGTTTTATATATCGTTTCGTGTGACACATGCATTTCCTGATTATCCGGATAACAGCGTTTCAGCCAACCGGCGATTTGTTCCGGCGACCAGTCCTGATGCATCTTCTCTGCGATGATTTTACACAGTGTGGGTCTTTCAATTAGCTTGCAAGGTTTTGGTCTCAGAGCATTTTCCCAGGCAGCAGTATCCGCTTTTGATGCACGGTATTGTTTTGCACCACCGTGCCTCTTGATCTCCCGGCTAATCGTTGAGGGGGCTCTCGATAGTTTGTTAGCGATCGCCCTGATGCTGATTTTTGCTACCAGCGCTCTGGAGATTTCCTCTCTTTCATCAAGTGAAAGCGCTAACGGATGCCGCTTTCGGACAGGGGGGCGGTATCCACCAGTCTGGTGGATAGTGGGCATAATAGAAGAATGATATCTGTCGAACATTCTGGCGATATCATGCAGGGAATCACCTTGCTTATATCTGTCCCAGATAATCGCCTTCTGCTCTGGCGTGTAGTTAATCCGAGTTCTTCGTTTCATGGCAACGCCCCCCTTGATTAAGGATAGCGTTGCATCGACCCATTGAACTCACAGCACAAAGCGGACTAACGACAGACCAAGGTCCGCTATGAGCAAGGAGCAGACGTCGCAATTCTATTCTTTTACAGTAACTGGGTTTTTGATTACTTAATCGCGTATTAGTAAACAGGGAGCAGTACAGCAGATCGGAGCCATACAAAGTGTCTTTCGGTTCGCAGAGTGGCTCCGGAGAGTCGAAGAGCCGATATGACCCTGGTCGCGCTGACTACTGGCAGATATAGTGAGCAGCGCGGCTTGTCCGTAAACACGGAACGTGAGCAAGAGACCGCGCTGTTTTGTGAGCAAAGGCGACTACGATTGCAGGCTAAGGTCAGAAAATGCCTATATTCCCGCAGGTATATTCAGATGCGGCGCATACCTTCCAGCATCAAGGTCAGCATCCTCTGGGGACTGGAAACGCTGGTCTCGCCGCTAGTGCCGCTTCGAAGCGCCGTCAGCATGGCTATCAGCGAACCAATATCGATGATCGTGACTGCGGGCTTGCAGAGGCCCGCGTCGATAGCTCGCTGCAGAAGCGGGCTCATCATGTCAGCGAAACGCCTGCGCGCCGCTATGAAACCGATGTGGTTCGGATCGACGACGCCGCAGCAGGTGGCAAGCGCGAAATGCTTTTCGATCTGACTTGCGTAGAATTCGAGCACACGAAACATCGCATCATCACCACTTTGCTGGGCTGCAAAGCACTCCAGATTGTCCATTGAGCGCTCCAGTAGTGCCTGGATCAGCGCTTCACGATTGGGGAAGTGACGATAGAGGGTGCCCTGACCCACACCGGCCAACCTGGCGATCAGGTTAAATGCGACGTCTACGCCATGCACCGCCACAGCGGACTCCGCGGCCGCCAGCAACTCCGCACGATTGCGGATCGCATCTTTTCTCTCATTTTGCATGCGATTAATATCGCATATTTTCGCTCCCTCTGCATGAAATAAAGTGGACACAAATGTCCGTTTCAGCAATAGTAATGTTCTGGCGCCTTTTAATCGGCGTATAACATGCAGGAGAGAATAAATGAAACAGTCCCGTACAATCCTGGTAACTGGTGCGACAGGAGCCCAGGGCGGCGCCACAGCCGAGGCGTTGATAGGCAAAGGTTTCAACGTCCGTGCTCTGGTTCGTGACACCGGTTCGGCAAGCGCACAGGCGCTGGCCAAACAGGGTGTTGAACTCTGCCTGGGAAATTTCGATGACCCGGCAAGCCTGAAGGCTGCAATGTCCGGTATTCACGGCGTCTTTTCTGTGCAGATGCCGCCGACACCCCAGGATCCGGATGTGGAGGTTCGGACCGGAAGCAATCTTGTGGAAGCCGCCCGTGACGCTGGCGTCGATACCTTTGTACACACTTCGGTTGCGCGTGCCGACGAACAGACCTCTTTTATCGGCTGGGATGAGGGCCGGTGGGGGCGGGTATACTGGAACAGCAAGTCCACCGTGAACGATCTGGTAAGGGCGGCCGGTTTTCCCCACTGGACGATCCTGAAGCCAGCTTTGATGATGGACAACTTCATCGGGGCCAAGGCCCAATGGATGTTTCCGGGCCTTGCGAAGGGCGTGATCGAGACCGCCATGCACGAGGACACCCGAATTGACCTTATCGCTACCGATGACGTGGGGAAGTTCGCGGCCGCAGCGTTTGCCGAACCGGATCGGTTCAACAAGCAGGAAATCGGACTCGCAGCCGAAGCACTGACCATGGGCGAGGTAGCTCAAATCCTTTCAGAGGTGTCCGGCAGACCCGTTTCTTTGCGGTCGCTCACTGAAGCCGAAATGCTGGCGTCCGGAGCAATTGAGACACTGGTCTCATCTCAGGTCTGGGCAAATGTCGAGGGATACAAAGTTGACATCAATGCCCTGAAGCAGTGGGGCGTGCCACTGACCTCCTTTCGGGACTGGATTGCCAGCAGGGCCAGTCGTCTTGAAATCGGGCCGGGGATCTCCTGAGCATCAGGCTATCTCGCGACCCGATGTTAGCGTGCGGCCCGGAGCCGCACCTCACCGGTGGTGACATCTACTGGTATCAGATCATGGTCATCGATCGTATGTTGACCGTTGATCTTTTCCCCTCTTCCCCGTCAGATTCTTAAGGACACGACATGATCAGCAAACAATCTCCCATCCAATCGGGTTTTGGAGCGGCAACCACCGCAGCAGAGATACTTGAAGGGCACGATCTATCCGGAACCACCGCTATAGTGACTGGTGGGCATTCCGGTCTGGGTCTTGAGACGACACGGGCACTGACCGATGCGGGTGCGCGTGTCGTTGTTGCAGCACGCGATGTTGAAGCTGCGCGTGCAAAGACTAATGGAATATCCAATGTTGAAATTGAGCAGCTGGATCTTTCCGACCTGACCAGCGTGCATGATTTCGCGCAGCGTTTCCTGGCCAGCAATCGACACATCGACATCCTGATCGGCAGCGCAGGAATCATGGCTTGTCCGGAAACCCGAGTAGGGGCAGGCTGGGAGGCACAATTTGCCACAAATCATCTGGGGCATTACGCACTTGTAAATTTGCTATGGCCTGCGCTCAAGGGTGGTGCAAGGGTGGTCATAGTGTCATCGGCAGGGCATCACCAATCAGATATCCGCTGGGACGATGTGCAGTTTACAAAGGACTACGATAAGTGGCTGGCCTATGGTCAGTCGAAGACGGCCACTGCGTTGTTTGCTGTCCACCTTGATCGGCTTGGTCAGCGCGAGGGTGTCCGTGCTTTCTCCCTTCATCCCGGTGCGATTCTCACACCGCTCCAGCGTCATCTGCCACAGGACGAAATGATCGCCGCCGGCTGGCTAGACGCTGACGGCAATCCTGTTGATGCAATTTTTAAGACACCGCAACAGGGTGCGGCTACCCAGGTTTGGGCCGCAACAGCTCCGCAGTTAGCTGGCATGGGAGGTTTGTATTGCGAAGACTGTGACATCGCATCGTTAGACGAAAGCGAACCCCCATCCTTTGTCGGCGTCCGGCCTTATGCCGCAGATCCTGAACAAGCCAGACGACTTTGGGCGCTTTCCGCTCATCTTACCGGGATTGACGCGTTTGACAGCAAATAATGATCTGACAATAAGTGATGGTGTCCACACGTCACGTGCACACCATCGCCCTTAATTCTGAAATTCTGAAATGTTTATTCGCTGACCGTTTACCGCTAGCAATACGCTCAGGCAACTCAATTTAAAAAAGTGAGGGCACCTCAGTAAGGCGGACTAAAAATTGTCTCAATAATTTCCAATACGACTTAAAGTCATGATCTCGACTGTCCGATTAGGATAAAAGCGGCAAGCAATGAACGGCTCCTGCCCGCTACGCTTCACAACGATGCGCAGCGGGCGATTCTACGAGACGAAATGAGAAAAGAACACCTTTTTCAGATACGAAATTATGGGGTAGGCGATGTCAGAGAAACAACAGCCGTCAGTTACACAATACCCCCTGGAATTTAAAATATGTAAAAAGTTAATAGATTAATTCAATAAGCCAGAAATATCAGAAAGGATTTACTGGACAGCGTGTTGATTTAACTTCAGGCCATACATTTTCTCAGAGTGTCATTTAAAAGCATGCGTGTGACTGAAACTAAGTGAATGACGTAGCGGGCGCCATTATCGCTGATATCTGGCGAGAATATTCTAATCAGAACACAGACGGTTATCCGTACATTTTTTGGAATTGGTAATGAACAGCTTTACGCGGGATTTATTGATCTGGATTGAAAAAAATCTTGACCAGAAAGTTTCTCTGGATGATGTTTCTGTAAGTGCTGGATACAGTAAGTGGTATCTTCAGCGACTCTTCAGGGCTGAAACTGGACTTACCCTCGCCTCCTACATTCGCCAAAGAAAGCTATACAGGGCTGCAATCATGCTGAAAATGACCAGCCTTACCGTTATCGAAATAGTGGACAGGCTGGGTTTCAGTACGCAGCAAACGTTTACCCGCACCTTCAAGCGTCAATTTGGTCTGGCACCAGGTCGTTATCGTGAGTCTGAATTCTGGAGTTTTGTTGGGTTGATCCCAGAATTCACCGGAGAATATCCAGTATTGCCAGCCCCGCAGCGCATTAGGGCAAGTCTGCATTCATTACCGGGTATCAGTCTGAGCTATACCTGTAACACTACAGACCTTGGGAATGTGCGATTCCACAAAGAGCAGCGCCAGGAATTATTTCGCATCGCCGGAAAAATGCCGAATGAGGTGTTTACGCTAACCTTCGCTGCAATGTGTGAACAGTCTCCCAGTAACGCTGAACTACTAAAATTCAGCCTGACGTTAGCAACCGATATTCCGGAAGGACATACCACTTCAGATGGAGATGCAACATTTCTACGGTTTCCTTTTCAGGGAACACCTGAGCAGTTGACAGAAATGCAGGTAAATATTTACGGGCATATTATGCCATTCAGACGCGAAGCCCGCCGGATCGGAAAAGATTTTTTCATATGTGAAAGTAAGGAGGAGTCTTATAAAGGTGAGTTAAGCTTCCGGGGGAGTTATTACATACCTGTAACTGACAAAAAAAGCTCAAACTGATTCGTTAATTAATCAGCAGGATCTCGGATTTTAGTGCTTAGCAGCCTGGGCTATTTACGACCAGGACTTAATTACAGAGACTGCCCTGTCGTGAAGAAATATTCTTCTGGCACGGACCAGAAATCCGCAGGAACTTACCAGGCTGTGCATGTTGCTCAGAGTCTGACAGGTACGCTTTTTTCTTCGTAGTCACTGTTCGTTCGGTCACCTGCCCGGTGTTGCATTCGCTCTCGTAGTTAAGCGACTTTACCGAAGGGATAAAACGGACCGGCACGGGCAGGAGCTAAAGCTTTTCAGCAAACCAGCCTACTCTTTCGGGGCACCATCGATCTCATTGGTATCCCCCATGCCGCACCGCCTGAACAGCCTGCCAGCCGTAGCTGCCGAAAATGGTTTGCCAGTACCGGCGCAACGTCGGCGCTGTAGCAGACCATTCTTTCCCGTCTGTTTTTCGTCGTCTCTGCGCGGATACGGATCAGGCGGTAAGCCAGATAATTTTAAAATCGCCCTCCACGAAGCCTGCTGAGATGGACACGAAACATGTCGCCCCCTCGCCGGTTTTTTCACCCGACGTTTTTTTTAATTTACCGCTTACGCTTGTGACTTACTCTTAAGTAATTAATATAGATAGTGTTGTGTCATAGGTGAGCGATCCTACTGCTCAGTGACAGGAGGATGTCTAACGGGATTGTCAGGCGTCTTCCTCACAATGTCGAAAACTATATAACAGCACAGTACGCTACCACCGCGTTTCGTACCTGCCCTCCTCCTCGGAGGGCAGGTATTTTTTTTTATGCTTACCAGTTAAGGTTTGCAACTTCCGCTTTTAGCACAAAGCGGACATGCTCGCGTGGCAAGGTCTACTATGAGCGAGAAGCAGACCTATCGGCTCTCAATGTAGGCTGCAATATCACGTTGCAGCTTTCTTGAAGAGAGTTTTAACATGCAAAAATTCCTCAAGTCTCTTTTTGTCATGTTGTCACCAAAAGATTCAATCACCGTCATACTGTGCTCTTGTTTCCCGGAAATAGCTTGCGGATGTAATAATCCAAGACCATAAAGGTAGCATCCGCAGAAGCATTTCTTTTCCCATATCTGTAATCGCATAAACCACCCGGGGCAACTTTTCCTCATAATCATAGCGAGATATAAGCCCGTCCCGCTCCAGATGTCTCAGTGTTCGCGTCAGCATTCTTTGAGTGACACTCGTAAGGTAGCGGCGTAACTCTCCGTAACGAAGAGGTCCGTTAGTACCAAGAATATGCAGCACGCCCAGCGACCAGCGATTACCTGCATGAGCCAGGATCTCACGTTTTAGGCCCTCATCATCGTTGCTTAATTCCTCACAAAATTCCCTGGAAAATTGCAACAGTGCTTCCCGCTCAGACTCCATATCACCTCCGGTATCATGCGTGTGCCTAATTGAACCAGGTCATGTCAGCTGTCAGGATGACGTTTTAATACAACAGGAAGCAACAATGAATACTGAAAAGAAACCTAAAGATACTGTTTTAGTACTCGGTGCAGGCGAGCTTGGTATTCAGGTATTGAGAGCGATGAGCAATAAAGTGCAGGAACATACCGATGTAAAAATTAGCGTGTTACTCAGAAGCGAAGCCGCTTATGCCATTTCTGGCTCGCGCAAGGCACGGCTGGATGAACTGACGAAACTTGGAATCGCTGTAGTAGAGGGCGATCTGCAGGAAAACAGTATTGATGAACTGAGTGAACTATTTGCTGCTTTCGACGCCGTCATCAACTGCAGTGGTTTTGTCGGCGGGCCAGGAACACAGATAAAAATTACGCAGGCGGTATTCAAAGCGGCTGTAGCCCGCTACTTCCCATGGCAATTTGGCGTTGATTATGACGTAGTGGGTAAAGGCAGCGGTCAACAAGTTTGGGATGAACAGCTCGAAGTTCGCCACCTTTTACGCCAGCAAAACGCAACATCGTGGGTCATCGTATCCACAGGCATTTTTACCAGCTATTTGTTTGAGCCCGGTTTTGGTGTGATTGACGCGCAAAGTAAAACCGTCTGTGCCCTAGGAGACTGGAAGCACGCGGTAACGCTAACCACACCAGAAGACATTGGCAAGCTGACTGCGGACATTTTCTTCCATCAGCCCACTTTCAAAAACGAGATTGTCTATATTGCAGGTGATACGCTGACTTACAGCGAGCTTGCGGATTTAATGAGTGCTTACTGGGGCATCAAAGTAAACAGAAAATTACTGGACAGGCAACAGCTTCAGGGTGATGCGCAGCACAATCCGCAAGATATTGGTGCAAATTACCGAATTGCTTTCGCACGGCCAGACGGCGTAGCCTGGAGTAAGCGCAATACTTACAATCACCGTCAGAGAATTTCAACTACAACGGCCAGTCAATGGCTGGCAAAACAGCACGGCATGTAGCACTCCGGTATTGTTAAGCTCTATTTTAAGCGGTGCAGAACAAAATCAGATGCCGACGCTGTGAATATCTATTGCTCTTGTCTTCAGAGAAAAAAAGCCACTGCAATTTTGCTGAAATTGCGGTTTACCCACCTATCCATAGAGCCAGAGCTTAAAATGAAAGCCCTAATATATTTAGGGCCCGCCTTCGCCCTAAATCAATTCCTCAATGTCTGCTTCTGGCTGTAAGTTCAACTGATAGATGCAACACATTGGTTAAAACGCTCTGCGGGTGAAGGCGAGATGCTGCAAGCTCAGGTAACAACTTTCAAGCTGTAACTGGGCCGCATTGCCGCCGGACGCAGACTGGAGAAGCTCAGCATTATTCTCTCTGGGCTGTTTATATTTATAGCGAATCGCTTTGGCTAGTAATACTTTCTGGAAGTAACCGGTGCCTGAGGCAGCGGAAAAGCATAATTGCGTAAATCGCTACCATGCTGGCCGGACTGAATAAGGTGATGTTTGCATCGGTCATTACTCTGGGATCTTTGCAAGCACTGCGGTAATTGGCTAATCGCTGACAAGTTCGCACGCCCAACAGTCATAGCGCGCCATCGGCTATCCTGCACTTCCTGGAAATCATTCCGGCAAACAAGCACGATTCGCAGGTAAAGGAAAAATCAGCGATGAGCTTAACGTTGTTATAGTGCGCCTGCTTATGCAGCATTTCAGCCATCCACAGGGCGTGAGAGCTAAGAGCACTCAATAGTAGAATGCGAGCATCCGGCCACTTCAGCCTCTAAGCGCTATTTGTATCCTTCCTATCGCGCTTACATGGAGGCCAACCGCCATAAGATTCCGCATAACATAAATATGTTTGACCTGCTACTTAAGAGCATCATTCGGTAGCACGGGGCATCACTGACTAAAGCCTCGTAAAAAGTCAGTGGTGCAATCCAATCTCGATCTCAAGGGATAGAGCATGAGCGATTAGCTGCTAAGGTGCGATGATCCCACAGCAACATGACGATATTTACCGGCGAAAGCCGTTTTTTTACGTCCAGACTTCACCTGATATGAATGATAATCGTCACCCTGCACCAATCATTCACAGTATAAGTTTATGTTTCTAATAATAAAAATCAATAAGTGAATAATGTGAAGGATAATTATTAAAATCTTTTTTTAGGTGGAAAATGATTATGTGGATTTCAACCTTAGAACGAATCCGCCACATTAAGCAGGCTTTTACTTGAAACGGGCAATACAAAAATTTAGTGAAAGGATATCTATGAAGATTTCGCCAAAAAAAAATTGGGGGCACATAAGGGGGCATTAACAGTGGTGTTTTGTTGTTTTTTATTTAAAATCAAATGCTTGAATTGATTATCGAGTCCGGCCTTCGCACCATCGATTGATGCAAAATTAAGTCGCTTACGAGCGGCTTTTTTTGTGTCTGAAATCTGGCTTTTTACCTAATCTCACTCCCTTAGCAACATAAACAAATTATTGCGATCGCGTTCTCATCGTGGACAATGTTCAACCATGGGTTGCGTTAATATCAATTAAATCAATAATTTTATTATGTCAAGGGATGGATAATGGACAGGAATACTCTGGGATTCACATCATACTGGCGTAATTCTTTAGCCGATGCCGAATCAGGGAAAGGGGCATTTGAGCGTAAGGATGCGGATAAATTTACTCGTTGGGTGGACATCAGCACGGGACGGCTGGATGAAGAGACTGTTAATGCGTTTTTTGAGGGTGAAGGTGACACGGTAAAAACCGTTGAGGTAGTGCTACGACCTAAAGCCTGGTTACGTTTGCTACAGCACGGCAAAGAGCGAACGGCAGGCGCTCCTGGAATAGTCACACCGCTGGTATCATCTGCGCTACTTAATCGCGAAGGTTTTTTGTTCCCTACTTCATCGGCCACTATCCCCCGTGATCTATTAGAGCCTCTCCCAAAAGGCACCTTCTCAATTGGCGAGATGGCGCAATATGATAGTTATAAAACCACGCATAACTCGACCACCTTTGAAGTGGATTACGAACAGCAATACGAAGAGGAAAATGACGAGCAGCGAGCCCAGCGGTATGAGAAGCATCAGCTGCAGTGGCAAAAATTTCAGACTGAAATAAGCAATTTGCTGGAATACGTAATCGGACAATGGGTCGCCACCCACGAGCAATATGAACTCGCCGAATATGGTTACGTTATAAAAGCCAACCAGCCCGGCGGTGCCAGCCGCCATATCCTCCCTCTGTATGATCATCTTCGGGTGTGCAAGAAAGAGGTTCCGCTATTAACACGCTTTGCTTCGGCTGCCAGGCCGATCCTGGAACCGTTGCTTGCATCTAATGCGAAATTCAGCGAGCGATTAGGCCATTCAGGAGATGAATTCCCGCTTGCTGTGGCGCAGCGCGACGCTCTTAACCATTATCTCACGCAGCAGTCGGGCGATATCCTTGCCGTCAATGGTCCGCCGGGAACTGGAAAAACTACACTTGTTCTCTCTATCATTGCTACTGAATGGGTTAAAGCGGCATTTAACAAATCTGAACCACCGGTAGTGATTGCCACCTCAACCAACAACCAAGCCGTTACCAATATCATTGAGGCCTTCGGTAAAGACTTTTCCACTGGAACAGGGGCTATGGCCGGGCGCTGGCTACCGGAACTAAAAAGTTATGGTGCTTATTTCCCTTCTCAAATGCGTGAAGCTGAGGCCGCTAAACAGTACCAGACTGAAGACTTTTTCAACCGTGTGGAATCTACCGAATACGTTGAAGATGCGCTGGTACTTTATCTGGAGAGGGCAAAAGTAGCCTTCCCATCTGCGGAATGCCGTTCTCCAGAACAAGTTGTGAATCTACTACATGAGCGATTAACCACGCAGTTAGCTCAGCTTAAACATATTGAGCAGGCTTGGGGGAATTTGATCCGCATTCGCGAGGAGCGGATCCACCTTAGCGAAGACCTCGACCTTTATATTCACGATAAAAGTAAGCTACTGCTCGATAGCACAAAAGACATTGCGTTGTTAACTCAGGGTAAAAAGCAGTGGCAACAGTATCGTGCCAGCGAGTCGATGCTCTATGCGATCTTCTCCTGGATTCCCGCGGTTCGTACAAAGCGCCACTATCAGATTAACCTCTTACTCGACACTACGTTTGGTACAAGAATGGCCGAGTTTAAGGGCTCAGCGCCGGAAGATGTTGATGCTTATATCGACGGGCTTATTGCTCGCGCCCAAAAAGAGCAGGCCAAGTACCAGCAGCAGATTGATTTTGCTCAGGACGTTTCCAGACGTGAAAGCGAAGCTCTGCGAGTTTGGCATGGTTTCTCGGTTTCCCTGGGACATGCGGGCAAAGATGAGATAACCCTTGCTGTGGCTGATGCGCTCGCCGATACGGCTATCCGATTCCCGGCATTTCTTACTGCATCTCACTACTGGGAGGGGCGATGGCTGATGGACATGGCCGCCATTGGCGATCTTCGAAAGGAAAAAGGTCGTAAGGGGGCGAAAGCTACCCTGGCTCGCTGGCATCGAAGAATGAAGCTCACCCCTTGTGTGGTGATGACCTGTTACATGCTGCCTCGTCATATGGTCATCAGCGAACATGTTGGCGGCGCTAAGAAATTTGAATCCGGATATTTTTATAATTTTGCCGATTTATTAATTGTTGATGAAGCGGGGCAGGTATTGCCGGAGGTAGCCGCAGCCTCCTTCGCATTAGCAAAAAAAGCGTTAGTAATTGGCGATACGGAACAGATCGCACCCATCTGGAACAGTTTGCCGGGCATTGATATCGGCAATATGGTTGAGGAGAACCTCCTCCCTGTCGGTACTCAGGAAGCGCTAGCGGAGTCTTATGCGCTTATATGTGATTCAGGGAAAAGCTCGGCATCGGGCAGCGTGATGAAAATCGCCCAATTTAGCTCGCGCTACCAGTATGACCCGGATCTGGCCCGCGGCATGTATCTGTATGAGCATCGCCGCTGTTTCGATAACATCATCGGTTACTGTAACGCGCTCTGCTACCACGGCAAGTTACAGCCAAAACGGGGCGGTGAAAAAGAGACACTTTTTCCAGCGATGGGTTATCTGCATATTAATGGGTTGGGTAAACGGGCAAACGGTGGCAGCCGATACAACACTTGTGAAGCCGAGACAATAGCGGCTTGGCTGGCGACCCATAAAGAAGAAATAGAGCATCATTATGACAAACCACTGCATCAAACGGTGGGAATCGTAACGCCATTTTCGGCGCAGGTGAACGCTATTAGAGCCTCATTGAGTAAGCTGGGTATTAACTGTGGTGGAGATGATGATTCACTGACCGTCGGCACTGTTCACTCCCTGCAAGGTGCAGAAAGAGCAATCGTGATCTTCTCCCCAGTTTATTCCAAACATGAGGATGGTGGATTTATCGACAGCGACAGCAGCATGTTGAACGTTGCGGTCTCCCGCGCTAAAGATAGTTTCCTGGTCTTTGGGGACATGGATTTATTTGAGATCCAACCTGCCTCTTCGCCAAGAGGATTATTGGCAAAATACTTGTTTGCACAAGACAGCAACGCATTAGCGTTTGAATTTCAGGTACGTAAAGACTTGAACGCAGCCCAGATGCCCGTTTCTACGCTACATGGGGTAGATCAGCATGATGCATTTCTGAATCAGACATTGGGTACAATCGAGAAGAGCATTACCATTGTCTCTCCTTGGTTGACCTGGCAAATGCTTGAGCAAACTGGCTTTTTAAACTCAATGATTCAGGCACGTGCTCGCGGTGTTGATATTACTGTGGTGACGGACAAGCATTACAATACCGAACATAGTGATTATGAAAAGCGTCAAGAAAAACAGCGGCGGCTTCACAGCGCACTGGAAAAACTGAATGAGTTTGGTGTTACTACTAAGCTGGTCAATCGCGTTCACAGTAAAATCGTAATTGGGGACGAGCGTTTACTGTGTGTTGGTTCGTTTAATTGGTTTAGCGCCACACGAGAAGATAAGTATCAACGGTACGATACGTCGATGGTGTATCGCGGAGATAACTTAAAAGGTGAAATTAAAACGATTCACACGAGTTTGATTCAACGCCAATTGTGAGGCGGAGCCACATCATGTCCGAGGTGAGTTTGGCGTTATGTGTATCAAATTAATAGCGCCAAGCCTTTTTTCACCGTCAAACGGCAGCTTAATGGAAACGGCTTAGTAAGTTGCTTGCACCTTTAAGATCCTCTTAAGAACTCTTCGTATAATAGCGCCCGTCAACGTAAACCAAGAGTTCACCATGAAAAACACCCTGATTTCCCTTTCGATTCTTTTGTCTGCTTTGACCGTGACGTCTGTTCAGGCTGCCAACCCAGCCACCGGCTGCGCCGCTAAAAAGCAGGATATCCAGCAAGAGCTGGCGATGGCGCGTGAGCATGGCAATGCTGCGCGCATCGCCGGTCTGGAAAAGGCGTTACGCGAAACCAATGCAAACTGCACCGACAGCGGCTTGCTTAAAGCGCGCCAGCAGAAAGTGGCCGAGAAGCAATTGAAAGTGCAGGAGCGCGAACAAGATCTAAGGGAAGCGCAGGCCAAAGGCCGCAGCGATAAAATTGAGAAGCAGCAGCGTAAACTGGCTGACGCGCGAGATGAGTTGAAAGAAGCGCGGGATGCATTAACGCAATAAACCAGGCATCCCGGCTGGGAAAACTGGCTCTTTGTCTCAAAATTCTCCTGCAGAGATTTTTTTCATCCAACTGTTGGGATTGCATGGCAGAATGGCGCTCCGGTGAAATCAGTGGAGGTGCAGAAGCGATGACAGTTGAAATTGAGCAGCGTATCTACGAGCTGGTGCGGCGTTACGACGGCGTTTACCTGTTTAAGCAAAAGACGCTGACGCCGCAGATTGATATCGATAGCGATCTTAACTTCGAGCGTGAAGAAGCCGCTGCGCTGATGGATGAGTTCTTCGGCGAGTTCAGCGTCGATCGCGGCGGATTCGTCATTGAAACCTACTATCCCGATGAGCCCTCGCTGGCGCAGATTCTCAATCCATTCAATAAGCGTGAAGTGCCGGTGGTACCCGATTTCACGCTGGGAATGTTGATTGAATCAGCAAAAGCGGGGCGCTGGCTGTACGAGTAACAGCAGGCTCAGCGCCGAGTCTGCCACCTTTCACCGCTTCACATGCACGCCAAAGCCACTCTCTTCCAGGACAAACTCCGCCTTTAAGGTCAGCGCAGGAATCTCATAGTCGCCGCTGTTCTGCTGACGGTAGGCAATTGGCGCGGTTTCCGCCAACGTATCTAGCCTTGTAGCCAGCGCATCGCACCAGCCAGCAAATCGTTCTGCTGCTGACTTTTGTACCCGATAGAAAACCAACGGCGGCAGCACGCTAAAGCCGGGATAAAACAGCATGCCGTGCTGAATCGGAAACAGCAGATCGTTGATCGGGCCGTTAATGCCGCACGGGCTGTAGTGCGATTCCCATCCGCCGGTCGTCACCACCAGCATTGCACGTTTGCCGCTAAGATTGCCTTCGCCGTAACGATCGCCCCAATGCTGTTCGTTGTGCTCGCCCACGCCGTAAGCAAAACCGTTGGCGTAAACGCGGTCAAACCAGCCTTTCATGATGGCGGGCATCGAAAACCACCACAGCGGAAATTGGAAAATCACCGTATCGGCCCAGCGCAATTTTTCCTGCTCCGCGGCGATATCGGCGGCCTGTAGCTGATGATCGTAGGCGAAGCGAGAATCCAGCGTCGCATCGAAGTGGTCGCCCACTAATGGGGCGCGCGTGTCGGCAGCGTCGAGCGGCGCTTTCCACTGCATCGCATAGAGATCAGAGACCTGCACCTGATGTCCGGCATGCTGCAGATGCTGCACGGCAAAGTCTTTAAGTGAACCGCTCAGCGAACGCGGTTCCGGATGGGCATACACAATCAGTACATTCATGGGCTTAATCCTGTGAGATGAAAACCACTGCAGATTAAGTCGGCGCTGACTATAGTGGAAATCAATTGCTGTTATCCCAGGTATAGCCATAGTGAATATCGACTCGCTGGATTTGAATCTGCTGCAGACGCTCAACGTGCTGTTAAGCGAACTCAACGTCACGCGCGCGGCGCAGCGTTTGCATCTCTCGCAGCCTTCCGTCAGCGCTCAGTTGGCGCGATTGCGTAGGCATTTTGACGATCCGCTATTGTTACCGGGGCCGCGTGGCATGCTGCCAACGGCGCGCGCAGCAGCTTTGCGTGAGCCGCTGCGTCTGGCGCTGGAAGCGGTTGAGCGTGCGGTAGCGCCGCCCGATACCTTTAATCCGGCCAATGCCGATATCACCTGGCGCATCGCCGCCACCGATTACACCTCGTCGGCGTTGGTGCTGCCCGCGCTCAACCTGATCCGCGCAGCTGCGCCGCAAAGTCGTATGGCGATATTGGCGCTGAATCCGCCGCTGGTAGCACAGCAGTTGGAAAAAGGTGAGCTGGATGTGGTGTTTCATACGGGCGATAACGCGCCGCCGACGCTGCATCAACGCAAACTGTTCAGCGAGCGCTATGTGCTGGCGGGACGGCGCGATCACCCGCAATTGCAACGTCCACCGACGCTGGATCAATTCTGTCAGCTGGAATTTGTCATGGTATCGCCCGATGGCGGTGGCTTTAGCGCCGCCACCGATAATGCGCTGGCGAAGCTCGGGCGTTCACGCCGCGTGGTGCTGTCGGTGCCGCACTTCTTGTTTATGCAGGAAACGCTGGCGAGCAGTGATTTAGTGGCGGTACTGCCCGAGCGGTTGGTGCGTCACGATTCGCACCTCGCGGTTGTCGATCTGCCGCTGGAGGTGCCAGGCTTTGATATTTTGCTGCTGTGGCATGAACGTCTGCACCGCGATCCGGCCCAGCAGTGGTTGCGGCAGCAGATTGTGGCGGCGCTTTAAATCAGCATCGCCGCCAAAAATTCACTTCTCCCGCGTCACAAAAATCATCACACTAGCCACCTTTACCATTATGGAGAGATGGCATGATTACCCGATTGCTGCTGGCGATGTCGCTACTTGCCAGCATGAGTGCGCCGCTGTTGGCAGATCAAGACGGCGTCTCCTTTAGCCACAAAGACTGGGAACTGGCTTGCGATAACACGCTGACCTGTCGTGCCGCCGGTTACAGCGCTGAAGAGGGCGCGGGCGGCTCGGTGTTGCTGGTACGCGCGGGCGGAGCGAATGCGGTGACGCATGGTCGCGTGGTGCTGGCCGATACCGGCGATGACGATTCTAAAGTGGTGAACAACTTAGCGTTGTGGATTGATGATCGTGCGCTGGGCGACGTGGCGAAAGCCGATAACGACGAATGGACGCTGACGGATGAACAAACCCAGGCGCTAATTAACGGCATTAAAGGCAGCGGCAAAGTGGAGTTTCGCGGTGGTGATGAGCCTTTCGATCTCTCCAGTAATGGCGCATTTGCGGTGCTGCTGAAGATGGATGATGCGCAAGGTCGTCTTAGTACGCCGGGCGCGTTGGTGCGCAAAGGGAACAAGCCGGAAAGCAGCGTACCGGCAGCGATGGCGATGCCGGTGATTCAGCAGGTAAAAGTGGCTAAGGCCGATGCGCGTCCGTTGACGGCCGATGAGCTGGCGCTGTTGAAGCCAAAGCTGATCGCCTCACTCACCGACGACGACAGCTGCGACAATCTGGCTCCGTCCGACGATCAGCCGGAAGAGGGCGCGGAGCCGCTGACCTTAACGCCGGTTGATGATGCGCATGTGCTGATCGCCGCGCTGTGCTGGCGCGGAGCGTATAACGAAGGTTATGGCTATTGGCTGATCGATAAAGCATTGCAGGGCACGCCGCAGCTGGTGACGGATTCCGGCTCTGATTACAGTGAAGGTGTGATCTCAGAAGCGCAGAAAGGGCGCGGCATCGGCGATTGCTGGAGTACAGCGGCGTGGGTGTGGGATGGCAAAGCGTTTGAGCAGAGCAGCGATGCCACCACCGGCATGTGCCGCGCGATTCGTGCGGGCGGCGCATGGCAGTTGTCAACCTGGGTGACCGAGGTGAAACCGGCTCCCTGAAAAAACGCACATATCGGTAGCGGCGCGATTAAAAGGCCAGGGACGCGCAATAAATTGCGCCGCTACGGAAGGTGCAAATATTATTTACCGCAGCACTGCTTATATTTTTTACCGCTGCCGCACGGGCAAGGATCGTTACGGCCGGTTTTCTCGCCGGCAAAGTGCGGCAGTTGAGGTTCAGGATCGGGCTGCGCCATGCGCTGTTCCTGCCAGTATTCATGCAGCTCCAGCGCCGCGGGGCGAATCGCCTCGATGCTGGCTTCAAACTCTTCCGGCGTGAAGGCTTCGCGCTTCGCCAGATGATCTTCGCTGCCGTGCAAGGCAATCGTATCCATCATCGGCTGCAGTGATTCTGGCAGCAGCGACCAGTCCGCATCCAGCGCCACGCCGCGCAAATAGCCATAGCACCAATCTTCCACCACGGTGAATTCCTGGCCTTCCATCTCTTGGGTGCCAAACAGCGGATCAAACTGCTCCGGGAACTCGGCCAGACGCTCGGCGATGTCGTTCAGATGCTGGAAGGTCAGCGTCATAAAGCGATCCATCTCGCGCTCATTCGACCACTTTGGAATGTGCTTTTTGCCGCCCCACATCGCCACCAGCCATTCGCTCGGTTCGATGTCGTTCGGGCCTGAGAGCAACGCCGTCAGCATGCCGTCCAGCTCAGCGGTATCCACCACCGAGTGTTCGTTGCCGTATTTCTCCAGCATATCTTCAAGCCAGTTGAGCTCTTTTTCGGTTAACGGACCCTGGTTCATACGGCGTCTCCTGCTGTTCATTGATGGGCCATGCCCAAAGTTAATTGGCGGCGATTATAGCGGGAAGCGGGCGCGATTTATCGCTTTTTGCATATCGATTGCTGAACCTCTCCTAAAAATGATTCGCCATAACTTATCGCGCAACAGTATTGGCTGCATTTGTCAGCAGATGGCAGCGTAAAGGCAGAATTTTTCTGCACGAAGGATGCAAAAGTATGGCCAGCACATTGCCGGTACTGGATTTAGCCCTGCTGGAACTGCCGGATGCGGAACAGGCGCAATACCTCGCCGAGCTGCGCGAAACCGCGCGAGACGTCGGCTTCTTCTATCTGGTGAATCATGGCATCAATCCGCAGCTGCTGCAGAACGTGCAAAGCATCACGCGCGCGTTCTTTGCCTTGCCAGATGAAGAGAAGCAGCGCGTTTCGATGATCCATTCACCGCATTTTCGTGGCTACAACCGCGCGGGCGTGGAATACACCCGTGAGCAGCGCGATCAGCGTGAGCAGTTTGATATCGGTGCAGAACGGGCCGCCCTGACGTTGCAAGCAGACGATCCGGCGTGGAAGCAGCTGCAAGGACCCAATTTGTGGCCGCAGGCGCTACCGCAGCTGCGTCCGGTGATCCACGCGTGGCAGCAGGCGATGACTGACGTGGCGCTGCGTTTACTGCGCGCCTTCGCCAAATCCCTGTCGCTGCCGCCGGACGCTTTCGATGCGCTGTACGGCACGCACCCCAACGAACATGTGAAGCTGATTCGCTATCCGGGTCAGGATGCCGCTGCCAGCCAGCAAGGTGTCGGCGCGCATAAGGATTCCGGCTTTCTGACCTTTCTGTTGCAGGACGATCAACCCGGATTGCAGGTTGAAGTCGCGCCAGATCAGTGGATTGATGCGCTGCCGAAACCGGGTGCTTTTGTGGTGAACATCGGCGAACTGCTGGAGATCGCCACCAACGGTTATCTGCGCGCCACCGTGCATCGTGTAGTGTCGCCGCCGGCAAAACAGCAGCGCATCTCCATCGCTTTCTTCCTCGGCGCGCAGCTCGACGCCGAAGTGCCGCTGTATCAATTACCGCCGCAGCTAGCGGCAGAAGCGCACGGACCGACCAGCGATCCCAGCAATCCGCTGCTGCGTGAAGTGGGCTGGAACTATCTCAAAGGACGTTTGCGATCGCATCGCGACGTGGCGCAGCGTTATTACGCTGACACTCTCAATAGCGTTAAATCATAAGAAACTAAGGGAAGCAGATGAATAAAAAGGTGATAGCAGCGTTGGCGATGGTTTCGGTGTTCAGCACTTACGCTTCGGCGGCCGCGCTGCGCGTGGCGGCCGATGCCGTACCGCACAGCGAAATCCTCAACCACATCAAACAGAGCGACAAGAAACTCGATCTCAAAGTGATTGAACTCAACGGCAACCTCAACGCCAACGAACTGCTGGCGCGCGGTGACGTGGATGCCAACTACTTCCAGCATGTGCCTTATCTGCGCGATCAGGAAAAAGCGCTGGGCGAGAAATTTTCTGTGGTCGCCACCGTGCATATTGAGCCACTTGGCATCTACTCGCACAAAGTGAAATCACTGAAAGATCTGCCTGATGGCGCGCAGGTGGCGGTACCGAATAATGTCACCAATCTGAGCCGCGCACTTTATCTGTTGCAGGCCAATGGTTTGATCAAACTGAAAAGCAGCAGCGCCAATACGCTGGTGACTTCCGCAGACATTACTGACAACCCGCACCATCTGAAGATTATCGAAGTGGAAGCGCCGCAGCTGCCGCGCGCGCTGGATGATGCGCAGTTGGCGATCATCAATGGCAACTACGCGTTGCAGGCCGGTTTAGTGCCGTCGAAGGATGCGCTGGCGCTGGAACAGGCGAAAGATAATCCGTATGCCAACGTGCTGGTCACCACGCCGAAACTAGCGCACGATCCGCGTATTCTGGAACTAGCGAAAGATCTGGAGTCAAAGCAAACTGCTAAATTTATTAACCAGCACTATAAAGGATCGGTTATTCCCGTTAATCAATAATCCCCGCCGCCACCTGTTTTTGGCAGGTGGCGCTGACTTTCTTCTGTGCTATATTTCGCCACCAACACCCGTCGCACCCTTTATAAAACATAAAAATTCGCTCAATCCATTGCCATGATTACCTTCGCCAGGAATAAACGGGTGCTGTGCCATCGTTTAACAATATGCATCATTGTGCTGGGCATGAGCGTATTGCTCAGCGCCTGCGGCACCTTGTCGCAAACCTCCGCGCCCGTCAGCGATAAAGTCTATCTTTCACACGCGACATTTAATGAAAACGTCGATGACATCGTGCGCCATTACATGCAGCAAAAGCAGGTTTCTGGCATCAGCATCGCCATTATCCATCAACGCAGCCAGCCTGAATTCTACAGTTTTGGTGTCACCGATGCGCTGCACCGTTATCCCATTACGCCAGACACTTTATTTGCGCTCGGCTCGCTGAGTAAAGGCATCACCGCGGAGGTGATTATTGAGCTGGTGGATCGCGGTGAACTGCACTGGAACGACACCTTAGCGACGCTTTTGCCGCCCAACGTGCCGCTGAGCGCCGATGCCAAACGCATCACGCTGTTGCAGCTGGTGACGCACACCTCGGGCTTGCCGCGTCAGGATATGGATTTGCCGATGTTCATGAAATTTATGGGCTATCTGCGTAGCGGCGAGAACTTTTATGGCAACCTCGACAGCGATGCCGTGCTGGATTATCTGGTCGACTTTGACGCGCCCGCGCATCCTGGCGCGCGCTATTCCAATCTCGGCTATGCGCTGCTGGGCTACATCCTTAAATATCGCTTCCATCAGGACATCGAAACGCTGGCGCAGCGTAATCTGTTCCAGCCGCTGGGCATGACCAGCAGCAGCTTCAAGCCGCAGAGCCTGCGCGGCTATCCGTGGCGTGCGCTCGGTCATGCCGGCGATCAGCCTAAGCTGATTCCTCGCGGGCAAATCACGCCGGACTGGGCGTTTAAAAACAATATGGTGGCGGCCGCCAGCCTCTACAGCAACGCGCGCGATTTGATTCGCTATCTGGATGCGCACCTGCATGACGGCGCGGGCGCTTCGCTCAATGCGGCGTTTGCGCAGGTCAATCACGGCTACGAACAGCACGGCAATCAGTCACAAAATATCGCCTGGGTTACGGATACCTACGGCGATCAGCAGATTACCTATCAGGTTGGCTATATCGGCGGTTACTCCAGCTTTATTGGCTTTGATAAACAGAACGGCAATGCGATTGTGGTGCTGCAGAACGCGTTTAACTGGAGTAACTATCTGGGCATCGCGTTATTGATGGATCTGGCAAATAAAGCGCACGACAAAAACTAACATGGTTGCTTGCAATTTTACTGCGCCAAAAAGCGCCTGAGCTGAGGTATGCTGAGCAGCGAAATTTGACGCGCTAAGCGCGCCGGGGGAACCTTCTGCGTGCTTAACGTGTCAGTTAAATGGACAGTTAATAATTAACCAGAGTGGAAATCACCCATGCGCAGGACACACGTCAATCTTCTTTCTGCAGGAATTTTTCTGGGCGCTTTAAGCCTTGCTCCGGCCGCGCTGGCGGAAGGCGAGCAAACAGACGCCGTACCCATGCCGCCACAGGTGCAGCAAACCGCACCCGACGCGCAAACCCAGGCACCCGCCGCTGATGCACCCGCTCAGGCGCCGGCCGCCGATGCGCCTGTCAGCAATGAACCGGCTGAATCCAGCGGCGATGTCGCGCCGATTCGTCCACCGCAAAGCGGCAATGCGACGGCGCCAAACAACTACGATCTGAACACCATCATCATCGACTACAAAGAGTACAAAGTGGGCGATGTGGTGCCAGATGAGTACCGTAAAAAACAGTACACCATTGTTGAGTGGAAGCCACGCCATCTGCCAGCGCCGCAGCCAGGCACGCACTGGGCGTACATCAATGCCAACTACATCCTGATCACCGATGACACCGGTAAGATCGTGATGGGCAAATCAGGCGAAATCTTCTTCCGCGGTTAATTCCTGCGCAGCAGACGCGCTAACTGCGCGACGCCCGCCGTAATCTGGCTGGTGCTGGTGTTACCGTAACCCAGCACCAGCCCTTGTTGCTTCTGCTCGCCGAGATAAAATCCCGACAGCACGCCCGGCGCGTAGCCACTCTGGATCAGCCGATCCACCAACGCCATATCGTTTTGATCCGCAGCCAGTGATAACACCAGATGCATGCCGCATTCGCCGCCCAGCAACGGAACCTGTGCGCCAAACGTTTGCTGTAATGCCTGTCGCAACGTCGCCTGCCGTTGGCGGTACAGACGGCGCATTTTGCTCAAATGACGGCTAAAATCACCGCTGCGTAAAAACAGCGCCAGCGCCTGCTGCTCAGGACGATTACCGCCGCGCAGCAGTTCATGCAGCGCAGGGCGCAGCGGCGCGACCAGCTGCGGCGGCAACACCATAAACCCGAGGCGTAGCGCCGGAAACAGCGTTTTGCTGAACGAGCCGACGTAGATCACCGGCGTTGGCTGCGTCATGCCTTGCATGGCGGCGATTGGCTCGCCGCTGTAACGAAAATCGCTGTCGTAATCATCTTCGATAATCCACGTTTGCTGTTGCCGCGCGGCCGCCAGCAGCGCCAGACGACGCGGTGCGCTCATGATTGCGCCGGTGGGATATTGGTGCGTTGGCGTGGTGTAAATCAGGCGCGGCGGACGCTGCTGCCAGTCCTGCGGCTGCGGCGCCAGACCTTGTGCATCGACCGCTATCGGTTCAATACGCATATCTCCCAGCCACATCGCCGCTTTCGCCCCGCGATATCCCGGCTCCTCCACCCAACCGATGTCGCCAGGGCTGCTGAGCAGCGCCACGCACAGCGTTAATGCCTGCTGCGCGCCTTCGGTAATCACGATTTGTTCGGGCGTACAGCGCACGCCGCGCGCTAATGCCAGATGCTGCGCCAGCGCGGCGCGTAGCGTGCGTTCGCCGAGCGGATCGCCATAGCCCAGCAGTTGCTGCGGCTGATGCAGCATCACGCGGTTCAGCGCCCGTCGCCACTGAGCCAGCGGGAAATGTGCTAACGAAGGAACGCCGGGCCGTAGCGCCATCTCCTGACTCAATGTGCGATGGCTGGATCGCAACTGAGCGATGCGCGGTGACAAGGCAATTTCGCTGCTGGCGGGCGGCTGAGTTTCCTGCGGTAGCTGCGCCATATTGCTGATGCGACTGCCCTGGCGATCGCTCAGCAAAAATCCTTCAGCCTGCAGTTGCGCCCAGACGGCGATCACCGTATTGCGTGAAACCGCGAGATCCAGCGCCAGCTGGCGTGTTGCGGGCAAACGCGTACCGGCAGCGAGTTTGCCGCTCAGAATCGCCTGCTTGATACGCTGGAACAGCTGCTGTTGCAGCGTCAGCTCGCCGTTGGTCTCTAGCGGGGCCAACAATAATCGATGCAGTGCAATATCACTCATTTACGCGGTTCCGTGGATCCATCAATTTCAACCATTGTGGCGCTTTTTAACACACCAGCAAAGTGGCACTCTGCGTTTCTGGCCCTGACTGATAAAGGAATTAAGCTATGTCGCAACACACGAATGATTACGGACAACCGGTAGGATTTCCGCTGCCAGATTGGCAACCCCGCGCCTGGCCGAGCTATGAAACCTTCACCGGTGACTATTGCCGCCTTGAACCGCTGAGTGCCGAGCGTCATGGCCGCGAACTCTATGCTGCCTATGCGCTGGCTGAAGATGGCCGTGACTGGACCTATATGTTCGCCGAACCTTTTGCCGATGAAGCGGCCTATATTGCCTATGCGCGTCAGCTGGAAAACGGACGTGATCCGATGCATTTCGCGGTGATCGATCCCGTTAGCAACCGCGCGGTCGGTAGCCTGGCGTTAATGCGCATCGATGCGACAAACGGATCGGTGGAGATCGGCCACGTCGCCTTCTCGCCGTTGCTCAAACAAACGCGCATGGCCACTGAAGCGCACTATCTGCTGATGCGCTACGCCTTTGAGCAACTGGGCTACCGGCGCTATGAGTGGAAGTGCGACAGCTGCAACCAGCCATCACGAAACGCGGCACAGCGTTTAGGGTTTCAGTTCGAAGGGACTTTCCGTCAGGCGATTGTCTATAAAGGCCGCAGCCGGGATACCTGCTGGTTCTCGATTATTGATAGCGATTGGCCGCAGGTGAAACAGGGCTTCGAACGCTGGCTGGCGGCAGAGAACTTTACGGCGGAGGGGACGCAACGCGAAAAGCTGGAGGCGCTGCGCAACCTACGTTAGTTTTGCGGAATTATTTTTATATCCACCATGCCGATCCCCAGTTTGCGGGGATCCTGGCCGATAATATTGCCGACATTTGACTCCTGCGGCTCCGGCGGCGCAATGATCAAATTGCGGCTGCCGGTTGGATTGGTGAAATGCAGCGTGGTGGTGGAGAAATCTTCACCTAAATTCAGTTGCTGCTCTTCATCGCCAACGCGCACCGGAATCGGACGGTGCGCATTCGGACCGAACGCCCGCGCGGTGATCACCACATCAAAGCGTTCTGGCAGCGGATCGGTGTACTCAATATTCACTTCCGGCGCCAGATTGGCATTTGACCAGCGTCCCCACTCTTCCGGGCGAGATATCCCTTTAAAACTCTTCACGCTGGTTGGCGCGCCAGGCACTGATAACAGGAAGCGGTCTGCGTTGTAGCGAATCGCATTGTCTTCAATCCGAATCTGCTGCTCGTTGAGCTGGAAGGTTGCCGCACTCACTTCGGCTTTGGGGAAGCTGACTTTCGCTTTCCACTGCGGTTTATCAATGCGGGTAACGCTCGGTTTGGCGCCCATCTGTCCCATCGAAACACACAAATCGTTCGACAGAGCTAAATCTGGCTGCCACAGGCGCGCCATTTTAAAGCAGCGATCGACCCAAACGAATTTGTCGTCGGCAGCAAATTTAGCCAGCTGATAACGCAGTGGCTCCGCGTATTCGCCTTCGGGCAGCGGTTCAACATGCTTATCGGAGACGCGGAACAGAATCGGCAATTTGAAGGTTGCGCCGGAGAAGGTGAAGGTGTTTTTTTGTTGATCGACGGTAAAGCTGTCCATCTTACTGGGGAAATTCCACAGTTGAATAATATCCGCTTTCCACGCCGTGACGCGCTTCGCCATGTCTTCAAACTCGGTTGACAGCGAGGTGGAAGAGAGGCCGCTGCGACCAAGTCCAATCGCGTTATCCCCGCCGAGAATATCCAGCACCGTGGCGCCGTTATCCAGCGTACTGCGTTTGGCGTCGAGCACTTCCGCCTGAGGCTGATCGCCACGAATCACCATAAACAGGTCACGGCGCGGCTGCTTGATCAGATATTGATGCGCGGTGTTATTCATCGCCAGATGATCGGAGGTCACCACGATGATGGTGTTTTTAAACCACGGCGACGCTTTGATGCGTTCAATCAGACGCGCCACATGCTCCTGCGAGCAGGCGACCGCGCTAAAGGATTGGTTTGGTTTGCCATCATAGCTGTAGCTTTTACGCTGGCAGCTGCGCGAGATAAAACCATCCGGGTGATGGGTGTCGACGGTAAGGGTGAACAATGCGAAGCGTTTTTGCGCGCGCGACAGCTCTTCGTATTTCTCAAACACCTCGTCCATCACCGTGTCATCGTAGTAGCCCCAGTTATTACGATAGCCGGGATCGGCGACGCGACTTTTCAGCTCCTGCGAGCCATACATGTTGGCCGCATCAAAGCCATGCGACAGCAGAAAAGTGTCTTTACCGGCGAAGCGTAAATCGGCGCCCTGAATAAACCAGTTCTCATAGCCAGAGTTTTTCAGGATGTCGCCCAGACAAATATTCTGCGGATAGAAGCTGGAGAGCGAGGCCGAGGCGTTGCCATCAAAAGGCGCAAACAGCGGGATGCCGCACTGTGAAGCCACCATGCCCGCGATGGTGTAATCAGTGCCAGGCAATTGTTCGGTTTGGCTGAAATCGATGCTGTTATCTTTTTCGCGGCTGAGTTCCGGGGCCAGACCGGGAAATGCCTGCTGATCGAAGTAGGTGCGTTCAAGACTTTCGCCATAAATGTAGACCAGGTTGAGCTTTGGCTCGGCGATCACCTTATTAGGCGTTTTGTAATAGGTTTCGAAGTCCGAATCGGCGAGGCGCGAATGTGAGGCGATCAGCTCTTTCACCTGGCGGAACGCAGGCGTGGTTTGTACCGAACCCGCAGCACAGGCAATCGCCAGCAAACTCCAGCCGAGGTGATGCGGCCGCTTACGGCGGCGCAGTAACCATGAAAGCAGGCAAAATAGCGAGAACAGCGCGATGATCAGTCCGATGGCTGGCACGACATATTTGCTCACGCCCGCGCCGGTCAGGCTGTTGGTCAGGGTATACAGCACCGCGTCATTAATGCCATCGCCGGTAAAATAGTTGCTGGCGACCAGCGTGACGTTAAGCACGATAAACAGCGTGAGCAGCAGCAGGATCAGACTAAACCAAAATTTATTTCGCCCGGCTTTGAAGGAGTAGACTGCAATCGCAGCCAAAAAGAGTACAACCGAAACCAATTCGGACAACGTCAGATCCTCATTTTGAATGAATACGCAATCCTTGCGCCAACGACCCTCTGCGGGGATTTTGCGACAATCTATATTGGGTGTCACATGGCTGCAACACATCCAACCAGATTTGTGCGATGCATTCCGATTCGTTTAAGGCGGGTTCAGGCTGACTGTGGTTTAGCCTGGCAGCAACGGACGGGCTGCTGCCAGTGAGGGCAGAGAAGGGAATCAGAGTTTTCCAGTGAGGTATTGCGCTTCGCCGTCGGCAAAGCTCCAGTCGCCTTTACTGTTGGTGATAAAACTAATCATCAAATCCGTGCCCTGTACGCCACAATTTTCCAGCAGCTCGCGTGCTAACTCTGCCATAAACAGGCACTTCTGTTCTTCACTTCTCGGGCTGGTATATACGCGCACCATGACCAGATTGTCGGTTCGCGCAAAGCCTAAGCCGGTATCCTGAAAGACCATCTGATAACCTTTGTTTTCGTGAACAATCTGATAACGATCACGCGCCGGGACTTTGAAGGCGGTTAAGACCGCACGGTGTGCGGCATCCAGCAATGTGCGGATTTCTGATTCTGAACGGCCCTGAATAACGTCGAATGTCAGTAACGGCATAAATAAAACCTCGTTTTTGCTCACATGAAAAGAGTAGGATGTGGCGCTATGCTGCCGCTTGCTGCCGGAAAGAAAAAGCGCGCTGGTTGAATTGATTATTTATTATTTTGAACAATCGATATGAAAGAAATTAAAACCGATAGCCTTTGGGTCCATTTGCACTGGTTAACCGTGCTGGCTGAGCTCGGCAGTTTTACGCGCGCGGCGGAACGATTAGACGTCAGCAAAGCGGCGATGAGTCAGAAGATTAAAGAGCTGGAAAAGATGGCGGGCGTGGCGTTGGTACAGCGCACCACGCGCAGCGTGCGACTGACTTCCGCCGGTGAAAAGCTGGTGGATGAGCTGCGCGATCCCTTCGCGCGTATCGCGCAGAGCTTTTTCAGCGTGCGCGATGAAGCCGGTCCAGTGCGTGGCATGGTGCGCGTCACAGCGCCGGTGGCGTTTGCGCGTCAGCAACTGGTGCCGATCATTGGCGATTTCCTGCGCGACTATCCGCAGGTGCGCTTGCAGCTGGATGTCACCGATCGTCTGGTGTCGCTCGGCAGTGAAGGCTTTGATCTGGCGATTCGCCACAGTGATAGCCTGCCTGAAACCCATGTTGCGCTGCCGCTGTGTGAAACCCGCGCGCTGCTGGTGGCGTCGCCGGCATATCTGGCGCAAAACGGCCTGCCGGATTCACCGCAGGCGTTGCAGCAGCATAATTGTCTTTATTATCCACGCGGACTTGAGTCGCCGCAGTGGCGCTTTCGATTAGCGGACGGCGGCAGCGAAACCGTGCAGGTGAAGATTCAGGGCAACTTTGCCACCAACAACAGCGAGTCGATCCGCGATGCCGCATTGCAGGGTTTGGGCATTGCGATGCTGCCGGATTTCAGTGCCAGCGCGGCACTCGCCAGCGGCACGCTGCAGCAGGTGCTGCCGCAGTGGCAAGCGGTGGATGCGTTCGCCGACCGGTTGTGGGTGGTGCGCCCGTATGCCGCACAGGTACCACGGGCGGTGACCACCTTAATTCACTGGTTACGCGCGCGCTTTGTTGATGGGTGATGCCAGCGCGATCGGCGCAGGCGTTTGCATCATCTGACCCAACAAACTGCCGCGGTTGTAATTACCGAGCCGCAGGTTGAAGTCGAGATGCAACTGCTCATTGCCGCTGAGTTTAATCACCGGTGGCGGCGTGAGTGGACGCTGGTGAAACAGCACCGCGTGGGCAAACGCCTCGCTTTTCCAGCCGCTTAAACGCTGATAGTAATAAGCGTTCGCCTCGCATTTACGCAGATAGAGATTCACCCGGCGATGTTCACGCATGGCGATCTGCTGCGCCAGAGAACCTAATTGCTGCTGCGGCTGCGCAATTTTCTGCGTCAGCAGGGAATAATCATCGCGCTTGGTCAATTCACTGAAGTAATTCTGTTCGCCGAGATGTTTGATCGGCGCGTAATGTTTTTGCCACTCGCGGATAAAGGGATTATTGGCGGTTGCCGCCAGGAACCAGCTCTCAATCACCGGCGCGAGATAGTTGACGGTGGCGTTTTCGTGATAATAACCAATCACATCCATGCGACGTTCCTGATGCGCGCGATGTACCCAGGAGAGATCTTCAAATAATAAAGTGCTGCAATCAATGGCAATGCCGCCATAACGCAACAGTAATTCCAGACGAATCACTTCGCTGCGTTGTTGGGCGGTTAATTGGGTCGAGGTAAAGATAAAATCCGGTAAAACTTCTTTTATCGTTAAACGATTTAATAAATGAATTTCATGATCGGGATTATCCTGACGAATCTTTTTAATATTTAACGCCATTGATTTCGGTAAATATTCATTATCCCAATACATCCAGACTTTCTTTGGAATCTCTGGCAGATCTTTTTCGCCAGAAAGTAACACGATATTGTCCTCCTGGCTGGGATCGTATTCCGGCGCACAGAGCGCATTATGCTGTTTTTTCTGCAGGAAAGTCTGGCTGGTAAAAGCGAGTCTTTTCCAGTTATGCCAGAGGGTTAACGCTGGCTGAAGGCGTTTTTTATTCATGATGCACCTGATTATTGTGATTATGCTGGCAAGGCGTCCCTGATCGCGGCGCTGAGCGCTCTTGATTGTCCTTTAGGCTGTGTGTAAAAAAGTACTCTCCTATGCTTAATAAAACATTCTGTGCGGCGCGGCTATCACTTTTTGATCCTTTCAGATAAACCGGAAAATCAAGGATCCGTTAAGCTTTAAATTAACGATAAATAACCGCGTGGATTGTTGATTATTCTATTCTATCTCATTAAGACTATTCCTAATAAAATAACAATAGCGTGGCGTAAGTCGCGGGGCGGATTAAAAATTGCGTGTGAGATCACGTGTTAACCTCGCTGCATTTTTCGCTGGCCTGCCGCGAAAATCCCCTCCTGATTGCGGGTTGGCTACGCTTAAAGGAGGTGACGAACAAAAGGAGACACTATGCAGCGACACAACCGTGGATTACTGGCGGTCGATAAGCAGGGCAATCGCGTGCTGTTTCTCAATCCCGAAACCTTTGCCGTTGAACAAGAGTTAAATGCCTTTCCGCCGCGTCCACACGAGCTTCTGATGCTGCCGCAGCTGGAGAAAGCTTACGTGCCGATCTACGGCGACGGCATTCACGGCGACAATCCGCATCCCGGCCACAAAGTGGCGATCATCGATCCGCGCCTGCGGCAGATCAGTGGTTTTATCGATCTGTCGCCGTTAAAAGCACCGCACAGCGGCCAGCTGGGACGAGACGGTAAAGTTTATCTCTGCTGTGAAAACAGCGCGGTGGTGGCGGTGATTGATCCCGTTAGCGATCGCGTGGAGAAAACCATTCAGCTGCCTTCGCACAATGCGCACCGACTCACTTTGTCGCCCAGCGGTCGCAAGTTGTTCACCGAGAATGAAGAGGACGCCAGCATTACCGTAGTGGATCTGTGTGAGGCGGAAGGGCGGATTATTGACAATATTCTGATGCCCGGCCCGATTTCCGGCATCGCCGCCTCGCCGAAACATCCTTATCTGGTGGCGAGCGCCGCCGATGCGCCGCTGCTGTATGTGGTGGATCGGCAAAGCCATCGCATCCGCCAGCGCCTGACGTTGCCGGGCCACCAGCAACCGTGTCAGGTGGTGCGCTTCAGTGCCAACGGCGAGCGGCTGGTGGCGATTGGCGATCAGGAGCCGGTGGTGACGCTGTTTGACGAGCTGCTCAATCCGCTCGGCGATATTCATGTTGGCAACAAGCCGATGGATGGCTGCTTCAGTGAGGATAATCACAGCTTGCTGATTGCTAATGAGGGCGACGGTTCGCTCAGCCTGATTGATCTGCAGCAGATGAAAGTGATTGCCACGCCGCAGGCCGGTACCGGTTGCGAAGTGCTGAGTTACTTTCAGCTCAAATCTTAAATAAACGGGCGATGATAAATCGCACTGCTCCAGTGGCGGCTGCTGGCATGTTTTTCGGCTTGCCAGCCGCGCTTGCGTAACTCGCGTGCAATCAGCTTATTCATGATGCCGTGCCCAACCAATAACACCGTGCCTTGCTGCGACAGCACCACCAGTTTATCCGCCGCCAGACGGGCACGTTCACGCGCATGCTGCACCGATTCGACATGGCCGGCATAGCCGCACAGCCACAACAAGCGCAATAGCGCCAGCCAGACGTTGAGCGGCAGATGTAAACGCTCAAACGGCAACGTCGGTATCGCCACTTCGCTAAAAACCTCATCCACCGCGTGCGGCTGTAAACCGAGACGCGTTAATGACGAACGGGCGCGCGGCAGCGGGCTGGTGGCGATCACACTCGCCAGGCGCGCAATGGTCTGACTGCGCGGCGGCGGGGAGTCGCAAATATCAGCCTGATCGTAACCTTCACACCAGTCGGCCAGCGCCCGAGCCGTGAAGCGCCCAGTGACCGGATGATTGGGTTTACCGTGTCGCATAAGAATAATGGTCATAGCGCTCCTGAGTGATCTTTCTCCAGTGTAATGCAGACGCTGAGTCAGTCGCGCACCGGTAACGGCATTTAAGAATATTGCGGGTGTGTCATTAAACCTTAACTGAACTGTGCGAAAAACAGCGCGATGAAGATGCAGTCTGCGCCGTTAAATGGTAAGCAATAATCGTTAATTACGTTGTAATCAGACATTTCTTGCATACGCGCATTAGATGTAATGTCATGAATTAACGCCTCTTTTATCTTGTGCTCATGAGTTATAGTGAAGTTTATCTAATAAATATCACTATTTTTGCTTGATTTATCTACGCGCGTAGATAGACTATGCCCATAGTGATAACTCACGGTGCCAGAGACGAAGTTGGCCTTGAGATGACCCAGTTACATTTGCCTTACTAATGCGATCGATGAAAATTACATCGGCGGGAACAGGCGAAGAAGCGGATTCCAACACCAGGGAATTCATTACTGATTTTTCATCCAGGTTTGCCTACTGAACGTCGCCACCGGGGAGTTCCGCTTGTTGTAAGGGAACTGACCCACGGAAGGGCGTTTGCTGTTTTTACCTCATTCAGGGATTGGGTTATGACGGTTTCGCAACAAAGCTCACTGACATCCTCCTCAGCTGCCGACGCGCGGCTTGAAACATCATCCGGCCGCAAAGATTTCTGGCGCGCCACCTTCTCGTGCTGGCTCGGCACCGCGATGGAATATGCGGATTTTGCGCTGTATGGCCTCGCTGCCGGCATTATCTTTGGTGATGTCTTCTTCCCCGAAGCCACGCCGACTATCGCCTTGCTCTCGAGTTTTGCCACCTGGTCGGTTGGCTTTATTGCCCGCCCGATTGGTGCCTTGCTGTTCGGCTGGATCGGCGATCGTAAAGGCCGCAAAACGGTGATGATCTCGACCATCATTCTGATGGGCGCCTCCACAACATTAATCGGTTTAATTCCCTCCTATGCCAGCATTGGCGTTTGGGCACCGGCGTGTCTGGTGCTGCTGCGCTTTACCCAGGGTTTGGGGGCGGGCGCAGAGTTGTCCGGCGGCACAGTGATGCTGGGCGAATACGCACCGGTTGAGCGTCGCGGTTTGGTCTCGTCGGTGATTGCGCTGGGCTCAAACAGCGGCACGCTGATCGCCTCGCTGGTTTGGCTGGCGGTGATCCAGATGGACAAAGAGAGCTTGCTGGCGTGGGGCTGGCGTATTCCGTTCCTCAGCAGCGTACTGATTGCGGTGGTGGCGTTGTGGATCCGTCGTCATCTGCGAGAAACGCCAGTGTTTGAACGCCAGCAGGCGGAATTGCAGGCCGAACGAAACGCCACGCTGGCGCAGGTGAAAGCAGAAGTGGATACGCGCAGTTTCTGGCGTCGCACCCGCGCCTTCTGGACCATGGTGGGTTTACGCATCGGCGAAAACGGCCCTTCTTATCTGGCGCAGGGCTTTATCGTCGGTTACGTCGCCAAAGTGCTAATGATCGATAAGTCGGTGCCCACCACCGCGGTATTCATCGCCTCGTTACTTGGCTTCGTGATTATTCCGTTTGCCGGTTGGCTGTCGGATCGCTTCGGTCGCCGTATAACCTATCGTTGCTTCTGCTTATTGCTGATGTTCTACGCCTGGCCCGCCTTTAGCCTGATGGACAGCCGCGACCCGACGATTGTCATCGCGGTGATTGTGGTCGGCATGGCGCTGGCATCGCTGGGTATTTTCGGCGTGCAGGCAGCGTGGGGCGTCGAGATGTTTGGCGTGAAGCGTCGTTATACCAAGATGGCGGTAGCGAAAGAGCTGGGGTCTATCCTTTCAGGAGGCACCGCACCATTAGTGGCGGCGGCGCTGCTGTCGTTTACCGGACACTGGTGGCCGATCGCGGTTTACTTCACGGCGATGGCCAGCATCGGTTTTCTCACCACTTTCGTGGCGCCGGAAACGCGCGGACGCGATCTCAATCTGCCGGAAGATGCCATCTGACCAGCAGGATCGCGTAAATCACAACCCCCATTGGCCGGATATTCCGGCCAATGGCATTTACGCAGGGGCAAAGGAATGGCGAAATCTCCAACCGGAAACGTAACGCGCACGGACGTGGCAAAAATCGCCGGCACCTCGGTGGCGGTGGTCAGTTACGTGATCAATAACGGCCCGCGTCCGGTGGCAGAAGCCACGCGTCAGCGCGTGCTGGAGGCGATCAAACAGACCGGCTATCGCCCCAACGCGGTGGCGCGCGCGCTGGCTTCGGGCAGCACTAAAACCTTTGGTTTAGTGGTGCCAAACATCGGCAATCCCTTTGTTGCCTCGATGGCGCACATGCTGTTGCAGGAGTCGATGAATCACGGCCACGTCATGCTGTTGGGGGATGCCGGCGACGATCGCAAACGCGAGCTGGAGATTATTCAGGGCCTGTTAAATCGTCAGGTTGATGGCCTGTTTTACAACAGCGTCGATCGCCATCCCTACATCGATGTGATTCAGGCCAGCGGTACGCCGCTGGTGATGCTGGATCGCATTGAGCCGCGTCCAGGCGTTGGCATGCTGCGCGTCAATGAGCGCGAAGCGGCGTGCCAGGTGACCGCGCATCTGCTCAGCCACGGTTATCAGCAGGTGGGCATGATCAGCGGTCCACTGGACATGCTTAACGCGCAGGACCGTATTCACGGCTGGCGCGATGCGCTGGCGCAGAAAGGGTTGCTGGCAGATGAGGCAATGATTTTCCCTGCCAGCTACACGCGGCAGGGCGGTTACGACGCCGCGCAGCGCATGGTGGCCAGCGGTCGTGTGCCGCGCGCGCTGTTTACCAGTAATGAAGGCCAGGCGATTGGCTGCATTCGGGCGCTGTCGGAGCATGGACTGCGCGTGCCGCAGGATGTCGCGCTGGTGTGTTTTAACGGTACCGATCAGTCGGCGTTTCATGTGCCGACGCTCACCACCGTACGTCAGCCGCTGCGCGATATGGCGCGCAGTGCGATTGCTATGCTCAAAAATTGGGATGGCGACGCGAAGCTGGCGGAATTTCCTCACCATTTAGAAATCGGTGAGTCCTGTGGCTGCCAGCTTACTCAACAAGAATAAAATTATAACACTATGAAAAGATTGATTATTGATTGTGATCCGGGAAACGGTATAGCGGGCGCCAACACCGACGACGGCCTCGCGCTGGCGTTAGCATTGGCCTCAAAGTCACTGTCGCTGGAACTGATTACCACTGTGACCGGCAACACGCCGAGCGCGGTGGGTGCGCAGGTTGCGAAAGATCTGCTGCAGCGGCTGGGACGCAACATTCCGGTGGTGCAGGGCGCGCTGCAGGCGCTGCGTGAAGATCCTGCGCCGTGGCGTGCGCGTCTTGACCACGTTGCTGATGAAAAGCTCGGTGAACTGTGGCGCGGCGTTCGTCAACCGCAGCGTATTCCGGCGGATGGACATGATGCGGCTGGCGTAATGGGCCAACTGATTTGTGACAATCCCGGCGAGTTTACGCTGGTAGCCATTGGCCCGTTGACCAACGTGGCGCTGGCACTGCAGCGTTATCCAGAGATGGCTGAATCGGTGGCAGAGATTGTGATTATGGGCGGCGTGTTCGCGCTGGATGATTACATCAAAGACACCAATTTTGGCCTCGATCCGGAAGCCGCGCATCAGGTGCTGCACAGCGGTGCTGCCATCACGCTGGTACCGATGGACGCCACCACGCAAACCCTGATGACGCAGCAGGATCTCACGCGGCTGACCGCTAACGATCATCCGTTGCCGCAGTTTGTGCGCGAGACGTTGCGGCCGTGGATCGATTATTCGATCCGCACCCGTCATCTGCCAGGTTGCTGGATACACGACGCGCTGGTGGTGGCGTGGCTGCTGAATCAGCGTGTCGCCGACGGCGTGGATTATCATGTGGATATTGAGCTGCGGCCTGGCGCCACGCGCGGCAAAAGCTGGCGTTATCGCACGCCGCTGCGGCTGGATATTGGCGTGCCACCGCAGACCGGCGCCTTGGTGCATGTGATTCAAACCGTTAATAATGCGCTGCTGCTTGAGATGATCGAAAAGGCATTTAATCAGTTATAAAACCGTTGACTGCACCTGCCGTAACGGCGCGATAAAACGCGCCGCTACAGGATATTGCCTCCATCAATGACACGTTTTTTTACACCGCGCATCACTCGCTGACAATTCCTGCCACAGCCCGCCTTTCTGACATGCTATATACAAATAGTTAACAAATTAGTAACCCGTGAAATTATTCGCGCGGTAACTTCTACTATAAATCCGGCCAACGAACCGGAAGCTCATCAGACAGGATACCAACATGTTCAACTGGACTGCGACCCAGCGCAACGTGGCTTTTGCCAGTTTCGCGAGCTGGACGCTGGATGCGTTCGACTTCTTCATCTTAGTGTTTGTCCTCAGCGATCTTGCCCAATATTTCCATACCAGCGTCTCCGATGTTTCTCTTGCCATCATGCTCACGCTCGCCGTGCGTCCGATCGGCGCGCTATTGTTTGGTCGGCTGGCGGAGAAGTATGGCCGCCGACCGATTTTGATGCTCAATATCGTGATGTTCTCGGCGTTTGAGCTTCTGTCGGCGTGGTCGCCCACCTTCACGGCGTTCCTCGGTTTCCGCGTGATTTACGGCGTGGCGATGGGGGGGATTTGGGGCGTGGCGTCGTCGCTGGCGCTGGAAACCATTCCGGATCGCTCGCGCGGCTTGATGTCCGGCATCTTCCAGGCGGGTTATCCGTGCGGCTATCTGCTGGCGTCGGTGATTTTTGGTTTGTTCTTCGAAACGGTCGGCTGGCGCGGCATGTTCCTGATTGGCGCGTTGCCGATTCTGCTGCTGCCGTTTATCTACTTCAAAGTGCCGGAATCGCCGGTGTGGCTGGCGGCGCGCGAGCGGAAAGAGAGCAATGCGCTGCTGCCGATTATCCGCCAGCACTGGAAAATCTGTATCTATATGGTGCTGCTGATGGCCTGCTTTAACTTCTTCAGCCACGGTACGCAGGATCTCTATCCCACCTTCCTGAAAGTGCAGCATCAGTTTGATCCGCACACCGTCAGCATCATTGCCATCAGCTACAACATCGCGGCGATGCTGGGCGGCATTACCTTTGGTGCATTGTCCGAGCGCATTGGCCGCAAGCGCGCGATTATTCTGGCGTCATTCCTCGCGCTGCCGGTGTTGCCGCTGTGGGCCTTCTCCAGTGGTTCATGGATGATCGGTATCGGCGCGTTCCTGATGCAGTTTATGGTGCAGGGCGCGTGGGGCGTGGTGCCGACCTATCTCACCGAACTGGTGCCCGCCAATGCGCGCGCGGTGCTGCCGGGCTTTGTCTATCAGCTGGGGAATTTGATCGCCTCCGTGAATGCGACGCTGCAGTCGCGTATCGCCGAGGCGCACGGCGGCAATTATGGTTTGGGCATGGCGATTGTCGCCGGAACGGTGGCGGTGCTGATTTGCGTATTAGTGGCCTTTGGTCGCGAGACGCGCGGCATCGAAATCTCCGGTGCCGCCGCGCGCGAGTCGTCTTAAAGCGCCTCGCAGACGTCAACCCAGTTCGCCGCGGTGAGTTCCGCCATGCGCTGCGGCGAAATGCGCACCGCGCTATGAATCGATCCGGCTGCGGGCAGCACTTCGTCAAAGCTGCGCAGCGACACATCGCAATAGACGGTAAGCGGATTTTCCAGTCCGAACGGGCAAACGCCGCCGACCGGATGTCCGGTCCAGTTCACCACCTCATCCACGCTTAACATGCGCGCCTTGGCGCCGAGCGCAGCTTTCAGCTTGCGGTTGTCGAGACGCGCATCGCCGCGCGTAACGATCAGCACGATGGCATCTTTCACTTTCAGCGACAGGGTTTTGGCGATTTGCCCAGGCTGAACGCCATGAACGCGTGCGGCCAGCTCAACGGTGGCGGTGCTTTGCGGCATCTCGATGATGTCGATATCCGGTGCATGTTCGGCAAAAAAGTGCCGTACCGACTCCAAGCTCATTGTTATCTCCGGTAAAAACAGAGCCGAAAAAATGCCATAAGCCTGGAAAAGTGTAAACGGGAGAAAAGGAGAATCTGTAACAGAATGCGCGGGTGCTACACCGCTTTTAACGTGCAGTTACCGCAACGTTCTACATCGGGGATACGATAGCGCTGGCAGCAGCTGCGTCGTTCCATTTCGCCATTACGCGGGATCATGGTGCGATACAGCGGATTATCGCTGCCATCGAGCAGGGATTTGCTGAAAAATAGCGCCTGTTCCAGCTGCAAAATCTTCTCTTCTGGCAACTGGTTTTTCAATTCACCAAGGAACCAGTAAAACGAAAAGCCCATGTTGTTCCAGATAAGCTTCGCATTGATATCACCGTGCTGCGTCATGCCGTTAACCGCCGGAATCAGGCATTGCTGAATCAGGCGATCGATACGCTGCTGGGCATTGAGGTAGCGCGCATCCTCATCTTCCTGCACATCCAGCCAGAAAGCGCACGGATGGCCGTTTTCGTGGAACTCAACGTGAATCAGATGCGGCGAGCAGTTCAGCGCACGCGGTTCCTGCAATAACGCCATCATCAGCGGTGGCAGCAGCAGGCCAAAATACCACTGCGCCCACAGCGATTGCAGCGGCTTAGCTTCCTGCTGCACATCAGGATGATCGCGATAGAGATAATCGCTGTAGCGCTGCGTCAGGCGGCGATAGTGAAGCGGATTGGACCATTCAGCCAGAGTTAACGTCCCGGCGGGTGCCGGCTGGCCAAGCTTGAGGTTATCCAGCATGTAGCTGCGTTGATCGCGCATCAGATCTTCCAGCGCGCTCGCTAAACTGCGATCGCTCTGCATAAAGATCAGTGGATGCTCGCTGAAGCGATGATCCTGACGCGTGATGATGGCCATGCCGGTCCTGAGTGATAACGGGAATCGAGAGACAAATGATAATCGTTCCCAGCATTTTGAACAACATTTCTGCACATGCAACTGTTAACGCACATTTCGTCGCGGCGCGTTTTATCGCGCAAAAAATTGCGCCGCGACGAGGTGTGCGTTGGGTAATGACAAGGCTTTATATCAGTTCATTACTCGCCTGCGTCAATTTCGGCAAATCCTCCCACGCCAGAATAGTGTTACGTCCCTGATTTTTCGCCACATACAGCGCGCGGTCAGCATTGGCGACTGCCAGGTCAAAATCGTCAGCAAAGATGGGCGCGATGCCAGCGCTGATGGTGACGTGCGTCGAGACTTTATCATTGAAGCGGTGCGGAATTTCCAAATCCACCACGTACTGACGAATGCGTTCAGCCAGTTTCATTGCGATTGAGGCGTTTACATTGGTCATCAGCACCAGAAACTCTTCGCCACCGTAGCGTGTGACCACATCGCGCGAACGCACCGCGTCGCGGATCGCCACGGACACGCGCGCCAGCGCCTGATCGCCCATCGCATGGCCGTAATTGTCGTTGTAGGCTTTGAAGTGGTCGATATCCAGCAGCAGCACAAAGTGGCTGCCGGCGTGGTTTTCCAGAATGGTATCAAGGCGATTCTTCAATCCACGGCGGTTGTACAAGCCGGTAAGCGGATCGAGCATGCTCAAATCGCTGAAGCTCTCTTTTTCCTCATACAGCTGGCTAACCAGCCGACGGGTGAAGGTATCAAAGCGACGCCGCATTAAATGGTGCAGTGAAAAGCCGATTAATGGCAGCGTAATGGTGAATAAGATCATCATTAAATGCTGACCATCATCCAATAACAGCACGGTTAATACCGGCGGTGTGATGTGTAAACAGAATGCAATCAAATAATCACTCAGCGCAATGGCACTGATAAAGAACACGCTTAACAGGCTGATAATTAAAAAGCTGCCATCAAAATAGTAAACCAGATGATATCTGTGGTTAATATGCCACGCCCACAGCGCACCCAAAATAAAAGCCACAGGATTTAATAGCGGTAATTTTTGTTTTGACGCCATTAAGCAAATAACCAGCAGCGTGGAGCTGAAGCCCGCTACAACGTCCACCGGCAGCGAGCGTATTGGGCTATCGCTGCCTAAAATCGGCAGCAGGCAAAAAAGCGAAACGGCGACATTAAGAAACAGAAAAAGCATCAGCGACAGCCGATATTTACTCTGTTTCAACTCATCATAAGATTGTAATTTCATTATTATTCTCGTGACAGCCCTGATATATCAAAGCGCTACCCGCAAGTAATAGTTTACCTACCCGGATAGAGAGCACGTTATTGTTGTGTTAGCGATATTGTTATCGGCGGCAATTTAGCATTTTCCAGTAATTCTGTCATCCGGCATGGCTTGCGACAAAAATTCGCTGCAAGATGAGAAATATTGTCATATGATAATGCGAATATTTATCATTTGAGGGTTGCGCGATGATCATGGCGATAATAGCCGCCTGCGGACTATGGGGCGTGAGCTGGGTAATGGGTAAACGTCTGGATAGCGGTTGGGGCGTGTTATTACCCTGCGCGGCGATGCCGATTTTTGCGTTATGGGAACCGAGTTTCAGTCAATGGCGAGTGGTGATGATTGTGGCACTGCTGCTTACCGTGGTGATGCTGTTTCACCATCGCCTGCGTCACTATCTGTTGCTGCCATCTTGTCTGGCATTGGCGGGCGGCTTAGCGGCGGTGTCGGTCAATTTCCACGTTATCTGATCAAATCGCAGAAACGACAACATCACGCTGAGAGCGTGAAGTTCGTTGAAAAATCTTTCGGGGGATTTACTGCTCGAAAGGAGTGACAACTGTTGGTGCGAAGGGAGGGACTTGAACCCTCACGTCCGTAAGAACACTAACACCTGAAGCTAGCGCGTCTACCAATTCCGCCACCATCGCATCTTAGTTGTCTGTTTATATCGTCGCATTGGTGCGAAGGGAGGGACTTGAACCCTCACGTCCGTAAGAACACTAACACCTGAAGCTAGCGCGTCTACCAATTCCGCCACCATCGCTCAGTGCGCAGATATAAACTGTGTGATTTTAGTTTGGTGCGAAGGGAGGGACTTGAACCCTCACGTCCGTAAGGACACTAACACCTGAAGCTAGCGCGTCTACCAATTCCGCCACCATCGCAAACTAACAACACCCTAAAGTATTGCTAACCACGGAGGCGCATTTTAGAGATTTTACTCATTGCGTCAACACATATTTCGCGACGGCAAAACGATCGCTGTAAAAAGCAACGTTTCTGCCGCCGCGCTGCTGTTAACGCGTTTTGGCACCGCGACCATATACGGCGCGATAGACTTTGAAGCGTCCGGTTTGCGCCAGCACTTCGTGATTGCCAAAGGTTTCATCCAGAATTTGTGGATATGGCAGGAAGGCGTTAGCCACGATACGCAGTTCGCCGCCGCTGTTCAGATGCTTAAGCGCACCGCGAATCAGCGTGTTAGCCGCTTCAAGGCTGGTTTGCAGGCCATCGTGGAACGGCGGGTTAGAGATGATCATGTCGAAACGGCCGGTAACGTCAGAGAACACGTTACTGGCAAACACTTCACCTTCCAGTTCATTGGCGGCCAGCGTAGCTTTACTCGCTTCAATCGCAGCAGCATGCACATCACACAGCCACAGACGCACGCGCGGCGACACTTTCGCCATCACAGTTGCCAGCACGCCGCTACCACAACCGATATCCAGCACTTTGCCACGGAAATGCGGCGTCAGCGTGGAGAGCAGCAGATCGCTGCCGATATCCAGACCATCACGGCTGAACACGCCCGGCAAGGTATGGATGGTGAGATCCTCGAGCTGATAAGTATGGCCGTAGCTGCTGGCATCAAAGGTTGGCTGCTTATCGAGACGACCGTGATACAGGCCACAACGACGCGCGCTATCAACTTTCTCCAGCGTCGCCCACGCTTCCAGCATGCCTTCGGCGCTGCGCACGCCGCTGCGGTTTTCACCCACCACGAAGATATCGCAGCCTACCGGCAGCAAAGAGAGCAGGTTTTGCAGCTGGTACTGCGCTTCGGGTTTGTTCTTCGACCAGTAATAAACCAGCGTATCGCAGCCTTCAACATCGGCAGCGGTTGCAACCATGCTGTAAACCGCACGTTCACCAAGGCGATGGCTTAGGTTCTGCCAGTGATGATATTGCTGGGTATGCACGCGGCTCGACGCGGTTTCTAGCTGGGCGGGCAGGTCATCCTGCAGGTCGCCAGCAAACAAAACGTTGCGGGCGGTAAATTCATCACTGTGGCGCAGAATCACTTCGCTGGCCGGGGTAAAAGCAGACATGGAACGCTCCTGTTAAATCAGAGCCGCGATTATAGTGCTTTGTTGGCGCATGTTCGATGGGTTTGCTAGCATAGCGTCGCATTCTGGCAGCATAACGGGTAATAGCATGAGCACAAGGCGCGACTGGCTTCTACAGCAAATGGGGATTACGCAGTATCAGCTGCGGCGTCCGCGCGTGCTGCAAGGGGAAATTGCCGTCACGCTTTTGCCCGACACGCGTTTGGTTTTGGTGGCCGAACAGGCACCCACGCTACAAGAACCGCTGATTCGCGACGTGCTGCGCGCGCTGAACATTCAACCCGCGCAGGTCATGGCGTTAACGCCAGACCAGCTGCAAATGCTGCCGGAGCAGGTCGATTGCGCCGGTTGGCTGCTGGGCGTTGAGAGCGAACATCCCTTTAACGGCATTACCTTCAACACCGCCGTTTTCAATGAACTGATCAGCAGCGGCGCAGCAAAACGCGCCCTGTGGCAACAGATGTGTAACCATGAC
The DNA here is from genome assembly GCF_028048155.1 of Pantoea leporis. NCBI lineage: Bacteria > Pseudomonadati > Pseudomonadota > Gammaproteobacteria > Enterobacterales > Erwiniaceae > Pantoea > Pantoea leporis. Next base: position 195,499 of record NZ_JALMEU010000003.1, read on the forward strand.
AGCCATCTCTTTAGTCACCCCTGAAGACCAGCCGCAGCTGCTGGCGATTGAGCGCCGCGCACATGCTTTTCCGTGGAGCGAGCAGACGTTTAGCAGCAATCAAGGCGAACGTTTCGTTAATATCCGCATTGAAGTTGAAGGTAAGCTGGCCGGATTCGCCATCACCCAAGTGGTGCTGGATGAAGCGTCGCTGTTCAATATTGCGGTGGATCCCGACTTCCAGCGCCGCGGCCTGGCGCGCCAGCTGTTGCAGCATCTGATTGCTGAGCTCGAGCAGCGCGACGTGATGACGCTGTGGCTGGAAGTGCGCGCCTCAAATATGCCGGCGATTGCGTTGTATGAGCAGCTGGATTTCCATCAGGTGAGCGTACGCCCCAACTATTATCCCACTGCCAGCGGACGAGAAGATGCCATCATTATGGCGCTAACGCTTTAAGGAGCACCATGCTAAACGATTGGGACTGCATCCTGTTTGATGCAGACGAAACGCTTTTCCATTTCGATGCTTACGCTGGTTTGCAGCGCATGTTTGCCCGCTATGACGTGCAATTTTCTGCGCAGGATTACACCGATTATCAGGCGATCAACAAGCCGCTGTGGGTCGATTACCAGAACGGCACCATTTCCGCACTGCAGCTGCAAACGCGCCGCTTCACCTTGTGGGGCGAAAAGCTGAGCGTCGCACCCGAAGTACTCAACAGTGATTTCCTCAGCGCAATGGCCGATATCTGCCTGCCGCTGGAAGGCGCAGCCCACCTGTTATCAACGCTGAAAGGCAAAGTAAAAATCGCTATCATCACCAACGGTTTCACTGCGTTACAGCAGGCGCGACTTGAGCGTACCGGATTCCTCGATGTGTTTGATGCGCTGGTGATTTCTGAAGAAGTTGGCGTACCGAAACCTGACGTGGCGATTTTTGATCACACGCTGGCCTTGCTGGGCAACCCGGATCGCAGCCGCGTTCTGATGGTCGGCGATACGCCAGAATCAGATATTCTCGGCGGCATGAATGCCGGCCTGAAGACCTGCTGGATCGATCACGGTACGCGTCCGTTACCCGATCACATCACGCCAACCTGGCAGGTGAAAACGCTGGCCGAGCTGGAAACGATTCTGACGGAAGGTTAAAAGTATCTATTCATCGTTACCATCGTGATGATGCTGAGAAGCCCGCTGTGCGGGCTTTTTTTTATGTTATTATCTATGCATGAATCTATTCATCAATCTATTCATCAGGTAAGGTGGCGGCAATGGCTGAGCTACAAAGTTTGCTGCTGGAAGGACCGCTTAGCGCGGCGGATCTGCTGGCTCGATTGCATATCAGCCAGGCCACGCTTTCACGCCAACTGCGTCAGCAGCCGCAGATTATCAAATGGGGCAAAGCGCGCGCGACGCGTTATGCGTTGCTGCGGCCCATCCGGGGTGAAAGCCGCTTCCCGCTGTATCGTATTTCTGCTGAAGGTCAGGCATCGCCCGCTGGCATCCTTTTGCCAACCTGGCCGCAGGGCAGTTGTCTGCATCTGGACCAGCACGATCAAGGCCGCTTTTATGACGGCTTACCGTGGTTCCTGCAGGAGATGCGTCCGCAAGGTTTTCTGGGCCGACAATGGGGCCGTGAATACGCGCCACAGCTCGGGCTGACGGATGATATTCGTCTCTGGAGTGATGAGCAGTGCCTGATGGCGCTGGCAAGCGGCGGCATCGATATGCCGGGCGCTTTTATTGTTGGCGACATGACATACCAGCGTTGGCTGCAACAGCCCGCACCGCAAGCCATCAGCGAGGCGCAAAAAATCGCGCGTTATCCGCTGATGGCACAACAGGCGCTGAGCGGCGATGAACCGGGCTCATCGGCTGGCGGCGAACAACCGAAATTCCTGTGCTATGCCGCAACGGCGAATGGCGATCGTCATTGTCTGGTGAAATTTACCGTCGCCCGTCAAAGTGATAATGCTGAGCGCTGGCGTGATTTGTTACGCGCGGAGCATCTGGCGTTGCAACATTTACTGGCGGCGGGATTGCCTGCCGCACATAGCCAGCTGATTGATAGTGAAGGACAATTGTTCCTCGAAGTGCAGCGTTTTGATCGCATTCATCAACGTGGTCGACGCTGCATGAGTTCATTAGAAGCGGTAAGCGCAGAGTTTATCGGCCATCAACAACACTGGCCGGATGCGCTGCGTGAGTTGCAGCGTCAGCAACGTGTTGATGCGGTAGCGGTTGAACGCGGGACTTTGCAGTGGGCGTTTGGACGACTGATTGCCAATAGCGACATGCACGCGGGCAATCTGTCTTTCTTTACTGATGAAGAACGTTTCAGCCTGACACCGGCTTACGACATGCTGCCGATGGCGCTGGCGCCCAATTCTCAGGGGCACATGCGCGATGAAGTCAAACTGACGCTGGATTTCGCGCTGCCAGGCGCCGTGTGGCGCGCTGCCAGCGCTATGGCGAAAATCTACTGGCAGGCGATTGCAGAGGATGCTGCGTTTAGCGCGAACTTCCGCAGCATTGCCGGGCAGGCATTACAGCAACTGGAAGCGATGGAAGTAACAATGCATAAAATGGCTTAACGCTCTTTTTCAGTCTCTGTGGTTGCTGCCGCCGCCTCTTCTTGCTCTTTCTCTTTATCCTCTTTCACCGTGCGGCTCGCCGTTAGCAGGAACGGCGATTGCTGCCAGCGGGTGCGACGGTCGCGCAGCAGGGTGCGCGTCAGGATAATGCCGATGGCCAGCGCCAGTAACATCATCAGGCGCAGGATGTTGGTGGTGTTATCCACCTGACGTGATTCCGTCACCAGCACGTGAGTATCCAGCGTGACGCGCAGGAAACCTTGCGGGCCATCTTTGCCTTCCAGCGGCTGCACAATTTGATGGTTGAAGTAGCTACCAGCGCGTTTGCCATCCAGCGACAGCCGATCACGCACATTAATGCTTTCGCCGCTGTGCGCCACCAGGCTGCCATCATCGGCGTAGACGGAAGCATCAAGAATGCGGCTGTTGTCGGTCATCTGATTGAGGATGGCGGCAATCTGCGTGCGGTTATCGTCGCTGTTATCCATCAACGGTTTAAGGCTAAACGCCACCTGTTTGGTCAACGTGCGCGCCAGTTCTTCCACTTGTTCAGAGCGAGCCATTTGATGGCCGAGGCTAAACCAGGATGCGCCTTGCATCAGAACCACTAACAGAGCCAGCGAGATAAGAACAATCACCGTGCGATGCAGGCGAAATTTCAGTGCGGTTTTAACCATCAGAAACCCGTGTGATGTAACAGCAGAAAGGCTGGCAATTATGTTGCCAGAACCCGCGCAGACAAGGTAGCCTCTTGCGTGGTTTTGTTGTCCCTACAGGAGCTGTAATGCCAAATCGTCTTACCTGGTGCGATCTGCCCGCCGATGTTTCACTTTGGCCGGGTTTACCCCTTTCCCTCAGCGGTGATGAAGTGATGCCGCTGGATTACCGTGCTGGTCGGACTGGCTGGTTGCTGTATGGGCGCGGGCTCGATAAACAAAAACTCACCGATTATCAGCATAAGCTGGGGGCGGCGATGGTGATCGTCAGCGCCTGGAATGTCGATGAGTATCAGGTGATACGTCTGGCAGGCTCGCTGACGCCGCGCGCCAGCAAACTGGCGCATGAAGCCGGTTTTGATGTGGCACCGCTCGGCAAAATCCCGCATCTGAAAACGCCAGGTTTGCTGGTGATGGACATGGATTCCACCGCGATCCAGATTGAGTGCATCGATGAGATCGCCAAACTGGCGGGCTGCGGCGAGCAGGTGGCGGAAGTCACCGAGCGCGCGATGCGCGGCGAGCTGGATTTCAAAGCCAGCCTGCGCGAGCGCGTCGGCACCCTGGCGGGCGCCGATGCCAATATCCTGATGCAAGTGCGCGATGCGCTGCCGCTGATGCCAGGCTTAACCACGCTGGTGCAGAAGCTGCAGGCGCTGGGCTGGCAGGTGGCGATCGCCTCGGGCGGCTTTACCTTCTACGCCGACTATTTGCGCCATACGCTGCATTTAGCCGCAGCGGTGGCCAACGAGCTGGAAATTCGCGACGGCAAGCTAACCGGCCAGGTGCTGGGACAAATTGTCGACGCCCAATTTAAAGCCGATACCCTGAACGATCTGGCACAGCGCTTTGAAATTGCGCCGGAACAAACCGTGGCGATTGGCGATGGTGCCAACGATCTGCCGATGATTAAAACCGCGGCGCTGGGTATCGCCTATCATGCTAAACCTAAAGTGAATGAGCAGACGGAAATCATCATCCGTCATGCTGACCTGATGGGTGTGTTCTGCATCCTGACCGGCAGCCTGATTCACGAAGAGCGTTAACTGAGGATTTGATTTGGCCAAAGCGGCAAAACGCGCCTTCGTTTGTAACGAATGCGGCGCTGATTATCCGCGCTGGCAGGGGCAATGCAGCGCCTGCCATGCGTGGAACACCATCACCGAGGTGCGCATTGCCGCCTCGCCTGCGGCGGCGCGTAATGAGCGCCTGAGCGGTTATGCCGGCGGCAACGCGGGCGTTAGCCGCGTGCAGAAGCTGTCGGAGATCAGCCTCGAAGCCCTGCCGCGTTTCTCAACCAGTTTCAAAGAGTTCGATCGCGTATTGGGCGGCGGCGTGGTGCCGGGCAGCGCCATCTTGATTGGTGGTAATCCGGGGGCCGGTAAATCGACGCTGCTGCTGCAGGTGATGTGCAAGCTGGCAGAAGGGATGAAAACTCTGTATGTCACCGGCGAAGAGTCACTGCAACAGGTGGCGATGCGCGCCCATCGTCTGGGATTACCGACCGAAAACCTCAATATGTTGTCGGAAACCAGCATCGAGCAGATCTGCCTGATCGCCGAGCAGGAGCAGCCGAAACTGATGGTGATCGACTCGATTCAGGTAATGCACATGGCGGAGATCCAATCCTCGCCGGGCAGCGTAGCGCAGGTGCGTGAAACGGCCGCCTACCTGACGCGCTTCGCCAAAACGCGCGGCGTGGCGATCATCATGGTCGGTCACGTCACCAAAGACGGTTCGCTGGCCGGCCCGAAAGTGCTGGAACACTGTATCGACTGTTCGGTGATGCTGGATGGCGACGCTGATTCCCGTTTCCGCACCTTACGCAGCCATAAAAACCGCTTTGGCGCGGTGAATGAGCTGGGCGTGTTCGCCATGACCGAACAAGGCATGCGCGAAGTCAGCAATCCGTCGGCCATCTTCCTGTCACGCGGTGATGAGATCACCTCGGGCAGTTCGGTGATGGTGCTGTGGGAAGGTACGCGTCCGCTGCTGGTCGAGATTCAGGCGCTGGTGGACCATTCGATGATGGGCAACCCACGCCGCGTCGCGGTGGGTCTGGAGCAGAATCGCCTGGCAATCCTGTTAGCGGTACTGCATCGCCACGGCGGCTTGCAGATGGCGGATCAGGATGTGTTCGTTAACGTGGTCGGCGGCGTAAAAGTCACCGAAACCAGCGTCGATTTGGCGCTGCTGATGGCGATGGTATCGAGCTTCCGCGATCGTCCGCTGCCGCAGGATCTGGTGATCTTTGGTGAAGTGGGCCTTGCCGGCGAAATTCGCCCGGTGCCGAGCGGCCAGGAGCGCATTTCCGAAGCGGCGAAACACGGCTTTAAGCGCGCCATCGTCCCGGCCGGTAATGCACCGAAGAAACCGGTCGAAGGGATGAAGGTGTACAGCGCGAAGAAGCTGGCGGATGCGTTAGCGATTCTGGATGAGTTGTAAGTTTTACCGGTCGGCATGAATGCCGACCCTACGTTTGTAGGGTGCGCATTTATGCGCACCGTCTTAAAGGCCGCACCGCCCTTTATTCCACGCAGGAGGCACTAAATGTCATCGTTTGACTACCTGAAAACAGCCATTCGCCAGCAAGGCCACACGCTGCAGCAGGTTGCCGACGCCAGCGGAATGACCAAAGGCTACTTAAGCCAGCTGCTCAACGCCAAAATTAAAAGCCCGAGTGCGCAGAAGCTGGAAGCGCTGCACCGTTTTCTTGGCCTGGAATTTCCGCGCCGCGATAAAACCGTTGGCGTGGTGTTCGGGAAATTTTATCCGCTGCATACCGGCCACATCTATTTAATCCAGCGCGCCTGCAGTCAGGTGGATGAGCTGCATATCATCATGGGCCACGACGAGCCACGCGATCGTGAACTGTTTGAAAACAGCGCCATGTCGCAGCAGCCGACCATCAGCGATCGACTACGCTGGTTGCTGCAAACCTTCAAATACCAGAAAAACATCCGCATCCATTCGTTTGACGAAGAGGGCATTGAACCTTATCCGCACGGCTGGGATGTGTGGAGCGGCGGCGTCAAAACCTTTCTGGCTGAGCAGGGCATTGAGCCGAATTGTATCTACACCAGTGAAGAACCCGATGCCGCGATGTATGAGCAGCACCTCGGCATTCCAGCGGTGGTTATCGATCCCAATCGATCCTTTATGAACATCAGCGGCGGGCAGATTCGTCAGGATCCATTCCGCTACTGGGAATATATTCCGACCGAAGTGAAGCCATTCTTCGTGCGCACCGTGGCGGTGCTGGGCGGCGAGTCGAGCGGCAAATCAACGCTGGTGAACAAGCTGGCGAACATCTTCAACACCACCAGCGCATGGGAATATGGCCGCGATTATGTCTTCTCGCACCTCGGTGGCGACGAGATGGCGCTGCAATATTCCGACTACGACAAAATCGCGCTCGGTCAGGCCCAGTACATCGACTTCGCGGTGAAGTACGCCAGTAAAGTCGCCTTTATCGATACCGATTTCATCACTACGCAGGCGTTTTGCCTCAAGTACGAAGGTCGCGAGCACCCGTTTGTGCAGGCGTTAATTGATGAATACCGTTTCGACCTGGTGATTTTGCTGGAAAACAACGTGCCCTGGGTGGCGGATGGATTGCGCAGCCTCGGCAGCTCAATGGATCGTCGCGAGTTCCAGACCATGCTGATCACCATGCTGCGTGAAAACAATATTGAGTTTGTGCACGTTAAAGAAGATGACTACGACACGCGCTTCCTACGTTGCGTCGAGTTAGTAAAGCAGATGCTGGGCAGCTGATTCAGCCATAAAAAAAGGCGCCTAATGGCGCCTTTTTCACAGCAACAGGCTTACTTCGTCATACGCTTGTACTTGATACGCTTCGGCTCGAGCGCATCGGCGCCGAGGGTGCGTTTCTTGTACTCTTCGTACTCGGTAAAGTTACCTTCGAAGAACTCCACCTTGCCTTCATCCTGATAATCGATGATGTGGGTGGCGATACGGTCGAGGAACCAACGGTCATGCGAGATCACCATGGCACAGCCTGGGAATTCCAGCAGGGCGTTTTCCAGCGCGCGCAGAGTTTCGATGTCGAGGTCGTTGGTTGGTTCATCAAGCAGCAGCAGGTTGCCGCCGACTTGCAGCAGCTTGGCGAGGTGCAGACGACCGCGCTCACCCCCTGACAGCTCGCCCACGCGTTTGCCCTGATCGGTGCCTTTGAAGTTGAAGCGACCGACGTAAGCACGGCTTGGCATCTCGGTGTTGCCAACGCGCATAATGTCCTGACCGCCAGACACTTCTTCAAACACGGTTTTGGAATTGTCCATCGCGTCACGGAACTGATCAACCGACGCCAGCTTGACGGTTTCGCCCAGCTCGATGGTGCCGGAATCCGGTTGCTCCTGACCTGACATCATGCGGAACAGCGTAGATTTACCCGCGCCGTTCGGGCCGATGATGCCAACAATCGCGCCTTTCGGTACAGAGAAGGTCAGATCGTCGATCAGCACGCGATCGCCATACGATTTCTTCAGGTTGGTCACTTCCAGCACTTTGTCGCCGAGGCGAGCGCCAGGTGGAATGAAGAGTTCGTTGGTTTCGTTACGCTTCTGGTAATCGGTGTTGTTCAGCTCTTCAAAGCGTGCCAGACGGGCTTTGCCCTTCGACTGACGGCCTTTCGCGCCTTGACGCACCCACTCCAGCTCTTTCTCGATAGATTTGCGACGCGCCGCTTCAGAAGAAGCTTCCTGCGCCAGACGCTGATCTTTTTGCTCCAGCCAGGAAGAGTAATTACCTTCCCACGGAATACCTTCACCGCGGTCCAGTTCCAGAATCCAGCCAGCCACGTTATCCAGGAAGTAACGGTCATGCGTGATCGCCACAACGGTGCCTTCGAAGTCGTGCAGGAAGCGCTCGAGCCACGCCACGGATTCGGCATCCAGGTGGTTGGTCGGTTCATCGAGCAGCAGCATGTCTGGCTTTTCCAGCAGCAGACGGCACAGCGCAACGCGGCGGCGCTCACCACCGGAAAGGGTAGCGATTTTGGCGTCCCAGTCTGGCAGACGCATCGCGTCGGCGGCACGGTTCAGCTGGGTATCGAGGTTGTGACCATCGTGCGCCTGGATCACTTCTTCCAGACGGCCCTGTTCCGCGGCCAGCTTGTCGAAATCCGCATCGGGATCGGCATACAGCGCATACACTTCGTCGAGGCGCTTCAGCGCGCCAACCACTTCTGAAACCGCTTCTTCAACGGATTCACGCACGGTGTGCTCCGGGTTCAACTGCGGTTCCTGCGGCAGATAACCCACATTGATGCCCGGCTGTGGGCGTGCTTCCCCTTCGATATCGGTATCGATACCGGCCATGATGCGCAGCAGCGTCGATTTACCCGAGCCGTTCAGGCCGAGTACACCGATTTTTGCTCCAGGGAAGAAGCTAAGAGAAATATTCTTCAGGATGTGACGCTTCGGCGGAACGACCTTGCCGACGCGATGCATGCTATAGACGAATTGAGCCACGTTGTATTGAGCCTTTTGGTCTGTGAGTTATGAACTTTAGGTACAGAAGTTTAGCTGTTTTCACCCTTTATTCATACCCGTCATACTTCGCGCTGCAGGTGCGTTGGCTGCGTGTGTCCACCCCAGTCACATACTAATGTATGCTCCTGGGGATGAACCCACTTGCCGCCTTCCTGCAACACGAAGTATTTAGGGTCTGGTTTTGTTTCCCGGTAATAGAAACAGAGGAATTCTAAGCTTTAGGCAATCGCAGCGGAATATTCTGTTGTGCCAGCCAGCTCTTCAGCGCCGGTTCGGGTGCGCTATCGCTGACCAGCAAATCAAAACGGCGCAATTCACCGATACGCGCGGGCAGCACTTTGCCAAATTTACTGCTGTCCGCCACCAGCACGCGCTGACGTGCGCGCAGCATCGCGTGGTGCTTCATCGCCAGCTCGTTAATGTTGTAGCAGGTGGCGCCCTGTTCCTGATCGATACCTGCCGCCGAAATAAAGGCCAGCGTCGGGCAGAGATCGTCGAGGATCGAGTGCGCGCCAATCGGCGTGAACAGCGCGTTATCGGCGTGGAACTCACCGCCGCTCAGGATCACGTTGCAGGCCGGTTTCTCTTTCAACGCCAGGAAAGTGTTCATCGCGCAGCAGATGGCCGTGAACGGCAAGGTGTCAGGAATCGCATCTACGATGTAAGGCAGCGTGGTGCCGCAATCAAAAAATACCGTGTCATTTTCACTGATCAGATCCGCAGCAGCCTGCGCCAGGCGCTGTTTGCGTGCGGCGTTCTGACCGTGCTGATCGGAGATGAAATAGTGTCCGGCGTGGCTTTTCGGATCGCTGACGATATAGCCGCCCAGCAGCACCACGGTTGAAGCCGGTTCGGTGAGATCGCGGCGAATGGTCATTTCCGACACGCCCAGCAGCTGCGCCGCGTCTTTCAGGTGCAGTTTATCGGTGCGTTTCAGCGCCTGAGCCAACTTGTGAATACGTTCGTCGCGCCGGGTTTCCATGATCATCTCTGCGTAATTAATCCTGAAGTCGAAGTGGCCTGGTCAAAAATCACGATAAATCTCACATATTTTAATGATTTGCGACGTATCCAGCAGGCCAGTTTTCAATCTTACCTGTAATGAGATCGGCCCGCAAACCTCATGCAATGCCGCCAACGTGTTGCTCTCAAGCCGCTTCGCTCTGATTCTCAATGTTGTTCCATTGTTAGAATAATAACATTAATTTCTACGAATGAAGGGCTGTTTATCGGCTTTTTATCAGGATGTCGAGGTGTGAAATTTATCACATAATTAACTTTATTAACCTGATATTGTTATTTTAATAACATTATAAAGCTAAAAATTCACCGGGAGAAAACAATGGATATTGCGGTTATTGGGTCAAATATGGTGGACCTCATTACCTATACCAATCAGCTGCCTAAAGCGGGCGAAACGCTGGAAGCACCCGATTTTGCCATCGGCTGCGGGGGTAAAGGTGCCAATCAGGCTGTGGCAGCGGCGAAGATGGGCGGCAGCGTGATGATGGTGAGTAAAGTCGGCGACGATCTGTTCGCGCCGAATACCGTGGCCAATCTGCAGCAGCAAGGCGTTGATACCCGCTTCGTCACCACCGCGCCAGGCACCTCCAGCGGCGTGGCACCTATCTTCGTCGACGATCAGTCGCAGAACCGCATTCTGATTATTAAAGGTGCCAACCAACAGTTGAAGCCAGCCGATATCGATGCCGCCGCTGACGCGTTGAAAAGCTGCCAGTTGATCATCCTGCAGCTGGAGATCCCGCTGGAGACCGTTTATTACGCCATTGATTTTGCCCGTCAGCATGACATCAAAGTGATCCTCAATCCGGCACCGGCGGTGGCGGATCTCAATATCGACTACGCCTGCAAATGCGACTTTTTCATGCCGAATGAAACCGAGCTGGAGATCCTCACCGGCATGCCGGTCACCACGGATGAAGAGGTGAAGCTGGCGGGGCAATCGCTGCTCAAACGCGGGCTAAAAAACCTGATCATCACGCTGGGCGGGCGCGGTTCGCTGTGGATGTCTGGCGACAGCGTGCATCAGGTTGCCCCCACCGCGGTAAAAGCGGTGGACACCAGCGGCGCGGGCGATGCCTTTATCGGCTGCTTCGCCCACGAGCTGGTGAAAAGCGGCGATATCCCGGCCGCGATGGCGCAAGCCTCGGCTTATGCCGCCTGCAGCGTGACCGGTCGCGGCACGCAGCGCTCCTATCCCGACGCGGAAACCTTCCAGCGTTTTCTCAACGTTCACTGAGGTCGAGTTATGCAACCGAACATTGTTCAGCAATCTGATGGCTATCTGAATAAAACGCCGCTGTTCCAGTTCATTTTGCTCTCGTGCCTGTTCCCGTTGTGGGGCTGTGCGGCGAGTCTGAACGACATCCTGATCACCCAGTTCAAAAGCGTGTTCGCGTTAAGCGATTTCGCCAGCGCGCTGGTGCAGAGCGCGTTCTATGGCGGCTACTTCCTGATCGCTATTCCGGCCTCGCTGGTGATCCGCAAAGCCACCTATAAACTGGCGATTTTATTGGGACTGGCGCTTTATATCGTGGGCTGCGTGCTGTTCTATCCCGCGTCGCACATGGCAACCTACACCATGTTCCTGGCGGCGATTTTCGCCATCGCCATCGGTTTGAGCTTCCTCGAAACCGCCGCCAACACCTACAGCTCGATGATTGGTCATCGCGATCACGCCACGCTGCGCCTGAATATCAGCCAGACCTTCTATCCGGTGGGCGCACTGATGGGCATCGTGCTGGGCAAATATCTGGTGTTTCAGGAGGGCGACAGTCTGGAAAGTCAGCTGGCCGGCATGAATGCGGAACAGGCGCATGCGTTCCGTCTCACCATGCTGGAGCATACGCTGGAACCCTACAAATATCTGGTCATGGTGCTGGTGGTAGTGATGCTGCTGTTCCTTTTCACCCGCTATCCGCGCTGCAAACCGGAAAGCAGTGAAAAATCGTTGCCGTCGCTCGGCGAGACTTTCCGCTACCTGGCGGCGAATCGTCACTTCAAACGCGGGATTCTGGCGCAGTTCTTGTATGTCGGCATGCAGGTGGCGGTGTGGTCGTTCACCATTCGTCTGGCGCTGACGCTCGGCGCGGTCAATGAACGCCATGCCTCTAACTTTATGATTTACAGCTTCATCGGCTTCTTTATCGGTAAATTTATCGCCAACGTCCTGATGACGCGCTTCCGTGCGGAAAAAGTGTTGATTGCCTACTCGCTGCTGGGTGTTCTGGCGCTGGCGTATGTGATGTTTGTGCCGAACTTTACCGCTGTCTATGCCGCCATCCTGGTCAGTGCGCTGTTTGGTCCGTGCTGGGCGACGATCTACGCTGGAACGCTGGCTACCGTCGATAACAAATACACCGAAGTGGCGGGCGCGTTTATCGTGATGTCGATTGTCGGTGCTGCCTTTATTCCTGCGATTCAGGGCTTCGTCTCCGATCATCTGGGATCGATGCAGCTGGCGTTCGGCGTTTCGCTGCTGTGCTTCGCCTGGGTGGGTTACTTCTTCTGGGGCGAGCTGCGTCATAAAAAACAGGCAGAAGCAGCAGGTCGTTTAGTTGAGGAGATGCCATGAAAACCCGTTTACCGTTACGTCGTGAGCAGTTTCATGAAACGCCAGCCACGCTGCTGCGCAACGAAACGTTCCACGTCGAGCTGTTTCGCTATCCCGCAGGCGTGGAAGCGGTACGCATCAGCAATCCACGCGGCACGGTGATCGTACTGCCGTTTTACGGTCAGATGGTGTGGGACGCTAACTTTGACGGCCATTCGCTGACCATGGGCCACAGCTTTAAGCAGCCGCTGCCCGGCAGTTCGATCATTGATACCTACGGCTGTTTCGCTTTCCACTCCGGGCTGCTGGCCAACGGCTGTCCGGCAGAGGATGACGATCATCCGCTGCATGGCGAAATGGCCTGCGCGCGCATGGACAGCGCGTGGATGGTACTGGAGGACGATCGCCTGTCGCTGGAGGGCGAAACCGAGTATGTGAAGGGCTTTGGCCATCACTATCTTGCCGCACCGGCGGTGCGCCTTGAGGCCAATGCTGCGCGCCTGCACATTGAGATGAACGTCACTAACCTGGCAGGCGCTCCGATGCCGCTGCAGTATATGTGTCATCTGAACAGCGCCTGGCTGGATCAAGGGCGTTTCCAGCAGTCAATTCCGACCGATGCGTTTCAGCTGCGCAGTTCGATCCCGGCGCACGTCAAACCTACCCCGCATTGGCGCGCATATACCGATCAACTGGCGCGCGATCCGCAGGCGTTTCAGCAGCTGGATCAGCCGCAGATGTGCGATCCGGAGATCGTGTTTTTCGCCGACGATCTCCAGCAGTACGGCGATGAGATGCAGTTCGAGCTGCACTCACCGCAAGGGTTTGCTCTGATGACACGCTTCTCCAGCCAACAGTTCCCGCACGCCACGCGCTGGATGCTGCATAACCGCGATCAGCAGGTCGCCGCCTATGTGCTGCCGTCAACCTGCCGCCCGGAGGGTTTCAAAGCCGCACAGCGCGCCGGCACGCTGATTGAGCTGGCCCCCGGCGAACAGCGCCATTTCAGCGTTGAGACCGGGATTTTGTAGGGGCGCCATTCATGGCGTAATGCCAATAACTCAAGCGCAGTGCGACTTTCGTTCGCCTTGAGCTTAGGCAGTTACAGCATTTTTGTGCGGCGACCGAGCAGAGGGCGCCTGGCCGCGCCCTCTGCACTCCCGGGCCTTGCGCCAGCCCAACCCGCCGCTACGCGGTCCCTTCACTCCTTCACGATTCCTGACGGACCGGTGTCGATTCGCTCCTGCTCAGCGCCACCTCTCGCCGCATCCATGCGGCTCGCCCTGGAATCCCTCACTCGTTCAGCGGGTTGGGATGTCGCCTCAACACCCACGCTGCGTCTGCAGTGCATTTCCAGTCTCAAAATCGCTATAAATCCCTTAGGGGCGCCATTCGTGGCAACCTGATTTCCAGCTATGCATAAATGCGCACCGTACAAAGAAACGGTGCAACTAAATCGCCACTAATCCGCGTACGCCGTCGGCTTCCATGGCGGATCCGACGCCGCGCTGCACGATCTCGCCGCGCGACATCACCAGATAGCTGTCGGCCAGTTCGGCGGCGAAATCATAAAACTGCTCGACCAGCAGGATCGCCATATCACCGCGCTGCGCCAACTGGCGGATCACCGCCCCGATCTCCTTGATCACCGACGGCTGGATCCCTTCGGTTGGCTCATCGAGGATCAATAGCTTTGGTGAACAGGCGAGGGCGCGGCCAATCGCTAATTGCTGCTGTTGTCCGCCCGACAGGTCGCCGCCGCGGCGCGCTTTCATCTCACGCAGCACCGGAAACAGTTGATAGATCTCCTCCGGCACCGCTTTGGCCTGTGCGCCAGAAAAACGCGCCAGCCCCATCAGCAGATTCTCTTCCACCGTCAGACGCGGGAAGATTTCGCGCCCCTGCGGCACATAAGCGATACCGGCCTGCACGCGCTGATGCGGCTTGCGGCTGTTGATCACATTATCCTGCCAGCGAATTTCGCCGGATTTAGCCGGAATCAGCCCCATCAAACATTTCAGCAACGTGGTTTTACCCACGCCGTTACGTCCCAGCAGGCAGGTAATTTCACCCGGCTTCGCTTCAAACGACAGGCCGCGCAGAATGTGGCTGCCGCCGTAATATTGATTCAGTTCCGCGACTTGCAGCATGTTAACGCCCCAGATAAACGTCGATAACCCGATCGTCCGCCTGCACTTCGCGTAACGATCCCTCGGCCAAAACCTGGCCCTGATGCAGCACGGTGACGTGATCGGCAATGGTTTCAACAAAGCCCATGTCGTGCTCGACCACCATCAGCGAATGCTTACCGGCGAGGCTGCGAAACAGCTCGGCGGTGTATTCGGTTTCGGCATCGGTCATGCCGGCTGCCGGTTCATCCAGCAGCAGCAGATGCGGGTCCTGTACCAGCAGCATGCCGATTTCCAGAAACTGCTTCTGGCCGTGCGACAGCAAACCGGCTTTGCGCTGGCGTTCGGCACCCAGCCGCAGCAGTTTTAGCACCTCATCAATGCGATCCTTCTGCTCGCCGTTCAGCCGCGCACGCAGGCTGGCCCACACCGATTTGTCGTTTTTCAGCGCGATTTCCAGATTCTCAAATACTGTTAGCGCTTCGAATACCGTGGGTTTCTGGAACTTGCGCCCAATACCGGCGCGCGCGATCTCCACCGGCGACATTTTGCTGAGATCGGTATCCTGGTCGTAGATCACCTGGCCATTATCCGGCCGGGTTTTACCGGTGATCACATCCATCAGCGTGGTTTTTCCCGCGCCGTTGGGGCCGATCACGCAGCGCAGTTCGCCCACGCCGATCTTCAGTGAGAGATCGGTGAGCGCACGAAAGCCGTCGAACGAGACGTTGACCTTCTCCAGCTGCAATACCGGATCGCTTTGTTCACGATAGCGATCCGAGGGATGAGGTTGGGTAAACAATTGTTCAGTCATCGCGCCTCCGGCGCAGCAGGCCAATCACGCCACGCGGCAGGAACAGCGTGACCAGGATAAACATCAGGCCAAGGAAAAACAGCCAATATTCCGGGAAGGCGACGGTGAACCAGCTTTTGGCTCCGTTAACGATGGCGGCACCAAGCAGCGGACCAATCAGCGTGCCGCGTCCGCCCAGCGCCACCCATATCGCCGCTTCAATCGAGTTGGTTGGCGACATTTCGCTGGGGTTGATAATGCCAACCTGCGGCACGTAGAGCGCGCCCGCCAGCCCGCACAGCACCGCCGACAGCGTCCAGACAAACAGCTTGAAGCCTTTGGGATCGTATCCGATGAACATCAGGCGGTTCTCCGCATCGCGCACCGCGGTCAACACGCGGCCAAACTTGCTGCGTGCCAGCGCGAAGCCAATGCCGAGGCTGACCAGCAGCAGCAGCACCGTGGCGACAAACAGTCCAATACGCGTGCCGGTAGCGGTGACGTTAAAGCCGAGCAATGTGGTGAAGCCGGTAAAGCCGTTATTACCGCCGAAGCCGGTTTCGTTGCGGAAAAACAGCAGCATGCCAGCGTAGGTCAGCGCCTGCGTCATGATTGAGAAGTAAACGCCTTTGATTTTCGAGCGGAAGGCGAAGAAGCCAAACACCAGCGCCAGTAAACCCGGCACCAGCATGATCAGGCACAGCGCCCAGGCAAAATGTTGCGTGCCCGCCCAAAACCACGGCAGCTCACTCCATGAAAGAAAAGACATGAACGCAGGCAGGCCGTAGCCGGATGCCTGGCGCATCAAATACATGCCCATCGCATAGCCGCCAAGCGCGAAGAACAGGCCGTGACCGAGCGACAGCAGCCCGGCGTAACCCCACACCAAATCGAGCGCCACCGCGACCACGGCGTAACAGAGAATCTTGCCGACCAGCGTTAGCGTGTAGGTGGAGATCGCCAGCGGATGAGTGGCGGGCAGCAGGGCGCAGAACGGCAGCGCCAGCAGCAGCACAGCGATCACCACGCCGAGGCTGAGCGTCAGGCGTGGCGCTTTGCGCGCAATAGTTAACGTCATTGGCTGGCTCATCAGTCAATCACCCTCCCTTTGAAGGCAAACAGGCCCTGCGGACGTTTCTGGATAAACAGCACGATCAGCACGAGGATGAGGATTTTTCCCAGCACCGCGCCAATCTGCGGTTCCAGCACTTTGTTAAGAATGCCAAGACCAAAGGCCGCGACCACGGTGCCCGCCAGTTGGCCGACGCCACCCAGCACCACCACGAGGAAGGAGTCGATGATGTAGCCCTGACCGAGCTCCGGCCCGACGTTGCCGAGCTGCGACAGCGCCACGCCGCCGAGTCCGGCGATGCCAGAACCGAGGCCAAACGCCAGCATATCGATACGTCCGGTCGGCACGCCGCAGCAGTCGGCCATTGCGCGGTTTTGCGTCACGGCGCGCACGCTCAGGCCGAGACGGGTTTTATTCAGCAGTAGCCAGGTGAGGGCCAGCACGGCAAACACAAACAGGATCACCGCGATACGGTTGTACGGCAGCACCAGATTCGGTAACAGCTGCAGCCCGCCGGAGAGCCAGCCTGGGTTAGCCACTTCCAGGTTCTGCGCGCCAAACAGCATGCGCACCAGTTGAATCAGCATCAGGCTGATACCCCAGGTGGCGAGCAGCGTTTCCAGCGGACGTCCGTACAGATGGCGGATGATGGTGCGCTCCAGCAGCATGCCCATGCAGGCGGTGACCAGAAAGGCCACCGGCAGCGCCAGCAGCGGATACCAGGCCAGCCACTGCGGTGCGAACTGCTGGAACAGGCTTTGCACAAACCAGGTGGCGTAGGCACCCAGCATCAGCATTTCGCCGTGCGCCATGTTGATTACGCCCAGCAGGCCATAGGTGATCGCCAGACCGAGCGCGGCCAGCAGCAGAATCGAACCGAGCGACAGGCCGGTAAACGCCTGACCGAGCAGATCGCCCCACATCAGGCGCTGTTTAATCTGCTTCAGGCTGGCGGCGGCGGCATCACGCACGCTGGCATTGGGTTCATTGCTGGCCTGGGTTAAGCGCGTGAGGCTGGCCTGCATGTTGGGATCGCTGGATTCGCCGAGCAGTTTGACAGCCTTAAGGCGCAGCGCCGCATCCGGGCTGGCGAGTTGCAGGTTGGCCGCTGCCATCAGCAGTACGTCGTGCACTTTCGCGTCTTTTTCCAGCGTCAGACGCTGCTCAATCAGCGGCAGCATGTCGGCGACGCCATCATTTTGCAGTTGTTGTGCGGCACGTAAACGGATCGCGGCATCATCGCTCACCAGCTGATGGGCGGCGAGGGCGCTGGCGATCAATACGCGCAGGCGGTTGTTCATGAACAGCTTTTTGGTGTCGCCGTCGGGCTGTTGCGCGCTGTCGAGCGGCTGCAACGCTTCGCCTTGTTTGCTGAACGGCTGCTGTTTTTGGTCGATGACCACGGTTTCATTGCGCAGCGCCTGCAGCAGCGGCAAGCGACTGGCCTGCGGTGCGGCGGCCCACTGCTGGAGCAGCGTGGCTTGTTGCGCGCGGCTGGCGGCCGCGAAGTCTGCGCCATCGCCCGCCTGGGCGAGCCAGGGCAGCAGTAACAGCAGACAGCAGAGATAACGGCGGATTGTCATGGTTCTGGCCCTGATGGTGAGAAGTTGTGCTGGGCGGGGATTGGTGTTGCTGTCCCCCATCCCGGCCTTCCCCCATGAATGGGGGAAGGAGACGCTGCCACATGCATGTTCATTGCTGGCATTGGGCAACGTCTTCATCCCCCATTCATGGGGGAGGACCGAGGAGGGGGACAGCCAGCACAACCCCTACTGCGTTGATTTCACCGGATGGTCCGGCTTCTTATCATTACCCGCAATGTACGGGCTCCACGGCTGGGCGCGTACCGGTTGCTCGGTCTGCCACACCACGTTGAACTGACCGTTCTCTTCCACTTCACCAATCATCACTGGCTTATGCAGGTGATGGTTGGTTTTATCCATGGTCAGGGTGAAACCGTCCGGGGCTTTAAAGGTCTGTCCCGCCATCGCCGCGCGCACTTTATCCACATCGGTGGTGCCCGCTTTCTCTACCGCCTGCGCCCACATGTGCAGGCCAACGTAGGTCGCTTCCATCGGGTCGTTGGTCACCACGGTGTTGGCGTTCGGCAGGTTGTGCGCCTTAGCGTAGGCGCGGTAATCCGCGACGAACTTCTGGTTAGTTGGGTTATCCACCGACTCGAAGTAGTTCCACGCCGCTAGCTGACCGACCAGCGGTTTGGTATCAATGCCGCGCAACTCTTCCTCGCCGACCGAGAAGGCGATCACCGGGATATCCGTGGCTTTGATGCCCTGATTGGCCAGCTCTTTGTAGAACGGCACGTTGGAGTCGCCGTTGATGGTGGAGATCACCGCGGTTTTGCCACCGGCAGAGAACTTCTTAATGTTGGAGACGATGGTCTGATAATCGCTGTAACCAAACGGCGTATAGACCTCTTCGATGTCTTTATCCTGTACCCCTTTGGTGTGCAGGAAGGCGCGCAGTATCTTGTTGGTGGTGCGCGGATAGACGTAGTCGGTGCCCAGCAGGAAGAAGCGTTTCGCGCTGCCGCCATCTTCACTCATCAGGTATTCCACCGCCGGAATCGCCTGTTGGTTCGGCGCGGCGCCGGTGTAGAACACGTTCGGCGACATCTCTTCGCCTTCGTACTGCACCGGATAGAACAGCAGGCCGTTCAGCTCCTCAAACACCGGTAGCACCGATTTACGCGATACCGAAGTCCAGCAGCCAAACACCGCCGCCACTTTGTCTTGGGTCAGCAGCTGGCGCGCTTTCTCAGCGAAAAGCGGCCAGTTGGAGGCCGGATCGACCACCACCGGTTCCAGCTTTTTGCCCAGCACGCCGCCTTTGGCGTTGATCTCATCGATAGTCATCAGCGCCACATCCTTCAGCGGCGTTTCGGAGATCGCCATGGTGCCGGAGAGGGAGGACATAATGCCCACCTTGATGGTGTCAGCAGCCTGCGCCGCAAAGGCAAAGCCCATGCTGGCCACAGAGGCAGAGAGCGCGAAAGCCTTGAGCAACGAACGTCTTTTCATCAGTAAACCCCTCACGATGTTTGTATTGTTATTCAATGGGTTGAAGTCGAGCCTGCTGTAACATATGCAATGTGATCTTTCTGACCTCTGCCTTACTGACGGCGATGTGGTCGGTTAAAATGCGCTGCGCCTCCTCGGTTTGTTGCTGGAAAATCGCCCGTAAAATCTGAGCGTGCTCGCGGTATGTCGCCTCCATTCGGTCGTCTCGGGTAAAATCGAGACGGCGAATGATGCGGATTTTTTCGGTCAGTTCGGCGTGGATGCGCGCCATCTCCTGATTGCCAGCGGCGGCCACCAGCGCCATGTGAAAGGCTTCATCCTGCGCCGAAACCGCTTTGCCATCGGCCAGCGGCGGTGCATCCATCCAGAAGCTTTTCAGCGCGGTGAGCATGTCGATGCACTGCGGTGCGGGCAGTGCGCACAAGCGGCGTACCGCTTCGCACTCCAGCACGGTGCGAAAGTCGTACAGCTCTTCGAAATATTCAAAGTCAAACGGCTTCACCTGCCAGCCGCTGCGGAACCACACTTCGACGTAGCCCTCGCGCTCCAGCCAGAACAGCGCCTGACGCACCGGCGTGCGGCTCACTTCCAGCCGATCGGCGATTTCGTTTTCGCTGAAGCGATCGCCCGGCATCAGTCGGAACTCAAAAATGTCCTGTTTCAGCGCCTGATAAACCTTTTCGGCCAGCGCTTCCGGACGACCTTTGCTACGAGGGCTCGTGTTCATGCCGACTCCTTATTCCAGCCACAGCAGGGCATCGCCCGGACTCACCGGACGTCCTGCCTGGCAGGCAATGCGTTTCACGGTGCCGGCCTGCGGCGCGACAATCGCCAGTTCCATTTTCATCGCTTCCACGATGATCAGCGTTTGACCGGCTTCCACCGCGTCGCCTGGCTGAACCAGCACTTTCCAGATGTTGCCGTTCATATCGGCGCACACCGCCAGCGCATCGTCGTCGGCTTCGGCCACCACCAGCGTCTCCTCGCTGGTGAGCGGCGCGTTCTGCTCTTCCTGCGCCCACAGCGTCACTTCCTGTTCGAAGGCGGCGGACTGACGCTGGCGGAAATCGCTGATCGATGCGGCATTTTCCGCCAGGAATTGATGATGGGCGGCGAAGTCGAAGACCGTTTCTTCGATGCGCACCGTGGCGCGGCCTTCGCGGAAGTCATCGCGCAGCTGCGTCAGTTCGTTTTCCGTTACCGGATAAAAGCGCACCTGATCGAAGAAGTGCAGCAGCCACGGCTCGTCGGCCGCAAACTGCTCGTTTTTCAGGAACTTGTTCCAGATTGGTAGTGTGCGGCCCACCAACTGATAGCCGCCGGGTGAATCCATGCCGTAGATGCACATGTACATGCCGCCAATGCCAACCGTGCCTTCAGCGGTAAAGGTGCGCGCCGGGCTGTATTTGGAGCTCAGCAGACGATGGCGTGGATCGATCGGTACCGCGCACGGCGCGCCGAGATAGACATCGCCGAGGCCGAGAATCAGGTAGCTGGCATCAAAAAGGGTGTCGCGCACCGCTTCGCGGCTCGCCAGGCCATTAATACGCTGGATAAAATCGACGTTATTTGGCAGCCACGGCGCGCTGGCACGCACAGTTTCCTGATAACGTTCGACCGCGCCGAGTGTGGCGCTGTCTTCGAAGGCCATCGGCATCCAGACAATGCGCGACGGCACTTTCAGCTGGCTGACATCGCCGAGCCCGGCTTCCAGTTCCAGCAGCAGCTGCATCAGCTGTTTCTGGCTGAGAATCAGGCTGTCGTAGCGCACCTGCAGAGAGCGCACGCCCGGCGACAGCTCTTCCACGCCCGGCACCGCGCGTTCACGTAGCGCATTCATCAGCAGATGCACGCGCAGACGCAGCGCCAGATCCAGCACGTTATCGCCGTACTCAATCAGCACATATTTGTCGCCCGCCTGGCGATAAACCGCCGCTGGCGTGGTTGCCGTGGCGGGGAGCGCCGCCAGCAAGGTGGCGGAACCGATAGCGCTGGCTGCTAAAGAGGGCACCGCAAAGGCCGGCGCGTGGCTGCTGCGCAGCGTGGCCACGCTGTGCGCCTGGGCTTTTTCCAGCGCCACCGCTTCGTCGGCGCTGATTGGGTGGAAGCGAATTTTATCGCCCGGTTTCACCTGGCCGACTTTCCACAGTTCGGCTTTGGCGATGGTCACCGGGCAGACGAAGCCGCCGAGGCTAGGGCCGTCGTGCGTCAGGATCACCGGGAAGTCGCCGGTGAAGTTCACCGCGCCGATGGCGTATTCGCAGTCATGCACGTTGGACGGATGCAGGCCGGCTTCGCCGCCGTTGGCGCGCGTCCATGTCGGTTTCGGGCCAACCAAACGCACGCCGAGGCGGTTGGAGTTGTAGTGCACCTGCCAGTCGCTGGCAAAGAACTCATCAATCGCCGCCTGAGTGAAGAAATCCGGTGCGCCGTGCGGTCCATACAGCACGCCGATGCGCCATTCAGTGCCGTAGTGCGGCACCAGCGCATGATCGAGCGCCTGCGGTGCGCTGACCGGCGCGGGCGTGGTGCAGGCAGCGAGCTGCGGCTGAGAAATTGGCAGCATGTCGGCGACGCGCAGAGTGCGTCCGGCGTGGCCGCCAAACTGGCCGAGTGAGAAGGTGGATCGGCTGCCGAGATATTCCGGCACATCGAACCCGTTGCGTACCGCTAAGTAGGTGCGGCAGCCGCTCTGCGCGCGGCCCAGCGTCAGGGTTTGTCCCGCTTTGACGCTGACGGGCTGCCAGTAGGCGATGTTTTCGCCATCGACGTCGGCTGGGCAATCAGCGCCGGTCAGGGCGATAACGGCATCGCTGTGGAAGCGCAGCGTGGGGCCTTGCAGCGTGAATTCCAGTCCGGCGGCGCTGTCGTGGTTGCCAACAATGCGGTTGGCGAGGCGGAAGGCGAAATCGTCCATTGGGCCGGACGGTGGCACGCCGATATCCCAATAACCGAGGCGGCCAGGGAAATCCTGAATGCTGCTGAAGGTGCCGGGTTGCAGCACTTCAATCACGCTGGCGGCTGGTGTGAAGCTATCGAGGAAGCGCGTCCACACGTTGCCGCTGCGGAAGGCGTCGGTGGCGACGATCTGGCGCAGATAATCGAGATTGCTGGCGATGCCGTGCAGCTGCGTGGCGTCGAGCGCCTGCTGCATCTTCGCCAGCGCCGCTGCGCGCGTCTCGGCATGCACGATCAGTTTGGCGACCATCGGATCGTAAAACGCCGAGACTTCGGTGCCGGTAGCGATCCAGCCATCAACGCGCACGTCATCCGGGAAACTGACGTGGGTCAGCACGCCGGGGCTGGGCTGGAAGTTTTTCAGCGGATCTTCGGCGTAGATACGCACTTCAATCGATGCGCCAGCGGGCGCTTGTTGCAGGCGCGCCCAGTCGATGGCATCGCCAGCGGCGACTTTCAGCATGCACTCAACCAGATCGAGGCCGGTAACACATTCGGTGACCGGATGTTCAACCTGCAGGCGGGTGTTCACTTCGAGGAAGTAGAAGGCATCTTGTTCGGCGTCGTAGATGTATTCCACCGTACCGGCGCTGCGATAATTCACCAGCTCGCCGAGGCGCACCGCAGAAGAGAGCAGCGCTTCACGCGTTGCCTGCGGTAGATTCGGTGCAGGCGTCTCTTCGACCACTTTCTGGTTGCGGCGCTGCAGCGAACAGTCGCGTTCGCCGAGCGCGATCACTTTGCCGCTGCCGTCGCCAAAAATCTGCACTTCAACGTGGCGCGCGCGATCGATGCAGCGTTCTAAAAACACGCCCGCATCGCTGAAGAACTGCTCGCCAAGGCGGCGCACGCTCTCCCACGCATTGCGTAGCGCATCGGCGTCGGCGCAGCGCGTCAGGCCAATGCCGCCGCCGCCCGCGGTGCTTTTCAGCATCACCGGATAGCCGATGGTGTCGGCGGCGCTTAAAGCTTCTTCCAGCGAACTCAGCAGCGGCGTGCCCGGCGTCATCGGCACGCCTGCGCTGGCGGCGAGCTCACGCGCGCGGTGTTTCAGGCCAAACTCGCCAATCTGCTGCGCGGTGGGGCCGACAAAGGCGATGCCGGCTTTTTCACAGGCATCGGCAAACGGCAGGCTTTCTGACAGGAAACCGTAGCCCGGCCAGATGGCTTGCGCGCCGGTTTCCTGTGCGGCGGCGAGGATTTTATCGATGCGTAAATAGCTGTCGCTGGCTTTGTCGCCGCCGAGGGCGATGGCGACGTCTGCTTCTTTGACGTGGCGCGCGTTGCGGTCAGCATCGGAATAGACGGCGACGCTTTTCACGCCGAGGCGTTTTAAGGTGCGAATGGCGCGGCAGGCGATTTCGCCACGGTTAGCAATCAGAACGGTGCTGAACATGCTTATTTACTCCCCAGAGAGGCCAGCCAGTTGCGCCAGCCGCCAAATTCGGTAATTTCCAGCGCCTGCGACAGCACCGCCGGTTCACAGATAAAGCCTTTGACGATGCGTCCGTCGGCCAGCGTCAGCGAGCCAATGCCGAGCGGGGCCGGGATTTCCGCCACGAACTCGCCAAAGCGCGCCAGCGGGATATCCCACAGTTCCACGGTGATCGCCGCACCGCTCTCGCCACGCAGCAGGCCCGGCTTCTTAATCGGGCCATCAAGCAGGGCGAACAGACGGTAATGGCTGGCGGTTTGCGTCTCTTCGACCAGCACCGCCTGGCGCGTGGTGAGCTGGAAGTTGAGCGGCATGCCGGTGAGATGCGCGCCCACCACCGCCACGCGGACGTGATCGGCGGAAACCGGCAATGCGCCTTGCTGAGTAGGCTGCGCCTTGCCAGTAGCACCGAGCGGCAGCGCCATCTGCTGCTGCCAGCGCAGGCCAAAACCAGCCAGTGCGCGATCGTGCCACGCAGGTGCAATCAGCGTGATGCCGGCGGGCAATCCATCGGCGCGGAACGGCGCAGGCAGCGCCAGCGCGCTGAGATCGGCCAGGTTGGTGAAATTGGTGTAGGTGCCGAACTGCGAGTTGTAGTGCACCGGCTCCTGCTGCATTTCGTCCAGCGTATGGATGGTTGGCGAGGTGGGCACCAACAGCGCATCGAACTGCGCCAGCGTTTGCTGAATCTGGCGCGTCAGTTCGGCGCGTAGGTATTCCGCCTGATAGGCTTCGACTGCGGTGTATTTCAGGCCGCTGCTGACGATGCCGTACACCACCGGATCCATCTCTTCCGGGCGGTTGATCATCTCGCCCACCGCCACGGTGCGTTCGGCAACCCACGGACCGTAATAGAGCTGCTCGGCGAGTTGATGGAACAGGGAAAAATCGATCGGATGCAGCGTGGCGCCGCCAGCCTGCAATTGCTCCAGCGCCGCCAGCCAGGCCGCTTCTGCCTGTTTGTCGCCGAAGAACTCGGGCGTGGCGGGAATGGCGAAATCGGGCTGCGCTTTGAAGCTAGCTGGCGCGGTGTGCGGATTGCTGCGCGAATAGGCATCGCCCGCGTCATAGCCGCCCGCTGCGGTAGCCACCGCGAAGGCATCTTCGACGGTTAACGCAAACACGGAAATGGTGTCATTGAGGCGGCAAGCCGGCACCACGCCGCTGGCAGAGAACCAACCTTTGGTCGGCTTGAGGCCAACGATGTTGTTGAAACCGGCGGGCACGCGGCCCGAACCGGCGGTGTCGGTGCCGAGTGAGAAGCCCACCAGACCGCGCGCCAGCACCGACGCAGAACCGGAGCTGGAACCGCCGCTGACGTAATCAGGATTGAAGGTGTTGCTCACGGCACCAAACGGCGAACGCGTGCCGACTAAGCCGGTGGCGTATTGGTCGAGGTTGGTTTTGCCAATCACCACCGCGCCTGCTGCTTTGAGCTGCGCGACAACAAAGGCATCGGCTTCGGCGGTGTAGGTGAAGGCCGGGCAGGCGGCGCTGGTCGGCCAGCCGGCGACATCGATATTATCTTTTACCGCAAACGGCACGCCAAACAGCGGCAGCGCCGCCGGGTTGCGCTGATAGCTCGCCAGCAGCGGTTCAATCTGTGCCTGCAGCTGCGCGGGCGTGGCGAGATAGAGCCACGCGTTATCCTGCGCGTCGATGGCGTCGAGATGAGCCGCCAGCAAGGCGGTAATCTGTTGTGGATCCTGTTGGTAACTGCGTTGCCAATCCTGGAGCGTAAAGCCAAAGGTCGATGCCATGAGTGAATTCCAACTGGTATACAAGATGGAATTCAACAGAGCAAAGCGCGTGCCATTTTTGTAAGCCGATGAAACCGCGTAGTTAATTGATGTGTAATACGTTTTTCTGATGATAAATTGCACAACGGCGGCGCAAACGCTGCGCAACGGCGGTGCGCGAGCGTAAATTTTGTGAAGAACATGGCAAGAGACGGTTGGCCTGGTTAGCATGAAAGAAGTCTGGCATGAGCTGGATCGCAGCACTGAGAGGAGAGCGTAATGGAGAAGTGGCGTTACTGGATGCTAGGGATCTGTCTGGCCAGCACGGCCAGCAGCGTATGGGCCGATTCGCTGGATCAGCAGCGACAGCGCTATGCGCAAATCAAGCAAGCCTGGGATAACAAACAGATGGACCAGGTGACGCAGCTGATGCCGACGCTGC
Source organism: Pantoea leporis (assembly GCF_028048155.1). Classification (NCBI taxonomy): domain Bacteria; kingdom Pseudomonadati; phylum Pseudomonadota; class Gammaproteobacteria; order Enterobacterales; family Erwiniaceae; genus Pantoea; species Pantoea leporis. Next base: position 221,484 of record NZ_JALMEU010000003.1, read on the forward strand.
AGGATTATCCGCTCTACCCGTATCTGCAATATCGCCTGCTGGCGCAGGATCTCGATCAAGAGACACCGCTGGCGGTGAAGAACTTTATTCAACAGTATCCTACGCTGCCGCCGGCGCGCTCGCTCTCAACGCGCTTTGTGAATGTGCTGGCGAACCGTCAGGATTGGCAGGGCGTACTCAGCTTCAGCCCGGATGAACCGAAACCGGTGCAGGCGCGCTGTAACTGGTATTACGCTAAGTGGGCGACTGGCCAGCAGCAGGCGGCGTTTGCCGGTGCGAAAGAGATTTGGCTGCGCGGCACCGCGTTACCGAACGACTGCGACAAGCTGTTTTCGGTATGGCAAGCCAGCGGGCAACTCTCGCCGATCACCATTCTTGAGCGTATTCGTCTGGCGATGAAAGCCGGTAACGACAGCCTGGTGAATTACCTGGCGAAAATGCTGCCGGCGGATTTTCAAACCACCGCCAGCGCGCTGATTGCGCTGCAGCAGAATCCGCAAACCGTCACCACCTTTGCCAGCAGCATGGGACCCACCGATTTCACCCGCATGGCGACCAGCTATGCCTTCGCCCGCGTGGCGCGTGAGGATATGGATAACGCGCGCATGATGATCCCGCAGCTGGTGCAGGCGCAGAAGATGAGCCAGGCCGATGAGCAGGACCTGAAAGAGACCGTGGTGTGGCGCATGATGGGCGCGGATCTCACCAGCGAGCAGGCGCGCTGGCGTGATGCGGTGGTGATGAACAGCGAATCTACCGCGCTGGTGGAGCGCCGCGTACGCCTGGCGCTGAGCCAGAACGATCGTCGTGGTCTCAATACCTGGATCGCGCGTTTGCCGGTGGAAGCCAAAGAGAAAGATGAGTGGCAATACTGGCAGGCGGATCTGCTGATTTCGCAGGGCCGTAAAGAGGAAGCCAACGATATTCTGCGGAAGCTGATGCAGGCGCGCGGCTTCTATCCGATGGTCGCGGCGCAGCGTTTGGGCGTGGAGTATCCGTTGCAGGTCGACAAGGCTCCGGCAGCCGACAGCAGCGTGACGCAAGGTGCGGAAATGGCGCGCGTGCGTGAGCTGATGTATTGGGGGCTGGATAACCTGGCACGCAGCGAGTGGGCCAATCTGATCTCCAGCAAAACCCGTTCGCAGCAGCAGATGCTGGCGCGTTACGCTAACGAGCAGGATTGGTGGGATCTCAGCGTGCAGGCCACCATCACCGCGAAAATGTGGGATAGCCTGAAAGAGCGCTTCCCGCTGGCGTGGCAAAACCTTTACCAGCAATACACCAGCGACAAAGGCATTCCGCAGAGTTATGCGATGGCGATTTCGCGTCAGGAGAGCGCGTGGAATCCGAAAGCGCGTTCACCGGTGGGCGCCAGCGGATTGATGCAGGTGATGCCCGCTACGGCGACGCATACCGTGAAGATGTATAACATTCCCGGCTATGTGAACAGCAGCCAGCTGCTGGATCCGCAGACCAATATTCAGATCGGTACGCAGTATCTGGAGTATGTCTATCAGCAGTTTGGTCAGAACCGCATCTTCTCTTCGGCCGCCTATAACGCCGGTCCGGGACGCGTGCGCAGCTGGCAGAAAACCAGCGGCGGTAATCTGGATGCGGTGGCGTTTATCGAAACCATCCCGTTCTCAGAAACGCGTGGCTACGTGAAAAACGTGCTGGCCTACGATGCCTATTACCGCTACTTCATGGGCAAGCCGGACAAGATTCTCGCCGACAGTGAGTGGAATCGCCAGTATTGACTGTGCTATGCTTCCGTACTCGTTAATGAGTACGGAAGCCCTTCATGAGCCAACCCCTTTCTTCCCAGCCGGAATCGGCTCAGCCTGTTGAAGATAACTGGCTGCGATTTATCGAACTGATGCAAAATGCCTTTGCCGATGGCGTGGCGCTGCCGTTATTACAACTGATGATGACGCCGGATGAACGTGAATCCTACGGGACGCGTTTGCGCATTATTGAAGAGCTGATGAACGGCGATATGAGCCAGCGTGAACTGAAGAATGAGTTGGGCGTCGGCATCGCCACCATTACGCGCGGGTCTAATAGTCTGAAAGAGGCGCCGCCAGAGCTAAAACGCTGGCTGGAAGCGCGTCTCGGCCGCGGTTAACGCTGGCTGTAGAGCGGATGGGTGAACGGACACAGCGCCAGAATCAACGCCTGATGGTAGACGCTGGAGCGGCTAAGCAGGCCGTGGGTGAGGGCACCAATCGCGCCACCTTTGTGTTTGATATTCTCCACGCCGGTTAAGCGTGCCATCTCATCACCCAGTTCATGCCCGGCGGCTAAGCCTGACACGACAATCGGCGGCAGCGTAAAGCTGGCCGAACGTGATTCTCCGCGCTGCTGCGCGTTTTCAACCACCATCCACGCAAAGGCGCAATCGCCTTCAATGCCCGCTTCGATCGCCACCCAATAATCGGCCCGTGGACGCGTTTGACGCGCGTTCTCTACCCGCTGACGTGCGCCAGTTCGCGTTTCAACATCACTAAGTGGCTGGGCTGCGACGCCGCTCTCGACCTCAACCCCTTCGATGTGGCAGGATCCTTCGCCGAAAACGTCGTTGAACGCCTGAGCAATCGCGCGAATTTTTGCCGGGTTGATGGTGGCTGCGACAACATGGTACATAATTGTTTGAACCCTCGAGGCAAATTTGTCGCAGTATAACGGAAATTAAGCATGCTACAGGTCTATCTTGTTCGTCACGGTGAAACGGTATGGAATGCGGCTCGGCGCATTCAGGGGCAGTCTGACAGCCCGTTAACGGAAAAAGGTGAGCAGCAGGCTCAGCAAGTGGGCGAGCGAGTGAAATCGCTGGGCATTACCCATGTGATTGCCAGCGATTTGGGACGGACGCGGCGTACGGCAGAGATTATCGCCGATGCGTGTGGCTGCACCGTGACGCTTGATGCGCGTCTGCGCGAGCTCAATATGGGCTGCCTGGAACAACGTCCACTTGATGGCTTAACCGAAGAAGAGGAACACTGGCGGAAAACGCTGGTGGATGGCACCACTGCTGGACGTATTCCGGGTGGCGAATCGATGGCGGAGATGGCGACGCGGATGCACGAAGCGCTGAATGCACTGCTGGAGTTGCCTGCCGGCAGCCGTCCGCTGATTGTCAGCCACGGGATGGCGCTGGGCGTGTTGGTCAGTACCATTCTCGGTTTGCCTGCGCATGCGGAACGTCGTTTGCGTTTGCGGAATTGCTCGATCTCGCGCGTGGATCATCAGCAGAGCGCGTGGCTGGCGGCCGGTTGGGTGGTTGAGACGGCGGGCGATGTGTCGCATCTGGATGCGCCAGCGTTAGACGAGCTTCAACGCTAAGCCAAAAAAAATGCCGTCGCGATGACGGCATTTTTTATTAGTTATTCTGTTGGCGAATCGGAATCAGGTATTCGCAGCGGATTTCCGTTGGCGGCTCGCTACGTTTTTTACCCCCGTGCGTGTAGAAACGCTCGATGTCCTGTCCCTGACGACGCACTAATCCCAGCGTTGGCATACAAGTGCCGTACAGAAGCAGGATAAATTCACCCAGCGCGCTGCGCGCACCGTTGTAGGTGAACTGCACGTAATCACCGGCTTCCACAATCACGCTCTGATTCGACTGCATGCTTTTTGCCAGCTGATCGGCAGGCACCGCAGTGGTGTAGAGAATCTCCTGCTCATCATCTTTTTCATGGCTGGCGCGCACCTGATGCAAGCCATACAGCACCGGCGGCACCGTGTCGGTTTCCAGCAGGAACTGCTTCCAGAAATGCAGGCGCATCTCATCGCGGTAGCTGGAAATCTGCTCCAGCGTACAGGAGTAACTCTGCGTCTGGCCGACCAGCACCGTTTCTGGCAGCGTGACAAACTGCGCTTCCGGCATGCTGTTATCGTCGAGACGAATTGGCGGGCGAATGCCAAACGAGTTCCACTCCGATGAGCGACGATACCAGGCAGGCGTTTGGTTGAATTGCTTTTTAAACGCACGGGTAAAGGTCTGCTGCGAATCGAAGCGATATTGTAACGCGATGTCGAGGATGGGGCGGCTGGTCAGGCGAAGCGCCACCGCGGCTTTCGACAGCCTACGCGCGCGAATGTACGCACCAATCGCGTGGCTGGTTACTTCCTTGAACATCCGCTGTAGATGCCACTTGGAGTAGCCTGCTTTCTGCGCAACGTTATCTAATGAAAGCGGTTGATCCAGATGGCTCTCCAGCCAGACAAGCAAATCGCGAATGATACCGGCTTGGTCCATAAAACATCCTCATAACTCTCTGGTGGCGCAACTATGAAGTCGTCGAATAATAGCACGAAATGCACAAAAGCGTGGGGGCGGTTTGCTAATCGAGTGTGCTAAGTCAAAGCGGGTTAAAACCCTTTTAGATTTGGTTCTCTGTTCGATTGACAGTACATTACATTCTCATCTATTCGATTGGCAATGGTAACTCAATGACAATAGCTCGTATTCTTATAATCACGTTGGCAACATATGTATTCAGTGCTGGCGTTCAGGCCGAAGAGATCGGCTCAGTTGACACGGTATTCAAGATATTTGGCCCCGATCATAAGATCGTGGTAGAAGCCTTCGATGACCCCGACGTAAAAAATGTAACCTGTTATATCAGCCGGGCAAAAACCGGCGGTATCAAAGGGGGATTAGGTTTGGCGGAAGACACGTCCGACGCGGCCATCTCCTGTCAACAGGTGGGACCGGTAGAGCTTAGCGAGAAAATCGCACAAGGCAAGGCGCAAGGTGAAGTGGTGTTCAAAAAACGTACATCACTGGTGTTTAAGAAGCTGCAGGTGGTGCGCTTCTTTGACCAGAAACGTCATGCGCTGGTGTACCTAAGCTATTCCGACAAGGTGGTGGATGGATCGCCGAAGAATGCGCTGAGCGCCGTGCCGATTATGCCGTGGCATTAATGCAGGCATAAAAAAACGCCCTCACGGGCGTTTTTTCTTTCAACGCTTAATCCTGCAGTTCGCCGCAGAAGCGGTAACCTTCGCCGTGAATGGTGGCGATGATTTCTGGCGTGTCTGGCGTGGATTCGAAATGCTTACGGATGCGGCGGATGGTGACATCCACGGTACGGTCATGCGGCTTCAGCTCGCGGCCGGTCATCTTCTTCAGCAAGTCACCACGCGTCTGGATTTTGCCAGGGTTTTCACAGAAGTGCAGCATGGCGCGGAATTCACTGCGCGGCAGCTTGTACTGGTCGCCGTTCGGACTGATCAGTGAGCGGCTGTTGATATCCAGCTCCCAACCGTTGAAGCGATAGCTTTCAACGGTACGGCGTTCTTCACTTGGCATCGCCAGATTCATGGTGCGCGACAGCAAATTGCGTGCACGAATCGTCAACTCACGCGGGTTGAACGGTTTGGTGATGTAATCATCGGCACCGATTTCCAGACCGAGGATTTTATCCACTTCATTATCACGGCCGGTAAGGAACATCAGCGCGACGTTTGCTTGCTCACGCAATTCTCGCGCCAACAGCAAACCGTTTTTACCTGGCAGGTTGATATCCATAATCACCAGATTGACGTCATTTTCCGTCAAAACCTGATGCATCTCGGCGCCGTCGGTGGCTTCATAGACCACGTAACCTTCTGCCTCAAAGATACTTTTGAGGGTGTTACGCGTGACCAGTTCGTCTTCAACGATAAGAATGTGCGGGGTCTGCATGTTTCGCTACCTAAAATTTGCCAACAAATCGAAAACAGGGCGTACGTCGGTTACGCTAATGTGCTGCAACCGGTATACGAAATAATCTTCGGAATACACCATCCATCTACGTCAACTTCAGTGTTAGCTCAGCCAGTCAGGATGGATATTTGCACGCCCCGAGGATCTCGGACAGGCGCTCATCCTAACCGTATTAACAGCAACCTAACAGCACCAACAACAACCGATAAGCATAAAAACAACGCTTCGTTGACTTATATCAAATGCAAGTGTAGCACGTTAACACTTTTATGAAAAACTTCTCCAGGATTGCTAGTTTAGCTCACAAAATGCAGCATTTTTGCTACATTTCGTCCTTATAAAACCAAAACTAAAACACGCAGGAAATTATATTTCAATGATATGAAAGAAAAGGGTTTTATATTCAATAGGTCCGATAATTTTGCTTATGCCCGCTAATTTCCACTGCAGCTGGATTTATCCCTCTTTTAACATCGTTAACATCTTATTTTCTCCTCTAGCCGCAGTTGGTATTTTCTCTCCTGCATGCCAACATAATGCGAGTTGTTAACAGTTCGATGGAAAAATCATGCATTTCCCCTTAATCCTTGTCTCTCCCGCTCGTCCGGAAAATATCGGTGCGGCTGCTCGCGCTATGAAAACCATGGGATTTAGCGAGCTGCGCATTGTCGCCAGCGATGCCTGGCAAGATCCCGCAGCACGTCGAGTGGCGCACGGCGCCGGTGAGATCCTCGATAACGTCAAAACCTACGCCACGCTGAGCGAAGCGCTCAAGGATGTCGATTTTTCCGTAGCGACCACCGCACGTAGCCGCGCGAAATTCCGCTATTACGCTACGCCCAGCCAGGTTGAAAACATCCTGCAGGAGAAGCGCCAATGGCTGAGCCGCATCGCGCTGGTGTTTGGCCGTGAAGACAGCGGCTTAACCAATGAAGAGCTGGAGCAGGTCGATCTGTTAACCGGCATTCCGATGGCCAATGATTATCCGTCGCTGAATCTCGGTCAGGCGGTGATGGTGTATTGCTATCAGCTGTCGGCGCTCAATCAGATTGCGGCTGAGACCGCAGAAGTGGCGAATGAGCAGCAGTTGCAGGCATTGCGCCAGCGCTTTCATCAGTTACTGGTCAAGCTGGATGTGAGTGATGACGTTAAAATGGCGGACTGGATCGATCAGCGCATCGGCCTGCTGGAACAGCGTGACAGCGCCATGCTGCATCGTTTGTTACACGACGTAGAAAAAAAACTTATAGATAATTGCTCGGATAAATCCTGAGATGCTAGTGACTGATGCGGCAATCCGCCGCATCTCCTGAACGATCGCGATAATTTTTGCCTCAGCAAGCGCAGCACTGCGCAACGCCAGGGACGGCGCGGCTAAGACAAATTCGTTGACTTAACGTGCGCTTTGCTTTACTTCTGGAAGGCAGACGGACAAGACAAAGACAGACAGAAAAAAATCTAAATGCGTAAACTCAGCCTGAACACCACAATTATTATTACCACCACCATTACCACAGGTAACGGTGCGGGCTGACGCATACAGGAAAAACAAAGAAAAAAGCCCGCACCTAAACAGTGCGGGCTTTTTTTTCGGCAAAAATTCAGGAGAGCTTCAAATATGCGAGTGCTGAAATTCGGCGGAACCTCAGTAGCCAATGCGGAACGTTTTCTCCGTGTGGCGGATATTCTGGAAAGCAATGCACAACAGGGACAGGTTGCGACCGTACTCTCTGCACCAGCAAAAATTACCAATCATCTGGTGGCGATGATTGAGAAAACCATCAGCGGCCTGGACACGTTGCCGAATATCAGCGATGCCGAACGTATTTTTGCCGATCTGTTGCAAGGCTTGCGTGATGCGCAGCCGGGCTTTGATTATGACGGACTGAAAACCCGCGTTGAACTGGAATTTGCACAGCTGAAACAAGTGCTGCACGGCATCAGCCTGCTGGGCCAATGCCCGGACGCTGTGAATGCCGCCATCATCTGCCGTGGCGAAAAGCTGTCGATTGCTATTATGGAAGCGCTGCTGCAGGCGCGCGGCCACAAAGTTACCGTTATCGATCCGGTGGAGAAGTTGCTGGCGATTGGTCATTACCTTGAATCCACCGTTGATATCGCCGAATCCACGCGTCGCATCGCCGCCAGCCAGATCCCTGCCGATCACTTTATCCTGATGGCCGGTTTCACCGCCGGTAATGAGAAGGGCGAACTGGTGGTGCTGGGCCGCAACGGTTCTGACTACTCCGCTGCCGTGTTGGCTGCGTGTTTGCGCGCTGATTGCTGTGAAATCTGGACCGATGTTGACGGTGTGTATACCTGCGACCCGCGTCAGGTGCCTGATGCGCGCTTACTGAAATCGATGTCGTATCAGGAAGCAATGGAGCTCTCCTACTTCGGCGCCAAAGTCTTGCACCCGCGTACCATCGCGCCCATCGCCCAGTTCCAGATTCCTTGCCTGATCAAAAACACCGCTAACCCGCAAGCGCCGGGCACCTTAATTGGTGGCGAAGGCGAGCTGGATGAGAATCCGGTGAAAGGCATTACTAACCTGAATAACATGGCGATGTTCAACGTGTCAGGTCCGGGCATGAAAGGCATGGTCGGCATGGCGGCGCGCGTTTTCGCCGCAATGTCACGCACCGGCATCTCCGTGGTACTGATCACCCAATCCTCTTCGGAATACAGCATCAGCTTCTGCGTACCGCAAAGCGAGCAGGCGCGTGCGCGTCGCGTGCTGGAGGAGGAGTTCTATCTGGAGTTGAAAGATGGCTTACTCGATCCGCTGGACGTGCTGGAACAGCTGGCGGTGATCTCGGTGGTCGGTGATGGCATGCGTACGCTGCGCGGCATCTCGGCTAAATTCTTCTCGGCGCTGGCGCGAGCCAACATCAATATCGTGGCGATTGCGCAGGGCTCGTCTGAGCGTTCCATCTCGGTGGTAGTGAGCAACGATGAAGTCACCACCGGCGTGCGTGTGGTGCATCAGATGCTGTTCGCTACCGATCAGGTCATTGAAGTGTTCGTGGTCGGCGTTGGCGGTGTGGGCGCAGCGTTGCTGGATCAGCTGCATCGTCAGCAGACATGGCTGAAACAGAAGCATATCGATCTGCGCGTGTGCGGCATCGCTAACTCGCGGGCGCTGTTGACCAACGTACACGGTATCGATCTCAGCAACTGGAAGGCAGAACTGAACGAAGCCAAAGAGCCATTCAATCTTGGTCGCCTGATGCGTTTGGTGAAAGAGTATCATCTGCTAAACCCGGTGATCGTCGATTGTACCTCCAGCCAGGCGGTTGCCGATCAATATGCCGATTTCCTCGCTGAAGGTTTCCATGTCGTCACGCCGAACAAAAAGGCCAACACGTCGTCGTGGAATTATTACCAGCAGATGCGTGCAGCGGCAGCAAAATCGCGCCGTAAGTTCCTGTACGACACCAACGTTGGTGCCGGTTTGCCGGTGATCGAAAACCTGCAAAACCTGATGAATGCCGGGGATGAACTGATCAAGTTCTCCGGTATTCTCTCTGGCTCGCTCTCTTTTATCTTCGGCAAGCTTGATGAGGGCGTTTCGCTGTCGGAAGCGACCAAAATGGCGCGTGAGATGGGCTTTACCGAGCCGGATCCACGTGACGATCTTTCTGGCACCGATGTGGCGCGTAAGCTGCTGATTCTGGCGCGTGAAGCGGGGCATCAGCTGGAGCTTAGCGATATCGATATCGAACCGCTGCTGCCCGCCAGCCTGACGGAGATCGCCGACGTTGAGCAGTTTATGCAACGTCTGCCGGAGCTGGATAACGCCTTTGCCGCGCGCGTTGCCAAAGCGCGTGACGAAGGTAAAGTATTACGCTTCGTCGGCGCGATTGAAGAGGGTGGCGTCTGCAAAGTGAAGATTGACGCGGTGGACGGCAACGATCCGCTGTACAAAGTGAAGAACGGTGAGAATGCGCTGGCATTCTACAGCCGCTACTATCAGCCAATCCCGCTGGTTCTGCGTGGATATGGTGCAGGGAATGATGTCACAGCAGCGGGCGTGTTTGCTGACCTGCTGCGTACGCTGTCGTGGAAGTTGGGAGTTTGATGATGGTAAAAATTTATGCACCGGCCTCGATAGGTAACGTCAGCGTCGGCTTTGATGTGCTTGGCGCGGCGGTTTCACCGGTGGATGGCACCTTGCTGGGTGACTGCGTTTCCGTGGAAGCCGCCGACAGCTTTAGCCTGGTGAACTCCGGGCGTTTTGTCAGCAAACTGCCGACCAATCCGCAGGAGAACATCGTTTATCAGTGCTGGGAGCGTTTTTGCCAGGCGATTGGTAAACAAGTTCCGGTGGCGATGACGCTGGAAAAGAATATGCCGATTGGTTCCGGACTCGGCTCAAGTGCCTGTTCGGTGGTTGCCGGTTTAATGGCGATGAACGAATTCTGCGGCAAACCGCTCAAAGACACCGAACTGCTGGCGCTGATGGGCGAGCTGGAAGGGCGTATTTCCGGCAGCGTACATTTTGATAACGTTGCGCCCTGCTTCCTTGGCGGCGTGCAGCTGATGATTGAAGAGAACGGCATCATCAGTCAGGACGTGCCGTGCTTTGACGAATGGCTGTGGGTGATGGCGTATCCGGGGATAAAAGTCTCCACCGCCGAAGCGCGTGCCATTCTGCCGGCACAGTACCGCAAAGAGGATGCCATTAAGCATGGCCGCCTGCTGGCGGGCTTTATTCACGCCTGTCATACGCGTCAACCTGGGCTGGCGGCTAAACTTATGCAGGATGTCATCGCCGAGCCGTATCGCACCAAACTGCTGCCAGGCTTCGCCGATGCGCGTAAAGCAGCGCAGGATATTGGCGCGCTGGCGTGCGGCATTTCGGGTTCCGGCCCGACACTTTTCGCCGTTTGCAACGAGATGGCAACGGCACAGCGGATGGCGGACTGGCTGAGCCAGCACTATCTGCAGAATGAAGAAGGTTTCGTCCACATCTGCCGTCTTGATACGGCTGGCGCACGTAAATTGGGATAACGCATGAAACTCTACAACCTTAAGGATCACAACGAGCAGGTTAGTTTTGCTCAGGCCGTTAAACAGGGCCTCGGCTCGCAGCAAGGGCTGTTTTTCCCGCTCGAACTGCCGGAATTCGAATTGACCGATATCGATGCCATGCTGGAGATGGATTTCGTCAGCCGCAGCAGCAAAATTCTCTCTGCCTACATTGGCGATGAAATTGCGGCGCATCAGCTGGCCGAGCGCGTGAAAAACGCCTTTGCTTTCCCGGCGCCGGTGGCAAAGGTCAGCGATGATGTAGCCTGCCTCGAGCTGTTCCACGGTCCAACGCTGGCGTTTAAAGACTTCGGCGGCCGCTTTATGGCGCAGATGCTTTCCTATGTGAGCGGTGCGGATGAGCAGATCACCATTCTGACCGCCACGTCCGGCGATACCGGCGCCGCCGTGGCGCATGCCTTCTACGGCATGGAAAACGTGCGCGTGGTGATTCTCTATCCGCAGGGTAAAATCAGCCCGCTGCAGGAGAAACTGTTCTGTACGCTGGGCGGCAACATCGAAACCATCGCGGTTGAAGGCGATTTCGATGCGTGTCAGGCGTTGGTGAAACAGGCGTTTGATGATGAAGAGCTGAAAAAGGCGATTGGCCTGAACTCGGCGAACTCCATCAACATCAGCCGTCTGCTGGCGCAGATTTGCTACTACTTCGAAGCGGTAGCGCAGCTGCCACAAGAGAAGCGCAATCAGCTGGTGGTGTCGGTGCCGAGCGGTAACTTCGGTGACTTAACGGCTGGCCTGCTGGCGAAATCATTGGGTCTGCCGATCAAGCGCTTTATCGCTGCGACCAATGCTAACGATACCGTGCCGCGTTTCCTCGGCAACGGAGCATGGCAGCCAAACGCCACGGTAGCAACGCTGTCGAACGCCATGGATGTCAGCCAGCCGAACAACTGGCCGCGCGTGGAAGAGCTGTTCCGCCGCAAAACCTGGCGTTTGACCGATCTGGCGTACGGCGCGGTAACCGATGAAACCACCAAATCCACCATGCGCGAGCTGGCAGAGATTGGCTATATCTCTGAACCGCATGCGGCGATTGCTTACCGTTTGCTGCGCGACAACCTGCAGGAGGGCGAATATGGCCTGTTCCTCGGGACTGCGCATCCGGCGAAGTTCAAAGAGAGCGTGGATGAGATTCTGGGTCAGGATCTGCCGCTGCCAAAAGAGCTGGCCGAGCGCGCCGATTTGCCGCTGCTGTCGCACAACCTGAAAGGCGATTTCGCGGAGCTGCGGGCGTTCTTACTGAAGTAAGTGCTGACTGGGGTCAGTGCTCGCTGTCCCCCATCCCGGCCTTCCCCCGCTAGCGGGGGAAGGAGACGCTGCCACATGCAGCCTCCAAACTCACATATTGCAGCATCTTCCTCCCCCATTTATGGGGGAGGACCGAGGAGGGGGGCAGCGAGCACAATCCATTGCAGCGCTTGCTGAACTATTTCTGCTCGCGGCGCTTAAACACCAGCTCGTTATCTTTACTTTCTGCCGCGTCAAAGAAATACCCATCCACATCGAATTTCTTCAGCTGCGCAGGCTTGGTCAGGCGGTTCTGAATCACATAGCGGCTCATCAAACCGCGCGCTTTCTTGGCGTAGAAGCTGATGACTTTAAATTTGCCATTCTTCTCATCGAGGAACACCGGCTTGATCAACTCGGCGTTAAGTTTCTTCGGCTTGATGGCTTTGAAATACTCATCGGATGCCAGATTGATCAGCACGTCATCGCCTTGCTCAGCAATCGCCTCGTTCAACTTCTCTGTCAGCAAATCGCCCCAGAAGCCGTAAAGATCTTTACCGGCCGGATTCGCCAGCTTAATGCCCATCTCCAGGCGATAAGGCTGCATCAAATCAAGTGGGCGCAGCAGGCCGTAAAGACCCGACAACATGCGCAGATGCTGCTGGGCAAAGTCAAAATCGTCGTCGCTAAAAGTTTCGGCCTGCAAACCGGTATACACATCGCCTTTAAACGCCAGGATCGCCTGACGCGCATTCTCCAGCGAGAAGGGCGGCTGCCATTGGTTAAAACGATCGGCATTCAGGTGCGCCAGCTTGTCGCTAATGCCCATCAGTGAGCTGATTTGTGCCGGTGAAAGATCGCGCGCAACGTCAATTAATTGGTGTGATTTTTCTAACAGCGCCGGTTGGGTAAAACGTTGTGTCGCCAGCGGGCTTTCATAGTCCAGTGTCTTCGCTGGCGAGATAACCATCAGCATCGTGTACGTCCTCTTTGACCCGCAGGTTTATCAGGGAATTGAAGGGAAAATGTCGCAAGGAGTGTAGCAAAAAAGCGGCATGGATCGGCAAATCGCTCCCATTTGTTAGCGCTATCGTAAAGGGCACTTCGTGGTGTTGCGCCGTCACTTGTGCGTGATATTATCGCAACAGCCTTTTACACCCTGACAGTCAACCTAAGAGAAAGAGAACCATGACGGACAAACTTACTTCCTTGCGTCAGCTGACTACTGTGGTCGCCGACACCGGTGATATCGCGGCGATGAAACTTTACCAGCCGCAGGACGCGACCACGAACCCTTCTTTGATTCTCAACGCCGCTCAAATCCCTGAATACCGCAAACTGATTGACGAAGCCATTACCTGGGCACGTCAGCAGAGCAGCAACAAGGAAGATCAGCTGGCGCTGGTTTCTGACAAGCTGGCCGTCAACATTGGTCTGGAAATTCTCAAACTGATCCCTGGTCGCATCTCGACTGAAGTCGATGCGCGCCTCTCTTACGACACTGAAGCGAGCATCGCTAAAGCGCGTAGCCTGATCAAACTGTACAACGATGCGGGCGTCAGCAATGACCGCATCCTGATCAAACTGGCGTCAACCTGGCAGGGCATTCGTGCTGCTGAGCAGCTGGAAAAAGAAGGTATCAACTGTAACCTGACGCTGCTGTTCTCCTTCGCGCAGGCGCGTGCCTGTGCCGAAGCGGGCGTGTTCCTGATCTCTCCATTCGTTGGCCGTATCCTCGACTGGTACAAGCAGAACACCGATAAGAAAGAGTATGCAGCCCACGAAGATCCAGGCGTGGTGTCTGTGGCTGAAATCTACAGCTACTACAAGCAGCACGGTTATGAAACCGTGGTAATGGGCGCAAGCTTCCGTAACGTTGGCGAAATCATTGAGCTGGCTGGCTGCGACCGTCTGACCATCTCTCCGGGCCTGCTGAAAGAGCTGGCTGAGAGCGAAGGCACCGTTGAGCGTAAGCTGAGCTACACCGGCGAAGTGAAAGCGCGTCCAGCGAAGATGACCGAAGCTGAGTTCTTCTGGCAGCACAACCAGGATCCAATGGCCGTTACCAAACTGGCTGAAGGTATCCGCAACTTTGCCATCGATCAGGGCAAACTTGAGAAGATGATCGCCGAGCTGCTGTAAGGTGATTGGCCGTGGCGGCAACCGCTGCCACGGTTTTACGTTTTTTCCCCCGCTTCTTGTATTATCCTTCTAACTACTCACGTCATTTGCTGCCATGCAGCTAACCACAGCGATAACTCTATGGATACTTTACGAATTGGATTAATTTCCGTTTCCGATCGTGCTGCTAACGGCATCTATCAGGATCAGGGCATTCCGGCGTTAGAGAGCTGGCTCACCGCCGCGCTGGCTACGCCGTTTGAAATTGAAACGCGTCTGGTGCCGGATGAGCAGCCAATGATTGAGCAGGCGATTTGCGAGCTGGTCGATGAGCTGTTCTGCAATTTGGTCCTCACCACCGGCGGCACCGGACCGGCGCGGCGTGATGTGACGCCAGATGCCACATTGGCGGTTGCCGACCGTGAAATGCCGGGCTTCGGCGAGCAGATGCGCCAAATTAGCCTGCAATTTGTGCCGACCGCTATTTTGTCTCGCCAGGTTGGCGTGATCCGCAAGCAGTCGCTGATCCTCAATCTGCCGGGCCAGCCAAAATCCATTAAAGAAACGCTGGAAGGGCTGAAAGCGGAAGATGGAACGGTAAAGGTGCCGGGGATTTTTGCCGCTGTACCTTATTGTTTACAGCTACTGGAAGGGCCGTATGTGGAAACTCATGCCGATGTGGTAGCAGCTTTTCGCCCCAAAAGCGCCCGTCGTGAGACAAATGACTAAAAATCGGCATTTTCAGGCATAAAATCCAGCGGCACTGGTGTGGCAAAATATTGACGGTACAGTAATTCAATCTTTACATAAGTTGTTTTGCCTCTGGATACCGCTGGATTATGGATACGCACGCAACGCGCCGACTCAACGGGCAGGATTACAAAACCCTGTCGCTGGCCGCCCTTGGTGGGGCGCTGGAATTCTACGACTTCATTATCTTCGTCTTCTTTGCCGCCGTGATTGGCGAACTGTTCTTCCCGCCTGACATTCCTGAATGGTTGCGTCAGGTGCAGACTTTCGCCATCTTTGCTGCGGGTTATCTGGCGCGTCCGTTAGGCGGCATTATCATGGCGCACTTTGGTGACAAAGTGGGGCGTAAGAAGATGTTCAGCCTCAGTATTCTGCTGATGGCGCTGCCGACGTTGGCGATGGGCGCATTGCCCACTTATGCCAGCATTGGCATCGCTGCGCCGTTATTGATGCTGCTAATGCGCGTGCTGCAAGGCGCGGCTATCGGCGGTGAAGTGCCTGGCGCGTGGGTGTTTGTCGCCGAACATGTGCCTGAAAAACGCATTGGTTTTGCCTGCGGCACGCTGACCGCAGGCTTAACCGCAGGGATTCTGCTCGGTTCGCTGGTGGCAACGGTGCTGAACACCACGCTGTCACCGGCTGCGATGCGCGATCATGGCTGGCGCATTCCTTTCTTCCTCGGCGGTGTGTTTGGCTTGCTGGCGATGTATCTGCGTCGCTGGCTGCATGAAACCCCGGTGTTCCAGCAGATGCAGCAGCGTAAAGCGCTGGCAGAAAAAATGCCGCTGCAAACCATTTTCGCCAGCCATAAGCGCGGCATCGTAATTTCGATGCTGCTCACCTGGCTTCTGTCGGCCTGCATTGTGGTGGTGATTTTGATGGCGCCGACGCTGATGCAAAAACAGCATGGCATTCCCGCCGCGCTCAGTCTGCAGGCCAACAGCTTCGCCACCATTATGCTGCTGCTGGGTTGTGTTATTGCCGGATGGCTGGTGGATCGCTTCGGCGCGGCGCGTTCGCTGATGGTCGGTTCAATACTGCTGGCGATCGGCAGCTGGAACTTCTTCCATCAGTTAAGTAGCACGCCGGAAATGCTGTTTGTTTGGTACGGTTTAGCGGGCCTGAGCGTGGGGGTCGTCGGTGTAGTGCCGTTTGTGATGGTGCGCGCATTCCCGGCGGCGGTGCGCTTTACCGGCATCTCATTCTCGTACAATGTTGCTTACGCGATTTTCGGTGGTCTGACGCCGATTAGCGTAACGCTGATGATGAGCCTGACGCCAATGGCGCCTGCCTGGTATGTGCTGGCGCTGGCGATAATTGGCTTTATGGTGGGAATCTGGCTGTGGCGCGATAGCCGTCAGCAGTATGCGCAGTTAGATATGTCGCTGCACTCGTCATAATGCAAAAAGCGGAGCCAAACAGCTCCGCTATTCATTTGTCACTCGCCAATCGGCAATACCGTACGACCAAACTTCTCGTTCAGCACTTCGCCCATCGCCAGATAGAACGCACTCGAACCGCAAATAATGCCAATCCAGCCGGCAACGCGCAGCAACCCCGCGTTGTCGGTCAGGTGGCCGATAGCCAGCAGCGCAAACAGCAGCGTCAGGCTGGCGAAGATGAACTGCAGCATTTTCGGTGACTTCAGCGTGCCGAAAAACAGGAATGCAGTGAACACGCCCCACAGCGCGAGATACGCGCCAAGGAAGTGGCCGTCGGCCGCCTCTGCCAGCCCCAGTTTCGGCAGCAGCAGAATTGCCACCAACGTTAACCAGAAGCTGCCGTAAGAGGTAAAGGCGGTCAGCCCGAAGGTGTTGCCTTTCTTATATTCCAGCAGCCCGGCAAAAATTTGCGCGATGCCGCCGTAGAAAATCCCCATCGCCAGGATGATCACATCCATCGCAAACAGGCCGGTGTTGTGTAAGTTGAGCAGGATGGTGGTCATACCGAATCCCATCAGGCCCAACGGGGCGGGATTCGCCAGCGTGGTATTGCTCATAATTCCTCAGAAGCAGCGTTGAAGATGTTGTTCGTGTTTTACACCCGCGCAAACCGCTGGGGGCGCGAGGCGCTGCATAATAAGCGGCCTCTTTTTGGCCAACTTTGATCTGAATCGACGAGAGAATGAAATTTTTTTTAGTTTTAACCCTTGATGCGCATCGAACCGGCCCCATTTACTTGTCATCGAGCGTTGTGAGGCAGCAAAAAAAGCCTGCTTCAGCAGTTGAAAGTGGTCAGTTTGACCGCATCTCTGTTTCACAACCCAAATTGGCAAAGAATTTAAGTAGGAGACGTTTAGATGGGCAAGATTATTGGTATTGACTTGGGTACAACCAACTCATGTGTTGCAGTTATGGATGGTGGTAAAGCACGCGTACTGGAAAACGCCGAAGGCGATCGCACCACGCCGTCGATCATTGCGTATGCACAGGATGGCGAAACTCTGGTGGGTCAACCGGCTAAACGTCAGTCTGTGACCAACCCGCAGAACACCCTGTTTGCGATCAAGCGCCTGATTGGCCGTCGCTTCCAGGACGAAGAAGTACAGCGTGATATTAAAATTATGCCGTACAAAATCATCGGCGCAGATAACGGCGACGCATGGCTGGACGTAAAAGGCCAGAAAATGGCACCGCCGCAGATTTCTGCTGAAGTGCTGAAAAAGATGAAGAAAACCGCGGAAGATTTCCTCGGTGAAGCCGTCACTGAAGCGGTTATTACCGTTCCAGCTTACTTCAACGATGCGCAGCGTCAGGCGACCAAAGACGCCGGCCGTATCGCGGGTCTGGAAGTAAAACGTATCATCAACGAACCAACCGCAGCTGCACTGGCTTACGGCCTGGATAAAGGTCAGGGCAACCGCACCATCGCGGTATACGACCTGGGCGGTGGTACTTTCGATATCTCAATCATTGAGATCGATGACGTTGATGGCGAGAAAACCTTTGAAGTTCTGGCAACCAACGGTGATACCCACCTTGGTGGTGAAGACTTCGATAGCCGTCTGATTAACTATCTGGTGGCTGAATTTAAGAAAGATCAGGGCATCGATCTGCACAACGATCCGCTGGCCATGCAGCGTCTGAAAGAAGCGGCAGAGAAAGCCAAGATCGAGCTGTCTTCAGCACAGCAGACCGACGTTAACCTGCCGTACATCACGGCGGATGCGACCGGTCCTAAGCACCTGAACATCAAAGTAACACGTGCGAAACTGGAATCACTGGTTGAAGACCTGGTTTCTCGCTCTATCGAGCCGTTGAAAGTGGCTCTGCAGGATGCAGGTTTGTCTGTTTCAGACATCAACGACGTGATCCTGGTGGGCGGTCAAACGCGTATGCCAATGGTTCAGGCCAAAGTGACTGAGTTCTTTGGTAAAGAGCCACGTAAAGATGTGAACCCGGATGAAGCGGTCGCCGTGGGTGCTGCGGTTCAGGGCGGCGTGTTGGCGGGTGAAGTGAAAGACGTTCTGCTGCTGGACGTGACTCCGCTGTCGCTGGGTATCGAAACCATGGGCGGCGTGATGACTTCGCTGATTAGCAAGAACACCACCATCCCAACCAAGCACAGCCAGGTGTTCTCTACCGCTGAAGACAATCAGTCTGCCGTGACCATTCACGTGCTGCAGGGTGAGCGCAAGCGTTCAGGCGATAACAAATCCCTGGGCCAGTTCAACCTCGACGGTATCCAGGCTGCACCGCGCGGTATGCCGCAGATCGAAGTCACCTTCGATATCGATGCAGATGGTATCCTGCACGTGTCTGCGAAAGACAAAAACAGCGGTAAAGAGCAGAAGATCACCATCAAGGCTTCTTCTGGTCTGAATGAAGAAGAGATCGAAAAAATGGTGCGTGACGCGGAAGCGAACGCCGAGTCTGACCGCAAGTTCGAAGAGCTGGTTCAGACCCGTAACCAGGGCGATCAGATTTCGCACAGCACCCGTAAGCAGCTGGACGAAGCGGGCGACAAACTGTCTGCTGACGACAAAGCGCCAATCGAAGCTGCGTTGACCGAGCTGAACACCGCGCTGAAAGGCGAAGACAAAGCAGAAATCGAAGCCAAAATGCAGGCATTGATGGAAGTGTCCAGCAAACTGATGGAGCTGGCACAGCAGCAGGGTCAGGCAGCTGATGCAGGCGATGCTTCTGCACAGAAAGAAGACGACGTTGTCGACGCTGAGTTCGAAGAAGTTAAAGACAAAAAATAATTGCCCCTGACCGGGCGCGACGGCTGGCCTGACAGCCGTTGAAACCAGCACGGGCGTAGGAGATCTCTCCACGCCCGTGCGATCATGTTAAGGGCAGAACAAATATGGCTAAGAGTGATTTATACGAGATCTTAGGCGTCTCTAAATCCGCAGATGAGCGTGAAATCAAAAAGGCTTATAAGCGCCTGGCGATGAAATACCATCCGGATCGTAATCCGGACAATAAAGAAGCCGAAGCGAAGTTTAAAGAAATTAAGGAAGCCTACGAAATTCTGACCGACGCACAGAAGCGTGCGGCCTACGACCAATATGGTCACGCAGCCTTTGAACAAGGCGGCATGGGCGGCGGTGGTGGCTTCGGCGGCGGCGGTGCCGACTTCAGCGATATCTTTGGCGACGTATTTGGCGATATTTTTGGTGGTGGCCGCCGTCAGCGTGCCGCACGTGGCGCCGATTTACGCTACAACATGGAGCTAACGCTGGAAGAAGCGGTACGCGGCGTGACCAAAGAGATCCGCATTCCAACACTGGAAGAGTGCGATGTCTGCCACGGCAGCGGCGCGAAAGCGGGGACCAAACCGCAGACCTGTCATACCTGTCATGGCGCAGGCCAGGTGCAGATGCGTCAGGGCTTCTTCACTGTGCAGCAGGCGTGTCCGACCTGTCACGGTCGCGGTTCAGTGATCAAAGATCCGTGCAATGCTTGTCATGGTCACGGTCGCGTTGAGCGCAGTAAAACCCTGTCGGTGAAAATTCCAGCAGGCGTGGATACCGGCGATCGCATTCGTCTGACCGGCGAAGGTGAAGCGGGCGAACAGGGCGCACCAGCGGGCGATCTGTACGTTCAGGTTTCGGTGAAAAAGCACCCGATCTTCGAGCGTGAAGATAACAACCTATATTGCGAAGTGCCGATTAACTTTGCGATGGCAGCATTGGGTGGCGAGATTGAAGTGCCGACGCTTGATGGACGTGTGAACCTGAAAGTGCCTTCTGAAACGCAAACTGGCAAGCTGTTCCGCATGCGCGGTAAAGGCGTGAAATCGGTGCGTGGTGGTGCGGTAGGCGATTTGCTGTGTCGTGTGGTGGTGGAAACGCCAGTTAGCCTCAATGACAAACAGAAAGCGTTACTGCGTGAACTGGAAGAGAGTTTTGGCGGCCCGAGCGGTGAGAAAAACAGCCCGCGCTCCAAAAGCTTCCTCGACGGCGTGAAGAAGTTTTTTGACGATTTAACACGTTAATCCCGTCTGGCATGCTTAATAAAGCGGAGAGGAAACTCTCCGCTTTTTTTATGTTTTCCCGCCAACGCGTCGCTGCTGATATAAGCTCAATCTGCCTGGCGTGAGATAAAAGCAGAAACCCTTTCGTAATGCATCGGTATTATCGAGTCGTTAACGAGACATAAGCTGCTTTTAACGAGGTGTTTGAGTCGCTACACTTCACAGCCTAAATGTCTCTACTCAGGAGGAGTTGTGAACAAACCCCGTTCTCTTCGAAGCTTACTGAAAAGCTTTATTGCCAGCGATGCCAGCAACGGCATGGTGCTGATTCTGGCGGCCGTCGCGGCAATGATTTTGGCTAACAGCGCGGAAACCGCTCAAGCTTATCAATCGTTTCTCGCCGAATCGGTGCAGATTCGCTTCGGTGCATTAGACATCAGCAAAAACCTGCTGCTGTGGATCAACGATGCCATGATGGCGCTGTTTTTCCTGTTAATTGGTTTGGAAGTGAAACGTGAACTGATCACCGGTGAACTCGCCAGCCGCGATCGCGCCATTTTCCCGGTGATTGCGGCAATTGGCGGCATGGTTATGCCGGGACTGATCTTCCTGATGCTTAATCATGGCGATCCTATTGCACGTAACGGCTGGGCTATTCCTACTGCTACTGATATCGCCTTTGCTTTGGGCGTGCTGGCACTGTTGGGCAGCCGCGTGCCAACCGCGCTGAAAGTGTTCCTGATGGCGCTGGCGATTATTGATGATCTCGGCGCTATCGTGATTATCGCGCTGTTCTATACCAGCGATCTCTCCGTGCTGTCGCTGAGCGTGGCGGCGGGTGCGATTGTGCTGCTGGCGATTCTCAATCGTTGTGGCGTGCGTAACATTGCCATCTATATGTTGGTCGGCATTGTGCTGTGGACGGCGGTGCTCAAATCGGGTGTGCACGCAACGTTAGCGGGCGTGATTGTTGGCTTCTTCGTGCCGCTGGAAGAGAAGAACGGCCATTCTCCAGCCGAGCATTTGGCGCATGGTTTAATGCCGTGGGTAAACTGGCTGATTCTGCCGCTGTTCGCTTTTGCCAACGCCGGCATTTCGCTGAGCGGCATTACCTTTATGGATACGCTGTCGCCAGAGCCGCTGGGCATCATTCTCGGCTTGCTGATTGGTAAACCGTTGGGTATCACGCTGTTCTGCTGGCTGGCGGTGAAGTGGCGGCTGGCGGTGTTGCCGGCGGGCACCACGATACGCGATATCATGGCGATTGGTGTGCTGTGCGGTATCGGCTTCACCATGTCAATCTTTATCAGTTCGCTGGCGTTTGATGCCGCCCATGAGCAACTGGTGACCTTCTCCAAGCTGGGGATTCTCAGTGGCTCGCTGCTCTCAGCGGTGATTGGTTACACGCTGCTGCGCATCAAACTGCGTTAAAAAGAGGAAGGGGGCGAAAGCCTCCTTTTTTGCCGATGAATCAGCTCAACTTTAATCATCTCTACTATTTCTGGCAGGTGTGTAAAGCCGGTTCGGTAGTGCGCGCGGCGGATGTGCTGTGCCTGGCGCCACAGACGGTTACTGACCAGATTAAATCGCTGGAAGAGCAACTCGGCGGCGTGCTGTTTCGTCGTCAGGGGCGCGGTTTAGTGCCGACGGAGCTTGGTCAGCTGGTGTTCCGCTATGCCGACCGCATGTTCATGCTGAGCCAGGAGATGCTCGATATCGTTAACTACCGCAAAGAGTCGCATCTGCTGTTTGATGTTGGCGTAGCGGATGCCTTGTCTAAGCAACTGGTGAGCAAGGTGCTGCAGGCTGCGGTGGTGGCAGAAGAGGGAATCCATCTGCGCTGCTTTGAATCAACGCACGAGATGCTGCTGGAACAGTTAAGCCAGCACAAGCTGGATATGATTCTTTCCGATTGCCCAATTGATTCGACTCAGCAGGAAGGGCTGTTTTCGGTCAAGCTGGGCGAGTGTCCAATCAGCTTCTGGTGCAACACACCGTTACCGACGCTGCCGTTTCCTGCCAGCCTGGAAGAGCGGCGTTTGCTGATTCCGGGGCGTCGCTCGATGCTGGGTCGCAAACTGCTGAACTGGATTCACAGCCAGGGATTGCAAGTGGAGATTCTGGGCGAGTTTGATGATGCGGCATTAATGAAAGCTTTTGGTGCGCTTAACAACGCGATATTTGTGGCTCCGACGCTGTATGGCGACGAGATTTACCGGGATGACGCCATCAAAGAGATTGGGCGGTTGGATGCGGTGATGGAGGAGTATCACGTGATCTTTGCCGAACGGATGATTCAGCATCCGGCGGTACAGCGGATCTGTCATCGCGACTTTAGTGCGCTGTTTACTCCTGAATTGCAGGCATAAAAAAACCGGCTAAGCGCCGGTTCTTTTTTACAAAGCGATTAACAGACGGGCGATTAAGCCAGTTTGTTGATCTGAGCAGTCAGGTTTGCTTTATGACGTGCAGCTTTGTTTTTGTGGATCAGGCCTTTAGCAGCCTGACGGTCCACGAGTGGTTGCATTTCGTTGAATGCGTTCTGCGCAGCAGCTTTGTCGCCTGTTGCGATAGCCGCGTATACTTTCTTGATGAAAGTACGCATCATTGAACGGTTGCTTGCGTTATGCTTGCGACGTTTCTCAGATGTTACGGCGCGTTTCTTAGCTGATTTGATATTAGCCAAGGTCCAACTCCCAAATGTGATCTATATGGACAAATCAAAGGCCGAGGACTATGCCTTTTGCGCCTTCTTATGTCAATGGATTTGTGCAAATAAGCGTCGTTTTAAAAACAACACTCGATTACGTAATTGATGGCGCAGGATTCTACCAGCAACGCGGCGTTGAATACAGTATTTCGCAGCAAAAATCTTAAGATCCTTGCTAAGCAATTGCCCACGCGTGGAATAAGCCGCGCCAGAAGCAGGAAAGGCACGTATACGGGTTAACCTAAACGCCATTCAAGGGTATAATCCGCCGATTTCCACCGGTTTGAGTCAGCCATGAAGTTTATCCGCGGTATTTATAATCTGAAAGAGCAGCATCGCGGCTGCGTCCTGACCATTGGCAATTTCGACGGCGTACATCGCGGCCACCAGGCTTTGATGGCGCAGCTGATTGCCGAAGGACGAAAACGCAATCTGCCGGTGGTGGTGATGGTATTTGAGCCACAACCGCTTGAGCTGTTTGCCGGCGACAAAGCCCCGGCGCGCCTTACGCGTTTGCGTGAAAAGCTGAAGTACCTCGAACAAGCGGGTGTTGATGCCGTACTCTGCGTACGTTTTGATCGTCGCTTCGCTGCGCATTCGGCGCAGAGTTTTATTTCCGAATTGCTGGTAGACAAGCTCAACGTCAAGTTCCTGGCCGTCGGCGATGATTTCCGCTTCGGCGCTGGTCGCCAGGGGGATTTCCTGCTATTACAGAAAGCCGGTGCGGAGTATGGCTTTGAGGTTATCAGCACCCAGACTTATTGTGACAGCGGCAAGCGCATCAGCAGTACCGCCGTTCGTCAGGCGCTGGCGCAGGATGATTTTGCGCAAGCCGAAGCGCTGCTGGGCCATCCGTTCAGCATCTCAGGCCGCGTAGTGCACGGCGATGCACTCGGGCGCACTATCGGTTTCCCAACGGCTAATCTCCCTTTGCGTCGCACCGTTACGCCGGTTAAAGGCGTGTTTGCGGTGGCAGTGTTGGGCCTTGGCGATCAGCCGCTGCCCGGCGTGGCCAATATTGGTACGCGCCCAACGGTAAAAGGTTTACGTCAGCAGCTTGAAGTTCATCTGCTCGACACACATATGAATCTCTATGGGCGTCACATTGAAGTGGTGCTGAAACAGAAGATTCGCGATGAACAGCGTTTCGCTTCGCTGGACGCGCTGAA
Organism: Pantoea leporis; assembly: GCF_028048155.1. Classification (NCBI taxonomy): domain Bacteria; kingdom Pseudomonadati; phylum Pseudomonadota; class Gammaproteobacteria; order Enterobacterales; family Erwiniaceae; genus Pantoea; species Pantoea leporis. The sequence continues at coordinate 245,644 of NZ_JALMEU010000003.1, forward strand.
AGAACAAATTGCGAAAGATGTGGTGACAGCCCGCCAATTCTTTGGGCTAAAAACACCGGTTTAATGACCGAAATACGGAATCGAGAATCTGATGAGTGACTATAAATCTACCCTGAATTTGCCGGAAACGGGGTTCCCGATGCGTGGCGATCTGGCCAAGCGTGAACCGGGAATGCTGCAACGTTGGTATGATGACAACCTGTACGGCATCATCCGCGAAGCCAAAAAAGGGAAAAAAACCTTTATTTTGCACGATGGCCCTCCTTATGCGAACGGCAGCATTCATATTGGTCACTCAGTTAACAAGATTCTGAAAGACATTATCGTTAAGTCGAAAGGCATGGCGGGCTACGACTCGCCGTACGTTCCAGGTTGGGACTGCCACGGCTTGCCGATTGAGCACAAAGTTGAGCAGATGATTGGTAAGCCGGGCGAAAAAGTGAGCGCGGCTGAATTTCGTGCCGCTTGCCGCCAATATGCGGCAGAGCAGGTTGAAGGCCAGAAAAATGACTTCATCCGCCTCGGCGTGCTCGGTGACTGGGATCGTCCTTATCTGACGATGAATTTCCAGACCGAAGCCAACATCATCCGTGCGCTGGGTAAAATCATCGGCAACGGCCATCTGCACAAAGGCGCTAAGCCGGTGCACTGGTGCATGGATTGCCGTTCGGCGCTGGCTGAAGCGGAAGTGGAGTATTACGACAAAACTTCGCCATCCATCGATGTGATGTTCAATGCCGTGGATGCCGATGCGGTGCGCGCGAAGTTTGGCGTCGCTGCTTCAGAAGGCCCGGTTTCACTGGTGATCTGGACCACCACGCCGTGGACCATGCCAGCTAACCGCGGTATCTCGCTGCATCCAGAATTTGAATACCAGCTACTGCAGATCGACGGTCGCAGCCTGATTCTCGCCAAAGAGATGGTTGAGAGCGTGATGAAGCGCGCGGGTATCAGCGACTGGACCGTGCTGGGCGAATGCAACGGCGCGGCGCTGGAGCTGCAGCTGTTCCAGCATCCGTTCCTCGAGCAGATCCAATCGAAAGTGGTATTGGGTGATCACGTGACGCTGGAGGCCGGTACCGGTGCGGTACATACCGCGCCAGGCCATGGCCCGGATGACTATGTTATCGGTCAGAAATACGGTCTGGAAACCGCCAACCCGGTGGGGCCGGATGGCGCGTATCTGCCAGGCACCTACCCGACGCTGGATGGTGTAAACGTCTTTAAAGCCAACGACATGATCGTTGAGCTGCTGAAAGAGAAGGGCGCGCTGCTGCACGTGGAGAAGCTGCTGCACAGCTACCCGCACTGCTGGCGTCATAAAACGCCAATCATCTTCCGTGCCACGCCACAATGGTTCATCAGCATGGATCAGAAAGGCCTGCGTGCGCAGTCGCTGAAAGAGATCAAAGGCGTGCAGTGGATCCCAGATTGGGGCCAGGCGCGTATCGAAGCGATGGTAGCGAACCGTCCGGACTGGTGTATCTCACGTCAGCGTACGTGGGGTGTGCCAATGGCGCTGTTCGTGCATAAAGAGAGCGAGCAGCTGCATCCGGATACGCTGGAGCTGATGGAGAAAGTCGCGAAACGGGTTGAGCAGGACGGCATTCAGGCGTGGTGGGATCTCGATCCGCGCGACCTGATGGGCGACGACGCGGACCATTACGTCAAAGTGCCAGACACCTTAGATGTCTGGTTCGACTCCGGATCAACCAGCTACGCGGTGGTGGATGCGCGTCCTGAATTCGGCGGCCATACGCCAGATATGTACCTGGAAGGTTCGGATCAGCATCGCGGCTGGTTCATGTCTTCTCTGATGATCTCCACGGCGATGAAAGGCAAAGCGCCTTATCGTCAGGTACTGACGCACGGTTTCACCGTGGATGGTCAGGGCCGCAAGATGTCGAAATCGATCGGCAACACCGTGGCGCCGCAGGATGTGATGGATAAGCTGGGTGCGGATATTCTGCGTCTGTGGGTCGCTTCTACCGATTATTCCGGTGAGATGGCGGTCTCCGACGAAATCCTGAAGCGTGCCGCAGACAGCTATCGTCGTATCCGTAACACCGCGCGTTTCCTGCTGGCAAACCTTGCTGGCTTTAACCCGGCGACCGATTGCGTCAAGCCGGAAGAGATGGTGGTGGTGGATCGCTGGGCGGTTGGCCGTGCGCTGGCAGCGCAGCAGGATATCGTGCACTCCTACGAAAACTACGATTTCCACGAAGTGGTGCAGCGTCTGATGCACTTCTGCTCAATCGAAATGGGCTCGTTCTATCTCGATGTGATCAAAGATCGTCAGTACACCGCAAAAGGCGACAGCCTGGCGCGTCGCAGCTGCCAAACCGCGCTGTGGCACATCGTTGAAGCGCTGGTGCGCTGGATGGCGCCAATCATGTCCTTCACCGCAGACGAAATCTGGGGCTACCTGCCGGGCGAGCGCGCGAAATACGTGTTCACCGAAGAGTGGTATCAGGATCTGTTTGGTCTGGCAGATAACGAAACGCTGAACGATGCCTATTGGGATGATGTGCTGAAAGTCCGCGGTGAAGTGAACAAGGTGATTGAGCAAGCGCGTAGCGACAAACGCATCGGCGGCGCACTGGAAGCGACGGTTACGCTGTATGCGGATGCCGAGCTGGCAGCCAAGCTGCAGGCGCTGGGTGATGAGCTGCGTTTCGTGCTGTTAACTTCAGGCGCGACCGTGGCGGATTACGCCACTGCCAGCGATGAAGCGCAGCAGAGCGAGCTGTTCAAAGGTCTGAAAATCGCGCTGCACAAAGCAGAAGGCGAGAAATGTCCGCGCTGCTGGCATTACACTACTGACGTTGGCCAGAATCCGGAGCATGCTGCGGTGTGTGGTCGTTGCTACACCAACGTCGCCGGCAATGGCGAACAGCGGAAATTTGCCTGATGAGTAAAGCGCTCTCTTCAACCGGTTTGCGCTGGCTTTGGCTGGTGCTGGTGGTGATTGCCATCGATTTTGGCAGCAAGATGTGGGTCATCAACAACATGATGCTGCATGAAACGCAGCCGCTGATGCCGTTCCTGAACCTGTTCTACGCGCATAATTATGGCGCGGCGTTCAGCTTCCTGGCCGACAAAGGCGGTTGGCAGCGCTGGTTCTTCGCCGGCATCGCCATTGCTATCGTGGTGGCGCTGTTGGTGATGATGTATCGCAACGCTGCCAGCAACAAATTAACCAATATTGCCTACGCCCTGATTATCGGCGGGGCGTTGGGTAACCTGTTTGACCGTTCGTATCACGGCTTTGTGGTCGATTTTATCGACTTCTATGTCGGTGACTGGCACTTCGCGACTTTTAACATCGCCGACTGTGCCATCTGCATCGGCGCGGCGCTGGTGGTGCTGGAAGGTTTTCTCAGCCCGAACGGCAAACCGGCTAAACAGAAAGGGTAACTGATGACAGACTTAGTTCAGCGCGATAGCGCGTTGCTGGTGCATTTTACGCTGAAGCTGGAGGATGGCTCGACGGCCGAATCCACGCGCGCCAACGGCAAACCTGCGCTGTTCCGTCTGGGTGATGGCAGCCTGTCGGGCGCGCTGGAACAGCAGCTACTCGGACGTAAAGTGGGCGACAAGCACGCATTTACGCTGGAGCCGGAAGATGCGTTTGGCGGCACCAGCCCGGATCTGGTTCAGTACTTCTCACGTCGTGACTTTAACGAAGCGGGCGAGCCGGAAGTGGGTGCCATCATGCTGTTCAGCGGCCGCGGCGGCAGCGAAATGCCTGGCGTGATCCGTGAAGTGTCCGGTGACTCGATCACCGTAGACTTCAACCATCCGCTGGCGGGCCAGCGCATTCAGTTTGACATTGAAGTGCTGGAGATTGATCCGGCGCTGGAGGCCAACGATGCAAATCCTGTTAGCTAACCCACGCGGTTTCTGCGCAGGCGTCGATCGCGCCATCAGCATCGTTGAGCGCGCGCTGGAGATGTACGGCGCGCCCATCTACGTGCGTCACGAAGTGGTGCATAACCGCTACGTGGTGAGCAGCTTGCGCGAACGTGGGGCGATCTTCATTGAAGAGATCGCTGAAGTGCCGGATAACGCCATTCTGATCTTCTCCGCGCACGGCGTATCGCAAGCGGTTCGCGCCGAAGCCAAAGCGCGTAACCTCACCATGCTGTTTGATGCGACCTGTCCGCTGGTGACCAAAGTGCATATGGAAGTGGCGCGCGCTAGCCGTAAAGGTGTTGAAGCGATTCTTATTGGTCACGCGGGGCATCCGGAAGTGGAAGGTACCATGGGCCAGTACAGCAATCCTAACGGCGGCATGTATCTGGTGGAATCGCCGGAAGATGTGTTCAAGCTGAACGTCAAAGATGAGAGCAACCTGTGCTTTATGACGCAAACCACACTTTCAGTCGATGATACTTCGGACGTGATTGATGCACTGCGTCAGCGCTTCCCGGCGATTATCGGTCCACGTAAAGATGACATCTGCTACGCCACCACCAACCGTCAGGAAGCGGTACGCGTCTTAGCGCGTGATGCTGAAGTGGTGCTGGTAGTGGGATCGAAAAACTCCTCTAACTCGAACCGTCTGGCCGAACTGGCGCAGCGTGCTGGTAAGCTGGCGAAGCTGATTGATTCGGCTGATGACATCCATGAAGAGTGGGTCAAAGACAAGCAGGTCATCGGCGTCACCGCGGGCGCTTCTGCTCCTGATATTCTGGTGCAACAGGTGATTCAACGTCTGCGTGAGCTCGGCGGTGAAGCGGCGATTGAGCTGATTGGCCGTGAAGAGAACATCGTGTTTGAAGTACCAAAAGAGCTGCGCGTCGACGTGCGAAACGTGCAGTAAGCGGTTTACACCGCAGTAAAATCAGGCCGACATTGTTCGGCCTTTTCTTTGCCTGTCGCTGTAGAAAATCCTGCTTCCAGCATGCGGGATTGCTTTTACTGATAATGTTTCGCGGCTGGCATAAAATTCTTATATCCCTTTATTATTGTGGCGTGACTGTTATCTGACCGTTAACCTGTTTACGCTTTACATGCATAGATTTGTATCAGGAATGAATAATTATGAGTGAAATCCGCATTGCTATCGTTGGTGCGCCGGGTCGCATGGGACGCAATTTGATTCAGGCCGTACAGCAGGCGGAAGGTGTTGCGGTAGGCGCAGCACTGGCGCGTAGCGGTTCGTCATTGCTGGGCGTAGATGCTGGCGAACTGGCGGGCATCGGCAAAACGGGCGTGATCGTCTCTGACGACCTGCAAAAGGTGGTTAACGACTTCGATGTCCTGATAGATTTCACCCGTCCGGAAGGCACGCTGGAGTATCTGGCATTTTGCCGACAGCACAGCAAAGCGATGGTGATCGGTACCACCGGTTTTGATGAAGCCGGTAAAGCGGCGATTCGCGCGGCTGCTGAAGAGATTGGCATCGTGTTCGCCGCTAACTTCAGCGTGGGCGTCAACCTGGTGCTGAATCTGCTGCAGCAGGCAGCGAAGGTGATGGGCGACTACGCGGACATTGAAATCGTTGAAGCGCACCATCGTCACAAAGTTGATGCACCATCAGGTACTGCGCTGGCGATGGGCGAAGCGATTGCCGATGCCATGAAGTGGAATCTGGATGAGCACGCGGTGTATGCCCGTGAAGGTCATACCGGTGAGCGTAAAGCGCAAACCATCGGATTTGCTACCGTGCGCGCTGGTGATATCGTCGGCGAACACACCGCGATGTTTGCAGATATTGGTGAGCGCGTAGAGATTACCCACAAGGCTTCCAGCCGTATGACCTTTGCAAATGGTGCAGTTAAAGCGGCAAGCTGGTTAAAGAACAAGAAATCTGGCCTTTACGACATGCGTGATGTGCTGGATTTATCGATGTTGTGAGTGTTGTGAACCATCGTGATGTGGTTATTTCAATCGGTAAGACCTTGATTGACGAGGGCAATGTGATCATTGCCCTTTATTTTATCTGTAAATGACCATTTTGCTATATTATTGGTTCGAAGTGCTTATTTGTCGAAGTTGATGAGTGATTATCAGGCTTGCGATGGCTAATTTTGACCGTTTGGTCAAAAATTTATGCGTGCCAGCACCAGTTTGCCATCATCGCCGTCAGGCAACCGATTATTTTTCCGAGTTATCCCACTCTTTTATCGCCTTTCACCGTTTTTAACATTCAGTTGCCCGAAATATACAAAAAAATAACCACATGTTGTAGACAAGGTGCGGGGCGATCATTAGAATGCGCGCAATTTGCCAAAATTCGAGTACTCAGGCGGGTTTTGCATTGATTCTGGTACTGCTTTTGAATTAATATGCAAATATTGTGACTGTTTATTCCCTGGAGGATGTTTTGATTAAGTCAGCGCTCTTGGTTCTGGAAGACGGAACCCAATTCCACGGTCGGGCCATCGGGGCTACGGGGTCGGCAGTGGGGGAAGTTGTTTTCAACACTTCAATGACCGGTTATCAAGAAATCCTCACTGATCCTTCCTATTCCCGCCAAATCGTTACCCTCACTTATCCCCATATCGGCAATGTTGGCGTTAACGCCGCCGATGAAGAATCCAGCCAAATCCATGCTCAAGGCCTCGTTATTCGCGATCTGCCGCTGATTACCAGCAACTTCCGCAGCGAAGAAAGTCTGGCAGCTTACCTGCAGCGCAATAACATCGTTGGCATCGCCGATATCGACACGCGCAAACTGACCCGTTTGCTGCGCGAGAAGGGTGCACAGAGCGGCTGCATTATTGCGGGTGATAATCCGGATGCCGCACTGGCGCTGCAGAAAGCGCAGGCGTTCCCAGGCTTGAAAGGCATGGATCTGGCGAAAGAGGTGACCACCGCGGAAACCTACGCGTGGCAGCAGGGCAGCTGGACACTGGAAGGTGACCTGCCGGAGCAGAAAACGGCGGAAGAGCTGCCGTTCCATGTGGTGGCGTACGATTACGGCGCTAAGCGCAACATCCTGCGTATGCTGGTGGATCGCGGCTGCCGCCTGACGGTCGTGCCGGCGCAAACTCCAGCGGAAGAGGTTCTGGCACTTAATCCAGACGGTATTTTTCTGTCGAACGGTCCTGGCGACCCGGAGCCATGCGACTACGCCATTAACGCCATTCAGGCGTTCCTGAAAACCGATGTTCCGGTATTCGGTATCTGCCTTGGCCATCAGCTGTTAGCGCTGGCGAGCGGTGCCAAAACCATCAAGATGAAACTCGGCCACCACGGCGGCAACCATCCGGTAAAAGATCTTGATAACAACACCGTGATGATCACCGCACAGAACCACGGTTTTGCGGTTGATGACAGCCAATTACCGGCCAATCTGCGCGTGACGCATGTGTCGCTGTTCGACCAAACCGTGCAGGGCATTCATCGCACTGACAAACCGGCCTTCAGCTTCCAGGGACACCCGGAAGCGAGCCCAGGCCCGCACGATGCGGCGCCACTGTTCGATCACTTTATCGAATTGATCAAAGCATACCGTTCTAACGCGAAGTAATCAGGAGCCCACGATGCCAAAACGTACAGACATAAAATCCATCCTGATTCTTGGTGCTGGCCCGATCGTTATCGGCCAGGCATGTGAATTTGACTACTCCGGTGCGCAGGCGTGTAAAGCGCTGCGTGAAGAGGGCTACCGCGTCATTCTGGTGAACTCGAACCCGGCAACTATTATGACCGACCCGGAAATGGCCGATGCGACTTACATCGAGCCGATTCACTGGGAAGTGGTACGCAAGATTATCGAAAAAGAGCGTCCGGATGCGGTGCTGCCAACCATGGGCGGCCAGACAGCGCTGAACTGTGCGCTGGAGCTGGAGCGTCAGGGCGTGCTGGCTGAGTTCGGCGTCACCATGATTGGTGCAACTGCCGATGCCATTGATAAAGCCGAAGATCGTCGTCGCTTCGACGTGGCGATGAAGAGCATTGGTCTGGGCACCGCTCGTTCCGGTATCGCGCATACCATGGAAGAAGCGCTGGCGGTGGCCGAAGACGTTGGCTTCCCGTGCATCATCCGCCCTTCCTTTACAATGGGCGGCACTGGCGGCGGTATCGCCTATAACCGCGAAGAGTTCGAAGAGATTTGCGAACGCGGTTTAGACTTGTCGCCAACCAATGAGCTGCTGATTGATGAGTCGCTGATTGGCTGGAAAGAGTACGAGATGGAAGTGGTACGTGATAAAAACGACAACTGCATCATCGTCTGCTCGATCGAAAACTTCGATGCAATGGGCATCCACACCGGTGACTCTATCACCGTGGCGCCCGCGCAAACTCTGACCGACAAAGAGTATCAAATCATGCGTAACGCCTCGCTGGCGGTACTGCGTGAAATCGGTGTCGAAACCGGTGGTTCGAACGTCCAGTTCTCGGTGAACCCGAAAGATGGCCGTATGATCGTCATCGAAATGAACCCGCGCGTATCGCGTTCGTCAGCGCTGGCTTCAAAAGCGACCGGCTTCCCGATTGCCAAAGTGGCGGCGAAACTGGCGGTGGGCTTTACCCTTGATGAGCTGATGAACGACATCACCGGCGGCTTAACGCCTGCGTCGTTCGAACCCTCTATCGACTACGTCGTTACCAAGATTCCTCGCTTCAACTTCGAGAAGTTCGCCGGTGCCAACGATCGTCTGACCACGCAGATGAAATCGGTCGGTGAAGTGATGGCGATTGGCCGCACGTTCCAGGAATCGATGCAGAAAGCGCTGCGCGGTCTGGAAGTCGGTGCCAACGGTTTCGACCCGAAAGTTAGCCTCGACGATCCAGAAGCGTTAACGCGCATTCGCCGCGAACTGAAAGATGCCGGTTCTGACCGTATCTGGTACATCGCCGATGCGTTCCGCGCCGGCATGTCAGTGGATGGTGTGTTCAACCTCACCAACATTGATCGCTGGTTCCTGGTGCAGATTGAAGAGCTGGTGCGTCTGGAAGAGCAGGTTGAACGCGAAGGTGTGAACTCACTGAACGCGGAATTCCTGCGTGCACTGAAGCGTAAAGGCTTTGCTGATGTCCGTCTGGCCGCGCTGGCGGGCGTATCTGAAGGCGAAATCCGTAAGCTGCGTCAGCAATTTAACCTGCATCCGGTTTATAAACGCGTTGATACCTGCGCGGCTGAATTCGCCACCGACACCGCCTATATGTACTCAACATACGAGGAAGAGTGCGAAGCCAATCCAAACCAGGATCGTGAAAAAATCATGATTCTGGGCGGCGGTCCAAACCGTATCGGCCAGGGCATCGAGTTTGATTACTGCTGCGTGCATGCGGCGCTGGCGCTGCGTGAAGACGGTTACGAGACCATCATGGTCAACTGTAACCCGGAAACCGTCTCAACCGATTATGACACCTCGGATCGCCTCTACTTCGAGCCGGTCACGCTGGAAGATGTGCTGGAAATCGTGCGTATTGAGAAGCCGAAAGGCGTCATCGTACAATACGGCGGCCAGACGCCGCTGAAACTGGCGCGCGCGCTGGAAGCGGCTGGCGTTCCGGTGATTGGTACCAGCCCGGACTCGATTGACCGTGCAGAAGACCGTGAGCGTTTCCAGCAGGCGGTTGATCGCCTGAGCCTGAAGCAGCCGGCTAACGCCACCGTTGCCACGCTGGAACAGGCCGTTGAGAAAGCAGCTGGGATCGGTTATCCGCTGGTGGTGCGTCCTTCTTATGTGCTGGGCGGCCGCGCGATGGAGATCGTTTACGACGAAATCGACCTGAAGCGTTACTTCCAGACCGCTGTATCGGTCTCTAACGATGCGCCAGTGCTGTTGGATCGCTTCCTCGATGATGCGGTTGAAGTGGATGTCGATGCGATTTGCGACGGCGAGCGCGTGCTGATTGGCGGCATCATGGAGCACATCGAGCAGGCGGGCGTGCACTCCGGTGACTCCGCGTGTTCACTGCCGGCCTACACGCTGAGCACTGAAATCCAGAACGTGATGCGTCAGCAGGTGGAAAAACTGGCCTTCGAGCTGAACGTACGTGGCCTGATGAACGTGCAGTTCGCGGTGAAGGACAATGAAGTTTACCTGATTGAGGTGAATCCACGTGCCGCGCGTACCGTGCCGTTCGTGTCGAAAGCCACTGGCGTGGCGCTGGCGAAGGTTGCCGCGCGCGTGATGGCAGGTAAAACGCTGGCTGAGCAGGGCGTCACTAAAGAAGTGATTCCACCGTATTACTCGGTGAAAGAAGTGGTGCTGCCGTTCAACAAGTTCCCAGGCGTTGACCCGATTCTCGGCCCAGAGATGCGCTCTACCGGTGAAGTGATGGGCGTCGGTCGCACCTTCGCTGAAGCCTTCGCCAAAGCGATGCTGGGTGCCCAGAGCAACATGAAGAAAACCGGTCGCGCGTTGCTGTCAGTGCGTGAAGGCGATAAGAAACGTATCGTCGACCTGGCGGCAAAACTGCAGAAGTTTGGTTTCGAGCTGGATGCGACACACGGTACCGCAGTGGTGCTGGGCGAAGCGGGCATCAATCCACGTCTGGTAAACAAGGTGCATGAAGGTCGTCCGCACATTCAGGATCGCCTGAAGAATGGCGAATATACCTACATCGTCAACACCACGGCGGGACGTCAGGCGATTGAAGACTCCAAGCTGATTCGTCGTAGCGCGCTGCAGTACAAAGTGCATTACGACACCACGCTGAACGGCGGTTTTGCCACAGCGATGGCGCTGAACGCGGATCCAACGGAGCAGGTAATTTCGGTGCAGGAAATGCACGCGCAAATTAAAGGCTGATTCCAATTGGCTACCCATTAACGGCTCCTGCGGGGGCCGTTTTTTTATCCTTTTACCAGTGCCCGCATTTCCTTATCTGTAAAAATCCTATTGATTTGACATATGTTTTATCAGTTGATGCGGAAAGCGTTACACCTCGGAATATCCGCACAAAATTATAAATAAGATCCCAGTTAGCGCACCGTACTATTTCGCTCGCTCACCAATAGAGCGCTCACCTTAACTGGGATATAAAAAATGCAAATGCGTGCTTTCACTCTCAGCGCTATTGCTGCGTTACTCGCAGCGGCGCCACTCGCCAGCCAGGCGGAAATTACTTTACTCAAGCAGGATCCACAGGCGGGCGATGCGCTAAGCCGTCTCGACTTCAAAGTGGGCGGCAGTATTCGTCCGCAGTTCCAACATCAGAATGGCGTAAACGACAAATCGTACAAACGTAATGGCTACGACGGCGGCTCACGCTTCCGCTTCAGCGCCAATTATTACCTGTTCGACGACGTAAGCTGGGTCGGTTACTACGAGCTGGGCGTTAACTTCCCGGCCTGGTGGGGTTGGGACAATCATCATGCAGATGGTGCGAATAACACCTCGCGCCGCCAACTTTATACTGGCTTCAAAAGCGCCACCTTGGGTGAGCTCTACTTTGGTCAGCAGAACAGCGTTTACTACGATGTCGTAGGAGCGAAGACCGATATCTGGGATTACGACATGCTGGCGCAGGCGCCGGGCAACGGCATCAATGGTGATTACGATGGTTCTTACCGTTCGCGCAAAATGCTGAAGTACAAAAATACCTTCGGCGATGCGGATGTGTATGCGTCGTACCTGTTTGAAGATAATGAGTTCCTGCCAGGTAACGGCCTGCGCTATAAGCGTAAAGGCGGCGGCTCGCTGGGTGTGAACTATCACATCACCAAAGACCTGGCATGGGGCACTGCGTGGAACTACACCCGCGCCGATATCCGCAATCCAGGCAATGGCGACAGCAAACGCTATGACCAGAATATCTACGGTACCGCTCTGAGCTGGACGCCGGATAACTGGACGCTGTCAGCCGGAGCGGGTTGGTATGAGAACTTCTCCCCAACCAAACGTAATACCGTTAACAATTACTTCGCGGATGACGCGTGGGGCATCGAATACTTTGCCGGCTACAAATTCCCAATTGGCCAGTATGCGGTGAAATCTATTCAGCCTTACTTCATGGGCGACCGTCTGGAGTTCGTCAACGGACGTGACTACAAGCGTATTGATAACGGCGTTGGTGTGAGTGCGCAGCTGGATTACGGCTTCCGTGTCGACTACGAATATGTCATCACCTCCAGCACCGACAAGTCACTGGGCAACGTGAATCTGGTGCGTCTACGCTACGATTTCTAAAGCGTTTCAACGGCTCCTGCGGGAGCCGTTTTCTTTTTTTGCACAGAGTGCGCTTTTCTTTACACTGCGATACCAATAACGCGACGTTTCGCACGGAGTTGTGCCGCCTCGTCAGCAATTTCTGGCTCCTCGCCCCGCAATTGCCGGGAAAGTCGGTGTAAAACTCTGTCCAATAACAAAAGTGCGGTGGCATCGGAGCTTTACGCAAATAGCGGGGGCGGCCTATCGACGAAAGTTTCGCCTTTACGTATGATGGCGCCAATTTTTTCCAGTAGGTCTTTTAACATGATTAGTCTGATCGCGGCACTGGCAGCGGATCGCATTATTGGTATGGAAAACGCCATGCCATGGAACCTGCCAGCAGATTTGGCATGGTTCAAACGTAATACCTTGAATAAGCCGGTGATTATGGGTCGTCTGACCTTTGAATCGATTGGCCGCCCGCTTCCTGGACGCCTGAACATTGTGGTCAGCAGCCAGCCGGGCAACCACGAAGGCGTTACCTGGGTGACATCGCTGGAAGAGGCGGTAAAAGCGGCGGGTGATGTCGAAGAGATGATGGTGATTGGTGGTGGACGCGTTTACGAGCAGATGCTGGCTCGCGCGGATCGCCTCTACCTGACCCATATCGATGCGGAAGTGGAAGGGGATACGCAGTTCCCGGATTACGAACCGGACGAGTGGCAGTCAACCTTCAGCGAATTCCATGACGCCGATGAGCAGAACTCGCACAGCTACTGCTTCGAGATCCTGGATCGCCGCAAGTAACGTTGCCAGTGATGGCGACCCATAAAAAACCCCGCTTATGCGGGGTTTTTTATTTACGGCGTATCACTTAACGGTGGATGCGCACTCACCGCGCTTTCGGCCATTGCCTGTTCGCGATTGGATGCCTGTACGTAATACTGTTTGGTTTCCCAATGCAGCAGCGTCAATGTTCCACCCCAGCAGCAGCCGGTATCCAGACCAATCACATGTTCCGGTGTGCCTTTACCTTCCAGCGATGCCCAGTGACCAAAGATCTGCGTATAGTCGCTGTCGATTTTGCCCGGCACCTTAAACCACGGCTTGAGCGGCGGCGGCGCTGATTCAGGCGACTCTTTGCAGATCATATCCAGCTGGCCGTTCGGGAAGCAGAAGCGCATGCGCGTCAGCGCATTAGTGCTAAAGCGCAGTCGCGCCAGACCGCTGAGTTCCGGCGTCCAGTTGTTTGGCATGTCGCCATACATCGCATCCAGAAACAGCGGATAGCTGTCGCTGGAGAGCACCGCTTCCACTTCACGCGCGCACAGCTGCGCCGTCTCTAAATCCCATTGCGGCGTAATGCCCGCATGCGCCATCAACAGCTTCTTCTCTTCATCTACCTGCAACAGTGGCTGACGACGTAACCAGTTAATCAACTCATCGGCATCATCGGCTTCCAGCAGCGGCGTCAGGCGATCTTTCGGCTTGTTACGGCTGATACCGGCATACACCGCCAGTAAATGCAGGTCGTGATTACCCAGCACCAGGCGCACGCAATTTCCCAGCGATTTTACATAGCGCAGCACATCGAGCGAACCGGGGCCGCGCGCCACCAAATCGCCGGTAAGCCATAAGGTGTCCTGCTGCGGATCGAAGTCAACCTGCGCCAACAGCGCACGAAGCTCGTCATAACAGCCATGAACATCGCCAATCAGGTATGTACTCATTGTCAGTCCGATTAAAACGCGCCGCCCGGACGGGCCGGGCGGAGGAGGATTAGTGAATGTGGGTTTGCACCGCGAGTCGGAACACCGGAATCTCGACGTGGAACTCTTCGCCCGCATCGTCGATCATCACATAGTGGCCTTGCATGGTGCCCATCGGCGTCTCCATAATCGCGCCGCTGGTGTACTGATACTCGCCGCCGGCCGCAATGTGCGGCTGTTCGCCGACAACGCCTTCACCTTGCACTTCAGTCTCGCGACCGTTGCCGTTGGTGATCAGCCAATAGCGGCTACGCAGCTGGACGTTGCTGCGCCCCAAATTGCGAATGGTGATGGTGTAGGCAAACACGTAGCGATCCTCGTCGGGCAAGGATTGCGACTCCACATACTGGCTATGCACATGGATACAGACGCGGGCCAAATCACTCATGCACTCAACTCTCCGGAGTTTCTGCCTGATGCTTGCTCAACCAGTTTGCCAGTTGGCAATATTGCGCCACAGAGACGTTCTCTGCACGCAGCGAGGCATCGATTTCTAATTGATCCAGCGCACCAGCCGCAAACATATGAGCAAGGCTGTTGCGCAGCGTTTTTCGGCGTTTACCAAAGGCTTCCGTGGTGATACGGCTCAGCAGTCGAAGATCGCTGACCGGATACTGTGGCTGCATGTACGGCACTAAACGCACCACGGCCGATTCCACTTTCGGTGCCGGCGTGAAGGATTCTGGTGGCACTTCGAGCACAGGAATAACCTGGCAATAGTACTGCGCCATCACGCTCAAACGACCGTAAGCTTTGCTGCCCGGACCGGCGACTATACGATTCACCACTTCTTTCTGCAGCATGAAGTGCATATCTTTAATCGAACCAGTATAGCTGAAAAGGTGGAACATCAGCGGCGTCGAGATGTTGTACGGCAGATTGCCGAACACGCGCAGCGGCTGACCTTTCTCTTGCGCCAGCGCAGAGAAATCAAAGGTCATCGCATCCTGCTGGAAAATGGTCAGCTTAGGACCGAGGAACGGGTGCGTTTGCAGACGCGCAGCAAGGTCGCGGTCCAGCTCGACCACGGTCAGCTCATCCAGACGTTCGCCTACCGGCTCGGTTAATGCACCCAAGCCGGGGCCGATTTCCACGATAGCTTCACCTTTTTGCGGGTGAATGGCGGAGACAATGCTATCGATAATGTACTGATCGTTCAGGAAGTTCTGCCCGAAACGTTTACGGGCGTAATGCCCCTGATGGACGCGATTATTCATTACTGCTCTTGATCATAGTGATGGCGAGATTAAGCGCCGTGATAAAGCTGCCCGGTTCTGCCTGACCGAGACCGGCTAATTCAAGCGCGGTGCCGTGATCGACAGAAGTCCGGATAAAGGGCAGGCCAAGTGTGATATTCACCGCGCGGCCAAACCCCTGAAATTTTAGCACCGGCAAGCCCTGGTCGTGATACATCGCCAGAACCGCATCGGCATGTTGCAGGTATTTCGGCTGGAACAGCGTATCGGCTGGCAGAGGTCCGGTAAGTTGGATGCCTTGCTGGCGCAGTTCGTTGAGGGCCGGAATGATAGTATCAATCTCTTCGCGGCCCATATGGCCGCTCTCGCCGGCATGCGGATTAAGGCCGCAGACGAAAATATGAGGATGCGGTAAACCAAACTTCTGCTGCAGATCCCGATGCAGAATGGTGATCACTTCATGCAGCGTGTCGCGGGTAATTGCGGCAGAAACATCTTTCAGCGGCAGATGTGTGGTAGCCAATGCCACACGCAACTCTTCTGTTGCCAGCATCATCACCACTAAATCGCCACCGGCGCGATCGGCAAAAAATTCGGTATGACCGGTAAACGGAATGCCCGCATCGTTGATCACGCCTTTGTGTACCGGACCGGTAATCAGCGCGGCAAATTCGCCGTTCAGACAACCGTCACAGGCGCGCATCAGGGTTTCCAGCACGTAGTGACTGTTTGCGACGCAGAGTTCTCCGGCGGTCACTGGCTGAGCGGTATCGACCTGCAGCAGCGTAAGCGTGCCGGCCCGCTGCGGTTGTGCCGCAACGCCAGGTTGATAGTCACGCAGCGTCAGCGGCAAACCCAATAAAGCAGCGCGACGGCGCAAAAGCTCGCCGTCGCAGCAGACCACCAATTCAACCGGCCAGTTTTGCTGCGCCAGTTGCAGGGTGAGGTCGGGACCAATCCCGGCGGGTTCGCCGGGCGTGATCACCACACGATAATTACTGACCATTGTTATCCAGAATTTTCACGTAAGCACTGGCGCGCTGTTCCTGCATCCAGGTTTGCGCTTCTTCCGCGAATTTACGGTTGAACAGCATGCGATAGGCGCGCTCTTTCTGCGCGGCATCGGTCTTATCAACCTGACGCGTATCCAGCAACTGAATCAAGTGCCAGCCAAATGAGGAGTGAACCGGCTGGCTGACCTGGCCTTTCTGCAACTTCAGCAATGCATCGCGGAATGCCGGATCGTAAATCTCTGGAGATGCCCAGCCGAGATCGCCGTCCTGGTTAGCCGAACCCGGATCGTCGGAGAACTGTTTGGCCGCTGCGGCGAAGGTGGTTTTACCGCTTTTAATATCCGCTGCGATCTGTTCGATTTTGGCCTGCGCCTGAGCGTCGGTCAGGATCGGTGACGGCTTCAGCAGAATGTGACGCGCATGCACCTCAGTCACAGAGATGCTTTTGCTTTCGCCACGCAGGTCGTTCACCTTCAGGATGTGGAAACCAACACCTGAACGGATTGGACCGACGATATCGCCTTTCTTCGCGGTGCTCAGCGCCTGCGAGAACAGCGTTGGCAGCTCTTCAATTTTGCCCCAGCCCATGTTGCCGCCTTTCAGCGCCTGCGGATCGGCTGAGTAAGTCACGGCAAGCTTGCCGAAGTCAGCGCCGCCTTTCAGCTGAGCAACCAGTTGGCGCGCCAGCGTTTCCTGGTCGTCAACCTGCTGCTGCGTCGGGTTTTCTGACAGCGGCAGCAGAATCTGGCTGATATTCAGCTCAGTACCTTGCGTGTTCTGCGCACCCACCTGCGTAGCCAGCGTATCCACTTCCTGCGGCAGTATAGTGACGCGGCGACGCACTTCGTTGTTACGCACTTCTGAAATCAGCATCTCTTTGCGGATCTGCGCACGGTAATCGTTGTAGTTCATACCGTCATAGGCCAGACGGCTACGCAGCTGATCGAGGCTCATGCGGTTTTGGGCGGCAATGTTCTGAATTGCCTGATCCAGCTGCTGATCGGTGATCTGTACGCCCGCTCTTTCACCCATTTGCAGAATGATGGCATCCATGACCTGGCGTTCAAGGATCTGATGACGCAAGGTTTTGTCATCAGGGAGTTGCTGGTTTGCCTGCTGCGCCTGTGATTTCACGGTGCGCATCATGTTATCAACGTCACTTTCCAGTACCACGCCGTTGTTCACGACTGCGGCAACTTTATCAACCACTTGTGGGGCTGCGAACGCAGTGTTAGCGGTAATCGCTACACCAAGAATCAGCATTCTCCAGTTCTTCATACTTTATCCATTGTTGTTTCCGCACTGCGGGAGAGCCTGTCAAACATCACAACATCAGAAAGCGCGCTGGTAAGGGATGATGCCCTGACGCAGCATTTCATTGGTGCCTAAGCCATAGTTAGAACTCAGACCACGCAGCTCAATGTTGAATGAGATTTGGTTGTCATACTTACTGTCGTTGTTTTCCCAACCGTTGATCTTGCGTTCGTAACCCAGACGAATGGCATAGCAGCACGAGCTGTACTGCAGGCCGACCAGCTGTTCAGCCGGACGACTGTTGCGGGTATCGTAGTAATAACCGCCCACCAGTGACCAGGCATCCGCAATCGGCCAGCTGGCAGTGCCGCCCACCTGTGAAATCCCGTTTTTGTAGATTGGGTCAGTCACCAGGTTGGAGTTATTCAGCGCCTGCGCCACATATTCCGGGCTGCTGTAGCGATAGCTAAGCTGCACCATACGATCGGCATCCTGACGATACTCAACTACCGCATTGCCCTGCGCGACGTTATCGAGGCGGGTGTCATATTGCAGACCGCCACGCGCCCCCCAGCGATCGCTGATTTTCCAGTACGTGTCGCCGGCCCAAACCAGGCTGCCGGTGTCATCTTCTTTGTTCGTCTGGTTTACGCCGGTACGAGACGGGGTAAACGAGTAGATTTGACCCACAGAAACGTTAAAACGTTCAACCAGATCGTTATCATAAATACGCGTGGTTACGCCGGTCGCCACTTCATTTGCTGAAGCGATGCGATCCAGGCCGCTGTAGGTACGATCGCGGAACAGGCCGGTGTAGTCGGTTTGCAGCAACGTCGAGTCGTACGGATAGATATTGCTCTGGTTACGATAGGGGACATAAAGGTACTGAACACGCGGTTCCAGCGTTTGTGTATAGCCTGGTTCCCAGTCCATATCGCGATCAAACACCAGGCGACCATCCACTTTGAACTGAGGCAGCGTGCGGTTGACGGAACCATCAAGGCGGCCGCTTGAGTTATAAGCGCCAGGGTTGCTGTTATAGCTATCAAGATTTTCTTGTTGATAGTGAGTAGCAAGGAACTTTGCTTCGGTGTCAAGGCTTGCCCAGCCGTTAGACAATGGCAGATTCAGTGTAGGTTCCACATGCAAACGCGTTGCTTCGGGCATGTTACTGCTCACACTTGTGAACTTAACCGCTTGAGCATAAATTCGGCCATCGAACGGCCCAATATCGTTCTGATAGAAATTCAAATCGAGCTGTGGCTGCGCGCGATAGACTCTGCTGTTGCTCGTCTGACCGAATACCTGGAAATCTTTAGATGAAAGTGTCGCGTCCCAATTAGTGTCGGCGTAACCAAAGCTAAACTTTTGCGTAGCATAACCGTCGGTGGAGCTGTAGTACTTGGACTCCAAATCGTTGAAATAATACGGATCGCTAACTTTGGTGTAATTAGCATTAAAGCGCCAATGCTGATCGTAAACGCCGGCGTGTTGCCAATAGAACAACCAGCGATCGTCATTTGTATCGTTTTGGACTGAAGGGCGAGACGATTTATCGCTGTCGTACTGCTTATCTGACTGCAGATAATCCAGCTCCATCAAGCCTGCGCCAAACACCGTCAAATAGCGGAATTCGTTCTGCAGCTGCAGACCGCGTTTTTCCATATAGTGCGGCGTGATGGTGGCATCGGCCTGCGGCGCGATGTTCCAGTAATACGGCAGCATGAATTCGAAGCCGTTATTACTGCCGTATTTCGCATTCGGGATCAGGAAACCGGAGCGGCGGCGATCGCCAATCGGTAGCTGTAAATAAGGGCTGTAGAATACCGGCACATTGCCGAGCTTAAAGCGGGCGTTCCAGATTTCCGCGACTTCTTCTTCGCGGTCCTGAATCACTTCGGAACCGACCACGCTCCAGCTGTTGGAACCCGGCAAACAAGAGGTAAAGCTGCCGTTTTCCAGAATGGTGTAGCGATTGTTACCGCGCAGTTTCATCTGATCGGCATCGCCGCGGCCCTGACGGCCAACCATCTGATAATCACCGTTCCACACGTTGGTGTCTTTGGTGTTCAGATTTGACCAGGCTTTCGGACCTTTGAGGATGACCTGATTGTCGTCATAGTGCACATTACCCAGCGCATCCACGGTACGAACCGGCGTGGTTTGGCCTTCCTGCTGACGTTGATGCAGCTGCACCTCGTCGGAACGCAGGCGGCTATTGCCTTGCTGCACGTCGACGTTACCGGTGAACACCGCATCATCCGGATAGTTGCCTTTGGCGGAATCAGAATGGATGGTGACCGGCAGCGAGTTGGTGTCGCCATTGACCAGCGGGCGGTTGTAACTCGGCACGCCCAGCATGCACTGCGACATCAGATCGTCGGCGAGTGATGACTGGCTATAAAGCGCTGCACCAATCATGGTAGCCAGCAAGGTAGGTATACGTTTTTTCATACGCGGTTTCGATAATTCCATGAAAACTGGCATCATGCCGACAATCCGGTCAGAGACTAACTTACTGCCCGGCGTTGCGCCAGTGTTAATCCTTGTCTGTCCGCGTTGCCGTTAGGCGCTGAGATAAATGACAGGTATGATAATGCAATTTTCAGCCGCAAGCATGGCGAATTGAGGAGTTTATGCGCTACTGGGGAAAAGTAATTGGTCTGGCGCTTGGGATATTTTCCGGGGCAGGCTTTTGGGGCATTGTACTGGGTCTGATCATTGGTCACATGTTTGACAAAGTGCGCAGCGTAAAAGGACAGGGCTATTTCGCCAATAACCAGGCGCGTCAGACGCTGTTTTTCAGTACCACATTCCAGGTGATGGGCCATTTGACCAAATCAAAAGGGCGCGTCACCGAAGCGGATATCCAGATTGCTTCCTTATTCATGGATCGCATGCAGCTGCATGGCGATGCGCGCACTGCCGCGCAGCGTGCGTTCCGTGAAGGTAAACAGAGCGACTATCCGCTGCGCAGTAAACTGCGCGAGCTGCGCAGCGCCTGCTTTGGCCGGTTTGATCTGATTCGGATGTTTCTGGAAATCCAAATCCAGGCCGCCTTCGCCGATGGTTCACTGCATCCCAACGAACGCCAGGTGCTGTATGTGATTGCCGAAGAGCTGGGTATTTCACGCGCACAGTTCGATCAGTTCCTGCGCATGATGGAAGGCGGTCAGCAGTTTGGTGGCGGCGGTTCTTCCCGCGGCGGCGCCTATCAGCAGGCGCAACGCGGTCCTACGCTGGAAGATGCCTGCAGCGTGCTGGGCGTGAAAAGCAGCGATGATGGCACCACCATCAAGCGCGCGTACCGTAAGCTGATGAGCGAACATCATCCTGACAAGCTGGTGGCGAAAGGTTTACCGCCGGAAATGATGGAGATGGCGAAGCAGAAAGCGCAGGAGATTCAGGCGGCTTACGATCTGATTCGTAAGGAGAAAGGGTTTAAATAATTTTATTGCTGTCCCCCATCCCGCCCTTCCCCCGCAAGCGGGGGAAGGAGATGCTGCCCCATGCAGCTTCATCACTAACATGTAGCAACATCTTCCTCCCCCATCCATGGGGGAGGACCGAGGAGGGGGACTGCAAGCACGGACCGAGGTGGGGGGCAGCAAGCACGGAACGAGGAGGGGGACTGCAAGCACGGACCGAGGAGGGGCAGCATCTCCAACACTAAAATCCCGCCGGCTGCCTGAACGTCATGCTATTGCCAAACGCCGGATGGGTGATCGTCAGCGACTCCGCATGCAACTGCAAACGCGGCGCCATCGCCAGCGCCTCATCATGTGCATAAAAGCGGTCGCCAAGAATCGGATGCCCCAGCGCCAGCAGATGCACACGCAGCTGGTGTGAGCGTCCGGTAATTGGCTTAAGCTTGACGCGCGCACTGTTCGTGGCTTCATACTCCAGCACCTGATACTCGGTCTGCGCCGCTTTGCCGTTTTCGAAACACACCATCTGCTTCGGCCGATTCGGCCAGTCGCAAATCAGCGGCAGATCGATCAAACCCTCTTCTGCCGCCGGATGGCCCCACACGCGCGCCACATAGTATTTAGAAGGCTCGCGCTCACGGAACTGGCGCTTGAGCTCACGCTCTGCCGCTTTATTCAGGGCCACCACGATCACGCCGCTGGTAGCCATATCGAGACGGTGCACCGATTCCGCCTGCGGGAAATCACGCTGGATACGCGTCATCACGCTATCCTTGTGCTCTTCGAGACGGCCCGGCACCGACAGCAACCCGCTCGGTTTATTCACCACCATAATGTGCTCGTCCTGATACAGAATATGCAGCCAGGGTTCAAGCGGCGGGTTGTAAGCTTCCATCAGCATGATGTCGCGGTCCTGAACATTATTGGTGCGTGACCACGATCAGGCGCAGCGCATCGAGACGCCAGCCTGCATCGCCCAGGCTTTCCAATACCTGTTCGCGATTGCTTTCCAGCGCTTCAACCTCGTCATCACGGATGTTGGGGTTAACCGCGCGCAGCGCTTCGAGACGTGACAGCTCAGCACCGAGTTTCTCTTCGGCTTCCACTTTCGCTGCCGCGATAATCGCCTGCGCTTCCGGAACGATCGCTTTTTCGGCCTGGGTCAGAATCTCGTGCACGTCTTGCTGCACCGCATTCACCAGCTTGCTGCCGGTATGGCGATTCACCGCATTCAACTGACGGTTAAAGCTTTCGAACTCCACTTTGCCTGCCAGATTGTTCCCGGCACGATCCATCAGCAAACGCACCGGCGTTGGCGGCAGGAAGCGGGTGAGCTGCAGGCTTTTCGGCGCTTGCGCTTCAACCACATAGATCATCTCGACCAGCAGCGTCCCGACCGGCAGCGCCTTGTTCTTCAGCAGTGACAGCGCACAGCTACCGGTATCGCCCGAAAGGATCAGGTCGAGACCGTTGAGGATCAGCGGATGTTCCCAGGTAATAAACTGGGTATCTTCGCGCGACAGCGCCTGGTTGCGGTTAAAGGTCACGGTGCAACCCTCTTCCGGCAGGCCAGGGAAATCAGGCACCAGCATGTGATCGGACGGCGTCAGCACGATCAGGCTATCGCTGCGGTCTTCCTGATTGATGCCGACGATATCGAACAGGTTCAGCGCAAAGTTAACCAGATCGGTATCGTTGTCCTGCTCGCCGATGGCATTTGCCAGCTCCTGAGCGGCTTCACCGCCGTTGGAGTTCAGTTCCAGTAAGCGATCGCGTCCCTGTTCTAGCTGTGATTTCAGCGCATCGTGCTGCTTGCGGCTTGCGCTGATGAACTCATCGAGTCCCTGCGGATTTTCCGGCGCGGCAAGATATTCAATCAGCTGATTGTACTCGTTGTCATAAATGGCGCGGCCAGTTGGGCAGGTGTGTTCAAACGCATCCAACCCTTCGTGATACCAGCGCAGCAGCACCGCCTGCGCGGTTTTTTCCAGCCACGGCACCAGAATCTGGATGTCATGCATCTGGCCGATACGATCGAGACGACCGATACGCTGCTCCAGCAGATCCGGGTTGAACGGCAAATCGAACATCACCAAACGGCTGGCGAACTGGAAGTTACGGCCTTCAGAACCGATTTCGGAACACAGCAACACCTGCGCGCCATCCTCTTCGGAGGCGAAGAAGGCTGCTGCGCGGTCGCGTTCGATAATCGATAGGCCTTCGTGGAACACGGCGGCACGGATGCCTTCGCGCTCACGCAGCACCTGCTCCAGTTGCAGCGCGGTGGCGGCTTTGGCGCAGATCACCAGCACTTTCTCTTTGCGGTTGCTGGTGAGGTAACCCATCAGCCACTCAACGCGCGGATCGAAGTTCCACCATGTGCCGCTATCGCCTTCAAATTCCTGATAAATCTGCTCGGGATACAGCATGTCACGCGCGCGCTCTTCTGCGCTTTTGCGCGTGCCCATGATGCCGGAGACTTTAATCGCGGTTTGATACTGCGCCGGCAGCGGCAGACGAATCTGGTGCAGCTCGCGTTTCGGGAAGCCTTTCACGCCGTTACGGGTGTTACGGAACAGCACGCGGCTGGTGCCGTGGCGATCCATTAGCATCGAGACCAGCTCTTTACGCGCGTCTTCTTTGCCATCGCGATCGCTGTTCGCCACTTGCAGCAGCGGCTCGATATCCTGTTCACCGATCAGATCGTTAATCAGGTTCATCTCATCTTTGCTGATGGCGTGGTCGGCCAGCAGCGAGCTCACTGCATCGGCCACCGGACGATAATGCTGCTGCTCTTCGACAAACTGGCCGAAATCGTGGAAACGATTTGGATCAAGCAGGCGCAGACGTGCAAAGTGGCTCTCTAAGCCCAGCTGTTCTGGCGTGGCAGTCAGCAGCAGTACGCCAGCGGTTTTCTCTGCCAGCTGCTCGATAACCTGATATTCGCGGCTCGGTGCGTCTTCGCTCCATGCCAGATGGTGCGCTTCATCGACCACCAGCAGATCCCACTCGGCATCGGCCAGCAGTTCAAGACGTTGCTTGTTACGGCGCACAAAATCGAGTGAACAGATAATCAGCTGCTCGGTTTCAAAGGCGTTGTCGCTGTCGTGCTGCGCTTCGGTGTAGCGATCGTCATCAAACAGCGCAAAGCGCAGGTTGAAGCGACGCAGCATTTCCACCAGCCACTGATGTTGCAGCGTTTCCGGCACCACAATCAGCACGCGCTCGGCACGACCGGCCAGCAGCTGTTGCTGGATGATCATCCCGGCTTCAATGGTTTTACCCAAGCCCACTTCATCCGCCAGCAGCACGCGCGGGGCGTGGCGACGGCCGACATCGTGGGCGATGTGCAGCTGATGCGGAATCAAATTGGTGCGCATCCCGCGCAGGCCGCTGATCGGCAGGCGGTATTGCTCGCTGTGGTATTTGCGTGCGCGGAAACGCAGCGCAAAACGGTCCATGCGGTCGAGCTGACCGGCGAACAGGCGATCCTGCGGCTTGCTGAACACCAGTTTGCTGTCCAGCATCACTTCGCGCATGACGACGCCCGCTTCTTCGGTGTCGAGACGTGTGCCGATGTAAGTCATTAAATCGTTTTCGTTGCGGACTTCATCGACGGTCATCTGCCAGCCTTCGTGGCTGGTGATGGTGTCACCCGGATTGAAAATCACACGAGTGACCGGAGAATCGTTTCGGGCATACAGGCGGTTTTCGCCGGTTGCCGGAAAAAGCATGGTGATCATGCGCGTATCGAGCGCGACCACCGTGCCCAATCCCAGTTCACTTTCCGTATCACTAATCCAGCGCTGACCCAGTGTAAAAACCATATATTTTTTGCTCGACTCTCTGACATGCCATAAAGAAGTTCACCTGTACTCAGGCAATACCCAACCGCCAAACGGGTGTTTGGTCAGATTGTGAGTGCGGTGAGAATCAGGAAGGGCGCTATGGTACTGGATGGCAAGGCATTCGTCACCTGTCAAAAAAGCCCCAGCTGCCCAGTAATGAGTGTAGCAAAGTCGTCACCGACGAACGGCAAAATGCCGTCAGCCACCGGCTGCAGCTGTTTGGTGACGTAATGATCGTAGTCGAGGGGCGTATTACGCGCCTCGAGCGGTTCCGGTCCGGCCGTGGCCATCACATAGCGGATCGAGCCACCATTTTGATACTGCAGTGGGCGCTGCAGCTTGCGATTTTGCTCATCGGCGAGACGCGCAGCGCGCACATGAGGCGGCACATTGCGCTCGTAATCTTTCAGCGCGCGCCGCAGGCGTTTTTTATACACCAGCTGATCGTCGAGTTCACCGGCCAGCAGCTGCGCCACCGTTTCGCGAATGTAATCCTGCCACGGCTCGCCACGGAAAATACGGCCATACAGATTTTGCTGGAACTGCTGCGCCAGCGGCGTCCAGTCGGTGCGCACTGATTCGAGGCCTTTAAACACCAGCCGCTCGCCGCCCTCTCTGAGAATCATGCCGGCATAGCGCTTTTTGCTGCCCTGTTCGGCGCCGCGAATGGTGGGCATCAGGAAACGGCTGAAGTGCGTTTCATACTCCAGCTCCAGCGCGCTCTCCAGCCCATAAGTTGATTGCAGATGCTGCCGCCACCAGCCGTTAACCTGTTCAGCGAGATGACGACCAATCGCCGTCGCCTCCGCTTCACTGTGCGCGCCTTTCAGCCAGACGAAGGTGGAATCGGTATCGCCGTAAATCACATCAAAGCCTTCCGCTTCAATCAGCTCGCGCGTTTGCTGCATGATGGCGTGGCCGCGCAGGGTGATGGATGACGCGAGGCGCGGATCGAAGAAGCGGCAGGCGCTGGTGCCGAGCACGCCATAAAAAGCATTCATGATGATTTTCAGCGCCTGCGACAGCGGTTTGTTGTTGTCGCGCTTGGCGGCTTCACGCCCCTGCCAAATCTGCTCGACAATCGCCGGTAAACAGTGGGTCTCACGGGAAAAGCGCGCATTGCGGAAGCCGGGCACGGAATCGGCGTCATCCGGGTGCGCCAGGCCTTCCACCAAACCCACCGGATCGATAAGGAAGGTGCGAATAATTGAGGGATAGAGGCTTTTGTAATCCAGCACCAGCACCGAATCGTACAGGCCGGGCCGCGAATCCATCACGTAACCGCCGGGGCTGGCTTCCGGCGCCACTTCGCCGAGATTCGGCGCCACGAAACCGGCGCGGTGCATGCGCGGGATATAGAGATGACCAAAGGCCGCCACCGAACCGCCGTGACGATCCACCGCTAAACCATTTACCGTGGCGCGTTCCAGCAGGAACGGCATGATGGCGGTGTGCTGGAAAATGCGCGTCACCAGCTCGCAATCCTTGAGATTATATTTCGCCAGCGCTGGCTTATCGTTGGCAAAGCGCCAGTTGATCTCTTCCATGCGATCCCACGGATTATTGATGGCCTTGCCTTCACCGAGCAGCTGGCGCGAGACCGCTTCGAGGCTGAATGACGGGAAATCCCAAAACGCGGATTTGAGCGCGTCGATACCATCAATAATTAAGCGGCCCGTTGCCTGCGCGAAGAACACGCCAGGTTTGAAGCCGTGCTCGCGCCACTCCAGCGCCTGCTTCTGACGGCCTAAACGCAGCGGAATGCCGTAGCGATCGGCGTGTTTCTGCAGTACGCGTAGATCGAACTGCACTACATTCCAGCCAATAATCACATCCGGTTCATGCCGCTCAAACCACGCGTTGAGCTGCTCAAGCAGCTGCGGGCGGCTATCAACATAGATCAGCTGAAAATCGAGCGTGCTGGCATCACCGTTGGGCGGACCGAGCATGTAAACCTGGCGCTGACCGCAGCCTTCCAGCCCGATGCAGTAGAGCTCACCGTGCTGCGTGGTTTCGATATCCAGCGATACCCATTTCAGCTGCGGACGGTAATCAGGATGCGGCTTCAGGCGCGCGTTGATCACGCTGTCACCGCGTCTTTCACCGCTAAACCACACCGGCGCGGTGATAAAGCGCTCCATCAAATAGCGTTCGGGTGGACGAATATCCGCTTCATAGACCGGAATGCCGTTTTCACGCAGGCGCTTTTCCAGATTTTGCAGCTGACGATTGCTGCGGCAATAGAGGCCAAACACCGGGCGGCGGCGAAAATCCTTCAGCTCCAGCGTTTGCAGGCGCGTATGGCGTTCGTCGCGGATCAGCGCTTCGGTTGGCGTGCGAAACTCCTCGGGCACAAACGCCACGGATTCCTGGGCAGGCAGCACCAGCCGCTGCGGGCCGCTGTCGGTGGCCAGCCACAGCACCACTTCGCTGCCAGTCGGCGTATCTCGCCAATGTCGGGTAAGCAGAAAACCTGCGCGCGGATCGGTCACGTGAACTCCAGAGAATGAATTGCATTGAGTATAACATGGATGTTTATACAGTGTCCTGCAGGCGAAATTGTCACCACTTTGTCAACATCGTTCTACAATTCTTGCCTTGACGCTGGCTCCCGTGCTCTGGACAATCCAGCCTCTATATTCCGCAGAGGATATTTATGGAAGCCTGGATTCAACACCTGTTTTCGCAATCGCTGGAGTACGCGCTGATCGCTGTGGCGCTGGTGACCTTCCTTGAGTCGCTGGCCTTCGTGGGATTGCTGTTGCCGGGCACGGTATTAATGGCCAGCCTTGGGGCGCTGGTCGGAAGCGGACAAATTGGTCTTTACCCTGCGTGGGCGGCCGGATTCGTTGGTTGTTTAATCGGCGATTGGGTTTCCTACGGCATCGGCTGGAAGTTTCAGGGGCCGCTGCATCGCTGGAAATATCTGAAAAAGTACAAGGGTTTGCTGGATAAAACCGAGCATGCGCTGCATCAACACAGCATGTTCACTATTCTGGTGGGGCGATTTGTAGGACCGACGCGTCCGCTGATTCCGCTGGCAGCGGGCATGCTGGAGTTGCCGGTGCGCAAATTCCTGCCGCCTAACCTGATTGGCTGCATCCTCTGGCCGCCCGCGTATTTGATGCCGGGCATTCTGGCGGGCGTGGCGATTGATGTACCGCAGGCCGCGCAGGGCGGCAGCTTTAAATGGCTGCTGTTGCTGGTGGCGCTGTTGCTGTGGATCGGTGGCTGGTTGCTGTGGCGCTGGTCGCGCAGCGGGAAAACCGTCGATTGGGCATCGAAATATCTGCCGACTGCGCGTCTGCGCTGTCTGGCACCGCTGATGGCGGCGATTGGCCTGGGTGCGTTTATCGCGATCCAGTTCCATCCGATGATGCCGATCTTCCGCCATCTGCTGTGGAAAGTCTTCTTCGCTTAACGCGCTGTCACGCCAAGGATGGCGGCCGCCTCACTTTCACCGCGCACCAAACTCTCTGTACTGCCATCCCAATAGATGCGCCCGTCGACGATCACCAAACTGCGCGGCGCAATCTGCTGAGCATCTTCCAGGCTGTGCGACACCATCAACAAGGTGATGTTGCGGCTTTCGCATACCGAACGTACCAGTTGCAGCATCTCGTTGCGCAGCGCCGGATC
Organism: Pantoea leporis; assembly: GCF_028048155.1. Taxonomy (NCBI): domain Bacteria; kingdom Pseudomonadati; phylum Pseudomonadota; class Gammaproteobacteria; order Enterobacterales; family Erwiniaceae; genus Pantoea; species Pantoea leporis. Next base: position 273,850 of record NZ_JALMEU010000003.1, read on the forward strand.
CAGCGCTGAGAAGGGTTCATCCAGCAGCAAAATCGGCTGATTGCGCAGCAGGCAACGCGCCAGTGCCACGCGCTGACGCTGGCCGCCGGAAAGCTGACCAGGCAAACGCGTTAGCATCGCCTGCAGGCCGGTTTGCTCGGCGATATCCACCACTTGCTGCTGCTGTTCGCGCGTCAGTTTCAGGCCCGGATGTAAACCCAACGCCATGTTTTGCTGCACCGTGAGATGCGGAAAAAGATTGTTCTCCTGGAACAGCATGGAAACCGGCCGCGCCGACGGCACGCTGTGGGTATGCTCAACGCCGTTCATCACCAGCGCGCCTTGATTGATCGGCAAAAAGCCGCCAATCAGACTCAGCAAGGTACTTTTCCCCGCGCCGCTCGGACCGAGGATCGCCAGACGTTCACCCGCCTGCGCCGCAAAACTGAAGCGCATCGGCAGATGCTGATAAAGGTAAGTAAGGTTATTCAGTGTCAGCATGGCGACCCGGTAATTTTTCCATCAGAGTGAAGAGTAGCAAGCAGAGCAGCAGCAGCAGGAGTGCGGTGACGGCACCGTCCGCACCGCGATAGGCGCCAATCTGTTGGAACAGATAGAAAGGCAGCGTGCGGAAATCGGCGCTGCCAAACAGCGCGACCACGCCAAAATCGCCAATCGACAGCACGCAGGCAAACGCCAGCGCCTGAGCAATCGGGCGTTTCAGCGCGCGCAGCTCAATCAGCCGCAAGCGGTTGAAACCGGAGATGCCGAGTGAAGCGCAGAGCTGGCTGTAACGGGCGCTGATATCGCGCATCGGATTCTCCAGCACTTTCATCGCATAAGGAATGGCGATCAGGGCGTTAGTAAAGATCACCAAACCATCGGCGCGCTGCGGTAACCCCACGGTGGCGTTGAACAGCAGAAAGAAACCGCTCGCCAGCACAATGCCCGGCATAGCCAGAATCAGCATGCCGCTCATCTCCATCGCCTGCGCGGCGACTCTGTTCTGGCGCTGCCGCAGTTCGCGGCTGCTCCACAGCAGCATCATGGTCAGCACCACGCAGAGCACGCCGGCGCCCACGGCAATACGCAGCGAGGTAAAGGTGGCTTGCCACAGCGCCGCTTGTTGCAGCGCACCGGCAACGCCGCCGCGCAAACCATCGACGATTACTGCCGCCAGCGGCGGTAACAGCAGCAGCAGCGCCAGGCCAATCAGTAACGTATCGCTGATGCGCGCCTGCCATGAATCCTGCGGATCGCGCCAGCCGCGAATGCTCTGGCTGCCAGTGGGAATGGCTTTGCTAAAGCGCAGGCTCAGCATTACCAGCAGCAAACAGCAAGCGAGCTGTAACAGCGCCAGCAGCGCCGCGCGGCCCGGATCGTAATCGAAATTCAGCGCCTGATAGATCGCCAGTTCCAGCGTGGTCGCTTGTGGTCCGCCGCCCAGCGCCAGCACCGTGGCGAAGCTGGCGAAACAGAGCATAAAGATCAGTGCCGCCGTCGGCAGAATCTGACGGCGCAGCCACGGCCACTCCAGCAAGCGAAACAGATTCCAGCCGCGCAGGCCAAGCTGGGCGGCGACCTGGCGCTGCTCGCCGGGAATGCTCTCCAGCGCCTGTAACAGCAGGCGCGTCGCCAGCGGCAGGTTAAAGAAGACGTGCGCCAATAGAATGCCCTGCAGGCCATACGGCGAAAAGTGGTAGTCAAAGCCGATGGTCGCGCACAGTTGTGCCAGCCAGCCGCTGCGACCGTAGACGCTGAGCAAGCCAAACACCGCCACCAGCACCGGCAGCACCAGCGTCATGGCGCACAGACGTAGCAACAGATTGCGTCCCGGAAAACGGCGGCGATAGAGCGCGCGCGCCAGCAGGATCGCGGGCAGCACCGACAGCAGCGCCGACAGCAGCGCCTGCTCAAACGAGAACAGCAGCACATGATGCAAATAGCTGTCGTCGAGTAGCGCGCGCCAGTCGGTGGCCGGAGCGACCACCACCAATGCACCAAACGCCAGCAGCGCCACCGCGCACAGCAACAGCGCGATGGCGCTACCGGGAATCAACCAGCCGGGCATTAACGGCTAACGGCGCGTTGCCATGCGCTGATCCACGCGGCGCGATGGTCGGCGACTTCGGCTGGCGTGAATTGCAACGCCTTCGCGGGCACCTGCAACGTTTGATAACCGGCTGGCAGATCGCTTTTGATCACCGGATACATCCAGTTGCCGGTAGGAATGGTCTGCTGGAAGGCCGGAGAAACCATAAACTGCATGAACTGCTGCGCCAGCTTAGGCTGTTTGCTGCTGGCGAGTTGCGCGGCGACTTCCACCTGTAAATAGTGGCCTTCGCTGAATTCGGCCGCGGCGTAGTTCTCTTTCTTCTCTTCGATGATGTGATAAGCCGGAGACGTGGTGTAGCTCAACACCAGATCGCCTTCACCTTTCAGGAACAGGCCGTAAGCTTCGCTCCAGCCTTTAGTGACGGTAACGGTTTTTTGCGCCAGCTTCTGCCACGCATCAGCTGCGTTATCGCCATACACTTTTTGCATCCACAGCAGCAGGCCAAGACCCGGCGTGCTGGTGCGCGGATCTTCATAAATCACTCGCCATTTTTCCGGGCTTTCGACCAGCTCTTTCAGGCTTTTCGGCGGGTTCTTCAGTTTGTTTTTATCGTAGACGAAAGCGAAGTAGCCATAATCGAACGGGATAAAGGTTTGATTGTTCCAGCCATCCGGCAGTTTTAAGCTGCGGGTATCCACGCTGCTGTTGGCAAACAAGCCGGTTTTCTCCGCCGCCTGCACCAGATTGTTATCCAGCCCCAGCACCACATCGGCTTTGCTGTTTTTGCCTTCCATGCGCACGCGATTGAGCAGCGATACGCCATCTTCCAGCGCCACATACTTCAATTCGCAGTCGCACTGCGCTTCAAAGGCTTTTTTTACCGCCGGACCGGGGCCCCAATCGGCAGAGAACGAATCGTAAGTGTAAACGGTGAGAACCGGTTTGGCAGCGAAAGCCGGTGCCGTAACCAGCAGCAACATAGGCAGAACTTTGTTTAACACTTTGCGCTCCTTGAGGAGAAGAGATGTTGAGTCGCAAAGGATCTGAGGCGTGAGGCATCTCAAATCCCTACGCCGGTATTAGCCGGATCAGGTTCGACGGGTTTCTCTCAGCCCTGATATCAAGGCACCCCGTTGAGAACGGCTCATTCTAGACATTTATATGACAGCGCGAAAGGATCACAGCTCCGGTGGTGCAAACCAGGCTGATTTGAAGTCAAACCAGCCGAGCGTATTCAGCCGCACGCCGCGCATACTGCGTTGCCCTTCCAGCAGCAGCCAGTGATGGAACAGCGGATGCAGATAGTCGCGGTCGATCAGCTGTTTGCTCCATTCCGCCAGCGGTAACGCTTTCTGCCGCCAGCGCGCGGCATCGGCTTGCCAGTCAATCGGAATGCAGTGATGCATCAACGGCAACTCGAACAGTTGCGCGAACAGCGCGTACTCCAGCGGCAGGGTAAAGTTGACGCTGCCGAGCCAGATATCACTTTCACCTTCGCCCTCGAACCACGCTTCGTAGCTCACGACACGAGTAATTAGCTCAACACCTTGCTGCGCCAGCAGCGGTCGCAGCGCGTTAGCGATACCTTCATGCTCAACGTGATGGCTGTACCAGCTCAGCGTCAGCTGAGTTAAGCCTGCCGGTTTATCGGCGGAGGTGAGATCGCGGCGATGGTGCCAGCGCGGCAGCAAGCCATAAGCCGGGAACCAGTAACGCTGATAGCCTACGCCTGCATGATTCAGTAAGGCGATGGGATTAAACAGATAGCTTGCCCAGCGGCGGAAATGGGCATCGCGACCCCACTCGGAGCGCTGATCGTACAGCAGGAAGTAGCAGCCTTCTTCCAGACGACTCTCTTCCGATTTTTCATCGGCGGTTTCGCCCTGCAACTTGACTCCGGCATACACCAGCTCGTCGCTGATCTCCGGCAGCACCCAAATCGACACATCGTCAATCAGCGCGCGATAGCCAAAGTAATCATCAAAGGCGGCGATCTTCAGCTGCGTTTGCTGATTGCGCACCACGCTGTACGGACCGGTGCCAAGCGGCTGGCGGGCAAACTGGCGTAACGTGGGCCATTCGCGCGGCAGGATCATCGCGCTGACGCTGGCCAGCAGCCACGGCAACCAATCGTCCGGCTGGCTCAGATGGATATCCAGCGTCCAGGGCGCGGGCGAATCCAGTTTACTGATGTGAGAAAACAGCGGCTGGCTGCGCACGCGCTCCAGCGAAGCAATCACATCCGCCATTTCCAGTTCACGGCCATGATGAAAACGAATCGCCGGGCGCAGGAAGAAACGCCACTGCAGCGGCGAGGTTTGCTGCCAGTGATGGGCGATATCGGGTTCGATTTCCCCCTTTTCCTCATTTATGCGCATCAGGCCGTTGAAAATTTGTCGCGCCAGATGGGTTTCCGAACGGCGCAGCGGCGAACCGGGTAGCAGATTGGGCAGCGGGCGATAATAGAGCACGCGCAGGATGTGTTTACCCTGGCGGAAGCTGCGGCCTAAATGTGCCGCAATCATCTGGCGCACCTGGTTTTTATCGCCCACCAGCTGCACTAACTGTTCGATACGATCTTGTTCCAGCAGATCCTCGGCGCGCTGCTGCTGGAGCGCCAGGCCGGTGTAGCAAAAACTCAGCATTGAGCGCTTGCCGCGTCCCGCTTCTGCCTGCCAAATCAGCCAGCCTTGGCTTTGCATGGCGTTGAGCAGGTTACGCATATGGCGACGCGAGCAGTGCAGCAGATCGGCCAGCTCGCTGAGCGTGGTTTCCTGATCCTGCCCCTGACAGCTTTGCCATAGGCGGATAAATTGCTGCTGCAGACGTGAAGAGGACATAAAAGGGGAACTCCTTGTCAGAATCGCTCAGTTTTTCCTGCCTCATATTAGAGGCATACTGCCCGGCAATGGAAGAGCGGGAGGCATTCAGTAATGAATGGCGCTCTGCCAGCGGTTCCGCCGACGTGGAACCCCTTTCTGAGTAGGGTGCATTTTCACCGCCAGCAGCGCTTTATCTGCTGGCTTTTTTCGTTTTGCTGTAGAATCTTCTACCCTCATTTCTCTACCTTTTTTATTCGCAAAGGGATTTCTGCATGAAATCGCTGTTAACGCGTCAACGTCGCATCAATCCGGTCTACCTCTCGTTTATGGCGGTGTCGTTTATGACCGGCGTGGCCGGTGCGCTGCAAGCGCCGACGCTGAGCCTGTTTCTGACGCGCGAAGTACAGGTAAGTCCGTTCTGGGTCGGCTTGTTCTTTACCATCAATGCGATCGCGGGGATTGTGGTCAGCCTGCTAATGGCGAAACGCTCCGATAATCAGGGCGATCGCCGCAATCTGATTCTGTTTTGCTGCCTGATGGCGACGCTGAATGCGCTGCTGTTTGCCTTCAATCGCCACTATTTAACGCTGGTGACGCTGGGCGTGTTTTTGTCGGCGCTGGCCAGCGTGTCGATTCCGCAGGTGTTCGCCCTCGCGCGGGAATATGCCGATCAGTCGGCGCGTGAAGTGGTGATGTTCAGCTCGGTGATGCGTGCGCAGCTGTCGCTGGCGTGGGTGATCGGGCCACCGCTGTCGTTTGCGCTGGCGCTTAATTACGGTTTTGTGACGCTGTTTTGCGTGGCGGCGGGGATTTTCCTGCTAAGCATGCTGCTGGTCTGGCGCACCTTGCCCTCGGTGCCGCGCGTGGTGGTCTCGCCTGAAGAGGTGCTGACGCAGCTGAGCCCGTGGAAGGACAGTCAGGTGCGGTTGCTGTTTATCGCCTCCGTCACCATGTGGGCGTGCAACACCATGTATATCATTGATATGCCGCTGTATATCAGTACCACGCTTGGCCTGCCGGAGAAGCTGGCGGGATTGCTGATGGGCACCGCCGCCGGGCTGGAGATTCCGATCATGCTGCTGGCTGGCCATTACGCGCGGCGCACCGGCAAACGCAACCTGATGCTGCTGGCGCTGGTGGCGGCAATGGTGTTTTATCTCGGATTGGTGATGTTCCAGTCGCGGACAGCGTTGATGGTGCTGCAACTTTTTAATGCCGCGTTTGTTGGCATCATCGCCGGAATTGGCATGTTGTGGTTCCAGGATTTAATGCCGGGCCGCGCAGGTGCGGCGACGACGCTGTTCACCACCTCAATTTCCACCGGCATGATTATCGCTGGCATCATTCAGGGCACCATGAGTGAACGCTTTGGTCATGAGTCGGTTTACTGGCTGGCGTTGGGGCTGGCGGTGCTGGCGTTGGGATTGGCGTCGCGCGTGCGGGATGTGGTTGATAGCTAGCAAAGAGAAGGGCGACAGGATGTCGCCCTTGTTGCCTCAGCGTAAGAACGCGGGCTGATTGGTCTCGTAGCTGGAGATAGACGCTTCGTGTTGCAGCGTCAGGCCAATGCTGTCGAGGCCGTTGATCATGCAGTGACGGCGGAAGCTGTCGATTTCGAAGCTATAAGTCTTATCGCCTGCGGTTACAGTTTGCGCTTCCAGATCCACGGTGAAGGTGATGCCCGGCTGCGCGGCAACCAGTTTGAACATCTCATCCACTTCTTCATCGCTCAGCTTCACCGGCAGCAGCTGGTTGTTAAAGCTGTTGCCGTAGAAAATGTCGGCGAAGCTTGGCGCAATCACCACATGGAAGCCGAAGTCGGTCAGCGCCCACGGCGCGTGCTCACGCGATGAACCACAGCCAAAGTTCTCACGCGCCAGCAAAATGCTGGTGCCTTTGAACTCCGGTTTGTTCAGGACAAAGCTGGCGGTTGGCACGGTGCCCGCATCATCTTCAAAACGCCAGTCGTGGAACAGATGCGCGCCAAAACCGGTGCGCGTCACTTTCTGCAGGAACTGCTTTGGAATAATGGCATCAGTATCGACGTTGGACGCATCCAATGGCGCCACAATGCCGGTGTGTTGAGTAAATTTGTTCGCCATGGCTTACGCTCCCTGAGTCAATTCACGAATGTCGGCAAAGCGACCGGTTACGGCAGCCGCAGCAGCCATTGCCGGGCTCACCAGGTGAGTACGTCCACCCCGGCCCTGACGGCCTTCAAAGTTACGGTTGCTGGTTGATGCGCAACGTTCGCCTGGATTGAGGCGGTCGTTGTTCATGGCCAGACACATGGAGCAACCCGGTAAACGCCATTCAAAACCGGCTTCGAGGAAGATTTTGTCCAGACCTTCGGCTTCGGCTTGTGCTTTTACCGGACCCGAACCTGGCACCACCATCGCCACCACGCCCGGCGCCACTTTACGGCCTTTGGCAATCGCAGCAGCAGCGCGCAGATCTTCAATACGTGAGTTGGTGCAGGAACCGATAAACACTTTATCGATCGCCACGTCAGTCAGTTTGATGCCTGGCTGCAGATCCATGTAAGCCAGCGCTTTCTCTGCTGAGGCGCGCTCAACCGGATCGGCAAAGGATTGTGGATTCGGAATCGCTTGATCTACCGCCATTACCTGGCCTGGATTGGTGCCCCAGGTCACTTGCGGAGCGATATCTTCCGCGTGCAGCGTGACGATGCTGTCGAATTTGGCATCGCTGTCAGACTTCAGCGTGCGCCAGTAAGCGACCGCTTGTTCCCACTGCTCGCCCTTCGGCGAGAACTGCTTGTCTTTCAGATAATTGAAAGTGGTGTCGTCCGGCGCGACCAGGCCCGCTTTGGCGCCCATTTCAATCGCCATGTTACACAGCGTCATGCGGCCTTCCATGCTCAGCGCTTCGATCGCTGGGCCACAGAATTCGACAACGTGACCGGTACCGCCAGCGCTGCCGGTTTTACCGATAATGGCCAACACAATGTCTTTGGCGGTAATGCCTGGCGCCGCTTCGCCCAGCACTTCAATCTTCATGGTCTTCGCGCGGCCCTGTTTCAGGGTTTGCGTGGCAAACACGTGCTCAACTTCGGAAGTACCGATACCGAATGCCAGCGAACCAAACGCGCCGTGCGTGGCGGTGTGGGAATCACCGCAGACGATGGTCATGCCCGGCAACGTCATACCTTGCTCTGGCCCAATGACGTGCACGATGCCCTGGAATGGGTGATTCAGGTCATACAGCTGAATGCCGAACTCAGCACAGTTTTTCATCAGCTCTTGCATCTGAATACGCGCCATCTCGCCAGACGCATTGATGTCTTTGGTCTGCGTCGAAACGTTGTGATCCATGGTGGCGAAGGTTTTCGACGGCTGACGCACTTTGCGCCCGTGCGCACGCAGACCATCAAAGGCCTGCGGCGACGTCACTTCATGGATCAGATGGCGATCGATATAGAGTAACGGCGTTTCGTTCGGGGTTTCGTTAACGACATGTGCATCAAATAACTTCTGATATAAGCTTTTCATTTTATTATTTTTCCTCGGCGATGAAACCGGCAATGATGCTGCCCATCTCATCTGTGCTCACGGCTTTGCCGTCACCGGCCAAATCACGGGTGCGATAACCCGCTTCCAGCGCACGGCTCACGGCGCGTTCAATGCTTGCGGCGGCTTCATCCGCATTCAGGCTGTAACGCAACAGCAGTGACAGCGACAGAATCTGCGCAATCGGGTTAGCGATGTTCTGACCGGCGATATCCGGTGCGGAACCGCCCGCTGGCTCAAACAGGCCAAAACCTTCTTCATTCAGGCTGGCGGAAGGCAGCAAGCCCATTGAACCGGTAATCATCGCGCATTCATCTGACAGAATGTCGCCAAACAGGTTAGAACACAGCAGCACGTCAAACTGTGATGGATCTTTAATCAGCTGCATGGTGGCGTTATCGATGTACATGTGGCTCAACTGCACATCCGGATAATCTTTTGCCACTTCGTTCACAATCTCGCGCCACATGACGGAAGTCTGCAAAACGTTGGCTTTGTCGATTGAGGTGACGATGTTGCGGCGCTTACGCGCGGATTCAAACGCGATACGCGCGATGCGCTCGATTTCGAAACGGTGATAAACCTCAGTATCGAAAGCGCGCTCGTGCGGGCCGCTGCCTTCGCGGCCTTTTGGCTGACCGAAGTAGATGCCGCCGGTCAGTTCACGCACGCACAGGATGTCGAAACCGCGTCCGGCGATATCGCTACGCAGCGGGCAGAACGCTTCCAGGCCTTTATACAGCGCAGCAGGGCGCAGGTTGCTGAACAGCTTGAAGTGCTTACGCAGCGGCAACAGCGCACCGCGCTCGGGTTGCTGCGCAGGTGGCAGATGTTCCCATTTCGGGCCACCTACGGAGCCAAACAGAATTGCATCTGCCTGCTCTGCGCCAGCAACGGTAGCCGGTGGCAGCGGTTCACCATGACGATCGATGGCGATACCGCCAACATCATATTCGCTGGTGGTGATACGCATGTCGAAACGCGTACGAATTGCATCGAGAACTTTCATGGCCTGCGCCATCACTTCCGGACCAATTCCGTCGCCTGGCAATACCGCGATATGAGAAGACTTAGACATAGTTACACCGTTTCCTTCTGATCTTTAAATTTACGCTGCAGTTCTTTTTCCACCTGCTTAGCACGCCAAATATTGTTCAACGCGTTCACCATCGCTTTCGCCGATGATTCGACGATATCGGTCGCCAGGCCAACGCCGTGGAATTTACGACCGTTGTAGTTGACCACGATATCGACCTGACCCAGCGCGTTCTCGCCGTGGCCTTTCGCCGTCAGCTTGTAGTTAATCAGCTCAGCTTCAAAGCCGGTGATGCGGTTGATTGCCTGATAGACCGCATCAACCGGACCGTTACCGGTTGCGGCGTCGGCTTTGGTCTCTTCACCGCAGCCCAACTGCACGGAGGCCGTTGCGGTTACGCTGGAGCCGGTCTGCACGTTGAATTCGTTGAGCTCGAAATATTCTGGCTCTTCGTTCTGCTTGTTGATAAAGGCCAACGCTTCCAGGTCGTAATCGAACACCTGACCTTTCTTGTCGGCCAGCTTCAGGAAGGCGTCGTACAACGTGTCGAGGTTGTAATCGGACTCTTTGTAACCCATCTCTTCCATGCGGTGTTTCACCGCAGCGCGGCCAGAACGGGAAGTCAGGTTCAGCTGGATTTTGTGCAGGCCGATAGATTCTGGCGTCAGGATTTCGTAGTTTTCGCGATTCTTCAGCACGCCGTCCTGGTGAATACCGGAAGAGTGGGCGAAGGCGTTAGAACCGACCACCGCTTTGTTGGCTGGAATCGGCATGTTGCAGATTTGGCTCACGGTTTGGCTGGTGCGGTAGATTTCCTGATGATTAATGTTGGTGTGGACGTTCATGATCTGCTGGCGGGTTTTGATCGCCATAATCACTTCTTCCAGCGCACAGTTACCGGCGCGTTCGCCTAAACCGTTCAGCGTACCTTCAACCTGACGCGCACCGGCCAATACCGCAGCGATGGCGTTGCCGGTCGCCATACCCAAATCGTCGTGGGTATGAACCGACAAGATGGCTTTATCGATATTTGGAACGCGTGCCACCAATTGGCCAATGATGTTGGCGTATTCGCCTGGCAAGGTGTAGCCGACGGTGTCCGGAATGTTGATGGTGGTTGCACCGGCATTGATCGCGGCTTCAACCATGCGGCACAAATCGTCGATTGGCGTACGCCCGCCATCTTCACAGGAAAACTCAACGTCGTCGGTATAGTTGCGGGCGCGTTTGATCATGTGCACTGCGCGTTCAATCACTTCTGGCAGTGTGCTGCGCAATTTGGTGGCGATGTGCATCGGCGAAGTCGCGATGAAGGTGTGAATACGGAACGCTTCAGCCACACGCAGTGATTCGTATGCGGCGTCAATGTCCTTCTCAACGCAGCGTGCCAGTCCGCAGACGCGGCTGTTTTTAATGGTACGAGCGATGGTTTGTACGGATTCAAAATCGCCTGGAGAGGAAACGGGGAAGCCCACTTCCATCACATCCACGCCCATACGTTCCAACGCCAGAGCGATTTGCAGTTTTTCTTTAACACTCAGGCTGGCCTGTAAAGCCTGTTCGCCATCACGCAGAGTGGTATCGAAAATAATAACTTGCTGGCTCATCGTAATCTTCCTTATGCGTTAACTTTGCCGGTGCTACGAGCATAAAAAAACCCGCGCATTGGCGCGGGTTTCTTAAACTTCTGCAGGTTCGAATCAGTTATTGATTCCGCCCACGAGTCTACCGCGCAAACTGGATGCGTTTAGTAGTAGACCGAGTAGGCGGAAAGAATGAAACATGAGTCAAACCTCGTAAATTGAGTGCTGCACATATTGGTACTGGAATTGACGTGTGAAGTCAACCTTAAGTACAAGGGTATTTCTGTGAAGTCAGAAGGGCGATGTGCTGTGATTTTTCGGCTGCGCAGAGCAATGACATTAATTAGCAACAGAATAAGTGAATCCATCCACTTAAAAAATCGTTTAGAAAATAGAATTTATTTTAAATATTTGATAATTAACATCTTAAGTTGATAATGCGCATTGCTGATAAAACAAGATTAGGCTTGTTGTTAAGAAGAATATGATGTGATCAGGCCGTTTTATAGATAATCACGCCAGAAAGTAATTATCACAAAAGATTGTGGACTGAGTGGTCAGGCAATATGAAAATCATATTTCTTAGAACACGCTGCAAATAATCTATAAACCAGCATTTTCCTCTGTGGTTATGACGAAGCATTAGTTTAATCCTCGCAGGCAATAATCACGCATCAGTGCCTTTATTGCCGGATCGGGCGCGACGTGGCGTCCTGGCGTTTGCAGGGCGGGTTGTCTGCGGTTATGGTAATCGACCTACTCTCATATAATTAACTCAAGTAGATTCCCTGTACCTGGAAGGTGGACAGAACGCCGCCTTCTGAGCATAAACATAAGGTTTTGATCTTAATTGGCGATCGGGGGCCGGATATCAGTGGCGTGCGGGAAACGCGAACGTCAGTGGATTCAGTCCCTCAAGCCTGGAGGCAGAAAATGGAGATGTTGTCAGGAGCCGAAATGGTCGTCCGTTCGTTGATCGATCAGGGCGTTAAGCAGGTATTCGGTTATCCGGGCGGAGCGGTGCTCGATATTTACGATGCGCTGCAAACGGTCGGTGGTATTGACCACGTATTAGTCCGTCATGAACAAGGCGCGGTGCACATGGCCGATGGCCTTGCGCGTGCTACCGGTGAAGTGGGCGTGGTGCTAGTGACTTCCGGTCCGGGCGCCACCAACGCGATTACCGGTATTGCAACCGCCTATATGGATTCGATCCCGATGGTAATTCTTTCGGGTCAGGTGCCTTCGTCACTGATTGGTTACGATGCGTTCCAGGAGTGCGACATGGTCGGCATCTCCCGCCCGGTGGTGAAGCACAGCTTCCTGGTGAAAAACGCCGAAGAGATCCCAACCGTGTTGAAAAAGGCCTTCTGGCTGGCAGCAAGCGGTCGCCCGGGACCGGTGGTGATCGATCTGCCAAAAGATATCCTGAATCCCGCCAACAAGCTGCCGTACGTCTGGCCGGAAACAGTGAGCATGCGCTCATACAATCCGACCATTCAGGGCCATAAAGGACAGATTAAGCGCGCGCTGCAAACATTACTGGCAGCACACAAGCCGGTGATTTACGCCGGCGGCGGCGCGATTATGTCGGGCTGCGAAGCCGAGCTGCTGCAGCTGGCAGAGCAACTGAATATTCCGGTAACGACCTCGCTGATGGGCTTGGGCGTGTTCCCTGGCACACATCGTCAGTGTGTCGGCATGCTGGGGATGCACGGCACTTACGAAGCCAACATGACCATGCACAATGCCGATCTGATTTTCGGTATTGGCGTGCGCTTCGACGACCGCACCACCAACAATCTGGCGAAGTACTGCCCGAACGCCACCATCATGCATATCGATGTCGATCCGACGTCGATCTCCAAAACGGTCAGCGCCGACATTCCAATCGTTGGCGATGCGAAGCAGACGCTGGCACAGATGTTAGAGCTGCTGGCGCAAAGCGATGCGAAGCAAGAACTCGATAGCCTGCGCGACTGGTGGCAGACCATTGAAGGCTGGCGCGGTCGCAAGTGCCTGGAATTCGATCGTACCAGCGACAAAATCAAACCGCAGGCAGTCATCGAGACCATCTGTCGTTTGACCAAAGGCGAAGCTTACGTGACGTCTGACGTTGGTCAGCATCAGATGTTTGCCGCACTTTACTACCAGTTCGACAAGCCGCGTCGCTGGATCAACTCCGGCGGCTTAGGCACCATGGGCTTCGGCTTGCCTGCTGCGCTGGGCGTGAAGATGGCGCTGCCGGATGAGACGGTTATCTGCGTGACCGGCGATGGCAGTATCCAGATGAACATTCAGGAGCTGTCGACCGCATTGCAGTACGATTTACCGGTGCTGGTATTGAACCTCAACAACGGCTTCCTCGGCATGGTTAAGCAGTGGCAGGACATGATTTACTCGGGCCGCCATTCGCAGTCCTACATGCAATCGCTGCCTGACTTCGTGCGTCTGGCCGAAGCGTATGGGCATGTGGGCATTTCCATTGCGCATCCGGCGGAGCTGGAAGAGAAGCTGCAGCTGGCACTGGATACGCTGGCGAAAGGCCGTCTGGTGTTTGTCGATGTAAACATTGACGGCAGCGAGCACGTTTACCCGATGCAAATTCGTGGTGGTTCGATGGATGAGATGTGGCTGAGCAAAACGGAGAGGACTTAATTATGCGTCGTATTTTATCGGTTCTGCTGGAAAACGAATCCGGCGCATTGTCCCGCGTAGTGGGGCTGTTCTCTCAACGTGGCTATAACATCGAAAGCCTGACTGTGGCACCGACCGATGATCCCACCTTGTCACGCATGACCATTCAAACGGTCGGCGACGCGAAAGTGCTGGAGCAGATTGAGAAGCAGCTGCACAAGCTGGTGGACGTGTTACGTGTCAGCGAGCTGGGTCAGGGCGCTTACGTTGAGCGTGAGATCATGCTGGTGAAAATCCAGGCCAGCGGTTACGGCCGTGAAGAAGTTAAGCGCAGCGCGGAAATTTTCCGTGGGCAGATTATCGATGTCACGCCAACGCTTTACACGGTTCAGCTGGCAGGCACCAGCGATAAACTCGATGCGTTTCTCAACACCGTGCGTGACGTGGCAGAAATTGTCGAAGTGGCGCGCTCAGGAATTGTGGGTGTGTCGCGCGGCGATCGCGTGATGCGTTAATCACCCAAAGTAACGATTTCATCTGATTCTAACCCGGCGAAATGCCGGGTTTTTTTATTTTATGCGCTTAACCAGGATGCGAGAGAAAAGCGGTTGCTCGGCGTAGTGTTCTGCGGTTAGATGTTACAAATGTTTTACCCATAGCTACTCTGCGGATATTTTCGTCAGCGCTGGCTTATCAGAATTAAGGTGTCACCGTGAAACTGGATGAAATTGCGCGCCTGGCAGGCGTGTCGCGCACCACGGCCAGCTATGTAATTAATGGCAAAGCGCGGCAGTATCGTGTCAGCGAAAAAACCGTCGAAAAAGTGATGGCGGTGGTGCGTGAACACAACTATCACCCCAATGCCGTCGCGGCTGGGCTGCGCGCCGGGCGCACACGTTCGATTGGCCTCGTGATCCCCGATCTGGAAAACACCAGTTACACGCGCATTGCGAATTATCTGGAGCGTCAGGCGCGTCAGCGCGGCTATCAGCTGCTGATTGCCTGCTCAGAAGATCAGCCAGACAACGAAATGCGCTGCATCGAGCATCTGTTGCAGCGCCAGGTTGATGCCATCATTGTTTCAACTTCACTGCCACCAGAGCATCCGTTCTATCAGCGTTGGATCAACGATCCGTTACCGATTATCGCGCTGGACCGTGCGCTGGATCGTGAACACTTTACCAGCGTAGTGGGTGCCGATCAGGATGATGCGCAGGCGCTGGCGGCTGAATTGCGTCAGCTACCGGTGAAAAATGTGCTGTTCCTCGGCGCGCTGCCTGAGTTGTCGGTCAGCTTCCTGCGTGAGTTAGGTTTCCGCGATGCGTGGAAAGATGATGAGCGGCCAATTGATTACATCTACTGCAACAGTTTCGATCGGGCCGCCGCTGCGGCGCTGTTTGAGAAGTACCTCGAAGATCATCCGATGCCGGAGGCACTGTTCACCACGTCGTTTGGGCTGCTGCAGGGCGTAATGGACATTACGCTGAAGCGTGATGGTCGCCTGCCGACAGATTTGGCGATCGCCACCTTTGGCGACCATGAATTGCTGGATTTCCTCGAGTGCCCGGTGCTGGCGGTGGGGCAACGTCATCGCGACGTCGCTGAGCGCGTGCTGGAACTGGTGTTAGCCTCGCTAGATGAACCACGTAAACCCAAGCCTGGTTTAACCCGTATCCGTCGCAATTTATTCCGCCGCGGACAATTAAGTCGCCGCTCTAAATGAAATGCTGGGCAGTTCGCTGCCCAGCATTTATTAATCCTGTCGATATTTTGAAACCTTAGGGCGTAAATAAGCGTAAATAATCGCCACTCCAGCTAACAATTTAACCTTGCTGACTTTTCTTAATTGTTTACATGTTCACCAGTGAGGCGCGGCAGAGCTGGCGCGATGATGCTGGGCTTCCTTTCAGAAATCCCCTAAAATGCCGCCGCTGTCGCAGATTGCGGGGCAATTATATTTTTGCGCTGGAGCGCTTTATTTTTCACCATTTTTCCTCGTGCAGAAATTTTTATTCAATTATTCATCAGGTTAATTTTTTATTTTACGAATCTATGTCGATTAATTCCCTCATTGATTAATTTCACCCGATGTAAATAGTGATATTCACTTGCCGTTGCGGCTTGACAAGGATTTCATCGGCTCCGTAAACTCGTTTCGTGGTAAAAAGTGGGATAAAGTGGTGAAAACGGGTGATTGAGGGGTAAGGCTGGCATGTTCCGTGGAGCAACGTTGGTCAATCTCGACAGCAAAGGACGATTAGCAGTACCAACGCGCTATCGTGAATTGCTTGTCGCAGAGTCTCAGGGGCAAATGGTATGCACCATTGACCTCCACCAGCCATGCCTGCTGCTTTATACCCTGCCTGAATGGGAAATCATTGAGAAAAAGCTGTCTCGCTTATCCAGCATGAATCCTGCCGAGCGTCGCGTACAGCGACTGCTGTTGGGACATGCCAGTGAATGCCAGATGGATAATGCGGGTCGTTTGTTGTTGGCGAACACGTTACGTCAACATGCCGGCCTGACCAAAGAAGTGATGCTGGTTGGACAGTTCAATAAGTTTGAGCTGTGGGATGAACAGACCTGGTATCAACAAGTTAAGGATGATATTGACACAGAACAGTCGGCTCAGGAGCCTTTATCTGAGCGGTTGCAGGACTTGTCGCTATAGCTATGCAGGAAAATTTCAAACACACCACAGTGCTGCTGGATGAGGCGGTAAACGGCCTCAATATCAGGGAAGACGGCATTTATATTGATGGCACTTTTGGTCGCGGCGGTCACTCGCGCTTAATCCTTTCGCAGCTTGGTGAGAAAGGGCAACTGATAGCGATTGATCGCGATCCGCAAGCGATAGCCGCAGCCGCTGAGATAAACGATCCGCGCTTCTCGATCGTCCACGGGCCGTTTTCGGCTTTGGCGGAATACGTCGAAGAGCGTGGATTGACCGGCAAGATCGATGGTGTTCTCCTCGATCTGGGCGTCTCTTCTCCGCAACTGGATGATGCCGAACGTGGCTTCTCCTTTATGCGTGATGGGCCACTGGATATGCGTATGGATCCAACACGCGGGCAATCGGCCGCCGAATGGCTGATGAGCGCAGAGGAGGCGGATATCGCTTTCGTGATCAAGACCTACGGTGAAGAGCGTTTCGGTAAACGTATTGCGCGCGCCATCGTAGAGCGTAACCGCGACCAGCCGATGACGCGCACCAAAGAGCTGGCGACGGTGATTGCCGCCGCAATGCCCGTCAAAGACAAATTTAAGCACCCGGCAACGCGTACTTTCCAGGCGATTCGTATCTGGATCAACAGTGAGCTGGAAGAGATCGATACCGCGCTGAAAGGGGCCTTGTCGGTTCTCGCGCCAGGCGGCAGGTTGTCGATCATCAGCTTCCACTCACTGGAAGATCGCTTAGTGAAGCGTTTTATGCGCGATCAGAGCCGCGGTCCTCAGGTGCCAGCAGGCATTCCGATGACGGAGTCGCAGCTTAAAGCCTTAGGCGGTCGTGAGCTGAAAACGCTGGGCAAATTGATTCCTGGCGAAGCCGAAGTGAACGAAAACCCACGTGCGCGCAGTTCGGTATTGCGTATCGCGGAGCGAACGGCCTCATGATTGGCAACGAGCGCCACAGCTTACCCGGTGTCATTGGTGGGGACTTGCTGCGATTTGGCAAGATCCCGCTGTTGCTGTTGATCGCGGTGCTGGTGTCCTCGGTAATGGTCGTGACCACCACGCATAAGACGCGCCTGTTAACGGCGCAGCGTGAACAGCTGGTGCTGGAGCGTGATGCGCTCGATATCGAATGGCGCAACCTGATTCTTGAAGAGAACGCACTGGGCGATCACAGCCGCGTAGAGCGGATAGCAACCGATAAACTGCAAATGCAGCATGTTGATCCTTCGCAGGAAAATATTGTGGTGCAGAAATAAGGAATCGCAGAACTCAATGAGTGGCGCAGGCAAAACGCTGAAGTTAAAAAAACAAGAAGATAAGGCCAGCTTTGTAAGCTGGCGCTTTGCGTTACTGTGCGGGTGCATTTTACTGGCGCTGGGCGGACTGCTGTCGCGCGTAGCGTGGCTGCAGGTGATCAACCCTGACAAGCTGGTGAAAGAGGGCGATTTGCGTTCGCTGCGCGTGCAATCGGTGCCAACCGCGCGCGGTATGATCAGCGATCGTGCCGGTCGTCCGCTGGCGGTGAGCGTGCCGGTGAATGCGATCTGGGCCGATCCGAAAGAGCTGACCGAACACGGCGGCGTCTCGCTGGATAGTCGCTGGAAAGCGCTGTCGGATGCGTTATCGATTCCGCTCGATCAGCTTGCTGCACGTATCAATGCCAACCCGAAAGGGCGCTTTGTCTATCTGGCGCGTCAGGTGAATCCAGCGATTGGCGAGTATGTGAAAAAGCTTAAGCTGCCGGGCATCTACCTGCGTGAAGAGTCGCGCCGCTACTATCCGGCGGGCCAGGTGACCGCGCACCTGATTGGTTTTACCAACATTGATGGCCAGGGCATTGAAGGCATCGAAAAAAGCTTCGACAAATGGCTGACTGGCGCACCGGGTGAACGTACGGTGCGTAAAGACCGCAACGGCCGCGTCATTGAAGATATCTCCTCGGTAGATAGCCGCGCCGCGCACAACCTGACGCTAAGCATTGATGAACGTCTGCAGGCGCTGGTGTACCGCGAACTGAATAATGCCGTGGCGTTCAACAAAGCCGAATCAGGCACCGCGGTGCTGGTGGATGTAAACACCGGCGAAGTGCTGGCGATGGCGAACAGCCCCGCTTACAACCCGAATAATCTCAGCAACACGCCGAAAGACGTGATGCGTAATCGCGCTATTACCGACATCTTCGAGCCAGGTTCCACCGTGAAACCGATGGTGGTGATGACGGCTTTGCAGCGCGGTGTGGTGAAAGAGAACAGCGTACTGAATACCGTGCCGTACCGCGTCAATGGTCATGAGATCAAAGACGTGGCGCGCTATAACGAATTGACCCTTACCGGGGTTTTACAGAAGTCGAGTAACGTCGGGGTTTCACGTTTGGCGTTAGCGATGCCCTCCTCAGCACTTGTAGATACTTACGCGCGCTTTGGACTGGGTAAACCGACCAATTTGGGGCTGGTCGGGGAAAGTAGTGGCTTATACCCTCAAAAACAACGGTGGTCTGACATAGAGAGGGCCACCTTCTCTTTCGGCTACGGGCTAATGGTAACGCCGTTACAGTTAGCGCGAGTCTACGCAACCATTGGCAGCTACGGCATCAATCGCCCGCTGTCGATCACCAAAGTTGACCCGCCAGTGGCGGGTGAACGCGTTTTCCAGGAAGACCTGGTGAAAACGGTGATGCACATGATGGAAAGCGTTGCGTTGCCTGGCGGTGGTGGGGTTAAAGCCGCCATCAAGGGCTATCGCATTGCCATCAAAACCGGTACCGCCAAGAAAGTTGGACCGGATGGACGTTACGTCAACAAATACATTGCTTATACCGCAGGCGTTGCGCCTGCCAGCCGTCCTCGTTTTGCGCTGGTGGTGGTGATCAACGATCCCCAGGCCGGTAAATATTATGGTGGTGCGGTTTCAGCACCGGTGTTTGGCGCCATCATGGGCGGCGTATTGCGTACCATGAATATCGAACCTGATGCGCTGCCAACAGTTGATAAGAACGAGTTGGTGAAGAATAGAAGTGAGGAATCAAGTGACAGATCGTAACCTGCGCGACTTACTGGCCCCGTGGGTGCCGGGTGCGCCGGCGCGTCCACTCCGTGACATGACACTAGATAGCCGCGCGGCGGCTTCTGGCGATCTGTTTATCGCCGTGGCGGGCCATCATGCTGATGGACGTCGTTTTATTCCGCAGGCTATTGCACAAGGCGTAGCGGCAGTGATTGCCGAAGCCGAAGGCGAAGCCAGCGATGGAGATATCCGCGAGATGCATGGCGTCCCGGTTATCTATCTGGCGCAGTTGCAGCAGCGTCTCTCTGCACTGGCCGGACGCTTTTATCAGCAGCCTGCAAGCAAACTGAAATTGATTGGTGTTACTGGCACTAACGGCAAAACCACCACCACGCAACTGATGGCGCAGTGGGCCAATCTGCTCGGTGAAACCGGCGCAGTGATGGGCACGGTAGGCAATGGCCTTTACGGTCAACTGGTGGCAACCGAAAACACCACCGGTTCTGCGGTGGATGTGCAGCATGTGCTGAATGATTTAGTCGGGCAGGGCGCAACCCTGACGGCAATGGAAGTCTCCTCACACGGCTTGGTGCAGCATCGCGTTGCCGCCTTGCCGTTTGCGGCCGCGGTATTTACTAACCTGAGCCGCGATCACCTCGATTATCACGGTGATATGCAGAGTTATGAATCCGCTAAATGGTTACTGTTCTCTGAGCATCAGGTCGCTGAAGCCATCATCAATGCGGATGATGAAGTGGGGCGTCGCTGGCTGGCGAAATTGCCGGATGCGGTAGCGGTCACCATGGAAGACAATCTGCAATCGGGCTGTCATGGCCGCTGGCTGAAAGCCACGGCGGTGGATTATCACGACGGCGGTGCGCATATTCAGTTCAGCTCCAGCTGGGGCAACGGCGAGTTTGATAGCCGCCTGATGGGCGCTTTCAACGTGAGCAACCTATTGCTGGCGCTGGGTACGCTGCTGGCGGTGGATTACCCGCTTGATGCGCTGGTTGCCACTGCGCCGCAGCTGCAGCCGGTGTGTGGTCGCATGGAAGTATTCACTGCGCCAGACAAACCTACGGTGGTTGTCGATTACGCTCACACGCCGGATGCGCTGGAAAAAGCGCTGGAAGCGGCGCGTCTGCACTGTAAAGGCCAGCTGTGGTGCGTGTTTGGCTGCGGTGGCGATCGTGACAAAGGCAAACGTCCGCTGATGGGCGCGATTGCTGAGCAATTCTCCGACATCGTCGTGATCACCGACGATAATCCGCGCAGCGAAGAGCCGATGGCGATTGTGAATGACATTCTCACCGGCTTGCTCGATCCGGGCCGCGCACGCGTGGTTTCCGGTCGTGCGCAGGCGGTCACCAACGCCGTGATGCAAGCTGGCGCCGATGACATCGTGTTGGTGGCCGGAAAAGGCCACGAAGATTATCAAATCATTGGCAACCGCCGTTTGGATTACTCCGATCGCGACACCGTCGCCCGTTTGTTGGGGGTGATGGCATGATTCCCGTTTCTCTCAATACGCTGGCCGAAATCAGCGGCGGTCAACTGCACGGCGCTGATTTAACCCTTGCCGATGTCACCACCGATACTCGCAAAGTTACCGCCGGCAGCCTGTTTGTGGCGCTGGTGGGTGAACGTTTTGATGCTCACAATTTCGCTAACGATGCCATTGCCAACGGCGCGCAGGCGCTGCTGGTCAGTCAACTGCTGCCGGTTTCTATCCCGCAGGTGGTTGTGGCTGATACGCGGATTGCTTTTGGGCAACTCGCCGCGTGGGTACGCCAACAGGCGAACGCTCGCGTGGTTGCGCTGACCGGTTCATCTGGCAAAACCTCGGTCAAAGAGATGACCGCCGCGATTTTGCGTCAGTGTGGCGAAACGCTTTACACGGCCGGCAACCTGAACAACGACTTCGGTGTACCGATGACGCTGCTGCGTCTCACCAAAGAGCATGCTTACGCGGTGATCGAGTTAGGTGCCAACCATCAGGGTGAAATTGCCTACACCACCGATCTGGTGCGTCCGGAAACTGCGCTGGTGAATAACCTTGCTGCCGCCCATCTGGAAGGCTTTGGCTCGCTGGCGGGCGTGGCGAAAGCCAAAGGCGAAATTTTTGGCGGCTTGCCGGTACACGGCACCGCCATCGTCAACGCTGACAGCAACGATCTGGCCAACTGGAAATCACAGTTTGCAGATAAAACCTTGTGGCGCTTCTCGCCGCAGCCGATGGCTGATGCAGAGTTCCGCGCCAGCGAAATCGTGCTGCGAGCCGATGCCACGCTGTTCACGCTGCATACGCCACGCGGTGATATCGCCGTGGAGCTGCCGCTGCCGGGCCGTCATAACATCTCGAATGCGTTAGCCGCTGCAGCGTTGGCATTGTCAGTAGATGCGCCGCTGTCGGCGATTCAAACTGGCCTTAAAACCTTGCAGGCTGTTCCTGGTCGACTGTTCCCGATTCGCCTGGCGGTCAATCAACTGCTGCTGGATGACAGTTACAACGCCAATGTCGGTTCTATGACTGCCGCCGCACAGGTGCTAGGCGATATGCCGGGCTACCGCGTGATGGTAGTGGGCGATATGGCTGAATTGGGTGATGAAGCCGAACTGTGTCATCGCCAGGTCGGCGATGCGGCCAAAGCGGCCGGTGTCGATCGCGTGCTGAGCATTGGGACTCTGAGCCAGCTGATTGGCGAAAACAGCGGTAAAGGCGAGCATTTCGCCACAAAAACCGCGCTAACTGAACGTTTACGCACATTGCTGTCCGAACATCAGGACATCACTATTTTGGTTAAAGGTTCACGTAGTGCCGCCATGGAGCAGGTAGTACAGAGCTTACAGGAGAAAGGAACATGCTAGTCTGGCTGGCCGAACATATGGTCGCATTTTATTCCGGCTTTAACGTCTTCTCGTATCTGACGTTTCGCGCCATTGTCAGCCTGCTGACCGCCTTGTTCATTTCTCTGTGGATGGGCCCGCGCCTGATTGCCTGGCTGCAGAAGCTGCAGATCGGTCAGGTGGTGCGTAACGACGGTCCAGAGTCACACTTCAGCAAACGCGGCACGCCAACCATGGGCGGCGTAATGATCCTCACCTCCATCACTATTTCGGTGCTGATGTGGGCCTATCCGTCTAATCCATACGTCTGGTGCGTACTGGTGGTGCTGGTCGGTTTTGGCATCATCGGCTTTGTGGATGACTATCGTAAGGTGGTGCGCAAAGACACCAAAGGCCTGATCGCGCGCTGGAAATATTTCTGGATGTCAGTAATTTCGCTGGCGGTTGCGTTCGCGCTGTTTATCGCCGGTAAAGATACGCCTGCAACGCAGCTGGTGGTGCCGTTCTTTAAAGACGTGATGCCGCAGCTGGGCCTGTTCTACGTGGTGCTGGCCTACTTCGTGATTGTCGGTACCGGCAACGCGGTTAACTTAACGGATGGTCTTGATGGCTTAGCCATTATGCCAACGGTGTTCGTGGCCGCAGGCTTTGCGCTGGTGGCGTGGGCGACCGGTAACGTTAAGTTTGCCGAATATCTGCACATTCCTTATTTACGGCACGCGGGAGAATTAGTGATTGTCTGCACCGCGATTGTCGGAGCCGGACTCGGATTTTTGTGGTTCAACACCTATCCAGCGCAAGTGTTCATGGGCGATGTCGGCTCATTGGCGCTGGGTGGTGCGCTCGGCACCATCGCCGTGCTGCTGCGCCAGGAATTTTTGCTGTTAATCATGGGCGGCGTATTTGTGGTTGAAACGCTGTCGGTGATTCTGCAGGTGGGATCGTTCAAGCTGCGCGGTCAACGTATTTTCCGCATGGCGCCGATTCACCATCACTATGAATTGAAAGGCTGGCCGGAGCCGCGCGTCATTGTGCGCTTCTGGATTATTTCGCTGATGCTGGTGCTGATTGGCCTGGCAACGCTGAAGGTACGTTAATCATGGCTGACTATCGGGGCAGAAAAGTCGTCATCATTGGATTAGGCATTACTGGCCTCTCCTGTGTTGATTTCTTCCTCGCGCAAGGCGTAACGCCACGCGTGATGGATACCCGTGTCTCGCCGCCGGGGCTGGACAAACTGCCAGCTTCGGTGGAGCGCTATGTTGGCGGTATTAATAGTGATTGGCTGCTGGCCTCCGATCTGATTATCGCCAGCCCCGGCATCGCGCTGGCGCATCCTGCATTAAGCGAAGCCGCCGATGCCGGAATTGAAATCATCGGCGATATTGAGCTGTTCTGCCGTGAAGCGCAGGCTCCGATTGTGGCGATCACCGGTTCGAATGGTAAAAGCACCGTGACGACGCTGGTGGGTGAAATGGCGCGCGCAGCAGGTTGGCAGGTAGGCGTGGGCGGTAACATCGGTTTGCCGGCGCTGACGCTGTTGAAATCGCCAGCACAGCTTTATGTACTCGAACTCTCCAGCTTCCAGCTGGAAACCACGCATAGCCTGAAAGCGGCGGCGGCGACGATCCTCAATCTCACCGAGGATCACATGGATCGCTATCCGCTCGGCATGCAGCAGTATCGTGCCGCCAAGCTGCGCATTTACGAAAACGCCAGCGTCTGCATAGTGAATGCTGACGATGGCATGACCATGCCGGTGCGCGGTGTTGATCAGCGCTGCGTAAGCTTCGGCATCAACCTCGGCGATTATCATCTCAATCAGCAGCAGGGCAGCACCTGGCTGCGGGTAAAAGGCGAGAAAGTCCTGAACACCGATGAGATGACGCTGGTAGGTCAACACAATTACACCAACGCGCTGGCAGCGCTGGCATTAGCCGACGCGGTGAACATCCCGCGTGCTTCCAGCCTGAAAGCGTTAACCACCTTTACCGGCCTGGCGCACCGCTTCCAGCTGGTGCATGAAGCCCACGGTGTGCGCTGGATTAACGATTCTAAAGCCACCAATGTTGGCAGCACCGAAGCGGCGCTGAATGGCTTGCAGGTGAAAGGTACCTTGTGGCTGCTGCTGGGCGGCGACGGCAAGTCGGCTGATTTCAGCCCGCTGGCGCGCTATCTGCAGGGCGACAACGTGAAGCTGTTCTGTTTTGGTCGAGATGGTGATGCGTTAGCGGCATTGCGTCCGGAGATCGCCACGCGCACTGAAACCATGCAGCAGGCGATGACGCAGATTGCCGCCCAGGTTAAAGCCGGCGATATGGTGCTGTTATCACCGGCCTGCGCCAGCCTTGACCAGTTCCGTAATTTTGAACAGCGCGGCGATCAGTTCGCGCAACTGGCGAAGGAGTTGAGCTGATGCGCATTCCTGGAGCCGGTATCGCCAACTATCTGTCGTTGCGCCTGCGTGAGTGGGTGATGGGCGCGCGCGACAGTGATGATGCGCCGGTGGTGCTGTACGATCGCACGCTGCTGTGGCTGACCTTTGGGCTGGCGCTGATTGGTTTTGTGATGGTGACCTCGGCGTCGATGCCGGTCGGTCAACGTCTGAATGAAGATCCGTTCTACTTTGCCAAGCGTGATGCATTCTATATCGCTTTGGCGTTTGGTATGGCGCTGGTGACCTTGCGCATCCCGATGGATTTCTGGCAGCGCTACAGCAACGTGATGCTGATGGTGTCCGTGGTGATGCTGCTCATCGTCCTGGTCGTCGGTAGCTCGGTGAACGGTGCATCGCGCTGGATTGCTCTTGGCCCGCTGCGTATTCAGCCAGCCGAGCTTTCGAAGTTGACGCTGTTTTGCTATCTCGCCAGTTACCTGGTGCGCAAAGTCGAAGAGGTGCGTAACAACTTCTGGGGCTTCTGTAAGCCGATGGGCGTGATGGTGGTGCTGGCCGTGCTACTGCTGGCGCAGCCGGATCTCGGTACCGTCGTTGTGCTGTTTGTTACCACGCTGGCGATGCTGTTCCTCGCCGGGGCGAAAATGTGGCAGTTCCTGGCGATCATCGGCTCCGGCATTTTCGCCGTGGTGCTGCTGATCATTGCCGAACCGTACCGTATGCGCCGTGTGACCTCCTTCTGGAACCCGTGGGAAGATCCCTTCGGCAGCGGCTACCAGCTGACGCAATCGTTGATGGCGTTTGGGCGCGGTGAGTTCTGGGGGCAGGGCTTAGGCAACTCGGTGCAGAAACTGGAATATCTGCCGGAAGCACATACCGACTTCATCTTCTCCATCATCGGTGAAGAGTTGGGTTATGTCGGTGTGGTTTTAGCGCTGTTGATGGTATTCTTCGTCGCTTTTCGCGCGATGTCGATTGGTCGCCGTGCTCTGGAGATCGATCAGCGCTTCTCAGGCTTCCTCGCTTGCTCAATTGGCGTGTGGTTTAGCTTCCAGGCGCTGGTTAACGTGGGTGCAGCTGCTGGCATGCTGCCGACGAAAGGTCTGACGCTGCCGCTGATTAGTTACGGTGGTTCGAGTCTGATCATCATGTCGACCGCCATCGTGTTTTTATTACGCATAGATTATGAAACGCGTCTGGCAAAAGCGCAGGCGTTTACCCGAGGTGCACGATGAGTGGCAAACGGTTGATGGTCATGGCAGGCGGTACTGGCGGACATGTGTTCCCCGGTCTGGCCGTTGCCCATCACCTGATGGAACAAGGCTGGCAGGTGCGCTGGCTGGGAACCGCTGACCGAATGGAAGCGGATTTGGTGCCGAAACACGGCATTGAAATTGATTTTATCCGCATCAGCGGCTTACGCGGTAAAGGTGTAAAAGCGCAGTTGCTGGCACCGGTACGCATCTTCAATGCATGGCGCCAGGCGCGTCGCATCATGAAGAGCTGGCAGCCGGATGTGGTGCTGGGAATGGGTGGCTACGTTTCGGGCCCTGGCGGCTTAGCGGCGTGGAGCTGCGGTATTCCGGTGGTGCTGCATGAGCAGAACGGCATTGCCGGACTGACCAACAAGTGGCTGGCTAAGATCGCCACCAAAGTGATGCAGGCGTTTCCGGGGGCGTTTCCGAATGCTGAAGTGGTTGGCAATCCGGTGCGTACCGATGTGTTAGCGCTGCCGTTACCGGCAGAGCGTCTAAGTGCACGTTTCGGCCCGATTCGCGTGCTGGTGGTTGGCGGCAGCCAGGGCGCGCGCATCCTCAACCAGACCGTGCCGCAAGTGGCCGCAGCGTTGGGCGATGCCATTACGGTTTGGCATCAAACCGGTAAAGGCGGACTGGAAACCGTGCAGCAGGCTTACCGCGCAGCGGGCCAGCCGCAGCACAAAGTCACCGAATTTATCGATGACATGGCCGAAGCTTACGCCTGGGCCGATGTCGTAGTGTGCCGTTCGGGCGCATTGACGGTAAGTGAAGTGGCGGCCGCAGGTTTACCGGCAATCTTCGTACCGTTTCAGCACAAAGATCGTCAGCAGTACTGGAACGCGTTGCCGCTGGAAAAAGCGGGCGCAGCCAAAATTTTCGAGCAGCCGCAGTTCACCGCGGCTGTGGTAGCGGACACGCTGCGTCACTGGGATCGCACCACATTGTTGGCGATGGCAGAAAAAGCCCGTCAGGTCGCGATTCCCGATGCAACCGAGCGGGTTGCAAATGAAGTGGCGCGCGTCGCGAAGTAAATTAATCGGCCAGTTGATTTGGCCCGTACCTTTTAGCAGGTACAAACGGGAAAAACAGGTAATTGAAACAGATGAATACACAACAATTGGCAAAACTGCGTTCTATTGTGCCCGAGATGCGTCGCGTCCGGCACATTCACTTTGTCGGCATCGGTGGTGCTGGCATGGGCGGTATTGCCGAGGTGTTGGCGAACGAAGGCTATCACATCAGCGGTTCTGATTTGGCGCCGAACGCGGTGACACAGCATCTGGCTGCGCTGGGTGCGACGATTTATTTCAACCATCGTCCGGAAAACGTCACCGATGCCAGCGTTGTCGTGGTGTCGACGGCTGTAGCGCAGGATAATCCTGAACTGGTTGCCGCTCGTGAGCAGCGTATTCCCGTGATTCGTCGCGCTGAGATGTTGGCTGAACTGATGCGTTTCCGTCATGGCATTGCGGTTGCGGGCACGCACGGTAAAACCACCACCACCGCGATGGTGACCAGCATTTACGCGGAAGGCGGGCTGGATCCCACCTTCGTTAACGGTGGCTTGGTTAAAGCCGCAGGCACGCATGCGCGCCTGGGCAGCAGCCGTTATCTGATTGCTGAAGCAGATGAAAGTGATGCGTCCTTCCTGCATCTGCAACCGATGGTGGCAATTGTCACCAACATCGAAGCGGATCACATGGACACTTATCAGGGCGATTTCGAGAACCTGAAGCAGACGTTCATTAACTTCCTGCACAACCTGCCATTCTATGGACGCGCGGTAATGTGCGTGGATGATGCAGTGATTCGTGACCTGATCCCGCGCGTAGGCCGTCAGGTAACAACCTACGGCTTCAGCGATGACGCGGATGTGCGTATCGAGAATTACGAGCAGCGTGGCGCACAAGGACACTTCACCATTATTCGTCAGGATAAGCCGGTGCTGAAAGTGACGCTGAATGCGCCTGGCCGTCATAACGCGCTGAACGCAGCCGCCGCGGTAGCTGTTGCCAGCGAAGAGGGGATTGAAGA
Organism: Pantoea leporis; assembly: GCF_028048155.1. Taxonomy (NCBI): domain Bacteria; kingdom Pseudomonadati; phylum Pseudomonadota; class Gammaproteobacteria; order Enterobacterales; family Erwiniaceae; genus Pantoea; species Pantoea leporis. The sequence goes on from NZ_JALMEU010000003.1 coordinate 301,707, forward strand.
TAACGCGATTCTGGCCGCGCTGGAGAGCTTCCAGGGCACCGGACGCCGCTTTGACGTGCTGGGCGAGTTCGATACCGCCGCCGTCAACGGTAATCCAGGCAGTGCGATGCTGGTCGACGATTACGGCCACCATCCCACCGAAGTGGATGTCACCATCAAAGCCGCACGTGCGGGCTGGCCTGACAAGAAGCTAGTGATGGTGTTCCAGCCACATCGCTACACGCGTACGCGGGACCTGTTTGATGATTTCGCTAATGTGCTGTCGCAGGTGGATGTGTTGCTGATGCTGGATGTCTATCCGGCGGGTGAAGCGGCGATTCCAGGCGCTGATAGCCGCTCGCTGTGCCGCGCGATTCGTAACCGTGGCAAAGTTGATCCGATTCTGGTCTCTGAGCATGACGCGCTGCCAGATGCGCTGGCACCGTTGCTGTCGGGCGACGATCTGGTGATCGTGCAGGGTGCAGGCAACATCGGCAAGATTGCCCGCAAGCTGGCCGAAAACGAATTACAGCCTGCCGTTAAGTCGGAGGCGCGCCATGACTGAGAAGGTTGCAGTATTGATGGGCGGCACCTCGGCCGAGCGTGATGTGTCGCTGATGTCCGGTGCGGCAGTGCTGGCCGGACTGCGTGAAATGGGCATTGATGCGCATGCAGTCGATACGCGTGATGTGTCGGTGCTTGACCTGAAACAGCAAGGCTTCGCTAAAGCGTTTATTGCTTTGCACGGTCGTGGTGGTGAAGACGGCACGCTGCAAGCGGTGCTGGAGTTTCTGCAACTGCCCTATACCGGCAGCGGTGTGATGGCTTCCGCCATCACCATGGATAAGCTGCGCAGCAAATTGCTGTGGCAGGGCAGGGGATTACCCTCAGGCAAATTTGTCTGGCTGACGCGTCAGCAACATGAACAAGGTTTAAACGCGGATACCATCAAAGCCATTGAGGCGCTGGGTTTACCGCTATTTGTCAAGCCAAGCTGCGAAGGTTCTAGCGTCGGTATCAGCCGCGTGAACCATGCGGATGCATTACCCGCAGCGCTTGAAGAAGCCTTTCGTCATGATGATGACGTGCTGATCGAAGCTTTTCTGAGCGGCGCGGAATACACCGTGGGCATCGTGGGTGAGCAAATTCTGCCTTCTATCAGAATTAAAACCGCCAGCGAGTTCTATGACTATGAAGCTAAATACATTTCTGACGATACTGAATACTTCTGCCCGAGCGGATTAAGCGCCGAGCAGGAAGCAGAATTGCAGACCTTGGTGTGGTCAGCCTGGCGCGCATTGGGTTGCAGCGGCTGGGGTCGCGTGGACGTGATGGCTGACGGTGAGGGCAACTTCCAGCTGCTGGAAGTGAATACTTCGCCCGGCATGACCAGCCACAGTTTAGTGCCGATGGCCGCGAAGCAAGCGGGATACAGCTTCCCGCAGCTGGTGGCGCGTATTCTGGAGCTGGCTGACTGATATGTCTCAGGCAGCGATACGAGTACGCAATCGCGAACCTCAGGAGCGGACACGCTCCGGGCGCAGCAACGGTGCGCGACTGTTTGGCATGGTGTTCCTGTTGATTGTGTTGGGCATTATGGTGGCGGGTGGCCTCGTGGTGCTGAAGTGGATGAATGACGCGTCACGCTTGCCGTTATCGAAGCTGGTGGTGACCGGGCAAACCCACTACACCACGCATGATGATATTCGTCAGGCCATTTTATCGCTTGGCGCGCCGGGAACCTTCATGTCGCAGAACGTGGATATCATCCAGCAGCAGATTGAGCGTTTACCCTGGATTAAGCAGGTCAGTGTGCGCAAGCAGTGGCCTGATGAGCTGAAGATAAATCTGGTGGAGTATGTTCCAGTTGCACGCTGGAATGACTCACATATGGTGGACGCCGCTGGCGTCTCCTTCAGCGTTCCGGCCAGTCACGTTGGCAAAGAAACGTTGCCGATGCTGTACGGTCCGGAAGGCAGTGAAAACGAGGTGTTAGCCGGCTATCACACCATGAGTGATGTATTAAAGGCTAACAAGTTTACCCTGAAGGTCGCGTCGATGACGGCGCGGCGCTCGTGGCAATTAGTGACCAGTGACGATGTGCGCATCGAATTAGGTCGTAGCGATACCATGAAGCGTCTGAACCGTTTTATTGAGCTTTATCCGGATTTGCAGCAGCAGGGCCAGAGTCAGAACCAGCGCATCACGTACGTTGATTTGCGCTACGATTCGGGCGCCGCAGTCGGTTGGGCCGCTGCACCGATAGAGCCACAGGACAGTAATCAGCAACAGAACCAGGCACAGGCTAAACCACAATGATTAAGGCAACGGACAGAAAACTGGTAGTAGGACTCGAAATTGGCACCGCGAAGGTGTCCGCCCTGGTTGGGGAAATTCTGCCCGATGGTATGGTCAATATTATTGGGGTGGGCAGTTGCCCGTCTCGCGGCATGGATAAAGGCGGCGTAAACGATCTGGAATCGGTGGTGAAATGCGTACAGCGCGCCATCGATCAGGCTGAATTGATGGCGGACTGCCAGATTTCCTCGGTCTACCTTGCTTTATCGGGCAAACATATCAGTTGCCAGAACGAAATCGGGATGGTTCCGATTTCGGAAGAGGAAGTGACTCAGGATGATGTAGAGAACGTGGTGCATACGGCGAAATCCGTTCGCGTACGTGATGAGCATCGTATTCTGCATGTTATCCCGCAGGAATACGCCATCGATTATCAGGAAGGCATTAAGAATCCAGTGGGACTTTCTGGCGTACGTATGCAGGCGAAAGTACATTTGATCACTTGCCACAACGATATGGCAAAAAATATTGTCAAAGCCGTTGAACGTTGCGGCCTGAAAGTTGACCAACTGATTTTTGCGGGGTTGGCATCCAGTTTCTCCGTACTGACGGAAGATGAACGTGAGCTGGGCGTCTGTGTTGTTGATATCGGTGGCGGTACAATGGATATCGCTGTCTATACTGGCGGTGCACTGCGTCACACCAAAGTGATCCCGTATGCCGGGAACGTGGTAACCAGCGATATCGCTTACGCTTTTGGTACACCGCCGACCGACGCAGAAGCGATTAAAGTGCGTCACGGTTGTGCATTGGGCTCAATTGTCGGCAAAGACGAAAATGTCGAAGTGCCGAGCGTAGGTGGACGTCCACCACGTAGCCTGCAGCGTCAAACGCTGGCTGAAGTCATCGAGCCGCGTTACACCGAACTGTTGAATCTGGTCAACGACGAGATTCTGCAATTACAGGAGCAGCTGCGCCAGCAAGGCGTAAAACATCATCTGGCGGCCGGTATCGTGCTGACCGGTGGTGCGGCGCAGATTGAAGGTTTGGCAGCCTGCGCACAGCGCGTGTTCCACACGCAAGTGCGCATCGGACAGCCGCTTAACATCACCGGCCTGACGGACTATGCGCAGGAGCCGTATTACTCTACGGCGGTTGGCCTGCTGCATTACGGCAAAGAGTCACACATGAACGGTGATGCAGAAACGGAAAAACGTGCTTCAGTGGGCAACTGGTTCAAGCGAATCAACAGCTGGCTGAAGAAAGAGTTTTAATTTTTGAAAAAGGAGATCATGCTGGCAATGTTTATGATCTCCAGGCGACAGGCACATAACGGAGAGAAATCATGTTTGAACCTATGGAATTAACCAATGACGCGGTGATTAAAGTCATCGGCGTCGGCGGTGGCGGTGGCAACGCCGTAGAGCACATGGTACGCGAGCGTATCGAAGGTGTGGAATTCTTCGCTGTAAACACCGACGCGCAAGCGTTGCGTAAGACAGCGGTCGGCCAGACGATCCAGATCGGGACCAATATCACCAAAGGTCTTGGTGCAGGTGCGAACCCAGAAGTGGGCCGTAACTCTGCAGAAGAGGATCGCGAAGCACTGCGTGCTGCGCTGGATGGTGCAGACATGGTGTTCATCGCAGCTGGCATGGGCGGCGGTACCGGTACTGGTGCAGCGCCAGTTGTGGCTGAAGTGGCAAAAGATTTGGGTATCCTGACCGTTGCGGTGGTAACTAAACCGTTCAACTTTGAAGGCAAAAAGCGTATGGCTTTTGCTGAGCAAGGTATCGCTGAACTGTCTAAGCATGTCGATTCACTGATTACTATTCCAAACGACAAGCTGCTGAAAGTTCTGGGTCGCGGTATTTCTCTGTTGGATGCGTTCGGCGCAGCCAACGACGTATTGAAAGGCGCTGTACAGGGTATCGCTGAACTGATTACCCGTCCTGGCCTGATGAACGTTGACTTTGCGGACGTGCGTACCGTGATGTCAGAAATGGGTTACGCCATGATGGGTTCAGGCGTGGCATGTGGTGAAGATCGTGCGGAAGAAGCGGCAGAAATGGCTATCTCTTCTCCGCTGTTGGAAGACATCGATCTGTCTGGCGCGCGCGGCGTGCTGGTCAACATTACTGCGGGCTTCGACCTGCGTCTTGATGAGTTTGAAACCGTGGGTAACACCATCCGCGCCTTCGCTTCTGACAACGCAACCGTGGTTATCGGTACTTCTCTGGATCCAGAGATGAACGACGAACTGCGTGTGACCGTAGTTGCAACCGGCATCGGCATGGATAAGCGTCCGGAAATCACGCTGGTGACCAACAAGCCGGCCACTCAGCCAGTGATGGATCATCGCTACCAGCAGCACGGCATGGCGCCGCTGCCGCAGGAGCAGAAACCGGCTGCGAAAGTGGTGAATGACCAACCGGCGGCATCCAGCAAAGAACCCGATTACCTTGATATTCCAGCCTTCTTGCGTAAGCAGGCTGATTAAGAATATCCCGAGAATTGGGATTCTCCGCTCTTTGTGCTAAAGTATTCGCCCGCTGGTAATTTATACTGGCGGTCGGACAGGTAATATTGCGAGATAAAGCGATGATCAAACAAAGGACATTAAAACGTATTGTTCAGGCGACTGGTGTCGGTTTACATACCGGCAAGAAAGTCACACTGACGTTACGCCCTGCGTCGGCTAACACCGGGGTCATCTATCGTCGCACTGACTTGAATCCACCGGTAGATTTCCCGGCTGATGCAAAATATGTGCGCGACACCATGCTGAGTACTTGCCTGGTGAACGATGAAGGCGTGCGTATTTCAACCGTTGAACACCTGAACGCCGCATTGGCGGGCTTGGGCATCGACAACATTATTGTTGAAGTTGATGCACCGGAAATCCCGATCATGGATGGCAGTGCCGCGCCTTTTGTCTATTTGCTGATGGACGCTGGCATCGAAGAGCTAAGCAGCGCGAAGAAATTCGTACGCGTTAAGCAAACGGTGCGTGTGGAAGATGGCGATAAGTGGGCCGAGATCAAGCCGTACAACGGTTTCTCACTCGACTTTACTATCGACTTCAAACATCCAGCGATCGACTCAAGCTCGCAGCGTTACCAGCTCAACTTCTCGGCTGAGAACTTTGTTCGCCAAATCAGCCGTGCGCGCACCTTTGGCTTTATGCGTGAAATCGAATATCTGCAGTCTAAAGGCCTGTGCCTGGGCGGTAGTTTAGATTGTGCGATTGGCCTTGATGATTTCCGCGTATTAAACGAAGACGGTCTGCGCTTTGAAGACGAATTTGTTCGTCATAAAATGCTCGATGCGATCGGCGACCTGTTCATGTGCGGTCATAATGTTATTGGCGCGTTTACCGCCTTTAAATCGGGCCATGCGTTGAACAACAAGTTGCTACAAGCGGTTCTGGCTAAACAGGAAGCCTGGGAATGGGCGACCTTCGAAGATGAAGCTGAACTGCCACTGGCATTCAAAGCACCAAATTTAGTTCTGGCGTAAGTCAGACATAAAACGGCAGGTTTCGCTGACACCCTCTCCGGTCAGTTTAACCTGCCGTTTTTTATTGCCTCATTTTTATTCCTGCCAAGCCGATCTCAATTCGCTGTAGCAACTGGCGAAACCCTGTACAAAAAAACGTGAATTCCGCCGAAGCCCCTTTAATCACTGGTGTCGTAGCCCCACATAAGTGCTATCATCTGGCGCTCACATAAGCTGGGTAACGCAGATTTTTGCTACCGCTTTATTACTTTATTCAATGCATTGTGGACGGATTGTGATCGGGATTTTCTCACGCTGGCGACAATTAGGCAGACGCTATTTCTGGCCACATCTCCTGTTGGGGATGGTGGCGGCCAGTTTAGGTTTGCCTGCCTGTGCGCAAAGTTCTGAGCCGAAAGCAAATGATTCGCCGATCAGCAGCCTGTTTGTCGGCAATGTTGTCCATTTTGACCATCTGATTCGTCTGCAGGAAAGCGCGCGTCGACCGAATTTCAACGTCGATTACTGGCACCAGCATGCGATTCGCACCGTTATTCGCCACCTTTCCTTTAGTATGACGCCGCCCGCTCAGGCGGAAGCCGATCAAGCTGTGCCGCTAACGGCACAAAAGCTGGCGTTGATAGGTTCGCTTCAGGCGTTGCTGACTTCTCCGGCGCAATCGCTGACTGTTGTTGAGCCGCAACAAAACCTGCGTCACAACGAACCACAAATCCTTTCCTCTGCTGATTGGCAAGCTGCTATTCATGGCATCCGCGCCGGGCCTTTCATTGCTTAACTGCTAACGTTTTTTCCACATCCTGAATCAGATTTTGCAGCCCGTGAAATCACGGCTGAATTGAGAAAAATTTATCATGTTAATCAAATTATTAACTAAAGTATTCGGCAGCAGCAATGATCGTACTCTGCGCCGTATGCGCAAAATCGTCGACGTCATCAATAAGATGGAGCCGGATTTCGTAAAGCTCTCTGACGATGAACTGAAAGCGAAAACTGACCTGTTCCGCGAGCGCCTGAAAAAAGGCGAAAGCCTTGAGAGCCTGATTCCTGAGGCCTTTGCCACCGTACGTGAAGCAAGTAAGCGCGTCTTCGGTATGCGTCACTTTGATGTGCAGCTGATTGGCGGCATGGTGCTCAACGAACGTTGCATCGCAGAGATGCGCACCGGTGAAGGTAAAACCCTGACCGCGACTCTGCCCGCTTACCTGAACGCGCTGAGCGGCAAAGGCGTGCACGTTGTTACCGTCAATGACTATCTGGCGCAGCGTGATGCCGAAAATAACCGTGCACTGTTTGAATTCCTTGGCCTGACCATCGGCATTAACCTGCCAAACATGCCAGCCGTGGCTAAGCGTGCAGCTTATGCCGCTGACATCACCTACGGCACCAACAACGAATACGGCTTCGACTACCTGCGCGACAACATGGCGTTCAGTCCGGAAGAGCGCGTGCAGCGTAAGCTGCATTACGCATTAGTGGATGAAGTCGACTCAATCCTGATCGATGAAGCACGTACGCCATTGATCATCTCTGGTCCGGCGGAAGACAGCTCTGAGCTGTATACCAAAGTTAACAAGATCATCCCGCATCTGGTGCGTCAGGAAAAAGAAGACTCTGAAACCTTCCAGGGCGAAGGCGATTTCTGGGTCGATGAAAAAGCGCGCCAGGCACACATGAGCGAGCGCGGCTTGGTAAAAGTTGAAGAGCTACTGGTTAGCCAAAACATCATGGTAGAGGGCGAGTCACTCTACTCCCCGACCAACATCATGCTGATGCACCACGTTACTGCGGCGCTGCGTGCTCATGCACTCTTCACCCGCGATGTTGATTACATCGTTAAAGATGGCGAAGTGGTCATCGTTGATGAACACACCGGCCGTACCATGCAAGGTCGCCGCTGGTCAGATGGTCTGCATCAGGCGGTTGAAGCGAAAGAAGGCGTGGAAATCCAGAATGAAAACCAGACGCTGGCTTCCATTACCTTCCAGAACTACTTCCGTATCTACGAGAAACTGGCCGGTATGACCGGTACCGCAGATACCGAAGCATTCGAATTCAGCTCCATCTATAAGCTCGACACGATCGTGGTGCCAACCAACCGTCCGATGGTGCGTAAAGATATGGCCGATCTGGTCTATATGACCGAGAAAGAGAAGATTGACGCCATTATCGAAGACATCCGTGCCTGCACTGCTAAAGGGCAGCCGGTGTTAGTGGGTACAATTTCGATTGAGAAATCTGAAGTCGTTTCCAATGAACTGACGCGCGCGGGCATTAAACACAGCGTACTGAATGCCAAATTCCATGCCAGCGAAGCGGATATCGTTGCTCAGGCGGGTCAACCTGCAGCGGTTACTATCGCAACCAACATGGCCGGTCGTGGTACCGATATCGTGCTGGGCGGGAGCTGGCAGGCTGAGCTCGCCGCAATGGACGAGCCAACCGAAGAGCAGATTCAGGCGATGAAAGAAGCGTGGAAACTGCGTCACGATGCGGTGCTGGCTGCAGGCGGTCTGCACATTATTGGTACTGAGCGTCACGAATCTCGCCGTATCGATAACCAGCTGCGTGGTCGTGCGGGTCGTCAGGGTGATGCCGGTTCTTCACGCTTCTACCTGTCGATGGAAGATGCATTAATGCGTATCTTCGCTTCAGATCGCGTATCGAACATGATGCGTAAACTGGGCATGAAGCCAGGCGAAGCAATCGAGCATCCATGGGTGACTAAAGCGATTGCCAACGCGCAGCGTAAAGTGGAAAGCCGCAACTTCGATATTCGTAAACAGCTGCTGGAATACGATGACGTTGCCAACGATCAGCGTCGCGCCATCTACAGCCAGCGTAACGAACTGCTGGATGTGTCTGATGTGTCTGAAACCATCAATAGCATCCGTGAAGATGTCTACAAAACTACCATTGATACCTACATTCCGCCGCAGTCACTGGAGGAGATGTGGGATGTTGCCGGCCTGGAAGAGCGTCTGCGTAACGACTTCGATCTGAACTTGCCTATTGCTGAGTGGTTGGATAAAGAGCCCGATCTTCACGAAGAGACGCTGCGCGAACGTATCATGACCCACGCCGCGGAAAGCTATGCTGCCAAAGAAGAAGTGGTTGGCGAAGAGATGATGCGCAACTTTGAGAAAGGCGTGATGCTGCAAACGCTGGATTCGTTGTGGAAAGAGCATCTGGCAGCGATGGATTACCTGCGTCAGGGCATCCACCTGCGCGGTTATGCCCAGAAAGATCCGAAGCAGGAATACAAGCGTGAATCCTTCTCTATGTTTGCGGCGATGCTTGAATCACTGAAGTACGAAGTGATTAGCACCCTGAGCAAAGTTCAGGTACGCATGCCAGAAGAAGTGGAAGCGATGGAGCAGCAGCGCCGTGAAGAAGCGGAGCGTTTAGCGCAACAGCAGCAGCTGAGCCATGTTGATGATGCCACCGCAGCAGCCGAAGCGTTAGCCGCACAAGGCGGGGAGCGTAAAGTGGGCCGTAATGATCTCTGCCCATGTGGTTCCGGCAAAAAATACAAGCAGTGTCACGGCCGTCTGGCCTGATAAAAAAAGGAGCCTTCGGGCTCCATTTTTTTTGCTGACGATTTAGCGTGTTATCGCCATGAGTTTCTCTTCGTTTAGGCGCACGCCATGATACGGCAGCGTGACCAGCAAACCATCCGGTAAGCCAGCTCGCTTCAACAGCGCCCGGCTTTGGAACAGTAGCTGATGGTAATTGTTATCGCTGATGCTCGGATAGCTCTCATTCCAAACGGTGGCAATAATCTGACGCTTCGAGGTAATCCGCAGCAACAGACAGGAGAAGAATCGTTTTTGCGCTTCATTCAACGAAATAACTTTGTGTTCAGGCCACCATGTTAAGGTGTTCTTTGCGCTGTCTAACGTCAGGATGTCATGAAATACCAGATGGCGTAGGGCATGTAATTGTTCCGGCGTAGTTTGCGCCAGAAACGTTGTTTCTTTGAATTCCATAGGTAGTCGGGTTTAACAGAAGAAAGTGCTGCGAGTATTCCCAACATTCCCGGTTGCGATCCTTACGACATGTCTTAATCACTGGCTTTTGTAGGGCGTGGGACGTCACTTTCCTCTCAAAGGTTAACATCACTCGATGTCTGATTTACACTCAGCGCTCATTTTATTAAAAAAGCGGAATCCAGCTTATGAAACACCTGCAGGTTGCGGTGGGCATCATTCGCAATACAGAACGTCAAATCTTCCTTGCCCAGCGTGCGGCAAGCTCCTATATGGCGAATAAGTGGGAGTTTCCCGGCGGAAAAATTGAACAAGATGAATCTGCCGAGCAGGCGCTCAAGCGTGAGCTGATGGAAGAAACCGGTATTGAAGTCACGTCGGCAAGCGCGATTGGTCAGGCCGATCACAGTTATGAAGATCTGCGCGTTACGCTGCATTTCTTCCTGGTTGAAGGCTGGAACGGCGAACCTTATGGTCGTGAAGGTCAGCCACAGCGTTGGGTCGAACAGCAGGATTTGGTCGCGGATGAATTTCCGCCTGCGAACCATGAATTGATCAGCCGATTAGTGGCTGGCGAGATTTAAGTGAAGGGGCGCTAAGCCCCTTACTTTTTACTGCTGTTCTTCGCTCCAGTCATCGCTGTCCATCTGGTCACCGCTGCTGGGAATACGTTTCTCTTCTGCTGCCCATTCACCTAAATCAATCAGCTGGCAACGTTTGCTGCAGAATGGCCGCCACGGGCTCAACTCATCCCAAATCACATCGCGACGACAATTGGGGCAAGGTACGGTAATTATCTCTTCCGGCATAACTTCCTCTAACAACAAGCTAATTCAAAATTCAGTCGGGCTGGTACTTCTCCACGTTCGCTGTCTAATGGCAGGAAACGAATCGCATAACGGCTTTTGTGACCCGAGACTTGTGGGTACAGCGCGTCTTCCAGAGTTAATTGCAGGCGCAGTAAATCGGATCCTTCGGCGTTATCCTGATAAAAACCGTTGAGGCTGGTTTGATGACGAAATATGCCAGACTGACGCACCAAATCGAGGATCATCGTCAAACTATTACGCAGCGGATTCAGTGATGCCAGCCAGCCATTCACCTGAACATCTCGCACCGCTTGCTCCTGATGCAGCCAGATGTGCAGGCTGGGTAGATCGAAACTGCAGCAGCCGCCGGGAATGCTCAAACGCTGACGTACCAGAGCAACCAGGCGATCTTCACGTAACTGTTGGCCCATGCGCGGTGCCGCCATGAGTTCGCTTGAGCATTGCTTCAGCTGCTGACGCAGATCATTCACGCGCAGTTCATCAATGCCTGGCACATCCAGCCAGGCGCGTAATTTTTGTTGCTGGCGCTCTAGTTCTTTTAACAATTCAGTGCGCATATCTCCGCGCTCAAAAATATCCAGTAAATCGCTAAGAATACGGAAAACGCCAAGTGCTGATACCGAACCGTTAACCGGCACCGTTTCATGCAGCTGATCAATCAGATATTCGACGCGCAGCCAGGTGCGCATCTTCTCATTCAATGGGTGTTCAAACAGAACAATTGTGCTCATGATGTTAATCCTTTCCGGTTGCTGCCAGGCGTAGATAGCGCTGGTGAAGCTCAGCAACGCGCGGTAGCACCTGTTCAGGCGTACCACTGTTATCAATGATGTCATCCGCACAGGCCCGACGCTGTTCGCGACTAGCCTGTGCGGCAAGAATATTTTTCGCCTGACTTAGCGAAATACCATCTCGCTGTTGGGTGCGTTGCAACTGCGTGGCGGTATCCACATCCACGACCAACACGCGATCGGCCTGATGCTGTAAGCCGTTTTCGACCAACAGCGGCACCACCCAAAGCACATAAGGTGAGGTGGCCAATAATTTTAATTGTTGCGTGCGGGCGTTGATGAGTGGATGAAGCAACTGATTGAGCCAATTTTTCTCTTGTGGCTGTTGGAAAATAATTTCACGAAGCCGCGCACGATAGAGCGTGCCTTCTGCCGTCAAAATGGTATCTCCATGACGCTGAGCAATCGCCTTTAGGGCAGGCGTTCCGGGCTCAACAACTTCTCTGGCAATGACGTCAGCGTCAATAATATCAACGCCTAGCGCTGCGAAAGCGTTGGCAATAGTGGTTTTACCACTGCCAATGCCGCCGGTGAGCGCAACGGTATAAGGCATAGCGTTCTCGCAAAATTTATATCGTGAGCGGCGATTAACCACAGCAAGATGAGAGCATGATCACAATCAATTTTCTCAGCTAAATTTAAGGGATTGTAGCCTAAATAAAGTGAAATTCGCAGTCTTGTCGCGGAACGAATGGCGCGTATGATAACGACACTGGAGCCGTGAGCGCTACCCGAACCGCGGTTCGTCGTCACTAACCAGGATAATCAGCTATGCGCATTGAAGAAGATCTAAAACTGGGCTTTAAAGATGTTTTGATCCGCCCAAAACGTTCCACTTTGAAAAGCCGTTCCGAGGTTGAGCTGGAACGCACCTTCACCTTTAAACACTCAGGCTTGAACTGGAGTGGCATACCGATTATTGCCGCCAACATGGATACCGTCGGTACTTTCACGATGGCTGAAGCCCTGGCGAGTTTTAACGTACTGACCGCAGTGCATAAACATTACAGCGTGCAAGAGTGGCAGGCATTTGTACAACGCGTGCCAGCGGCGGTGCTGAGTCATGTGATGGTCTCATCTGGTACATCAGAATCAGATTTCACGAAGTTATCCGCCATTCTGGCGTTATCATCGCAGCTCAACTTTATCTGCATCGACGTTGCTAACGGCTACTCTGAGCACTTCGTTCAGTTCCTGCTGCGCGTGCGTGAAAGCTTCCCAGGTAAAACCATCTGTGCAGGCAACGTGGTTACCGGTGAAATGGTGGAAGAGCTGATTTTGTCTGGCGCAGATATCGTCAAAGTGGGTATTGGCCCCGGCTCAGTGTGCACTACACGCGTGAAGACCGGCGTTGGTTATCCTCAGCTTTCTGCCGTTATCGAGTGCGCAGATGCGGCACACGGTTTAGGCGGACAAATCGTCAGCGACGGCGGCTGCTCGGTTCCAGGTGACATTGCCAAAGCTTTCGGGGGCGGTGCAGATTTCACCATGCTCGGCGGCATGCTTGCGGCACATGACGAGTGTGAAGGAACCATCGTCGAAGAACAGGGTGAGAAATTTATGCTGTTCTACGGCATGAGCTCCGAATCGGCGATGAAACGCCACGTTGGCGGTGTTGCGCAATACCGTGCGGCGGAAGGCAAAACCGTGCGGTTGCCAGTGCGCGGCCCGGTTGAGGAGACGGTTAAAGATATCCTTGGCGGTTTACGCTCAGCCTGTACCTACGTCGGTGCAGAACGATTGAAAGAGTTGACGAAACGCACCACCTTTATCCGCGTCGCTGAACAAGAGAACCGTGTGTTCACTCGCTGATCTCAGACAACGGGCGCGCATCGAGCGTGCCCGTCATCGAATGGCATCACCAAGACCAAATACCGGCAGATACATTGCAATCACTAAAGTGCCAACTATCCCGCCGATTACCACCATCATCATCGGTTCCAGCGATGCCGCCAGAGCATCAGCGCGCGCTAATGTTTGCGCCTCATGCCACTCCGCCAGCCGTGCCAGCATCACATCTAATGCACCCGCTTCTTCACCCACTCGGATGAGTTGGGCACAAAGAGGTGTAAACAGCAGATGCTGTTGCAGCGCCTGATGCAGCGGCGCACCCGCAGCAATGTGTTGCTGCAACTGAACGATGGCATCGCGCCACAATCGCGATACCAAGGTCACTTCAACCGCCTGCAGGCTTTGCAACAAGGTCAAACCGGATTGTTGTGTAAGTTGCAGGATGGCGTATATCTGGCTGAGCTGCCCGCCGCGCCACAGCGGAGATAACAGTGGCATAAGCAGTAACCATTGATGTACGCGCTTTTGCCACGGTACCGAACGTCGATAAGTCTGATGCACAATCATCACTAATACGGCACCTACTAGCGACAGCGGCAGCGCGGCCTTCTGCAGCAGTTCTGACAGCGACATCACCGCAGCAGTAAAAGCGGGCAGCGGCGCATCAAAACTGGCATAGACAGAGACAAATTCTGGCAAAACAAACAGCAGCATGCCAGCACTGACCGCGAGCGCTACCAGCAAGATAAACAGGGGATAGCGCAGCGCCTTCACCACTTTTTGCCGTAAGTATTGCTGCTTGCTTTGCTGCTGCGCCAGTTGGCGACAGCACTCGTCGAGTTGGCCGGTTAATTCACCCACTTGCATCAAAGCGGGAAACAGCGGGGGAAAGATTTGCGGCCACTCCTGCAAGGCTTGCGAGAAGGGCTCACCGGCGATGACGCGGCGCTGCAATCCTTTCAGTAATATCCGCCAACCGGCATGAGGATGGCCTTCTGCCAGCAGAATCAGACTTTCCGCCAGAGGTAAGCCGGCCTTTAGCAGCGTCGCCAGTTGCCGCACCAAATCGATTTTTTGCTGCCACTTCCAGTCGCGCGAACGCCAGCATTTTCCACGCTGCCAGTTCACCGGCAGCATGCCGCGATCGGAGAGTTGATTGAGCAACGCATCCTGGCTGGCATTAAGTGATTCGCCCTCCTGCAGCACACCCATGGTATCAAGAGCCTGCCAGCGGAAATGATAGAGATTAGCCATCGCCCAGTCCCACCACGCGCTGCATCTCTTCGAAAGAAGTATCGCCGCGACTTACTGCTTCCAGTCCCGCAGCTAGCAATGTTTTCATTCCCTGTTCATTTGCCAGCGTTAGCAGATGTTCCAGCGGCATATCTGCCGAGATAGCATTCTGCAATTTGCTGGTTAGCGGCAAGACTTCAAACAGCGCCAGTCGCCCGTAATAGCCGGAGAAGCAGTGATCACAGCCCGGCGCTCGCCAGGTTTGCAGTGTGCCCGGCCAGAGTTCGGCCGGCAGATGGGCGATGGCTTGTCCCGGCTGACGGCAATGCACGCACAAGCGTCTGACCAGACGCTGCGCCACCACCAATTGCAAAGCGGGGCCCAGCAGATAACCGGGAATATCCATCTGGCGCAGGCGCGTCAGGGTTTCAGCAGTCGAGTTAGTATGCAGTGTGGAAAGTACCAGATGGCCGGTCTGCGCTGCTTTAACGGCTATGCTGGCCGTCTCGGCATCACGGATTTCCCCCACCATAATCACATCGGGATCCTGGCGCAGTAGTGCGCGCAGCACACGATTGAAATCGAGCCCGCTACGCGGCTGGATCTGCGTTTGATTAATACCATCCAGCGGGATCTCAACCGGATCTTCCACGCTACAAACGTTCTTCTCTGGCACATTAAGCGCGCTTAACCCGCTATAGAGCGTGAAGGTTTTACCGCTGCCGGTCGGTCCGGTGACCAGAATCAAACCCTGCGGTTTCGCCAGCGCGTTTTTCAGTAAACGCAGCTGTGCTGCGGGCATGCCGAGTTTATCGAGGGTGATGGCGCTGTTTTCACTTTGTAGCAGCCGCACCACGGCTTTTTCGCCCTGGCTTACCGGTAGCGTTGAGAGACGAAACGCCGCCAGTTTGTCCTCTATTTCCAGCGTAAACTGTCCGTCCTGCGGCAGACGCCGTTCGGCGATATCCAATCCTCCGAGAATTTTCAGGCGCGCCAGAATCGCAGCGGGTTGTGCTTCAGAAGGCTGCGGTAGTTTGTGCAACACGCCATCGATGCGCAGACGCACCCGCAGTCCATGGCGCTGCGGTTCAAAATGCACATCTGAGGCGCGCCGCTGAATGGCCTGGCGCAAAATCTGATCGACCGCGTTAATCGCTGACTCAGCGCTGGCCTGTTCACGTGGTGCTGCAGCGGCATCCGGCTCGTGCAGCAACTGCTCAAGCCGTGCCGCAGGCCAGCACTCGACCTCCACCTTGCACTGGCTGGCGAACTGTAGCGCTTCCAGCAGCAGCGGATCGGGTGTGTCGGCTACCGCTACGCGCAGTAGTGTGGCGTCATGGTGCAGAATCACCGCCTGATAACGGGCGCACAACGTGTGCAGCGCACTATTAGGGTTGTCCATCAGTTGGCATCCTTGTCGGCAAAGCGAAACTGCTCAAGGCAGCTATCGCGCAGGCTGCTGTTATCGCTGGTACAAGTGCGTTGCCAGCTCAACGTGCCATCCGTTGCGCTCCAAATCGGCAGCATTTCAACCGTTAATCCGCTGAGACTTTCCTGGCCGGTCAGGTTGATGGTTCCGTTTACCACGCTCAGCGTTGCCACATAGCGCGAACCTTTGGCCACCGGAATGCCATGTTCTCCTGCCTGACACTGCGCCGGTCCGCCGCGCTCAATGGCACAGAGTTCTACTGCTGTTTTGTACGGCACCATGGTTTGTAGCATGTCGGTGAGCGCTGCGCGTTGCAGGTAGTTTTGATAGGCCGGTAAACCGATGGCGCTGAGAATGGCGACGATGCCAATCACAATCATTAATTCGATAAGGGTAAAACCGCGTTGTCTGTCCATAGTGAGGCTCCTTGTTGTGGAGCCGCTACGGTAGAAAAGGACGAGGGAAAGCGGAAGTCATGGCGGCGCGAGGCTGGAAAGCATCGCGCAGAGAATCGTCAGATTTACAGCGGAGATAACAGCATTTTGGAAGCCAGCTCGCATATCTGCCGCACTAACACGCGGCAGAACGGGGCATTAAAGCTCTCGGAAACGCATCGACAGATCCAGCGCGCGCACATGTTTGGTCAGCGCGCCGACAGAGACATAATCAACGCCGGTCTGGGCAATTTGTGGCAGCGTGGTTTCGGTTACGTTGCCAGAGACTTCCAGCAGCGCGCGTTTGTGGGTTAGCGCAACCGCTGCATGCATCATCTCAAGGCTAAAGTTGTCGAGCATGATGATGTCCGCTCCGGCATCGATGGCATCCTGCAGTTGCGCCAGCGATTCAACTTCAACTTCTACCGGCACATCCGGCGACAGCCACAGCGCTTTTTCTACGGCGTTACGCACCGAGCCGCTGGCGATAATGTGGTTTTCTTTTATCAGGAAAGCATCCGACAGGCCTAAACGGTGGTTATTACCGCCACCGCACAACACCGCATATTTCAGCGCGGTACGCAGGCCTGGCAAGGTCTTGCGTGTATCAAGCAACTGGGTTTCGCTGCCCGCCAGCAGGGCGACATAACGGCTAACCTCGGTGGCCACGCCAGAGAGCGTCTGCACGAAGTTGAGTGCGGTGCGTTCTGCGGTTAACAGCAGGCGCGCCGGGCCGGTAAGCTCGAACAGCAGCTGATCGGCAACCAGCGCTTGTCCATCTTCTACATGCCAGTTAAGAGTGACTTTATTACCGAGCTGGATAAATACTTCCTCTACCCAGCGTTTACCACAAAAAACACCGGCTTCACGGGTGATGACTTTTGCCACCGCCTGCTTTTCTGCTGGCAGCAGCAACGCGGTGATATCGCGATCCGCATCCACTTCGCCGCCTAAATCCTCCTGAAGCGCCCGGGCAACGGCCTCCGGGATATCCTGTTCAATACGTTTAATTAGCTCCTGACGGCGATGATCGGGATCGTAACGACGCGTTGCCATGGTTTGCCCCTTATAAGACGAAATTTCGTGCGCTCACCTTAGCCTGATTTATCGACCATTGCCAGTTGCTGGCGGTGAAATGTTTAGTATCCTGAACTCAACTGTGTCGGCGCATTAAGTCGCAAGTCTGCTGAGTGAAACATGTTATTCTCAGCCTGATTTTGCTTAGGATTTAACAGCATGAAACTGGAAGAGGGCTGGATTACCAGCGCGCGTAAAGTACCTTCACCACACTTCAATCAGCGTCCAAATGATGAAGTGCCCTCGCTGTTGGTGATTCACAACATCAGCTTACCGCCCGGTGAGTTTGGCGGGCCGTGGATTGATCGCTTATTTACCGGCACGTTGCCTGCCGATGCGCATCCCTATTTTGCGGACATCGCCCATTTACGCGTGGCGGCGCACTGCTTAATCCGTCGCGACGGCGAGCTGGTGCAATACGTCTCTTTCGATCAGCGCGCCTGGCACGCCGGCGTGTCGCAGTTTGAAGGACGTGAAAGCTGCAACGATTTTTCCATGGGCATTGAACTGGAAGGCACTGATACGCTGCCCTATACCGATGCCCAGTACGCGACTTTGCAACAGGTAACTCAACTCCTGCTGCAGCACTATCCGTTGACGCCAGCGCGCATCACCGGCCATAGCGATATCGCACCAGAGCGGAAAACCGATCCCGGTTCCTCTTTTGACTGGTTGCGCTATAAAGAATCCATCAGGCAGGAGAATCCCTGAGACAGCAGGAGCGGGTATGACGTTGTTTAGCTTGTTATTGGTTTTAGGTTGGGAACGCCTGTTTAAGTTGGGTGAGCATTGGCAACTGGACCATCGGCTGGAGCCGCTGTTTCGTGGCCGCCAGCGTTTTTCCCTGCTGCGCACGCTGATGATGACAGTGATAGCGATGCTGATCGTCTGGCTGGTGGTGTGGAGCCTGAAAGGCATCTTGTTTGGCGTGGCGCAACTGCTGTTCTGGATTTTGGTGGGATTGCTGTGTATCGGCGCGGGTTCGGTGCGACTGCACTATCACAGCTATCTCAAAGCGGCGAGCCATGACGATGAAGCGGCGCATCAGGCGATGGCGGCTGAACTGACGCTGATTCACGGCGTGCCGGTTGAGTGCAGCGAGCGCGAGTTCCTGCGTGAACTGCAGAACGCGCTGATTTGGATTAACTTCCGCTTCTATCTTGCGCCGCTGTTCTGGTTTGTGGTCGGTGGACCTTACGGCCCGGTGCTGCTGGTGGGTTATGCGTTTCTGCGCGCCTGGCAGAGCTGGCTGGCGAAGCATCAGTCGCCGCTGGCGCGCTCGCAGTCTGGCGTTGATCGTCTGCTGCACGTTTTGGACTGGATCCCCGTGCGTCTGACCGGCGTGGCTTACGCGTTGCTCGGCCACGGCGAACGTGCGCTGCCAGCGTGGTTTGCCGCGCTGGGCGATCTGCATCGCCCGCAATATCAGGTGCTGACCAGCCTGGCGCAGTTCTCGCTGGCGCGCGATCCGCACATGGATAAAGTCGAAACGCCACGTGTTGCAGTGGCGTTGGCGAAACGTATTTCTCTGGTGCTGGTGGTGGTGGTCGCGCTGTTGACGATCTACGGCACGCTGGTGTGATCGGCTGGCGGCACGCCAAAATCCGGTGTGCCGTCTTCACGCCAGTCGAAATATTTCAAGCGCGTATGGCGATTCGGATCCCACAGCGGATCGCCCTCAATTTCGGTGTAATTGCGTGCGTGATACACCAGCACCGCTCTTCCCGCTTCATCCACTGTAAAGCTATTGTGTCCCGGTCCGTATTGCTGACTATCCCAGCTGGTGGCAAATACCGGTCGCGCGGATTTACGCCAGGCGTTGATGTTGAGTGGATCGGCCAACACATCAATGCTTAATATCCCCAGACAGTAATTTTCATCGGTCGCGCTAGCGGAATAGGTGACAAACAGCTGGTCGCCATGCTGAATCACCGCCGGTCCTTCATTAACGCTAAATCCTGCGCACTCCCATTCATACTCCGGTCGGCTCAGCATCAGCGGGGCGCTTTTTAGCGTCCACGGATTGAGCAACTCGGCGAGATACAGGTTAGAGTTTCCGGGAATCGCCGGATCTTTTTGCGCCCACAGATACCAGTGTTTACCTTGATGGTGGAAGTAGGTGGCGTCCAGTGAGAAGGAGTCGATGGGCGTATGTACGCGGCGGCAGGGCTGCCAGTTACCGCTCAGCGGATCGGCATCATTACACACCAGCGCATACATGCGGTGCTGGAACAGGCCATCTTTTATCGCCCGCGTCGGTGCGGCAGCGAAATAGATCACCCATTGCCCGTTGATGTGATGCAGTTCTGGCGCCCAGATCAGCGCGCTAAAGGGGCCGGTATCCGGTTTGTGCCACACCGTTACCGCTTCTGCCTCAATCAGGCCAGCCAGCGTTGAGGCATAGCGAATCTCCAGTCGGTCATATTCCGGCACCGAGGCGATAAAATAGTAGCCATCGGCATGGCGCAGAATAAAGGGATCGGCGCGTTGCGTAATAAAAGGATTGGGCCAGCTCATTTGATCTCTCCGGGTTGCGCAGTCGCAGAGGACGCGATAGGGGATTCGTGGTGTGAATGGGCACGGCGCAGCGCCAGATCGGCCTGAATCGTACGCATTAAGTTGCGATCCACTTTCATTAAACGCACCACGCCGGCAGTGATCAGATATCCCACGCCCGGAATCACCGTGAACAGCAGCATGATGCCGTTAATCGCGTTGGGGGCCTGCTGTTTTGCGCCGGCATCGTAGCCATAAATCGACAGCAGGAAACCGACCATCGCCCCCGCCACCGCCAGCCCCACTTTGAGGAAGAACAGGTTGCCGGAGAAGCTCATACCAGTGATGCGTTTGCCGGTTTTCCATTCGCCGTAATCATCCACGTCGGCCATCAGCGACCAGTGCAGCGGCGAGGGAATCTGGTGCAGGATATTCAGCACGAAGTAGGCGATGACCACCGCGACGGTGGCGTGCGGATCAATCCAGTAGAAGCCGCAGGAGAACAGCGCCAGCGCGATGTTGGTCCAGAAGAACACCTTGAGCTTGCACCAGCGATCGGTGAGGATTTTTGCCAGCGTGCTGCCGAACATCATGCCGATGACGCCCAAGCTGATAAACAGCGTGGCAAAGTGCGTTGATTGCCCCATCACCCAAGTGACGTAGTACATGGTGGCGGCCATGCGGATAAAACCGGGGCAGACGTTGCAGAAGGTCAGCAGCAGAATGCGCACCCACTGATCGTTTTTCCACACGTCGCGCAAGTCTTGTTTCAAATCATCGTTGCTTGGCGTGGCCGGGCGAATGCGTTCACGCACATTGGCAAAACAGAACAGGAACATCGCCAAACCGATCAGCGCCAGCACGCCCATGGCCATTTGGTAACCGCGCGCTTTGTTGTCGCCGCCAAACCATTCGGCCATCGGCAACAGCGAAAGTGAGAGGATCAGCGTGGCGATGCCCACCATCACAAAGCGATAGGACTGACATGACACGCGCTCACCCGGATCGTTGGTGATCACACCGCCCAGCGAGCAGTAAGGAATGTTGATGGCGGTGTAAGTGAGTGACATCAGGAAGTAAGTGACAAACGCCCAGATAACCTTGTTGTCATAGCTCCACTCCGGCGTGGTGAACATCAGCACGCTAAACAGCACGTAAGGCACGGAAACCCACAGCAGCCACGGACGGAAGCGGCCCCAGCGACTTTGCGTACGATCGGCAATGGCGCCCATGATCGGATCGGTTACCGCATCAAGTACGCGTACCGACAGTAATAGCGTACCGACCAGCGCCGGGGCTAAACCAAACACATCAGTGTAGAAATAATTGAGGAACAGCATGATGGCACCGCCAATCATGTTGCATCCGGCATCGCCCATGCCATATCCCAGTTTCTCTCTGAACGAGAGGGCTGCTCCTTTCATTGATCGTCTCCAGCGATATGATGAGCAGGAATTATCTGTGCAAAATCAGTAATCTGCTGGGGAGCAAATGGTCGGGTAGATGGACAAAACGCGCGGGCGGGGAAAAGTGTGAGCCAGATCAGAAGTGCTGCCCGGCAACAGCGTGCCGGGCAGGAACAACATTACGCTTTCTGTAGTTTGTTTTTGATGGTGTAACCGATAGCCAGAATCACCAGCCATACCGGAATCAACCATACCGATATCGCCATGCCTGGCGTCATCAGCATAATGACCAACACACCGGCGAGGAACACCAGGCAAATCCAGTTACCCAGCGGATAGAGCACCGCTTTGAAGCGCGTGGTGACACCTTGCTGGTCTTTCTTTTTACGGAATTTCAGATGCGCGAGGCTGATCATCGCCCAGTTGATCACCAGTGCAGAAACCACCAGCGCCATTAGCAGGCCAAAGGCTTCGCCTGGCATCAGGTAGTTGATCAGTACACACAGCAGGGTCGCTACGGCTGAGACCAGAATGGTGGCGACCGGCACGCCGCGACTGTCCACTTTCAGCAATGCTTTCGGCGCGTTACCCTGTTGCGCCAGGCCGAACAGCATGCGGCTGTTGCAGTAAACGCAGCTGTTGTAGACCGATAGCGCCGCCGTCAGGATTACCACGTTCAGCGCGTTGGCCACAAAGGCATCGCCCAGCTCATGGAAAATCAGCACGAACGGGCTGGTATCGGCAGTGACTCGCGTCCAAGGCAGCAGCGAAAGCAGCACCGCCAGTGAGCCAATATAGAAAATCAGAATACGCCACAACACCTGATTGGTGGCTTTCGGGATGCTCTCTTGTGGATTGTCGGCTTCTGCGGCAGTGATGCCCACCAGCTCCAGACCACCAAACGAGAACATAATGATTGCCATCATCATCACCAATCCGGTCATGCCGTGAGGCAGGAAGCCGCCCTGATCCCACAGGTTGCTGACGCTCGCCTGCGGGCCGCCGTTGCCGCTAAACAGCAACCAGCCACCGAACAGAATCATGCCGATGACCGCGACCACTTTGATAATCGCGAACCAGAACTCCATCTCACCGAACACTTTGACGTTGGTCAGGTTAATGGCGTTGATCAATACAAAGAAGATGGCGGCGGTGGCCCAGGTAGGAAAATCCGGCCACCAAAATTGTACGTACTTGCCCACAGCGGTGAGTTCGGCCATGGCAACCAGCACATACAGCACCCAATAGTTCCAGCCCGAGGCGAAACCGGCGAAGTTGCCCCAATATTTGTAGGCGAAGTGACTGAAGCTGCCGGCAACCGGCTCTTCAACCACCATCTCGCCGAGTTGGCGCATGATCAGAAAGGCAATAAAACCGGCAATCGCATATCCCAGAATCACGGCCGGACCGGCCGATTGAATCACTGATGCGCTACCCAGAAACAGGCCAGTACCTACGGCTCCGCCCAGCGCAATCAGCTGAATATGGCGATTCTTTAAGCCGCGGTGCAGCGTGTCGCCATGCTGTTGTTCCATACAAACCTCGTGATGTTGTTATTGTGCACCTGCAGTGCCCGCACTGTAAGGCTGTTTACCTTAATGTATTCTTTTCTTTACGGTATCTGGCGTGCTGTGTGCATGCATGAGCTACCACGGCGTTCAGAATAGTGATAAGCGCGTCAGTTTGCACCTGCTTTTGCTTTTTGTGCTGAGAGATGACTGAAAAAGCAGCAGCATCCTCTGCGCGCCCGTCGCAGTATTTCTGCCATGAAAAAAGGGTGAACACGAATAGGTTTCCCTTATGGTTGGGCCGTTTTTCGGGGGCTAACTCAGTGTAAGGTTAGGTAAAAGTGCAATTCGTTAACATTTGCCGCGTGCGGAGGATTTCTCGCTTGATGCCGGTAGGTTAGCGCACCAGCGCTACGATCCTCCCCTGAAGTGTGACCGCACCCATATAGACACAAGGTGAATACTTTGTTACTTTACCGGCACCATTTTTCAATTGGTATTACCAATTTACTCCGGACGTTTGGCTGATAAGAAGGGAAGATGGCTTACAGTAAAATTCGCCAACCCAAGCTCTCCGATGCGATTGAGCAACAGCTGGAATCCCTCATTATGGAAGGGACGCTCCAGCCGGGTGAAAAACTGCTCCCCGAGCGTGAACTGGCGAAACAGTTTGATGTCTCACGTCCATCCCTGCGCGAAGCGATTCAGAGCCTGGAAGCTAAAGGCCTGCTGCTACGTCGTCAGGGCGGCGGCACCTTCGTCCAAAAAAATCTCTGGCAAAGCCTGAGCGACCCGCTGGTCGGTCTGCTTGCCGAACATCCAGAATCTCAGTTTGATCTGCTGGAAACCCGCCACGCGCTGGAAGGCGTGGCTGCCTATTACGCGGCACTGCGGGGAACCGATGAAGATTTGCAGCGCATCCGCGACTGCCATGTTCATATTCAGCAGGCACAGGACAGCGGCGATCTCGACGCCGAAGCGGATGCAGTGATGAAGTATCAGATCGCTGTCACAGAAGCCGCCCATAATGTGGTGTTGCTGCATCTGCTGCGTTCCATGGGCCCTATGCTGGAACAAAACGTCCGTCAGAATTTTGAATTGCTCTACGCTCGTCGGGAAATGCTGGCGAAAGTGAGCGGTCACCGCGCCAGTATCTACGAGGCGATTGTGGCTCGTGAGCCAGAACAAGCACGCGAGGCATCTCATCGTCACCTGGCGTTCATTGAGGAAATCTTGCTGGATAGAAGTCGGGAGCAGAGTCGTCGTGAACGCTCCCTGCGTCGTTTACAGCAACGTAAGGAATAACGCACGGCAACGAACGTGCGGAAAACACGACGGGCCTGTCTTCTTGTGCTGTGAACCAGAAGCAAAGCACAAGAAGACAGGCTCCTGATAATTTCAACGTATTAGACACAGATAAGGAATACACCCCATGTCAGAACGTTTACAGAATGACGTGGATCCGATCGAAACTCGTGATTGGCTACAAGCGATCGAATCGGTCATCCGTGAAGAAGGTGTTGAGCGCGCGCAGTATCTGATTGATCAGGTAATGAGTGCAGCACGCAAAGGTGGCGTGAAAGTTGCCGCAGGTTCCTCTGCAATCAGCAACTACATTAACTCTATTGCTGTTGAAGATGAGCCGGACTATCCGGGCAACACCTCTCTTGAACGTCGTATCCGTTCCGCAATTCGTTGGAACGCCATCATGTCGGTGCTGCGTGCGTCGAAGAAAGATCTGGAGTTGGGTGGTCATATGTCCTCCTTCCAGTCTTCCGCGACCATTTATGAAGTGTGCTTTAACCACTTCTTCCGCGCGCGTAGCGACAAAGACGGCGGCGATCTGGTTTTCTTCCAGGGTCACATTTCTCCAGGTATCTACGCCCGCGCCTTCCTTGAAGGTCGTCTGAGCGAAGACCAAATGAACAACTTCCGTCAGGAAGTGCAGGGCAAAGGTCTCTCTTCTTACCCGCACCCGAAACTGATGCCGGACTTCTGGCAGTTCCCAACCGTATCAATGGGCCTGGGTCCGTTGAACGCGATCTATCAGGCGAAATTCCTGAAGTATCTGGAACACCGCGGTCTTAAAGACACCTCAGCACAAACCGTTTACGCCTTCCTCGGTGATGGTGAGATGGATGAGCCGGAATCCAAAGGTGCGATCACCATCGCCACCCGCGAGAAGCTGGACAACCTGGTGTTCATCATCAACTGTAACCTGCAGCGTCTGGACGGCCCGGTCACCGGTAACGGTAAGATCATCAACGAGCTGGAAGGCATCTTTGCCGGTGCTGGCTGGAACGTGATCAAAGTGATTTGGGGCGGTCGTTGGGATGAACTGCTGCGTCAGGACACCAGCGGCAAGCTGATTCAGCTGATGAACGAAACCGTTGATGGCGATTACCAGACCTTCAAATCCCGTAACGGCGCGTACGTACGTGAGCACTTCTTCGGTAAATATCCGGAAACCGCAGCTCTGGTGAAAGACTGGTCAGACGAAGAGATCTTCGCGCTGAACCGCGGCGGCCACGATCCGAAGAAAGTCTACGCTGCACTGAAAAAAGCGCAGGAAACCAAAGGTCAGCCAACGCTGATTCTGGCCCATACCATCAAAGGTTATGGCATGGGTGACACTGCTGAAGGTAAAAACATCGCGCACCAGGTTAAGAAGATGAACATGGATGGCGTTCGCTACATCCGCGATCGCTTCAATGTGCCGGTGGCCGATGACAAAATCGAAGAGCTGCCATACGTCACCTTCGAAAAAGGCTCTGAAGAGTACAACTATCTGCACGGTCAGCGTGAGAAGTTGGGCGGCTACCTGCCAACGCGTCAGGCTGAGTTCAGCGAGAAGCTGGAAATGCCAACGCTGGAAGAGTTCCGTCCACTGCTGGAAGAGCAGAATAAAGAGATCTCCACCACCATCGCCTTTGTGCGTGCATTGAACGTGATGCTGAAGAACAAGTCGATCAAAGATCGTCTGGTTCCAATCCTTGCCGACGAAGCCCGTACCTTCGGTATGGAAGGTCTGTTCCGTCAGATTGGTATCTACAGCCCGAACGGTCAGCAGTACACCCCGCAGGACCGCGAGCAGGTTGCGTACTATAAAGAAGACGAGAAAGGCCAGATTCTGCAGGAAGGGATCAACGAGCTGGGCGCAGGTTCATCCTGGCTGGCGGCGGCGACCTCTTACAGCACCAACAACCTGCCGATGATTCCGTTCTACATCTATTACTCGATGTTCGGCTTCCAGCGCATCGGCGATCTGATGTGGCTGGCCGGCGATATGCAGGCACGCGGCTTCCTGGTGGGCGGTACTTCAGGTCGTACTACGCTGAACGGCGAAGGCTTGCAGCACGAAGATGGTCACAGCCACATTCAGTCGCTGACTATCCCGAACTGTATCTCTTACGATCCGTCTTACGCGTACGAAATCGCGGTCATCATGCAAGATGGCCTGGTGCGTATGTACGGCGAAGCGCAGGAAAACATCTACTACTACATCACCACGCTGAACGAAAACTACCACATGCCTGCGATGCCGCAGGGTGCGGAAGAGGGTATCCGTAAGGGTATCTACAAGCTGGAAACCGTAGAAGGTAGCAAAGGCAAAGTGCAGCTGCTGGGTTCAGGTTCAATTCTGCGTCACGTGCGTGAAGCCGCGCAGATCCTGGCGAAAGATTACGGCATCGCTTCTGACGTCTACAGCGTAACTTCGTTCACCGAGCTAGCGCGTGATGGTCAGGATTGTGAGCGCTGGAACATGCTGCACCCAACCGATGAGCCACGCGTACCTTACATCGCGCAAGTGATGAACGAAGCACCGGCCGTCGCATCGACCGACTACATGAAGCTGTTCGCAGAACAGGTTCGCAGCTACGTGCCTTCCAGCGATTATCGCGTGTTGGGTACCGATGGCTTCGGTCGTTCTGACAGCCGTGAAAACCTGCGTCACCACTTCGAAGTGGATGCATCGTATGTGGTTGTGGCTGCGCTGGGTGAGCTGGCTAAACGCGGTGAAATCGATAAGAAAGTGGTGGCTGAAGCCATCACCAAATTCAATATCGACGCCGATAAAGTTAACCCGCGTCTGGCATAAGAGGTAAGAGAGTAATGGCTATCGAAATTAACGTACCGGACATCGGGGCAGACGAAGTTGAAGTCACCGAAATCCTGGTAAAGGTGGGCGACAAAGTTGAAGCTGAACAGTCGCTGATCACCGTGGAAGGCGATAAAGCCTCCATGGAAGTGCCTTCGCCGCAGGCGGGCGTGGTTAAAGAGATCAAAATCTCGACCGGCGACAAAGTAGAAACCGGCTCGCTGATTATGATTTTTGACGCAGAAGGTGCCGCAGAAGCGGCGCCAGCGCCAGCCGAAGAGAAGAAAGCGGAAGCCGCTCCTGCTCCAGCTGCTGCCGCTGCTGCGGTCAGCAAAGAAGTCAACGTACCGGACATCGGCGGCGACGAAGTTGAAGTCACTGAGATTTTGGTCAAAGTGGGCGACACCGTAACGGCTGAGCAGTCGCTGATCACCGTTGAAGGCGACAAAGCCTCAATGGAAGTCCCGGCACCGTTCTCGGGCGTGGTAAAAGAGATTAAAATCTCCACCGGCGACAAAGTGAACACCGGTTCACTGATCATGGTGTTCGAAGCAGAAGGCGCAGCGCCGGCGGCTGCTCCAGCAGCTAAACAGGAAGCGGCTCCAGCAGCAGCACCTGCCGCTTCTGGCGCTAAAGACGTCAACGTGCCGGACATTGGTGGCGACGAAGTTGAAGTCACCGAGATCCTGGTGAAAGTGGGCGACAAAGTCGCTGCTGAGCAATCCCTGATCGTGGTTGAAGGCGACAAAGCCTCAATGGAAGTGCCTGCACCGTTCGCCGGTACCGTGAAAGAGTTGAAAGTGGCGACTGGCGATAAAGTCAGCACCGGTAAACTGATCATGGTGTTCGAAGTGGAAGGCGCGGCACCGGCTGCGGCGCCTGCGGCTAAGCAGGAAGCGGCTCCAGCGGCAGAAGCCGCGAAACCGGCAGCGGCCCCAGTAGCAGCGAAAGCCGATGCGAAAGGCGAGTTCGCTGAGAACGATGCTTACGTACACGCGACGCCGGTGATTCGTCGCCTGGCGCGCGAGTTCGGCGTTAACCTGGCAAAAGTCAAAGGTACCGGCCGTAAAGGTCGCATCCTGAAAGAAGACGTGCAGACTTACGTCAAAGACGCGGTGAAACGCGCTGAAGCGGCTCCGGCTGCAGCAGCCAGTGGCGGAAGCCTGCCAGGTCTGTTGCCTTGGCCGAAAGTGGACTTCAGCAAGTTCGGCGAAATTGAAGAAGTGGAACTGGGCCGTATCCAGAAAATCTCCGGTGCCAACCTGAGCCGTAACTGGGTGGTGATCCCGCACGTTACACACTTCGACAAAACCGATATCACCGATCTGGAAGCGTTCCGCAAACAGCAGAATGCCGAAGCAGAGAAACGCAAACTGGATGTGAAATTCACGCCAGTGGTGTTCATCATGAAAGCCGTTGCCGCTGCTCTTGAGCAGATGCCACGCTTCAACAGTTCACTGTCTGAAGATGCACAGAAACTGACGCTGAAGAAATACATCAACATCGGTGTGGCGGTTGATACGCCAAACGGTCTGGTGGTTCCAGTGTTCAAAGATGTGAACAAGAAAGGCATCACTGAACTGTCCCGCGAGCTGATGGCGATTTCCAAGAAAGCGCGTGATGGCAAGCTGACCGCCGGCGACATGCAGGGCGGTTGCTTCACCATCTCCAGCCTTGGCGGCCTGGGCACCACGCACTTCGCGCCAATCGTCAACGCGCCGGAAGTGGCTATCCTCGGTGTTTCCAAGTCAGCGATGGAGCCGGTGTGGAACGGTAAAGAGTTTGAGCCGCGTCTGATGATGCCGATCTCACTCTCCTTCGACCACCGTGTGATCGACGGTGCTGATGGTGCGCGCTTTATCACCATCATCAACAACACACTGTCCGACATTCGCCGTCTGGTGATGTGAAGTTAATCAAGGCCGGCGAAAGCCGGCCTTGTTGTAAGCATTCAATGTTGCCGCGGTTGGCAGTTTGTTAACAATTCTGTAAACTCTCGCGGTGAAATGTCCCGGCGGATATAGGGCATTAGAGCTTGGGAAAAGCTTTTTCCTGACTGCCGGTAATCAAACAAGAGGTCATGATGAGTACAGAGATTAAAACTCAAGTCGTGGTACTTGGGGCAGGTCCTGCAGGTTACTCTGCAGCCTTCCGTTGCGCTGATTTAGGTCTGGAAACCGTAATCGTTGAGCGTTACAGCACCCTCGGCGGTGTTTGTCTGAACGTAGGCTGTATCCCGTCAAAAGCGCTGCTGCACGTCGCCAAAGTGATCGACGAAGCAAAAGCCCTGGAAGAGCACGGTATCGTGTTTGGCCAGCCGCAAACTGACATCGACAAAATTCGTTCGTGGAAAGAGAAGGTGATCAACCAGCTCACTGGCGGCCTCGCGGGTATGGCGAAAGGTCGTAAAGTGAAAGTGGTGACTGGCCTCGGCAAATTCACCGGTGCTAACACGCTGGTGGTCGAAGGTGAAGGTGGCGCAACCACCATTAACTTCGATAACGCGATCATCGCGGCCGGTTCTCGTCCAATCGAACTGCCATTCATTCCGCACAACGATCCGCGCGTGTGGGATTCAACCGATGCGCTGGAACTGAAAGAAGTGCCGAAGCGTCTGCTGGTTATGGGCGGCGGCATCATCGGTCTGGAAATGGCCACCGTTTATAAAGCGCTGGGTTCAGAGATCGACGTGGTTGAGATGTTCGACCAGGTGATCCCGGCTGCCGATAAAGACGTAGTGAAAGTCTTTACCAAGCGTATCAGCAAGAAATTCAACCTGATGCTGGAAACCAAAGTGACCGCTGTTGAAGCGAAAGACGATGGTATCTACGTATCGATGGAAGGTAAAAAAGCGCCAGCTGACGCACAGCGTTATGATGCGGTGCTGGTGGCGATTGGTCGCGTACCGAACGGTAAAGGCCTTGATGCGGGTAAAGCAGGCGTGGAAGTGGACGATCGCGGCTTTATCCGCGTCGACAAGCAGATGCGCACCAACGTACCGCACATCTACGCTATCGGTGACATCGTGGGTCAGCCAATGCTGGCGCACAAAGGTGTGCACGAAGGCCACGTAGCGGCGGAAGTGATCTCGGGTCTGAAGCACTACTTCGACCCGAAAGTGATCCCATCCATTGCTTACACCGAGCCAGAAGTTGCCTGGGTTGGTCTGACCGAGAAAGAAGCCAAAGAGAAAGGCATCAGCTACGAAGTGTCCACCTTCCCGTGGGCCGCTTCAGGCCGTGCTATTGCGTCTGATTGTGCAGACGGTATGACTAAACTGATTTTCGACAAAGAGACTCACCGTGTTATCGGTGGTGCGATTGTCGGTAGCAACGGCGGCGAGCTGCTGGGTGAAATCGGTCTGGCGATTGAAATGGGCTGTGATGCCGAAGATATCGCTCTGACCATTCACGCGCACCCAACGCTGCATGAGTCTGTCGGCCTGGCTGCCGAAGTGTTCGAAGGTAGCATCACGGACCTGCCGAACCCTAAAGCGAAAAAGAAATAAGTTTGCGCTTTGAATAAATAAACGGCTCCTTTAAGGAGCCGTTTATTATTAGTGGTTCTATTTACATAAACAAATAAAAAAGGCGCGATAGCTAACACATGCGCAATGCCGAAATAGCGGGAGCGAACTCCCGCTAATGAAGTTTTACTGTTGTGGTTCGTAAGCCATAACAGCCGATAATTCAGCAGTGAATATCCGTAATCGTAATTCACAGAGTGAACTGCGATTAACCAGACACAATCCTAATAGAATGAGTCCGCTGATAATCAGCTTGCTGAATATAGACTTCATAGTCACGTTCCTCTTGATTTAGCACGAGCAAGCGACTACCCTGACATTGTCTAGGTGTTAGGGTGTTAAGTCGCTCACCCGTGTGGTTAATGAAAATTAATCTCACGGGTTCACTCTCCACAACCTACCCCAATCTTTTCAGCTTGAAGCAAGTTGCCTCAAGCGCCCGCAGGCAGCGTACGCCAAACTTCTTATATTTCACCTTAATTCTAAAATTATTTATGATTAATGGATTCATATATTATCTAACCATTTAAATAGATCGAGTAATGGATGTTTTTAATTAAAAGTTAATTTCTTTAAGCCAATCAATAAAATGCCTTAGCGGAGCAGAAAGATATTTACGGCTCGGATAGTAGAGCCAGAATCCTTCTTCTACCTGAGTGAAGTCCGCCAGTATTTCTACTAAGTCACCGCGAATTAAATCTTCCCGCACCGTACCTTGATGCAGAAAGGCAATGCCTACGCCCGTACGGGCTGCGTGTAATATCCGCTCATTACCACCCTGCAGAATGCGCAGGCTCATAACCAGAAGTTAGTGAATCAACTTACCGAGATGGCTGGAGGTTATGATGCAACAGCCGCCCAGCTAGCGTTAGCGTGGGTGCTGGCAAAAGGCGAGTTTATTGTGCCGATTCCCGGTGCCAGCAAAATCGCCCATCTGGAACAGAACTGTGTCGCCGCCGATTTAGCATTACGTCATGCGGATGTCGCCACGCTGGACGAGTGGTTTAGCGAGAAAAATATTCTGGGCGAACGCTATAACGACAGCGAATTCGTGCTGGTTGATCGTTAACACTCTTCTGCGTATATGAGAACAAGCAGGCTTTCAAAGCCTGCTTTTTTATGTGATCCCGCTCAATTTGCAGATGAAGCTGCTAAAAAACGCACGAATGTTGCTTTTTTGTAAACAGATTAACAATCAGGCGAAATGCTGCTATGCTGCCCCACGCGGAACCGGGCACCTCACCCTACTGTTCGTCAGCATCAAGGGGTGCACCGGAAAGCTATACAATGAGAGCGAGGAGAACGTCGTGCTAGAAGAATACCGTAAGCACGTTGCCGAGCGTGCTGCCCAGGGAATCGTACCTAAGCCGTTAGATGCTTCCCAAATGGCCGCGCTGGTTGAACTGCTGAAAAACCCGCCAGCGGGTGAAGAAGAATTCCTGACCGACCTGTTGGTCAACCGTGTCCCACCAGGTGTTGATGAAGCGGCGTACGTAAAAGCCGGTTTCCTGGCAGCTGTCACTAAGGGCGAAGCCCACTCTCCTCTGGTTACTCGCGAAAAAGCCGTTGAGCTGCTGGGCACCATGCAGGGCGGTTATAACATCCATGCGCTGATTGAAGCGCTAGAAGATGAAGCCTTAGCACCGATTGCTGCCGAAGCCCTGTCTCACACGCTGCTGATGTTCGATAACTTCTACGATGTCGAAGAGAAAGCCAAAGCGGGTAACCCACACGCGAAAAAAATTATCCAGTCCTGGGCCGATGCCGAATGGTTCCTGAAGCGTCCAAAACTGGCTGAAAAAATTACCACCACCGTGTTCAAAGTGACCGGCGAAACTAACACCGACGACCTCTCTCCGGCGCCGGATGCATGGTCACGTCCGGATATTCCACTGCACGCGCTGGCAATGCTGAAGAACGCCCGTGAAGGCATCGAACCCGACGATGCGGGTAACATTGGCCCGATCAAACAGATCGAAGCACTGCAGACCAAAGGCTTCCCGTTGACCTACGTCGGCGACGTGGTCGGTACCGGTTCTTCACGTAAATCCGCCACCAACTCGGTGCTGTGGTTTATGGGCGATGATATCCCTTACGTGCCAAACAAAAAGGGCGGCGGTCTGTGCCTCGGCGGTAAAATTGCTCCAATCTTCTTCAACACCATGGAAGATGCGGGCGCCTTGCCGATCGAGCTCGACGTTGATCGTCTGAACATGGGCGATGTCATTGACGTTTACCCGTACAAAGGCGAAGTGCGCAATCACGAAACCGACGAATTGTTGGCGACCTTTGAGCTGAAAACCGACGTGCTGCTGGACGAAGTCCGTGCTGGCGGTCGTATTCCGCTGATCATCGGTCGCGGCCTGACCACCAAAGCGCGCGAATCGCTGGGTCTGCCGCATAGCGATGTGTTCGTGCAAGCCAAAGATGTGGCTGTTAGCACCCGCGGTTACTCGCTGGCGCAGAAAATGGTCGGCCGCGCGTGCGGCGTAGAGGGTGTCCGTCCGGGCTCATACTGCGAACCAAAAATGACCTCAGTGGGTTCTCAGGACACCACCGGTCCAATGACCCGTGATGAACTGAAAGACCTGGCGTGCCTCGGCTTCTCCGCTGACCTGGTGATGCAGTCATTCTGCCATACCGCCGCCTATCCGAAGCCGGTCGACGTGACCACGCACCATACGCTGCCAGACTTCATCATGAACCGTGGCGGCGTGTCGCTGCGTCCTGGCGATGGCGTTATCCACAGCTGGCTGAACCGTATGCTGCTGCCAGATACCGTTGGTACCGGCGGTGACTCACACACCCGTTTCCCAATCGGTATTTCCTTCCCGGCAGGTTCTGGTCTGGTGGCGTTTGCTGCTGCGACGGGCGTGATGCCGCTGGATATGCCGGAATCGGTGCTGGTGCGCTTCAAAGGCGAAATGCAGCCGGGTATCACCCTGCGCGATCTGGTACACGCCATTCCGCTGTATGCGATCAAAGCTGGCTTGCTGACCGTTGAGAAAAAAGGGAAGAAGAACATCTTCTCTGGCCGCGTGCTGGAAATCGAAGGTCTGCCGAAACTGAAAGTTGAGCAGGCATTTGAGCTGACCGATGCCTCGGCTGAGCGCTCTGCTGCCGGCTGTACCATCAAGCTGGATAAAGAGCCGATCATCGAGTATCTCAACTCGAACATCGTGCTGCTGAAATGGATGATCTCGGAAGGCTACGGCGATCGTCGTACGCTGGAGCGCCGCATTGAAGGCATGCAGAAATGGCTGGCCGATCCGCAACTGCTGGAAGGCGATGCGGATGCTGAATACGCGGCGGTGATCGATATCGATCTGGCCGAGATCAAAGAGCCAATTCTGTGCGCACCGAACGATCCAGACGACGCGCGTTGGTTGTCTGACGTGCAGGGCGAGAAGATTGACGAAGTGTTCATCGGTTCGTGCATGACCAACATCGGTCACTTCCGCGCGGCCGGTAAGCTGCTGGATGCCCATAAAGGCCAGCTGCCAACCCGTCTGTGGGTTGCGCCGCCAACCAAAATGGACGCCGCACAGCTGACCGAGGAGGGCTATTACAGCGTCTTTGGTAAGAGCGGTGCGCGTATCGAAATTCCGGGCTGTTCACTGTGCATGGGTAACCAGGCGCGTGTGGCAGACGGCGCGACGGTGGTTTCCACCTCAACCCGTAACTTCCCGAACCGTCTGGGTACCGGTGCGAACGTCTTCCTGGCGTCAGCAGAGCTGGCGGCGGTCGCTTCGCTGCTTGGCAAGCTGCCAACGCCGGACGAGTATCAGCAGTTCATGCTGCAGGTTGATAAGACCGCGGCTGACACGTATCGCTACCTCAACTTTGATCAGCTGGGACAATACACTGACAAAGCCGACACAGTGATCTTCCAGACTGCCGTTTAATCGGTTATCGGGATGAACAAGGGGACGATGAAAATCGTCCCTTTTTTTATGCCCTTTTTTCCGCTGACATCTCCAGGCATAATGCGAGCGCGATCCCACTTTATTCAGCGTGCTGCGCACAAAATGCACTAACACTGTGCTGCACAGCGCGTCATCAGTATGAGGCAATCATGGAATATGAATTTCTGCGTGATTTGACCGGTCAGGTCAAAGTGCGTATGTCGATGGACCACGAAGCGGTGGGGCACTGGTTCAACGAAGAGGTCAAAGACAATCTGCCGTTGCTGGATGAAGTTGAGGCCGCTGCCCAACAGGTGAAAGGCACCATCAATCAGTGGCAGCGTGTCGGGCATGAATACACGCTGTGGCTGGATGATGAAGAGGTGATGATTCGTGCCAACCAGCTGGCGCTGGAAGATGACGGCATGGAAGAGGGCATGACTTATTACGACGAAGAGAGCCTCTCTTTCTGTGGCGTCGACGATTTTCTTGCAGTGATTGCCGCTTATCGGCTGTTTATTGCCGGTAAATAACTAAACAGTAAGGTCGCCATTGATGGCGACCCAGCCGATTACCGCGTCGCGCCACTTGCCACGGAATGCGCATGCGTCACCTGTTCCTCATCGACGATAGGTTCAACTTTACCCATCAGGAACAGATAGTTAAGAATGCCAATTACCACCAGCACCGCCGAGAACACCAGCGCCCAGGTAAAGTGACCGGTTGCGCCAACAATCGCGCCGGTTATGATTGGACCCACCGCGCCGCCCATGTTTGAAACGGTATTCTGCAGCCCCGCCACAATCGACACGCTGTTTTGCGGTGCCACATCGCCCGGCAAGGCCCACACTTGTGATGCCGCCACGGTGGTGCCGGATTTGGCGATACACAGCAGCAGCACGGTCATAAACACCGAATCGGTGAACGGGGCAAATCCGATACACAGCGCCATCAGCAGGCCGATGGTGAGAAACAGTTTGCGTGTAGCGGTCAGCGACAGCACTTTGTTATGCACCATCCGATCCGATGCCCAACCCGCCAGCACTTCAATCACCATGCCACAGATCAGCGGCAGCGCAGCCACCATCCCCATTTTGAGGAAATCCATGCCTTTATCTTTCACCAGATAGGTCGGCAACCAGGTAATAAAGAAATAGGAGGTGTAGTTGATGGTGAAAAAGCCAATGCACATTGCCCAGATATTGCGATAGCGCAGCAGCT
Source organism: Pantoea leporis (assembly GCF_028048155.1). Classification (NCBI taxonomy): domain Bacteria; kingdom Pseudomonadati; phylum Pseudomonadota; class Gammaproteobacteria; order Enterobacterales; family Erwiniaceae; genus Pantoea; species Pantoea leporis. Next base: position 337,235 of record NZ_JALMEU010000003.1, read on the forward strand.
TGTACCACTTCATCGGACGCACGCTTTTGTCGCCGTGCTTTTGCGTCTGACCATTACGGATGAAGCGCACTTCTTGCTGGCTTATCGACTTATGATCTTCCGGATTCTCGGCGTAGATAAAGTACCAGGCAATCACCCAGAACAAGCCCAGCGCGCCTATAGCGAGGAAGGTCAGACGCCAGTCGAACAGGGCGATCATAAAGACGATTAGCGGCATGGCCACCGCACCACCAAATTTGGAGGCACTGTCGAACAGGCCAGAAACCGTGGCGCGTTCGCGATCCGGGAACCAGCGCGCGGTAATGCCCGCGTTGCTGGGATAGGCGGCGGCCTCACCGACACCGAGTGCTAAACGCAGCGCCAGCAGCGATTTAAAGCCGGTCGCCAGTCCCATCGCCATGGTGGCGATCGACCACCAGCCGACGGCGATACCAAGCCCTTTTTTCTGGCCGAAGCGATCGGCAAACCAGCCCGCCGGGATCTGCAACAGCGCATAAGACCAGAAGAACGCCGCCATGATGAAGCCCATCATTTCAGGATTGATATCGAGTTCTTTGATCAGATGCGGAGCCGCTGCCGAGAGAACGGTGCGGTCAATGTAGTTAATGGCGATGGCCAGCCACATCAGGCCAGCAATCCACCAACGGATACGACTCGAGCGCGCAGAGTTAGTCATAGTAATTATCCACTCGAAAAAGGTTACAGGATAAGGCGGCGTGTTATTCCAGCCCGTTCATCACGTTGATTGGGCGTTCGCCCTGTTGGATGCACTGCACAATTTGCGTCACGCAGCGTTCACCAATCGCGCTGATCGCACCGTCGGTGTAACCGGCGATATGCGAAGTGGGAATGAAGTTGCTAAGCGTAAACAGCGGATGCTCGGTCAGCGGTTCCTGCACAAACACGTCAGCCGCTGCTCCGGCGATCACGTTATCCAGCAGCGCCTGATAAAGATCCTGCTCATTCACTACGCCGCCGCGTGAGGCATTAATCAGGAAGGCATTTTTCTTCATGCGTTTGAGGCGCGCGGCATTAAACAGATTCTGCGTTTTGTCGGTAAGCGGCATGTGCAGAGTGATGAAATCGCTGGTTTCGGTCAGCTGATCCAGCGTGACGAAGTCGATGCCGTTTTCAGCAGCAAACGGCTCATCAGGATAAAAATCAAATGCGATCACCCGCATGTTGAAACCTCTGGCGCGCAGCGCGACCTGCTTGCCAATATTGCCCAGCCCGATGATGCCCAGCGTTTTGCCGTACACGTCGGTGGCAAAAATACGCGGCCAGCTGCCCGCTCGGGTTTCGATGGCGGCTTGGGTGATCTGACGCGCGCTGTTAAGGATCAAAGCAAAGGCGAAATCAGCGACAGCATGTTTATTGGCATCCGGCACGTTGGTGACGTAAATCCCGCGTGCACGCGTGGCATCCAGATTGATGTTGTCGACGCCAACGCCGTGCTTACAGACGATTTTCAGCTGCGGTGCTAACGCCAGCAGCTCTTCATTGATGTCAGTAAAAGCCACGATCAGCGCCACGGTGTCCGCCAGATGCGGCTGGAGTGCGCTCAGCGGCGCATCGGCGGGCAGCGTGATCAGCTCAAAACCGTGCTGTTGCAGCGTGGTTATCGGCGTCGCGTCATATTTTGCAAACGACGGTGAGGTACAGATGACTTTCATAATTCTTCCCGATGTTGAAAATAAATACCGTTCCCGCGGATCGCATGCATCGTAGCGGCGCAATTTATTGCGCGAAAAATCGCGCCGCTACGGCTTGTGCGGCGATTGAAATCGGCTTCACGCTGCTATGGTGATGACTCTAATTACTGCAAATACTGATTCACAATCTGGCGGATCTTCTGCTCTTCTTCGGCTGAGAAACTCACCGCGTAGCGGCTGTCACCAACCTCAAAACCAAGCAGCGTCACTGCTTTTTTCACTGCGGCGGGAGAGAAGCCGACGCTATACAGATCGGTGCGCAGACCGGTCACATTTTCTTGCGCCAGGCGCGAACCTTCGATATCGCCGGCATGGAAGTGCGCCCAAATTGCGTTGATCTCTTTAGGCGCCACGTTAGCAAGGCCAGAAATACAGGCCGAACAGCCGTCGACAAAGCCCTGATGAATCAGCGAATCCGGGCCGTTCAGCACATCAAAACTGTTGATGCCTGCAGCCGCTTGCAGGAAGCCGCTCAGGCTCTCATAGCTGCCGGCGCTGTCTTTGATACCGATGATGTTTGGGTGTGCGGCCAACGTGCGTACGGTTTCCGGTTGCAGCGTGTTGCCGGTGCGCGCCGGAATGTTGTAAAGGAACAGCGGCACGTCGATGGCGTCAGCCACCGCGCGATAGTGGGCAATCAGCTCTTCCTGCTTTAGCGGCACGAAATAGGGTGTGATGACCGAAACCGCATCCACGCCCAGCTTCGCCACTTGTTTCCCAAGGCGAATGGTTTCACGCGTGGAGATCTCGCCAATGTGCGCCACCACCGGTGCGCTGCCGTTCACTTCATCAACGCAGGTCTGCGTTACCGCCAGCTTCTCCTGTTCGTTCAGCACGAAGAATTCGCCGTTGGTGCCGCCGCAAAAGATACCGTTGCCGGCGCTTAACTGGCGTTGTACCTGCTCGCGCTGGGCGGCTGGGTTGAATGCGCCGTCGCGATCAAAGGTGGTGACGATGGCGGTTAACACGCCCTGAATTTTCTTACTCATGTTGTCCTCGATAATACTTAGTGATTCAAAGCCGGAAACAGCGTCAGGTAGACGTTTCGTACGTCTTCGGCGCCCACTTTCATCGGTACATTCTTCATCAGGCGCTGCACGTCGAGCGCGGCTTCCACCAGATACGGCAAATGATCCGGGCCGATACCCAGCTCTTCCAGGCTGGCGGGCAGCTTCAGGCGCTTCACCAGTGCGGCAAAATACGCCACCAGCGCGTGGGATTTGGCTTCGTCGTCCAGCGTGATGTCGGCATCCGACAGCAGATCGTAAACCTGAGCGAATTTGCTCACCGCCGCCGGTCGTACAAAGCGCATGCAGGGCGCAAGGAGAATGGCGTTGGCGACACCGTGCGGCAGGTGATATTTGCCGCCCAGCGGATAAGACATGGCGTGCACCAGATGCGTACCGGCATGCGCAATGGACGCGCCACCATAATAAGATGCCCACAGCATATTCAGGCGCGCTTCGAGATTGTCGGGTTCGGCGATAGTGGTTTCGAGGCTGGCAAACAGCTTTTTCATGCCGATCAGCGCATAGTTATCGCTCACCGGGTTCGCCACGGTCGCGGTAAAGCACTCAATCAAATGGCACAGCGCATCGATACCGGTGGAAGAGGCGATGTGCGGTGGCATGCTGGTGGTGAGTTCTGGCACCAGCGCGACATAATCTGGCAGCATCACTGGCGTGATAATGCCGACTTTGGTCTCTTTCTCGGGGATCGCCAGAATCGCGTTGGGCGTGGCTTCCGAGCCAGTACCTGCGGTGGTCGGAATCAGTAGCGAAGTGGTGCGCGTGTGCGGCTTCTCACCAGCCAGTAACGCCTCCAGTGTCGGCGCATCTTCGACACACAGAATCGACAGCAGCTTAGCGACATCCAGTACGCTGCCACCGCCGATGCCAATCACCAGATCCACATCGGTGCTCGGCAGCGCGGCGACAATGGCCGCCACATCGTGCTGGCTAGGCTCTGGCGGCACCGTGTTGACGATGCTCAGGCTGGCAATCTGCTGCGTGAGCTGGGCGATCAGCTTTTGTACCGCCGGAATGCCTTCAATATTCTTATCGGTCACCAGCAGCGCTTTGTCTTTACCTTGCAGTAAATAGCTGAGGTCATTAAGCGCCTGAAAGCCACTGATCACGGTGCTGTTGATATTCATCTCTTACCCTTACGTTTTTTGCGCGGAATGATTGATTTTGCTCAATCGCCGCAAGTTCCATCACTGCAGTGCCTAATTTTATAGGGCAAATTGATTTCGATTAATTTGATCTTGCTCACATATAATCAATCATGATTGAATATAATCATTGCGACCCGGCAGCGGCCGGAAGAGGAGAGAGCATGACTTCACAGCCATGGAAAACGCCAGTCTTAGTGATTGCCGATGACTTTACCGGCGCCAATGACGCGGGCAGCGGGCTGGCACAAGCCGGGGCGCGTGTGCATGTGCTGTTTGAGAGCAGCACGCCACACGACGCTGGTGCTGCCGATGTGCTGGTGATCAGCACCGATAGCCGTGCAACCAGCGCACAAGAAGCGGCCCAACGCACGCGAGCTGCCATTGAGCAACATCAGGCCATCGCTAACGACGGTTGGTTATTTAAGAAGATCGATTCCACGCTGCGCGGCAATCCCGGCGCGGAGATCGAAGCCGCGATGCAGGCCAGCGGTAAAACATTAGCCTTAGTGGTGCCGGCGGTGCCGAAGCTCGGACGCACCACGCGTGCGGGTGACGTGTGGATCCATCAGCAGCGTTTGATCGACAGCGAATTCGCCAGCGATCCCAAAACGCCGGTCACCAGCGGCCATGTGCTGACGTGTCTGCAGATGCAGAGCACATTGCCGGGTGAAACCCTCGATCTCGCCACGCTGCGCAGCGATCAACTGGCGCAGGTGCTGGCCAGCAAGCAAGGTTTGCTGGTGGTGGATATCGAGCAGGACGCCGACATTGCCTTGTTGATGGCCGCGGCAGCCACGCTGGAGACGCGTCCGTTGTTGGCCGGAGCATCCGGGCTCAGCGATGCGCTCGGCGCGTTGCTGGCGGCACGTCAGTCGCGTCCGGTGCTGGCGGTGGTCGGTTCGATGAGCGCCATTGCGCAGCAGCAGATTACACGCCTCGCTAGCCAGCGTGACATCCGCATTATCGACATTGATATCCGTCAGCTGTTTGCCCAACCGGCCTGGCCGCAGGCTGAACGGTGGCAGCAAGAGATGCAGCAGGCGCTGCACGACGGCGCGCATTGCGTGGTACGCACTACCCAACATGCCGGGCAGCGTCATGAGATTGCGCAGTTGTGCCAACAGCATCAGGTTTCTCGTCAGCTATTGGGCGAACGCATCTGCCAGTTTCTCGCGCAGTTAACCCGCCGCGTGTGCCGCGAGGTGCAGCCTGCTGGGCTTTATCTCTCTGGCGGCGATGTGGCGATTGCCGTGGCACAGGCATCAGGTGCCCGCGGTTTTCAGATTCAGGGCCTTGTGGCGGGCTGCGTACCGCACGGGGTTTTGCTTAACAGTGAATTACACCTGCCGGTGATGACCAAAGCAGGTGGCTTTGGTGACGAAAACACCCTGGTAGAAGCCATTCGTTTTATTGAGGAGAAGTCGAGTGAGTAAAATTATTGCGATTACCATGGGCGATCCGGCGGGCATCGGCCCGGAGATCATCATTAAAGCGCTGGCAGAAGGGGAGTTAGCGGGCGCGCCTGCCGTGGTGGTCGGTTGCGCTAACACGCTGCGTCGGGTGATGGGTTTACATGTCACGCCGCAGGCTGAACTGCGCGTGCTCGACCAGGTCAAGGATGCGCATTTCGCGCCCGGCATGATCAACGTGATTGATGAGCCGCTGGCGGATGCCGCCGCGCTGCAGCCTGGCGTGGTGCAGAAAGCAGCGGGTGATTTGGCCTGGCGTTGCGTCAAACGCGCCACCGAACTGGCGCTGGCTGGCGACGTGCAGGCGATCGCTACCGCACCGTTAAACAAAGAGGCGCTGCACTCGGCGGGTCATATCTATCCCGGCCACACCGAACTGCTGGCGCAACTGACCAACACCAAAAATTACGCCATGGTGCTCTACACCGATAAGCTGAAAGTGATTCACGTCACCACGCATATTGCGCTGCGTAAGTTCCTCGATACCTTAAACGGCGAGCGCATTCAAACGGTGATCGGCATGGCCGACAGCTTCCTGCGCCGCGTCGGTTTCGACCAGCCGCGCATCGCGGTGGCGGGGGTTAATCCGCATGCCGGTGAAAACGGTCTGTTTGGTGATGAAGAGATCACCATCGTCGCGCCTGCCATTAACGCCATGAAAGCGCAGGGCATTGATGTCAGCGGCCCGTGTCCGCCCGATACCGTGTTCCTGCAGTGTCAGGAAGGACAATACGATATGGTGGTAGCGATGTACCACGATCAAGGCCATATCCCGCTGAAATTACTAGGCTTTTACGATGGTGTTAACATCACTGCGGGCCTGCCGTTTATCCGCACCTCGGCGGACCACGGCACCGCGTTTGATATCGCCTGGACAGGTAAAGCGAACTCTGCGAGCATGGCGATCTCCATTAAACTCGCGATGCAGCTTGCATAGGGAAATATGAAGGGACAAAGCCGTCTCGACCAGATTATGGATTATCTGAAGAGCCATAATTTGGTCACTGTTGAACAACTGGTGAGCGCGATTTCTGCCTCGCCAGCGACGATCCGCCGCGATCTGATCAAGCTGGATAAAGAAGGCGTTATCAGCCGCAGCCATGGCGGCGTTACGCTGAATCGCTTTATCCCCAATCAGCCGACCACGCTGGAGAAGATGCAGCGTAATCTCGCCGAGAAGCAGGCCATCGCGCAGTTTGCCGCCAGCTACGTGCAGTCGGGTGATGCGGTGGTGCTGGATGCCGGCACCACCATGCTGGAGCTGGCGCGCCAGCTGACGCACCTCAAGCTGCGGGTCATCACCGCCGATCTGCATATCGCGCTGTTTCTGTCGGAGTTTAAGCAAATTGAAACCACCATTATTGGTGGACGCATCGACGATTCCAGCCAGTCGTGCATTGGCGAACATGGTCGCCGTTTGCTGCGCAGCATCAATCCTGATATTGCCTTTGTCAGCTGCAACTCGTGGAGCATCGAACGCGGGATTACCACGCCAACCGAAGAGAAAGCCGGATTGAAGATGGATCTGCTGGCCAACGCGCGCCGCCGCGTTCTGCTGGCTGACAGCAGTAAATACGGTTCATGGTCGCTGTATTGCGCCGCGCCGATTGATAGCCTGACTGATGTGGTGACGGATGCACGTCTGGATGAAGCGGTGTGCCGCGACCTGCGCGAGCGGGGTATTGGATTGGAGTTGACGGTTTAGATTTAGATTGAGATTGTGCTGGCTGTCCCCCATCCCGGCCTTCCCCCGCCAGCGGGGGAAGGAGACGCTGCCACATGCAACTCTCGAACTGACATATTGCAGCATCTTCCTCCCCCACTTGTGGGGGAGGACCGAGGAGGGGGACAGCGAGCACCGACCGAGGAGGGGGACAGCAAGCACCAACCAGCGGGCAATGATTACTTAACGTAAGCCAGCAAACTCAACGAATCGCGCGCCAGCGACTTACACTTCTTGTCGTTGGTAATGGCGATACCGCTCAAATCCTTGTAGCTCTCTTCGCCCAGCGACTTCATGTTGTAATTGCTGTAGTTGCTTAAATCCCAACGGTTCTGTTGGGCGAAAAACACCAGTGCTTTACGAATCTGCGCGTCTGGCAAATCCTGATAGCCACAATCGTTCTTGAGATAAACGAACACGGCGGTGAGGTCGGCCAGATCTTCTGCTTCGGATTCGCTCAGGGCAAAACTGGTGGAGGAGAAGCCAAGGAGTCCCGCCAGCAGCAGGATCTTGATGCTTTTCGTCATAATCATTCTCAACAAGGGACAATTTATTGACGTTAGCACAGTTATTGCCGCTATTCCGCTAAATTTGCCCTTTCGGGCCATTCCCACCCTTTTTATCAGTGCAATCTGTTTCAGGGCTTGACCCTCCCGCAGGGTAAAGGTTTACGCTGTGCCCTTATTCACGACAAGGATAAGAATATGCAACGTCGTCATTTTCTAAAGTTGACTGCCGCACTCAGCGCCGCCGGTGCGCTGCCGCTGTGGAGCCGCTCACTAATGGCCGCCACGCGCCCATTATTACCGATTCCCTCCATTTTGCAGCCTGATGCCCGCGGGCAATACACCTTGACCGCCATGACCGGTAGCAGCCAATGGAATGGCAAAGCGGTGCCTACCTGGGGATACAACGGTGGATTGCTCGGACCCGCGCTGCGTCTGCAACGCGAAAAAGCCGTCACGGTGAATATCCATAATCAACTGCCGGAAGCCACCACCTTGCACTGGCACGGGCTGGAGATCCCCGGCGATGTTGATGGCGGCCCGCAAGGGATTATTGCGCCCGGCGCGACGCGTCAGGTCAGTTTCACCCCTGATCAACCCGCCGCGACCTGCTGGTTCCATCCGCATCACCACGGCAAAACCGGTTATCAGGTGGCGCAAGGTCTGGCGGGTTTGGTGCTGCTGGAAGATGAAGCGTCCGGCAAGTTGCGTCTGCCGATGCAGTGGGGCGAAGACGATGTGCCGCTGATTTTCCAGGATAAGCAGCTAAATAAAGCGGGAACGCAAATCGATTATCAGCTCGATATCATGCGCGCCGCCGTCGGCTGGTTTGGCGAAATGATGCTCACCAACGGCGTGCAATATCCGCAGCATGCGGTGCCACGCGGCTGGCTGCGTCTGCGTTTGCTTAACGGCTGTAACGCGCGTTCGCTGCATATCGCCACCAGCGACCAACGTCCGCTGTACGTAATTGGCAGCGACGGTGGGCTGCTGGCCGAGCCGGTGAAAGTCGATAGCTTGCCGCTGCTGCCGGGCGAGCGTTTTGAAGTGCTGGTGGATACGTCAGATGGCAAAGCCTTCGACGTAGTGACGCTGCCGGTGACGCAGATGGGCATGACGCTGGCGCCGTTTGACCAACCGCTGCCGCTGGTCAACATTCTGCCGCTGCGCGTGATGGCCAGCGGTACGCTGCCGGACAAGCTGGTGGATCTGCCGCCCATTCCCGCCACCGAAGGCCTGCAAAGCCGCTGGCTGCAGCTGATGATGGATCCGCAGCTTGATCAGCAAGGTATGCAGGCGCTGATGGATCGTTACGGCGATAAAGCCATGGGCGGCATGAAAATGGATCATGGCAACATGGCGATGAGTGATAGCGCGAAGCCGATGGATCATGGCGATATGGCGATGGATCACGGCAGCCACGGCAAAACTGCCGCCTATGATTTCCATAATGGCAACAAGATCAATGGTCAGGCATTTAATATGACCAAGCCGATGTTCAACGTGGAATTGGGCAAAGTGGAGAAGTGGACGATTTCCGGTGAAGGTGATCACATGCTGCATCCGTTCCACATTCACGGCACGCAGTTCCGCATCCTGTCAGAAAACGGCAAGCCGCCTGCGGCGCATCGCGCAGGCTGGAAGGACATCGTCAACGTTAACGGCTGGCGCAGCGAAGTGCTGGTGCGCTTCAACTATGTCGCTAACGCCGACAATGCGTACATGGCGCATTGCCATCTGCTGGAGCATGAAGATACCGGCATGATGCTCGGTTTTAGCGTCAGTTAACCGACGACTCCAGTGCCAGGCGAATATCCTCGATCAGGTCGTCAGGATGTTCGATACCAATCGACAAGCGCACGGTCGAATCGGTGATGCCAATACGCTGTCGCACATCCTGCGGCACGCCCGAATGGGTGGTGCTGGCAGGATGGCTGGCAAGCGATTCGGTGCCGCCGAGGCTCACCGCCAGCTTGAACAGTTCCAGCGTATTAAGGAAACGGAACGCCGCCGCTTGCCCGCCACGAATATCAAACGAGAAGGTTGAACCCGCGCCGCTGCACTGGCGCTGATACGTTTTGCCCGCCGGACTTTCTGCCGCCAGATACGGCAGCCAATGCAGTTTTTCCACCTGCGGATGATCGCGTAAAAACGCCGCCACGTTTTCGGCATTGCTGGTGGCTTTCTCCATACGCAGCGACAGCGTTTCCAGCGAGCGGCCAATCATCCAGCTGGAGTGCGGATCCAGCTGCGTGCCGATGGCGCTGCGCAGCGAACGTACCTTGCCGATCAACGCTTTGCTACCCAGCACCGCACCGGCAATCAGGTCCGAGTGGCCGCCGACATATTTGGTCAGTGAATAGAGCGACAAATCTGCGCCATGCTGCAACGGCTGTTGGAACACCGGCCCAAGCAGCGTGTTATCGCAGGCGAGAATCGGCCGCGAACCTTGCTGCTGCGCAATCACATCTGCCACCTGCTGCATCAACTGAATGTCTACCAGGCTGTTGGTGGGATTGGCGGGCGTCTCAATCAGAATCAGCGCCACGCGTCCGCGCTGCCACGCCAGCTTCGCCGCTTCATGCACCTTATCTTCATCGGTGCCATCGCTGAAACCCACCGCTTTGATCTCCAAATCGTGCAGCGTTTTGCTCAGCAGCGTTTCGGTGCCGCCGTACAGCGGCTGGGAATGCAGAATCACTTCACCCGGACGCGCAAACGTCAGCAGCGTGGTGGCAATCGCCGACATGCCGGAAGAGAACAGCGCCGCGCTTTCCGCGCCTTCATACACCGCCAGCCGATCTTCTACGATTTCGCTGTTGGGATGGTTGAAGCGTGAATAGACCAGCCCACCAGTTTTGCCTTCCGGCGGCTGCTTGCGCCCGGCGACGAAATCGAAAAAATCCTGCCCCTCTTCGGCACTGTTAAACACGAAGGTGGAGGTGAGAAACACCGGCGGTTTCACCGCGCCTTCCGATAACTGCGGATCGTAACCGTAATTCAGCATCTGCGTTTCCGGGTGCAGATCGCGCGTACCAATTTTGGTTTTTTTACTGGATGAAGCGGTCATAGGAACTCCAGAACTCGGCGGTAAAGGGGCGGACGTGTTCCTACAGTTAACGCCAGCGCGATAAATTCCGCCACGGAATCGTTTGCGTTCTGTGCGCGGCGTTAGACGCTGGCTCGTCTATGATAGACTTCGTGGCTTTCCAAAAACCGTAACTGGACGCATGCAATGAAACATACCGTCGACGTGATGATCTCCGAGCAAGAGATCGCAACCCGAATTGCCGAACTGGGCAAGCAGATCAACGAGCACTACCGCAACAGCGGCAGCGAAATGGTGCTGGTGGGTTTGCTGCGCGGCTCCTTTATGTTTATGGCCGATCTGTGCCGCGCCATCGACGTGCCGCATGAAGTCGACTTTATGACGGCGTCAAGCTACGGCAGCGGCATGTCGAGCAGCCGCGATGTGAAAATCCTCAAAGATCTCGATGAAGATATTCGCGGCAAGGATGTGCTGATCGTGGAAGACATCATCGATTCCGGCAATACGCTGAGCAAAGTGCGTGAAATCCTGCGCCTGCGCGAGCCAAAGTCACTGGCGATTTGTACCTTGCTGGATAAGCCAGAGCGTCGTGAAGTGGACGTCACGGTTGAATATGTTGGCTTTACCATTCCCGATGAGTTCGTGGTCGGCTTTGGTATCGATTACGCCCAGCGCTATCGACATCTGCCGTATATCGGCAAAGTTATCCCGACCGGTGAATAACCGCACAATCGTCCAAGGCTAAACTTCCCCGCCTGCGATACACTGCGCAGCCCGTAAGCCAACGGTTTATGGGCTGGCTCGACTCTCTGCTAAACTCCATTGATTTCTTAATGTTAATGACCGCGACATCGCTCGTGCGCATTACCATTTTCATAGGCCTTTGATGTCTCTACAACAAGGTATGGATTCGCAATGACATATGCACTGGAAATTTCCGGGCTGACCAAAACCTATCCCGGCGGCGTACAGGCGCTGAAAGGACTCGATCTCAACGTGGAAGCGGGCGACTTTTACGCCCTGCTGGGGCCAAACGGCGCCGGTAAATCCACCACCATCGGTATTATCAGCTCGTTAGTGAATAAAACCGGCGGCAGCGTGCGCGTGTTTGGCTATGACCTGCAAAAAGATGTGGTCAACGCCAAGCGCCAGCTTGGGCTGGTGCCGCAGGAGTTCAACTTCAACCCGTTTGAAACCGTAATGCAGATTGTGGTCAATCAGGCTGGTTATTACGGTGTTGAACGCGCTGAAGCTAATAAACGCGCGGAAAAATACCTCAATCAGCTCGATCTGTGGGGCAAACGCAACGAACGTGCGCGCATGCTTTCGGGCGGTATGAAGCGCCGCCTGATGATCGCGCGTGCGCTGATGCATGAGCCGAAGCTGCTGATCCTCGATGAACCGACCGCCGGCGTAGATATCGAACTGCGCCGTTCGATGTGGAGTTTCCTGAAAGAGCTGAACATTAAAGGCACCACCATCATCCTCACCACGCACTATTTGGAAGAGGCGGAAATGCTGTGCCGCAATATCGGTATTATTCAGAGCGGCGAGCTGGTTGAGAACACCTCGATGAAAGGGTTGCTCTCCAAGCTGCAATCCGAAACCTTTATCCTCGATCTGGCGCCGCGTAGCCCGCTGCCGCAGCTGGAGGGCTTCCAGTATCGACTGGTCGATACCTCGACGCTGGAAGTGGAAGTGATGCGTGAGCAAGGTCTGAACAGCGTGTTCAGCCAGCTGAGCACGCAGGGCGTGCAGGTGCTGAGTATGCGTAACAAAGCTAACCGCCTTGAGGAGCTGTTCGTCAGCCTGACACAGGGAAAAACAGGAGTGAAAGCATGACGCACTTGTATTGGGTGGCGCTCAAGAGCATCTGGAGCAAAGAGATCAACCGCTTCGCCCGCATCTGGATTCAGACGCTGGTGCCGCCGGTGATCACCATGACGCTCTACTTCATCATCTTCGGCAATCTGATCGGTTCACGCATCGGCGATATGCACGGTTTCAGCTACATGCAGTTTATCGTGCCGGGCCTGATCATGATGGCGGTGATCACTAACGCTTATGCCAACGTGGCATCGTCGTTCTTTAGCGCCAAATTTCAGCGCAACATTGAAGAGCTGCTGGTGGCACCGGTGCCAACGCACATCATTATTGCCGGTTATGTCGGCGGCGGCGTGGCGCGCGGCGTGTGCGTGGGGATTTTGGTTACCGCGATTTCGTTGTTCTTCGTGCCGTTCCACGTGCATTCGTGGTCGATGGTGGCGCTGACGCTGTTGCTGACGGCGATTCTGTTCTCACTGGCGGGCCTGCTGAATGCGGTATTCGCGCGCACTTTTGACGATATCAGCCTGATTCCCACCTTCGTGCTGACGCCGTTAACCTATCTCGGCGGCGTATTCTACTCGCTGACGCTGCTGCCGCCGTTCTGGCAAGCGGTGTCGAAGCTGAATCCGGTGGTGTATATGATCAGCGGCTTCCGTTACGGTTTTCTCGGCATCAACGATGTGCCGCTGGTGTTCACGCTATCGGTGCTGATCGCCTTTATCGTGGTGTTTTATGTGCTGGTGTATTCGCTGATTCAGCGTGGGCGCGGGTTACGTACGTAGATTTGGGAGTGATCTTCAAAAAGATCGCCATTCATGGCAACCAAAGAAAAGGGCGTGGTGTGAAAACCGCGCCCTTGTTATATCAAGCCACCTGAACTGGTAACGCCTTAGCGAGGCGCTTCATTTCGTTATCGCCTTCGAAGTAGGCAACTTTCGGCTGCCAGCTGCGTGCGACTTCATCTTCGACCTGCACGTAAGAGCAGATGATCATGATGTCACCAGCGCAGGCGCAGCGTGCGGCGGCACCGTTGACTGAGATGATCTTCGAGCCACGTTCAGCGGCAATCGCGTAGGTGGAAAAACGCTGGCCGTTGGTGACGTTGTAAATGTCGATGGCTTCGTATTGCAGAATGCCGGAGGCGTCGAGGAAATCCTGGTCAATGGCGCAGGAACCTTCGTAATGCAAATCTGCCTGAGTGACTTTAACGCGATGCAGTTTGCCTTGAAGTACGGTGCGAATCATAACTGTCTAACCTTGTTAAGCTGCCAATAAACAACGGAAAACTACTCCGTCAGATCCACTTGCTGATTATCAATCAGACGCGCATTGCCGAGCCATGCGGCCATCAAAATCACCGCGCGCTGGCTGTCCACGTTCAGCGCTTGTAAGGTTTCGGCATCGCAAATCGCCAGTCCATCCGGACGGAAACCCTTCTCACGCAACGCCACTTCCGCTTGCTCGATAATCTCTTCAACATGGCGCTCGCCGTTGCTCAGACGTTCGGCCATGCTGTTCATCACCTGGCTAAGACCGGCTGCAATATTACGCTCGTCGGCGGTGAGATAGCCATTGCGCGAACTCAACGCCAGGCCATCTTTTGCGCGTACCGTTGGCACGCCCACAATCTCGATATCGAAGCCCATATCCGCCACCATCTTGCGGATAATCGCCAGCTGCTGGAAATCCTTCTCGCCGAAGCAGGCGATGTCTGGCTGCACCAGATTAAACAGTTTGCTGACGATGGTGGAGACGCCGCGGAAGTGTCCCGGACGGCTGGCGCCTTCCAGCAGCGATGATAAACCCGGCACTTCCACAAAGGTTTGGCTATCCAGGCCTTTGGGATAGACATCGGCGGGCGCGGGCGCAAACACCAGATCCACGCTATGACGATTCAGCTTCTCGCAGTCGTCCTGCAGCGTGCGCGGATAGCGCGCTAAATCGTCGGGACGATTAAACTGCATCGGATTGACGAAAATCGAGACCACTACAACGTCAGCGCGCTCGCGCGCTTCATCGACCAACGTCAGATGACCGTCGTGCAGGTTGCCCATGGTGGGCACCAGCGCAATACGTTTACCTGCCTGACGCCAGCGACGAATCTCACGACGCAGCATCGGCAGTGTTTCAATGATCAGCACTGCAAATCTCCTGATTTACTGAAAACTGTGTTCAGCGGCTGGATAGAGGCCCGCTTCAACGTCGGCGATATAGTGGCGAATCGCTGCACGAATGTCGCCGGTTTCTGCGAGGAAATTTTTGGCAAATTTGGGAATGTGACCGCCGGTAATGCCAAAGGCGTCGTGCATCACCAGAATCTGACCGTCAGTGACGTTGCCCGCGCCGATGCCGATCACCGGCACCGACAGCGCTTTCGTAACGCGTTCCGCCAGCGCCACCGGCACGCACTCCAGCACCAGCAGCTGCATACCGGCGGCTTCCAGCGCCAGCGCATCGGCCAGCAGACGTTCAGCGGCGGCTTCATCGCGGCCCTGTACTTTGTAGCCACCGAAGATGTTCACCGACTGCGGCGTCAGGCCCAAATGGCCGCACACCGGGACGGCGCGCTCGGTTAGCATACGCACGGTTTCCGCCAGCCACTCGCCGCCTTCCAGCTTCACCATATTGGCGCCCGCGCGCATCAGCTGTGCGGCGTTAGTAAACGTCTGTTCTGGCGTGGCGTAACTCATAAACGGCAGATCGGCCATCAGCAGCGCCAGCGGCGCGCCACGGCGCACGGCGGCGGTGTGATAGGCGATATCGTCCACGGTGACCGGCAAGGTCGATTCATGGCCCTGCACGGTCATGCCGAGCGAATCGCCAATCAGCATTACCTGAATGCCTTCATCGGCAAACAGGCGGGCAAAACTGAAGTCGTACGCCGTCAGCGTGGCAAATTTGCGCCCGCTGGTTTTGAGTTGGCGTAAATGGGAGAGGGTTGTTGGTTTCATCACACGCTCCAGAGTTTTCTGATGCGCGCAGTGTACTACGGCTTACTCAGACCACAAACGGATAGCGCTGCGATCCAGGGTGGCAAGAATCACAGATAAGGCTTGTCCATTCGGCAGCGACAATTGCGGGGCAATTTCCAGCAGCGGCACCAGCATAAAAGCGCGATTGTGCATGTCGTAGTGCGGCACGGTCAGGCGCGGCGTGTTAATGGTCTGGTTGCCAAACAGCATGATATCGAGATCCAGCGTGCGCGGTCCCCAGCGTTCAGCTTTGCGCACACGACCGTGTTGCAGCTCAATGCGCTGGGAATGATCGAGCAGCGCCTCAGCGTCCAGCGCGGTTTCCAGCGCCACTACCGCATTAAGGTAATCAGGCTGATCCGGCGGGCCGTACGGCGGCGTGCGATACAGGGAAGATGTGGCGATGCGCGAGGTATGCGGAATGGCATCGAGCGCGGCCAACGCTGCATCAACCTGATGCAGCGGATCGGCCAGATTACTGCCTAAAGCGAGGTAAACGCGGGTCATTGCGGACTGTTTGTGCGAGGCCCGGTTGGACGGCGACGCGGACGGCGCGGTTTACGGCGCGGGGCCGGATCGTCGCCCAGCGTGGTCATCATGGTTTTCTGCTGCACCGGTGCCGCCGCCTGGAACTCGCCCCACCAATGCGTCAGCTTTTGCAGCTCAGGATTGTTTTCCACGTCGGCACGCAGCGCCATCAAATCGTAAGCGGCACGGAACTTAGGATGCTCCATCAGCTTCCACGCACGTTTGCCGTGACGACGCGACATGCGCAGCTGCAGCTGCCAGATATCACGAATCAGCGTGGTGATACGCTTGGGAATCGCCAGCGCGCGGCAGGCTTCATCCAGCGTTTCGTTCATCGACAAGGCGAAAGCATCGTAATAAGTCAGGCCGCTTTCCTGCGCAATGCGTTCGGCGGATTCCAGCTGCGGATACCAGAACATTGCGGCAAACAGGAAGGCCGGATTGACGCGCATATCATTTTGCAAGCGGGTATCCGTATTTTTCAGAACCTGCGCCAGCATACGCTCCATCAGGCTGTCGCTTTCGGCGGTGAAACCGCGCGTCAGCATCGGGAACAGCGGCTGGAACAGCTGATATTCACGCATCATCTGATAGGTGCGGTAGCCGTAACCGGCCTGCAGCAGCTTGAGCGACTCTTCAAACATGCGCGCCGGCGGAATGTCATTCAGCAGCGTCGCCAGACGCGGGATCGGCTCGGCCGTTTCTGCCGCGATACGCATCTGCAGCTTGGCGGCGAAGCGCACCACACGCAGCATGCGCACCGGATCTTCGCGGTAGCGCGTTTCCGGATCGCCAATCATGCGAATGATGCCTTCGTGCAGATCGTGCAAGCCACCGACGTAATCACGTACGGTGAAATCGGCCACGCTGTAATAGAGGCTGTTGATGGTGAGATCGCGGCGTTGGGCATCGTCTTCAATGCTGCCGAAAATGTTGTCGCGCAGCAGCATGCCGTTCTGGCCGCGCTGCGAGCTGTTGCGATCTTCTTCGCTCTCTTCATGATGATGACCACGGAAGGTGGCGACTTCGATCACTTCCGGACCGAACATCACATGTGCCAGACGAAAACGACGACCGACCAAACGGCAGTTGCGGAACAGCTTGCGCATCTGTTCAGGCGTGGCGTTGGTGGTGATATCAAAGTCTTTCGGCTTGCTGCCGAGCAGCAAATCGCGCACGCCGCCGCCAACCAGGTAGGCTTCGAATCCGGCTTTGTTCAGACGATAGAGCACTTTGAGGGCGTTTTCGCTGATATCTTTGCGTGAGATGTTGTGGCTTTCTCGTGGAATGACAGTCATCTGACCAGGACTTTCAGCTTCCACCTCTTCAGGCGCCTCCTCATCACGCTTGAGGACTCTCCGGCAAAAATTAGCGACTCGGGTAAAAATGGGACACCTCGACAGTGAGAAAAAGGGTGTTAATAAAATCAGCGGCTAATCATAGCCTGTTGAGAACCATTTAGGAATGGTGATGTCGTTTCATCCTCTTTAAGACCGTTCTGCAACGGAATCAGGCGGATATTCCACTGCGCGACGGCCTGTTTCAACAGGCTTTCCAGCGATTCATCCTGCCAGCCAGCCGAAACCGGCTGACCAAGAAAGCGTAAAGCCTGCACCAGCAGCGGCCGCGCATCGCCAGCGGGCAGCGCGGGCGCATGATTCTGCTTGGAAAGCTTGTTGCCATCGCGATTGACCGCCAGCGGCAAATGCAGATAATCCGGCACTGGCCAGGCAAACTGCTGATACAGCGCAATCTGGCGCACCGTGGGCTCAATCAAATCCGCGCCGCGCACGATTTCCGTTACGCCCTGAAAATGGTCATCAACCACCACCGCGAGATTGTAGGCAAACAGCCCATCACGGCGATGGATAATAAAATCTTCCTGCGCCAGCTGCGCTTCAGCCTGTAAATGGCCACGCAGGCGATCGTCAAAGCCGCTAACCGGCGCATGCTGACGCAGGCGCAGCGCGGCGTTGTCCGGCGGCAGCTGCAAATCGCGGCAGTGACCATCGTAAAAACCGCCCAGCTGCTGGATGCGGCTACGCGTGCAGGTGCAGAAGTAACTTTGTCGATGCGTTTGCAGCCAGCTTAGCGCGGCGCGATAGGCATCGTGGCGCTGTGACTGCCATAAAACGTCGCCATCCCAGTAAAGACCATAATGTTCCAGCTGCTGCAAAATACGCGTTGCGGCACCGGGAACTTCACGCGGGGGATCGATATCTTCGATGCGCACCAGCCAGCGTCCCTGTTGCGCGCGCGCACTCAGGTAACTGCCTAACGCAGCAATCAGCGAACCAAAATGGAGGTCACCAGAAGGGGAGGGAGCGAAACGCCCAATGCAGTTTGAAGGATTCATAACGAAGTGTACCGCACGTCGGGAAAACAGGGATTTTCCCGGCTGTGCGGTAGCAATTTGCTTACGGCCATTAGCCAGCCATCTGCTTCTCGCGGATTTCTGCCAGCGTTTTGCAGTCAATGCAGAGATCGGCAGTCGGACGCGCTTCAAGGCGGCGAATACCAATTTCTACACCGCAGGAGTCGCAGTAACCGAAATCGTCGTCATCCACTTTCTTGAGCGTTTTCTCAATCTTTTTAATGAGTTTGCGCTCACGATCGCGGTTACGCAATTCCAGGCTGAACTCTTCTTCCTGCGCAGCACGGTCGACCGGATCCGGGAAGTTGGCAGCTTCGTCCTGCATATGTGACACAGTGCGATCTACTTCATCCCGAAGTTGGTTGCGCCAGGCTTCCAGAATCTTACGGAAATGGCCTAGCTGGGCGTCGTTCATATACTCTTCGCCCGGTTTCACCTGATACGGCTCCACTCCAGCGATGGCGAGGATACTCAGGGACGATGTTTTACGGTTTTGCCCTTCTTGCATGTTGTTTCTCCTGGATAACACGCACTTCCCTAGATACGTCAAGTTGCATGTGTTGACTGTGTGCCTGCAACCTAAACGATTTAGGGCTTATCGATTCCCATAAAGGGAAAAAAACAGGCCGCTATAAATAGCAGAAGCAATCAAGGTTGGCAATTATTCCTGACCACTACTTGACAAGCCTCTGAACAATCGCGTATTCAGCGCCTCGCCCAGAACATTCCTATCACACCAAATTGCCTTAAATATTACAACGCTACGTTAATCGGTTGCGTAAGTAATATCTTTAACGGTGAAATTTGAGCTTGATACGCCAAAACTTCTACACCACCACGCTGCGCCTGTTCCAGTAGTTCTGCGTAGTGCACGTCGATATGGCGTGCCGGGGAAACGTCCTCAATCCCCGTATGCAGAACTGCGAACAACAAAACGGCTCGATGACCTTCTGCCACGATGGTGCTCAATTCGCGCAGATGTTTCTGTCCACGAGCCGTCACCGCATCCGGAAAATAGCCTTTACCTGCTTGTAAAAGGGTGACGGACTTGACTTCAATATAGCAGTTGGATCGGCCATCCGCTTGCAGCAGGAAGTCAATTCGGCTTTTTTCCGTGCCGTATTTCACTTCAGGCTGGCAGCGGCTGTAAGCGGATAATTCCGGAATCGTGTCGAGCGTCAGCGCCTCGCGCACCAGCTGATTGGCGCGCAGCGTATTCACGCAGATCCAGTGGCCTTGTTGGGTCTCGGTGAGTTCCCAACTGTGCGGATATTTCCGCGTGGCACTGCTGGACGTCGAATACCACACGGTATCGCCCGGCGTGGCGCAGCCGGTCATCGCGCCGGTATTGGCGCAGTGAATGGTCAGCGTTTCACCTTCTGGCGTAACTACATCGGCTAAAAAGCGTTTGTAACGGGCAATCAAGCGGGCGGGTTTGAGCGGTGGGTCGAACTCCATTTACTCTCCTGTGGATGATAGTAGCGGCCAGCGGGTCAGCGCCTGATAACGTGTGCGGCCGCGCGTCACGTTCGAAGCGAACAGCGCAAAATGGCGGATATCGGCGCGCCAGTGAAAACCGCGCGGCGGCAGCGCGATCTGTGACGCTGCGTGGCGCAACAGCGTGACATGCGGATGAAACGGCTGCGGGCTCTGTGCGCAGCCATGACGTGCCGCTTGCGCGCGCAGCAGGCTGGCGAGCTGCAGTAATCCGCGCGGCGCCCGCTGACAACCGAGCCACACCACGCCGGGACGCGGCCAGTGACCGGCGTCATCCAAATCGAGGGCAAAACCGGGCTGTTCGATGCGTGAGGCCAGCCGCTGCAGCTTGCGTGACGTCTCATCGCTGACTTCGCCGAGAAACGCCAGCGTCAGGTGCAGGTTGGCCGCCGCCACCGGTTTCCCGGCTTCGGCAGCAAAATTATCCGCACGCCACTGCACCAACTGTTGCTGGAGCGGAGCGGGCAGTTCAAGAGCAAAAAACAGACGTTGCGTTGCCAGGTTGGCCTCCGGTAATCCGCGCCTCAGAGTGCTACAATGCGCGCCATCTTAGCACAGGCATTTTGGGAGTTGAGTTTGAGTGAGTTACCGGTAAGCGAGGTGCTGCCTGCGTTGCTGGACGCGCTGGCGCAGTCGCCGCAGGTGTTGCTGGCGGCGCCGACCGGCGCAGGTAAATCAACCTGGCTGCCATTACAACTGCTGCAACACACCCCATTGCCCGGCCGCATCATCATGCTGGAGCCGCGCCGACTGGCGGCACGCAACGTGGCGCAGCGTCTGGCAGAACAGCTTGGCGAGCAGCCGGGCGGCATCGTTGGCTATCGCATGCGCGGTGAAAACTGCTGCGGTGCCAACACGCGCCTCGAAGTGGTCACCGAAGGCATTTTGACGCGCATGTTGCAGCGCGATCCGATGCTGGAAGGCGTCTCGCTGGTGATCCTCGATGAATTCCATGAACGCAGCCTGCAGGCCGATCTCGCGCTGGCGCTGCTGCTCGATGTGCAGCAAGGATTGCGCGACGATCTGAAAATTCTGCTGATGTCGGCCACGCTCGATAATCAGCGTTTGCGTCAGCTGCTGCCGGATGCGCCCTTTGTGGTCTCTGAGGGCCGCAGTTTCCCGGTCACGCGCCGCTATGCTTCGCTCAACAGCCAGCAACGTTTTGAAGAAGCGGTAGCGCGCGAGGTGGCGCAACTGCTGCGCGAAGAGTCAGGATCGCTGCTGCTGTTCCTGCCCGGCGTGGCGGAGATCGAACGGGTTAAGCGCGAGCTGGAAGCGCGGGTCAGTGACGAGGTGGATCTTTCTCCTTTATATGGCGCGCTGTCGCTGGAGGCGCAACGCCGCGCCATCCTGCCGTCTCCGGCGGACCGCCGAAAAGTGGTGCTGGCGACCAACATCGCCGAAACCAGCTTGACCATCGAAGGTATCCGCTTAGTGGTCGATAGCGCGCTGGAGCGCTCGGCGCAGTTTGACGTGCGCAGCGGCGTGACGCGGCTGCAAACGCAGCGTATCAGCCAGGCGTCGATGACGCAGCGCGCCGGTCGTGCTGGTCGTCTGGAACCTGGCATCTGCCTGCACTTACTGCCACAAGAGCAGGCGCTGCGTGCGGCGGCGCAGAGTGAACCGGAAATTCTCAATAGCGATTTGACCTCGCTGCAGATCGATCTGCTGCAATGGGGATGTCAGAATGCGTCGCAGCTTATGTGGCTTGACGCGCCGCCGCCGCGCAACTTGCGTGCGGCGTGCGAGCGGTTAACCCAGCTAGGCGCGCTGGAGAATCACCAGCTCAACGCGCGCGGTCGAAAAATGGCCGCGTTGGGCAGCGATCCGCGCCTGAGCGCGATTCTGGTGGCTGCCGGGCAAAACAACGATGCCATCGCCAGCGCCGCGCTGCTGGTGGCGATTCTGGAAGATCCGCCACGCAGCGGCAGCGCAGATCTGCGTGATGCGCTTAACCATCCGCAGTCGCACTGGCAGCGCCGCGCGCGTCAGTGGCAGAAGCGCCTCAACGCCAGCGGCGGCACCATTAATCCCGACCTGTTCCCGCAGCTGCTGGCCGCCGGTTTTGCCGATCGTCTGGCGCAGCGTCGTGGCGACAGCGCGCGCTATCAGCTGGCGAACGGCATTGGCGCGATGCTTAACGAGCAGGATGGTTTGAGCCGCTATGAGTGGCTGATTGCACCGACACTGCTGCAGGGCGCCAGCGCCGCCGAGGCGCGCATGTTACTGGCGCTGCCGGTGGATATCGACGCGCTGCGCCGCGAATGCCCCACCTTAATTGAGCAGCGTACCGACGTGGAGTGGGACGAAGAGAAAGGCACTTTACGTGCCTGGAAACGCGAACTGATCGGCGCGCTGGTCCTAAAAGCGCAGCCGCAGGCGCGCCCGGAGGCGGAAATATTGCATCCGGCGATGCTGCGCTGGATCCGCGAAAAAGGATTGTCGGTGCTGGGCTGGAAAGAAGACGCCGAACAGCTACGCTTGCGGGTGCACTGTGCCGCGCAGTGGCTGCCGGAAGAGGCGTGGCCGGCGCTGGACGATGAAAGCCTGCTCGATACGCTTGAAAGCTGGCTGCTGCCGGAGATGAGCGCGGTACGCGATCTGAAAGGATTGCAGAGCATCAACCTTGTCAGCGCATTATTACATTTGCTGACATGGTCACAACGTCAGCGGCTGGATACTGTGCTGCCAACTCATTACACTGTGCCGACCGGAAGCCGCCTGCCGATCCGCTACGATGCAGAGAAGCCACCCGCGCTGGCGGTGCGGATTCAGGAGATGTTTGGCGAAGCACAGAATCCGGCGGTGGCCGATGGCCGCGTACCGCTGGTGTTAGAGCTGCTCTCGCCCGCGCATCGTCCGCTGCAGATCACCCGTGACCTCGCGGCGTTCTGGCGTGGTGCGTATCCCGAAGTGCAGAAAGAGATGAAAGGGCGCTATCCAAAGCATCCGTGGCCGGACGATCCGGCCAACGCCTTACCCACAAGGCGGACCAAGAAATTTTCATCGTGAAACGCTGTGGATCGAATTCAGAGGGTTCTGCCATGCGTCGCATGAGAAAGCAGTTAGAGTAACGGCCGCCGCCGTAGCAATACCTGGAGAATAAAAGCATGTCTGGGAACGATCGCGAACCTATCGGGCGCAAAGGAAAAGCGCCAAAGCCGCCGCGCAGCAGTGCGCGGCGGGGTCGCCGCAGGGAACTTGATGATGATATCGATCAGGACGATTTTGACGAAGAAGATGAGGAGAGTGGACCGGTGCCACCAAAAAGTAAAAAACGTCCGCCACGCGGTAAACGTCGCTGGTTAGGCTGGTTGATTAAACTCTTCCTGGTCTTTGTGGTGGTGATGGCCGCCTGGGGCGTCTATCTCGACTCGGAAATCCGCAGCCGCATCGACGGTAAAGTGTGGCAACTGCCGGCCGCCGTTTATGGGCGCATGGTCAGCCTTGAACCGGGCATGTCGTACGACAAAAAAGAGATGATTGCGCTGCTGGAAGGCACGCAGTATCGCGAAGTGTCACGCATTACCCGTCCGGGCGAGTTTAGCGTCAAAGGCAACACCATTGATCTGCTGCGCCGTCCGTTTGATTTCCCGGACAGCAAAGAGGGGCAGATCAACGCGCGCCTGACCTTTAGCAACAATGAGCTGAGCGAGATTAAAAATCTCGATACCGGCCGCGATTTTGGCTTCTTCCGCCTCGATCCGCGCCTGATCACCATGTTGCAGTCGCCGAACGGTGAACAGCGTCTGTTCGTGCCGCGCGCCGGTTTCCCGGATCTGCTGGTGAGCACCTTGATCGCCACTGAAGACCGCCACTTCTACGAGCACGACGGCATTAGCCCGTATTCGATTGGTCGTGCGTTCCTCGCCAACATCACCGCCGGTAAAGCGGTGCAGGGCGGTAGTACGCTGACGCAGCAGCTGGTGAAAAACCTGTTCCTCACCAACGAGCGTTCGCTGTGGCGTAAAGCGCGTGAAGCCTATATGGCGGTGATCATGGATGCGCGCTACAGCAAAGATCGCATCCTCGAGCTGTATCTCAACGAGGTGTATCTCGGCCAGACCGGTAATGACCAGATCCGCGGTTTCCCGCTGGCGAGCCTTTACTACTTCGGTCGTCCGGTGGATGAGCTGAGCCTCGATCAGCAGGCGATGCTGGTCGGCATGGTGAAAGGCGCATCGCTGTACAATCCATGGCGTAACCCGAAACTTGCGCTGGAGCGACGTAATCTGGTGCTGCGTTTGTTGCAGCAGCAGAACGTCATCGATCAGGAACTGTATGACATGCTGTCGGCGCGTCCGCTTGGCGTGCAGCCAAAAGGCGGCGTGATCACGCCTCAGCCGGCATTTATGCAGATGGTGCGTAACGAGCTGCAGGCTAAGCTCGGCGACAAAATGAAAGATCTCTCCGGCGTGAAGATTTTCACCACGCTGGATGCGATTTCGCAGGATGCCGCAGAGAAAGCGGTGATTGAAGGTATTCCAACGCTGAAAAAACAGCGTGGCCTGAAAGATCTGGAAACCGCGATGGTGGTGGTGGATCGCTTCAGCGGTGAAGTGCGCGCCATGGTCGGCGGTGCCGATCCGCAGTTCGCCGGTTACAACCGCGCGCTGCAGGCACGTCGTTCGATTGGCTCGCTGGCAAAACCGGCCACCTATCTCACCGCGCTGAGCCAGCCGAACAGCTATCGCCTCAACAGCTGGATCGCCGATGAACCGATTGCGCTGAAACAGCCGAACGGCAGCATCTGGAAACCGATGAATGACGATCGTCGTTTCAGCGGCAAAGTGATGCTGGTGGATGCGCTGACCAACTCGATGAACGTGCCAACCGTCAACCTCGGTATGACGCTGGGACTGGATGCGGTGGTCGATACCTGGAACAAGCTCGGCGTGCCGAAAGATCAGCTGCATCCGGTGCCGTCAATGCTTCTCGGTGCGCTGAACCTGACGCCGATTGAAGTGGCGCAGGCGTTCCAGTCGATCGCCAGCGGCGGTAACCGCGCTGAGCTGTCGGCGGTACGTTCGGTGATTGCGGAAGATGGCACGGTGCTGTATCAGAGCTATCCGCAGGCGCAGCGTGTTGAACCGGCGCAGGCGGCGTATCTGACGCTCTACACCATGCAGCAGGTCGCCGATCACGGTACCGCGCGTGCGCTGGGTGCGCGTTATCCTAAAGCGCATCTGGCTGGCAAAACCGGTACCACCAATGACCTGATCGATAGCTGGTTCGCCGGTATTGATGGCAAAGAAGTGGCGATTACCTGGGTTGGCCGCGATAACAACCAAACCTCGAAGCTGTACGGTGCCAGCGGTGCAATGCAGCTTTATCGCCGCTATCTCGACAACCAGGCGCCAATGCCGCTGGTGCTGACGCCGCCGGAAGATATCACGCAGATGAATATCGATTCTGCCGGTAACTTTATCTGCGGTACGGGCAGCAGCACATGGCGTTCGCTGCCGGTGTGGTCGCTGGATCCGAACGCGCTGTGTCAGCAGCAGCAAGAGCAGGTTCAGCAACAACAGCAGCAGTTGCAGCAGCAACAAGAGCAGCAACAGCAGCAACAACAGCAGCAGCAGCCACAGAATGAGCAGAAAGATTCTGACGGCGTGGCGGGTTGGATTAAAGATATGTTCGGCAGCAAATAAGTTGCTGAGAAAACACAGGGCGCTGCGGCGCCCTTTCTTATTGGGATAGGTGGTTAGCTGGGCTGATTCTTACAGTTACTTTTGCGAATATCAATAACCATACCAGTACTTTGCGTCACGAGAACTTCCAGGCTTTTTACTGCAACGTCTCGTGCATGTAGCAGTGAATCTGCAGGTTCCTCGCCAAAATTAACGGTTCTCATCGGTGTGGCGGTACGCTCAGGATTGATGCAGTTCACTTTGACTTTATCCTCAATCCACTCTTCCGCCAGCGCCTGAGTCAGATTGACTACCGCAGCTTTTGCCGATGAGTAAAGGGCGTAAAAAGCCCGTCCACGAGTGTAAGAACTGGATGTGAAATTCAATAACATGCCGGAGTTGCAGATTAACCGCTCTTTTGCCGCAATTGCCACGTTTACGGCTCCCAGATAATTAATGTTAATCAGCGCCATCACTTCCTGCTGAGTAAGCGTGGAGAGCGGTTTCTTAATCAAGACACCCGCAGTGTTGACGATAAAATCAATATTGCCATGCTCGGCAACAATGTTAGTTAAATAGTTTTTTACGCTGTCGAGATGAGTAATGTCGATATCATTATGTGAACGACTGGCAATATGTACTTTGGCCCCACACAGCGTGGCAACTTTCATCATCTCCAGACCAATTCCGCTACCTCCACCAAAAATAACCATATGCTTATCGCGCAGGAAATCGAGATTTGCAGAATTCAATGCGTGTGAGCTTTTCTCCTGCAGCAATTTTTCTGCGATAAAGAGATCAAGTGGATGGGTGATTTTAATATTGTTCTCATCGCCCTCTACGGTAATAACACGCGTTTCAGGCAGCATATTACGCAATACTCCGCAGTCGCAGGTAAACGTAAACTTACCCATGGCCGCTGCTTTCTCATAAGCCTGGCGAATTTTTTCCAGACGAAATGCCTGAGGGGTCTGGCCTCGGCGCATGCTGGCACGATGAGGAATATTGGCAATGCAGCCATCATCGTGAACTTCTACTAAAGTATCTGCTGAGGGGATCACCACATCTACGGCGTCAAAGGATTCAAGTGCATCTACGCATTTGCGAATAATAGTGTCGCTAATTAATGGACGCACGGCATCATGCAGTAAGATTTTACAATGACCGTCATAGTTGATAAGGGTTTTCAGCGCGGAATATGTTGAGTCAAAACGTTCCTTACCGCCGTTCACCACTTTACTCACTTTGTGCCACTGATTTTTTGCCACCAACTCCCACATGTAATCGATGTACTCATTTTGTGAGACGATAATAATTTCATCAATGTCGGCCGATTTTTCAAAACGTTCGATGGTGTATTCAATCACGGCACGTCCCGCTAACTTGGCGAATTGTTTTGGCTTGTCGCTGCCAAAGCGGGTGCCTGTACCGCCAGAAAGTATTATGGCTACATTTTTCATTTTTTATTCCGCCGCTTGCGGTCTGAGTGATGAACAAATAATTTCAGCGATTTTCTCGCCCGCTGTTCTCTCTTCTATCTGCAGTTCCTCACGCAGGGCTTGTTCCCGGCGCACTTTCATTGCATCGTGACCCGCGACAATGTTGTCTACAAAGGTGAAAATATCCTTTTCACACCAGGCAACGTCGTAGGCGTCATAAATGAATTCTGCAGTGCGGTTCAAACCGTGACAGGTTTCGTGAGTGAGGTAGAGGATGGGTTTTTTCGACGGCAGATATTCCAGCAGGAAGGAACCGGCGTCCGCAATGAGTGCATCGGAACGCGCAAAAGTCAGCGTGTAATCATGCCCCAGATCCCACTCCAGATTGGTGTGTTGCTGCGACGCGCGCTGTAACTGCTGATAAAGACTTTGTGCCGTTGGGTTGGCTTCACCTATCCATTGGCTCAGCAGCGGATGGGGGCGAATGATCAGATGAATGTCCTGACGCTCAATCAGTTTTAAGAACGCCGAGCAGTAAAGGCTGAAGGTGGTGTACATCTTCTGGTCGCCAGGCAGTACGAAATGCGGCGTCCACAGGAAGGTGGTTACCGTTTGAGCCGGCAGGTTATCCGTGAGATGGAAACGACGCTGATAGTGGTCAAATTTAGGATGGCCGGTAACGTGCACATGGCGATTTCCTGCCTGACACTGCAGCGCAAACTCAGTTTTATGTTTTTCCGAGCGGGCAAATATCCACGTCGCCAGATTTTGACAAAGCAAATTATATTGATACACCATGCTCTCTGCGCCAATTCCGGTATCGAGCGCATAAGGGATGTAAGCGATTTTCACGCCGCGCTCATGCAGGTAGTCGCTGCGAAAGGCTTCGGGGCGTGCTTCGTCGTAAGGGTTTTGCAAGAACACCACATCGGGCTGACGCTGCTCCAACTGATAGTCTTCAAATCCTGTGTAATCCAGCCCTCTTTCACGCAGAATCTCACGCTGAATATCGCCGTTAACATCGCTCGCCTTCCAGTTCAGGTAAGGCACCACCACGATGCGGCAATCGAACGCGGGATTGGCCTGCATCGCCTCAATCACCGATTCAAAGTTCGTCCAACCCGGTGGCCACTGGAAGTAAAAGTCGACTTTAATTGGGCCTGAAGTGGAGGGTTTGAATTTGGCGGGCGCAACGATTTGACTCAACGGTTTTCTGAAGAGTGCGCGGTAATCTTCCGTTCTATTTTCGATATCGCTTTTATCGAGCCGTTGTACACCGGCGTTGGGGAATACGCCCAGCCAAAGATCCTGCTGCATCAGGCTATTCCAGTGCACATCAAGGGCATATTGTGCCTGCGCACCACCTTGCAATTGCGCCTGCAGCGCCTCGTGATAGTTTTCAATCAGCGTGGTGTAATAGCGGTGATTTACGATATAGGCGCATGCGCACCACGCGAAGTTAGCGCGCACGATATAGTCCACGCTCTTTAACGGCGTGACTCGGCGATAATTGGCCGCCAGAAAAGCCACTTGCCAGTTGATTTGCGGCAGGGCGGCAAAGTAGCGGTTGAGATTGTCGTAGTTCTTCTGGCTTTCATTGAAGCTAAAATCATCCTCCAGAATCAGCACGCGCTCCCAGCCGTTATCGCGTGCCATCTCCAGCGCGGCGATATGCGATTGCGTGCAGCCGATGTAGCCCTTTTCATGCTTGATCGCCTCCAGGCGAACGATTTTTTCAGCGGTTAAACCCAGCTTTTTAAGTTGTTTAGTGATGCGGGTTAATCGGTCTTTGCGTTTCTTCAAATTGATGAAGACAACGCGATCAACAATGTTCCAGTTTATAGCGGTCATGACTGTGTCTGCAGGAAGGAGAATGCAGGACATAAGCAATTAGCGGGCCATTTTTTTAAGTTTATGATTTTACTTGTTATCGTTGGTTTGGCGCTCCGTCGGGATGAAATAAACTTCCTCTGTGCGGCAATGCAATTTCCCGATTGCCGGCCTCCGCTCCTTTTATTGCTGATTTATTATTTGCGATCATGAATATGCGCGATCTGGCTGTAAACGCCGCGCTTACAGGCATTAATCGTTGCGAATATGACGCTATTTCGCCTAAAATCCGTGCGTCATAATAATCATTCTCGTTTGTATTCGCCTGCATCGACTTTTTTCGAGAGACCTCACTTATGAATACGCGAAACACTAATCCTTGTTTCTTACGCCCGCGTTCGCTGGCTTGGTTTATTTCACTGACTATGGGTACGTTCAGCGTGCAGGCGTTGGCAGAAGATACCGTGGTGGTTAGCGCTGATGGCGGCAGCGGAGTCGAGCAAGAGAAAGCGTGGGGCCCGTCGCCAACCATTGCGGCCAAACGCAGCGCCACCGGCACCAAAACCGATACGCCGATCGAGAAGAACCCGCAGTCAATCTCGGTAGTCACGCAGGAAGAGATGGCGATGAAAAACGTCACCAGCGTGAAAGGGGCTTTCAACTACACGCCAGGCGTGTTGACCGGTAACCGCGGTAGCTCCAATGTTATCGATGCGCTCTCTATTCGCGGCTTCAGCGAAACCAACACCAACCAATATCTTGATGGCCTGAAACTGCAGGGTGATAACTACTCTGAGTTTGCTATCGATCCCTATTTCCTTGAACGCGCCGAACTGTTGCGCGGTCCGGTTTCGGTGCTGTACGGCAAGAGCAATCCGGGCGGCGTGGTGTCGCTGGTGAGTAAGCGTCCGACGCAGGAGACGCTGCGTGAAGTGCAGTTCCAGATGGGCACAAACAATCAGTTCTCCACGGGTTTCGATTTCGGCGGCTCGCTGGATGATGACGGCGTTTACAGCTATCGCCTGACTGGTCTCGCGCGTAGCGCCGATGCGCAGCAGGATATGAACAAAGAGAAGCGCTACACCATTGCGCCATCATTCAGCTGGCGTCCGGATGAGAATACGCGTTTCGATTTGCTGACCTACTTCCAGAACGAACCGGAAACCGGCTATTACGGCTGGTTGCCGCGTCAGGGCACCGTGGTGGGCATCACGCGTCCTGATGGCAGCAGTTACAAGCTGCCAACTAACTTTGATGAAGGCGAAGACAGTAACAAGATTTCGCGCAACACCAGGATGGTGGGCTACAACTTCGAGCACAGTTTCAACGACACCTGGACGGTGCGGCAGAATTTGCGCTATGCGGATCTGAGAACGGATTATCGCAGCATTTATGGCAATGGTTTTAATGCCGCAACACAGCAAATCACCCGCGGTTCAGCGGTTTCTGATGAAAAGCTCAACCAGTTTGCAGTCGACAACCAGGCGCAGGCCAAATTCACCACCAGTCAAATTGATCACACACTGTTGCTGGGTGTCGATTTCCAGCGCACGCGTAACGATATTGATGCGCAATTTGGTACCGCATCACCGCTGAATGCCGTTAATCCACAATATGGCGACGACAGCGTGACGCCGTTCCCTAATCCTTATCAGCACCTCAATAAGCAGCGCCAAACCGGTTTATACGCGCAGGATCAGATGGAGTGGAACCGCTGGGTGTTAACCCTCGGCGGTCGTTATGATTACGCGATGAACTCGGTCTATGATCGCGTAGCCAATAGCGTTGATCGCCAGAACGATCAGGCTTTCACCTGGCGTGGCGGGCTGAACTATGTGTTTGATAACGGTATCGCACCTTACTTCAGCTACAGCGAAGCCTTCATTCCGAACTCAGGTTCAACTTATGATGGTCAAGCCTTTGATCCTTCCCGCGCGAAGCAGTATGAAGCCGGTGTGAAATACGTTCCTAAAGATCGTCCGGTGGTGTTGACGGCGGCGGTGTATCAGCTGACCAAAACCAAAAACCTGACGGCCGATCCGGATACCCTTAACCACCCAAATGCCAGCATTCAGAGTGGTGAAATCCGCTCGCGTGGCGTGGAGCTGGAAGCCAAAGCCGCGATGAATGCCAACATCAATATGACCGCGTCTTATACCTACACTGATGCGGAATACACCGAAGACACTAACCTGAAAGGCAAAACGCCGGTGCAGGTGCCGAAGCATATGGCATCGCTGTGGAGTGATTACACCTTCCATGAAACGGCGCTGTCGGGCGTGACGGTGGGTGCGGGTGTGCGTTATGTGGGCGAGAGCAAAGGGTTGTACGCCAGCGGCGACGATATGAACCAAAACTTCGACGTAGCCGGTTACACCACCGTTGATGCCGCGCTGAAATACGATCTCGCACGCTTTGGCATGCCGGGCTCCACCATCGGCGTTAACGTCAATAACCTCTTTGATCGTGAATACGTCGCCAGCTGCTACCGCGACTACGCCTGCTACTGGGGCGCTGAGCGTCAGATTGTCGGTACTGCGACTTTCCGTTTCTAATCGTGTTACGTAGGTCGCCATCAATGGCGACCTACAGATTAACCAGGGATTATCATGCAGCATCCGCACCACGCAGAAACCACCTTCAGGCTGGATAACGTCAGTTTTCGTGTGCCAGGCCGCACGCTGCTGCATCCGCTGTCTCTTACCTTTGCACCGGGCAAAGTCACCGCGCTGATTGGTCACAATGGTTCTGGCAAATCCACGCTGCTGAAAATGCTCGGTCGTCACCATGCGGCGAGTGAAGGGCGCGTGTTACTGAATGAGGACGCGGTATATAACTGGGGCAGCAAAGATTTTGCGCGTCAGGTGGCGTATCTGCCGCAGCAACTGCCCGCGGCGGAAGGCATGACGGTGCGCGAGCTGGTGGCGATTGGCCGCTATCCGTGGCACGGCGCGCTGGGCCGCTATGGTCAGGAAGATCGCGATCGGGTGGAAGAGGCGATTACGCTAGTGGGATTAAAGCCTTTTGCCGGGCGTCTGGTGGATAGCCTTTCTGGCGGCGAGCGCCAGCGTGCCTGGCTGGCGATGCTGGTGGCGCAGAACAGTCGCTGCCTGTTGCTGGATGAACCGACCTCGGCGCTGGATATCGCCCATCAGGTTGATGTGCTGGCGCTGATTCAGCGTCTCAGCCGCGAACGTGGGCTAACGGTGATTGCGGTGCTGCACGATCTCAACATGGCGGCGCGCTATTGCGATCGTCTGGTGGCATTGCGCGGTGGCGAAGTGATTGCCGAAGGAGGCCCCGAGGTGATCATGCAGGCCGATGTGCTGGGCAACATTTACGGTATTCCGATGGGCATTTTGCCGCATCCGCTTGGCGGCGCGCCCGTCAGTTTCGTTTATTAAGGCCTCGCCATGTTCGACATTTCTCGCCGCCGCCTGCTGATGGCGCTGGCACTTTCCCCGTTGATGTCCGCGTTGCCGCTGCGTGCCGCCGTGCCGGATGCGCAGCGCATTCTGGCGCTGGAGTGGCTGCCGGTGGAGCTGCTGATGGCGCTCGGCGTGACGCCACTCGGGGTGGCCGACATGCACAACTACAACATTTGGGTTGGCGATCCGCAGCTGCCGTCCAGCGTTATCGATCTTGGCTTACGCACCGAGCCCAATCTGGAGCTGATGACGCAGCTCGAACCTTCACTCATCCTGCACTCCAATGGTTATGGTCCGGCGCTGGATAAGCTGCGGCGCATCGCGCCAACCATGGGTTTTGACCTCAACAGCGGCGACGGCAAACCGCTCAGCACCGCGCGTCACTCATTGCAGGCGCTCGGCGCACGTCTTGGCCGTGAAGCGCAGGCCGTGCAGCATCTGCAGTATGTGGATGAACAGCTGGCGGCGGCGCGTGAACGCCTCAGGCCGTGGGCCGATCGTCCGGTGCTGCTGATGTCGCTGATGGACAGCCGCCACGCGATTACCTTCGGTAAAAACAGTTTGTTCCTTGAGGTGATGGAGATCCTTGGCTTGAGCAATGCCTGGCAGGGCGAAACCAACTTCTGGGGCAGTGCAGTCGTTGGGCTGGAGCGGCTGGCGGAAGTGGGTGATGTGCAGGTGATCTGCTTCGATCACGATAACGATCGCGATATGCAGCAGGTGATGGCCACCGCGCTGTGGCAGGCGCTGCCGTTTGTGCGCGCGCAGCGTTTCCAGCGCGTGCCGGCGGTATGGTATTACGGCGCGACCTCTTCGGCGCTGAAATTTGTCCGCGTGCTGGAACACGCGCTGGAGTCGCACTGATGCGCAATCGTCTTTTTCCCGTCGCGCTATTGAGTACGGCGTTTCTGCTGGCGCTGGCCTTAACCGTGATCAATCTGCGCCAGGCGCTGCCGATCGATCAATGGTCGCAGGCGTTTTTTGCGCCTGACATTAACAACATCCAGCAAGTGGTGTTTCATCACAGTTTGCTGTCGCGACTGGCGCTGTCGCTGCTGGTTGGCGCGGGCCTTGGTCTCGCCGGTTTGCTGTTTCAGCAGGTGCTGCGCAATCCGCTGGCGGAACCCACCACGCTTGGCGTGTCGTCGGGCGCTCAACTGGGGATTACCGTCGCGACGTTATGGCATTTGCCGGGCGGCGAGTTCACGCAGCAGTTTGCGGCGATGGGCGGCGCGGTAATTGTCGGTATTCTGGTATTCGGCGTGGCCTGGGGCAAACGTCTGTCGCCGGTGACACTGATTCTGGCTGGGCTGGTGCTGAGTTTGTACGCCGGTTCGGTGAATCAAATCTTCGCGATCTTCAATCACGATCAGTTGCAGAACATGTTTCTGTGGAGCACCGGCGCGCTCAACCAGCTGGATGGACACAATGTGGCGCAGCTGTGGCCGCGTCTGCTGCTGGCGTTTGTGGTGGCGCTGGCGCTGCTGCGTCCGCTGACGCTGATGGGGCTCGACGATGGTGTAGCAAAAAACCTCGGTCTGGCGCTGTCGGCAGCACGTATTGCTGCGCTGGCGCTGGCGATTTTACTTAGCGCGCAACTGGTCAATGTTGCAGGCATCATCGGCTTTATTGGCCTGTTCGCGCCGCTGCTGGCGAAGATGCTCGGCGGGCGTCGCCTGATGAGCCGCATGATGTTGGCGCCGCTGATCGGTGCGCTGCTGCTGTGGTTGGCCGATCAGTGCGTGCTATGGCTGACCAGCCACTGGCGTGAAGTGTCTACCGGCACGGCGACCGCGCTGATCGGCGTGCCGATTCTGCTTTGGTTGCTACCGCGCCTGCGTACTGGATCGGTACCGCCAGCGCTTAATCAGGGCGATAGCGTGCCGGCTGAGCGGCAGAACGTCTTGCGCTGGTGTCTAATCGGTTTGCTGATTCTGGCCGCGTTTAGCTGGGTTGGCATCACCTTTGGCCGCGATGCGCACGGCTTTGCGTGGGTGGGCGGCGATATGCTGCAGCAGCTGCTGCCGTGGCGCGCACCGCGCGTATTGGCCGCGCTGATTGTGGGCATGATGCTCGGCGTGGCGGGTGCGCTGATTCAGCGGCTCACCGGCAATCCGATGGCGAGCCCGGAAGTGTTGGGCATTAGCTCGGGTGCGGCGTGCGGCGTGGTGGTGATGATGTTCTTCGTGCCGGGCGATGCGGTGGCGTGGCTGTTGCCTGCCGGTGCGCTGGGTGCGGCGTTGACGCTGATGATTATTATGCTGGTGGCGAGTCGCGGCGGCTTTTCGCCAGAACGCATGTTGCTGGCGGGCATGGCGCTTAACAGCGCGTTTGTCACGCTTTTGATGGTGCTGCTGGCCAGCGGCGATCCGCGCATGGCGGGCTTGCTGAGCTGGATTTCCGGTTCAACCTACAACATCAATATGCAGCAGGCCGTGCAAAGCGCGGTGGTGGGTGTGGTGCTGATGGCGCTGGCGCCGCTGGCAAGTCGCTGGTTAACGTTGTTACCACTCGGCAGCACCACCGCGCGTTCAGCGGGCATGGCGCTCACTACCTCGCGCCTCAGCCTGCTGCTGCTGGCGGCGGCATTAACCGCCACGGCCACGTTAACTATCGGGCCGCTGAGCTTTATCGGGCTGATGGCGCCGCATATTGTGCGCATGCTCGGGTTCCGCCGTGCGTTACCACAGGTGTTGATGGCCGGTTTGTTGGGCGGCGGCTTGATGATTTTCGCCGACTGGTGCGGCAGGATGCTGGCGTTTCCGGATCAAATTCCAGCCGGGTTGATGGCGACCTTCTTTGGTGCGCCGTATTTTATCTGGCTGTTGCGGCGGGCGTAATCAGGGTAACCCTGAATGGCGACTCCACAACGACGGCAGAGTGCGCCATTCAGGCGGTTTTAAAGTTTCGCGAAGCTGCGGCGTGCCGCATCGATGGTGCGTTGGATATCTTCTTTACTGTGCGCCAGCGACATAAAGCCCGCTTCAAAAGCAGATGGCGCAAGGTAAACGCCTTCTTCCAGCATCAGGTGGAAGAAACGCTTAAAGCGTTCAACATCACACTGAGTGACGTCCTGATAGCAGGTCACTTCATCGGCATCAGTGAAGAAAATCCCGAACATACCGCCAACGTGGTTGATCACCAGCGGAATATTTTCGGCTTTCGCTGCAGCCAGCAGGCCTTGTGCTAACTGCGTGGTCAGATCGGTCAACGTGCTGTGGGTGCCAGGCTGCGCAATTTGCGACAGACACGCGAAGCCCGCCGCCATGGCAATCGGGTTACCGGACAAGGTACCGGCCTGATAAACCGGACCGGTTGGTGCCAGCGCATCCATAACATCACGACGACCACCAAAGGCACCGACCGGCATGCCGCCGCCGATGATTTTGCCGAGACAGGTCAGGTCTGGCGTCACGTCGTAATAGGCCTGAGCACCGCCTAATGCAACACGGAAGCCGGTCATCACTTCGTCGATAATCAGCAGCGCACCGAATTCGTCACACAGCGTACGCAGGCCTGGCAGGAAGTCTGGCTGCGGTGGAATGCAGTTCATGTTGCCCGCTACCGGCTCAACGATGATGCAGGCAATATCCTCAGGATACTGTTCGAAAGCCGCACGCACGGTGCTGAGATCGTTATAGGTGCAGGTCAGCGTGTGCTTAGCGAAATCGGCCGGTACGCCCGGCGAGTTTGGCTGGCCGAGCGTCAGCGCGCCGGAGCCGGCTTTCACCAGCAGGCAGTCGGCGTGGCCGTGATAGCAGCCTTCGAACTTGATGATTTTATCGCGATGGGTGAAGCCGCGCGCCAGGCGAATGGCGCTCATGGTGGCTTCGGTGCCGGAGTTAACCATGCGCACCATGTCCATGCTTGGCACCAGCTCGCACACCAGCTCGGCCATTTTCACTTCCATCTCGGTTGGCGCGCCGAAGCTCAGACCGCGCGCAGCCGCTTCAATCACTGCGTTACGAATGTTGGCGTTGTTAT
Source organism: Pantoea leporis (assembly GCF_028048155.1). Lineage (NCBI taxonomy): Bacteria > Pseudomonadati > Pseudomonadota > Gammaproteobacteria > Enterobacterales > Erwiniaceae > Pantoea > Pantoea leporis. The sequence goes on from NZ_JALMEU010000003.1 coordinate 373,379, forward strand.
GACCCAGCACCATCGGGCCCCACGAACCGACATAATCGATATAGCCTTTGCCGTCGGCGTCATACAGATACGCACCGTCAGCGCGTTCGATGAACAGCGGCACACCGCCCACACCGGTAAATGCACGTACCGGGGAGTTCACACCGCCGGGGATCAGGCGTTGCGCTGCGGCATACAGGTTTTCTGACTTACTCATTGTTCTGCTCCTGCTGTTCGGTAAAAAATCTGGCGCCATTCTACGGGAATAACGGCTTGCGCTAAAGTTTAGGGTATATACTTTCCTGCGCATGCGGCGGCACGCAGTGTCAAGCGTGAGACTTGATTGCACTGGACGGCTGGCAGATAATAGCGAGATTAAGGTCGTTTTCTGACCTCGACGTTTACCCGGAGTAAAAGATGAGTGACGACTTAGCAGCGCTGCCTTTGCAATTCACTGATGCAGCAGCAAAAAAAGTAAAAAACCTGATTTCTGATGAAGAGAATCCCGAGCTGAAATTGCGCGTTTATATTACCGGCGGCGGTTGCAGCGGTTTCCAGTACGGCTTCACGTTTGACGATCAAATGAATGACGGTGACATGACCATCGAGAAACAAGGCGTGGCGCTGGTGGTGGATCCGATGAGCCTGCAATATCTGGTGGGCGGTTCCGTGGATTACACCGAAGGCCTGGAAGGTTCACGTTTTATCGTGACCAACCCGAATGCCAAAACCACCTGCGGTTGTGGTTCTTCCTTCAGCATCTAATGCTGCTTCTGGCTGCCGTTCTGGTAGCCAGATTCCTACCATTCAATAGTCACTAAACGCGCAGATTCGCGGCGTTTAGCATCGCGTTTTAATACTCGTTCAGTAATGCGCGGCTGCGCGCTGAAGTGACGTCCACAATCCACTTTGGGCAGAGAGTGTTCACTCTGGCGTGAGATATCGCAACGCGAGAATAATGTTAAGGTAGCGGCAATAGAGCCGGTCGACGTGGCCGCACTCAGAGGTGCAGCGATCACGAGCCCTATGGCCAGCAGCAGTGCTCTGGTCATGAATAGTTCCTGGTGAAGACAAAATTGCGCTAAGCGCTAAAAAAGGGCACAGAGCATACGTGGCCGCTGCGCCTTGTATTATGATTTACGACAATTTATGCCGAATCTTTAATCTTAATTAGTGCTTTTTTTCGTCGGATGTAAATCTGCACACAGCTGTTTCGCTGCCAGCAGCATGCGAGGCCCAGGACGGCTCAGCCAGTCGTCATTGATGGCGATCACCGGCACATCCAATTGCGGCTGCCAATATTGCGCGATGCTGGCGGCCCGAGCGGCATCACCCCCGATCACAATCGCCTGCGGATGGCGCATCAGCACCTGTTCGCGGCTCACCTGCGGCCAGCTAACGCTGCTATCGGCAAAAATATTCCTGCCGCCGCACAGCTCAATGACCTGGTTTTGCATGGTGTTACGCGAAGCCGTAAACAGCGGCTGCTGACCAAACTGCAAAAACAGCGGCAGCGGCGTACTTTGCTGATACTGCTTGCGCAGCGCCGCTTCCTGCGCGCGTAATGCCTGCGCCGCATCGATGGCTTGCTGCGGCTGCGGACTCCAGCGCTGTAACGCCGCCAGCGCATCGATCATTTGGTCAATGGTTTGCGGATCGATCCACTCAACCTTGACCCCGAAACGCTGCAGCTGTTCAATTTGCCGCTGTGGATTACCGCCGCGCCACGCCAGCACCACATCCGGCTTCAGTTGCAGAATGCGTTCCACTTTAATGCCTTGCCAGTTCGCCACCTGTTCCAGCGCGTTGGCCTGCGCGGGATAATCGGAGAAGGCGCTGACGGCGAGCGGCGTAATGCCTGCGGCGAAGGCCAGTTCCGTCAGATGCGGCGAAAGGGTGATGACGCGCGGCGCGGCGGCGAACAGGCTGTTGCACAGCAGCAACAGCCCAAGCAGCAGGTTTTTAGCCACGCGCCAGCTGAACCAGCAGGTTTTCTACCATCAAAGAAGATTGTTTTGCCGCAACACTGAGGAACTCATCGAAGCTGAGGTGTGATTCCTGATCGGCGACGTCAGAAATGGCGCGCACCACCACAAATGGCACCTTGAACTGATGGCAAACGTGACCAATTGCGGTCGCTTCCATCTCCACCGCAATCGCCTGCGGGAAGGTGGTGCGGATGCGTTCCAGCGGTGCAGCGCCGTTGATAAACGCATCGCCGCTCACTACCAAACCGCGTACCGCGTTGAGGTCGAGCTGCTTGATAACCATTTCGGCGGCGGCAATCAGTTTGTCATCCGCCACGAAAGCGGCGGGGCAGCTGGCCATCTGGCCTGGCTCGTAACCGAAGGCGGTGACGTCGGCATCGTGATAGCGCACTTCATCCGACACCACGATATCGCCCACTTTCAGCGTTGGCGCCAATCCGCCGGCAGAACCGGTGTTGATTACCACATCCGGCTTGCACAGCTGAAGCAGCAAGGTGGTGCCGAGCGCGGCAGCCACTTTGCCGATGCCTGATTTCAGCAGCGCCACCTCAACACTATTCAGCGTGCCGGTGTAAATTTCGCAGCCGGCCAGCGTCAGTGTCTGACGGTTTTCGATTTTGTCACGCAGCAGTGTAACTTCCTGCTCCATCGCGCCAATAATGCCTACTTTCATAAGAATCTCGCTAATTTAATGGATGTAACCCGCAAAAGTGAGGCATAGTCTAACATGGCTGATTGAGGAAGAATTCACGAAAAAATAAGGGGTAATTATGGCGACGATCAATTTCAGGAAGAAGATCAGTTTCACCCGCCCTTATACCAGCCGCAAAGATCCCGAAGGGGAATACTTTATTACCCGCCACTTTGAAAGCGATCGCGGACGTATTATTAACTCCGCCGCGATTCGTCGTCTGCAACAGAAAACTCAGGTATTCCCGCTGGAGCGCAATGCGGCGGTGCGATCGCGTCTGACGCACTCGCTGGAAGTGCAGCAAACCGGGCGATATATCACCAAAGAGATTCTGCAAGCGCTGAAAACCCAGGGCGGCGGGCTGGCGAATTATGGGCTGGATGAGTTTGAAGGTGCCTTCGAAAGCCTGATTGAGATGGCCTGTTTACTGCACGATGTCGGCAATCCGCCGTTTGGTCATTTTGGCGAGGCGGCGATCAATGACTGGTTCGACGAAAATCTGCCTGCCGAGCTGGTCGATCCGCTGGTGGCGGGCGTTGCCGATGAGGCTGAGCGCGCCGCTTTTGACCAGTTGAATGCAATGATTCGTCAAGATTTATGCCATTTCGAGGGTAACGCGCAGGCGATTCGCCTGGTGCATACGCTGCTGCAACTCAATCTCAGCTATGCGCAAGTCGCCTGTATTTTGAAATATACCGCGCCCGCATGGTGGCAAGGCGATAAACCGGCTGAATTTAGCGTATTAATGAAAAAGCCGGGCTTCTATTTATCTGAGCGAGAATATGTGGCTGAGTTGCGTGAAGCGACCAATATTAAACAGCACCATCGTTTCCCGCTTACCTGGATAATGGAAGCCGCCGACGATATCTCTTATTGCATTGCCGATTTGGATGACGCCGTAGAAAAAGACATCTTCCATGTTGAAACGTTGTATAAGCATTTATTGGATGCCTGGGGCGCGGTAAAAAACGGCGATGTTTTCAGCCGTACTATCGGTGATGCCTGGAAAGAGGCTAATCAGAAAAAACGCCGCAGTATCAGCGATCAATTCTTTATGTCATTGCGGGTTAACGTGCAAAACGTGCTGGTTAGCCATGCGGTTAAGCGTTTCATCGACAACTTACCGGCTATTTTCGAAGGCGATTTTAATCACGCTTTACTGGAAGATGATGGTGAAGAAGGTCGCTTGCTAAAACTATTTAAAACGGTTGCGCGTCAGCAGGTGTTTAATCATCCGGAAGTTGAACAACTGGAATTGCAGGGTTATCGGGTAATTAAAGGTTTGCTCGAAATATATCAGTCACTGCTGTTGCTGGACTACGAGCAATTTACCACCTTGATGAACGAAGACTTTCTGGCAAAGCATCCGATTGAAACCCGCTTGTTTCACAAGCTTTCCGGCAAACATCGAAAGGCCTATCAACAACACATGCGCTCATTAATTGTTGAGCATAAATATCAGCGCTTGTTATGGGAACGTTATTATCGTGCGCGCCTGATTCAGGACTACATTAGTGGGATGACGGACAATTATGCCTGGGACGAATATCGTCGTTTAATGGCGGTTGAATAAGCGCACAATTGTAAAGATGAAGAACAATTTTTTACCTTTACCTAAAACTTTATTAGGAACTTCGCGCTAAAAACTTAATCTCACCTTCACGACCACAGCAATGGTCTGGCCGTAATTCTTAGAGAGACACAGATAAATGAAAAAAAACACAATTATGCTGGCGTTGGCGCTGAGTTTCGGCGCGGCGACGTTGAGCCCTGTGAGTGTATTTGCCGCAGAGACCGCTTCTTCTTCCAGCCAGCAGTTGCCAAGCCTGGCACCCATGCTGGAAAAAGTCATGCCTTCCGTGGTGAGTATCAGTGTGGAAGGCTCGACGACGGTTAAAACGCCGCGTATGCCGCAGCAGTTCCAGCAATTCTTTGGTGATAATTCTCCGTTCTGCCAGGACGGTTCACCGTTCCAAAGCTCACCCATGTGTCAAAACGGCGTTGGTGACGGCGGCGCGGATGGCGGTGCTAACGCGCAGAAACAGCAGTTCCGTGCGCTGGGTTCCGGCGTGGTAATTAACGCGGATAAAGGCTATGTGGTGACCAACAACCACGTGGTGGATAACGCGACCAAAATCCAGGTGCAGCTCAGCGATGGACGTCGTTACGACGCCAAAGTGATCGGTAAAGATCCACAATCAGATATCGCGCTGATTCAGCTGCAGGATGCGAAAAACCTCACCGCAATTAAGATTGCCGACTCCGACAACCTGCGCGTCGGTGATTACACCGTGGCGATTGGTAACCCGTACGGCCTTGGCGAAACGGTGACTTCGGGGATTGTTTCGGCGCTGGGCCGCAGCGGCCTGAACGTTGAAAATTACGAAAACTTCATTCAGACCGATGCGGCGATTAACCGTGGTAACTCCGGTGGCGCATTGGTAAACCTTAACGGCGAGCTGATCGGGATTAACACCGCGATTCTGGCGCCGGACGGCGGCAACATCGGTATCGGCTTTGCGATCCCTAGCTCAATGGTGAAAAACCTTACCGCGCAGATGGTGGAGTACGGTCAGGTGAAACGCGGCGAGCTGGGCATTATGGGCACCGAGCTGAACTCAGAGCTGGCGAAAGCGATGAAAGTCGATGCGCAGCGCGGCGCTTTTGTTAGCCAGGTATTGCCGAACTCTGCTGCGGCGAAAGCCGGCGTGAAAGCGGGTGACGTGGTGGTGTCGATGAACGGTAAAGCGCTGACCAGCTTTGCAGCGCTGCGTGCCGAAGTCGGCTCGCTGCCGGTCGGTAGCAAGCTGCAGCTGGGTCTGCTGCGCGAAGGCAAACCGGTGAATGTTACCGTTGAACTGCAGCAGAGCTCGCAGGATAAAGTGCAGTCCGCCACCATTTACACCGGTATTGAAGGTGCCGATCTCAGCAATATTGATACCAACGGCCAGAAAGGCGTGCGCGTCGATAGCGTCAAGCCTGGCAGCGCAGCGGCGCGTATTGGCTTGAAGAAAGGTGACGTGATTCTGGGTGTCAACCAGCAAGCCGTGGCTAATCTTGGCGAGCTGCGTAAAGTGCTCGACACCAAACCTTCGGTGCTGGCACTGAACGTACAGCGCGGTGACAGCAGCCTGTATCTGCTGATGCAGTAAGTTTCAGGTTGTTGATAACAGGCGAGCTTTGGCTCGCCTTTTTTGTGTCTGTGCAAATGTCCGGTACTGAATGTGACGCTTACCGCAAATCCCGCATAATCCCGCTGGCTATGTGCAGTTGCACAATGTCAGCGCCGTAACGGATGCGTATTCTGTCTGTTCGTCCTTATCTCCGGAGTGTTTGATGGCCACCTATCATCTCGATGCGCGACTGGCTCAGGATATTGTTGCCCGCACCATGCAAATTATTGACAGCAATGTCAACGTGATGGATGCGCGTGGTCGCATCATCGGCAGTGGCGATCGTGAGCGCATTGGCGAATTGCACGAAGGCGCGCTTTTGGTGCTGTCACAAGGGCGCGTGGTAGACATCGACGAAGCGGTGGCAAAACATCTGCACGGCGTGCGTCCTGGCATCAATTTGCCGCTGCGTATTGATGGCGATATCGTCGGCGTGATCGGTTTGACCGGCCAACCGGCAACGCTGCGTCACTACGGCGAATTGGTGTGTATGACCGCCGAAATGATGCTGGAACAGGCGCGTTTGCTACACATGCTGGCGCAAGATAGCCGCTTGCGAGAAGAGCTGGTGCTGAATCTGGTGCGCAGCGAAACCTTATCGCCAGCGCTCAGCGAATGGGCGCAGCGGCTCGGCATCGATCTCAATCAACCGCGCGTGGTGGCGGTGGTGGAAGTGGACAGCGGCCAGCTCGGCGTTGATAGCGCCATGTCCGAGCTGCAACAGCTGCAAACGCTGCTGACCACGCCGGAACGCGACAACCTGATTGCGATTGTTTCACTCACCGAAATGGTGGTGCTGAAACCGGCACTGAATGCGCATGGCCGCTACGATCAGGACGATCATCGTCGTCGCGTGGATCAACTGCTGCAACGCATGAAGGAGAGCGGCCAGGTGCGAATGCGCATCGCGCTCGGCAACTACTTTACCGGTCCCGGCAGCATCGCACGTTCGTACCGCACCGCGCGAACCACAATGATGGTGGGCAAACAGCGCATGCCGGAACAGCGCAGCTATTTTTATCAGGATCTGGTGCTGCCGGTGCTGCTCGACAGTTTACGCGGCGGCTGGCAGGCCAACGAACTGGCACGCCCGCTGGCAAAGCTGAAAAGCATGGATAACAATGGCTTGTTGCGACGCACGCTGGTGGCGTGGTTCAGCCACAACGTGCAACCCAGCGCTACGGCACGCGCGCTGTTCATTCATCGCAACACGCTGGAGTATCGCCTCAACCGTATTTCCGAGCTCACCGGGCTCGATCTGGGCAATTTTGACGATCGCTTACTGCTGTACGTGGCGCTTCAACTGGATGAGCAAAGTTAATGAGAAACCTGTGGATTGCGCTGCTGTGGCTGTATAGCGCGCTAAGTGTGGCTAACGATCCGGCCTTTCTCTCGTTAAACGATCTGCAGAAAGTTAAGCAGCAGCTGGCACATCATCAGGCCGCGCCGCCAACGCTCGACGCCTGGCATCAGCTTAAACAGCAAGCGGATAACGCGCTACAACACCCCAATCCCAGCGTCACCGATAAAGGTATGATGCCGCCGAGCGGCTCGAAGCAGGATTATTTAAGCCTGAGCGCCTATTGGTGGCCGGACGCCAGCAGCGCCGACGGCCTGCCGTGGCAGCGTCGTGATGGCGAAGTGAATCCTGCCAGTAAGAATGATCAAAGTGATGGCGTGCGGCTGGCGCGCTTTACCGCCGATTTTCAGGCACTGACGCTGGCCTGGTATTTATCTGGCAATCAACGTTATGCCGACAAAGCGCTGGCGATGATGCGTCACTGGTTTATCAATCCCACCAGCCGTATGCACCCTAATCTTAACTTTGCTCAAGGCATTCCGGGCCGATCCGCGGGCCGCCATGATGGCGTGCTCGATGGGCGCTACTTTGCCACGCGCGTGGTGGATGCGCTGACTTTGCTACGCAATGCGCCCGGTTGGCAGCCTGCCGATCAGCAAGCGATGCAGCAGTGGTTTAGCGAGTATCTGCACTGGCTGCGGCACAATCCGCTAGCACTGCAAGAAGCGGCGGCGGTGAATAATCATGGCAGTTGGTATTGCACGCAGGTGGCGGGAATCGCGTGGTATCTGGGCGATCGCGAGACAGTCACAGCGATGGTAGAGTTGGCGCGCAATAAAATTGCGCTGCAAATTCGTGCCGATGGCAGCCAGCCCGCAGAGTTAGCGCGCACGCGATCCTTCCATTACAGCTACTTCAATCTGCAGGCGCTTAGCGCATTGGCGCAGCTAGCCGGTAAAGCAGGGTTAGGCGATTTATGGCATAGCCAGCAGCCAGGCGGATCGTTACTGGCAGCGCTCGACATGATGGCGCCGTACAGCGATGCCACTAAACTCTGGCCGTGGAAAAACCGCGATCGCGTGAGCCAGCGCATCATTCCGCTGCTTTCAATGGCCGATAACAGCCTGCAGCAGCCGCGTTATCAACAGTGGATCATGCAGACGCAATGGAAAGATCAAAAGAGTGGGGCGGTGAGGCAGGCACAGCGTGATACCTGGCTGCTTTCGCTGCCTTATCAGCAGCCATAAAAAAAGGCCAGCATCGGCTGGCCTGTTATTTAAAGCGCGAAATTAACGGTTGTTGCGGGTCAGCTGATCAAGGTCTGATTCGATTTCAGCGATCTTGTTCGAAACCACGCTTTCCAGATGGCGCAGATCCGCCAGAATTTTGCGCTTCAGATCCACTTCAACCTGGTCGCGCTGGCAAATCTGGTCCAGCTCATCGATCACATAACGCAGGTTCGGGCTGATTTCCTGCACTTCTTTGTAACCCTGGCTGGTGTGATCGGCGACAACGGTTTTGCGCTGACGTGGATATTTGAATTTCACGCTTTTAGCAAAGAATTCACCTTTGTCTTTGCGGAAGTAGATTTTAAGAATGTCGTTGTTAGCTTCCTGACGCAGGCTGTAACGGTCGATGTCGTCAGGGTTGCTGATACCTAAGCTTTTCAGGTTGTCGTACATAGCGTTTATATTCCATCTAAGAGTGGGTGAGCGCGCAGGACTATCATCATCATTCGGGATGCAGCAGAAACGCGGCAACCGGAACGCTTACGGCATACTCAATCAACTGTAGACACAAAAACCGGGATGAACAGTGCGCGACCGGAGTTAACTTGGCGCGGATTATGAACTGTTTGAAAAATAAACGCACGTGTTAATTCGCGGCGCGAAACAGGTAATTCTGGCGGGAGTGTAAACAAATAATTACGGGCCTGTAGGCAGGCCCGTCGGGAAGATCTTCAGGCAGGAGAAGCTCAGTCGATGCTGCGCAGCAGTTCGTTAATGCCTGTTTTGCTGAGCGTTTTAGCGTCAACTTTCTTCACGATTACCGCGCAGTACAGGCTGTAGCTACCATCTTTAGACGGCAGATTACCGGAAACCACCACGGAACCCGCAGGTACGCGGCCGTAATGCACTTCGCCGGTTTCGCGGTCAAAGATTTTGGTGCTCTGGCCGATGTAAACGCCCATGGAGATCACGGAACCTTCTTCGACGATCACGCCTTCAACGATTTCTGAACGTGCGCCAATGAAGCAGTTATCTTCGATGATGGTTGGGTTAGCCTGCAGCGGCTCCAGCACGCCACCGATGCCCACGCCGCCTGACAGGTGGACGTTTTTACCGATCTGCGCGCAAGAACCCACAGTCGCCCAGGTATCAACCATGGTGCCTTCATCAACGTAAGCGCCGATGTTGACGTAGGAAGGCATCAGCACGGTATTACGTGCGATGAATGCGCCCTGACGCACGGCAGCAGGTGGTACAACGCGGAAACCGGCGTTTTTAAAACGCGCTTCATCCCAGCCAGCAAACTTCATTGGCACTTTGTCGTAGAAGCGGGTTTCAGAACCTTCCATGACCTGATTGTCGTTGATGCGGAACGACAACAGCACTGCTTTCTTCAGCCACTGATGCGTTACCCACTCACCGTTGATCTTTTCAGACACGCGCAGTTCACCGCTATCCAGCAGGCCAATAACCTGGGTGATAGCATCGCGGGTCGCGCTGTCTACGCTAGATGGCGTGATGTCGGCGCGGCGCTCAAAGGCAGATTCGATAACGCTCTGTAACTGTTGCATAATGATTTCCTAAGTCTGTAATACGGGTGCCAGCATCGCACTGGCACGGTAAATAAATTTGATTAATCGATTGCGGTCACACTTTATCGTTTGGATTAAGGGCCTCTGTCAACCTCTGTTGCAACACATTGCGCATTTCCACCCCAAGCGCACGTCGCTCACTATCGGCGAGGATGAAAAGATCCTCAACCCGTTCACCAATCGTACTGATGCGTGCGCCGTGCAGCGACACGCCCAAATCGGCGAACACTTCACCCACGCGCGCCAGCAAGCCGGGCTGATCGAGCGCGACCAATTCCAGATAACTGCGGCGGTCGGTGTGCGTCGGCAGGAAATTGACTTCGGTATCGACACTGAAATGCTTGAGGCGCGCAGACTGGCGACGCGTACGCGGCGGAACCCATTCGTTTTGCGTGATGGCTTGTTCCAGCGCCTGAATGATCAGCGGATGGCGATCGGCGGCCAGCGGGCTGCCATCCGGCTCCAGCACAATAAAAGTGTCCATCGCCATGCCATCGCGACTGGTAAAGATCTGCGCATCATGCACGCTGAGATTGCGGCGATCCAACTCGCCGGCCACCGCCGCAAACAGGTGCGGACGATCCGGGCTCCAGATAAAGATCTCGGTACCGCCGCGCGTGGCCTGCGGGCTGACCAGCACCAGCGGTTTGTTGAGATCGTGATGAATTAAATGACGCGCATGCCAGGCGAGCTGATTCGGTGTGTGGCGCAGGAAATAGTCGGCGCGGCAGCGGCTCCAGATATGGTGCAAACGCTCTTCATCGAGGTTTTCCATCCGCAGCAGCGCCAGCGCTTGCAGACGATGATGGCGCACGCGCTCGCGCAGATCCGGGCTGTTTTCCATGCCGCGGCGCAGCTGTTTTTCGGTCGCGAAGAACAGCTCGCGCAACAGGCTCTGCTTCCAACTGTTCCACAAGCTTTCATTGGTGGCGCAGATATCGGAAACCGTCAGGCACGCCAGATAGCGTAAGCGATTTTCGTTCTGCATCACTTCGGCGAATTGCTGAATCACGGTGGGATCCTGAATATCGCGGCGCTGCGCGGTGACTGACATCAATAAATGATGACGTACCAGCCAGGCAACCAGCTGCGTTTCGCGGGAGTTCAGTCCGTGTAGTTCGGCAAAGTCGAGCGCATCCTGCGCGCCGAGAATGGAGTGATCGCCGTTGCGGCCTTTGGCGATATCGTGCAGCAGCGCAGCCATCAGCAACAGTTCCGGCTGTGGCAGGCGCGGCCAGAGTTCAACGCACAGCGGATGCATCGGGCGCGTGGCTTCGTCGGCAAAACTCTCCAGCTTCTGCAGCACGCGGATGGTGTGCTCATCCACCGTGTAAGCGTGGAACAGATCGAACTGCATCTGGCCAACGATGTTGCCCCACAGCGGCGTATAGGCCCATAACACGCTGTGACGATGCATCGGCACCAGCGCGCGCTTAACCGCGCCAGGATGACGCAGAATCGCCATAAAGGTTTCACGCGCTTCAGGAATCTGACACAGCGGCTGCTTCAAATGGCGGCGCGCATAGCGCAGCTGCCGCAGCGTGGTGGAGTAAATACCTTTGATGTTTTCGTTACGCACCATCACGTAGAACATACGCAGGATGGCTTGCGGCTCACGCTCAAACAGCGTGAGATCGCGCAGGTCGATGAGGTCACCGCGAATCTGGAAATCGTCATCAATGTTGCGCGGTTTTTCAGTGGTCGACAGCGCCAGAATCGCTTCATCGAACAGCTGCAGCAGCATCTGATTGAGTTCGCCGATACGGCGCGTGACGCGGTAGAAGTCCTTCATCATGCGCTCAACCGGCTCATTGACTTCGCCTAGATAGTTGAGGCGTTGAGCGACGGTGAGTTGTCGATCAAACAGCAGACGATTGTCATAGCGTGGCAGCGTTAAGTGCAGCGCAAAGCGAATGCGCCACAAAAATTCCTGACACTCGTTGATTTCATTGCGTTCCGCTTCGGTGATAAAGCCGAAACCAACCATCTCATCCATGGTGGTGGCGCCAAAGTGACGACGCGCCACCCATTGCAGCGTGTGTATGTCGCGCAGGCCGCCGGGGCTGCTTTTGATATCCGGTTCAAGGTTGTAGCTGGTGCCGTGATAGCGCTGGTGGCGCTCCTGTTGCTCTTCAATTTTGGCGGCGAAGAAGCGCGACGACGGCCAGAAACCATCGCTGAAGATGTTCTTTTGCAGTTCGAGAAACAGCGCCACATCGCCAGTGAGCATGCGCGATTCGATCAGGTTGGTGGCGACCGTAAGATCGGATAAGCCTTCCAGCAGGCACTCTTCCAGCGTACGTACGCTGTGCCCGACTTCCAGCTTCAAATCCCACATCAGCGTTAGCAGCTCGCTGGTGCGCTGCGCGGCTGTGTCGTCCAGCGGCTGGCGGCTGAGGATCAGCACATCAATATCGGAGAGCGGATGCAGTTCGCCGCGACCATAACCGCCAACGGCAACCAGTGCGATCTCCTTCATCTGGTCGAAACCAAAGAAGCGCCACAGACGACGCAATAAGCGGTCGATAAACAGCGTGCGGGCATCAATCAGAGATTCAATATCGGTGCCCGCATCAAATGCAATGCCCAGGTGCTGCTGGAATTGCTCAAGATAGTGTTTGAGCTTGTCGCGCGTCAGGGCGTCATCGGGCCAGCTGGCGGGGGAATCGGTCAGGCCTTTGTGTACTGCTTCGGTCACGCTACCACTCATCAACATGCCTCTTCATTACGCACATAAAAAAGGCCAGCGATAAGCCGGCCTGGTACTGTTAGCGAGATGATTACGCGACGTTTTCAAGCACCGCTGGAAGGGTGTCGTCTTCACGCAGCGTCAGAATCTCACAGCCGTTTTCTGTCACCACAATAGTATGCTCATACTGCGCGGACAAGCTGCGATCTTTGGTTTTCACGGTCCAGCCATCCTTCATGGTGCGGATGCGGTAATCACCGGCATTGACCATCGGTTCGATGGTGAAGGTCATGCCTGCTTGCAACACCACGCCGCTATCATCCGCGTCGTAATGCAGTACCTGCGGCTCTTCGTGGAAGCCTTTGCCGATGCCGTGACCGCAATACTCGCGCACCACCGAAAAATCCTGTGCTTCGACATACTGCTGAATCGCGCGGCCCAGTTCACGCAGACGAATACCCGGTTTCACCAGACGCAGCGCGATATAGAGACTTTCCTGAGTAACGCGACACAGGCGCTCGCCCTGAATGGTGGCTTTACCGACGATGAACATTTTTGAGGTATCGCCGTGATACTCATCTTTGATCACCGTGACATCGACGTTAACCACGTCGCCATCCTTCAGCACGCGATCGTCGCTCGGAATACCGTGACATACCACTTCATTCACCGAAATACACACCGATTTCGGGAAGCCGTGATAGCCGAGGCAGGCGGAAATCGCCTGCTGCTTCTGCGTGATGTGTTCGTGGCAGAGACGATCCAGTTCACCGGTGGTGACGCCAGGCACCACGTGCGGGGCAATCATCTCCAGCACTTCAGCGGCAAGGCGGCCCGCCACGCGCATTTTTTCGATTTCTTCAGGGGTTTTAATTGAAATAGCCATTAAATTAATCCGCAATCGTCGAATTTTTCGACAATAATGAGTTCTGTGGCAGTCATGTTAGCAGCCAGCAAAAGGGCTGCCAAATGGCGATTGTCTGCGCCTGCGGCGCTCAACTACTATTGGCGTATTCCTGCGCATTGTGGTATAAAGCGCGCCGACGATTCTCTGTCACCGACGTTTGGCTGGCAGGAAACGCATAAAACTCATTATGTGTACTAAAACACACATGTATCGACACATACGCCGGGGTGCCTTGAAAGAGGTCGGTCGTATGGGATACATGGAGGCCCAACCCCAAATCAAACTTTAGAGGTAATCATGGCAACTGTTTCAATGCGCGACATGCTCAAGGCTGGTGTTCACTTTGGTCACCAGACCCGTTACTGGAACCCGAAAATGAAGCCATTCATCTTCGGCGCACGTAACAAGGTTCACATCATCAACCTCGAGCAGACTGTGCCAATGTTCAACGACGCTCTGGCTGAGTTGAAAAAGATCTCTTCCCGTAAAGGTAAGATCCTGATCGTTGGTACTAAGCGCGCTGCTGCCGAAGCGGTAAAAGAGTCAGCTCTGAGCTGCGACCAGTTCTTCGTAAACCACCGCTGGTTGGGTGGCATGCTGACTAACTGGAAAACCGTTCGTCAGTCAATCAAACGCCTGAAAGATCTTGAGTCTCAGTCTCAGGACGGTACTTTCGACAAACTGACCAAGAAAGAAGCGCTGATGCGCACTCGCGAACTGGCCAAGCTGGAAAACAGCCTGGGCGGTATCAAAGATATGGGCGGTCTGCCGGATGCACTGTTCGTTGTTGACGCTGATCACGAGCACATCGCTATCAAAGAAGCAAACAACCTGGGTATCCCAGTTTTTGCTATCGTTGATACCAACTCTGATCCAGACGGCGTTGACTTCGTTATCCCAGGTAACGACGATGCGATCCGTGCTGTAAGCCTGTACCTGACTGCCGTTGCCACTACCGTGCGCGAAGGCCGTTCACAGGATCTGGCTGAGCAGGCTGAAGAAGCTGCTGAAGCTTAATAAGGTTCGCTCTTTCTAAGAGCCCTTAGACATCAGATGTTATCTGTTAAGGGGGCCGTTCAGGCCCCTTTATTTTATCTAAGTCTGTCACGCTCACTACAGAGCGAGCGGGGCAGAGTAAATTTTCCGCAACAAGTTTCTGACAGTGTGTGAGCACACAGAGACGAATCGAGGATTCTGGAATGGCTGATATTACCGCTGCATTGGTAAAAGAACTGCGTGAGCGTACTGGCGCAGGCATGATGGACTGCAAAAAAGCGCTGACCGAAGCGAACGGCGACATCGAGCTGGCGATTGAGAACATGCGCAAATCTGGCGCAATCAAAGCTGCTAAGAAAGCAGGCAACGTTGCTGCTGATGGCGTGATCAAAACCAAAATCGCTGACGGCTTCGCGGCGATCCTGGAAGTAAACTGCCAGACCGACTTCGTTGCAAAAGATGGCGGTTTCCAGGCGTTTGCTGACAAGGTTCTGGATGCAGCTGTCGCTGGCAAAGTTACCGATGTGGAAGTTCTGAAAGCGCAGTTCGAAGAAGAACGCGTAGCGCTGGTTACGAAAATCGGTGAGAACATCAACATCCGTCGTATTGCTATCCTGGAAGGCGCTGAGCTGAACAGCTATCAGCATGGCGCACGTATCGGTGTGGTTGTTTCTACCACCGGTGCTGACGAAGAACTGAGCAAGCAAGTTGCTATGCACATCGCTGCGAGCAAGCCAGAATTCGTTAAGCCAGAAGACGTGTCTGCAGACGTGGTTGAGAAAGAGTACCAGGTTCAGCTGGATATCGCCATGCAGTCTGGCAAGCCAAAAGAAATCGCAGAGAAAATGGTTGAAGGCCGCATGAAGAAATTCACCGGCGAAGTTTCTCTGACCGGTCAGGCTTTCGTTATCGACCCAAGCAAAACCGTTGGCCAGGCGTTGAAAGAGAAAAACGCTGACGTCATCAACTTCATCCGCTTCGAAGTGGGCGAAGGCATTGAGAAAGTTGAAGCTGACTTCGCAGCAGAAGTTGCTGCAATGTCCAAACAGTCTTAATGGTCCGAAAGAACCGCCACAAGGCGGTTCTTTTTTGTCTGCGATTTAGTGCAGCACTTTCAGTCTCATCCCAATAGCTTTTCTCGCGGGCTTTGCGGATGATCGACCAGATTTTACTTCTCCTTTTCATCATATCTTCCAGGAAGAACTGACCATGGCGACCAACGCAAAACCTGTATATCAACGTATCCTGCTAAAACTGAGTGGCGAAGCACTGCAAGGTGCCGAAGGTTTTGGCATCGACGCGAGCGTGCTTGACCGCATGGCGCAAGAGGTGAAAGAGCTGGTTGAGCTGGGCATTCAGGTGGGTGTGGTTATTGGTGGCGGTAACCTGTTCCGCGGCGCAGGTCTGGCCCAGGCGGGCATGAACCGTGTGGTCGGCGACCATATGGGCATGCTGGCAACAGTGATGAATGGCCTGGCAATGCGTGACGCGCTGCACCGTGCGTATGTCAATGCGCGCTTGATGTCAGCGATTCCGCTGAACGGCGTGTGTGATAACTACAGCTGGGCAGAAGCGATCAGCCTGCTGCGTAATAACCGCGTCGTGATCTTCGCGGCCGGTACCGGCAACCCGTTCTTTACCACTGACTCTGCAGCCTGCCTGCGCGGCATCGAAATCGAAGCCGACGTGGTACTGAAAGCCACCAAAGTAGACGGCGTCTACTCTGAAGATCCGGTGAAAAACCCGGATGCCACGCTGTATGACCAACTGAGCTATGCAGAAGTGTTGGATAAAGAGCTTAAAGTAATGGATCTCGCCGCCTTTACGCTGGCGCGTGACCACAAGCTGCCTATCCGCGTCTTCAACATGAACAAGCCTGGCGCATTGCGTCGCGTCGTGATGGGTGAAAAAGAAGGCACCCTGATTACGCATTAATACCCGACGCGCGTTAAAATAAGGTATATTCTTTTGCCGCGATGCTCTGACATCGCGCAGCAATTAGGATGATCGATGTTTATCGATACCGCTTCCGGTTAGCCCGGAAATGGCCAGGTCAACCGAATTCAAGGGTTTCAACGTGATTAACGACATTAAAAAAGATGCAGACACGCGCATGGAAAAATGTGTGGATGCATTTAAAAACAACATCAGCAAAATCCGCACCGGTCGTGCTTCGCCTTCACTGCTCGACGGCATTGTGGTTCCTTATTACGGTACACCAACGCCGCTGCGCCAGCTGGCTAGCGTGACGGTTGAGGATTCACGTACGTTGAAAATCAACGTATTTGATCGCTCGCTGAGCACTGCGGTTGAGAAAGCGATTATGACGTCTGATTTGGGTCTGAACCCAAGCTCAGCCGGTAGCGATATTCGTGTGCCGCTGCCAGCGCTGACCGAAGAGCGTCGTAAAGACCTGATCAAGATCGTACGTGGCGAAGCAGAGCAGGGCCGTGTTTCCGTGCGTAACGTCCGCCGTGACGCCAACGATAAGATCAAAGCGCTGCTGAAAGACAAAGAGATCAGCGAAGACGACGAACGTCGTACGCAGGACGAGATCCAGAAAATGACCGATGCGCACATCAAGAGTGTTGATGCCGCATTGGCCGATAAAGAAAAGGAACTGATGGATTTCTAATTCCATCAACTGCTTTTCAAAACGCCGTTCAGAGACGAGACGTGTTCGACTCTGGCGGCGTTTTACATTGTGTCTGGCGCTGTTGCGGACACTCTCCACGACTTCACAGGGATAGCATGATGAAGCGATTAACTCTGCTGGGATCGACCGGCTCCATTGGTACCAGCACGCTGGCGGTGATTGCCGCAAATCCTGAACTTTATCAGGTGACCGCGCTGGTGGCTGGCCAGAATGTGGCGTTGATGGCTGAACAATGCCTGCAATTCCAACCGCGCTATGCCGCGATGTCCGATGAGACTTCCGCACAAGCGCTGCGTGAGCGACTGAAAGCACTCAACGTTAATACCGAAGTGCTCTCCGGCGTTCAGGCAGCCTGCGAATTGGCCGCGCTGGATGACGTGGATCAGGTGATGGCGGCGATTGTTGGCGCCTCAGGTTTACAGCCCACCATGGCGGCAATTCGCGCCGGTAAAACCGTGCTGCTGGCCAACAAAGAGTCGCTTGTCACATGCGGCCGTCTGTTTATGGAGGCGGTACGCCAACATCAGGTGCAATTGCTGCCGGTCGATAGCGAGCACAACGCCATTTTTCAGAGTTTACCCGCTTCCATACAGCATCAGTTGGGGTACGCTGATCTGCGGGGAAACGGCATCGAGTCGATTCTCCTTACGGGATCGGGTGGTCCTTTTCGTGACACGCCATTAGCGGATTTAGCCGGTATGTCGCCGGATCAGGCTTGTGCGCATCCGAACTGGTCAATGGGGCGTAAAATCTCCGTTGATTCGGCCACCATGATGAATAAAGGTCTTGAATACATTGAAGCCCGCTGGCTGTTTAATGCGACTGACGCGCAGATGGAGGTGATCCTGCATCCGCAGTCGGTTATCCATTCGATGGTGCGTTATTGCGACGGCAGCGTGCTGGCGCAACTGGGCTCTCCGGATATGCGGACGCCTATTGCGCACAGCATGGCATGGCCAGCACGTATTTCTGCGGGCGTAACGCCGCTCGACTTCACGCGCATGAAGTCGTTGACGTTTTCCGAGCCGGACTACGAGCGCTATCCCTGCCTGAAGCTTGCGATTGATGCCTGTGCCACAGGTCAGGCCGCTACGACATCGCTGAATGCAGCGAATGAAGTGGCGGTGGCAGCTTTTCTGCAGCACCAGATTCGCTTTACCGATATTGCCGCCATCAACAGCGAAGTGCTGGCGTCCCTGAGTTGTCTGGAGCCGGGCAGCATTGACGAGGTGATGGAGATTGATCGGTTAGCGCGCGTGCGTGCCAATGAATTGTTACCGCGCTTTCGTTTAGCAGGTTGATAGTTCCCGCTATTTGTTCGCTCTGGGTGAAAATGGTATAGTCGCTCGCTCGCGTTTCACAGCCGACATTGTTTCGATGTCATCTGGCGTGTTTGCCGGAGTTTGCTGCAGGCGCAATGTATTCAGAAACCACAGCATTTCTGATGAAAGGAATTATTACGCGTTATGTCGTCCAACAATCACAACACAATCGATGACGAGTCGTACTGCACGCCACGTCACGTGGCCATCATTATGGATGGTAATGGTCGCTGGGCAAAAAATCAGGGCAAACTGCGTATTTCAGGCCACAAAGCCGGGGTAAAATCAGTACGCCGGGCTGTCAGCTTTGCGGTTAGCCATAAACTGGAAGCGCTCACGCTTTATGCGTTCAGCAGTGAAAACTGGAGCCGTCCGATTCAGGAAGTGACAGCGTTAATGGAGTTGTTTGTCTGGGCGCTCGACAGCGAAGTCAAAAGCCTGCACAAACACAATGTGCGTCTGCGCATTATTGGCGATATCAGTCGTTTCAATAACCGAATTCAGGAACGCATTCGCCGCGCCGAGGAACTGACTCAGCAAAATAATGGACTGACCCTAAACATTGCTGCCAACTATGGCGGCCGTTGGGATATTATCCAGGGTGCCAGAAAATTGGCCGAACAGGTTCAGGAAGGTTTACTGCGTCCTGACCAGATTACCGAAGAAAGCCTGGCTCCGTATTTGTGTATGCAGGAGCTGGCGCCAGTGGATTTAGTGATAAGGACCGGGGGAGAGCATCGGATTAGCAACTTCCTGCTGTGGCAAATCGCCTATGCTGAGTTTTGGTTTACCGATGTTCTTTGGCCTGATTTTGATGAAAACGTTTTTGAAGGTGCACTGAATGCATTCTCTACGCGGGAGCGACGCTATGGCGGTACTGCACCAGGCGGCGCCTAAGCAATTTGGGGGTAACCTTTGCTGAAGTCTCGTCTGATTACCGCGTTAATTTTGATTCCGCTGGTGATCGCTGCACTGTTCTGGTTACCCCTGTCCGGTTTTGCGATTATCACTATCATCATCTGCATGCTTGCCGCCTGGGAATGGGGGCAGTTTGCCGGCATGAAAACG
The DNA here is from genome assembly GCF_028048155.1 of Pantoea leporis. Lineage (NCBI taxonomy): Bacteria > Pseudomonadati > Pseudomonadota > Gammaproteobacteria > Enterobacterales > Erwiniaceae > Pantoea > Pantoea leporis. The sequence goes on from NZ_JALMEU010000003.1 coordinate 392,969, forward strand.
CGTCAGCAACGTATCTGGCTGGCCGTGCTTTGCGGCCTGTTGCTGTCCGCGATGCTCTTTACCCTTGAACCCTATCAACGCAATCTGCACCAATTCCAGATGGAAGGCTCGCTCTGGGCATCGCTGTTGTGGTGGATTGTCGCGCTCATCTTAGTACTGTTCTATCCCGCTTCTGCCGCGTTGTGGCGTCACTCACGTACGCTGCGCCTGCTGTTTGGCGTGCTCACCTTGATTCCGTTCTTCTGGGGCATGATGGCGCTGCGTCAGTATCATTACGATACTGACCATTTCGCCGGCGCATGGTGGCTGCTGTTCGTGATGTTCCTTGTCTGGGGCGCAGATTCCGGTGCTTACATGTTTGGTCGCCTGTTTGGCAAACACAAGCTGGCACCGAAAGTCTCTCCGGGTAAAACTTGGGAAGGTTTCTTCGGCGGCCTATTGTCATCTGCCATTATCGCCTGGCTGTTTGCTCTGCTGGCACCGCTTTCGGTGGCGCCGGGCACGCTAATTATCTGTGCGGTGATTGCGACGCTGGCATCGGTATTGGGCGACCTGACTGAAAGTATGTTCAAGCGTGAAGCGGGCATTAAAGACAGCGGTAACTTGATTCCGGGGCACGGTGGTATTCTCGATCGTATTGATAGCCTGACTGCTGCGGTGCCGGTGTTTGCCTGCCTGCTGCTGTTGGTGTTTCGCACCCTCTGAGGATAGCTGGCGATGTTGAGTATACTCTGGAGTTTTGCCGCCTTTATCGTGGCGCTTGGCGTGCTAATTACCGTGCACGAGTTTGGCCATTTCTGGGTGGCGCGCCGCTGCGGTGTTAAAGTTGAACGTTTCTCGATTGGCTTTGGTAAAGCGCTATGGCGTCGCAGCGATCGTCAGGGCACCGAATATGTCATCGCGCTGATCCCTCTTGGCGGCTACGTCAAAATGCTCGACGAACGCGTTGAAAGCGTTCCCGCCGAGCTGCGTCATCAAGCCTTCAACAACAAAACCGTGCTGCAGCGTGCTTCGATTATCGCAGCCGGTCCTATCGCCAACTTCATCTTCGCCATCTTTGCTTACTGGGTCGTGTTTATTCACGGCGTGCCAGGTGTGCGTCCTGTGGTTGGTGAAATTCTGAACGGTTCCGTCGCTGCCGAAGCGCAAATTACCTCCGGCATGGAACTTAAAGCGGTAGATGGTATCGAAACGCCTGATTGGGATGCTGTGCGTATGGCGCTGATCGGTAAAATCGGCGACAGCGATGCCACGCTTACCGTCTCGCAATTTGGCGAAGAAGCCACGCAGCAAAAGCAATTAAATTTGCGCGATTGGCAATTTGAGCCTGATAAACAGGATCCGGTGGTCGCTTTAGGTATTCGTCCACGTGGGCCGCAGATTGAAACGACCTTAGCCGAAGTTCAGGCAAACTCACCGGCAAGCAATGCTGGTTTGCAAGCGGGCGATAGGATCGTTAAAGTCGATGGTCAGCCATTGTCACAGTGGCAGGCTTTTGCGGCACAGGTGCGGGATAATCCGGGTAAAAACATGGCGCTAGATATCGAGCGCAACGGCGAACCTGTGGCGTTGACGTTAACGCCGGAAGCGAAACCGGGCAATGAAGCGGAAGGCTTCGCGGGTGTCATCCCGCGTGTGATTCCGCTGCCTGATGAGTACAAAACGGTAAGGCAGTATGGACCTTTTGCGGCGATCGGCGAAGCCAGTGTAAAAACCTGGCAGTTGATGAAGCTAACAGTCTCCATGCTGGGCAAGTTGATAATCGGGGATGTGAAGCTGAATAACCTGAGCGGGCCGATTTCGATCGCGCAGGGTGCCGGGTTATCAGCAGAGTACGGGGTGATTTATTACCTGATGTTCCTGGCGCTGATCAGCGTCAACCTGGGCATCATTAACCTGTTCCCTCTGCCGGTTTTAGATGGTGGTCACCTGCTCTTTCTGGCGATCGAAAAGATCAAAGGTGGACCGGTGTCCGAGCGAGTTCAGGACTTTAGTTATCGCATTGGCTCAATCTTGCTAGTGCTGTTAATGGGGCTTGCACTTTTCAATGATTTCTCACGTCTGTAATAGCTGGAACGCATACAGGCGCGGGATGTGTTAGGAAAACGCATAACAACGATGGCGATGAAAAAGTTGCTCATAGCGTCGCTGCTGTTTAGCAGCGCCACCGTTTACGGTGCAGACGATTTCGTAGTGAAGGACATTCATTTCGAAGGTCTCCAGCGAGTCGCCGTCGGCGCGGCTCTGCTCAGCATGCCGGTACGTGTCGGTGATACGGTGAATGACGATGATGTCAGAAACACCATTCGCTCACTGTTCGCCACCGGTAACTTTGAAGATGTGCAGGTTCTGCGTGACGGTACAACCCTGATTGTTCAGGTGAAAGAGCGTCCAACCATTGCCAACATCACTTTCTCCGGCAACAAAGCGGTGAAAGAAGATCAGCTGAAACAGAACCTCGAAGCCTCTGGCGTGCGCGTTGGCGAAGCGCTGGACCGCACCACGCTCTCTTCAATCGAGAAGGGTCTGGAAGACTTCTACTACAGCGTCGGTAAATACACCGCCAGCGTCAAAGCGATTGCTACGCCGCTGCCGCGCAACCGTGTGGATCTGAAATTCGTCTTCCAGGAAGGCGTTTCAGCGCAGATCCAGCAGATCAACATCGTCGGTAATAAAGCATTTACCTCTGACGAACTGATCTCGCGCTTCTCACTGCGTGACGAAGTGCCATGGTGGAACGTGGTGGGCGATCGTAAATACCAGAAACAGAAGTTAGCGGGCGATCTCGAAACCCTACGCAGCTTCTATCTGGATCGTGGTTATGCGCGTTTCAACATCGATTCCACGCAGGTGAGCCTGACGCCAGATAAGAAAGGCATCTACATCACCGTGAACATTAACGAAGGCGATCAGTACAAGATTGCTGGCGTGATCGTGAACGGCAGCATGGCGGGCCATTCTGCTGAAATCGAAAAGATGACCAGGATTCCATCGGGTGAGTTGTATAACGGCACTAAAGTCACCCAGATGGAAGATGACATCAAGAAATTGCTGGGTCGCTACGGTTACGCCTATCCGCGCGTAATGACGCAGCCAGAAATCAACGATGCTGATAAAACCGTCAAGCTGCATATCAACGTGGATGCGGGCAACCGTTACTACGTGCGTAAAGTGCGCTTTGAAGGTAACGACACCTCAAAAGATTCCGTACTGCGCCGTGAAATGCGTCAGATGGAAGGTGCCTGGTTGGGCAGCGATCTCGTCGATCAGGGTAAAGAGCGTCTGAATCGTACCGGTTACTTCGAAACCGTGGATGTGGATACGCAACGTGTTCCGGGTGCGCCGGATCAGGTTGATGTCGTCTACAAGGTGAAAGAGCGTAACACCGGTACTTTCAACTTTGGTGTCGGTTACGGTACTGAAAGTGGCGTCAGCTTCCAGGTGGGCGTGACCCAGGAAAACTGGCTCGGCACCGGTAACACTGTAGGCATCAGCGGTACCAAAAACGATTACCAGACCTATGCTGAGTTCTCACTGACCGATCCGTACTTCACGGTCGACGGCGTGAGCCTTGGCGGTCGTTTGTTCTACAACGACTTTAAAGCCGATAATGCGGATCTGTCTGACTATACCAACAAAAGTTATGGTCTCGACGGTACGCTGGGCTTCCCGGTCAATGAAAATAACACGCTGCGTGTTGGTTTAGGTTATGTGCATAACGACCTGTCCAACATGCGTCCTCAGGTTGCGATGTGGCGTTATCTGGATTCGGTCGGTCGCCATCAGGGCTTGAACGATGACGGTGATTTCTCTGCAGATGATTTCACCTTCAACTACGGTTGGACCTATAACACTTTAGACCGCGGCTTCTTCCCTACGCGCGGTAACCGTACCAACCTGAACGGTAAAGTGACGATTCCAGGCTCTGATAATGCGTTCTATAAAGCGACATTGGATAGCCAGCAATATGTACCGCTGAACCGCGATGGTACGTGGGTGGTGTTAGGCCGTGGCCGTGTAGGATATGGTGACGGACTTAATGGAAAAGAGATGCCGTTCTATGAGAACTTCTACGGCGGTGGTTCGAGCACGGTTCGTGGCTTCCAGTCCAACACCATTGGTCCTAAAGCTGCGTACCTGAACGATGGCTCGTCAAACTGTAATATCTCTGATCCAAACGGCGTCTGTAAGTCGGACGATGCGGTCGGTGGTAACGCCATGGCGATTGCCAGCCTGGAGCTGATTACGCCAACGCCGTTCCTGAGCGAGAAGTATGCGAATTCCGTGCGTACCTCGGTGTTTATGGATGCCGGTACCGTTTGGGATACCAAATGGCAGAACACTGCGGAAACACGCGCGGCGGGTGTGCCAGATTACAGCGATCCTAATAACATTCGCGTCTCTGCCGGTGTGGCACTGCAGTGGATGTCACCGTTAGGGCCGCTGGTCTTCTCATACGCCCAGCCGATGAAGAAAGTCGAGGGAGACAAGTCAGAGCAATTCCAGTTTAACATTGGTAAAACCTGGTAAGGCTCTGAGCAGGGAAGTGAAAATACCGTCTTGCACGCGTGCTGCCTGATAATGCGGCACGCTGCAAACACACACGTTGAGGTAAGGAGTTTATAGTGAAAAAGTTGTTCTGTGCTGCTGCTCTGGGTGTTGCATTAGCTGCTTCTGCGGGTGCCCAAGCGGCTGATAAAGTTGCCGTCGTTAACCTGAGCCAGGTTTTCCAGCAGTCTCCGCAGCGTGCCGCTGTTGCTAAACAGCTTGAAGGTGAATTCCAGAGCCGCGCCTCTGACCTCCAGTCTCAGCAGCAGAAGATCCAGCAAGAAATTCAGGATCTGCAGCGTAATGCATCGACCATGAAAGCGAGCGACCGCACCAAGAAAGAGAAGCAAATTTCTTCTGAGCGTGCTGCCTTTGAACAAAAAGCACAGGCTTTTGACAAAGACAACCAAACTCGTCAGATGCAGGAGCGTAACAAGCTGCTGGCTAAAATCCAGACCGCTGTTCAGTCTGTAGCGAAAAGCGAAGGTTACGATCTGGTTCTGGACTCTCAGGCCGTGCTGTACTCTTCTTCTGATGCTAAAGACATCACTGCTGACGTTGTAAAACAGGTTAAATAATTGATGTCATCAATTCGACTGGCTGATTTAGCCCAGCAGTTGGATGCAGAATTGCACGGAGATGGCGATATCGTCATCTCCGGCATTGCTTCTATGCAATCCGCCACAACTGGCCAAATCACTTTTCTTGCAAACAGCCGCTACCGCGAGCAGCTCGCTACTATCCAGGCTTCAGCCGTGGTGCTGACGGAAGCGGATCTGGAGTGGTGTAAAACGGCCGCCCTGGTGGTGAAAAATCCTTACCTGACTTATGCCCGCATGGCACAACTGCTGGACACAACGCCGCAGCCCGCGCAGAATATCGCGCCCAGCGCGGTGATCGCTGCAACGGCTAAGCTGGGTAACAACGTTTCGGTAGGCGCAAATGCGGTGATCGAGTCTGGCGTAGAGCTGGGTGACGACGTCGTTATTGGCGCAGGATGTTTTGTTGGTAAGCAGACGCGTATCGGTCGCGGCTCACGTTTGTGGGCTAACGTCACGATTTATCACGAAATTCAGATTGGTCAGGATTGTCTGATTCAGTCCGGCACCGTCATTGGTGCTGATGGTTTCGGGTATGCTAACGATCGCGGCAATTGGGTGAAAATCCCGCAGCTGGGTACCGTCGTGATTGGTGATCGGGTTGAAATTGGTGCCTGTACTACCATCGATCGCGGCGCGCTGGATAACACTCTGATCGGCAATGGTGTTATCATAGATAACCAGTGTCAGATTGCGCACAACGTCGTGATTGGTGATAACACCGCTGTTGCGGGTGGTGTGATCATGGCGGGTAGTCTGAAGATTGGACGTTACTGTATGATTGGCGGCGCCAGCGTCATTAACGGCCATATGGAAATCTGTGACAAAGTGACCGTAACGGGCATGGGCATGGTAATGCGCCCGATCACAGAGCCAGGCGTATATTCGTCGGGTATTCCACTGCAACCCAACAAAACCTGGCGTAAAACAGCAGCGCTGGTGATGAACATCGATGAAATAAGCAAACGCTTAAAAGCCATCGAACGTAAGGTCGGTAAAGACGACTAAACGCATCCCACGCTACTTGCTTTCATAACAAGAAGTGTACTTTCTTCCACCTTCGGTAACCCGAGAATGGCAGCAGGTATCGTAAGAAAGCGAAACGCCCCGAACTAATTTGCGGCCTGCGGAAGATCATTTTGATCGGTGCAGGCCGTGTTATTGATGCCATCAGATTTTTAGGACAGGAAGAGTATTTTGACTACTGAAACGCATACTCTGAAAATTGAAGAGATTTTAGAACTGCTGCCACACCGCTATCCTTTCTTGCTGGTTGATCGCGTGCTGGATTTTGAAGAGCATAAATATCTGCGCGCGGTGAAGAACGTTTCTGTTAACGAACCGTTTTTCCAGGGACATTTCCCTGGTAAGCCGATTTTCCCAGGCGTTCTGATCCTGGAAGCGATGGCGCAAGCGACCGGTATTCTGGCGTTCAAAAGCGTTGGGAAACTGGAACCAGGCGAACTCTATTACTTCGCTGGTATCGATGAAGCCCGTTTCAAACGTCCGGTTGTGCCGGGCGATCAGATGATCATGGAAGTGACCTTCGAGAAAACCCGTCGTGGTCTGACGCGCTTTAAAGGCGTGGCGACCGTGGACGGCAAAATTGTCTGTGAAGCGACCATGATGTGTGCCCGTAGCCGGGAGGCATAATAAGTGATTGATTCAACCGCCAATATCCATCCCAGTTCTGTCATTGAAGAGGGTGCCGTCATCGGCGCCAATGTTCACATCGGCCCGTTTTGCTTTATCGGCGCTAATGTGGAAATTGGTGAAGGGACCGTACTCAAATCGCACGTGGTGGTGAACGGCCACACGCGTATAGGCAAAGACAATCAGATCTACCAGTTCGCTTCCATCGGTGAAGTGAATCAGGACCTGAAATATGCGGGCGAACCGACGCGCGTTGAAATTGGCGATCGCAACCGCATCCGTGAGAGCGTCACCATTCATCGTGGCACTACGCAGGGCGGCAATGTGACCAAGGTCGGCAGCGATAATCTGCTGATGGTTAATGCTCACATCGCGCATGACTGCGTGATCGGTAATCGCTGCATCTTTGCCAACAACGCCACGCTGGGCGGTCACGTCACCGTTGATGATTTTGCGATTATCGGCGGCATGACGGCGGTACATCAGTGGTGCACCATTGGTGCTCACGTGATGGTTGGCGGTTGTTCAGGCGTCGCGCAGGATGTGCCGCCTTATGTCATTGCGCAGGGCAACCACGCAACGCCATACGGTATCAACATCGAAGGTCTGAAGCGTCGCGGCTTTAGCAAAGAAGCGCTGCATGCCATTCGCAACGCGTACAAACTGCTGTACCGCAGCGGCAAAACGCTGGATGAAGTGAAACCAGAGATTGAAGAGCTGGCGAAACAGCACAGCGAAGTGCAGCCTTTCTATGACTTCTTTGCCCGTTCAACGCGTGGATTGATTCGTTAATCCATGTCAGCGCGTCCCCTAACGATTGCCCTGGTCGCCGGAGAAACCTCCGGCGATATTCTTGGTGCAGGTCTCATCCGTGCGTTAAAAGCGCGCCATCCTGATGCGCGCTTTGTTGGCGTGGCCGGTCCGCTGATGCAGGCCGAAGGCTGCGAAGCCTGGTATGAGATGGAAGAGCTGGCGGTGATGGGCATCGTCGAAGTGCTGGGACGCCTGCGGCGTCTGCTGAAAATTCGTCGAGACCTGACGCAGCGCTTCACCGAACTCAAGCCGGATGTGTTCGTGGGCATTGATGCGCCGGATTTCAACATCACGCTGGAAGGTCGCCTCAAGCGCGCGGACATTCGCACCATTCATTACGTCAGCCCTTCGGTTTGGGCATGGCGTCAAAAGCGCGTTTTCAAAATCGGCCGCAACACCAATCTGGTGCTGGCATTCCTGCCGTTTGAAAAAGCGTTTTACGATCGCTTTAACGTGCCGTGCCGCTTTATCGGTCACACCATGGCTGATGCGATGCCGCTGCAGCCCGATAAGCTGGCGGCGCGCCGCGAGTTAGGCATTGCTGACGAGGCGATTTGCCTTGGCTTGTTGCCGGGCAGTCGCGGTGCCGAAGTGGAAATGCTCAGCGCCGATTTCCTGCGCGCCGCGCAGCTGCTGCGTCAGCGCTATCCCACGCTGGAAATCGTGGTGCCGCTGGTGAACGCCAAACGCCGCGAGCAGTTTGAGCAGATCAAAGCGCAAGTTGCGCCAGAACTGCCGATGCATTTGCTGGATGGCAAAGGCCGTCAGGCGATGCTGGCCAGCGATGCCGCTATTCTTGCGTCTGGCACCGCCGCGCTGGAGTGCATGCTGGCGAAATGCCCGATGGTGGTTGGTTATCGCATGAAGCCGTCGACCTTCTGGCTGGCAAAACGTCTGGTAAAAACGCCGTACGTTTCCCTGCCAAATCTGCTGGCCGGTCGCGAGCTGGTGACAGAGTTGCTGCAGGACGAATGCCAGCCCGACGCGCTAGCTGCGGCGCTGGAGCCGTTGCTGCACGCGGGCCCGGAGCGCGAAGCGCTACTGAAAACCTTCACCGAACTGCATCAACAGATTCGCTGGAATGCCGATGAGCAGGCGGCGGATGCGGTACTGGAGATTATCAATGGCTGAATTTATCTATCCCAACGCGCAGCGGATTGCTGGCGTTGATGAAGTAGGGCGCGGCCCGCTGGTTGGCGCCGTGGTCACTGCGGCGGTGATCCTCGATCCCGCCAACCCGATAGCAGGACTGGCCGACTCGAAAAAGCTCTCCGAGAAGCGTCGTCTGGCGCTGTATGACGAGATCACAGAGAAGGCGCTGGCCTGGAGCCTTGGTCGTGCCGAGCCAGAGGAGATCGATCAGCTCAATATTCTGCACGCTACCATGCTGGCGATGCAGCGCGCGGTCGCGGGTTTGCACATTGTACCGGACTTCGTACTGATCGATGGTAACCGTTGCCCGGCGCTGCCGATGCCCTCGCAGGCGGTGGTGAAGGGCGATAGCCTGGTGCAAGCGATCAGTGCCGCCTCGATCATCGCCAAAGTCACGCGCGATCGTGAAATGGCCGAACTGGATCTGCTGTTCCCGCAATATGGCTTTGCGCAACACAAAGGCTATCCAACCGCGCTGCACATGGAAAAGCTGACGCAGCACGGCGCCACACCTCATCATCGTCGCAGCTTTGCGCCGGTGCGTAACGCCTTGATTGATGCCGACGTGCTGGCAGCCCGCCAGCCAACTACGCTTTAATAGCCTGACGCTGTTTTAACCGGAAACTGATATGGCTGAACCTCGTTTTATACATCTGCGCGTCCACAGTGATTACTCCATGGTTGATGGTCTGGCGAAAACCGGACCCTTAGTCAAGAAGGCGGCTGCGCTGGGCATGCCGGCGATTGCCATTACCGATTACATCAACCTGTGCGGGCTGGTGCGTTTTTACGGTAGCGCACACGGCGCGGGGATCAAGCCGATTATTGGTGCTGACTTCCAGGTTGCCAGCGAATTGATGGGCGATGAGCTGACACAGTTAACGCTGCTGGCGGCCAATAACACCGGTTATCAAAACCTGACCTTGCTGATTTCACGTGCATATCAGCGCGGTTACGGCATTGCGGGCCCAATCATCGATCGCGACTGGCTGCTGGAGCTGGGCGAAGGCCTGATTCTGCTGTCTGGCGGACGTCGCGGCGACGTGGGCCGCAGTCTGCTGCGCGGCAATAGCGCGATGGTAGCGCAGTGTTTGAGCTTTTATCAGGAACACTTCCCGAATCGTTATTACCTGGAATTGATGCGCACCGGTCGCGCCGATGAAGAAGCGTATCTGCATGCCGCCGTCGAGCTGGCGGTGGCCGAAGGCATTCCCGTCGTTGCCACCAACGAAGTGTGCTTCCTGAATGAAGAAGATTTTGATGCGCATGAAATCCGCGTCGCGATTCATGACGGCTATACGCTGGACGATCCCAAGCGTCCACGCAACTACAGTCCTCAGCAATATATGCGCAGTGAAGAGGAGATGTGCGAGCTGTTCTCGGACATTCCGGAAGCGCTGGAAAATAGCGTAGAGATTGCTAAGCGCTGTAACGTGACGGTGCGCCTCGGCGAATATTTCCTGCCGCAGTTCCCCACCGGTGACATGAGCACTGAAGACTTCCTCGTGGCGAAGTCACGTGAAGGCCTGGAAGAGCGTATGGAATTCCTCTTCCCGGATCCGGCGGTGCGCGCAGAAAAACGCGTGGAATATGATGAACGTCTGGAGATTGAACTCACTGTTATCAACCAGATGGGCTTCCCGGGCTACTTCCTGATCGTGATGGAGTTTATTCAGTGGTCGAAGGACAACGGCATTCCCGTCGGCCCAGGCCGCGGTTCGGGTGCCGGTTCATTGGTGGCGTATGCGCTGAAAATCACCGATATCGATCCGCTGGAGTTTGACCTGCTGTTCGAACGTTTCCTGAACCCGGAACGTGTGTCGATGCCTGACTTTGACGTTGACTTCTGCATGGAGAAGCGCGATCAGGTGATCGATCACGTGGCCGATATGTATGGACGCGATGCGGTATCGCAGATCATCACCTTCGGTACCATGGCGGCGAAAGCGGTCATCCGCGATGTGGGACGCGTACTCGGTCATCCGTACGGTTTTGTTGATCGTATCTCGAAACTGATCCCGCCGGATCCGGGCATGACGCTGGAGAAAGCCTTCCTGGCTGAACCGCAGCTGCCGGAGATCTACGAGGCTGATGAAGAGGTGAAAGCGCTGATCGACATGGCGCGCAAACTGGAAGGTGTCACGCGTAACGCCGGTAAACATGCCGGTGGTGTGGTGATCTCGCCGACCAAAATCACCGATTTTGCGCCGCTCTACTGCGATGAAAACGGGCAATTCCCGGTTACCCAGTTTGATAAGAATGACGTGGAATATGCCGGGCTGGTGAAGTTTGACTTCCTTGGCCTGCGTACGCTTACCATCATCGACTGGGCGCTGAAGATGATTAACCCGCGCCGTGAAAAGCAGGGTTTGCCACCGATTGATATCGCCGCCATTCCGCTGGATGACAAGAAAAGCTTTGATATGCTGCAGCGCTCGGAAACCACGGCGGTGTTCCAGCTTGAATCGCGCGGCATGAAAGATCTGATCAAACGTCTGAAGCCTGACTGCTTCGAAGATATGATCGCACTGGTTGCGCTATTCCGTCCGGGACCGCTGCAATCGGGCATGGTAGATAACTTCATTGACCGTAAGCACGGTCGCGAAGAGATCTCTTATCCGGATATTCAGTGGCAGCACGAAACCCTGAAGCCGGTGCTGGAGCCGACCTACGGCATCATTCTGTATCAGGAACAGGTGATGCAGATTGCGCAGGTGCTGTCTGGCTACACGCTGGGCGGCGCGGACATGCTGCGTCGTGCGATGGGTAAAAAGAAACCCGAAGAGATGGCGAAGCAGCGTTCGGTGTTCCGGGACGGCGCGGAGAAGATGGGCGTCGACGGTGAGCTGTCGATGAAAATCTTCGATCTGGTAGAAAAATTTGCCGGTTATGGCTTTAACAAGTCGCACTCCGCCGCTTACGCGCTGGTTTCCTATCAAACCCTGTGGCTGAAAGCGCACTATCCGGCAGAGTTCATGGCGGCCGTAATGACCGCTGATATGGATAACACCGAGAAAGTGGTTGGCCTGGTCGACGAATGCTGGCGCATGGGCCTTAAAGTGCTGCCGCCAGACATCAACTCAGGTTTGTATCCGTTCCACGTCAATGACGAAGGCGAGATCGTTTACGGCATCGGCGCGATCAAAGGCGTGGGTGAGGGCCCGATCGAAGCGATCATTGATGCGCGTAATGAAGGCGGCTACTTCAAAGAATTGTTTGATCTCTGTGCGCGCACCGACACCAAAAAGATCAACCGTCGCGTAATGGAAAAACTGATCATGTCGGGCGCATTCGATCGTCTCGGCCCGCATCGCGCGGCTTTGATGAGTGCACTCGGCGATGCATTAAAAGCGGCCGATCAGCATGCTAAAGCCGAAGCCATCGGCCAGGCCGATATGTTTGGCGTGCTGGCCGAAGAGCCAGAGCAGGTAGAGAAATCCTACGCCAGCATCACGCCGTGGCCGGAACAAATTCAACTGGATGGCGAACGTGAGACTTTGGGTCTCTATCTTACCGGACATCCGATTAACCAGTATTTGAAAGAAATTGAGCGTTACGTCGGCGGCATGCGGCTGAAAGACATGCATCCGACAGATCGTGGTAAAGTAACCGTCGCGGCGGGGCTGGTGATTGCCGCCCGTGTGATGGTCACTAAACGCGGTAACCGAATTGGTATTTGTACCATTGACGATCGTTCTGGTCGTCTTGAAGTGATGTTATTTACCGATGCGTTAGATAAATACCAGCAGTTGCTGGAGAAGGACCGTATCCTGATCGTCAGTGGACAGGTCAGCTTTGATGACTTTAGCGGTGGCCTTAAAATGACCGCTCGAGAAGTGATGGACATCGACGAAGCGCGGGAAAAATACGCGCGCGGACTTGCTATCTCGCTGACGGACAGGCAAATTGATGACCAGCTTTTAAACCGTCTCCGCCAGTCTCTGGAGCCTCATCGTTCCGGGACCATTCCGGTGCATCTCTACTATCAGAGAGCCGATGCGCGAGCGAAGCTACGCTTTGGTGCAGCGTGGCGTATTTCGCCCAGCGATCGTTTACTCAACGATTTGCGGTCGTTAGTAGGATCGGAGCAGGTGGAACTGGAGTTTGACTAAAACAGGAACATTATGAGTCTTAATTACCTGGATTTTGAACAGCCAATCGCAGAGCTTGAAGCGAAAATCGACTCGTTAAAATCGATTGGCCGTTCGGATGAGAAACACGATATTAATTTGGATGAGGAAGTGCAGCGTTTACGCGAAAAAAGCGTTGAGCTGACCCGTAAAATCTTCTCCGATTTAGGCGCATGGCAAGTGGCGCAACTCGCGCGTCATCCGCTGCGTCCTTATACACTGGACTATATCCGCAACGCGTTTGATGATTTCGACGAACTGGCTGGCGATCGTGCTTATGCCGATGATAAAGCGATTGTCGGCGGTATTGCCCGTCTTGACGGTCGTCCAGTGATGATCATTGGTCATCAGAAAGGTCGCGAAACCAAAGAGAAAATTCGTCGTAACTTCGGTATGCCGGCACCAGAAGGCTATCGCAAAGCGCTGCGTCTGATGGAAATGGCTGAACGCTTTAAGATGCCGCTGATCACCTTCATCGATACGCCGGGAGCTTATCCGGGCGTGGGTGCAGAAGAGCGCGGTCAGTCAGAAGCGATCGCACGCAACCTGCGTGAAATGTCTGGCCTGAAAATTCCGGTAATTTGTACCGTAATCGGCGAAGGCGGTTCCGGTGGTGCGCTGGCAATCGGCGTGGGCGACAAAGTCAACATGCTGCAGTACAGCACCTATTCGGTGATTTCACCGGAAGGTTGTGCGTCGATCCTGTGGAAAAGCGCCGACAAAGCTCCGCTGGCTGCGGAAGCGATGGGTATCACAGCTGAGCGTTTGAAAGAGCTGAAGCTGATCGATTCCATCATTCCTGAGCCGCTGGGCGGTGCGCATCGTCAACCGGTAGATATGGCGGCTTCTCTTAAGCAGCAACTGCTGGCCGATCTGGCCGATCTCGATGTGCTGAGCACCGAAGAGTTGCTCAACCGTCGCTATCAGCGCCTGATGAACTACGGCTACGCTTGATACATCAGAGCTAAGCAAGAAGCGGACCCCGGTCCGCTTTTTTTATGTCGAACGAACACCATTCTGATCAGCCATCCGTAGGGTAGCCATCCATGGCTACCTGGTTCGACGATTTCGCTGTGACTCCGGTGCAAGGTCCAGAAAAGACCAGCCCGATCGCAAAGAATAACTGCATCCATGCAGATCGGCCTCGCCATCCATGGCTCGGACGCTTTGCTCTTCGGGCTGCTCTTTCCTGTCCCCTTTGGCTTGATCGTGGCTTTTCTAGTGCATTAGCATTCGGTTGCAATCACTCAACAGCAGAGCATTCCAGGTTTATCCGCGCGCGGTTTTCGCTATCCTTATTCAGTGCCACAACACCACAGGAGGTGAGCATTGAATATTATTGCGATCATGGGACCGCACGGCGCTTTCTACAAAGATGAGCCTATTCGCGAACTGGATGCTGCCCTCAAGCTGCAAGGCTTCCAAACCGTTTACCCCAATAATGCCAGCGACCTGCTGAAGTTGATTGAACACAATCCGCGTATCTGCGGTGTGATTTTTGACTGGGACGATTACAGTCTGGCGCTGTGTAGCGACATCAATCAGCTTAATGAATATCTGCCGCTCTATGCCTTCATCAACACCCATTCGCAGATGGATGTCAGCATCAACGAGATGCGCATGGCGCTGCACTTCTTCGAGTATGCCCTGAGCGCTGCCGATGACATCGCGCTGCATATTCGTCAGTACACCGATGAGTACATCGATAACATCACGCCGCCGCTAACTAAAGCGTTGTTCACCTACGTCAAAGAGGGCAAATACACCTTCTGCACGCCGGGTCACATGGGCGGCAGCGCCTTCCAGAAAAGCCCGGTGGGCAGCCTGTTTTATGACTTCTTTGGCTCGAACACCTTAAAAGCGGATGTCTCGATCTCGGTCACGGAATTGGGTTCATTGCTCGATCACACCGGCCCGCATCTGGAAGCGGAGGAGTACGTTGCGCGCACCTTTGGCGCTGAGCAAAGCTACATGGTGACCAACGGCACCTCGACCTCGAACAAAATCGTCGGCATGTATGCGGCGCCTGTGGGTAGCACGGTGCTGATTGACCGCAACTGCCATAAATCGCTGACCCATTTGCTGATGATGAGCGACATCATCCCAATCTGGCTCAAACCGACGCGCAACGCGCTGGGCATTCTGGGCGGCATTCCGCAGCGCGAGTTTACGCGTGACAGCATCCAGCAAAAGGTCAACGCCACGCCGCGCGCCAGCTGGCCGGTGCATGCGGTGATCACCAACTCAACCTACGATGGCCTGCTGTACAACACGCAGTTCATCAAACAGACGCTGGATGTGCCATCGATCCACTTTGATTCTGCGTGGGTGCCGTACACTAATTTCCATCCGATCTATGCCGGTAAAAGCGGCATGAGCGGCGATCGTACTCCCGGTAAAGTGATTTATGAAACGCAATCGACGCACAAACTGTTAGCGGCGTTCTCGCAGGCTTCGCTGATTCACATCAAAGGCGATTACGACGAGCACACCTTTAACGAAGCCTACATGATGCACACCACCACCTCGCCGAGCTACGCGATTGTCTCGTCGATTGAAACCGCGGCGGCGATGCTGCGCGGCAATCCGGGTAAGCGACTGATCAACCGCTCGGTTGAGCGTGCGCTGCATTTCCGTCGTGAGATTCAACGCTTGCGGGAAGAGTCTGACGGCTGGTTCTTTGATATCTGGCAGCCAGAGCAGGTCGATCAGGCCGAATGCTGGCCGATCCAGCCGGGCGAGGAGGATTGGCACGGTTTCACCCATGCCGATCGCGATCATATGTATCTCGATCCGATCAAAGTCACCATTCTGACGCCGGGCATGAGCGAGCTGGGTAACATGGCGGAAGAGGGCATTCCAGCCGCGCTGGTGGCGAAGTTCCTCGATCAGCGCGGCATCGTGGTGGAGAAAACCGGGCCGTACAATCTGCTGTTCCTGTTCAGCATCGGCATCGATAAAACCAAAGCGATGAGCGTGCTGCGTGGGCTGACGGAGTTTAAGCGCGCATACGATCTCAACCTGCGGGTGAAAAATATGCTGCCGGATCTTTACGCTGAAGATCCCGACTTCTACCGCAACATGCGCATTCAAACGCTGGCGCAGGGTATTCATCAATTGATCCTGCAACATGATCTGCCGCGCCTGATGTTGAAAGCGTTCGACGTACTGCCGGAGATGAAGATGACGCCGCATCAGGCATTTCAGCGCCAGGTAAAAGGTCAGGTGGAAACGGTGGATATTCGCGAGCTGGTGGGGCGCATTTCCGCCAACATGATTCTGCCGTATCCGCCTGGCGTGCCGGTGGTGATGCCGGGCGAGATGATCACCGAAGAGAGCCGTTCCGTACTCGATTTTCTGCTGATGCTCTGCACCATCGGCCGGCACTATCCCGGCTTCGAGACCGACATTCACGGTGCGACGTTGACGGACGATGGGCGTTATCTGGTGCGCGTATTGCGTGAAGATGACGAAGGCTAACTTAGGACAATCACCTCTTTTCATCGCCGCATTTGCCACGTAGGGTAAGCGGCTTGTGTGAAAACCGGAGTCGCTATGCTGCAGATTAAACAGATTCATCACATCGCCATTATTGCCACCGATTATCAGCGCAGTAAGGCGTTTTATTGTGATGTGCTGGGCTTTGAATTGTTGGGTGAATATTACCGCGCCGAGCGTGACTCGTGGAAAGGCGATCTTGGCCTGAACGGGGTTTATACCATCGAACTGTTCTCTTTCCCCTCGCCGCCGCCACGCGTTAGTGGACCGGAAGCCTGCGGCCTGCGTCATCTGGCGTTTTGCGTTGAGGATGTTGAGCAGTCTATAGCGGCGCTGGCGGAGAAGGGCGTGACGTGTGAGCCGATTCGTATCGATGCGTTAACCGGTAAAGCCTGCACCTTCTTCCCCGATCCGGATGGTTTGCCGCTGGAGCTGTATCAGGCGTAAACTAGCGTCCGCCGCGAGCCGCAATTCGGTGGCTCGCCCGGACGGAACGCGCTCATGTCTTTATCTCATCTTGCTTCGCTGCTGACACCCGACGCTGGCTATGTGCTGGCGTTCAGCGGCGGACTTGATTCCACCGTGCTACTGCATCAATTGGTCTGCTGGCAACGTCAGCAGCCAGCGCTACGCGTGCGCGCGTTACACGTCCATCATGGTCTTAGCCCGAATGCCGATAGCTGGGCGCTGCATTGCCAGCAAGTTTGCCAGCAGTGGCAGATTCCCTGTGAAGTGCTGCATGTGCAGGTTGATGGCCGCGCCAACGGCATTGAAGCGGCTGCCCGCGAAGCACGCTATCAGGCGCTGTTTCAGCATCTGCAACCCGGTGAACACTTACTTACCGCTCAGCACCGTGACGATCAGGCGGAAACGCTGCTGCTGGCGTTAAAACGCGGCAGCGGACCGGCGGGTTTGGCCGCGATGCCGCTGCAGCGCAGCGTGGGTGAACATTGGCATCTGCGTCCGTTGCTCGACGTTAGCCGTCAGCAGCTGGAAAACTATGCTGCCGAGCATCAACTGCGCTGGATTGAAGATGAAAGCAACACCGATAGCCGCTATGACCGCAACTTCCTGCGTCAGCAGGTGCTGCCGCAGCTGCAGGCGCGCTGGCCGCACTTCAGTGCCGCCAGTGCACGCTGTGCCGCGCTCTGTGGCGAGCAGGAGCAACTGCTCGACGAGTTGCTGGCGGAACAGCTGGCGCAGCTTAGCGATGCACAGGGCGCGCTGCACTTCCCGCCGTTAATGAACATGAGCGAAGCGCGGCGTCATGCGCTGTTACGCCGTTGGATTGCTCAACAGGGCGGCGCGATGCCTTCGCGCGAGGCATTAAAACGTATCACCGATGAAGTCATCAACAGCCGTGAAGACGCCAAACCTTGTTTGCGTTTCGGCGCTTTTGAGCTGCGCCGCTATCGCCAGCAACTCTATTGGCTAACGCCGCAGCCTTCACTTAGTCAGCACTTGCTAACCTGGCAAGACCGCACGCAGCCGCTTAATTTACCCGCTGGTTTAGGTTCGCTGCACGCGAATGCGTGGATTGCCGAGCTGCGCCAGCCTGCAGCGGATGAAGCGATCACGATCCGCTTTCAGGCGCAGGGTTATTATCATATACAGGGGCGCGCAGGTGGCCGCGAGATGAAGAAGCTGTGGCAAGAGCTGGGCGTTGCGCCCTGGCAGCGCGAACGTATTCCGTTGATTTATTTTAACCAGACGTTAATTAGCGCGCCGGGGCTGTTTATTACCCGCGAAGGCGCAGCCAGCAACGAGCAAGGCTGGCAGGCGGTCTGGTCACCACAACAATAAAATGGAGAGCAATGATGAAACTTTTGACGGCCGCGGCGTTATTCGCTGCGGCGCTGCCGGCGTTGGCCGATGGCGATGTGAATGTGGGTGCGCAAAAAGCGGCAAGCTGTATGGCGTGTCACGGTGCGGAGGGCAAAAGCGCGGTGCCGCTCTATCCCAATCTGGCCGGGCAACATGCGCCTTATCTGCTGCATTCACTGCAAGCCTATAAAAAAGGCGAGCGGAGCGGCGGCCAGGCGGAAGTGATGAAAGCGTTTGTAGCGGGATTGAGCGATCAGGATATGGCAGATTTATCGGCGTATTACAGTTCGTTAAAACCTTGAGCGAGGTGGGCGGGATGTGATTCCCGCCCGAGAGAGGTTTTACTCGTCTTCGCTGACGACGACGGTGCCCAGCTCAGGATGTGTGAAGCTGGCGATGTGGTCGAGCCGCACTTCGCGGGTCTCGCCTGAAAGATCGACGGCAAGGTACTCGACGTTTTTACGTGAGACCATGTCCACGGCTTTGGCCTTGAGCTGATCGCCGTTTTTTAACTCTAACGACAGCGTCCAGTGTTTTTGGCAGGCGAGTTCAAGGTTGTCGTAATCATCGCAGTTGATGGGTTTGTAGGCTTCATTCGTCAACATAGTCGCTCACCAATAAGTTTGCAGCGGCATACGCTGCTTGTTCCCTGAGAGAAGAGTTTAGCGCAGAATCAGCGGCAATATCGTTGAGAGCCTTCAACGCACAACCTATGGCGTCTGGCACATACCCAAGGTCGCCGCTACCAATTTCGGCATACTTCTGGCGAACTAACTCACAATACTTTTGCACATACACCTCCTCAGCAGAGTTGATACTCTGGATGATAGGCGACTATATCACAGGAATTTCATCGAAATCAGCCCGGTCGTCACGGGAATGATGCAAGCAAATGGGCAAAAGTGACATTTCGCGCTGGTCTTATGCATTCAGCGTGCGCACAAAAGGTTAAGTTGATGAACAGGTTATTACGCGACGCAACGTCGAGCCAAACGGTAGGTGACAGATGATTGTGCTGTCTCGATCGCTTTCACTTGCAGATAATGAAGTGGAACTCAGTGCCATCCGTGCGCAAGGTGCCGGTGGCCAGCATGTGAATAAAACGTCGACGGCGATTCACCTGCGATTTGATATTCATGCCTCATCGCTGCCGCCGTTTTATAAAGAGCGGCTGCTGGCGGCGAGCCATCATTTGATTACCGCGGAAGGCGTGGTGATCATCAAAGCACAGGAACATCGCAGCCAGGAAATGAATCGGGAAGCGGCCGTGCAGCGGCTGATAAATCTGATTCGGGAGTTAACCACGGTGGAAAAAGTGCGGCGTGCGACCAAACCGACGCACGGCTCTAAAGTGAGGCGGCTGGAAGGTAAAACGCGGCGCAGTAACGTGAAGGCGATGCGCGGAAAGGTGCAATAAAAAACGCCTCCGGCTGGAGGCGTTTTAGCGTTACTTGTTGAGTGCTTTCACCAGAAAGTCGACGATGTCATGTTGCTTAATCATCTGCTTCTCGCTGGCGGTACGCGCCTTGTACTCAATCTCTTCGTTATCGAGATTACGATCGCCAATTACGATGGTGTGCGGCACGCCAATCAGCTCCATATCCGCGAACATCACGCCTGGACGCTCTTTACGGTCATCCAGAATCACGTCAATGCCTTTGGCACGCAGCGTGTTGTACAGCGCTTCAGCCAACTGCTGCACACGGAAAGATTTGTGCATATTCATTGGCAGAATGGCCACTTCAAACGGTGCCAATGCCGCAGGCCAGATGATGCCACGTTCGTCGTTGTTCTGCTCAATTGCCGCCGCCACAACGCGCGTAATACCGATGCCGTAACAGCCCATGGTCATCACCTGGTTACGACCATCTTCGCCCTGAACCGCTGCTTTCATCGCTTCGGAGTACTTGGTACCCAGCTGGAAGATGTGGCCCACTTCGATACCGCGTTTAATCAGCAGCGTACCTTTGCCGTCTGGGCTTGGATCGCCTTCCACCACGTTACGGATATCTTCCACGCGCGGTTCTGGCAGATCGCGGCCCCAGTTGATGCCGCTCAGGTGTTTGCCATCAATGTTGGCACCCGCGCAGAAGTCAGCTGTTTTTGCCACAGTACGATCGGCGATCACTGGCATGGTCAAACCGACCGGGCCGAGCGAGCCTGGACCGGCACCCAGCAGCGCGCGAATCTGTTCTTCGCTCGCCATCTCCAGCGGTTCAGCGACGATATCCAGCTTCTCCGCTTTAATTTCGTTCAGCTGATGATCGCCGCGCAGCAGCAGGGCAACCAGCGTGTGGCCGCTCTCTTCGGTGGCTTTGACGAACAGCGTCTTAACGGTTTTCTCAATCGGCAACTGATGTTGCTCAACCAGCTCGGCGATAGTCTTGGCGTTTGGCGTATCGAACTGCGTCATGGCTTCTGTGGCCTGCGGGCGCTCGCCAGCCGGCGCTAAGGCTTCGGCTTTCTCAATGTTGGCCGCGTAATCGGATTCGCTGGAGAAGATCACGTCATCTTCACCGCTCAGCGCCAGCACCTGGAATTCATGTGATGCGCTGCCGCCGATAGAACCGGTGTCAGCTTGTACGGCGCGGAAATCCAGGCCCATACGGCTGAAGCTCTGGCTGTAGGCGCGGTACATCGCGTCGTAGGTTTCCTGCAGCGATTCCTGCGTGGTGTGGAACGAGTAAGCATCTTTCATGATGAACTCGCGTGAACGCATCACACCAAAACGCGGGCGCACTTCATCGCGGAATTTGGTCTGGATCTGATACAGATTGAGCGGCAGCTGTTTATAAGAGCTCAGCTCGTTGCGGATCAAATCGGTAACCACTTCTTCGTGGGTTGGACCCAGCACGAAGGGACGTTCGTGACGATCTTTAATGCGCAGCAGTTCCGGGCCGTATTGCTCCCAACGGCCGCTCTCTTCCCACAGATCGGCAGGCTGAACCACCGGCATGGAGATCTCAATCGCACCGGCGTTGTTCATCTCTTCACGCACGATGTTTTCAACTTTTCGCAGCACGCGAATCCCGGTCGGCAACCAGGTGTAGAGACCGGAAGCCAGTTTGCGGATCATGCCGGCGCGCAGCATCAGCTGGTGGCTGATCACTTCTGCATCGGAAGGTGTCTCCTTCAGAGTGGAGAGCAGATATTGAGTAGTACGCATTGATTACGATTCCAGTTATACGGAAGGAAACTGACAAAATTTTTCTGGCGGCTAGTGTACCAGCGAGATCAATCACTCAAAAGCGGGTTTTAACGGGGATCGAGGGCGATCACCTCGGTTCCTGCCTCATCAATGCGCCAGCGCACGTTAAAGTCGAGTAGCCAGGCGGCATATTCACGATCTTCCGTCTCACCTTTACGGTAAGCCGGGCGCGGATCCTGTGCCAGCACTTCGCTAATGAAACGCGCTAGCTGCGGATGGGTTTTCTGCTGCAGCTGAAGCTGGCTCTGCGCCAGCGGCGAAAAGCGCACCGGCATGGTGGCATCAGGCGCCGCCTGCGCAAACCCGGCGCGCGCATCAGGCAGCGCTTCGGCGAACGGCAGATAAGGTTTGATATCCACCACCGGCGTGCCATCGACTAAATCGAGGCTGCCGAGCTGCAAGATCACCTGCTGCTTCTCGCAGCGAATGCCTTTTAACTCAACCAGCGACATGCCGATAGGATTGGGGCGGAAGGTTGAACGGGTGGCAAACACGCCCATACGCGCATTGCCACCGAGGCGCGGGGGACGCACGGTCGGACGCCAGCCACCTTCCATCGTTTGGTGGAACACAAACAGCACCCACAAATGACTAAACGCTTCCAGCCCGCGCACCGCTTCCGGCTGATTGTAAGGTGGTAGCAGATGCAGCTCGCCGCCGCCATCCTGCACCAGACCGGGCTGGCGCGGGACGGCAAACTTCTCTTTCCACGGCGAACGAATCACGCCGATTTGCGCGAATGCAAACTCACTCATTGATTCGAGACTTTCAGTGCGGAGCCCTGGCAAATGGCCTGGCGATAGCATCCCGGCGTGCTGGTGACAATTTCGCACTTATGCAGCAGGACGGCGTTGGCTTTCATGCCGGCTGCGCGAATCTGCAGGCGCTTGCGCGCGGTGTTGATGTTAGGAGGCGAATCCTGGCTGCTGCTCTGGCAATCTTCAGCAGAGACTTCGCCCAAATCGCGGAACGGGTTGCTGACCAGATCGGCCGCATCGGTGTAGATCTTCACCGGCGCGGGACGTGGAGTCGGTTTACGTTGTGGTTCGCTGGATGCCTGTTGCGGACGAGAAGGAGCACTGCTTATCGGGTGATATTCACGCACACACCCGGTTAGCATCAATGCTAACAAGCAGAGCGGTAAAAAACGCATGGCAACATCCTCAAGTAATAAAAAAGTGGCGTTATTGAAACAAGGACGACAATAAATAACAAGTCAGGTGCAATTTATGGCAAAAGAAAGGGCGGCCGAAGCCGCCCTGCAAGGCATGAAAGGTGAACATTACCAGCCTTTCACTGCGCCGCCGTTGAAGATCTTGTTGGCCGCTTCAGACACTTCGTCTGATTGGTAAGCCTGCACAAACTTCTTCACGTTCTCAGCGTCTTTGTTGTCTTCACGGCTAACAATCAGGTTCACGTAAGGTGAATCTTTGTCTTCCACGAAGATGCCATCTTTCGCTGGCGTCAGACCAATCTGGCTGGCGTACGTGGTGTTGATCACCGCCAGTGCGATCTGCTGATCGTCAAGTGAACGTGGCAGCTGCGGCGCTTCCAGCTCAACGATCTTCAGCTTTTTCGGGTTCTCAGTGATATCCAGTGAGGTTGGCAGCAGGCCAACGCCATCTTTCAGTTTGATCAGGCCGACTTTCTGCAGCAGCAGCAGTGAACGTCCCAGGTTGGTTGGATCGTTCGGGATAGCAACCTGTGAACCGTCCTGCAGTTCATCCAGTGATTTGATTTTCTTAGAGTAGCCGGCGATTGGGTAAACGAAGGTGTTCGCTACGATGGCCAGCTTGTAACCGCGATCTTTGATCTGCTGATCCAGATACGGCTTATGCTGGAAGGCGTTAACGTCAATATCACCTTTGCTCAGCGCTTCGTTTGGCAGCACGTAATCGTTAAAGGTAACCAGCTCAACATCGAGGCCATATTTCTCTTTCGCCACTTTCACTGCAGTCTCAGCAACCTGCTGCTCAGCGCCGACAATCACACCCACTTTAATGTGGTTTGGATCTTTTGCTTTCTGATCGCATCCTGCCAGCGCAATTGCGCCAATCAGAGCACCCACAGCGGCAATCTTTTTAAATGTAAAAGACATATCCTTTCCTTAATAGAGGACTATTGATGTTGCTTGCTTACTTATGGGACACAGCACGTACAATGCGGTCGCCACAGAATTGGATTAAATAGACCAGCACAACCAGCAAAACCAGCACGGTGTTCATTACGGTGGCGTTATAGCCAATGTAACCGTATTGATAGCCAATCTGGCCCAAACCGCCTGCGCCAACCGCTCCGCCCATTGCGGAGTAGCCAACCAGCGTAATCAGGGTAATTGTAGCGGCATTCACCAGACCTGGCAGCGCTTCCGGCAGCAGGACTTTACGCACGATCTGCAGCGGCGTGGCGCCCATGGCGCGAGATGCTTCGATCAATCCGGTTGGCAGTTCCAGCAGGGCGTTTTCCACCATACGTGCAATAAACGGCGCGGCGCCGACGGTTAGCGGCACAATCGCGGCTTGCAGGCCAATCGAGGTGCCGACAATGGCGCGAGTGAATGGAATCATCCATACCAGCAGGATAATGAACGGAATCGAACGGAAGATATTCACCAGCGCGGACAGCACGCGATAAAGCGCGTTGTTGGCCAGAATCTGGCCGGGACGCGTCACATACAGCAGCACGCCAATCGGAAGACCGAGGACAAAACCAAAGAAACCAGAGACGAAGGTCATCATCAGCGTTTCCCAGACGCCACGCGTCAGTAACCACATCATCGCTTCAGACATAACCCAACACCTCTACTTTCACATGATTTTCTTTCAGCCAGGCAATCGCGGCTTGTGTATCTGTTTCACTGCCATCCATCTCAGCCAGCATGATGCCGAACTTCACGCCGCCGGCGTAATCCATCTGCGCACTGATGATGTTGTTATTAACGTTAAAGCGGCGAGCCGATTCTGACAGTAGCGGAGCATCCACCGATTTGCCGGTGAACTCCAGACGCAGCAGCGGCACGCTATCAGCTGTTGGCTGTGGCGCCATGCGTTGCTGGTAGTCGTCGGGGATATCCAGATGCAGCGTCGATTGAATGAATTGTTGCGCCAGCGGCGTTTTCGGATGCGAAAACACTTCGCTCACGCTGTCTTTTTCAATTAACTCACCATTGCTGATCACCGCAACCTGATCGCAGATGCGTTTCACCACATCCATTTCATGGGTGATCAATAGAATGGTAATGCCCAGACGACGGTTAATGTCCTTAAGCAGCTCCAGAATCGAACGCGTGGTTGCAGGATCCAGGGCGCTGGTGGCTTCATCACACAGCAGCACCTTAGGATTGCTCGCCAGTGCGCGGGCAATCGCAACACGCTGCTTTTGTCCGCCAGAGAGATTCGCTGGCCAGCTATCATGCTTGTCAGATAATCCCACCAGATCCAGCAATTCGCTAACGCGCTTCTTTATCTGTTCGCGCGAAAGATTGCCTAACTCTAATGGCAGCGCCACGTTACCGGAGACGGTGCGGGAGTTCATCAGATTAAAGTGCTGGAAAATCATGCCAATCTGGCGGCGTGCCCGCGTCAATTGGCCAGAAGAAAGGGTGGTTAATTCCTGGCCATCAACCAGCACGCGTCCGGAGGTTGGGCGCTCCAGCAGATTGACGCAGCGAATCAGGGTACTTTTACCGGCTCCAGAGGAACCGATGACGCCATAGATCTGTCCAGCAGGCACGTGCAGGCTGACGTTGGACAGCGCCTGAATGGTGCGTGAGCCTTGCTGGAATACTTTGGTGATATTTTCGAGTTTAATCATTAGTTTATTTATTATCGTGTTGCATAATCCGTGGTGTATGGGGCTTCACTCAGCAGGGCTGTGCGAAATTTGGATGGATGTTAAGGCATCCAGACGGCTAAATCAATGGAAGTCATTCAAACTGCCATTCTCTCGCTATACGCAATCATGCGATACTTAGCGACACATTTTCAGCAGGAGTTTCTACGTGGCGAACAAAGTCCCGGCTATTTTTCTTGATCGTGATGGCACATTGAATGTTGATCACGGCTATGTTCATGAAATCGATAATTTCGAATTCATTGATGGCACCATCGAAGCGCTACAGGCGTTAAAGAAGATGGGCTATGCGCTGGTACTGGTGACTAACCAGTCGGGCATTGCGCGTGGCATGTTTACCGAAGACCAGTTTATGCAACTCACAGAATGGATGGATTGGTCGCTGGCCGATCGTGATGTTGATTTGGATGGCATCTATTTCTGTCCGCATTTGCCAGATGCCACGGTAGAAGCGTATCGCCAGCAGTGTGATTGCCGTAAGCCGCAGCCGGGCATGTTGCTCTCCGCGCAGCAGCATCTGGATATCGATATGGCTTCTTCTTATATGGTAGGCGACAAATTAGAAGATATGCAGGCGGCGTTAGCAGCGGGGGTGGGTACCAAAGTGCTGGTGCGTAGTGGCAAGCCGGTAACGGCAGAAGGGGAAGCAGTGGCGGATTGGGTGATTAATAGTCTGGCAGAGCTGCCAGCACGCATCAAAAAGGCCTGAAAACGGGTCTTTTGCGCAAATTTCAAGCGAACAGCAAAAAACTTGAAATTTGCACTTGTCAGCTCA
>NZ_JALMEU010000030.1:0-423 GCF_028048155.1 Pantoea leporis
CGAGCAGAAAAAACCTCTACAGGCTTGTAGCTCAGGTGGTTAGAGCGCACCCCTGATAAGGGTGAGGTCGGTGGTTCAAGTCCACTCAGGCCTACCAAATTTCTTCTCATGCTGCGTTAAAGCGCCGCTCGTATAGTGAACTATACGTCGCGCCACTTTGCCTTGCCTGAAAAGAAATTACCGTTTGTCAAAAACGGAACTCCTGGTGAGTGGTAGTAGTGGTCTCTGCAGTAACTGTATGGGGCTATAGCTCAGCTGGGAGAGCGCCTGCCTTGCACGCAGGAGGTCAGCGGTTCGATCCCGCTTAGCTCCACCATTACAGTGACTCAAAACAATACTTCAGAGCAAACCGGAAACGGTGTGCTGCGAAGTATTATGCTCTTTAACAATCCGGAACAAGCTGAAAATTGAAACGACGTATCG
>NZ_JALMEU010000031.1:0-316 GCF_028048155.1 Pantoea leporis
TGGGGCAGACGCACTGGAACGACAGTTTCGATCTGATCATTGTTTCTGAAAGCGACGGCGGCTTTGCGCCCGTCATCGATTACGCGGTGGATGACTTCGGTCCCGTGACCGGCAACCTCGGCAGCGGCGACAGGACCGACGACAGCACGCCAGCGCTGCACGGTCGCGCCGAAGCCAACAGCCTGGTGATCCTGCGCTACACCCTGGGCGACGGCCGCTATGACAGCGCCAGCATAAAAGCAGATGCAGGCGGCAACTGGTCGTGGACGCCGCCGGAGCTGGCCAGCGGCAGCTGGACCTTCGAGGTGAAGAAGAG
>NZ_JALMEU010000032.1:0-316 GCF_028048155.1 Pantoea leporis
GTCTTCTTCACCTCGAAGGTCCAGCTGCCGTTGGCCAGCTCCGGCGGCGTCCACGACCAGTTGCCGCCTGCGTCTGCTTTTATGCTGGCGCTGGCATAGCGGCCGTCGCCCAGGGTGTAGCGCAGGATCACCAGGCTGTTGGCTTCGGCGCGACCGTGCAGCGCTGGCGTGCTGTCGTCGGTGCTGCTGCCGCTGGCGAGGTTGCCGGTCACGGGACCGAAGTCATCCACCGCGTAATCGATGACGGGCGCAAAGCCACCGTCGCTTTCGGAAACAATGATCAGATCAAAACTGTCGTTCCAGTGCGTCTGCCCCG
>NZ_JALMEU010000004.1:0-371611 GCF_028048155.1 Pantoea leporis
TACGCTGACCATCGACCCGACCGTGGACCGCGATGCCGTGATCACCAGCGCCTGGGATGACTTCGGCGCCGTGACCGGCACCATTGCCAACGGCGGGACCACCGACGACAGCACCCCGACGCTGCGCGGCACCGGCCCGGCCAACAGCAGCATCTCGCTGAAGTACAGCAATGGCGACCGCAGCGGCGGCATCATTATTAAAGTGGATGCCAGCGGTAACTGGACGTGGACCGCGCCAGATCTGGAGGACGGACACTGGACCTTTGAGGTGAAGAAGGACGGCCAGGAAAACTGGAGCCGCTACGAGCTGACCATCGATTCCAACGCGGATCGCAACGCCAGCATCGACAGCGCGTTCGACAACGCGGGTCCGGTGACCGGCAGCCTGAGCAGCGGCGCGTCCACCGACGACACCACGCCAACCCTGCGCGGCAGCGGCCCGGCCAACGGCACCATTACGCTGCGCTACAAAATGGACGGCGGCAGCTACGCCTCCACCACGGTGAGCGTGGACAACGCAGGCAACTGGTCGTGGACGCCGTCCGGGCTGGCGAAAGGCAGCTGGACCTTTGAGGTGCAGAAGGCCGGCCAGAACGGCTGGAGCAGCTTTAAGCTGACCATCGATCCGGCGCTGGATATGCAGCCTACCATCGACGATGCCTGGGACAATTTTGGCGCGGTGACCGGCAGCCTGAAGAACGGAGACACCACCGATGACAGCACGCCTACCCTGCGCGGCAAAGGGGTGGCTGGCACCATCATCCACATTCAGAGCAGCCCGCCGGGCGTGCCGTGGGAGGCCGTGGGCAGCACCGTGGTGAGAGCCGACGGCACCTGGGAGTGGACCTCACCGGCGCTGAGTGGCAGCAACACCTGGGACTTCCGGGCCCAGGCGCAGACCGGCGATCACTTCAGCGAGTGGAGCAACAAGTTCGTGGTGAAATACGTTGCGGCAGCGCCTGACAAGCCGACCATCACCGATGCGTTTGACGACGTCGGTCCGGTGACCGGCAGCGTGAAGAGCGAGGGCTACACCGATGACAGCACGCCAACCCTGCGCGGGCGCGGCGTGGCGGGCAGCATCATTCACTTCCAGAACGGCCCGTGGGATAAGCCGTGGGTGAACGTGGGCAGCACGGTGGTGAAAGCCGACGGCACCTGGGAGTGGACGTCGCCGGCGCTGGATCACAGCGACAACTGGCACTTCCGCGCCTGTGCAGAGAACAGCAACGGCACAAGCGACTGGTCAGACAGCTTTATTCTGAACTACACCGATCCGACGCCGACCATTATTGACGCGTTTGATGATTTTGGTGCCCAGACCGGCAGCCTGCAGAACGGTGATACCACCGACGACAGCACGCCGACCCTGCGCGGCAAAGGCGTGGCCGGCACCATCATCCATATTCAGAGCAGCCCGCCGGGCGTGCCGTGGGAGCCAGTGGGCAGCACCGTGGTGAGAGCCGACGGCACCTGGGAGTGGACCTCACCGGCGCTGAGCAGCAGCAACACCTGGGACTTCCGGGCCCAGGCGCAGAACGGCGATCACTTCAGCGCGTGGAGCAACAAGTTCGTGGTGAAATACGTCGCGGCGGCGCCTGACAAGCCGGTCATCGTCGATGCGTTTGACGACGTCGGTCCGGTGACGGGCAGCGTGAAGAGCGAGGGCTACACCGATGACAGCACGCCAACCCTGCGCGGGCGCGGCGTGGCGGGCAGTATCATTCACTTCCAGAACGGCCCGTGGAATCAGGCGTGGGTGAACGTGGGCAGCACGGTGGTGAACGCGGACGGCAGCTGGGAGTGGACGTCGCCAGCGCTGGACCACAGCGACAACTGGCACTTCCGCGCCTGTGCAGAGAACAGCAACGGCACAAGCGACTGGTCAGACAGCTTTATTCTGAACTACACCGATCCGACGCCGACCATTACCGATGCGTTTGACGATTTCGGTGCCGAGACCGGCAGCCTCGCCAGTGGTGACACCACTGACGACCAAACGCCTGCCCTGCGCGGCACCGCGCCAGCAGATAGCGTGGTGATGATCCGTGCACAGCATGCCTCGGGCGAGAAAACCTACAGCGTGAAGGCGGGTGCGGATGGTAAGTGGAGCTGGACGCCGGATACGGCGCTGGCGAAGGGGGACTGGGATTTCCAGGTGAAACAATCCGGAGCGGAGAATTGGGGTAAACCATTCGAACTGAACATCGTTAGAGAATATTCAGGAGATTGGGGAATGCTAGATTTCGAAAGCACCGATTTAGGGAATATAACATCAGGAAGTCATTTGTTATTCAATAATAACACAAAAGTATTTTTTAAAACTGAAGGACCTGGTCGAAATTTAGCTTCACAAATAGTTAAAACACCTGATGGTGCTCCGGAAAATTGGGGAGAGAAAACAGCTCTTTTAAAAGAGGATACAACAATTGTTATATTTCCTAATAAAAACGATTATACGACAACCAACGCCTTCACGGAGTTTGGCGGTAGCATTTGGAATAGCGGCTCAAGTACAGCTACCTTCATTTTAGGTGCCTCTCCTGCAAGCGGTGGGAGAGAAGAAGTATCCTTTACAGTAAAAGCAGGAGAATCCATTTCGCTGAGCAGCTTAGATTATTTAGTCTCACATTCATACTTCCTGAGCATGGGTATAACACTCGTAGGAAATCCACAAGGTGTTTATATTGATAATATTTATTCAGTTGAAATAAATCTATACACACAAAAAACGCTTACTCTTGAACCCGATAATATCGTCCACTTCCTCGACGGCGTCGACGCATTAACCGATCACGCCATTACCGGCAGTGAAACGCAGGTGGATACCCTGCAATTAACTGGGAAAGATCAGCTGCTCGATTTATCTCAGCATAAAGCAGAGATTCAATCGGTGGAGATCTTTGATATTCGCGGCAGCGGGGATAATACGCTGAAAATCGATCTGGATGCGCTGCTGCATTACGGCGAAAAAGATCTGTTTATCGAAGACGGTAAAACCCAGCTGATGGTAAACGGCGGTGCCGGCGATGTGGTGCAGCTGAAAGATATTCTGCCGGAAGGCAGCGATATCAGTGAATGGCAGCATCAGCAGGGAACCGTGACGGTCGCGGGCGTGGAGTATGAGGTGTACAGCCACGGCGATGACGCGGAACTGCTGGTGCAGCAGGGGGTGAAAACCGAGCTGATTTAACGGTTAGATCCTTCTAAATCTGTCTGGAAAGCCACCGAAATTCGGTGGCTTTTTTTTTGTTTACCCACTCAGAACCTTCGGGCATCGCGCACCGGCTGGCATTGCGCACTGGCTGGCATTGCGCACCGGCTGGCATTGCGCGATAAATCGCGCCGCTACGTTGTGCGGCGATCACGGTACACCGCATCCTCCGCGACGGCCGCGGCAGCGATCCCCTCTTCATCCGGCATCACCCCATCGCCTGCGTCATCAAACCATAAGCCTGCATCGCGCCGGGCTGTGGCGCCCATGGCGTGCCGCGCACCATGATGGTGGGCGCATCCACCTGCTCCAGACCCAGGGTTTTCAGCCATTGCGCCAGCGGTAACGCGGCGTCGGTATCGATGCGCACAAACTCGCCATGCAGGGTTTGCATCAGGGCGGCAATCAAGGTTTGCGCGCTCGCCAGATTCAACGCAATCACCGGGCCAATCGACCAGCCGTGACCAAAACGGCGCAGGCTGGCAAAGCCCTGCACGCGCTGCTGCGCATCCCGCAATATCCGGGTTTGTGCAGCGGTGATCAGGTGGGTGATTAACGCGGGGCGCCACAGGCCGTGCGCCTGGTGATCGAGGGCGGTCAACGGTTGTGCCTCTGCGGGCAGTGCGGGACGCAGCGTGAAACCGGGTGGCACCGTTAACGCCGGCACCGCCGCCAGCGCGCGCGTCTGATGCTGCAGGATCTGGCCCGCTACCGTAAAACCGAGTTTCTGGTACAGCGGTTTGCCGCTCTCGGTGGCGTGCAGCCGCAGCCGGTAATCAGGGAATTGTTCCAGCAGCGCCAGCATCAACTGTTTGCCGATGCCCAGCCCTTGCCAGCGTGGGCTGACGATGACGAGTCCGATGGTGGCCGCCTGCTCGCCCCAGCGAAATCCCAGCGCGCTGCCGGCGTAGTCGCCCTGATGTTCAGCCACCGTGCCTGCGCCGAACGTCAGCGCCTGCTGCCAGTCTTCGCGGCGATGCGGCCAGTGCAGTTGCTGCGTGAGGGCAACGCCGGAATCAATGTCGCGTGGCGTCATAGCGCGTAGCCTGATCATGTTTGCTCCTGATGTGCGGGAAATGCCCTTGTCTTTAGCACATTTCAGGGCGGGGATGAAAGCGGGAACGCGGTTGCGAGGCGGTGCGGCCGGGTTGCGCCGCACCGTACTGGCTTAGATCTGGAAGTCGATGGCCGGTTCGTTTTCGGTTTCGTATGAGAGCGCCTGACGCTTGATCTCCTCCAGCGACAGGTTGGCATTACAGAGTTCGAGGAACTGCCAAACGTAATTGCGTTGCAGCTGGCCGCGCTTCAGGCCGAGCCACACGGTATTGGCATCGAACAGATGATGAGTATCGATTTTTACCAGATCTTCCCCTTCGTAAATATCGCACGCCTGATCGGCGAGAATCCCCACGCCAAGACCGAGTTCCACGTAGGTTTTCACCACGTCAGAATCCTGCGCGCTGAGCACGATATCCGGACGCAGACCAGCGGCCTGGAATGCCCGATCCACCCGCGAACGGCCGGTGATGCCCTGACGATAAGTGATTAACGGATAACGGCTCAGACTGGCGAGCGTAATGGGCTGCTGCTGTAGGAGTTCATGATCGTGCGGTACCAGCAGCGAGTGATGCCAGCTGAACCACGGGAACGCCGCAAGACTGCTGTTATTCACCAGTTGCTCGGAGGCGATACCGATATCGGCTTCACCGGCCAGCAGCATGGCGACGATCTCCTGCGGCGATCCCTGATTCAGCTCAAGGCGCACGTTGGGATAGAGCTGGCGAAACGCTTTGATCACGCGCGGCAGGCTGTAACGCGCCTGGGTGTGCGTGGTGGCGATGGTCAGCACGCCGCTGGTTTCATTGGTAAACACATCCGCTAAGCGGCGTACTTTGCCCGCTTCATCAAGGATGCGCTCAGCAATGGTCAACAGCGCCTTGCCCGGTTCGGTCATGCCTAACAGTCGCTTGCCACGACGAATAAAGATTTCTACGCCCAGTTCATCTTCCAGATCGCGAATATGGCGGCTGACTCCGGATTGGGAGGTAAACAGCGTATTCGCCACTTCGGTCAGGTTGAACTCGCAACGGGCCGCTTCACGTATAATTTTAAGTTGCTGGAAATTCACACCCTTTTCTCCTGATTCCTGCCCCTGTTTCGTCCATGTTATGAAGTTGGTGTCATCGCAACAAATAATAAAAAACGGTGTGTTATGCGGAATAGTAATAAGGAGTCGTTTGAAGTACGCCCTCACCCCCGCCCTCTCCCGCAAGCGGGCGAGGGAGTTGATCGAGCGGTTGGTTGGTAAGGTGATCATTGTGACTAAAAATGGGCGGGATCGGTCCCCTCTCCCATTGATGGGAGAGGGTTAGGGTGAGGGAAAAAGTGCGCTTAACTCATCCCACCAGCATCAATTCGCGGTCCTCTACCGCTGGCTTATTCAGCAGCGACAGCAAAATATTCTTCACGGCCTGCGCCGATGGCGACAGCGGCAGACGCGCCGAGATGTTCAGCGACAGCGGCAGATTGAGTGACGGACTGTTAATGCGCGCCATCCACGCATGGGTTGAACTCACTAGCGCCCGCGCTGCAGATTCTGGCAGCACCGTCACGCCCATGCCGCTGGACACCGCCGCCGTCAGCGTCGAAATGGATTCGATCTCGCCAATGATGCGCGCGCTCAGACGACGCAGCGAGAACGCTTCATCGACACGTTTACGCACCGCGCTGTAATCGCGTGGCAGGAACAGGCTCATCTGCGCCACATCGGCCAAATCGACCGTCGCACCCGGGCACGCCGTTGCGCCCACCAGATAGAGCTCTTCTTTCATTAAGGGAATGCTGTTGATGCCCGCCGTTGGCGCACGGTCGTACAGCACCGCCATATCCAGCTGGCCGTTCATCACTTTTTCATTGAGCGAGGTGCCGCTGTTTTCATGCAGATACACCAGCACATCCGGGAACTGCTCACGCACCGTGTGCAGCAGCGGCATGGTGAGCGAGGATGCGGCGGTGCCCGGCGCTAAACCAATCGAAACCTGGCCGTTCAGTGCCTGGCCGGCGTTAATCACCGCCGTTTGCGCCTGTTCACACTGGCGCAGAATGGTGCGAGCGTGGGCATACAGAATTTTTCCGGCTTCAGTGGGCGTCACGCCGCGCTTGGTGCGGATCAGCAATTGCTGATCGAGTTCATTTTCCAGCGTCGCCACCTGCTGGCTAAGCGCAGGCTGCGCGATGTGCAGCACTTCTGCTGCCTGAGTCAGGCTGCCGATATCGACGATTTTTACAAAATACTTGAGTCGTCTTAAATTCATGTTGCCTCCGTCAATCCCCGAATACCCAGTTGGGTGTTTCAGCCTGCTGGCTTGTGGAAATGAAGTTGCAATATGCAGGCCAGGTTTGTTCGCGATGCAAAATTGCGTTGCCAGATTTTTCCTAACGGCACGGAAAATAAGCGTTTGTGATTACCTCGAAGGAGTTAATAAGCGTGGGCGATGACGTGATTTGCGTAAGCGTTGAACAACATGCACCGCCGTGGGGCAGAAAATGCGAGTCAGGCGTGCAAAAAAGTGATGACCGGATGAGCTGGTTTGGTGCAGAAAACACAGAAAGTGAACAGAAACGGCGGGAATGGAACAAAAACGAGCGGGAAGTATGGAGCTAGCCAGTTGGAAAACTTATGTGGCGGGCGATGCGCGTTGTCCCTCACCCTAACCCTCTCCCGCGCGCGGGAGAGGGAACTGACCGTGCACAATGTCACTACGCAAAATAATTCGCGCTGTAGCAAGGCGGCAAGAAAATTCAGCCCCGGGAGCATAGTTAACTATGTGACCGGGGGGAATTTTCACAGCCAACGCCGCTACAGCGTGAAGTATGAAGCGTATTAGCGTTTTTTACGGTTGCGATGCATATCTATTGAAACCGCTGCGACGATGATGATGCCTTTGATGATGTCCTGCACATAAGCATCGACACCGACAAAGGTGAAGCCGCTCTTGATCAGGCCAAGGATCACTGCACCAATCAGCGTACCGGTAATGCGGCCAACGCCGCCCATCAGGCTGCTGCCGCCGATAACCGCAGCGGCGATGGCATCCAGTTCGTACGCCATCCCCATGCTGGACTGGCCGCTACTGACGCGCGCCGCCAGCACCACACCCGCCAGGCCAGAGAGCGCACCGGCGATGGTGTAGACAATGATCAGGTACTTATTAACGTTGATACCGGACACTTTGGCGGAGGTCATGTTGCCGCCAATCGCGTAGACATATTTGCCGTAGCGGGTGTGTTTTAGTGCGATGTGGAACAGGAACGCCACCACCAGGAAGATAATGACCGGCATCGCGCCCTGGCCGATGGAGGTGAAGCCATCTGACAGGAAGCTAATCGGGTTACCCTGCGTGTAGTACTGCGCCAGACCGCGTGCCGACACCATCATGCCAAGCGTGGCGATAAAAGGCGGAATACCAGTTTTGGTGATCAGCACGCCGTTCATTACGCCGCACAGCAACCCTACGCCAATCCCGGCGACGATGGGAATCACCGCAGGCAGGTTCACCAGCGACGGATACATCGGCGACAGGCTGTCTGAAGTTTGCGCCAGACTGGCCGCCACCACCGCGGTGAGGGCAATAACCGAACCGGATGACAGGTCGATACCGGTGGTGATGATGACCTGGGTCACGCCCACCGCGATGATACCGATGATCGCCACCTGCAGAATAATCAGCACTAAGCGGTTGGTGTTCATCAGGAAAGATTGGTCACGTACGTACCAACCGGCAATTTCAAAAATCAGGGCAATGCCCACCATCACGACAAAAATCCCGGTGTCTTTTGGCAGCTTGTGACGCAGGTTACCAAAGAAAGAACTCTGTTCTGCGGCCTGCGGGGCCGTAATTTTTACGTTACTCATAGGTGTCTCACGCCTCACTCGGATGCCAACGACAAAATGGATTCCTGATTGGCCTCTTCTTTATCGAGGATGCCGGTTATACGTCCGCCGTGCATAACCATCACGCGGTCGCTCATGCCGAGAATTTCTGGCAGTTCGGACGACACCATGATGATGGCCACGCCGCGATTCGCCAGTTCACTGATTAAGCGATAAATCTCTGCTTTTGCCCCCACGTCGATACCGCGCGTGGGTTCGTCGAGAATCAGGATCTTCGGTTGCGCCAGCAGCCAGCGGGCAATCAGCACCTTCTGCTGGTTACCGCCGCTGAGGTTATTGATGATCTGATCCATGGTGGGGGTTTTAATGTTCAGCTTGCGAATCTGATCCATGCAGTCCTGCGCCATTTTGATGTGGCTGACAAAACCGCTTTTATGGGTGTAATCGGGCATGTTGACGATGCTCATGTTCTCCATCACCGACAACACCAGGAACAGCCCCGACTTTTTACGGTCTTCGGTCAGGAACGCCATGCCCTTCTCAATCGCCGTTGACGGCGAATCGATCTTGACCGGCACGCCATCAATCAGGATTTCACCGCTGTCGAAACTCTCCATGCCGAACAGGCTTTCCATCACTTCGCTGCGTCCGGCACCGACCAATCCCGCTACGCCGAGGATTTCGCCCTTGCGCACCGTGAAGTTGATGTCGGTGAAGCGATCTTTGCAGGTGAGATTGCGCACCGTCAGCACATCCCCACCGATTTCACCGTTGAATTTCGGGAACAGCTGAGTTAATTCACGGCCCACCATTTGCGTAATCAGTGACTGACGCGTGTATTCGCTGGTGCTGTTGCTGCCGACCCAGGATCCATCACGGAAAATACTGATCTCATCGGTAATGGTGAAAATCTCATCCATCTTATGGCTGATATAGATGATGGCTTTGCCCTGCTCACGCAGGTCGCGGATGATGGTGAACAGGTGCGCCACTTCGGTTTCCGTCAGTGCCGAGGTCGGTTCATCCATAATCACGATGTCCGAATTCCATGACACCGCTTTCGCGATTTCCACCATCTGCTGCGACGCAATACTCAACTCGCCGACCAGACGATCGGCTTTCAAACGGATATTGAGTTTGTTCAGCAGTTCCTGCGTCTGTTTGTTCAGCTTGCCGTGATCAACAAAGCCGTACTTCATCGGTTCGCGGCCGAGCCAGATATTCTCGGCCACGGTCATGTAAGGCACCAGATTGAGTTCCTGGTGAATCATGGAGATGCCGGAACGCAGCGCATCCATGGTGTCCTGAAACTGCACCGGCTCCCCTTTAATGCGAATGGTGCCCTTATCGGGACGATACATCCCGATAAGGCATTTCATTAAAGTGGATTTGCCCGCGCCATTTTCACCCATCAGGGCATGTACCGACCCCGGTTTAATACGCAGTGAGACATTGTCGAGTGCCTTCACTCCGGGGAAGAACTTGCTGATGCCTTCGGCTTCAAGCGCAAAAGCGGTCATACATCACCTCCGTACGGCTAAGTCGGTTACGGTTTATTTCTGATTCTGACTGGCGAATTTTTCGTAGTTATCTTTGGTAATCAGCTGGAACGGGATATCGACCACTTTCTGCACTTTCTCGCCGTTAATCAGCTTGACCGCCGTTTGTACCGCGCCTTCGCCCTGACCTTTTGCATCCTGGAAGACTGTGGCGACCATTTTGTCGTTCTTGATCATCTGCAGTGCGTCCGGCGTCCCATCCACACCCGCTACCAGGATGTGATTCGGGTTTTTACCCAGCGCCTGCAGCGCACCGATTGCCATTTCATCGTTGTTAGAGGCAATCGCCTGAATGTCATCGCCCGCGGTCAGCCAGTTACTCACCACGTCCACCGCATCATTACGGGTGAATTTGGCGGTCTGTTTCTGCACGACTTTAATGCCCGGATATTTGGCGACCACCGCTTCCACACCTTTGGTGCGTTCACGGGTGGATTCGTTAGCCAGGTCACCCAGCAGAATCGCCACGTTGCCTTTGCCGTTCATCTTTTTAGCCAGCGCTTCCATCTGCAGACGGCCCGCCAGTTCAGAATCCGAACCGACAAACGCCATTTTGTCTTTCAACTCGCCTGCCGGTTTACGGTTGACGAACACCAGCGGCACGCCGGCTTTCGCTGCGGCATCCACCAGCGGTTTCACCGCGTTGGTATCCACGGGGTTAACGATAATGGCGTCAACACCCTGACCAATGAAGTTCTGCACCTGCTGCAGCTGCTGGGCCACGTCGCCTTTGGCGTCTTCAACCTGGCCTTTGATGTTGTCTTTTTGCATCTCTTTCTGCATTGCGGTGCGCAGAATGGTGAGGAAGTTGTCGTCAAACAGCGCCATAGAAACGCCTACCTGAAGGTCTTTTGCCATCACGGCGGCAGGTAACATGCAAACTAACAGGGAAGTTAATAACGCTTTTTTGAATTTCATAGGTAACCCTTCTTATTCGTTAACATGCTCAGGTTGGCTGAGACCGCGAATGAAAAATATCTTTTACATTCACCCAACGTCGCTGGCGTTTTTTTTGTGGTTGTAGAGGTAAGGCTTCTGGTCTAACGCTATCGGTTTACTGCATCTTTTCTGTGTAACTTGCTACTAATCAGCCAGTTATTTTCGAAATGCCGTTTCAGATGACACAACTCATTTCGCCGGTGATGATTAGCAGTTCATTTATTTCATCTAACTTGCATTTGAAACTTTCATCATAAAAGCACTGAAATGATTGTTTTAAAATCGGCAAATAACAAAACTTTGACATGCATCTAACATCTTAAAGGAATTGCGTTTAAAGTGAGATCTTGCTGGCAGTTTAGAATCTGATCATTCAAGGCAGAAAAGCAGCATTCCGCTGCTTTTACGCGCACTTAAACCAAAAGTGTGCAGTCGGGCTTTGACAACGGGGATCGGCATCGCTAATATGCGCCTCGTTCACACGATTCCTCTGTAGTTCAGTCGGTAGAACGGCGGACTGTTAATCCGTATGTCACTGGTTCGAGTCCAGTCAGAGGAGCCAAATTCAAAAACCCCGCTCAGGGAAACCTGAGCGGGGTTTTGCGTTTTTGAGGATTTGCCAGGTCGCCACGAGCAACTACGTCAGCGGAGCCAGCTCCAGACTGCTGCGGAAATCGTTGCCGACATAATCGGTATCGATCAGCTGGCGGCGACGCAGTTCTGGCAGCAGGCCGTTGAGCAGCAAATCCTGCTGATCGGGCTGGCCGAGTCCATGCAACGAAATCACATCCAGCACGCCGGCGCGGTAGCGCTGTTCGATGGCATCGGCCAGGGTTTCTGGCGTACCGGCAACAAACCAGTGGCCGGTCTCTTCGGCTTTGATGATCAGCTCGCGCAAGGTTAATCCTTCCAACGCATAGCCACGGAAAATGGCGGCGCGCCCCTGACGACGATGCACCTGCGCCAGTTCGGGAATTAACGCGGCGGGCAGCGGTTGGTCGAGCGGCACATCGCGCAGATCCACCTCGCCGCCCAGCATATCGGCCACGCGTAATCTGCCCTGTTCATAGTTGATGCGTTCATGCTTATCGCGCAGACGGCGCGCCACATCGGCGTCGCTGTCGCCAATGATGGCGTGGAACGAGTTCATGATCAGCGGCGGATTATGTTCGCGGCCAAAACGTCGCGCCCGCTGCTGCACATCAGCCACGAAGGTTTGCGCCGCATCAAACGTGGGCTGCGAGGTGTAAATCACTTCGGCATAACGTGCGCCGAGCGTGACGCCCGCGTCGGATTGGCCCGCCTGGAACTGCACCGGACGGCGCTGTGGCGGCGGCGGTACGTTAAGCGGTCCCGCCACCTGAAAATAGTCGCCGCGATAGTGAATCGGATGCAGTTTGCTGTGGTCGAGACGAATACCGCCGCTGGCGGTGCGCTGCACTGCCGCGCGTTCGTTGGCGTCATACAGCGCGTTCATCACCTCGATAAATTCGGTGGCGCGCGCGTAGCGCTCCTGCGGTGGTGGCAGCTGGCTTTCACCAAAGTTCTCTTCGCCAACCGAAGAAGTCACCGCGTTCCAGCCCGCGCGGCCGCCGCTGATGTGGTCGAGCGTGCCAACCTGACGCGCCAGATTATACGGATGCAGCCAGCTGGTGCTGACGGTGGCGATTAAACCGATGTGCGAAGTGACCTGGCTCAATGCCGCCAGCGCAATCAGCGGATCTTGCGTGCCGGTGGTGCCCGCTAATCCGACCGGATCGGCCTGCAGCAAATCGGCGGTGAACAGGCCGGTGATTTTTTCGCGCTCGGCAATTTTCGCCAGTTCGATGGCGCGCGTGATGCCCACGCCGGGCTGGCTGTCATTGGCGGCGGAAATCACACTGCTGGCGCCGACCAGCGTTTTCAGTTTTCTGCTATAGGTTTGCGACACAACACTCTCCTTTATGGTTGTCGCGCGAAATCCGCTTTGACATGGTTTAAGGCGTCCGCATCGGTCAGCAGACGTAAGCCGGTGCGTGCCAGTACGCGCGCGCCAATCAGCAGCGCCTGATAACCGCGCTCAGAGTTGGCCGCTTCACGGAATGGCACGGTATGGAAAATCAGATCGTCGGGGCCGATTTTCAGCCACGGATGCGCCGTCGGCACCGCGTGGCTGATGTCGCCAGCATCGGTGGAGACTTTGTTTTTCTGCGGCGAGAGATCAACCTGCTCGCCTGCCGCGGTGAACTCCTCCAGCAGCAAGGCATCCAGCGCTGCGTTGAGTTTGAAATCGCGCGGGCCAATCTGATGGTCAATCTCGACGCGCGCGCCGGTCGCCAGCGCCACGCCTTCAGCAATGGCACGCAGACGCGGCTCAAGGGATTCCACCACTTCGCGGCTGTCCGCGCGGATGTAGTAATGCGCGGAGGCGTATTCCGGGATCACGTTCGGGGCCTGGCCGCCGTTGGTGATAATGCCGTGCACGCGCACGCCATCCGGCAGTTGCTGACGCAACACGCTGATGCCGTTGTAGAGCAGCACCAGCGCATCCAGCGCGTTGATCCCTTCATGGGGCGCGCTGGCGGCGTGCGACGGCTTGCCGTAGAAGTGGAAATAGAGATGATTATTGGCGAGCGTCGATTCAGTCAGGCGGGTTTTGCCCGAAGGATGCACCATCAGCGCCACGTCGACATCTTTGAGGTAGCCGGCTTCGACAAAGCGCTTTTTCACGTTGCCTTTGGGGCCGCCCGGTCCGGCTAATCCGCCCTCTTCCGCGGGCGTGCCTAACACCACCACGCGCCCGCCGGTTTGATCCAGCACCTGCGATAGCGTGATGGCCGCCGCCACGCTGGTGGTGCCAATCAGGTTATGACCGCAGGCGTGACCGATGCCGATCAGCGCGTCATATTCCGCGAGAAAAGCGATGGTGGGGCCCGGTTTGTCGCTGGCCTTCACCGCGTAGAACGCCGTTTCATGTCCGGCGACGTTGCGCGTGACCGCAAAGCCCTCAGCGCTAAGTAGTTGCGTGAGTTGCTCACTGGCAAAATATTCGTTGTTGCCGGTTTCGGGATTTTGGAATATCGCCTGCGATACCTTGATATAAGCGGCGCTGTGTTGTTCGAGGCTGTTTTCGAGCGTGAGCTGAAGTGGATTCAGCGACATGAGCATTCTCCTTTGGCAAAACAATGCGCAATAGATTGCGCCGCTACCTTAGATGCAGGTATTCGTAGCGGCGCGATTTATCACGCATCAGTGATAATCAATGGCGCTTATCAATACGCTGCACTAACCGGTCGCCGAGCCACTGAATGCCGCACACCAGCACAATCAGCACCGCGATCACCGCGATCATCACTGAGGTTTCAAAGCGCTGATAGCCATAACGGATCGCCAGATCGCCCAGTCCGCCTGCGCCAATCGCGCCGGCCATGGCCGAAGCACCAATTAGCGCCACCAGCGTAACCACAAACCCCGACAAGATGCCGGGCAGCGCTTCCGGGATCAGCACGTCCCAGACGATACGCAGCTTGCTGGCGCCCATGGCGCGCACCGCATCAATCAGGCCGCGATCGACATCACGCAGCGACACTTCCGCCACGCGCGCAAAGTACGGCGTGGCGGTGATGGACAGTGGCACAATTGCTGCCCAGGTGCCGAGCGAGGTGCCGACCAGAAAACGGGTAAAGGGAATCAACGCCACCAGCAGAATAATGAACGGCAGCGAGCGGAAGCTGTTGATGATCAGGCCCAGCACGCGATTCACGCCGCGATGCTCGGCGATGCCGCCGGGGCTGGTCATCACCAGAATCAGGCCGAGCGGCAAGCCCGCCACCAGCGAAAACAGACCGGAGATCACCGTCATTAAAACCGTTTCGCCTAACGCATTGAGTAAAAGATCAATCATGACTGGCGACATAACCCACCAACTCCACTTGAGCCTGCTGCGCGTGCAGCCAGCTGAGAATCTGCTGCTCGTCGGCCACGTTGGCTGCCGGGAGCGCAATAAAGAAACGCACCACCGCGTAATGCTGGATGTGATCGATGCCGCCCTGCAGCAGGCGGAACTTGCCCGGCAGCGCGCCGGCAAAGCGGGTGAGCAGATCGCCCTGCGCATCGTCACCGGCAAAGTGCACGCTGTAGATGGCATCGCCTTGCTTGTCATCACTAAGGCGCGCAGCAATATTTTCCGGCAGCTGCGGCAGCAAACCGCGCAGCAGCGTGCGCGTCAGGGCCGATTGCGGATGCGCAAACACTTGCCAAACCGGACCTTGCTCAATGATTTCACCGGCATCAATCACCGCCACCCGATGCGCCACGGATTTGATCACTTCCATCTCATGCGTAATCAGCAAAATGGTGATGCCGAGTTTTTGATTCAGGGATTTGAGCAGCGCCAGAATTGAGCGCGTGGTTTCCGGATCGAGCGCCGAGGTGGCTTCGTCACACAGCAGCAGCGCCGGGCTGGCCGCCAGCGCGCGGGCAATGCCAACCCGCTGTTTTTGGCCGCCGGATAACGCTGCCGGATAGCTTTGCGCTTTGTCCGCCAATCCCACCAGCGCCAGCAGTTCCGACACGCGCTGCTGGCGTTGCGCTTTATCCATGCCGGCGATTTTCAGCGGCAGCGCGACGTTCTGCGCCACCGTTTTTGCTGATAACAGATTGAAGTGCTGGAACACCATGCCAACGCGGCTGCGCACCGTTTGCAGCTGTTTTTCTGACAGGCCGGTGATGTTACGGCCTTCGATTTCAATGACGCCTTCATCAGGTTGTTCCAGCCCGTTGAGACAGCGGATCAGCGTGGATTTCCCCGCGCCGCTGCGTCCGATCAGGCCAAGGATTTCGCCTTTCTGCACCGTCAACGAGATGTCGCGCAGCGCCTGGGTTTGTCCAAAACGACGTGACACACCTTGCAGGCGCACCACGCTGCCGCTGTCGCGAAACTTCACCTGCGCCTCGTCATGGGCACTTTCCGCCACGCCGCGTTTCACGGCGGTAAATGGCGTTTCGGCTGCTGAGAATAACGTCATCTTTATCGTTCCTTACCAGGCCGTTTCGCCCGTGCCTTTGTAGACCTTGTCAAACACGGTCTTCACGGCATCGTTCTGATAAGAAGCCACCAGCGTTTTCACCCACGGCGCGCTGACGTTCTCTTTCTTCACCGCAATAAAGTTGTTGTACGGGTTATCTTTTACCGGCTCCTGCGCAATGCGATCTTCGGCGGTCAGGCCACTTTTCAGCGCCCAATCGGTGTTGACGACGGCGGCATCCAGATCAGGAACGGAGCGGCCGATGATGCCGGAATCCAGCTCTTTGATTTTCAGATGATGCGGATTGGCGGTGATATCGGCGGTGGTGGCCGCGATGCCGACGCCCGGCTTCAGTTTGATCAGGCCTTGTTGCTCAAGCAGCACCAGACCGCGCGCTTCGTTAGAGGGATCGTTTGGCACGCCAATCACCGCGCCCTCTTTCAGCGCTTTGGCGCTTTTCACTTTCTTCGAGTAGAGACCAATCGGCCACACGGCGGTATCGCCGACGCGTACGATGTCGTAGTGATTGACCTTGATTTGGTTATTGAGGAACGGCTGATGCTGGAAGGCGTTGGCATCCACTTCGCCGTTTTGCAGCGCTTCGTTCGGCTGGTTGTAATCGTTGAAAATGACGGTTTTCACCGTTAAGTCTTTCGCCGCCGCCTGTTTGATCACTTCGCGCCAGACGTCTTCATCTTCGCCGCTCATAATGCCGACTTTTACCGAGGTTTTGTCCGCCGCGTGCGCGATGGACAGCGGCGACAGCGCCGCGCTGGCCAGCAGCAAGGCGCCAGCCGTTAACAGGAATTTATTTTTTACTGATGACAGACGTGTGTGCATAAAGTGCTTCCTAATCGTTATAATTGCGCGAGTCAAAATTAGCTGTCGTAACGACAGATGACCGCAGTATACGCAGTTGCTTATTCCTGCATTATGATTTATTCAGGAATGCTATTCCTGAAAAGCATAAAGCCGCGGCGCCGCTCGCATCGCCACACGCGAGAAATGGCTGTGCTATCCTCCCCCTTTTGATGGACTTGTTACTATAAGCGCTATGTCGAACACCACACCTAAACGAAAAAATGACCCTGAAGGGCTGAAGAAACGCATCCTTGCTGGTGCGCTGAAAATGTTCGCCGAGTTCGGTATGCAGGGCGCGCGGCTGGAGCAGATCGCTGAGCACGCGCAAACCACTAAACGCATGGTGGTGTATCACTTCGGCAATAAAGAGCAGCTCTATATTGAGGTGCTGGAGCAGGTGTATCAGGCGATTCGGC
The DNA here is from genome assembly GCF_028048155.1 of Pantoea leporis. NCBI lineage: Bacteria > Pseudomonadati > Pseudomonadota > Gammaproteobacteria > Enterobacterales > Erwiniaceae > Pantoea > Pantoea leporis. The sequence continues at coordinate 16,890 of NZ_JALMEU010000004.1, forward strand.
AGCATGAAACCGGCCTTAATCTCGCCGAGATGGCACCGGAACTGGCGATGACCAAACTGGTGGAAGCCAGCTTTGATTACCACGTTTCGCACCCGGATTTTATGCGGCTGGTGTGTACCGAAAACCTGCTGCGCGGGCGCTACATCATGCAATCCGAACGCATCAAGGCGCTGAACAAAAGTGCACTCGATGTGCTGGATGACATTCTGACGCGCGGCCAGCAGCAAGGGCTGTTTATGGATGGGCTGGATACCGTGGATGTGCACCGCTTGCTGAGCAGCATTTGTGTGCATCACGTCTCCAATCGCTACACCTTTCACACGCTTTTCACGCCGAACGATAGCGAGGAAGACAGCATCCGTCGCAACCGCCAGTTAGCCGTCACCGCCACGCTGCGTTATGTGCGCAAAGCCCCGTAGGCTGCGGCTGCGCGCTGATGGTCTACGCTTTTAAATTTGGGACCGTCACAGACCACAGACTAAGGAACGCCGTAGTGAACAAAGATCCCCACCTTTATCCCTTACGCCATACGCAGAATACCGATCGGGACAGCGCACTGTGGAACTGGGCGCAAAACTCGGTGGTTGGTCAGCGTAGTCAGTTACATCAGCCGCAAACTGAAGCGGAGTTGCAACAACTGCTGCGCACCGCCAGCGGCAAAGTGCGCGTGCTGGGCAACCGCTTGTCGCCGGGCCGCATGCTGGGCGTTGATGAGCAGGATTTGCTGCTGGATCTCAGCGCGTTCAACGGCGTGATCGCCCAAGACGAAGAGAGCGTCACCTTTGCCGCCGGTACGCCGCTGGAGCAGGTTTACAGCTCCTTAACCGAGATGGATCGCATGCTGGCCTCGTCGCCGGGCGTGATTGCGGTGCAGACGCTGGCGGGCGCAATGGCCACCGGCACGCACGGCCAGGGTTTAGCACAAAGCTCCATCGCCGATGAAGCGCTGCGCATCCGCATGGTGTTGGCTGACGGCAGCGTGCGTGAATTTGTGCGCGGTGAGCCCGATTTCGCTGCCGCCCAGGTTTCGCTCGGCACCCTAGGCATTGTGACGGCCGTGACGCTGCGCACCCGCCCTTTCCGCCTGTTTACCTGCCACAAATTCGCCGTCTCCGCCGATACGCTGGAGAACGATCTGATCGAATGGAACCAGCAGTATGAGATGAGCAAAGCCTGGTGGTTTGTCGATGACAACCTGATGCACGTGTGGAACGCGCACGAAGCCAGCGCTGAAGATTCGCAGGCATGGCACGCCAAGCAGCGCGAGGTGATTGAGCATGGCGATGACACCGACAGCAGCCTGAATGACACCATCGACCAGACGCTGGCGCAGATGCATCGCGATACGCAGATTCACGGCAAAGGCGGCAAACAGTTCCGCACCGTGACGCGCTTCCGCGATTTCACCGACATCAGCGGCGATATCTATCAGCTATTTTGTCGCGGCATTGCCGTGCCGCAGATCAACGTCGAGATCGGCGTGCCGCTGGAGAAAACGCCGCAGATTATCAGCAAGATCAAAGCGTGGTATGCCGAGAATCATCCGCACATGCACTATCCGATCATTCTGCGCTGTACCGGCGCGTCTGAAGGCTGGCTCAGCCCGGCGTATCAGCACGCCACCTGCTTCTTTGGCTTTGTGGTTTATTACGCTGATGACGGTTCGCTGTCGCAGGATGGCCTGCATTTTCTCACTGAAGTCGAGAAGCTGCTGGCGGCCGAAGGCGGACGTCCGCACTGGGGCAAATATTACGATCCGCAGCGCTATCAGTGGCGCGATATCTATCCGCAGTGGGACGCTTTCCGCGCGGTGCGCGACCAGCTCGATCCACAACGCCGTTTTAGCAATGACTATGTCACTGCTTTGTTTGATTAAGTTTGAAGGGGAGAAACCATGTTTGCATGGGTAACGCTGTTAACGCAGCCGGACTATTTCATTGGCGTGAAGGCGCTGCACCGCTCGCTGAAGCGCAGCGAAACCCGCTGGCCGCTGATTGTCATGGTCACCGACGCCATCGATCTGGAGACGCGTGAAGCGTTGCAGGCGCTGGGCTGCGTGATCCATCCGGTGGATCCGCTGATGCCAAACGCCGAACTGGAGCAGCATTACGCCTCGGCGCAGTTCGGAGAAGTGTGGAGCAAGCTGCGCGCGTGGGAGCTGGTTGATTGTGAGCGCGTAGTATTTCTCGATGCCGACATGCTGGTGCTGCGCAACATGGATGAGCTGTTTACGCTCGATCTGGGCAAGCATGCGCTGGCAGCGTGCCACGCCTGTCGCTGCAATCCCAACAAGATCGCCAGTTATCCCGCCAGCTGGCAGCCAGAGAATTGTCACTATACCTGGCAGGACCGCGGCGAACCGGCACCGTCCACGCTTGATCGCTATCTGAACGGCGGTTTTTTGGTGCTGAAGCCGGATCTGGCGGTGTTTGCGTGGCTGCAGGAAAAAGTGGCGGGCATTACCGATTTGCGCCGCTATCCCTTCTCCGAGCAGGATTTGCTTAATGAAGTGTTCGAGGATCGCTGGCTGCCGCTTTCGTACAAATACAATGCGCTGAAAACCTTACAGTTCCAGCACAGTAAGATGTGGCGCGAAGATGAAGTGAAGAACCTGCACTTTATTCTGGCGAAGCCGTGGAAACGCGACTTGAATCAGCCTGAATCGGAACGCGACCGCTACTACGCGCTGGATAAGCTATGGTGGGAGTTAGCGGCGGAATAAAAAAAAACAGCGCGATTCGTCGCGCTGTTTCATATGAATTGCCCGTTACTGCGGGCCAGTTCGCCGCGAATGGGTTTCCTACGAAGCTTATGAACGGGTCTTCGCAATGCGCTCAAGCGCGACCTGCGCCAAAAAACCTGAACGGGTTTTGAATTCGGGATGCGTTGCTACGCAGCGGTCAATGCGATCAATCAGCAGTTTTGGCAAGGTTACGTTGATTTTCTCGGACCCGCCCAAAATGCGAGTGACATCCACATCGATAAGTACCCAAACATAACCTGCATATTGCGGATCTTTCATCAACGATTTCAATTCAGAAACCGCCGGGATGTCCTGCTCTAATTCTACCAGCAGCTCCAGATGGCCGATAATCGCCTCTTTGGCATTTGTTACCGCCGCTTCCAGCGTATCTCCAGCAGAAAAACAGCCCGGCAAATCCGGCACCGTGACGCCAAATGCCGTGCTTTGGTCACCCGCCTCAATCGCGATGGGATAAAACATACGTCACCTCTTTCGAATTAATGGACAGTCAGTCCGGCTTGTTTCCTGATACTTTTCACCGTTTTGATCGGCAAATCCTTTTTGGGGTGCGGTATCGTCACCAGCCCTTTTTTTACCGGATGGACAAAATGGTGATGGCTACCGTTTACTCGTATCAGTTCCCAGCCATCGGCCTTGATCTCGGCCATTAATGATCTGCTATCCATGCCATTGCCTTACCGCGTCCTGAAAGCATAAAAAATAACCCCAATAACTCTAAATCGCAAGAAGAGTTATTGGGGTTATCTTTTTCCCAAATAAAAAGGTCGTCATAAATGACGACCTCAAGATGAGTGGTGAATGGAAATTTATTGCGCTTTTGGCTCGCCCATCGCTTTCAACTTCTTCGACAGCTCGCGACGCTCTTTGGAGAGGTCAGCGTTTTTGATGATGTACTCATCAACGCGGTCTTCATAGTCCACACGCATGCTGGCGATAATTTCCTGCACCGCCTCGATGCTCATGCCGGGTTTGATGTATTCACTCAGGTTGTCCAGCAGCAGCACACGTTTCTGGTTATCACGGACTTTCTTCTCGTTATCCACGATTTCGCGCTGCAGTTTGTTTTTACGACGGAACATACGCACAAACTCCAGTACGTCCTGAAATGATTGCTTGGCATTTTCCATGTTGGCACCTTTCTTGAGGCCTGCGTCGGCAGGCGGAATAGTCATAACGTTTAGCTTAGCGGCTTGGCCGCCAGGGTTGCAATTCTCACCGCTAATTTCGGACTGGCGCTTATCTTAGCGCAAAGAAAGGGTGATTCACATTAAGTCCTTGCCTGAGAAAACTATTTACGCAGCGCCAGACGCACTAAATCAGTCATACGCTCCAGCTGACGCGCCTGTTCAAGGCTCAGCCAGACGTAGCCGTAAATCGCCGTGGTTTCGGAACGTCCGCTGCGATTAGCAATCAGCTGCTCCAGTTCCTGGGTGATCTCCTCCAGCGCGTGGCTGTTGGCGGTGATCTGCTCGGTTTCGCCTTTCACCATCAGCGTGGCCAGCGCATTTAGCGTGTCTTCTGTCATCTGCTGGGTGCGGCGCAGCGTAGGTGCGTTGAGCATAATCAAGTGGCTTTCACGCGACGACCACCATGCATCAATTTGCATCTGCATGGTGTTGACCAGATTGCGATTGATGGTTTGGATCGCCTCAAACACCGATTTCGGAATGCGCGTCTCTTTACTCGCCGGCTCCAGCAGCGCGCGCATTTTGATCACGCTGCTCAGCAATTTCTGAAAAGGTTTATTCAGCCGCGGCTTCTCCAGCAAATTGGCGGAGAAGCCGGTGTGATGCAGTTTGGCCATGGCGATAAACGCATCCGATAACTGGATGCGCCAATGCGTATAGGCACGCTGCGCCCAGATGGCGCTAAACAGCAGCGCCATCAGTGAACCGAGAATCACATCGCCTCCGCGCCACATGGCGATGGTGAAATCCCCGGCCGGTGCGCCAACCACCACGCCGAGCGTGATGCCGATCAGCAGCGCCATGTAGGGATGTTTTCCCAGCGTCAGATAGCCGCAGACCACCATCACAACGGCGCACCACACCAGCATCACCGGCAGTGAAAACAGCTCAAGCTTGAGCGCGATCAGGCCAGAAATCAGACCGGCAAAAGTGCCGCTAATGCGCTGCACCACGCGCGGCAGCACGTTGCCCCAGGTGGAAATCGGCCCCATCACGACCACCAGCGTAATCAGCGGCCAGGTGCCTTCGGGAATGTCGGTGAGCCGCACAAACAGGAAACACAGCACAAAGGCGATAGCGATACGCACGCCGTGTACGGTGCGATAGTGGCGGTAGAACCAGAACTCAATCTGCGAGATGGGCTTGTCAGCGCGTAACATGGTTGTCCGGGAACGCTAAAAATTTGCGCGCTATGTTACCCTGGCGACGGCTGCATCATCAGGGTCGAACGCAATTATTTTTCAGGTTTTGCTGAAATACAACATGGACGTTACATCAGGTTTTCTCAATAGAAACATTGATGTAACGCAGTGGGTTTGGTGCGCGCATTAAAACGGTTGCCATGAATGGCGATCGGAAAATCATGTCATCGTACACCAGCACACCTTTCTGGTCTGCAACGCCAACAGCGATTGTGTCATCATCGCCGCATCACGGCGAAGATGATGACGCGGAAAGACGCGACAGATTACAGTTTCTGTTTCACGTAATCGCTGATACGCGTAATGATGCCCGCCTCTTCCACCGCTTGCAGCGCGTAAAGCGGATAGCTGGCCAACTGCTTATCTTTGTCCATCACCTGAATTTCGCCAATCTGCTCGCCCGCTTTCAGCGGCGCTTCCAGATCTTTGTGATCGATAACGTATTTCGCCATCACGTTGGCCACTTCTGTGCGCGGCAGCGACAGGTAGATATCCTGCGTGGTGCCGACATCGACCTTATGCGGATTGCCGTACCAGACGTTTTCGCTACCGATTTTTTTGCCTGCGTGGAACAGTTGCACGGTATCAAAGCTGTTTTGGCCCCATACCAGCAGCTTGCGCGCCTGATCTTCACGCCCTTTCGGGCTCTTGCCGCCCATGATCACCGCAATCAGGCGATGACGTCCGACCACGTTAGAAGCGATGATGTTAAAACCGGCGCTTTCGGTGTGGCCGGTTTTCAGACCATCGACGTGCAGATTTTGATCCCACAGCAAGCCGTTGCGATTGTTTTGAGTGATGCCGTTCCACGTCAGGGTTTTCTCCCCGTACATGGCGTAGAAATCGGGCTCGCCGCTGATGATGGCGCGCGACAGCACCGCCAGATCGCGTGCGGTGGTGTGCTGGCCCGGCGCATCGAGGCCGTGCACGGTTTCGAAATGGGTGTGCGACAGGCCGAGTTTCTGCACGTAGCTGTTCATCATGGTGACGAAGCTGCTTTCGCTGCCGGCCACGTGATCCGCCAGCGCTACGCAGGCATCGTTACCGGAATCGATGATCACGCCGCGCATCAGGTCGCGCACCGTGACCTGATCGCCAGGCTTGAGGAACATCAGCGAGGAGCCTTTGAACACCGGATTGCCTGCGCCCCACGCATCTTTGCCGATAGTGACTTTGTCATCGCGGCTGATTTTATTCTGATCGATAGCGCGATCCACGACATAGCCGGTCATCAGTTTGGTCAGGCTGGCCGGGTTACGCTCTTCATCCGGATTGCCAGCGGTGAGAATTTGTCCGGTGGTGGCGTCCATCAACACCCACGAAGCCGCATCAATCGGCGGTGGTGTCAGGGGAAACGGCATGCTGTCGTCAGCCTGCGCCCACGATGCCCAAATAATTATTCCAGATACAGTTACCAGCAGACGCCTTTTCAACACTTCTTCCTCAAAATCAAAAAAATGGATTTACCGCCGCACGTTTTACGGCAAATAGCGCTTACAGATCTGAATAAATTGAAAAAAAGTATGAACTGCGCATAAATGCTGCGCGCCTGCTCGCAGCGAGGATGATCGAGGTTGTACTGCTACCCATGGACGACTATCCTGTGCGTTGATTCTCCATTGCCAGGATAACGCCGTGCCCGCCTCTGAGTTCACCTTCTTATTCCACGATTATGAAACCTTCGGTAAAAGCCCGTCGCTGGACCGTCCGGCGCAGTTCGCGGGCCTGCGTACCGATAAAGAATTCAATGCAGTAGGTGAACCGCAGGTATTTTATTGCCAGCCAGCCGACGATTATCTGCCGCAGCCGGAAGCGGTGATGATCACCGGCATTACGCCGCAAACCGCCAAAGCGCGCGGCGTGACCGAGGCGGCGTTTGCCGAACGCATTCACGGCCTGTTTAGCGAGCCGCAAACCTGTGTGATTGGTTACAACAATGTGCGTTTTGATGACGAAGTGACGCGCAATATCTTCTATCGCAACTTCTTTGATCCCTATGGCTGGAGCTGGCAGAACGGCAATTCGCGCTGGGATTTACTCGATGTGATGCGCGCCTGCTACGCGCTGCGTCCGGAAGGCATTGAGTGGCCGGAGAATGACGATGGCTTCCCCTGCTTCAAGCTGGAGCATCTCACTAAGGCCAACGGCGTAGCGCACGAACAGGCGCACGATGCGATGTCCGACGTTTATGCCACGCTGGCGATGGCAAAACTGGTAAAAGAGAAGCAGCCGAAGCTGTTTGAGTTTCTGTTTACCCATCGCAACAAACAGAAACTGATGACGCTGATTGATATCCCGCAGATGAAACCGCTGGTGCACGTCTCCGGCATGTTCGGTGCGGCGCGCGGTAACACCAGCTGGATTGTGCCGCTGGCGTGGCATCCGGATAACCGTAACGCGCTGATTGTTGCCGATTTGGCCGGTGATATGTCGCCGCTGCTGACGTTGGAATCTGACGAACTGCGCGAACGTTTATATACCCGCCACAGCGATTTAGGCGATCTGCCTGCGGTGCCGATCAAGCTGGTGCACATTAATAAGTGTCCGGTGCTGGCGCCTGCCAGCACGCTGCGTCCGGAAGATGCCGCGCGCCTCAACATCGATCGTCAGCAGTGCCTTGCAAACCTCAAGCTGCTGCGTGACCACGCGGAAGTGCGTGAGAAAGTGGTGGCGCTGTTTGCCGACGCCGAGCCGTTTACCCCGTCAGATGATGTTGACGCGCAGTTGTATGACGGCTTCTTTAGCGATGCCGATCGCGCTGGCATGAATATCATCCGCCAGACGCCGCCGCAGAACTTACCGGCGCTGGATTTGACCTTCGACGACAAGCGCATTGCTAAATTGTTGTTCCGCTACCGTGCGCGCAACTTCCCTGGCACCCTGGATGACGCCGAACAGCAGCGCTGGTTGCAGCATCGCCGCGAAGCGCTGAATGCCGAGCGCGTGCAGGCGTTCTTGCTGGAGCTGGAGTCGCTGGCGAGTTTGCATGAGGGGAATACGGAGAAGATGGCGCAGCTGAAGGCGCTGTATTTGTATGCGCAGGAGCTGGTGTCATAGTCCTCTGCGATTTGATGCCCTCACCCCGGCCCTCTCCCACAGGGAGAGGGAGACGCTGCCAGATGCTGGCGTGAGCGCTCGATCGGTTCCCTCTCCCTGTGGGAGAGGGTTAGGGTGAGGGAAAACCCTTAAATCATCCCCCACACCAGCCACGTCAGTGCAAAACCGCTCAGCCCCATCACCGTCGTCAATACCGTCCAGGTCTTAAGGCCATCGGCCACTGACAAGCCCAGATAGCGCGTCACCACCCAAAAACCCGCATCATTGACGTGCGACAAGCCTAACCCGCCGAAACAGGCCGCCAGCGTCACCAACACGCGCTGCATATCCGTCACATCGCCCACCGCCTGGCTCAGCAAGCCGCTGGTGGTCAGAATCGCCACCGTTGCCGATCCCTGCGAAGCACGCAGCGCCAGCGACAGAATAAAGGCCGCCGGAACTAATGGCAGATGCAAGGTTTCCAGCGTCAACGCCAGCGCTTTGCCCACGCCCGATTCCACCAGCACCTTACCAAACGCACCGCCCGCGCCCGCGACCAAAATCACGCTGGCGGAGCTGGGAATCGCACGTCCGGTGAGATCTTCCAGTTTCTCTTTGCTCCAGCCACGACGCACGCCGAGCAGCCACGCAGCCAGTCCCAGCGCAATCAGCAGCGCAATGGCTGGCGTACCGATCACCGTCATCACCGCACGCAGCGTGCTGCCTTCTTCCAGCGTGGTGTGCGCGACGGTGCCCATGACGATCAACAGAATCGGCACAACAATCAGACCGGTAATGGTCAGTGCACCCGGCGCTGGCGCGTCGTTCTTCGGCTTACCTTCCGGCTTCGCCAGCTGCAGCTGTTCTAATACATCAACGGAAAGATGATATTGGCGCAGGTTCATCGCTTTCGCGACGTAATAACCGACGATACCGACCGGAATCGAGATCAGGATACCGAGCATCATCAGCCAGCCCATATCAGTGTGCAGAATGCCCGCCGCCGCTGCCGCGCCGGGATGGGTTGGCAGCGCCACATGCACCGTCAGCATCACGCCCGCCATCGGCAAGCCAAACTTCAGCGGTGACACGCGCGCCACTTTGGTGAAGCCATAAATCAGCGGAATCACGATGATGAAGCCGACCTCGAAGAACACCGGAATGCCGAGGATAAACGCCGCCATGGTCAGCGCCGCCACGGTACGCTTGATACCCAGCGATTTACTGAAACGTTGCGCCAGCGACTCGGCACCGCCCGAGGCTTCAATCACTGCGCCGAGCATCGCCCCCAGCACGATGATAATGGTGATATGCCCCAGCAAGTTACCCATCCCGCTAAAGATGGTTTCCATAATTTTGTCGGCTGGAATGCCGGTCGCAATCGCCACCAGCAAGCTGACAATCAGTAGCGCCACAAAGGGGTGAACTTTGGTTTTAATAACCAGCAGCAGCAAGATCACAATGCTGGCGGTAGCAATGGCTAACAACAACGCGGTAGACATGATAATCCTCTGATTTAATTAGTATAGTTTGGGTACAGCTCTATCTGGTATTGACGAATTCAGGTATGACTTACCCAGCACAGTGCTGAAAATCCCTGTGCTGGGTGGTTAAACAAAAATTATTTAGCGTAAGGCGCGAACCAGCCGAGGCCGGCTTCAGTGCGGCCGCGCGGGATGTATTCACATCCCACCCAACCGTCATAACCCACTTCATCCAGCAGGTTGAACAGATAGGAATAGTTGATCTCGCCTTCATCCGGCTCGTGACGATGCGGCGCCGAGGCGATCTGGATATGGCGATAACGACCAGCGTATTCACGAATCAGATGCGTCAGATTGCCGTCCACCAGCTGTGCATGGAACAGATCGAGCTGGGTAAAGACGTTGGGCCGATCGATACGCGCCATCATCGCCAGCGTCTGATACTGGCTGGCGTAGAGATAATTCGGCTTGGTCACTGGATTAAGTGCTTCCAGCAGCAGGCGAATGCCGTGCGGCGCAAAACGCTCGGCGGCATAATGCATATTACGCACGAAAGTCTCTTCATAGGCTGCACGATCGGCACCGTTTGGCACGGTTGCCGCCATCACATGCACCTGCTGGCAGTTGAGCGCCAGCGCATACTCGAGTGCCCGATCGATATCGGCACGCGCTTCCTGTTCACGGCCCGGAATGGCAGAAACGCCCCACTCGCCCGCCTGCACGTTGCCTGCGGCGGTGTTGAACAGCACCAGTTCCAGCTGATGTTTTTCAAGCTCGGCTTTAATCACCTCGGCCGGAAAGTCATACGGAAACAGGAATTCAACGGCGCGAAAACCGGCGTTGGCCGCGGCGGCAAAGCGCTCGATAAACGGCAGCTCACCGAACTGCGTAGATAAATTAGCTGCAAACTTAGGCATTAGAAATCCCTCAATTCCGCGACTTCGCTATCGGTCAGATAACGAATCGAGCGGTCACCGAGCGTAAACATCAGACGCGCGGTCTCTTCCAGTTCTTCAGTGTTATTGGCAGCTTCGCGCAGGGATTTGCCCACCACCACCGGACCATGATTGGCCAGCAGGAAGGCGTTATAGCGCGAGGCCAGATTGGCCAGATCGTCTGCCAGCCGCTGATCGCCCGGCTTGTAATACGGCACCACCGGCACATCGCCAACGCGCATCACCACATACGGCGTGAACGGACGGATGCAGTTTGCTGTGTCGAGATCGTTGAGGCAGGAGAGCGCCGTCAAATAGTGGCTGTGCAGATGCACCACCGCTTTGCACGCGGGATTGTTCAGGTAGAGCGCGCGGTGAAAAGCTACTTCTTTCGAGGGCTTGTCGCCGGAGATCCATTCGCCCTGAATCGTCACTTTCGACAGGCGATCGGCCTGCAGCTCGCCGAGGCAGGAGCCGGTTGGCGTCGCCAGCAAGTTGCCATCCTCCAGCAGCAGCGACAAATTGCCCGCTGAACCGGTGGCGTAACCGCGCTGAAAGAAGGACGCGCCGAGCTGTACCATTTCTTCGCGTGCTTGTTGTTCCGTCATGCTGAATACTCCTGTTGTGCGCGGGCAAAGAACTGTTCGTCGCCAAAATTGCCTGATTTCAGCGCCAGCGACAGCGGCTGATGGATATCGCGTACCCACGGCACGCCCGGCGAAATCATTGGGCCAATGTGGAATGCGGTGACGCCAAGGCTTTGTGCCACCACGCCCGAGGTTTCTCCGCCAGCAACGATGAAGCGCTGCCAGCCGCGGGTTTTTAGTTCACGGGTTACCGCAGCAAACAGCTGTTCAACCGCTTGACTGCTGCGCGCTGCGCCGTATTGCTGCTGAATGGCTTGCAGCTGCTGGGCATCGGCGGTAGCAAACAGCAAAGGTGCCAGTTCGGACTGATAATTGGCTTCCACCCAGTCACAGAGCTCCTGTGCATAGCTTTCGGCGTTATCGAGGCAGCGCTCCACCAGCACTTCATGCGAGGGCGCTTGCTGACGATACGCCTGCACCTGACGGTTGGTCATTTGCGAGCAGGAGCCTGAGATCACCACCGCGCGATCGCCTTGTGGGCGCCCGGCGTGTTCAGCATCACTGTTCTGCTGCTGCGTTGCCCAGGCGCGGGCGATACCGATCGCCAGGCCTGAACCGCCGGTCACCAGGCGCGTCTCTTTCAGCGCTTCGCCCTGCGTCAGCAGATGCTGCTCGTGCAGCGCGTCCAGCACCACATAGTTGATGCCCTGCGCTTTCAGGGTATCCAGCTGCGCACGCACCGCATCAGCACCTTGATCGAGCTGCGCGGCGTTGATCACTGCGGCCTGGCCTTTGGCCTGGCGCGTCATCAAACGCACCAGATTGCTGTCGGTCATTGGCGTTACCGGATGATGGCGCATGCCCGATTCGGACAGCAGCTGATCGGCGACAAAAAGATAGCCTTGATACACCGTACGACCGTTAACCGGCAGCGACGGCGAGATCACCGTTTGCGTTTCGCCCAACGCCGCCAGCAGCGCATCAGTCACCGGGCCGATATTGCCCTGCTCGGTGCTGTCAAAGGTGGAACAATATTTGAAGTAGAAACGATCGCAGCCCTGCTGTTGCAGCCACTGCAGCGCCGCCAGCGACTGATCGATCGCCTGCTGCGCCGGGCATGAGCGCGACTTCAGGCTGATAACAATCGCCTGCGCGCTCAGCGCGTCATGACTTTCCGGCACGCCGTTGAACTGGATGGTCGGCAAACCGTTCTGCACCAGGAAACTGGCGATGTCGGTTGCGCCGGTAAAATCGTCTGCAATAACGCCTAAACGCATGATTATTGCTCCTTCGCCTGCGGCAGCGTGATGCCGCTGAAGATCTTGATCACCGCGCTGTCATCTTCACGACCGTGGCCGGCGTTGCTGGCTTCGGTAAACATATTGAGCGCAGTAGAAGCCAGCGGCAGCGGGAAGTGCAGCGACTTGGCGGTATCCGCCACCAGATTGAGATCTTTAACGAAGATATCGACCGCTGATTTCGGCGAGTAATCGCCATCCACCACGTGACGCATGCGGTTCTCGAACATCCATGAGTTACCGGCGGCGTTGGTCACCACGTCATACATGGTGTCGAGCGGGATTCCAGCGCGCGCGGCCAGCGCCATCGCTTCAGCGCCCACGGCAATGTGCACGCCCGCCAGCAGCTGGTGAATGATTTTTACGGTTGAGCCGAGACCGATTTCGCTGCCCACGCGATAGACTTTCGCCGCCACCGCATCCAGTACAGGCTTGAGCAGGGCAAAAGCTTCATCGCTGCCGGACGCCATTACCGTCATTTCGCCAACTGCAGCTTTGGCTGCGCCGCCGGAAACCGGTGCATCCAGCATCAGCAACTGATGCTGCGCCAGCTGTTGTTCAATCGCCTGCGCATCCTGTGAAGAGATGGTAGAAGAGACCATGACCACGGTGCCGGGCTTGAGCTGCGCCGCCACGCCGTTTTCACCGAACAGGATTGCTTTAACCTGCGCGGCGTTCACCACCAGCAACAGCACCGCATCGAGTTCAGCGGCAAAGCGGGCAGCGGAGGTTTGCGCATCACGTGCACCGGCCTGACGCAGGGTTTCCAGCGCCTGCGGATTGAGATCAACACCCCAGGTATTTAATCCTGCACGGATGCAAGACTGCGCTGCACCCATGCCCATGGAACCTAAACCAATCACGCCGATGTTATTCACGGTTGCTGACATAGCAAACCTCCATTGTTAATTTAAGTGATAATTTGTTCATTGGTGTTAAGTCTGCCGCAGTCAGTGGCGAATAAACGTGCGTGATATCACAAAAATTAACTTAGCTGCTCAACGATTAACATGGATTCACAGCCGGAGGTCAGCGCTTCGAAGTCAGTCCAGATGGGATTTCTGCTTAGATTCCGCCAAGATAAATTGTGCTGCGGGCTGTGAATCGATGATCTACAATGTGAAAAAATGATAATTCAGGGAGAGCAAGGTGATTCCGGTTGAACGTCATCAACAAATTTTAGCGCTGGTTGGCGAACGCGGCGTGGTTAGCATTGCCGAGCTCACTGAGCGCTTGGGTGTGTCGCATATGACGATACGTCGCGATGTGCAGAAGCTGGAAGAGCAAGGTGCGGTATTGTCTGTTTCGGGCGGCGTGCGCTCGGCGGATCGTCTGGCGGCGGAGCCGTCGCATCTGGCGAAGACCAATATGTACAGCGGCGAGAAGATGGCGATTGGGCAGTATGCCGCGCGTCATATTCCGCGTAATAGCTGCATCTATCTCGATGCCGGCACTACCACACTGGCGCTGGCGCGCGAGTTGCTTGAGCGTGATGACTTGCTGGTGGTGACCAACGATTTCGTGATTGCGCGCCTGCTGATGGAGAGCAGCGGCTGCAAGTTGATTCACACCGGCGGCACGGTATGTCGTGAGAACCGTTCCAGCGTCGGTGAAGCGGCCGCCAGAAGTTTGCGCCAGCTGGCGATTGATATCGCGTTTATCTCCGCGTCCTGCTGGGGCCCGCGCGGGCTGTTTACGCCGGATGAGGATAAGGTGCCGGTGAAGCTGGCGGCGAGCGATGTGAGTAGTAAGCGCGTGTTGTTAAGCGACAGTTCGAAGTACAACAAGATTGCGACGCACCTGGCGTTGCCGCTGGAGCGGTTTGATACCTTGATTACCGATGCGGGGTTGAGTAAAGCGGGACGCGAGGCGTTAGGTGCGGGGCGTTGGGAGTTGGTGTTGGCGGGATAGTGCGTGCTGTCCCTTCGGTCGGTGCTCGCTGTCCCCTATCCCTGGTCCGTGCTTGCTGTCCCCCTCCTCGGTCCTCCCCCATAAATGGGGGAGGAAGATGGTGCTCTATGCGAGTGAGGAGGTGCATGTGGCAGCGTCTCCTTCCCCCGCTTGCGGGGGAAGGCCGGGATGGGGGACAGCGACGTCGATCAAATCACACTTCTTCGCTGAACTGTGGAACCGGGTTGCGGAAGGTGCGAGTCACAAAGGCGAGGTAAATAATACCAATCGCTGCCCACACCAGGCCGAGCACCATGGAGGTCTCTTCCAGGTTAATCCACAACGCACCCACTGTCAGGGCACCCATTACCGGCAGCACCAGATAGTTGATGTGATCTTTCAGCGTCTTGTTACGCTTCTCACGGATCCAGAACTGCGCAATCACCGACAGGTTCACAAAGGTGAACGCCACCAGCGCACCGAAGTTAATCAGCGCAGTTGCGGTTACCAGGTCGAAGTTGATCGCCATCAGCGCGACCGCACCCACCAGCAGCACGTTCAGTGACGGCGTGCGGTATTTCGGGTGCACGAAGCCAAAGAAACGCTGCGGGAACACGCCATCGCGGCCCATCACGTACATCAGACGTGAAACGCCTGCGTGCGCGGCCATACCGGATGCTAGCACCGTCACCACCGAGAAGATCAGGATGCCAATTTGCAGCGCTTTACCCGCCACGAACAGCATAATCTCTGGCTGTGAAGAGTCCGGATTCTGGAAACGCGAGATGTCCGGGAAGTACAGCTGCAGGAAGTAAGAAACACCGATAAAGATCACACCACCAATCAGCGCGGTGAGGAAAATTGCGCGCGGGATCGTGCGTTCAGCATCTTTGGTCTCTTCTGACAGCGAACTGATACCGTCAAAGCCAAGGAACGAGAAGCAGAGAATGGTCGCACCGGTAATCATCGGGACTACGTGCGCATTCTCAGACCAGAACGGTCTGCTGCTGGTCAATGTCCCCTCGCCAACACCGTGTGCCACACCGTAAACCACCATGCCGGTAATCACTACCATCACTACCACCTGCAGCACCACGATCACGCTGTTGAAGTTGGCAACGGTTTTGATCCCACGCAGGTTGGAGATGGTCATAAAGGCCACCAGCAGCACCACGAAAATCCACGACGGAATGCCCGGCACCAGCGTCTCAAAGTAGCTTTTCGCCAGCAGGATGTTGATCATCGGCATGAACAAGTAGTCCAGCAGTGATGACCAGCCAACCATAAAGCCGACGTGCGGACTGATTGCCTTCTGAGCATAGGTGTAAGCGGAGCCCGCAGATGGGAAGCGGCGTACCAGCTTGCCGTAGCTCACGGCAGTAAACAGAATCGCGATCAGGGCGAAAGCATAAGCGGTGGCGACGTGGCCGTCGGTCAATCCAGACACAATACCAAAAGTATCAAACAGGGTCATTGGCTGCATATACGCCAGGCCCATCATGACAACCGGGATCAGGGTCAGAGATTTTTTCAGGTGTGCACGCTGAGGTGCGGCAGAGGTGTTAAGCGACATTGTTCAGGCCCCCGCAGACGACAACCGCGATCGGTTGGGCTACAGGGCTACTGCGCAATTTGCTGCAGTGAGAAGTGATATTAGTGTTTACGATTGTCGCGGCGCCGTAGTCATCACGGAAGCGAGAACCAGCCTGCGCTGGTGCAATGTTAAACAGTCCCATCTTTGTTTTCCTCAAATCTCACGCACAAGCGTGTTTGTCAGTATCTATCTATCCGGATGCGTGTCCGGCCTCGTGTGAATGTCAGTGAGTACATCATGCAAAAAAATAACCGACGCGGTTAACGTCGGTTAGTTCTCATTTTGCAGGGCGCGTATTTTGCCCCAACTTATGCCATCGGCACAAGACGTTAGATCAATTCTTCCGGCACTCAGGCATTCTTGAGCATCCAGTCGATTTCCGTCGAGGTGATTAAGCGCTCAAACTGCATCAGTTCGTACTGTTTGCAGCTGTGCCACACCCCGCTAAAACGCTCGCCCAGCAGCTTTTGCAGCGGATAGCTATTCTCGAATTCATACAGCGCATCACTCTGCCGAATCGGTAATGCCAGCCCTTCAGCTTCATGTCCATTGCCCTGCACCGCATGCGGTAAAGGTAGCTGATTATCCAGACCGTGCAAAATACCGGCAAGAATTGTTGACACCACCAGATAGGGATTTGCATCCGCACCGGCCACGCGATACTCGATGCGATGGTTGTCCGCATCGCCACAAGGCACACGCAGCGCAACCGTGCGGTTGTTGTGTCCCCATGACGCCTGCAGCGGTACATAGGCTTCCGGCAGGAAGCGGCGATAAGCGTTCACGTTCGGCGCCAGCAACGCCATCGAAGCCGGCATTAAATCGATCATGCCCGCCAGCGCGCGTTTCATCAGCGGTGAATCGCTGCCGTCATCAAGCGCAAAGGCGTTGTGATCGGCGGCATCCAGCATGCTGATGTGCACATGCATGCCGCTGCCTGCGTACTCTTCATAAGGCTTGGCCATGAAAGTGGCGGTCATGCCGTGATTTTCCGCCACCTGACGCACCAACCGTTTCAGCTGAATAGCGTGATCGCAGGCTTTCAACACGTCGCGTGTGTGATGCAGGTTGATTTCGAACTGGCCAGGCGACGCTTCCGCCAGCGCGCCATCGGCGGGAATGCCTTGCAGCTTGGCCAGATGATCGATGTCCCGCAGTACGTCAGCAAAGTGATCGAGATTATCCACCGAATACACCTGGCTCTGCATATTGCGTTCGTCACTGCCCGGCGAACACGGCGGCTGAATGAAGCCCTCCGCATCACGCTTTTTATCCACCAGATAGAACTCCAGCTCTACCGCTACCACCGGGAACAATCCTCGATTGCGCAGCTGTTGCCACAGCCGATTAAGGACATTACGGGGTTCAACGTCAAAGGGAGTGCCATCTTGGTTACACATGGTCAGCAACAGCTGAGCGACGTGCGTGGGATCGGCGGCAGAAGGAATTAAGGTGCCGGGCACCGGCATGCAGAGGTGGTCGGGTTCGCCCAGTGACTGACCCAGTCCGGCGTCTTCGACGGTGTTACCGAGGATATCCATAGCGAAAACCGAGGCCGGGAAGTAACACCCTTTTTCCAGTTTTGCCAATGCGGAGATGGGAATGCGTTTACCGCGAAATACCCCATTTAAATCATTAAGAAGAATATCGACATACTGCGTTTCAGGATGGCGTTCCAGCCAGGTTTTGACCTCCAGCTGGAACGCGCTTGTTCGTTTCTCTTCACTGTGTCGCGTGAAGTCTTCTACTTCTACGAGGTTCGTCATGATCCCACCCGCCCTTTACCGTTTAATATTGGTGCGCGCAATGCTCAAAATAACAGCCACTCCACTAACATAGCGCTAACGCAAAAAGTGTGCAAATGTAACAATTCTGTTTGAGGAATGAACGATCGGTTGCTAGATTGACAAAATATTGCACACTTTTAAGGCCAGCCGCGCATTTCCGGCGAAAATATTGAACAGCAACGCGGAGACGTTATGGGCATTATTTTTGACAAGCCCTTGATTGGCGTAGTGATGTGCCAGAACTTAATCGGCAACCATCCAGGGCAAACGGTTCACAACAAATATCTCGACGCTATCGTGCTTGCCGGTGGCGTGCCGCTGCCATTGCCGCATCAACTGATGCAGGCACCTCATCTATTAGAAAACAGTATGACCGTGCTGGATGGCATTTTGCTGACCGGCAGCCCCAGCAACATCGAGCCCTGGCATTATGGCGCAGACGGTAAAGAGACGCATGCCGATCCGGCGCGCGATCGCCTCGCCTTTGGGCTCATCACCCATGCGATCGGTAAAAAGATGCCGATGTTCGGCATCTGCCGCGGTTTGCAGGAGCTGGTGGTCGCTAATGGCGGTGCGCTGCATCGCCAGCTGCATATGACACATCTGTTTCAGGAGCACCGCGAAAACGACGCGCTGCCGCTGGATGAGCAATACGCGCCGGCACATACCGTGCAGCCAGAAGTGGATGGCATGCTGAGCCAGCTGCTCGGCAGCGCCGAACCTTTTGCGGTCAACTCGCTGCACGGGCAAGGCATCCGCGAAACCGGTCCACAGCTGCGTATCGAAGCGCGCGCGCCCGACGGGCTGGTTGAAGCCGTAAGCCTGCCAAAGCACCCTTTCGCCCTTGCGGTGCAATGGCATCCGGAATGGCACTCCGAACGCGATCCGGTCTCGCGCCGTTTGTTTGAGGCTTTTATCCACGCCGCTGTCTGTTATCACAAGGAAAAACAGCCATGAATGATGCCACTCTGGCACCCGGACGTCGCTTATCGCAGATCCGGCAGGAGTTGGGATTGTCTCAGCGTCGCGTCGCTGAGTTATCAGGTTTAACGCACAGCGCCATCAGTACTATCGAACAGGACAAAGTGAGCCCGGCCGTAAGCACCTTACAGAAGCTGCTGAAAGTTTATGGGCTTTCGCTCTCAGAGTTTTTCTCTGAACCCAAAATCAATGCCACGCCGCGGGTGATTGTACGCCCGGAAGAGTGCGTGGAGATCGGCAGCTTGGGCGTATCGCTGTTGCTGATCGATAACGGATCTGCACGACGCGCGCTGGCGATGCTGCTGGAGCGTTATGAACCTGGTGCCAGCACCGGCGAGAAGTTACGCCATCCCGGCGAGGAAACCGGCACCGTGCTGGAAGGGGAAATCACGCTGGTGGTCAACGGCCAGAGTTACCATCTCTATCGCGGTGAAAGCTATGTGATTGATACCGGCTTGCCGCACAGTTTTACCAATACCTCAGATCAGCCGTGTCGCATTGTTAGCGCGCATACGCCCGCCAATTTCTAAGGTTTCGCGCTTAAGGAGGATGTCATGCAACATGTGGGAAGTTATTACGCCGCTACCGCCAACGCCCACCAGCCGTGGCCAGAGCTGCAAGAGTCAGTGCAGTGCGATGTCTGCATCATTGGCGGCGGCTTTACCGGACTTTCATCCGCGCTGTTTCTCACCGAAGCCGGTTACGACGTGGTGCTGCTTGAAGCGGCGAAAATCGGCTTTGGCGCCAGCGGCCGCAATGGCGGCCAGGTCGTCAACTCCTACAGCCGCGACGTGGATGTGATTGAGCAGCGCTACGGCAAACAGACCGCACAAATGCTTGGCAGCATGATGTTTGAAGGCGCGGAGATTATTCGCGACCGCATCGACCGTTACGCTATCGCCTGCGACTATCGTCCCGGCGGCATTTTTGCCGCACTGAATCAGCGGCAAATGGGCCATCTGCGTAGCCAAAAAGCCCTTTGGGCACGCTACGGCAATCACGATTTGGAGCTGCTCGACGAACGCGGCATTCGGCGCGAAGTGGCGACCGATCGCTACGTCGGTGGCTTACTCGATAAACGCGGCGGGCATCTTCATCCGCTTAATCTGGCGCTGGGCGAAGCCGAAGCGATTCGCCGTCACGGCGGGCGCATTTATGAGCAGTCGGCGGCGATTGAAGTGAAATATGGCGCACCGCATCGCATAAAAACCGCTAAGGGCGAAGTCAGCGCCACCTTCGTGATTTTTGCCGGTAACGCTTATTTGCCGTCACAGCTTGAACCGCGCCTGACGGGCAAAAGCATGCCGTGCGGCTCGCAGATCGTCACCACCGAACCTTTAACGCGCGATCAGGCGCTGGGCTTGCTGCCAAACAATTATTGCGTTGAAGATTGTAACTATCTGCTCGACTACTTTCGCCTCACCGCCGATAACCGCCTGCTCTACGGCGGCGGCGTAGTTTATGGCGCACGCGAGCCGGATGACATTGAAGCGCTGATTCGCCCCAAGTTGCAGCGCACCTTTCCGCAGCTGCGTGACATCAAAATCAGCCACCGCTGGAGCGGCAACTTCCTGCTCACGCTATCGCGCATGCCGCAGTTTGGGCAGGTGGAGAAGAATGCGTTCTTTATGCAGGGCGACAGCGGACACGGCGTGACCTGTACCCATCTTTCGGGGAAGCTGATTGCTGAAGTGCTGCGTGGGCACGCCGAGAGATTTGATGCGTTCGCAAAATTGCCGCATCTGCCGTTTCCAGGTGGGAGACGGTTTAAGGTGCCGCTTACCGCGATGGGAGCGGCGTGGTATGCGTTAAGGGATCGGTTTGGGGTTTAATCTGCTGCGCGCTGATGCCCTCACCCCGGCCCTCTCCCACGGGAGAGGGAGCAAAAGATTCCCTCGCCCGCCTGCGGGAGAGGGGAAATCACTCCACCGGCATTTTCATCGGGTCGTCATACGTATACTCAAAACCCAGCTCACTCGCGATCTTCGAGCCATCAATCACCTTGCCGTTTGAACGCACTGGCTCAGCGACAAACGTCGGTGGCTCAAGCCCCAGCTGCTTCGAAACGCTAGGATAAAAACTGTCGCGCGACGGATGTTTCGAGGCACACAAATTGTAGACATGCCCGCCTTTAGGGGTTTGCAGCAACAGCACAATCGCATCGACCACATCATCGAGATGAACCAGATTGACCGCATGACCGCCGTTTTCCAGCCCGGTTTTACCGGCAAGGAAACGCCCCGGATGACGATTCGGCCCCACTAATCCCGCGAGACGCACAATGTCCACGCTGGTGCCGGGCAGATCGTGCAGCCAATTTTCCAGCTCCACCAACGTCTTGCCGGCGACGGTTTCCGGCTGCAGCGGACTGCTCTCTTTCATTACGCCCTCACCGCTGCCGTACACTGAGGTTGAGCTGGTGAAAATAATGCGCGGCACTTTCTTCGCCAGCGCGGTATCCACCACGTTCTGCACCGCCTGCATGTAATCTTCACCGCCTTTCACCGTGCGGCTGGCAGGTAACGTCACCACCAGCGCATCGACTGCCATCAGCGTATCTAACTCTTCAGCTTCACACTCCAGTTCGGGGGTTAGCACCAGCTGGAAGGCTTCAATGCCACAGCGGCGTGCGGCGTCCACGCCATCCGGCGAGGTTTTACTGCCGGTGACCTGCCAGCCGCGTGCCGTTAGCGCCATCGCCAGCGGCATACCCAGCCACCCCAGACCTACAATCGCGACCTTTTTCATATCGACTCCTGCTATGGGCTCACACTTCATCTTAGTGCGGGTAGATGTGCCAAACCAGCGCAAACTGTTTCGGGAGATTCCGGAAATTGACGGTTAAAAAAGGGTGTCAACGCAAAGCAGAAACGGCACCTTCATTGCAAGGCAGAAATGTCCTGTGAGTTGCTTAACTGTCTATGGCAGCTAAGTGCCAGGAGCGCACATTGATGACATCGCTTAACATGACGGAGATCGCCTCGAGGAAATCGGTGCGAAACGGTTCTGAATGAAAGTCGCTCCAGGAAAGGCCGCACAAGATCCACGACATCGCTGTGCACACTGGAAATAAGTTTGAGTAGTGCAGGTCCCAGACGCAGGCCTCCAGCCCCACTGCTACGCACAAGTTGAGCGCTATCTAAAGCCGCGACAATACGCTGCACCGTTGAACGAGGGAGAGCAACCTCCTGCGCAATTTCCCCCAGACTCATGCCGCCAGGGTGTTTACCCAGCACATTCAAAATTGCCGCTGCGCGCGCTATAACCTGAATCCCGCCGGGTTTTTCATCCTCAAAGCTTGAAGCATTTACGGCCATATAGAGCTCCTTATTGTCCGGTGACGGACAGCCTGTTACCTCAGTTCACGTATTAATTATCACATTGCAATGGATGCTATCGCAATGTAAGATGCCTCAATGTATCACATTGTGGTACATTGCATCGAACAAATAATCGGGAACTTTGTATGAATGCACAGCGTTCTACCCCACCCTCGCCCCCCTTTACCTGGCGCCTTGCAATAGGGTTTATGGGGGTGCTGATTGCAGCCTTAACCTCCGGACTTAATGGTCGGGTTATAGATATAGCGCTTGCGGATGTGCGTGCCGGAATTGGCGTGACTTATGATCAAGCCAGTTGGTTCACCTCTGCCTACCAGGCCGCAGAAGTAGTGGCGATGATGATCGCACCATGGTTTGCTGTGACTTTTTCGCTGCGTAAATTCGCGCTTGTTTGCGCTGGCGGTTTTATGGTTTGCGGCATACTTTTACCCTTACTGCCGAATGCGCCGCTGTTTATTCTACTGCGAACGATACAGGGCCTGTTTAGCGGCGCCCTCCCTCCCTTACTCATGACTGTGGCGCTACGTTTTCTGCCACCATCGATAAAACTTTATGGACTTGGCGCTTATGCTCTGACTGCGACTTTTGGTCCAAATGTGGGCCCTTCACTGGCGGCATTCTGGACAGATGATGTGAGCTGGATGTTCATGTTCTGGCAAGTGGTTCCCGCCATTTTGATTTCGATGCTATTTATTGGCTGGGGTTTGCCGCAGGACCCGATTCACCTCGACCGATTTAAACAGATCGACCTGTTTGGTATGCTTACGGGCTGTTCTGGAATGGCGTTTTTAATAATCGCTATCACTCAGGGTGGACGTCTGGACTGGTTTGAATCGCCTTTATTTAGTGGTCTGTTATCCAGCGCCGTCGTGTGCCTGGCGATTTTCCTGATTAATGAATGGTTTCATCCCCTCCCTTTGTTCAAATTACAGATGCTGGAGAGAAGTAACTTTTCATATGGCCTGATGGCGCTCGCTGTAGTGTTGGTACTAGCGCTGGCTGGCTCGGCTTTGCCGTCTAGTTTCTTTGGTAAAGTAGAGGGCTTTCGAACAGTGCAATTTGCCCCACTGGCTTTGACCATTGGGCTCCCGCAGTTAATTATCACCCCGCTTGTTGCCGCACTTCTTAGTCTGCGCTGGGTTGATTGTCGCTGGCTGATAGCTTTCGGGATTGCTCTGATGATTGCTGCCAGCCTGATGGGTATGCAGATAACCAGCGACTGGACACGCCAGAATTTCTGGGCCATACAGGTTCTGCAGGCGATTGGATTACCGTCAATTATTTTACCGTTGCTTATGAGCGCAACCAGCGTTGTGGCGCCCCCGGAAGGACATTATGCCTCTGCTATGTTCAATACCGTACGGGTTTTTTCAAGCATCGCTGCTGGCGTTTTAGTGGAATGGTTTATAAATCACAGAGAACAATTTCATTCTAATGTTCTGGTCAATAACGTAGCCAACCGCCCATGGTTGATATCGACACCGGTCAGTGAGCAGGCCAGCAGCAGCATTCCTTTATTACACGACGGCAGCATCAGCAACACCGAGAACATCGCTGGATTTATCACCTTATTAAAACATCAGGCAATTGTTCTGAGTCTGGGCGACAGCTATCTGCTGATGACTGGCTTTGCCGTCCTGCTGTTATTACTCACTGTCTGGTTGCCAAAACGTGTCTGGCCACCCTAGACACGTTTTCAACCTGCCATGCCATAATAGAGGTGGTTAAATGAAGTTTTCTGTACCCAGAAGGACAATTCTGCTCAGCGCATTATTAATTCTGATGATGACGATGATATTTTTCGTCTGGTCGACAATGCTGAATAATGATACCCGTACCAATGATGCCTATGTGAATGCGGATTACACACTGGTAGCACCAAAAGTATCGGGTTATATCAAAAATATCTATGTCGTAGATAACCAACGCGTTAAAGCAGGGCAAACGCTGGCCACTCTGGATGACCGTGACTACAAAATAGCGCTTGAAATGGAGCAAGCTAATTTGCAGCTTAGTCAAGCAAAACACCTGAGCAGCCTTGCACAACTGGAGCAGCAACAATCTATTATTGCTCAGACTAAAGCGACCCTTTTAGCCAGTCAGGCATCGGCGCAGTACGCCAGTCAGAACGCTGAACGTTTTAACAAGCTTTATCAAAGAGGTACCGTCGCTGCGGACGAACAACAAAAAGCCCATTCAACGCAGCGTTCTGCATCCGCAGTCGTTCGTCAGAACGAAGCTGCTCTGACCTCAGCAGAAAAACAGGTAGGCGTGTTGAGGGCTGCACTACGTCAGGCGGAAGCCGATGTTGCAGTCGCGCAGGCAAAGGTCAGCCAGGCGAGAGTTAATCTTTCTTATACACGTATTGTTGCACCAGTCGATGGGATGGTAGGCCAGCGTTCGGTGCGCCTCGGTGCCTACGTTAACGCAGGGACACGTCTGCTGGCCGTGGTTCCGCTACATCAAACTTACATTACTGCCAATTATCTTGAAACACAGCTGGCAAATGTTCAGCAGGGACAAAAGGTCTTAATTAAAATTGATGCCATGCCTGGCAAAACTTTTACCGGACATGTCGACAGTATTGCTCCTGCAACCGGCGCAACGTTTTCTGCCATCCAGCCAGACAATGCAACGGGTAACTTTACTAAAGTCGTTCAGCGTTTACCGGTGAAAATAGTGCTGGATGGCAATCAACCCGATGCAAAATTATTGCGCGTTGGGATGTCAGCCGTTCCTGAAATTGAGATCCGCTAATGTTCCCGATATTCACAAAAACCTCTCTATTTTTGAACGTCTGTCGTGAAAACGATTATCCCATCATCTGGACGTGATATCCTGTAGGGAATAAATGGCACTGACACCAGGCTAAGTTCCTGTTACAAAAAACGTATGTACCATCACGCTCATATTTAGTCGCCCCTCATTTACAGGGAGTGATCGACTAATTATTTTTTCTCAGGCAACAATACTGTTTAACAAGATGTTATCCTTCACGCCTGGCTATCAAAAAAACTTAATCCTTCATAAGCGCCAGTGTTTTTTCCTTAACCCGCTGCAAAATTTTCTGCGCCTCTTCGGTTGAGCGAATATTAGTGTATCCAATTACTAAACCATAACGTTTTTGTGTCTGCGCATACCAACTCGAGAGTGGCCGGACGTAAAGCTCGTGCTGTGTCCATAATGCAGCTAATGCAGTATCTGCAATTCCACGTTGCTGGAAGGCAACGATATGCATCCCGCCATCTGTAAGCTCAAATTCAAATAACCCTGGAAAGCTCGTTTCAATTGCTTCAAGCATCATGCGACGCCGCTGCTGATAGAGTAAGCGCATCTTTTTTATATGCCGGTAGAAGTGCCCTTCACTAAGAAATTGCGCAAGGATTTTTTGTGGCAGTAATGGCAGACCCGTTTCAAGGATTTCGCCCAGTTCACTGAAATGGGCTACCGTCTCCTGTGGTAATACCATATAGCCGATACGCATAGCTGGCATTATCGTTTTACTAAACGTACCGGTATAAATAACCCGGTCATGCGTATCGAGGCTTTTCAACGCCGGGATTACTTTTCGTGTGTAATGAAACTCTCCGTCATAATCATCTTCGATTATCCAGCTACTGTTTTGCTGTGCCCAGGCCAGCAGCTGATGCTTACGCGGTAATGAGAGGCTAACTGCGAGCGGACTTTGATGAGTGGGTGTAACGATAGTAAAGCGTGCATCGTTGTGATAGCGCTGAAGATAATCAACATCCATGCCCTGCCGATCAACAGGTATATAGTGTAGATTGGATGCCATTCGCTTCAATAATTGCTGACCATAAAAGTAGCCAGGATCTTCAAACAGCACTTTATCGTCAGGCTGTGCAAGTACCGACAGAATTAACCGTAAGTTGGCCCGATAGCCGCTGGTGACAAAGATTTGCTCCGGCCGGCAATTCAACCCTCTTGAAATATTGAGATAACTTGAAATGGCCTCACGTAGCGGCTGAAAGCCCATTACCGGGGGCATTAGCATTTCTTCCGGACGCAGACTTCGCGCCGCTTTTCCCGATATTAATAGCCATTTTTTATGGGGGAATTCATCCAGTGCAGGAATGCCGAGCCGCAGATCACCCTTCCTTTCAGTAACCGGCGTGTTAGGTGAAAGAGACGATACATAATTGTCTTCGCTGAGCGTTGAGGTCAGCCGGAGTTCCGGATTTATATAGGTCCCCTTCGGCCCCAGACTAACGAAATAGCCTTCTCCAGTAAGAATTTCATACGCGGTTTCCACCGTTTTTCGCGCGACCTGCAACTCGCTCGCTAGCGAACGAATCGAGGGAACGCGCTCCCCCGGTTTCAAAAGGCCGTCCTGAATTTGCTGACGATAGCGGGCATAAATCTCTTTGTACCCCATCAAATGCACCCCTTAATGTCCTATCAATTAAATCGAATAATGACCCTTTTCAACAAGACATACAAGATTAAGATATGACTATTAAACAAGCTACTCACTATGAGGCGTCATGAAGATTGTACATTACGACACCGTCATTGACCTTGCCCGTTGCTTTGCACTGATGCAGGAGCTACGCAGCCAACTGACGAATGAGAAACAATTTATCGCCCAGGTACAGCGCCAGCAGGCGCAAGGCTATCGGCTTGCAGGACTGGAGCAGGATGGCAAAACAATGGCGCTGGCCGGTTATCGACTGCTCGAAAACTTCATTCACGGGCAATTCTGTTACATCGACGATCTGGTAACAGTGGACGAGGCTCGCGGTCAGGGGATAGGTGCAACGCTGTTGAATCACTTAGCGGTAATCGCACGTGAATACGGTTGCGGTCAGATGGTCCTTGATACCGCCATTAGTAATTCAGGAGCCCAGGCATTCTATCAACGGGTCGGATATACCGCCCTCGGCCTGCACTTTTATCGCGATCTCACCTCAGGAAAAAAATGATGAAACTGCTTCACATTAAAGTCAGCCCGGATTTATCAGGATCGGCATCCCGCGCGGCGTCTGAGCGCCTGGTAGAAAAATTACGCGCGCATCATGCCGAGCTTGAAGAATCAGTGCTGGACCTGGCTCAACGGCCGCTACCACATCTTGATGCATTTACCATTGCTGGTTTTTTTACCCCACCAGACCTACGCAGTGAAGCTCAGCTCACCGCTATTCAGACTTCGGAACAACTGGTAGATCAGCTTTTAGATTGTGACACGCTGGTTATCTCATCACCGATGTGGAACCTCGGTCTGCCTTCTGTGTTAAAGGCCTGGTTCGATCATATAACCCGCGCCGGACGAACTTTCGCCTTTACGCCAGAGGGCAAAAAAATAGGGCTCGTCAGCGGCAAAAAGGTGTATTGCGTAGTCGCCAGCGGCAGCGTATTTGCCCACGGTCCATTTGCAGCGGACGACCAGTTCACGCCATACATTCGCGTAGCGCTTGAATATATTGGCATTACCGACGTGCAACTTATTCGGGTAGACGGCACGCATGACCCCGTCGCTCGTAATACAGCGTTACCTCATGCACTGCAAACCATTGATCGTTTATTTTAAAAAGAGGATTACAATATGTCGTCACGTGTGAATCATTTTAAAACCATTCCCGCACTGGCTAAAACACTTGCCGATGCTTCTATGGCATTAGGAAAAATCTCGCTGGATAAAAAACTTAAGCACTTAGTGGATATCCGTGCCTCACAGCTGAATCATTGTGCGTTTTGTCTGGATATGCATGTTAAAGAAGCAAAAATGCATGGGGAGCGTGAACTGCGCCTTTATCACGTTGCAATCTGGCGGGAATCGCCATTATTCAGCGCCAAAGAGAAAGCGGCTCTGGCACTGACCGAAGCGTTGACACGCATTGGTGATAGTGGTGTAAGCGAAGTGCTTTACAGCGAATTGCGCGAACATTTCTCTGAAGTAGAAGTATCAGAGTTAACATTCACCATTGCTGTAATTAACGCCTGGAATCGTCTCCAGATTTTATCACAGATGGCACCAGGATCGATGGATAGCGCTTACGGTCTGGATCGTGCTGAATTAAATTAATATATGTCCGCCAGCAACACCTCTTGTTGGCGGCTTTATTTTTTAATAATTAGCTTACATATGTTGTAATAATCGCACACGAATAGTATTCATAGTGTATTTTTAACCAAATATTATACATGCTTAAAAGAATATTAAGATCGATTATATTCATCGCTAACTGTTAAAAAAGTAAAAACTGCCTTTCGGCAGTTTTTACTTTGGGGGAAATGAGTAACCAATCGCGAGAAGAAAACGAATGGTAATTTACGCCTTGGCCAGCGGCTTCATTCGAAAACTGACGCCCATACGATTAAGTGCATTCATTGTTGCAATAACGATAGTCAATTCGACCAAATTTTTTTCACCAAATACTGAAAGCGCTGCAGAATACGCTTCATCCGAAGCATGTGTCTCACTTACTCGGGTAACTTCTTCAGCCCATGCCAGTGCCGCTTGCTCCAGATCCGAGAATAAATATGTAGCTTCCTCCCATACGGGAATCAGAACTATTTTTTCTACCGACATGCCACATTTCATAAGATCGCGGGTGTGAATATCAATACAATGCGCGCAGCCATTAATCTGAGATACTCTTAAAAAAACCAAATGTATTAACTCTTCCGGGAGATTTGTTCCTGTTGTGGCGAAATGATGCAGCGCTCCCAGTGCTTTTGAGCCTTCTGCAGATACTTGGAACCAATTTGGACGTTTCATTTGCTTTCCTTTAGAAAGTGTTAGTTGATTGATTTATCTACGGAAATATGCCTCACCTTCTTCAGAAGGGTTGCTGATGGATACTTCTGTGTTAAGTCAGCATAATCAAAATTGACATATAAAAAAGACACAAAGGAGAGGAAAATGTGTAGGACATGATAAAAATGGAATGCCATGAAACTAATATGGGTTTAACTTTGATTCAACAATGATGATTGTTTGAATGGCCAGTTTTAGTCTTTATGCAGAAATGGCACCTGAGGAGGTTACATGGTGGAGCCCTTCAACATTATGGTAAAAAATGCAGGATACATTGTCGGAAAACTCTTTCTTCTGGCTGAACTGATGTTTACCAACAGGCTAAAGCCTGGCTATCCCAAACGACAATCGACGTTCCAGGGAAGAAATGTTTAATTCATATGTAATGAAATTTGTTCTATTCGTCTACCTCTCGCTTATAGCGGACATGCCCTCAGGGTATTTACCATAACGTCTCATTACGCGCACAGCTCAGAAGGCCTGAGAGCGTTTCTGACGGGAACGGGGTAGAACAGGCAACAACCCCCAACAAACTCGCCAAAAGGGACATTACTGCATAGGATTAACAGACGGTTAAAAAAGGGTTGCCAATTGTCACCATCTTCGTTAGGTTATTCAGCACGCAAATGAATACTCATTCAGCAACGGAATTTACTATGACACGCGTTCAGTTCAACCACCATCATCACCATCACCCTGACTAGTCTTTCAGGCGATGTGTGCTGGGAGACGATTAGGATCTTCCAGTGGTGCGAACGCAAAGAGAGCCCCCGGAAGATCATCTTCCGGGGGTTTTTTTATGGGCGAACGCCAACCAACACGTTCAGACAGGATTGAATAAGAGGACAGGAACCATGTTAGATAACACCCGTATTCGCATAGCTATGCAGAAATCTGGCCGTTTAAGTGATGAATCACGCGAACTGCTGGCACGCTGCGGTATCAAAATTAACCTTCAGCAGCAGCGTCTGATTGCGTTTGCGGAGAACATGCCGATCGACATCCTGCGTGTGCGCGATGACGATATCCCTGGCCTGGTAATGGATGGCGTGGTCGATCTCGGTATCGTCGGTGAAAACGTGCTGGAAGAGGAACTGCTGAACCGTCGTGCTCAGGGCGAAGATCCGCGTTACTTCACGCTGCGTCGTCTGGATTTCGGCGGTTGTCGCCTGTCGCTGGCGATGCCGGTTGATGAAGAGTACACCGGCCCGCAATGCCTGAATAATGCTCGCATCGCCACCTCTTATCCACACCTGCTAAAAAAATACCTCGATAAACAAGGCGTCGCCTTTAAATCCTGCCTGCTGAACGGATCGGTTGAAGTCGCACCACGCGCGGGTCTGGCCGATGCGATTTGTGACCTGGTTTCAACCGGCGCCACGCTGGAAGCCAACGGCCTGCGCGAAGTGGAAGTGATCTACCGCTCTAAAGCGGTGCTGATTCAGCGCGATGGCGAACTGCCTGCCGCCAAGCAAGAGCTGGTCGACAAAATGATGACGCGTATTCAGGGCGTAATTAAAGCGCGTGAATCCAAGTACATCATGCTGCACGCGCCAAGCGAGCGCCTGGATGAGGTGATTGCGTTGCTGCCGGGTGCTGAGCGTCCAACCGTGCTGCCGCTGGCCGGCGATGTGAGCCGCGTGGCGATGCACATGGTGAGCAGCGAAACGCTGTTCTGGGAAACCATGGAAAAGCTGAAGTCGCTGGGTGCCAGCTCGATCCTCGTGCTGCCAATTGAAAAAATGTTGGAGTAATACCATGAGCACGCTGATGACACCCATTGATTGGCAGCAATGCAGCGCAGAGCAGCAGCAAGCGCTGCTGATGCGTCCGGCGATTTCGGCTTCAGAAACTATCAGCCAGATCGTGCGCGACGTGTTAGTTAATGTGAAAGAGAGCGGCGATACGGCGCTGCGTGAATTTAGCGCGCGCTTCGATAAAGCGCAGGTGGATAACCTGCGCGTCAGCGCTGAAGAGATGCAAGCGGCCAGCGATCGTTTGAGCGACACGTTGAAGCAGGCGATGGCCGTGGCTGTGGGCAATATCGAGACATTCCACAACGCGCAGATTCTGGCGGAAGTGGATGTGGAAACTCAGCCTGGCGTGCGCTGCCAGCAGATTACCCGTCCGGTCAAATCGGTGGGTTTGTACATTCCTGGCGGTTCCGCCCCGCTGTTCTCAACCGTATTGATGTTGGCGACACCGGCACGCATCGCCGGTTGCGGTCGCGTGGTGCTGTGCTCGCCGCCGCCAATTGCCGATGAAATTCTTTACGCGGCACAGCTGTGTGGCGTGAAAGAGGTGTTTCAGGTGGGCGGTTCACAAGCCATCGCCGCCCTCGCCTTCGGCACCGAAACCGTGCCGAAAGTGGACAAGATTTTTGGCCCAGGCAACGCGTATGTCACCGAAGCCAAACGTCAGGTCAGCCAGCGTTTAGATGGCGCGGCAATTGATATGCCAGCCGGCCCATCGGAAGTGCTGGTGATTGCCGATGAAGGCGCCACGCCCGCGTTCGTGGCATCCGATTTGCTGTCGCAGGCGGAACACGGCCCGGATTCGCAGGTGATTCTGCTGACGCCATCGCTGCAACTGGCCGAAGGCGTGGCGCAAGCGGTTGAAGAGCAACTGGCGCAGCTGCCGCGTGCGGCTACCGCACGTCAGGCGTTAGCGAGCAGCCGCCTGATTGTGCTGCGCGATTTGGAGCAGTGCGTTGAGATCTCCAACCTGTACGGCCCGGAGCACCTGATCATTCAGACGCGCCAGCCGCGCGATCTGGTCGAAAGCATCACCAGCGCCGGTTCGGTATTCCTTGGCGACTGGTCCCCGGAATCGGCCGGCGATTACGCGTCCGGCACTAACCACGTGCTGCCGACCTACGGTTACACCGCAACCTGTTCCAGCCTTGGCCTGGCCGATTTCCAGAAACGTATGACGGTGCAAGAGCTGACGCCGCAAGGCTTCCTCAATCTTGCCGCGACGATTGAAACGCTGGCCGCCGCCGAGCAGCTGGAAGCCCACAAAAATGCCGTTACCCTGCGTGTTGCCGCGCTAAAGGAGCAAGCATGAGCCTGAATATTGAAGAGTTAGCGCGCGCCAACGTGCGAGCGTTGACGCCGTATCAATCGGCGCGTCGTCTGGGTGGTAACGGTGATGTGTGGCTGAATGCCAACGAATTCCCGCTGCCGGTGCCGTTTGAGCTGTCGCAGCAGACGCTGAACCGCTATCCGGAATGCCAGCCAAAGATTGTCATTGAGCGCTATGCCGCTTACGCCGGTTTGACGCCGGAGCAGGTTCTGGTCAGCCGCGGTGCGGATGAAGGTATCGAACTGCTGATGCGCGCGTTTTGCGAGCCGGGCAAAGATGCGATTCTGTTCTGCCCGCCAACCTACGGCATGTATAGCGTCAGCGCCGAAACCATCGGCATTGAATACCGCACCGTGGCGGCACTCGATGACTGGCAGCTGAATCTGCCGGCGATTGCTGACCAGCTCGACGGCGTGAAAGTCGTCTATATGTGCAGCCCGAACAATCCGACCGGCAACCTGATCAATCAGGATGACATCCGCGAATTGCTGGCGATGACCGCCGGTAAAGCGCTGGTGGTGGCCGATGAAGCCTATATCGAGTTCTGCCCGGACGCGACGCTGGCGGGCTGGCTGCAGGAATATCCGCACTTAGTGATTCTGCGCACGCTGTCCAAAGCCTTCGCGCTGGCCGGTTTGCGCTGCGGCTTCACTCTGGCGAACAAGCCGGTGATCGATCTGCTGATGAAGGTGATTGCGCCCTATCCGCTGGCGACGCCGGTGGCGGATGTGGCTGGGCAAGCGCTGAGCGAACAAGGCATTGCGCTGATGCGTCAACACGTTGCCGAGCTGAACGCCAATCGTGCCTGGCTGTTTGAGCAGTTGCCGCAGATTAGCGTAGTGCAGCAGGTGTTCCCGAGTGAAACCAACTATATTCTGGCGCGCTTCACTGATTCGCCAAAAGTGTTTAAAACGCTGTGGGATCAAGGCATTATTCTGCGCGACCAAAATAAAAACCCCGGCCTTGCGGGATGCCTGCGCATCTCCATCGGCACCCGTGAAGAGTGCGAGCGCCTGATCGCCGCGCTGCAAGCCTTATCAGTGGAGCAAGCATGAGTCAGAAGATCCTTTTTATCGACCGCGACGGCACCATCATTTCTGAGCCACCCACCGATTATCAGGTGGATCGCATGGAGAAGCTGGCGTTTGAGAAGAACGCCATTCCGGCTCTGCTGGCGTTGCAGGCAGCGGGCTATCAGCTGGTGATGATCACCAATCAGGATGGCCTCGGCACCGAGAGCTTCCCGCAGGCCGATTTTGACGGCCCGCACAACCTGATGATGCAGATTCTCCGCTCACAAGGCGTGAATTTCAGCGACATCCTGATCTGCCCGCATATGCCGGAAGATAACTGCGATTGCCGCAAGCCGAAGACCAAAATGGTGGAAGCCTGGCTGGCCGCCGGTGCGCTCGATACCGCCAACAGCTACGTGATTGGCGATCGTCTCACCGATATTCAGCTGGCGCAGAACATGGGCATTCAGGGCCTGCGTTACGGTGCGGAAGGCGAAGATTGGGATGCGATTCAGGCGCGCCTGACCCAGCGCGATCGTTACGCGCTGGTGCAACGCAACACCAAAGAGACGCAGATCAAAGTCGAAGTGTGGCTGGATCGTGAAGGCGGCAGCAAAATTAACACCGGCGTCGGCTTCTTTGATCACATGCTGGACCAGATTGCGGTGCACGGCGGCTTCCGCATGAACATTGATGTGAAAGGCGATCTCTACATCGATGATCACCACACCGTGGAAGATACCGGTCTGGCGCTCGGCGAAGCGCTGCTGAAAGCGCTGGGCGACAAACGTGGCATCGGCCGTTTCGGCTTTGTGCTGCCAATGGATGAGTGCCTGGCGCGCTGCGCGCTGGATATCTCCGGCCGTCCGCACATCGAATTCAAAGCCGAGTTCAGCTACCAGCGCGTCGGCGATCTCAGCACCGAGATGGTCGAGCACTTCTTCAGCTCCCTCTCCTACGCGATGATGAGCACGCTGCACCTGAAAACCAAAGGCCGCAACGATCACCATCGTGTTGAAAGCCTGTTCAAAGCCTTTGGCCGCACGCTGCGCCAGGCGATTCGCGTGGAAGGCAACACCTTGCCGAGCTCGAAAGGAGTGCTGTGATGAACGTGGTGATCCTCGATACCGGCTGCGCCAACCTGTCGTCGGTGAAGTGGGCGATTGAGCGCCTCGGGTATACGCCGCAGGTGAGCCGCGACCCGGATGTGGTGCTGCATGCTGACAAGCTGCTGCTGCCCGGCGTGGGCACCGCGCAGGCGGCGATGAATCAGCTGCAGGAGCGCGATCTCATCGACTTAATCAAAGCCTGTACTCAGCCGGTGCTCGGTATTTGCCTCGGCATGCAGCTGCTCGGTCGCGGTAGCGATGAGAATGGCGGCGTCACCACGCTCGGCCTGGTTGATGAGCCCGTCACGCTGATGGACACGCAGGATTTACCGCTGCCGCACATGGGCTGGAACCAGATCACCGCCAAAGCGGGCCATCATCTGTTCCGCGACATTCCCGATGGCAGCTACTTCTACTTCGTGCACAGCTACGCCATGCCGGTGAATGCCGCCACCATCGCCCAGTGCGATTACGGCTATCCGTTCACCGCTGCCCTGCAAAAAGATAACTTCTTCGGCGTTCAGTTTCACCCGGAGCGTTCAGGCAAAGCCGGCGCGCAGCTGCTGAAAAATTTCCTGGAGATGTGATGATTATCCCCGCATTAGATTTAATCGACGGCAAAGTGGTGCGCCTGCATCAGGGCGACTACGGCCAGCAGCGCGATTACGGTAGCGATCCGCTGCCGCGCTTACAGGATTACCAACGCCAGGGTGCTGAAGTGCTGCATCTGGTGGATTTGACCGGCGCGAAAGATCCGGCCAAACGTCAGATTCCCCTGCTCACCACCTTACTGCGCGGTGTGACCGTGCCGGTACAGGTCGGCGGCGGCATCCGCCATCGCGATGATGTGGCGGCGCTGCTGGCAGCGGGTGCCACGCGCGTGGTGGTCGGTTCCACCGCGGTGAAGCAACCGGAAGAAGTCAAAAGCTGGTTTAACGAGTTTGGCGCCGACGCCATTGTGCTGGCATTAGATGTGCGCATTGATGCCAACAACCGCAAAGAGGTGGCAATCAGCGGCTGGCAGGAAGCGGCGGGCGTTACGCTGGAAGAGGTGATTGGCTGGTATCAGCCGGTTGGCCTCAAGCATGTGTTGTGCACTGACATTTCGCGCGACGGTACGCTGAGCGGATCCAACGTCGCGCTGTATAAAGAAGTGTCTGCGGCCTTCCCGGACATCGCTTTTCAGTCTTCAGGCGGCATCGGTTCGCTGGATGACATCGCGGCGTTACGCGGCAGCGGCGCACAGGGCGTGATCGTTGGTCGCGCGTTACTGGAAGATAAATTCACGGTGGCGGAGGCAATCGCATGCTGGCAAAACGGATAATTCCTTGTCTCGATGTGCGTGACGGGCAAGTGGTGAAAGGCGTTCAGTTCCGCAACCACGAAATCATCGGTGACATTGTGCCGCTGGCGCAGCGTTATGCGCAGGAAGGTGCGGACGAGCTGGTATTCTACGATATCACCGCCTCATCAGATGGCCGCGTCGTGGACAAAAGCTGGGTGTCGCGCGTGGCGGAAGTGATCGATATTCCTTTCTGCGTGGCGGGCGGCATTAAGAGCGAAGAAGACGCGGCGCGCATTCTGCAGTTTGGTGCCGACAAGATTTCCATCAACTCGCCGGCCTTAGCCGATCCGACGCTGATTACGCGCCTGGCCGATCGCTTTGGCGTGCAGTGCATCGTGGTGGGCATCGATACCTGGTTTGACGAAGCGAGCGGCAAATATCACGTCAATCAATACACCGGTGACGAAGCTCGTACCAAAGTGACCACGTGGGAAACTCTGGATTGGGTGCAGGAAGTGCAGAAGCTGGGCGCGGGTGAAATCGTCCTCAACATGATGAATCAGGATGGCGTGCGTAACGGCTACGATCTGGTGCAGCTGAAGAAAGTGCGCGATGTCTGCAAAGTGCCGCTGATCGCCTCCGGCGGCGCAGGCACTATGCCGCACTTCCTCGACGCCTTTGAGCAGGCGAACGTCGATGGCGCGCTGGCGGCTTCGGTGTTTCACAAACAAATTATCAATATCGGCGAGTTGAAAAACTTCCTGATCGACAACGGTGTGGAGATTCGCGCGTGTTAACTGCAGAACAACTGGCCAGGCTGGATTGGGTCAAAACCGCGGGCATGATGCCCGTTATCGTCCAGCACAACGTTTCCGGCGAAGTGCTGATGCACGGTTATATGAACGAAGAAGCGCTGCAAAAAACCCTGAGTGAGGGCAACGTCACCTTCTTCTCACGCACCAAAAACCGTTTATGGACCAAAGGCGAAACCTCGGGCCACTTCCTGCAAGTGGCGAGCATTACGCCGGACTGCGACAACGACACGCTGCTGGTGCTGGCCAATCCGATTGGCCCAACCTGCCATCTCGGCACTTCCAGCTGCTTCTCACCGGCTGCGCCAGACTGGACGTTCCTCTATCAGCTGGAGCAGCTGCTGGCTTCGCGCAAAAGCGCCGATCCAGAGAGTTCGTACACCGCGAAGCTGTACGCCAGCGGCACCAAGCGCATCGCGCAGAAAGTGGGGGAAGAAGGCGTGGAAACGGCTTTGGCGGCAACGGTTAACGATCGTCACGAGCTGACCAATGAAGCGTCTGATTTGCTGTATCACCTGATGGTGCTGCTGCAGGATCAGGAGCTGGATTTGAGCACCATCATCAATAATCTGCGGGCGCGTCATAAATAACGTTTCGTAGGGTCGCCATTCATGGCGACCAATGTCCCAGGCGCGCATAAATGCGCACCCTACGCTATTCATCAGCATGGAAAACACCATGACCACACATGAAAAATTGATCGCCCTGCTTGACCAACATCAGGCGCGCTATCGCGTGATGGAGCATGAAGCGACCGGCAAGTGCGAAGCGGTGGCAGCGATTCGTGGTACGCAAGTGGGTCAAGGTGCGAAGGCGCTGGTGTGCCATGTGAAAGGCAACGGTATCAAACAGCATGTGCTGGCGGTGCTGCCTGCCGATCAGCAAGCGGATCTCAGCAAGGTTGCTGCAGCGGTTGGCGGTCGCCGTGCTTCGCTGGCCTCGCCTGCGGAAGTGGATACGCTGACCGGCTGCGTATTTGGGGCTATTCCGCCGTTTAGCTTCCATCCTGATTTACAGCTGGTGGTCGATCCACTGCTGTTTGAACGCTATGACGAAATCGCCTTCAATGCCGGATTGCTGGAGCAATCGGTGGTGCTGAATGTTGCGGATTATCGGGCGCTGCATAATGGTAACGTGATGAAAATAATCCTCTAATTGCCTTGCCAGGCCCTGAGCGGTACTCTTTCTGACTCAACATCACATCAAAAGAAGACCGATATTATGGCAAGTTCTCGTTTAACCGCCCGCCTGCGTCAGACGCTGGCGCTGGCTGTGCTGGCAGGTTGCGCGTTTGGTGCGCAGGCAAAAATTGATCAGGTGCGTTTCGCGGTTGATCCCACCTATCCTCCTTTCGAATCCAAAACGCCGCAGGGCAAACTGGTCGGTTTTGATATCGACCTCGGTAATGCGCTGTGCGAGCAGATGCAGGCCAAATGCGTGTGGGTGGAGAGCCAGTTCGATGGCATGATCCCTGCGCTGAAAGCGCGTAAGTTCGACGCCATCTTGTCGGATATGGGTATCACCGAAGAACGTCTGAAGCAGATTGATTTCACCGTGCCGCTCTACGACACCCATACCCAGCTGATTGCGCGTAAAGGTTCTGGCCTGCTGCCAACTGCTGAATCGCTGAAAGGCAAAACCGTGGGCGTTGAGCAAGGCACCGTGCAGGAGCGTTATGCGTTGGCCAAATGGCAGCCGCATGGCGTGCAGGTTGTACCTTATGGCGATCAGGCACAAGTTGAGAGCGATTTGATTTCGGGTCGTCTTGATGTGGTGTTTACCGATGCTGCTCAAGCCGCCAATGGTTTCCTGAAACATCCGCAGGGCAAAGATTTCGAATTGGCCGGCCCGATTGTGCAGGATCCGATTATCGGTCCGGGCACCGCGATTGGTCTGCGTAAAGGCGACACCGAACTGAAAACCGCACTGGATAACGCGTTTGCCGAACTGAAGAAGAACGGCACTTTCGATAAAATTCAGAAAAAGTACTTCGCAACTGACATCTCCATCCAGCAGTAATCTTTTGGGCGGCTTTTTTGCCGCCCTTTTTGCACTCAGCACTATAATTCCATCAGAAAATGCATCTGGCGTCGCTGAAAGCGTGCCATGAATAAAGGACATCGATAGCGTTATGCAACAACAACATCATCCTCTATTAAGCGCCTCGCTGGGCACGCAACGCGAAATTGTCAGCTTCCACTTCGGTACGGATTCACAGCAACGCGTCTATATTCAGGCTGCGCTGCACGGCGATGAACTGCCGGGCATGGCGGTGGCATGGTACTTGAAACAGAAATTGCTGGCGCTGGAATCTGCCGGACAACTCAAATCTAAAATCACATTGGTGCCGGTGGCGAATCCTTTAGCCATGGGACAACACTGGCACGGTAGCCATCTCGGGCGTTTCCATACGTTATCAGGACAAGATTTTAACCGCCGCTTCCCGGCATTGGGTGAAGCGCTGGCTGAAGAACTTGCTGATTCCCTGACACAAAGTGAATACGAAAATAAACGCCTGATCAGGGAAGCGATTGATCGCCATTATCGTGACCGCATTGCCCGCACCGAACTGGATGCCCAGCGCTTTACGCTGATGCGTATGGCGAGCCAGGCCGATTTGATGATTGATCTACATTGTGACTGGGATGCGCTGCCGCACCTCTACACCACGCCGCACGCGTGGCCGGATATTGAACCGCTGGCGCGTTGGTTAGGTAGTGAAGTGCAGTTACTGGCGCAGATTTCGGGCGGCGAACCGTTTGATGAGGCTTGCTGCGAGCCGTGGCTGACGCTGGCAGAGCGCTTTGGCGATGAGTATCCAATGCCGCGCGGCTTGCTGCCGGTGACGCTGGAACTGCGCGGTGTGGCGGATGTATCGCCTGAGATGGCGGAGAAAGATGCTGACGCGATTATCAATGCACTGATTGAGGGCGGATATATTGCCGGTGAAGTGGGTGAATCCCCTGCCCTGATTCATCCAGCGACGGCGCTGGCGGGATGTGAGTATATCCATGCGGCGCAATCTGGATTGGTGTTTTACCGACGTAATTTGGGTGAGTGGATTAAGGCGGGGGAAGTGGTGGCTGAGGTTGTTGATCCGATTACTGACCAGGTGATGCCGCTGGTGGCTGAGTTTGGTGGCGTGTTGTATGCGAGGAATTTGACCAAGTTTGTGACGGCGGGGATGTTGGTGGTGCGGTTGGCTGGGGAGAATGCTGGGAGACGGGGGGAGTTGTTGGTTGGGTAAAAATAAGGCTTCCCGAAGGAAGCCTTAATGCTGTTAGTCCAGCCATTCGGTATGGAACACACCGTCTTTATCGATACGCTTGTAAGTATGCGCACCAAAGTAGTCACGCTGAGCCTGAATCAGATTCGCCGGCAGAACTTCTGAACGATAGCTATCGTAGTATGCAATAGCAGCAGAGAAGGTCGGCGTCGGAATACCGTTCTGAATAGCGTAAGACACTACATCACGCAGCGCCTGCTGGTACTCATCAGCGATATTCTTGAAGTATGGATCCAGCAGCAGGTTTGCGATGTCTGCATCATTAGCATAAGCATCAGTAATTTTCTGCAGGAACTGAGCACGGATGATGCAACCAGCGCGGAAAATCTTAGCAATCTCGCCGTAATGCAGATCCCAGTTGTTTTCTTCGGAAGCAGCACGCAGTTGAGAGAAGCCCTGAGCATATGAGACGATTTTGCCCAGGTACAATGCACGACGCACTTTTTCTACGAACTCAGCTTTATCTCCGGTAAAGGCTTTCGCCTGCGGGCCGCTGAGTACTTTGGAAGCTGCAACACGCTGGGTTTTCAGAGAAGACAAATAGCGGGCAAATACAGATTCGGTGATCAATGACAGTGGCTCACCCAGATCCAATGAGCTCTGGCTGGTCCATTTACCGGTGCCTTTATTAGCTGCTTCATCCAGAATGACATCAACCAGATATTTACCGTCTTCATCTTTCTTAGTGAAGATATCTTTGGTGATGTCGATCAGGTAGCTGCTCAGCTCACCATTGTTCCACTCTGTAAAGGTTTCGGCCAGCTCTTCGTTATTCAGGCCCAATGCACCTTTCAACAATGCATAAGCTTCTGCAATCAACTGCATGTCGCCGTATTCGATGCCATTGTGAACCATCTTCACATAGTGGCCGGCACCATTGGGACCTATATAAGCCACACAGGCTTCACCATCTTCTGCACGTGCAGCAATCTTATCAAGGATTGGAGCAACCAGTTCGTACGCTTCTTTCTGGCCACCAGGCATGATTGATGGGCCTTTCAATGCACCCTCTTCACCGCCAGAAACACCGGTACCGATGAAATTGAAGCCTTGATCGGACAGCTCTTTGTTACGACGGATGGTGTCTTTATAGAAGGTGTTACCGCCATCGATCAGGATATCACCCTTATCCAGATGAGGAGTCAGGGAAGCGATAGTTTTATCAGTTGCCTCACCTGCTTGTACCATCAGCAGGATACGACGTGGTTTTTCCAGCGATTCAACAAACTCTTCAACAGTATAGAAAGGAGCGAGTTTCTTACCTTGGTTCTCAGCGATGACTTCATCAGTCTTTTCGCGTGAACGGTTAAAGATAGAAACAGTGTAACCGCGGCTCTCAATGTTAAGAGCCAAGTTGCGGCCCATTACTGCCATACCTACAACACCGATTTGTTGCTTGGACATTTTTTACTCCTATTTAAAAGCCTTTTAATACAGTATATTATCAGTAACATCACTGTTACTATCGGTCAAACAATTATAACTTAGATCGCACAAAGCGTTTGGAAGTAAAGAGCTCTTATAACTCTGTTAACAGATGTTAATAATTAATTTTTCTTATTACGCGCGCAATGGTTCTTAACGGTGCTGTGATTTTGAAAGATTTGCTATCAAACATTGCTGAAATTTCTTCATTTTTCTTTGAAACTTCTTCCTGAATTAAACTTATACATTTTTCACATTCAAATATTTTATTTTTATAATTTTCATTATCATTGTGTAAATGTAGTTCTCTGTTCCTAAGATGGCTTAATTCCTTAAGGTTTTTATCAAGCTCATCACGAAGAGATTTGATTTCTTGATTCATAGCTTGATAAAGCTTTCGTTGTGGAAGTAATGCATTCTCATAGTAATCCAAGTAAGGATCTGAACTTGAAACTGGTTTTGCATCATGCATAGGATAATTAAAATAAAGAAAATCTTTCGCATAAATTTTATTAATTAAAGATATTGTTTCTTCACTCAAAATATCAGTCAACCTACTTTGAACGCTATCTCTTTTTTTATTGAAATGTCCCAATGGCTCATTGACACCAATTATATTTTGTACTCGCAGCCAATCCTGATTTAAGAACTCTTGTTTACCAATAAAATCAGCAACGCACTTCTGGCCTACATAAAAAAAATAATGTTGTGGGCAAAAATGAATTAATCTCCAGTCATAACGAACAGCAATTTCGTTAATATTAGCAATGGCCCAGTCATTTATATCCTCATAATCATCAAGGTTATGCTGGAGTTTAAACTCCTCCCATGCACTTAAAAATCGCTCATAAGGATTTCTAACAAATCCAAAAGTGAAAAATCTGTCTGAAATTTCCTCCAACGAATGGACTTCATATTCAGAGGCTTGGATATGGGCCCTGTCTACGATTCGATCATATTTTTCAACATAGTATGGTCGCCAGTACTTCTCCCCTGAGCTATCATATTTCTGTAAGGCTTTTCTAACTGACGTTCCGGCAACTTTCGGGTTATGTATAAAAAGAAATCTTTTTTCAACTGAATAAATCATAATCAAAACACCAGTATTTATAAAATGAAAAACAAGGATTTTATTTTAAAGTGATTCAATATGGATGAGACTATTTCTATCATTATAAACGTTTAATAATTCATTCAAATGCTGGTCCATGGATACTGGTGAAAGGGCATTAAACCAGTATTCTCTTGAATCATAACCATTAAGTGTAAGGTCTGTTAATTTATTAACGAAATCTTTATAGTTGCCGGCCTGAAATGTAAAACGCTCATTTTTATTATGTAACTCGCAAGCGCCACCTAAGTTGCTGGTCAAAATGGGAATTCGACGACAATGCATTTCAATAGCAACTTGTGGAAGATTATCTTCCCAAAGAACAGGAACAATGCCTAGGTCAACATTTTCCAGAATTTTATCTATATTTTTGTGAGAATACCCATCAGCAAAAATCACATTATTAAATCGCGCAGTTAATTCCTTTAGAAGGTAATAGTAATGCTCATTGTGTCGTTTAGCCGCAACAACAATATTAATGTTTTTTGCAATATCTTCAGGTACTTTTCGCAGAGCGTCAATGAAAAATTCAAACCCTTTATCTTTTCGCATATAACCGAGATAGGCAATAGTCGAAATACCTTCCCCTTTAGGTTGCGAGTCTAAATATTTAGAGTAATGGGCGGTACCAATATAGGAAACTTTTAATAACTCTTTCTTAATGCCAAAGTTTAAACAAATATCTGCCACTCTTTTAGAAACAGTCAATATCACATCGCAATTTTCATTAATTGTTTGAATGAATTCTTGTCTTCTATTCAAAAAATAATGAGCATTTTCTGAAAAGTTTATCATGGGAGAATTCGATTGCGGGGGAGTAGCAAAACGTTTGATTTTATAGAAACTATTATTAACTTTGTGAGCCATCGACCAACTAAATTTAGATAGCAAAGTATTATCTTTTATATTTTTTGAAAGTAAAAAATTGTCGAGATAATAGTTTTTCTTAAAATAACCTTCCCCATGGTTGTGCGTAACGCAAGTAACACATTTTCGCCCTCCATTATAGTCCCTACAATTCTTGCGTTCTCTTTCCCACAAATTGACCTGTGGGCAAAAAGGATAATAATTGTGAACCGAGAAAACAATTTTTATACTTGGGAACGTCTCTTTTATCCTTTTAATTATTTTAACGGGAATTCCTTCTAAATTATTGAAGTGAATAACATCTAATTTCCCAATATCAGAAATCGCCTCCAAGAAAACTTTTTCAGTAGCATCATGACTAATTTGAGTTGAAGAGGAGAAAGAAAGATGAGAAGGCGCTAAAGTTGCAGAGTTAATAATTTCATATTTATTTCCGTTTTTTTTAAACTTTATTTCCGTATTAAAGGGGTTATAGTTAACACCTGAAGAGATAAAATAGACCTGAGTTTTTTCGTTTGCATTCAAAGCATCAATTAAATTCTTTTGATAAACAGTTACACCACCTCCTCTTTTGCGTTTATCATCATAGTCAACCCAATTATAAAAACAAATTCTCATGATAAGCCCATTATTTTCTAAAATTAATTTAAGTGATTGAATTACTTCCAAAGTTTAAATAACTTTAAAACCTGTATAAGTCTAATTATAATTATTTTTTTTATCCTGAATTTAATTAATGAAAAATCAAATAAGACTTTGTCTCCTTCAAATTGGTAGTTAAGTCTTCCAGAGTATTGTCTTACCAGCCTTTCTTTAAGTTTGATAGTCTCAGGTGAAGCCTTCCCACGGTAGTACCAATATAATTTTCGCAAAGGATGTGAGCAGAGAATATTCCAAGGTTTTTTTCTATCTGTAAAATGAATTATACCCAAGTCATTAATGGCTTCCATTTCTTCTGAAATCGAATACTTATGTTCCAAATCATTTAGGCAAAACATCCTACTATTCACATTCCATTTAAGTGGTAATAAACTAATATCATTGTTATAGGTTAAATTAAGGATGTCTTGATCTTGTAAGATTATATCCTGTTTTCTTGTAAAGTAATTAGCCATATATTCGATAAAAACATCATTATACTTTTCCCGGATTTTATTTAGGTCCATAATTAATACACCTGCATTAATATAAGAACTCTCAATCCCAAGTTGAAGTCGACGAGATTGAAGTACTCCCCCCTCATCCAAAGAACCGGCTAAAGATTTCCCCTGCAAATCATGAGACCAAAGCTCAGTTATATCATCACAAAAAATGATATCTGAATCTAAATATATGACCCTGTCAATTTCAGGTATTAGTTTATGGATAACTAATCGATAATATGTATTTAATGATATATAGTGCCTATTTAACGGTAAAGCATTAAATAGATCTGGATCAACGTCTAAGAACGAGACATCAATTTGCTCCGCAAAATAAACTGATAGCTTATTACGGTTATTCTGACTTAATTGAGCATCACACAATATAAATAACTTGACCTTACTACATGATTTATTATTTGCAATTAGTGATTGAATAGTAGTAAGAGCGTGAACGAAATAATTATCATTAAAAGACATGCATATGTTGATTTCAACACTAGTCTGAAGAGAAGCGTTGCAAGAAAGTCCATTATTTTTTGCAAAAGATAATTCTTTGGTTAATATCTCCTCAAAGTTTAAAGTGTTTTTTTCAGTCACATA
Source organism: Pantoea leporis (assembly GCF_028048155.1). Taxonomy (NCBI): domain Bacteria; kingdom Pseudomonadati; phylum Pseudomonadota; class Gammaproteobacteria; order Enterobacterales; family Erwiniaceae; genus Pantoea; species Pantoea leporis. Next base: position 61,491 of record NZ_JALMEU010000004.1, read on the forward strand.
AAGTAAGCCTGCAGTTTTAATTTTTATATCTTTATACTTCTTCTTGGCATATATTACATAAGCATTGATAAGGCGCTCGGCTAGAAACCCCCAGATTCTTTTTTGATAATTATCATAAGAATCGAGAGATATCATACTCTCGGCTTCAAATAAAACACCAAACGCAAAGTCACAATATTCATGAAAATATTCTTTTTTCATTATTGCTATATTTGCAAAAAAACAAGAAGTAGAATGTAAACTATCAAGCAGGGGTAAATAAAAATCTGGATAATTTTTCTTTACAATATCAATAATAATATCAAGATCTTTTTTATAATGATCTAATTCATAATGCTGATAATTTGTTAGTAATCTTGAAGGTAAACCTGCAGGATGCACATTCCACACAGGAGAAGTAATAACATCATAATTTTTACATTTTGTAATTATCGCTTCAGCACTTAACCCATTAGCCTTCACAACATCTGCATTTAAGTTGTCTACAACTGAGAATCCATCGTCAGACTCCATCGAAAGATATCTGCGATAATGCATTAAACCATAATAATCTGCATCGAGATTTTTCCAAGCCCAAAAGATTGCTGTTAACTCACACCAAGATTTGTTTTTGGCAGAAATGTTGGTGCCGCTATCATCTCCAATGCAATAATCTAATTTCACAGGTGATAATACCCTACCAACCTGAATTGGCAAGATACAATCGTTGCTAATGTATTCAAACTCTTTATGATGGCACACCAATATTTTAACTTTAATATTTTCTGACACAGTATATCCTTATGATGACAATATTCTAGAGTAAGCAGACATAGTTTGTTTAATGATAATAACAGAGCCAAAATGCGTCTCAACTAACCTTCGTCCATTTTCACCCATGTGCCTTCGTATATTGATATCTGAAAGAAGGAATATAATTTTATTTTTAAGTTCATCTATATTGCCTTTTTCAATTAGATAGCCATTAATACCATTATGTAAAATATTTCCACACCCCCCGGTATCATAAGCAATGATAGGCCTGCCTTTAGCAGCAGCTTCAATCAAAATTCGGGGAACACCTTCAAAATAAGTTGATGGTAAAACAACAATACTATTACTTTCAATAAGGTTAGAAATATCATCCCTTTTTCCTAACCAAGTAATTATTGATTCTTCATTCCACACGTCGATGGTACTTAAAGGTATGGAGTCGGGGTCTCCCTCAACACTTATGCCGGCAACATTTAAATCAAACTCGATATGTGCTGATATATCTTTTTTTATTTTTACTAAATCACCTAAACCCTTGCACCAAAGGAGTCTACTAGCGAATAAAACACTAGGTTTTAATGAGTCTTCTTCTTGAACATAATTGAATTTTTCAAGATCCACACCTGAACCATTAATTACAACACATCTTTCTCTTGGAATACTTATTAATTGCAACAATATATTTTGGTCATTTTCATGCTCAAATAATAGTAAGGATTTTTTATTTTTAAAAATTAACTTGTAAATAAACCCAACTATTCTTTTTAATAGCTTATAACTACATGTTTGAATCATGAAAACACGCCCTAACCCAACAAAACTTGCGATAAAGGGTTTATGCATGAAGCGAGAAAAAAGACCACCAATTATTATCGGCTTAATAGTAATGCAATGAATTAAATCAGGATTGATTCGTTTGAGAATTTTTATGCTATTGAAAAAATCAGAGATAGCATGGAATATCTTTAAACTTCTTTCACGCATTCCAGTTTGATGACAGTGAAATCCTTGTGTTCCTAATCTTTGCATTTCAGCGTCACTAAAATTACTGACAATATGGACTTCATTGTTTCCATTTTTTAAAGCATTTGCCCTATCCAACCAATGAAGTTCAAAATACCAGCCAGAATTCACAAAGAAGCAAATTTTTTTCATTGAGACGTTTTCAGTGTCTTTTCCCACTTAAATTCCTTAAACCGTCACTTACACCTTTAAAGTAGTATTTAACACTCAGTTTTATATTATTACTTTTTAAAGTGTGGATGAAATAAACTATCAACCTTACAGCGATGGCTCTTTTTGAAAAGAAACATTCTTTGCCATAACTCTTTTTTCCTATAATGATATTTCTTACTAAATAGTAAATTTTCCAAGGGGGCAATTTTACTGAGCTTTCCGCAACAATATCATGTCTGAAAACAAGTGCTGCTTCATAGCGAATTTTGACACCCATTCTTAATAAAAAGTAAGAGTAAAAAACATCATCGTAATATATGAATAATTTCCTATCAATATTAGAATAAGTTTTTTCTAAAACATCATGACTGATTATGCAACCAACAAAGGAAAAGGTTATACTCTCTGAATCTAGCTCAGAACTCACTACAAACTTATCCTTATTAATGCAATATAAAAAATTATCCGTGAAAGTTGTTGTTTTTCTTATCCATGGTTTATTCATTGTGCATATATTGTTTTTTAAATCCAAAACTTTAGAACAGTAGGCCACATGTTCATCAGGATTTAAACTTTCAAATTTATTCAAAAAATCCTTTTCAGGGTAAGCGTCATCATCATAAAAAACAATCCATTTGGTTTTTACATGTTTGGATATAAATTCAGCGCCTAAATAAAAACCGCCTGCGCCACCTATATTGTATTTAGATTCGATAACTTTAATGCGTGAATCATGTAATTGTGATAACCATTGACTCGTATTATCTGTAGATGCATTGTTAACGATAACTATATGCTGAAAAGGCAACGCAAGCGTTGCCTCAATAGTCTTTATTAGTTTATTCAGACGGTTAAAGGTAACTATTAATGCTGTTGCATTCATCTTACATCAACCGTAAATACCGGCATTTTATCTTCAGATTTCAATGATTTTAGGTAACATTCTGCAGTATTAAGTGCTTCAGCAATGGTTACATCCATATCTAGGTATCTATAAGTACCTAACCGGCCGATAAATGTGATTTTCGATTCTTTTTCAGCCAAACTAATATATTTTGACAACATATCCATTTCCCCAACTTGACGAATAGGATAATAAGGAATATCGTTCTCACCACAACTACGACTATATTCTTTATAGCAAATAGACTTTTCGTGTTTTTCCCAAGGAGCAAAATATTTATGCTCCGTAATACGAGTGTAAGGTATATCAGGTTCACAGTAGTTCATTACTGCACATCCTTGATAATCTCCTTCATAGGTAAACTCTTCAAAATCCAAAGTTCTATAACCTAATCGCCCAAACTCATGCTCGTAAAATGCGTCAAGTGGTCCGCTGTAAAATACATGATCATAATTTTCTCGAGTTTTCAGATCAAAACTAGTATTCAGTGACACTTTTACATTTTTATGATCAAGAATGCTTTCCACGATCGCCGTATAACCATTTTCTGGCATGCCTTGGTATTTATGATTAAAGTAATTATCATCATAATTAAAACGTACGGGCAATCTTTTTAAAATTGATGCTGGTAATTCTTTGGGATGCATTCCCCATTGCTTAATGGTATAGCTTTTAAAAAAGGCTTCGTATAACTCTTTACCTACGAAACGTAGAGCTTGTTCTTCGAAAGTTACTGGTGTCGAGATGGATTTTTCACCTTTACTTTCAATTAATTTTTTTGCTTCATCAGGATTGCAAGTCTTTTCAAAGAATTGATTTATTGTATGAAGGTTAATAGGTAAAGAAAAAACTTTATTATTTACTGTTGCTTTAACACGGTTTGTGTAAGGCATCATATTGCCATACTTGTTAATATAAGCCCAAACCTTTTCATTATCAGTATGGAAAATGTGCGGTCCATATGTGTGGATCATCACTTGAGACACATGTTCTCTTTCACTGTAGCAATTACCTGCAATATGATTTCGAGAATCAATTACCTCAACATTATGCCCACTTTCTGCAAGCTCTCTAGCTATAACTGCACCTGAAAAACCAGCTCCAACAACAAGAATATTTTTGCTCATCACATTTACCTTCAATCACTGCATGAATGCGCGGTAGTCGTTAATAATTTCTTTACTATTACCAATACGTCTAACTTTATGATTTTCAATCCAAATAACTTTATTACAGATTTTCTCAATGTCATCCATATTATGGCTTACAAATAATATTGTGACACCTTTACTTCTGAATTCATTTATTGTTTTAATACATTTCTTTTGAAAACTAATATCCCCGACAGCTAGAACTTCATCTATTATTAGAATGTCAGGATCTACTTGAGTGATAACTGAAAATCCTAGCTTAGCCAACATGCCACTTGAATATACTCTAATGGGCTCGTCAATGAACTCTCCGAGTTCAGAATACTCAATTATCTTATCAATTTTTGCATTTAGTTCTTTTCTTCTTAAACCAAGTAAAGTTGCATTTAAACGAATATTTTCTCTTCCTGTAAGTTCCGGATGAAAGCCTCCTCCCAGCTCAAGCATAGAGGCCACCCTACCTTTAACAAAGACTGAACCAGTGCTAGGCTTTATCACTCCAGCCACCAGCGAAAGTGATGTACTTTTACCTGCACCATTTCGGCCAATTAGCGCTACTGATTCGCCTTTTAAGACTTGAAATGAAATATCTTCTATTGCTAAATAAGATCTGCCGGATAACATCGATAATGCACGTTTAGGATTGAATATCAACTCTTTGATGCCAGATCCAATATGATGATATAGAGGGTACCTTTTTGTGACATTTTTAAACTCAATCGCTACACTCATTACAATATCTCAGCAAAACGGAATTTTAATTTATTAAACACCCAAACTCCAATGAGTAAAGTTGTAAATGAATAGAAATATAAATGCAAAATATTTCCATAATCAATTACACCATGCATAAATAAATCACGCCAGGAAAGAATCATTAAAGAAAGCGGATTTGCGTCGATCAACCAATGATACTCAGCAGGTATTAAATCTACTGAATAAAGGATAGGTGTGCAATAAAACATAAGCATAATGCCCAGACTAATGAAACGCTCTAGATCTCTGAAGAATAAGTTAAGTGTTGATAATATTAATGCTAATCCGTAGGTTAATATCATTTGCCCTAAACCAATCAATGGAATCCCCCACAGCCATGAAAGTGAAGGGCTCATATCATAAATAATTAGAAAAACGATGATAACAGGAATGGTACAAAGAAAATGTAAGAATTCCATAAAGACGTTACAGAAAGGGATTACTGAACGTGGGAAGACTGTTTTTTTTATAATCTGTGCATTTGAAATAAAGGAAAATAATGAGTTACTAGTTGAACCTGCAAACCATTGCCAAGGAAATAAGCCAGTTATTAAAAAAACAGTATAATTCGGTATTTGAACTCTCATGATAAGTTTAAATATAAAATAATAAATCATCGCAAACAACAGGGGATTTGCGATAGACCAAAGATAGCCTAAAAAGCTACTTTTATACCTGACCTTTAATTCTTTCTCTGTGATTACAGTTATTAAATCAAAAAGATAACCAAAATTATACTTCATATAAATTGCTCAGTTTGCCTAATAAACGTACGAATTACTTCGCGCTACTATGTTATGAGAATGCTACCGCCCCTGGCTTAAAGCTACCAGTGCACTAGGCGTACCTGACTTGAACTTCTATGGGATCAGGTATGATGATTACCCCTGAACCTATATTATAAACGAAGGAGTTAGCAGTAAAATTTCCAGTTTTCTCAGCCAAGGTCCTTATAAACTGGACCATATTTTCCAATATGCAGCCCAGAATGCTAACATTTTCGATATAAATCTTAAAGCTGAGACGAAGCCATTTTTAACATAGATTAGACGAATCCTATAAAAAACAAAAAGCCTGTCATTGACAGGCTTACAAGAGTGTAAAATATCTACTTAAATCCGTTAGGATTCTTACTCTGCCAGTTCCACGTATCACGCATCATGGCATCAATCCCGCGCGTCACGCGCCAGTCCAGTTCGTTGTTCGCCAGCGTCGCATCTGCCCAAAACGCCGGCAAATCACCGTCACGGCGAGGCTTAAACTCAAACGGAATTGGCTTACCAGACGCTTTCTCAAACGCCTTGATCATCTCCAGCACGGAGAAGCCCACGCCGCCGCCGAGGTTGTAAGCTTTGTAGCCTTCAACTTTGGCTAAGTGGTCCAACGCTTTCAGGTGCCCTTCTGCCAGGTCGACAACGTGAATGTAGTCGCGCTGTGCGGTGCCATCCGGCGTGTCGTAGTCATCGCCAAACACGCCCAGCTTCTCCAGACGGCCAATCGCCACCTGCGCGATGTACGGCAGCAGGTTGTTAGGAATGCCGGTTGGATCTTCACCGATTTCACCAGACTCATGCGCGCCAACCGGGTTGAAGTAGCGCAGTGCGATGGCTTTGAAATTCGGATCGGCTTTAGCGAAATCGCGCATCACGAATTCGATCATCAGCTTTGAAGTACCGTACGGGCTAGTGGTACCGCCAATTGGCGTGGTTTCCACGTAAGGAACCGGCGCATCGGCGCCATAAACGGTCGCAGATGAGCTGAAGATGAAGTTCCACACGCCAGCAGCGCGCATCTCTTCCAGCAGCACCACGGTGCCAGCCACGTTGTTTTCGTAGTATTCCAGCGGCATGCGCGTGGATTCACCAACGGCCTTCAGTGCGGCGAAGTGAATCACAGCGCTGATATCGTTAGTGGCAAACAGGTCACGCAGGCAGGCGCGATCGCGGATATCGCCTTCAACGAACACCGCTTTTTTGCCTGAGAGCTTTTCCACGCGGTTGATGGCTTCGCGGGAAGCATTGCAAAGGTTATCCAGGACCACAACGTCGTCGCCGCGCTCTAACAGCGCCAGCACCGTATGGGAGCCGATGTATCCCGCTCCGCCCGTTACCAAAATAGCCATGTGTACTCCTTTAAACCGCGCTAAAGGCGCGGTAGAGAATGAGAAAGCTTATTTCGCCAGGATTTTCTGAATAGATTCGCGGAAATCGCGGCCCTGATCGTTGTTACGCAAGCCGTAAGAGACGAATGCCTGCATATAACCGAGTTTACGACCGCAGTCGTAGCTGGTACCGGTCAGCAGCTGCACATCAACTGGCTTCTTCTTGCTCAGAGAGGCGATAGCATCGGTCAGCTGAATGCGGCCCCATGCGCCCGGCTCAGTGCGCTCCAGCTCTTCCCAGATATCCGCAGAGAGCACATAACGGCCAACTGCCGTCAGGTCAGAGTCGGTAGAACCCGCTTCTGGCTTCTCAACAAAGCTGGTGATGGTGCTGATATCGCCTGGGTTATCAATCGGCTCTTCGGTGGTCAGCACGCCATATTCAGTAAGATCTTCGCCCGGCATGTGTTTCGCCAGCACCTGGCTGTGGCCGGTATCTTCGAAGCGAGCAACCATTGAGGCAAGGTTATAACGCAGGTGGTCAGCGGTGGAGTCATCCAGCAGCACGTCTGGCAGCACCACCACAAATGGGTTGTCGCCAATCATTGGACGCGCGCACAGCACGGAGTGGCCCAGGCCCAATGGGTTGGCCTGCCGCACGTTCATGATGGTCACGCCCGGCGGACAGATTGACTGCACTTCGCTCAGCAGCTGACGTTTAACGCGCGCTTCAAGCAGCGCTTCCAGCTCGTAAGTAGTATCGAAGTGGTTTTCCACTGCATTTTTGGAAGCATGGGTGACCAGCACAATCTCCTTGATGCCAGCCGCGACGCATTCGTCAACAATGTATTGAATCATTGGTTTGTCGACAATTGGCAGCATCTCTTTCGGAATGGCTTTGGTCGCAGGAAGCATATGCATACCGAGACCCGCAACGGGGATTACTGCTTTAAGCTTGGTCATATTTATTCCATTTCATGAAGTGAATACGTGGGGTCGATTATGCAGGATCGGCCGGTCGAGCAAGTATAATCTTTATCTGAAAAACCGGCACTAACTCTCTGTCACACCATCAAAAATCGCCAATTTGGCCGGTAAAAACGCCGAAATTCCAATGAGGAACCGATGCGCTAAACCGCTGAAAAATCGTGAAAGGATTTGAGATGACGAGACCAGAGATTGACTGAAAGCTGTGTCGATAATGCGCCATAAATGGCGCCGCTACGGACCGTGCAAACATTGAGTCATCTGTAGCGGCGCGATTCATCACGCGGGTTGGATGTTGATGGCTACAGCCAGCCCTCAAACCATTCCGGCATCACGAACAGGTTGAAGTGGTTTACCAGCATCATCAGCGCAACAAACACCACCGACACCGAAACCCACTGACGCGCATACGGCATAAAGCGGATGCCAATCACCGGCTTGATGAAGAACGGATGGGCAAAGGCCGAAATCAGCACCTGCGAGATCGACAGCGTCAGCGCCACATACAGCACGTTCGGCCAGATGTAGGTCGTCGCCAGCACCGCAACCACCACTAAGCTCGCCACAATGTTCCAGTAGAACTCAACATTGGTGCGGCCGTTGGCCTGCGAAATCGCGCCGGTTAAGCCGCCCATCGGACGCAGCATGCCAAACAGCAGCATCAGCGGGATCAGATGGTAAACCTGCTCATGTGAAGCGCCGTACAGCACGCGCACAATGACCGGGGAAAGAATGCCAATCGCCAGATACATCGCGCTACTGAACAGCATGATGACGAAGGTGCCTTTAAGGAACAGCTTTTTCAGCTGCTCTGGATCGTGCTGCTTCTCAGCGAAGCGCGGCAATGCCAGGCGGTTAATCACCGGCGAAACCAGCTTCAGCGGTTGCAGAATGAGCTCTTTTGCCAGCGAGTAAATCCCCAGCATCTCCGCACCCATCACTTTACCGACGATCAGCGCATCGGCCTGGGTACGCAGCTGGTTGATGGTCTGCGAACCGAGCTGATACACGCCATAACGTACGGCGCTGACGAAGGTTTTGCCGTCGAACTCCCAGGTCGGACGCCACGATCTCTCGCCGAAGTAGATCATGCAAAGAATGCGCGTGAAGGCGTTGATGAACAGACCAAGAATCGCCGCCGCCACGGTAAGCGAGGTGTAATACAGCATCGCCACGGTACACAGGAACGCAAACAGCTTGGTGGCCATCTCAATCTTCGCCAGCGTTACCATGCGTTTGGTTTTCACATAGTGCGCCTGATACTGCGACAGATGTCCCAGCACCAGGAAGTTGAGGCTGGTGAGCATGATCAGGCCCACCAGCTCCGGCAAGTGATAGAACCACGCTACCGGATAGGCAATCGCCAGCATAATTAAGCCGGTGCAGAAACTGAGCGACACGTTCACCCAGTAAATGGTGCTCTGCTCACGGCGATTAATATCCTGGCGATGCACGATATAGCTGCTCATGCCCATATCCTGCAGCACGGTCGCCACCGCCAGAATCGCATTGATGATCGCCAGTAAACCCAGCTCGTGCGTTTCCAGTTTGCGCGCCAGCACGGCGAGCTGTAACACCTGGAGCAATGCGGCAAAACAGGTACTACCAAACAGCCAAACGGCCTGTTTTTTTAATCCGCTCACACCATGCGCTCCAGAATTTTCGCCAGCTCACCGTAAGCGATGTGCTGATTGAACTCAGTTTCGACTTTCTGCCGCGCAGCGGCGACCACCGGTGCCACATCCACGTCGCCACGCGACAGGCGCAGCAACGTCGCTGCCAGCTCGTCAGGATCGTTTTCGGCCACCAGCCATCCGCTGACGTCATTCTCAATCAGTTCAGGAATGCCGCTGTGATAGGTCGACACCACCGGCAAGCCAACTGCCATCGCTTCCATCAGCGCCACCGGAATGCCTTCCATATCGCCATCTGCGGCGGTTTTAGACGGCAGCAGGAAGATGTCCGCCTCGTTCAGCGCCTGACGAATTTCATCCTGCGGCTTGAAGCCCGGCATGGTGACGTAATCCTGCAATCCAGCGCGCGCGATGTGCTCGCGCATCATGCCATCCTGCTCGCCGTTACCGATGATGGTGAACTGAAACTGGCCGCCATTATTGCGCAGGATTTCGCTGGCTTTCACCGCCACATCCAACCCTTTCTTCTCGGTCAGACGCGCGACTGAGACGATGCGCAACGGTTGATGGAACGCCTCGCGCGGACGGAAGTTAAACTTCTCCGGCTCGATGCCCATACGCGTGACATGCACCTTGGCGCGCGGACAACCCATCTCAATCAGCTTGTTCTCCCACAAGTGGCTGATAGGCAGCATCAGTTCGCTCTGTTTGAACAGGTTGACGTAGTCGAGCTTGTGCTCTTCCAGGATGTGACGACGCGAAATATCCGCGCCGTGGAACACCGTCGCCTGCTTGCCTTTCAGCACGCCGAGTTCGCGCAGCTTGTTAGCCAGTGCGCCGGCATAGCCGAAGTGCACCAGAAACACATCGGCGGTGTAAGGCTGCCTGGTATTGGCGACAATCGCCGGCAGCAGCAGTTTGCTGGCCTGTGCGCCGTAGCGACGCACATTCAGCGACTTGAGCAGCGCGCCTTTGGTGATTTTCGGCAGTATCAACCCGATACGCTGCGTCAGCTTATCAAGGTTGGATACTTTCTCTTCCGGCAGTAAATAGTGGGTTTTCGCTGCCAAATTGTAGTCATCGAACGCGGCGTGGCGATTAATCATATCGCCCGGAAACACGGAGATAATCTCCACGTCGTAGCCTGCATCGATGAAATGCGTCACCTGATTGAGCACGAAGGTCTCAGAGGCAACAGGAAAACGCATGGTGAAAAAGGTCAGCTTCATCACTTCACCCCAGGACGTTGAGAATTTCTGCTGTAATGCGGTTACCAATCTCACGCTCCTGCGCCACCGCGGTATCAACTTTGTGTTTCACGTTGTCGTAGTCGGCCAGCACCGTCTGCACTTTATCAATGAGCGAACCGTCCATCAGGCTCTGCACATCGGTGGCCATCTGCGGCAGGCCAAGCTGTTTCATCACGCCGAGCGACTTGTGCTCGTAGTTGATGGCCACGGCTGGCGTACCAAAGTTCATGGAGATGATGGCGGAGTGCAGGCGGGTACCAATGGTCAGATGACAATGGCTGAGGAGGATGCCGAGTTCGAGGTCGTTGAACTCGTCCATGATGACATGGTAATGCTCGGGATGCTCGACATGATCGCGCAACGTCAGCGCCACCATGCGGTCATCTTTGGCGTAGCTATCAATACCAGTACAGGTAGAGAAGGCAACCACCTGATAACCTTCGGCAATCATTGCGTTAATCACGCGGCCAAAGGCAGCTTCATACTCTTTCTGTGTTACGCCAAGACGTTTGTCGAACGGCGCCAGTTCACGCACGGTAATCGCAATGGTTTTGCGTGCGCTAATAATCGCCTGCCAGTGCAGCAGGTTATGGCTTGGATTAGCCACTTCACGCGCTTCAACCAGGAACGCGGTATCAACGCCCTTCTTCACTTTGCTGGTGGTCACGCCATCTTGCTTCAGGCGGTCGTAGCTCACCTCTTCGCGCAGCACCAGGCTGTCAACGCGATCAAAGACAAAGTTCGCCAGCGCATTAACGCGCGGGTTCTCGAACGGACCCACCGAGTGACCGACCATATGCAGCGGCTTTTTCGCCATCAGCGCACAGAGCGCGTGGTCGAATTGGGTCACGCCGTAGAGATCGACGAAGAACGAGCCGCCAACCTGAATAATCGCGTCGTACTGCGCAAGGCTTTGGGTGAACGCCGCCAGATGCGGTGGCACCGAGAAGGATTTGTACACGCCGCCTTTGCCAAGGTGCGCCATCATGATGTCCGGCATCAAGCGGTTCGCCACCTTGCGTTTCAGGCTGCCCACTAACCCTTTGCCCGACTTGCTGTTGTGCAGGAACAGGGAATCCTGCTGGATATCCTGCTGCAGTAAATAGCCAGAGCTTGTTGGATAACGGCTGATCACATCGATATCCAAATCCGCACGCGCGGATTTCAGTGAATCAATCAGCCCACGTAAAATCGCGCCATCCCCACGATTTCCACAGGTATGGTTTCCTACCAATAAAATCTTCATAAAAAAACTCCGGAAAAATTTTTGTAATTTTTACAAGCCGCCAATAGCTGCACTGGCAAAGTGAACTCTGATTCAAAGGACTGCAATGGGAGTAAACCCCAAAAAAGTGGTGCTAATTGCATTTCTATTCAGTACTGCTTACAAATTATGCACATTCCGTAGCGGCGCGATTTATCGCGCAATAAATTGCGCCGCTACGATTAGTGTGCGTTATGACTTCACGGCGAAATACGGCATAGCCACCTGCTCGCCATTGATTACTACCGAAATGAAACCTTTAGGTTCGCGCGTATCCACCTGTTCCGGCTTCAGCGCGCGCGAGGCTAGCAGCAGATCGCCCTGCTCGTTACCGCCGACGCCGGCTTTGCCGTTGTGCAGGCTAAAACGCTGCGGGGCCTGTTGCGCTGTGCTGCCCGGCGCGCCTTTGTCCATCACGGCATCAACGCGCGCGCAGCGACCGGTCAGGAAGCGATCCTTGGCGGTGCTTTTGATCAGCACAGCGGTGGTCGGCGTCCAGCCCGCTAACTTCACGAACACTTTGGTGTCGGTATCGGTGCGCGGTTCGAAACGTACCTCCACCACCGGCGAGCTACCTTCCGCTGACCAGCTGGCTTCCGCTTTGTTTTTCTTGCGCTGCAGATGAATCACCGCGCGTCCGCCGGTGCCTTTGCCGTCGATGACATCCATCAGCGGCTGATTGGCGGTGCCGTTATTGAACTGCGACTGACCAAATACCTCGATCTCCCAGCTATCGCCCACCGTTGGCGAGTAGAAGTTGCCGAGTTCAAACCAGGTTTGCTGATCGCTGTTGTTGGTCAGGCGGAAGCGCGAGGTGATGTAGTTGTATTTCAGACTGCCATCAATGGCGACGCCGTAAGATTCAACGCGCGTTGAGCCCATTTCCCAGATGTTCAGCCAGCGCTCGCCTTCCAGCGAGTTATCAATCCAGCTGCCCGACTGCAGATTGGTCTGGCGCATATTAAGGCGCGAGTTACGTGCGTTGAGCGGGTTCTTACAATCCTCAATGCTTAGCGCATCGACAATCCACTGGCCGTTCGAGATATCGCCAGGGAAATCGCTGTGCTCAATCCAGCCGTTATGAATGATGGATTGGCTGCAGCGCGGCAGATTCAACACCATGCCGCCTTTACAGTGCTGGGCGTTGAAGTTGGAGAGCTCAATCGCGGTACTGTGATCCCAGGCACCGGCCTTTTGCCCCGACCAGCTGGCTTTAATCACATCGCCGGTACAGGCGTTGGCGTACCACTGATCGATTTTGCAATCCAGCGTATCCAGCAGGCTGAGCGAAACGCCGCCCACCTGATTGAAGCGCAAGCAGGCACCACGGAAGAACTGGCCGCCCGGGCAGGTATTGCGGAACAAACCCTGTTTGTTCGGACGCTTGTCGGTGTTGCCGTTGAAATTCAGGTTGGAGATTTCCGTCCAGCGCGCATTCACCTGAAACAGGAATTCGGAGCGACCGTCGGAAACCAGCGTGGTCGCCGGGAAATAACCGAAGTTGACCATCGCGCCGGAAATGCGGAAGAAGCGACGTCCTTCGTCACCGAAATCACATTCAGAGACAAAGAAGGTGCCGGCCGGGAATTGCACGCAGATCTGCTGGCTGGCATCAATCGACCATTGATACATGGCTTTGATCGCCGGTGCCGTGTCGGTTTTGCCGTCGGCGATCGCGCCGAAATCAAACAGCGTCAGGCGGTTGAAATCTTCTACCACGCGACGCCAGGTAAAACCGTTGCCGCTGAAGTTCACGCCGCCATCATCTTTGCCATCGCCGAAGGTGCCGACGAACTCGCCGCCGCCCACTTCCAGCCCTTCGTGCCAGCTTTTCAGCTTGATTTTGGCACCGGCAAACAGCGGACGGGTTTTGCGCAGCTCTTCAACCGATGGGATTTCACCAATCAGCTGGTAGCCGTTCGGCTGCGCCAGACGCTGGCTGAAGTTGCTTTGATTGGGGCGCGAGACATCGCTAATGGAGAACAGCGTGTGGCCCTGATCGTCCTCCACCACCATTGAGTGCGCGGGATTGGCGATCAACGCCGCATTGTCGTGAATGAACTGGGCGAAGTTGCCCTTGTTCAGCGCAATCGGCTGGCTGATTTGTGACACTTTGCCATTGGCATCGCGCAGAAACACCGGGATCTGGTTGCCGGCCTGGCTGGCATCGCTGCCCGCTTTACCGATCCACAGTTTGCCCTCGAAGTTCTGCCAGAACTGCGGCGGCATGGTATAGACGTTTTCTGGCGTCAGAATCGGCACATCGCCTGCCGGTACGCTGGCGGGATCGACGGATTTTAACGTTGGCTGACCACTTTTTGCGGCGTAGCTGGAAAACGCACTCACTGAGAGCGCAGTAACAATCGAGGAGGCTGCGGCCTGCAAGACTTCTCTTCTTTTCATGCTTCAATTCCCGTGGTTGTGCGGCCAAAAAGGATTCCCGAGGCACGATAATTGTCGCTAAACAAGGGCGAGCCAGCTCTGCTTGATCTGATTACCGTCAAACTTGAGCGCGGTTTCTTTGGTTTTTTCACTCATGGCGTAGAACAGGCCATCATCACTGGCGAGCTGCTCCATCCGCTTGATAAAGGTGGTTTTGTCATTCATCGGCACCAGGAAGCCATCTTCACCGTGGTTGATGATCTCCTGCGGCCCGGTTGGGCAATCGTACGCCACCACCGGCAGCGACCAGGATTTGGCTTCCAGCAGCACCAGCGGCAAGCCTTCATAGCGCGACGTCATCAGCGCCATGTCGCTTTCGCGGTAGTAATCGTTGATGTTGCTGACTTTGCCGACAAAGTTAACGCTATTAGTGATACCTAACGCCGCAGCCTGATCGTGTAGCTGCTGACGCAGTTCGCCGTCACCGGCAATCACCAGTTTCCACTCGGGATGTTTCTTGCTGAAGTCGGCCCAGATATCCAGCAGCAGGTCGAAGCCTTTCTGGTTATCAAGACGTCCCACCGCCAGCGCCTGACGGCTGCGCGTTTGACGTTGAAACGCTTTGTACACCACCGGATTGGGGATTTGCTGGCTGGCAATATTCCAGCGGTTAAACACCTGATGATCTTTGTCGGTCAGGACGATCACCTGGTCGTAATAGCGCAGCATCAGCCACTTCAGCAGCTTAATCGGCTTGCTGAACGAGTTAATCGCAATGTGTTCGCAGGCATACGCCTTGAAGCGCTTCTTCTTCAGCGCCATCAGGTTCCAGAAGGCGAACATCACGCTCAGGCGACCCATGCTGATCAGGAATACGCTGTCAAAGCCTTCCTGATGAATGCTGCTAACGGCGCTTTTAATTGGGTTGCTGTGGCCTTCAAAGCTGACAATTTTTTTCACCCGTTCGAACGGATAAAAGGTTTTGCCATGGCCTTCCAGCGAGTAAATGGTGACTTCATGCTGCTCGCCGAGGCATTCAGACATAAAGTTGCAGATGTTTTCCGTGCCCGCATACGAGTAGGCATCTTTAATCACCAAAACGATCTTTTTCATACAATCCTTTCCACCTCAAAAATATATAAGCAGCTAAATCACCGTTGCGCTTAGCGGTGTTTTAAGGCAAAAAGAACCCCGTTCACCATGTACCATGTATAATAGTAATATACTTTTAACGGATTGTTTTTATAGATAATTCTTAATAATTCGAGGTGCCACTTCGCCGCTTTATTTTTGTTGCGCGACAGTGAATCGCCCAACTCGTAATAGTTGACCAGGGTTTTCTGGATCACGCGGGCTTGTTTGTAGCGGAGGAACAACTCATAGAGGAACAGGAAGTCTTCGTGGCCTTTACGCTGGAAGAAGATGCCCTGTGGAGGACGGCGAAAACACACCGAGGAGAAGCAAACACGATATTGCTTCTTCACGAAGTTTTCCTGCTGCAGGTAGGGTTTGCTGTAGTTGATATCGTGGTCAGCGGTTTTGGTTTTGTAGTGATAATGCGTGATCACGAAATCGTCGCCGGCGGCGATCGCGGCCGTCTGTTCGGCCAGTTTTTCGCGGTGCCATTCGTCGTCGCTGTCAAGAAACGCGATGATCGCTTCTTTCGCCGCGCGCAGCCCCACGTTACGGGTTTCGGCTGCGCCCTGATTGACCTCGTTGTCGAGAATGGTGATACGCGCGTCCTGACAATGTTCACGCACCAAGGCCAGTGAATCATCGGTGGATTTGTCGTTGATCAGGTAAAGATGCCAGTCGCTGTAGGTCTGGTTGATGATCGACTCAACCGCGCGCAGAACGGTATTTCGCGCGTTATACATCGGCATCACAATACCGACGGTGCCAACATGATTTGTCATTTGTCTACCCGGAGTTTCAGGAACCAAAAAATTGCCCCCGTGTAGGGAGCAAGTGAAAGTGTTTAAAAGTGAATCAGGAGACGGCTCTTCTGCCCGAGAAGCGCGACTTCACCTTATCGAGCAGGCGATTCATGAAGTAGGCGCGATTGTCACGGTTAGTAAGGAAGAAGTAGCGTGCAAAGCTGAGGCTGGCCTGCAGCGATTTACCATCCATCTTGTAGCGCAGCGGCAGCTTGAACGCCTTATAAGTATGGATGTCACGCGTGGTCAGATGCGGCTTCATGGTATCGAGCCAGAAGAAGGAGTATTTGACCGATTCGCCTTTGTGCTTGGAACCAAATTTGGTCACCAGATGGTAGGTTGCCAGCGGCTTATCGATCATCACGAAGGCGTAACCCATGCGATCGGCGCGGATGCAGAAGTCATAATCCTGATGGCGAATATAGCGCGCATCAAACTGGATCTGCGCCGCATCTTCGCGCTTCAGCACAATGGTGCTGGTTTGAATAAAGCCGTAACAGCCAAACAGATACTCGGCCACGGTTTCGTTTTTGCCGGGGGGTTGCATCGGCATCACCTTGAGGAAGCTGCCATCCTGATGGATGTTCACCTGACTAAAGATGACGTAGCGCGATTTGCCCTGCGCTTCCAGTTTGGCGATGGTTTCACTCGCCACCAATAACTTGTCCGGATGCCACTCATCGTCGGCATCGAGGAAGCTGATAAAGTCGCCGGTTGCCAGCTCAATACCTTTGTTACGGGCGCCAGCGCCGTTGAGTTTGACCTCAGACAGCTCCAGTTTGATAGCCAAATCCTGATAACGTTCGCTGCGTACCACCTGCGCCAGTTCAGACGCATCGGCCGATTTGTCATCAACAATAATGACTTCAAAATTGCGATAGGTTTGCGCTTTGACGCAATCTAGCGTCGTGACAATCGATTTCGACGCGTTATACGCGGGAATAACAATTGAGAAGCGAATCTCCTGCATTGCCAGCACCTCATTAAAAAAGTTACAAAATCAATGATATAACTTGTGGGCTCAAAAGAATAATGGGTGATGTCCTAATTTGTCGGCGAGGTCTTCATCGCCACTTTCTTCTTGTTGCTACTGCCGATAAACGGTTTCTCGACAAACAGATACGTCAATTTCGCCACATAGAACGAGGCGACAAAGAACAACGTTGAAAGCAAGGTGTAGAACAGGAACGAATGCGGATAGAGCGTTTCCGGAATCTGCTTAATGAAATAGAGCACCACACCGTGAATCAGATACAGGCTGTAACTCACCTCACCAATCGACATCAGGGTTTTGTTTTCCAGAATGCCAAACACCGCGTTGCCGCTGCTGACAATAAAGAAGATTACCGTCAGGCAGCAGAGGAAAATCAGATACCAGAAGGTGTTGCTGGTGAACGACAGCGAGAACAGCGACAGCACAATCACCGCAAAACCGGCCAGGCTGGAGGTTCTGTAGTGCGCAAACATGTCGCGATACTTATACGCCAGATAACCCATGGCGAAGCCCAGCACCGGACGCGGATCGGTATAGGTTTTGCCCCACAGACGCAGGCCAACCGCCACGCAGAAAATCACGCCGATCGAGCCGAGAATCAGCAGCGTTTTGTATTTACCTTTGGTGGCGCGGTTGAGCACGTAAATCAGCGGAATCGACAGGTACAGCAACCATTCGAGGCGCAGCGTCCATTCCACACCGGCGTTGACATCCGCAGTCAGGAAATCACCCATGCGGTAGCTGCCAATAAACAGCAACCACAGCACGGCATCTTTCACCGCCGTGAGGCTGTAAGTGAGGTCGCCCTGCACCACGCCTACCGCGATGATGACAAAACCGGAGAACCAGAACATCGGGACGATACGGCGGATACGCGACTTCAGCAGCTTGTGAGTCAGCTGCCCTGGCGTCAGGGTTTCATTATCCAGCCAGCGATAGAACAGGAAGGCGGAGATCATGAAGAACAGCAGTACACCGAATTTACCGGAGTTAACGAAGAAGTTGCCTTCGGAGAACCAGGCAAAATAGTCTTTATCGAACACCCACTGACCATCCAGCGAATAGATGTAGTGCGCGAAGTGTGAGAACGCCACGATGCTGGCCAGCAGCGCGCGCATGCCAGAGATACTTTTAATACCGCTACTGTTGTACACGCCTTTGTGGAAGGAGAATACTCGCAGAATGATTAGCGCCAGACAAAATGACAGCACCATGATTAATACATACATGTCAGCTCCTGAATCTGAGTTGGGTTAGCTGCTGTGCCGCGACAAAACGCTATCGAAAGTGCTGCTTAAGACGTTGAAGGTTCTTTCTGCTTTCTGCTTATAAAGCATCTCGTTCGGGTGAATGCAATCAGGCGACATCTCAGATTGCCAGTCACGGTTCTGCTTGATGACGCTGTACTGCTTCACAATCGGCACTTGCTGCTCTTTAGCCACTTCATTTAACTGATAAACATACGGCCAGACGTTCCAGCGCTCGGCTTTGCCACAAATGGGATTCGGTTCCTGTAACACCACCAGCTTGTTATTCGCCTTCGCGCCTTTGACCAGCTCGGTGATGATGCGCTTATACTCTTGCGGCGTTTCAATGCGCTCGCCTTTGTCTTTGAAGAAGTTGATGCGCGCATCGTTGATGGCATAGTTAATCAGAATCATGTTGGCATCGGATTTCGCCATGCGTTCTGACCAATCCATCGGCGTATTGTCTTTGTCGTAAACCAGCACCGAAACCTGTGCGCCCGGCATGCCGTGGTTCTTCACCTCAATGTTGTTGCCGTATTTCTCACGCAACATCTGCTGCAAAAAACTCACTTCATTATTTTTACTGAGGATATTGCGATTGCCCGACGCGGTAACGCCAGCGGTGGTGGAGTCACCGTAGGCGGCGATGATGAAGGTGCCGGGATGATCCTCTGCCTGCGCCAGTAGCGGCGCAGAGGTGATCAGAATTGCCAGTAAAGTCTTCCGCATATTTCCTCTCATCGGTTAATGAAACAATTTGAATTCACGAGCAACTTCATAGCCCACAACGGCCTGCTTCAGTGAGATCGTGTTGTAGTAGAGGTAATAAACAAGGAAGAAAGCGAACATCGCAAACATCGCGGGTTTCAGTACGCGTTTTGACTGGAAGATTAGCGATGTCAAAATAATCGGTTCGACCTGCAGCAGATAGTTCGACAGGCGCGCACCCGATGAGTAGTTGTAGAAGAAGATCCTGATGCCGCCGCCAATGGCAAAAGTGAGAATCAACAGGTAGTTCAGCTTCCACACGTCGTACTGTTCACGCTTGAGCTGGTTGCTCAGCATGAAGTAGACGAAGATAAACACCAGCATGATGTTTTTCAGGTTGGAGACTGACACCACGCTGCCGTCACCGGCATTCGAGGCTTCGTTACTGTAGCCTGCGGCCCTCTCGCCCATCGATCCCAGATGTCCGGCGATCAAGGCAATAAAGCCGGTCCCGCCCACCACCGAAAGTGGCACACTGAATATAATGATGGCCACCGGCCACCAGCGCGATTCCCGAATAAACAGGAACGGAATGATGGTCACCACCATTACTGCGGTGTTGTGGCTGAGGAAGGACAGAATAAAGAAGGCAAACGCCCACCAGTATTGCTTGAGGTAGATAGTCCAGATCACGCCAAGGAACAGCGCCGAGCTCAGGCCAAAACGAATCTGGTTTACATCTTTGTTGATAAAGATATGCGCCGAATAAAGCGCCAATGCCAACACCGGATACGGTGACATCTTTTTGAAAAAGATGGCGTTGGTTGAAACTGCCAGAATACTGAACACAAACAGGAACACGCTGGCATTGTGTGAAAACAGGCTGGTGATCCACGCGATAGCAAAAATCAGCGGTTCATAACGGAAGAAGGCGACGGTGTTGGCAAAACCGTTGACCTCAATACGGCGGACGAAGTCGGCAAAGAAGCTGCGATATTGATAGTCGTCCATCCCGGTACCGAGACCGCGAATACCGGCGAAAATAATCAGCGTGACCGTGGCGATGCACAGCAGGTAAGTCAGAATATGGGTGGTGCGTTCGTCTTTCTTCAACAGGATTTCGACCAGCGCAAGCAACAGCAAAAACCCTGATAAATACCAATATGGAGCCATGGTGTGATTCCTTAATTCCACAAGTTCTCGTGCCAGCGGTGGCTTTTAATGGCGTTATAGAGAGAATCACCTGTGTAAATCGTTGCGTGTCGTCATTCAAACGGTGCGATCAAAAGGGGCGGTCAACCCGCCCCTTTCTTCACCGGATTACCCTCATCATTAACTGTGAATGACGGGCAAATTAACTTTTGGTCGGTTTGCCATACTCGTAGTCGTAATAGTCGTAACCGTAACCATAAGAGTTGGCGGCTTTACGCACCACGGCGTTGAGGATCACACCTTTAATCTCAATACCGTTCTGGGCAAAGCGTTTGAAGCTGACA
This sequence comes from Pantoea leporis, assembly GCF_028048155.1. Lineage (NCBI taxonomy): Bacteria > Pseudomonadati > Pseudomonadota > Gammaproteobacteria > Enterobacterales > Erwiniaceae > Pantoea > Pantoea leporis. The sequence goes on from NZ_JALMEU010000004.1 coordinate 82,231, forward strand.
TCCAGTTCTTTCGGCGTGTTGGTTTCGAAACGCGCCACCATCAGCGACGTACCGGCCAACTTACCGATGATAGACGCATCGGTGACCGCCAGAATCGGAGGCGTATCAATCAACACCAGGTCATAGTTCTTGCTCGCCCAATCCAGCAGCTCACCCATGCGACGATGCATCAGCAGCTCAGATGGGTTTGGTGGCACCTGACCGCGTGGCAGGAAGTCAAAACCGTACGGGCCTTTCTGAATCAGCGCCGGGCTGAACTCGGTTTTGCCTGACAACACGTTAGACAGACCGGATTTGTTATCGGCTGACAGCAGTTCGTGGGTGTAACCGCGACGCATATCACCATCGATGAACAGCACACGTTGGCCCGCTTTGGCGACCAGCGTTGCCAGGTTGGCACAGATAAAGGTTTTACCAATACCTGGGCTGGCGCCGGTGATCATCAGGATGTTGTTTTTCGCTTCCATCATCGCGAAGTGCAGGCTGGTACGCAGGCTACGAATCGCTTCAATTGACAGATCAGTTGGATTGCCCAGCGCCAGCAGCGTTTCGTGGGGATCGGTTTTCACCTTGTTGCCACGACGCGCCAGTGCTTCGGTATCTTTCTTACGTTGCCATTCTGACAGCGGTACGCTGGCATAGACGTTCATGCCCAGCTCTTCCAGCTGCTCTGGATTTTCGATGCCGTGATGCAGCAGCGCTTTCAGCAGCACCAGACCAACAGAAACCATCAGACCCAGAATCACGCTCGCCGCGATGATCAGCAGTTTCTTCGGTGCCACCGGGCTGTTGCCGGTTGCTGCGCCATCGATGATGCGTACATCACCCACGGTGCTGGCTTTACTGATACCCAGCTCTTGCTGACGGTTCAGCAACTGCATGTAGATTTCCTGACCAGACTGCACATCACGCGTCAGACGCAAGATCTCTTGCTGCGTTTGTGGCATCTGAGAAATCTTTTTATTCAGCTGCGCCTGCTCACCTTCCAGCGTTTTGCGTTTTTCCAGCAACGCGCGGTAGGTTGGGTGATCTTTAGTAAACAGCTGAGACACTTCGGCTTCACGGAAGGTCAGTTCGTTCAACTGGCTCTGCACGCTGACAGAAGAATCCAGCGCCGATTTCGCTTCCAGCGACAGGTCAACCGACTCGTTCTGGCGACGGAAGGTATTCAGCTTGTCTTCGGCATCATCCAGTTTGCCACGCACTTGCGGCAGCTGGTTGCGCAGGAATTCCAGGCTTTTTTCCGCTTGCTCAGATTTACGCTCAACGTTCTGCAGCAGGTAGTTATTGACGATTTGGTTCAGCACTTTGCTGATCTGCTCTGGATCTTCACCCAGATACTCCAGACCCAGCACGCCCGTATCTTTGCCTTTATCCGCAACGGTCAGGTTGGCCAGCACGGAGTTAATCGCCTGCAGCTCGTTCAGTTTGGTAACGCTGAAGCTGGTGCCTTCATCGGCATTGATGCCGCTTACCAGCATGGTCACTTCACCGTGCGTTTCCAGCTGACCAACTTTACCTTTGAACAGCTCATCACCGTCCGCTGACACGGTATACGAGTCAGGACCGGTCACTTCCAGTTCAACGGTACGTTTATCGATGGTGCGTGGAATTTCCAGGCGGGAGATGGCGACGGTTGATGGCTTGTTACCCATCAAACGCGACAGACCTTTACCAATCACCGGGAAATAGTTCTGGGTGACAACGGTGTCCAGACCCAGATCGTCAACGGTTTTACCGATAACCATGCGCGATTCCAGAATCTGAATCTCGGTATCGGACGCCGGCGTTGGCGGCAGAATGCTGTCTAACTCATTCAGTACTGAGCTGGCATTCTTCTGTTCAACCTGGACTAACGCATCCGCGCTGTAGATTGGTGTAGCAAACAGTGTGTAGAGCGTGGCTACCAGCATGAAGAAGGCGGTAACGGCAACAATGATCCAGCGATGATCAATCAGCTGTCCCACAAGATGCGCCAGATCCCATCCATTCGAATCTTCCTTTGGCGCGGTCATAACCTTGTTTTTGATATTCATGGATATTCCCAACTATCGGCTTAATACGTTGACCCATTTCTGGGTAGCGTTTTCCAGTAACCCGTAGACCTCTTCAAAGGCCTCGCGACTTTTTTTGTACGGATCCGCAATTTCCTGCTGATTGAGCCAGTGGCCAAGCAGCATGGTCTTTCCGCGTGCGGCTGGATCGATGCGATTCACCTGTTCAATGTGGCGCTTTTCCATTACCAGAATCAGGTCATAGTCACGGCACATGCTGGCCGTTAACTGCTGAGCCTGATGCCCTTCCAGCGACACGCCGTGTTCGGCGGCCACAGCCAGGGCTTTCTGGTCCGCCGGATAGCCTTGCAGCGCGCTGAGCCCTGCGGAGGCAATCCGGATGTTTGGTAGCGCGCGTTTGAACAGACGCTCCCCGGTGGGGGAGCGGCAGATATTGCCGACGCAGACGACTAACACGGACTTAATCATGGCGAACCCTTAGTTCGACCAGTTGCGGAAACGAAGGGCCGAGGAGCTGGCATCGTCAATACCTACGATGGTCGGCAGCAGGCCCGAAATCACACGGTTCCAACGGGTGATTGGTGTCGCGGTGACATAGACGATGTCGTACGGCTCCAGTTGGAATTCGGTGCCCATCACCATCGATGCCGCATCTTTGGTATTCAACTGATAGATGTTGGCGATCTTGGTGCGGTTGGCGCCGCGAATCGGACGAATCACGAACACGCCGGTGGCATCAGAGGTGGTCTGATCCATACCCTGCGAGTTGCCCAATGCTTCAGCCAGCGTCATGCCGCTGCGGTCCATCTTCAGCGTTGACTGCTGCTTCACTTCACCCATCACGAAGACTTTGAGATCGTCGTTACGTGGCACGTAAAGGATGTCGCCCGGATAGAGCAGATGGTTTTGGCTCAGGTCGCCGTTTTGCATCAGCGCCTGCAACGAGAGACGTTGTTCTTTGCCGTTGTGCGTCAGCACCACGTTGCGCCAGTCAGCGTCAGCCGCTAAACCGCCGGCGGCGTTGACGGCATCCAGCACGGTCAGCGGCACGTTAGTGATCGCCTGTTGTCCGGAGGTGGTGACCGAACCGGTCACGTACGCTTTCTGCGAACGGAACGAGGCGACGTTAACGTCAACCTGCGGACTTTCGATGTATTGCGCCAGACGACGCGCCACTTCGCTGCGGATCTCGGTAACCGTTCGGCCTGCTACGCGCACTTTACCGATGTACGGGTAGAAAATGGTGCCATCTGCCTGTACCCAGTTACCGGTGTCGCTGGCGCTACGGTACTGACCGGCAGGTGTGGTCAACTCTGGGTGATCCCAGACGGTGACGTTAAGCACGTCGCCGACACCGATACGGTATTCGTAGCTCTGAATTTCATTTTGCAGCATCGGGTTAGCCTGCGCGACTAACGGCTTCGGACGCATCTGTTCAACCAGACGCGGCGTCAGCGGGAAGACGTTGACATATTTGTCGATGTCATAGTTGCTATCCTGTTGCTCTATGACATCTTTTCCACTGGTGGAAAGGTGAGAACCCGGCTCAATGGTGCATCCGGAGAGAAAAGTCGCGGATACCAGTAAAGGTATCAATTTAATTTTCATTATCATCTGATTCTTCGCTATCAGTTATTGATTGATAGAGGCGAAATCGCCCGCTGTGTAGCGTCTTACAAAAATGGAATGTGACGGGTTAAACACTGAAACTGTGGGTCATTATTATGCGCTCCCTTGGTTTTATGTTGTCACCGAGTCTAAAGACGACATCAATTAAAATGGTTATACAGACTCAATCAGTGCAGCTGTCTAATAACGACACACCCAGCACCCGCAGTTTTCAACCGGGAAGCTTCATGCCCTCCCCGGCTTCGCTGTCTATCAATAGGCGCCGTCGCGTTTCAGCACTACGCCAACCGTCTTAAACAGAATCGCGATGTCATTCCACAGCGACCAGTTCTTGACATACCACGAGTCGAAATAGACGCGTGTTTCATAGTCAACGTCGTTACGACCGCTAACCTGCCACAATCCCGTCATGCCTGGTTTCGCCATCAGGTAATAATCGACATCACCGGCATAACGGCAGAGCTCATCTTCAATCACCGGGCGCGGCCCCACCAGGCTCATATCGCCACGTACCACGTTCCACAGCTGCGGCAGCTCATCCAGACTGGTTTTACGGATGAAATGGCCGACTTTGGTGATGCGCGGATCGTTCTTCAGTTTGAAATCTTTATCCCACTCGGCGCGGGCAACAGGATCGGTACGCAGTACCTCTTCCAGCACCTCTTTCGAGTTGATCACCATTGAGCGGAATTTCAGGCATTTGAACTTACGGCCGCCTAAGCCCACACGTTCATGACCGTAAATCGGTGGTCCGCCATCGCGGCCAACCATAAATCCAAGGACCAGCAACGCCGGGGACAGCGCGAGGATAATGCTCAGCGCGCCGACGATATCGAATGCACGCTTAAGGAAACGTGACGTGCGCTTCGCCAGATTGTTATTCACACGCAGAATCATCACTTCATGGCTAAAGATGTAAGCCATGTCGGTGCCGTACAGCGGTACACCGCGCAGTGTTGGAATAACAGAAACCGAGCGGCAATTGTGCATCGCCAGAGTTTTCAGCCAGTGGTCGCGGTGCTGGCTCTGTTCGAACTCAACCGCCACGATGAATTGGGTTTCGCTGTTGGTCAGCTGCCACAACTCTTGTTCATTGTGCAGCACAGGCACGCCTGAGATGCTGGCCTGTGGGCTGCTCTTATCGACATCGAAGAAGGCGATAACATCGAAGCCCATTACTTCTTCGCTCTGCAGCGCCTGCCAGGCTTCCTGGGCATTGCGGCTGCTGCCGATGATGATGGTTTGCTTCTTCCACATGCCGTAATGATTCAGCACACGCTTAGAGATGGCGCGCGCTAAAGGAATCATAATCAACGCCAGAACCCAGGTCGCCACCCAGACAAAGCGCGACATTTGCCACTGTGAAAGGGCTGAAATTGACAAATCGATGACAGAGAAAATAAGAATGGTACGAAAGATCTCTTTGAGCTCGAACCAGAATGGCTTGCGATAGGTATAATGACGCAGGCGAACCCAGAACCAGCCCACGCAAATAACGGAAAGCGCAATGTGCGTAGCAATTTTTAAATGCAGGTATTTTTCAGATATATCTGCCAGTGGAGAATGGGTAAACGAATTAATCAATGCCATCGCAATAAATAATGCTGCGTTGAAACAAATTAAATCCGAGCACGCCAGTAAAATTTTTGTCAGAAGACTTTTATATGTAATTTCGTTATCGCGCATAGTTAACTCTTTTATATTATTTCTTTAATCCCTAATGCCTCAACGCTGTTTGATAAATGAGCGAAATATTCACTGCATTTGTTGAGGCAATCTGCGGTAAATTCTCTGAGGCCAAATCAATTCTCACAATAGTAAGCAAGAGAATTGTGATTAATACCAACAGATTAGTCCGACTTCCCTTACCACAGTGGCAGACCATTAAACCAAGAGAAAGGCGCTTCAGGCACGCTACCGCCCTTGGCTGTCGCTGCCAATACCGCTTTCATCCTAATTACAACTTGTTTTATGCGGCATTTTTGCGCTAATTACTGGCCGTGGTCCGCGTGCGATCACAGTTCGCAACATTAAGAGGCTAAGGAGCACGCTATAAACAACTTTGGCGCAGACATTTACTAACACGTTGCTATACTAGTTATTACTGGCTTGTTTACAAGTAGGCCCCGTGTTCCCTGCACTATTTTAGGAAAAAGACTACCAGCGATAAGTATTGATGCCAGCCCTTTCAGGCCATTCCCCTGCAAAATTCAGATTAATTCGATACTCAATCACGCAATAGACTGCATTAAAAATGCACGCGGTTATCTGCTGAAAAAAAATAATTGTCTCTTTCATTCAGGTGCAATCTTTATCCATACTTTCATCTTATCGGTGCAAATCGGCAATCAGCGATATTCTTCTCTCGTGGCTGACCCGCCAATTGACCGAGTCAGCGGCTATTTACAGGCTTAACGCCGTTTCACTATCATCAGATTAAGCGCATAACACAGACATTAAGGTGATTAACACATGTTGGAGTGGATCATTGATCCGTCGCTCTGGGCAGGATTAGTAACGCTAATCGTTCTGGAGCTGGTGTTGGGCATTGATAACCTGGTTTTCATTGCCATCCTCGTCGAAAAGCTGCCGCCGAAGGAACGCGACCGTGCGCGCATTATCGGCCTGCTTCTCGCGCTGGTGTCGCGTTTAGCGCTGCTCGCCTCACTTTCCTGGCTGGTAACCCTGACACAACCGCTGTTTACTCTGTTGCACCACGACTTCAGCGCCCGCGATCTGCTGCTGCTGTGCGGTGGTTTCTTTCTTCTTTATAAAGCCACCACCGAGTTAAACAGTCGCCTGGAAGGCGCCGACGAGGAAACTGGTCAAAATAAGAACGGTGCTAAATTCTGGCCGGTGGTGGCGCAAATAGTGGTGCTGGACGCCATCTTCTCGCTGGACTCGGTGATTACCGCCGTTGGCATGGTCAACGAGCTGCCGGTGATGATGGCGGCAGTAACGATAGCGATTCTGCTGATGCTGCTGGCGAGTAAGCCGCTGACGCGTTTCGTTAACGGCCATCCAACCATCGTGATTCTCTGTCTGAGCTTCCTGCTCATGATCGGCTTCAGCCTGGTGGCCGAGGGGTTAGGCTTCATTATTCCAAAAGGGTATCTTTACGCGGCGATTGGTTTCTCTATCGTCATTGAGATACTCAATCAGTTGGCGATGTTCAATCGCCGCCGCTTTCTCACTGCCGGCCGTCCACTGCGTCAGCGCACGTCAGAAGCCGTTTTGCGCATTCTGCGCGGCGAGGCGCAGCGTGCGGAACTGGACGCCGATACCGCGTCACTGGTCAGCGATAGCGAAGAAGGCGCACTATTTAACCGTCAGGAACGGCGCATGATTGCGCGCGTACTGGGGCTGGGTCAGCGCCAGATTAATAGCATCATGACGTCGCGCCACGACGTCGAGCATATCGACCTCACCGAAGATCCGGCGGAGATTATGGCGAAGCTCGATCGCAATCAACACACGCGTATTCTGGTGACCGAACAGGGCCGCGACCCGCTCGGTGTGGTGCACGTGATTGATCTCCTGCATCAATCGTTGCACAGCAAATCACTGGATTTACGCTCGCTGATTCGCCAGCCGTTGATCTTTCCTGAGCGCGTCACCTTATTACAGGCGCTGGAACAGTTCCGCAACGCGCGCACCCACTTCGCCTTTGTGGTGGATGAGTTTGGTTCGGTGGAAGGCGTGGTCACGCTGAGCGATCTGATGGAAACCATCGCCGGCAATCTGCCGAATGAAGGGGAAAAAATCGATGCGCGCTATGATATTCAAGTGCTGCCCGACGGCGGTTGGGTGGCGAATGGTCATATGCCGTTAGAGGATTTAGCCGTCTACGTGCAGCTGCCACTCGATGAAAAGCGCAATTACCACACGCTGGCGGGATTACTGATGGACAGCCTGCAACATGTGCCGCAGGAAGGCGAAGAGTTGCAGATCGGTGATTATCTGCTGCGAACGTTGCAGGTAGAAAATCACCGTGTGCAGAAAGTGGAGATAGTGCCGATAGCACCATAATTAACCAGGTCGCCGCACGAACATGCTGCAACTGCCTTAGCGCAAGGCGAACGAAAGTCGCTCTTGCGCTTAACTGTTCGGCATTACGCCCTGGATGGCGCCCCTACGGCTGCTTCGCCGGTTGTTGGCGATCCAGCCACTGATTGAGCCGCGACTTCGCTTCGCTTTGCAGTTGCTGACGCACCACGTCATCCACCGGCAACGAGTACTGCAGATTATTCCAGCCGCCGTACATACGCAGCGGAATAGTTTGCTGGTTCAGCAGCGCAGCTAATTTATCGTCGCCCTGCCAGCCGCGCAGCATCATATTAATGGTGACGTCGAGCTGCTGTTTGACCATATCGACATTGCCTTTGGTCTGCACCGCCAGACGACTGTTGCCGCCCTGCAGATCCGGCAAGCTGAAGATGCCTTGCTTGAGACTCACGCGCCCACTCAACTGCTGAATGCCCTGATCGTCGGGTTGATCGTTGGTGACACGATTACTGACGCGCGCCACCGCACGGCGCACCATCTGCTGCAGATTCAGCTGCGAAAGCTGCAAATTAGTGGCTTCCAGATCCGCACTGCCCTGCCAGTTACGTTTTGCCTCTTCAATGCTCAATCCAGCACCGCTCACATCGCCTTGCAGTGAAACCGTGCCTTGCAGCGTTTCTGGCAGTTCTAATGCTTTCAGCAGCGGCGCAATGGCGATGTTATCCAGCTCAGGCTGGAATGCCACTTGCGTCACCGGTTTGCGGATATCCACCGAACCGAGAACGGAGAAATGGCCTTCGCCAAATTTGCCTTGCAGCTTACTCAGCGTCATCAAACCTTGCTGATTGCTGGCATCGATCTGCAGGTTGGTCAGCGTCAGGCCGCGCCACACGCTGCTATCGGCGGTGAGATTGAGCGTCAAATCCAGCTGATTCAGCGGCGAGTTGCTGTTATCACGCATTCGCGGTTCAGCAATCACTGGCGTGCTCACCACATTGGCTCGCTGCGGCGCGCTGCTATCCGTCACCGGTGCATTCGCCATCAACGCGTCGATGTCTAAACGAGTGGCATGCAGCGCCAGATTAAGCTGCTGCGGCAGCGCCAGACGCCCCTCGGCGCTGCCATCCAGTGCGCTGTCATTGGCGGTGAGCTGCATCTTCTGTAGGGAAAAACGCTGATTGTCACCGTTCCATTCGCCCTGCCCGCTCAAGGTGCCTTTGATGCCCTGCGTCGGCAGATTGGCGCCGTCGATGGCGTAATTCAACTCATCCAGCTGTCCGACCAGACGATGTGGATATTGCGCCACATTCATCTGCCCTTTGAGATTGACGCTAACATTGCGCTGATTACGCGAAATCCGGGTAGCCAGATTGATGCTGGCCTGCTTGCTGGCATCCTGATCGAGGTTGAGATTGAGGTCGCGGAAATTATATTCGTCGCCGCCGGGCTGCTGCCAAATCAGCAGGCTGTCGGCAAGACGCAGTTTGCCAATCGTGAATGACCAGCCGTTATCGCTGCTGCTCACTGGCTCGGCATCACCCGGCCCCACTGGCGCGCCGCTCGGCTTTTGTGCGGCGCTGTCTGGCGTGACGCGGATGATGGCGTTTTTCAGCATCACCTGGCTGACGCTAAGCTGATGCGACAACAGCGGCCAGAGATGGACATCCAGGCGCATATTATCGGCGGTGACCATCGGCTGCGTCGCACCCGGCGCGGTCAGACTCATGCGTCCGGCGAGAATGCTAAGCTGCGGCCAGACGTGCCAGCGCAGATCGCCGCCTACCTGAAGCTGATAACCACTGCGCTGTTCTACCTGCTTTACCATGTAGGTACGAAAGTCGTTGGGATTGACCAGCAACACCAATGCCGTCATGCCCGCCACCACCACCACTAACAGGATGGCCAGCGTTGTTATCACTCTTCTCATCACATCCTCATTGCCTTCATACTTCACGTTGCAGCAGCGTTGGCTGCGCTCGCTCCCCGCGGTCACTTACTGATGTAAGCTGCCGGCGATTGACTCGCTTGCCGCCTTGCTGCACCTCGACGTATTTTGGCAAGCATTTTGTAGTCAGTCTTTGTCGATGCGGCTGGCATCCGCGCCCTGCTGACCACGATATTTGGCATCTTCGCGACGGTTATACGGTCGCGCAGCTGGGCCCGACAGCGGCTCAAAGCTCAATGCACCAATCAACATGCCTGGACGCAGCGCCAGCGGCAGTTTGCCTGAATTATAGAACTCCAGCACGATGCGGCCTTGCCAGCCCGGATCGATACGGTGCGCCGTGACGTGCACCATTAAACCCAGGCGTGCCAGCGAAGAGCGGCCATCCAGCCAGCCGACCAGATCGTCAGGAATGGTGACCGATTCCAGCGTTACCGCCAGCGCCAGCTCGCCAGGATGCAGGAAAAAGGCTTCGCCTTCCGGCAGCACAATCTCGTCGCTCATCACACGGTCCAGCGCGGCACTGACTTCATGCTTTGGACCACTCAAATCAATAAACGCCGCCGTATGACCGCTAAAAGTGCGGAACTGATTGCCGAGGCGCACATCCACTGTGGCGCCGTTAATGCGTTCCACTGGCGGGCGCGGCTCAATCGCCAACTTTCCGTTGTCCAGCCAGGCTTCAATATCGCGATCGCATAATCTCATCGCAGGTACTCCATGAATTAAGTGTAGCGAATGGCTACGACAGCGCGTCACGCCGGGGCGGACGCTATGTCGTCAAAGATACTGATTAATCTTGGCCTTGAGGATATCAATGGCGATACGGTTTTTTCCGCCGCGCGGCACAATGATGTCAGCGTACTGCTTGGAAGGTTCAATAAATTGCAGGAACATCGGACGCACGGTCTTCTGATACTGGCTCATCACCGAATCCATGGAGCGACCGCGCTCATTCACATCGCGCTTCATGCGGCGCATCAAACAGATATCCAGCGGCGTATCGACGAAGATAGAGAAATTCATCTCCTGACGCAGGCGGGCATCGGTTAACAGCAAGATGCCTTCGAGAATAATGACTTTCTTCGATTTGAGATGAATACAGTCGCTGGTGCGGGTGTGCTCAACATAGCTGTAAACCGGCAACTCAATTTCCTGACCAGCTTTAAGCGCGCGCAGATGCTGCAACAACAGATCATGATCCATCGCACTCGGATGGTCATAGTTGGTTTTCACCCTCTCTTCCATGGTGAGGTGGCTCTGATCTTTATAGTAGGCATCTTCGGGGATCACACCGATATGCTCGTCACCGACCTGGTCACGGATTTCACGATAGAGCGTGCTGGCGATAAGACTTTTTCCGGATGCGGATGCACCTGCGATGCCAACGATCACGCACTGATGAGACTTGTCAGTCATACTTTTTTAAGACCTGATAACTGGAGCCTGCCTAAGCCGAAGCTGCAACGGGCCGAATGAGAGGGTTAGTTGGCGGCAATTATAGGTATTTCACCGGGTTGATGCCAGAGAAATGGGCCAACGGCTTTTCAGAATATCCCCTTTTGCAGCCAGACGCTTAATCGATACACTGTTCATCTGCCAACACTGTAGCCGGCGTTGGCACTCCGAATATAGCCGCAAGGAAAAGTATGAGCTGGAAAACCCTGACCTATTTTGGCGACAGCATGTTGCTGATCCCGACCGCGGTGATCATCGCGCTGGTCTTGCCATGGAAAAGCGACAACCGCCAAACCGTCTGGTATTGGGTGCTGGCGTTTGGTCTGGCTGGCCTGGTGGTGAGCGTCTCGAAAATCCTGTTTCTCGGCTTTGGCATTGGTAGCGCCCGATTCAACTTTACCGGCTTCAGCGGCCACAGCGCGATGTCGGCCACGCTCTGGCCGGTGATGATGTGGCTGATCTCCGGCCGCTGGTCGCCGCGCTGGCGCCTGTTTACCATTGGCATCGGCTATCTGATCCCGTTGATGGTTGGCCTGTCGCGCCTGGTCATCCACGCGCACTCCAAAAGCGAAGTGCTGGCGGGCCTGATGCTTGGCTTTACGCTTAGCACCGCATTCCTGCTGACGCAGCGCCGCACTTCACTGAAGGGCTTTAGCCTGCCGCAGATTGGCGTCGCGCTGCTGGTGCCGCTGTTGCTGCTGAGCCACGGCCGCGTCGCCACCACCCAACAGTTCCTCGAACGCTTCTCTGCCAATCTTGCCGGCTTAGAAAAGCCGTTTACCCGCGCCGATCTTTTTCGCTAATACCGTTTGGCCCTTTGCGCGCAAAGGGCCAATCAATTCAGTGAATAACGACTAAAGTCGAATTCCCCGCAGACATCTCAAACAGATGTGCTAGCATGCAAAATAGTGATTGATTGGCGCATTTTCCATCGTGAATCAGGTGCGCGCTGCTGGATTCTTGCATGACCCTCGAGATACTAACTTCACAGGAAAGGCCACAGCGAACCTGGCTCAATGCCTTGCTCATTGGCGGGCTCACTTTTCTACTGACGCTATTTTGCCTGGAACTGATTGTTGTCAGTGGCCGTATTTCGCCGCTTTGGTACTCCACCGCGCTGATGACGGTGATCGTGTTTCGCGCCCACTCCAAACACGTTCCCTTACTGCTGCTTGCCTGCGTACTGGGTACCGCGTTGGCCAATCTGATCATTATTGGTCCCGCACTCAGTAACATTAAGTTCGCCATCTTAAATATGGTACAGGCGATTCTGGGCGGCGTGATGCTGCGCGCGCTGCTCGATCGCCGCGCCCCGCTCAATTCGTTACTCGACTGGGTGCGCTTTGCCCTATGCGCCGGCCTGATTGCGCCGCTGTTAGGTGGCGTCGTGGCATTGTGGATGCTGCATGTGGGCAGCAATGCGTCACTGCCCTTCTTCTCGACGTGGGTGATTTCTGAGGTGATCGGCGTGCTGGCGTTTGGCCCGGTGTTATTGCTGTGGCCAAATAAACCGCTGCGCCAGATTTTGACGCCAGACCGTCAGTTGGAAACCGGCCTGACGCTGCTTGTCACGCTGCTCGCCAGCTATTTGTCGCTGCGTTTTCTGCCGTGGCCCTTCACTTTTATTGTGGTGATTCTTTTTTGGTGCTCGGTGCGGCTACCCAAGTTCGAAGCGTTTCTGCTGTTCTTCCTCAACGCCAGTTTCATCTCGATTCTGCTGGCCTTTAACTGGGTCAACCTGGCGCAAAACGGCATGCTGCTCGGCCAGGTCAGCACCTGGCTGCCATTTCTGTTGGTGCTGCTGCCGAGCCACGTGATGGCGCTGGTGATGGATGCCTTCCAGCGCGAGAAGCATCATATCAGCGAGAGTGAAACCCGCTTCCGTAACGCTATGGAATACTCCGCGATTGGCATGGCGCTGGTTTCGCCGAATGGCGGTTGGCAGCAGGTCAATCATTCACTGTGCCAGACGCTGGGTTTCCCGGCCGATGAGCTGAAAAAGCTCACCTTCCAGCAAATCACCCATCCCGACGATCTCAACAACGATTTACAGCAGCTGGAGCGATTGGTGGCGGGTGAAATCATGACCTACACCATGGAGAAGCGCTATTTCCGCAAGGATGGCGAAATCGTCTGGGCGCGCCTGACGGTATCGATGGTGCGCGACGCCGCGCAACAGCCGCACTACTTCATCGCGCAGATTATCGATATCTCCGAATTGAAGCAGAGTGAGCAGATTAATCGACGCTTGATGGAGCGCATCACGCTGGCCAATGAAGCTGGCGGCATTGGCGTCTGGGAGTGGAATCTGCTGACCGGCGAGATGTTGTGGGACAAGCGCATGTATGAGCTATTTGGCTTAAGTCCGCACCAGACGCCCACCTACGATCTGTGGGTGCATCTGCTTGATCCGGCCGAGCGGGAAACCGCCACGCTTGCGGTGCAGCAGGCCATCGAACGCCGCAGCGCTTTCCAGCTGGAATACCGGATTAATCTACCGGAAGGCCCGCGCTACGTGCGCTCTGAGGCCAACCGCATTCTGAGTCAGGATGGGCAGATTGAACGTATGCTCGGCATCTGTCAGGACATCACGCCGCTGCGCGCGCTGAATGAAGCGCTGTTCCAGGAAAAAGAGCGCATGGCGATCACCCTCGATTCCATCGGTGAAGCGGTGATCAGTACCGATGATGAAATGCGCGTCACCTTTATGAATCCGGTGGCCGAAACGCTGAGCGGCTGGCCACAGGAAAAAGCCGCAGGCGTACCCATTACCGAACTGCTTAACATCACGCGCGGCGCGAGCGGCCCGCGCGTCGATAATTTGCTGTTGTGCCAGCTGCCGGACGAAAAAATCTCTCCCGAACTCGATGAAGAGCTGGTGCTGCATACACCAGACGGCACGCGCGTGGAGATCCACTACAGCATCACGCCGCTGAAAACCCTGACCGGCGCCAGCATCGGCGCGGTGATGGTTATTCAGGACGTCAGTGAATCGCGCAAGGTGATGAAGCGCCTGAGCTACAGCGCTTCACACGATATGCTGACGCGCCTGCCAAATCGCCACAGCTTCGAGCAGCGTTTGAAGCAGTTGGTGAACGATGCGGCGGCCAACCACACCCATCACGTCTTGGTATTTATCGATCTGGATAAATTCAAGGCGGTGAACGATACCGCCGGGCATGCCGCCGGTGATGCGCTGCTGCGCGAACTGGCAGAGCTGATGCCGCATCATCTGCGCAGCAGCGATATGCTGGCGCGTTTGGGCGGCGACGAATTTGGCGTGCTAATGCCGAATTGCGAAGTGGATCAGGTGCGCGACGTGGTGCAGCGTATCGTCACCGCCGTGAGCGAATATCGCTTTATGTGGCAGGAGCAGACTTATCATGTCGGCGCAAGTGCCGGCATCACGCAAATTGATCAACGCAACTGCATCAGCAATGTGGTGATGTCACAGGCCGATGTCGCCTGTTACAGCGCAAAACACGCGGGCCGTGGTCAGTATCACGTTTATCAGGAAGTGCAGATGTAATCTGCCACGTCTGCCCATTGCCAGCCCGCGCTGGCTGCGCTAAAGTCGCCCCCTTTTTTCCGGCATGGGGGATAAATATGTTTATCGGATTCGATTACGGCACAGCAAACTGCTCAATTGCGGTCAGCGATAATGGCACGCCGCGCCTGCTGACACTGGAGAATGGTCAGCGCTTGCTTCCCTCCATGATTTGCGCGCCAACGCGTGAAGCGATCAGCGAATGGCTGCATCGCCATCATCAGGTGCCAACGCCCGACAGCGAAGGCACCGCCTTATTGCAGCGTGCGCTGCGCTATAACCGCGAAGAAGATATCGACGTCACGCCAGGCAGCGTGCAGTTCGGTTTGACCGCGCTGCAGCAATATATGGTCGATCCCGAAGAAGTGTGGTTCGTGAAGTCACCGAAATCCTTCCTCGGCGCTAACGGCCTGAAGCCACAGCAGATCGCCTTCTTTGAAGATTTGGTGTGCGCGATGATGCTGCACATTCGTCAGCAAGGCGAAACCCAGCTCGATCGCCCGATTGAGCAAGCGGTGATTGGCCGCCCTATTAACTTCCAGGGTTTAGGCGGCGAAGAGGCTAACCAGCAGGCGCAAGGCATTCTGCTGCGAGCGGCACAGCGCGCCGGTTTTCGTGATGTGGAGTTCCAGTTTGAGCCGGTGGCGGCGGGCCTCGATTTCGAAGCCACGCTGCAGAAAGAGACGCGCGTATTAGTCGTCGATATCGGCGGCGGCACCACCGACTGCTCGATGCTGCTGATGGGGCCGGAATGGCGTCATAAAACCGATCGCCGTGAAAGTTTACTTGGCCACAGCGGATGCCGCGTGGGCGGAAACGATCTCGACATTATGCTGGCGTTTAAAACCCTGATGCCGCTGCTGGGGCTCGGTGGCAATACGCAGAAAGGCACCGCGCTGCCCGCGCTGCCGTGGTGGAATGCGGTGGCGATCAACGACGTTCCGGCACAAAGCGACTTCTATTCCGCGGCCAGCGGCAAACTGCTGCGCGATTTGATTCGCGATGCTGAACACAGCGACAAAGTGGCGCACCTGCTGAAAGTGTGGCAGCAGAAGCTGAGCTATCGTCTGGTGCGTGCAGCGGAAGAGAGCAAGATTGCGCTGTCGGAGGTGAAAGAGACCGATGCCTCGCTGGCGTTTATCGCCGCGCAATTGCAGGCGCAAATTAGCGCTGCGCAGCTGGAAGAAGCGATTAATCAACCGCTGGAGCGCATTCTGGAGCAAGTGCATCTGGCGCTCGCCACCTGCGAAACCAAGCCGGAAGTGATTTATCTCACCGGCGGTAGCGCACGTTCTCCGGTGTTGCGTGCGGCGTTACAGCAGGCGCTGCCCGATACGCCTATCGCCAGCGGCGATGACTTCGCCTCGGTGACCGCCGGCCTCGCCCGCTGGGCTGAAGTGATGTTCAGATAATCCCCTCTCCCTGCCCTCTCCCAAAGGGAGAGGGCAAAGTCACAGATTCTGCCAGATTAGAAATTCACGTTCGCACTGATCCCACCCACAAACGCATCTTTCACTTCACTTACCGCCCCCGGCGCCACCACATATTGCAGGTTCGGACGCAATTGCAGCCATTTGGTCAGCTGGGCGTTGTAGTAGATCTCATAGTTGTACTCTGAGCCATCCTGAATCGGCAGGTAGGTTGGGCTATTGAAGTCGGTCTCACCGTTCGCGTTGTTCTGCTCTCGCTGCGAACGCGTGTAGGCGCTGTTAACATGAATACGTGCCGCACCCACACCAATCTCATCCTGCGGACGCGCATCAAACGGCCCTTTCCAGGTGAAGCTCACCGACTGATAGTTATCCGTTTTCGAGGTTTTATGGTCGTTCATCACCGCTTGAACGGTGACGCCCAAACCACTGCTGGCATCGCCGCCCTGCGCGGTCAGCTGCTGTTGCAACAGCACGTAGCCGCCGTAAGCGTGATCCTGGCTTTGATAAGCCCCATCGCGCCAGCTGCCGTAGTTGTCGCCGTTAACCGAAGAGTAGTAATAGCCGATACGGTAATTACCCGGCAGCTTGTCGGCGCCTAACGTCGGTTTCCAGCCCAACTCTACCGGCACCAGATTGCCTTCGGAGTTGCTGGTATCAAGACGGAATCCGTCGCCGCGATCGTAGTTGGCGCGGTTCTGGTTATAGAAGCCCACCTGGAAGAACACTTCAGGTGTGATATTCACCTTCACGCGGCCGCCCCATTGGGACACCGGCCAGTTGAACCAGCGATCGCCACGCCAGTTACCGGCCTGGCCGCTACCGAACGCCAGGTTCTGGAACTTACTGTCAAAGTTATCGAAATCTTCACCGACGGTAACGCGACCGGCTTTCAGGTTCACGGTGTTATCGAACAGACCTTTGCTTAACCAGAACTGGGTTAAACGCCAGGTTTGGCCGCGTCCGTACACTTCCTGAGTGGAGGACAACATGCCGGTGCGACGATCGGCGACCTTGTCGGAAATGTTCTGACCATTACGATCGGTAATCGTCATCTGGAATTGCGCATCCTGCCAGTTGAGCAGTTTTTCCAGGTCGAAGTTAGCGCCAAACGCCCACTGATCGCTGTAGCGCATTGAGGTGTTGGTATCGGCGCCGCCCGCCAGATTGGAGCCGCTTTCCATGGTGTAGTTAACGTCGAATTTTATGCCGTCATTTTCCAGCTGCGTTCGGTAACCGCCCCAATCACCAAACATATAGGGAGAGTCGTAACTGAAAGCATCAGCGGCCAGCGCAGATGCACTCAGCATCGCAAACATCAGAGTTCCCGCTGCCAGGCGGGGTAAATGCTGCACTGCTTCTTTTCTGTTCATGATGGTTATTCTTATATGAAGTTACTGGAATGGATCGAACAGAGGATAGTGCTGAGGATTTGTCAGTTTTTGCAAATATGTGCGCAGTTTACTGCAGGATGATAGTGCGTTAGCGCAATTGTGACATCTGTCGATGATTGAAAATCTTTTGTGGGAAATGGCATTTTTTGTGAGGCAGAGCTGGAAAATAGCGGGACGCCGCAGCGTCCCTGAAAACCTTACAGTTTGCTGGCGCTCGCCAGCTCTTCGATCTCTTGCTTGCTGAGCTCGAGCTGGGTGGCTTTCACCAACTCATCCAACTGCTCCAGCGACGTGGCGCTGACAATCGGAGCGGTAATGCTCGGACGGGCAATCTGCCACGCCAGCGCCACCTGCGTTGCCGACACATCGTGCGAGGCGGCAACATCTTCCAGTGCTTCAACAATGCGCTTGCCGCGTTCATTCAGGTACTTGTCGACGATGCCCTGCCCGCGCTGACTTTTGCTGGCATCCTCTGGCTTTTTGTACTTACCGCTGAGGAAGCCGCTGGCCAGCGAATAGTAGTTAATCACGCCGAGGCCATTTTTCACCGCAACCTGCTCCAAACCGCTTTCATACTCCTGACGATCGTAGAGATTGTATTCCGGCTGCAGGGTTTCATAGCGCGCCAGGCCATGTTGCTTGCTCACGTCCAGCGCTTCCTGCAGACGTTTAGCGTTATAGTTAGACGCGCCAATGGCACGCACTTTGCCCTCTTTGATCAGCGAATCGAAGGCTTTCAGCGTGTCCAGCAGCGGCGTAGTGTCATCATCGCGGTGCGCCTGATAAAGATCGATGACGTCGGTTTGCAGGCGGCGCAGCGAATCTTCTACCGCCTGACGAATGTAAGCCGGCTTGAGGCCGGTTTTCTCCGGCGACAGCTCCATGCCGACTTTGGTGGCCAGCACGATGCTGTCGCGCTTGCCGCTTTTCTTCAGCCATTTACCGATGATGGTTTCCGATTCGCCACCTTCGTTACCCGGCGCCCAGCGCGAATAAACGTCGGCGGTATCGATGAAGAACAAGCCCTTCTCCACCAGCGCATCAAGCAGGGAAAATGAGGTTTTCTCACCCACCGTCCAGCCAAACACATTGCCGCCAAAGGTGAGACGGGGAACTTCAATACCGCTGTCGCCGAGCTGGCGGAGTTTCTGTTGACTCATTTTGTTCTCCTTATTCAAACGAGACAGGTCTGTATTGAGCTTAGCAAAGGAAATTGCCGCGCTTATGCCTATTGCTGGCAGAATATTTACAGAATATGAATACTTACCTTTAATGGGGCGATATTCTTATTTCCTTCAATTTTTGCCCGGTCCGGGCGACTACAATCATTCGTTTGCGAAATGGCTATTTTTATATTTCGCATTGGGGAAAACGAAAAATGCTGGAGAGCACACGCCTTGATGAACCGTCGAATTAAAACAAGCTTACTGGCCGTAGCCGTGATTGCCGTGCTGGCGAGCGGATATTATTGGTGGCAGCATCCAGCGGAACCGAATAAACAGCCGCAGGCCGAAGGTCAGCAGCAGCGTGGTCGCGGCGCAGGTGGCAAACGCCCCTTAGCGCCAGTGCAAGCCGCCGCTGCCACCACCCAAAGCGTGCCGTATTTCCTCAGTGGCCTTGGCACCGTGACCGCCGCCAACACCGTTACGGTGCGCAGCCGCGTTGACGGCCAATTGATGGCGCTGCACTTCCAGGAAGGAGAGCAAGTGGCCGCTGGCGCGCTGCTGGCGGAAATCGATCCGCGCCCTTATCAGGTGGCATTAACTCAGGCGCAGGGCCAACTGGCAAAAGACCAGGCTACGCTCGCCAACGCGCGCCGCGATCTCAGTCGCTATGAAAAACTGGCGAAAACCTCGCTGGTGTCGCAGCAGGAACTCGATACGCAACGTTCGCTGGTGAGCGAAACGCTCGGCACCCTTAAAGCTGATGAAGGCAACGTCGCCAGCGCCCAGCTTAATCTCACCTACAGCCGCATTACTGCGCCGATTGGTGGACGGGTCGGCTTGAAGCAGGTGGATGTCGGCAACTACATCACCTCCGGCGATACCACCGGATTGGTGGTGATCACCGAAACGCACCCCATTGACGTGGTGTTCAGCGTCGCCGAGAACAACATCAGCCAAATCCTCAAGGCGCAGAAAAGCGGACAGCCGCTGATCGTCGAAGCCTGGGATCGCAGCAACAAAACGCTGCTGACCAGCGGCACGCTGTTGAGCCTCGATAACCAGATCGATGCCACCACCGGCACCATCAAACTCAAAGCACGCTTCAGCAACGAAGATGACACGCTGTTCCCGAATCAGTTTGTCAATGCGCGTCTGAAAGTGGACACCTTGCAGGATGCGGTGGTGATCCCCACCGCCGCATTGCAGATGAGCAACGACGGTCACTTTGTCTGGGTGGTCAACAGCGACAACAAAGTGAGCAAAAAACGCGTCACCGCCGGTTTGCAGGATAGCCAGAAAGTGGTGATCAGCGCGGGCCTCGAAGCAGGCGAACGCGTGGTGACCGACGGGCTCGATCGCCTGACGGAAGGTGCCACCGTTGAAGTGGTGGCACCGCAAAGCGTCGCGACCCACAGCACGCGCGCTGCGCAGCCCGCACGCGGAGAGCGTCAATAATGCAGGTGATGCCTCCTGACAGCAGCGGTGGACCTTCGCGCCTGTTTATTCTGCGCCCGGTCGCCACCACGCTGCTGATGATCGCCATTCTGTTAGCCGGCGTGCTCGGCTACCGTTTTCTGCCGGTCTCCGCGTTACCTGAAGTCGATTATCCGACCATTCAAGTGGTTACGCTCTATCCCGGCGCTTCTCCCGATGTGGTGACCTCTTCCATTACCGCGCCGCTGGAACGCCAGTTTGGCCAGATGTCCGGCCTGAAGCAGATGGCGTCGCAGAGTTCGGGCGGCGCGTCGGTTGTCACATTGCAGTTTCAGCTGACGCTGCCACTGGATGTTGCCGAGCAGGAAGTACAGGCGGCGATCAACTCCGCCACCAATCTGCTGCCGAGCGATCTGCCAAATCCACCGGTCTACAGCAAAGTAAATCCGGCCGACCCGCCGATCATGACGCTCGCCGTCACCACCACCAGCATGCCGCTCACGCAGGTGCAGGACATGGTGGAAACGCGCGTGGCGCAGAAGATTTCTCAGGTTTCGGGCGTGGGTTTAGTCACGCTGTCGGGCGGGCAACGTCCTGCGGTGCGTGTGAAGATGAACACCCAGGCGCTGGCTGCGCTCGGCCTGACCAGCGAATCGGTGCGCACCGCCATTACTAACGCTAACGTCAATTCGGCGAAAGGCAGCCTCGACGGCCCAACGCGCTCAATTACCCTGTCGGCTAACGATCAGATGACCTCGGCGGAAGACTATCGCAAGCTGATCATCAGCTATAACAACGGCGCGCCGGTGCGACTGGGCGATGTGGCGACCATCGAACAAGGTGCCGAAAACAGCTGGCTGGGCGCCTGGGCGAACCGTCAGCAGGCGATTGTGCTCAACGTGCAGCGCCAGCCCGGCGCTAACATCATCGCCACCGCCGATAATATTCGCGCCATGCTGCCCGGATTAACCGCCACGCTGCCGAAATCGGTGGAGGTGAAACTGCTTACCGACCGCACCACCAACATCCGCGCGTCGGTCAGCGATACCCAGCACGAACTGATGCTGGCGATGGGTTTGGTGGTGATGATCATTTACCTGTTCCTGCGTAACGTTCCGGCGACCCTCATTCCCGCCGTCGCCGTGCCGCTGTCGCTGGTCGGCACCTTTGCCGCGATGTATTTCCTGGGCTTCTCGATCAACAACCTGACGCTGATGGCGCTGACCATTGCCACCGGTTTTGTGGTTGATGACGCCATCGTGGTGATCGAGAACATCTCGCGCTATATCGAAAAAGGCGAAAAGCCGCTGACGGCGGCGCTGAAAGGCGCGGGCGAGATTGGCTTTACCATTATCTCCCTCACCTTCTCGCTGATTGCGGTGCTCATTCCGCTGCTGTTTATGGGCGATGTGATTGGCCGCTTGTTCCGAGAATTCGCCGTGACGCTGGCGGTGGCGATTTTGATCTCCGCCGTGGTGTCGCTGACGCTGACGCCGATGATGTGCGCCCGCATGTTAAGCGCTGAATCGCTGCGTAAGCAGAACCGCTTCTCGCGGGCCAGCGAAGCGATGTTTGACCGCATTATTGCCCGTTACGGACGCGGCTTAACGCGCGTGCTGCTGCATCCGTGGATCACCTTGTCGGTAGCGCTCGGCACCTTGCTGATCACCGTGTTGCTGTGGATCGTGATCCCCAAAGGATTCTTCCCGCAGCAGGATAACAGCATTATTCAGGGCACCTTGCAGGCGCCGCAGTCGGTCTCTTACGCCAACATGGCAGAGCGCACGCGCGATGTCGCCTCGATCATCATGAAAGATCCGGCGGTGCAGAGCATGACCTCGTTTGTCGGCGTCGATGGCACCAACGCCGCGCTCAACAGCGCGCGCCTGCAAATCAACCTGAAGCCGCTGGATGAGCGTGACGATCGCATTCCGGCCGTGCAGCAGCGTCTGCAACAGGCGTTAGCCAAAGTGCCCGGCATTTCCCTATGGCTGCAGCCGGTGCAGGATTTGACCATTGATACCCAGGCGAGTCGCACGCCGTACCAGTTCACGCTGCAATCTGGTTCGCTGGAGTCGCTGAGTTTGTGGGTGCCGAAACTGCTGGCGCAACTTAACACGCTGCCGCAACTGCGCGACGTCAGCAGCGACTGGCAGGATCAAGGTCTGGAAGCTTTTGTAAGAGTCGATCGTGACAGCGCCAGCCGCCTCGGCATCAGCATGGCCGACGTGGATAACGCGCTGTATAACGCCTTTGGCCAGCGCCTGATCTCCACCATTTACACCCAGGCTAATCAGTATCGCGTGGTGCTGGAGCAGAACAGCGACGCCACGCCAGGACTGGCGAGCCTCGACGGCATTCGTCTGACCAGCAGCGACGGCGGCAGCGTGCCGCTTAGCGCCATCGCGCAGATTGAGCAGCGCCACGCCGCGCTCAGCATCAACCATCTCGACCAGTTCCCGTCGGCGACCTTCTCGTTTGATGTCGCGGAAGGGTATTCGTTGGGCGATGCGGTGAAAGCGGTGAGCGCAGCGGAAGATCAGGTGGGCATGCCCGCCGAAATGATGACGCAGTTCCAGGGCAGCACGCTGGCCTTTGAAGCGGCGCTGTCCAGCACCGTGTGGCTGATCGTGGCGGCGGTGGTGGCGATGTATATCGTGCTCGGCGTGTTGTATGAGAGCTTTATCCATCCCATCACTATTCTCTCGACGCTGCCCACCGCCGGTGTCGGCGCGCTGCTGGCGCTGATGCTGAGCGGTAATGAGCTGGATATCATCGCCATTATCGGCATTATTTTGCTGATCGGTATCGTGAAGAAAAACGCCATCATGATGATCGACTTCGCGCTGGCAGCGGAACGTGAGCAAGGCATGCCGCCGCGCGAGGCGATTTATCAGGCGTGCTTGCTGCGTTTCCGCCCAATTCTGATGACCACGCTGGCGGCGCTGCTCGGTGCACTGCCGCTGATGCTGAGCACCGGCGTTGGCGCGGAGTTGCGTCGTCCGCTGGGCATCGCCATGGTGGGCGGTTTGGTGGTGAGCCAGGTGCTGACGCTGTTCACCACGCCGGTGATCTATCTGCTGTTTGATCGCCTGTCGCACGCAACGCGCCGTCGCTTTAAGCGCCCGGAGGCGCAGTCGTGAAGTTTTTCGCGCTGTTTATCCATCGTCCGGTCGCCACCACTTTGCTGACGCTGGCGATTGCGCTGGCCGGTATTCTCGGCTTCCGTCTGCTGCCGGTGGCGCCGCTGCCACAGCTGGATTTCCCGGTGATTTTGATTTCGGCTTCGCTGCCCGGTGCGTCGCCGGAAACCATGGCGGCATCGGTGGCAACGCCGTTGGAGCGCTCGCTGGGGCGCATCGCGGGCGTCAACGAAATGACCTCCACCAGCTCGCTAGGCAGCACGCGCATCATTCTGGTGTTCGATTTTGATCGCGACATCAACGGTGCGGCGCGCGATGTGCAGGCGGCGATCAACGCCGCACAAAGCCTGCTGCCAACCGGCATGCCGAGTCGTCCCAGCTATCGCAAAGCCAACCCTTCCGATGCGCCAATCATGATCCTGACGCTGACCTCAGACATTTATAATCCCGGTCAGCTGTATGATTACGCCTCAACGCAACTGGCGCAGAAACTGTCGCAGATTGAGGGCGTGGGCGATGTGACAGTCGGCGGCAGTTCGCTGCCGGCGGTGCGCGTTGAACTCAATCCGCAGGCGCTGTTCAACCAGGGCGTATCACTGGATGCGGTGCGCACCGCCATCAGCAACGCCAACCAGCGCCGTCCGCAGGGCGCGATTGACGATGTGCAGCAGCGCTGGCAGTTACGTACCAACGGAGAATTGCAAACCGCCAGCGAATATCAGCCGCTGGTGGTGCATTACAACAACGGTGCGGCGGTGCGCCTCAGCGATGTCGCTAACGTGCAGGATTCGGTGCAGGATGTGCGCAACGCCGGGATGACCAACGGTAAAGCGGCGGTGCTGCTGGTGGTGCGTAAATCGCCGGAAGCCAACATCATCGATACCGTCGATCGCATTCGTGGCGAATTGCCGGAACTGCACGACGTGATCCCCGCCGCCATCGATCTGCAAATTGCGCAGGACCGTTCGCCAACGATTCGCGCCTCGCTGCATGAAGTGGAGCAGTCGCTGATCATCGCCGTCGCGCTGGTGATTCTGGTGGTGTTTGCCTTCCTGCGTGACTGGCGCGCCACGCTGATCCCCGCCGCTGCGGTGCCGGTTTCATTGATTGGCACCTTCGCCGCCATGTATCTGTGTGGCTTCAGCCTGAATAACCTGTCGCTGATGGCGTTGACCATCGCCACCGGATTTGTCGTCGATGACGCCATTGTGGTGCTGGAGAACATTGCGCGCCACGTCGAAGCGGGCATGAAGCCGCTGCAGGCGGCGCTGACCGGCGTGCGCGAGGTCGGTTTTACCGTGCTGTCGATGAGCCTATCGCTGATTGCCGTGTTCCTGCCGCTGCTGATGATTGGCGGCATTATTGGTCGCTTCTTCTCGGAGTTCGCCATCACGCTGTCGGTGGCGATTCTGATCTCGCTGTTTATCTCGGTCACGCTGACGCCAATGATGTGCGCCTATCTGCTGAAACCGCAGGTCAAACGCAGCCAGCCGCGTCTCCGCGGTTTCGGCAAACTGCTGATGAAAGTGCAAAACGGCTACGCGCGCTCATTGGGTTGGGTGCTGAATCACGCCATTTGGGTGCTGATGTTGCTGCTCGGCACCGTGGCGCTCACCGTGTGGCTGTTCATCTCGATCCCGAAAACCTTTATGCCGGAGCAGGATACCGGTCGCTTACAAGGTTTTATCTCGGCGGATCAGAGCATTTCGTTCCAGGCGATGCGCGGCAAGCTGCAGGATTTCATGAACATCATCAAAGCCGATCCGGCAGTGGATAACGTCACCGGCTTTACCGGCGGTTCGCGCACTAACAGTGGCTCGATGTTCGTCTCGCTCAAGCCACTCTCCGAGCGCAGCGAAAGCGCGCAGGAAGTGATCGCCCGGCTGCGTATCAAGCTGGCGAAAGAGCCCGGTGCCAATCTCTATCTCAACGCGGTGCAGGACATTCGCATTGGCGGACGTGAGTCCAACGCCAGCTATCAGTACAGTTTGCTGTCGGATAACCTGAATGATTTGCGCGAATGGGAGCCGAAAATCCGTCAGGCGTTCGCCGCCCTGCCCGAGCTGGCGGACGTCAACTCGGATCAGCAGGACAACGGCAGTGAAATGAACCTGACTTACGACCGTGAAAGCATGGCGCGGCTCGGCATTGATGTCTCTGCCGCTAACGCCCTGCTGAATAACGCTTTTGGCCAGCGCCAGATCTCCACCATTTATCAACCGCTTAATCAGTACAAAGTGGTGATGGAAGTTGATTCGCGCTACACCCAGGACATCAGTTCACTCGATCAGATGTTTGTGATCAACAGCGAAGGCAAAGCGATTCCGCTGAGCTGGTTTGCCAAGTGGCAACCGGCCAACGCGCCGCTATCGGTGAACCACGAAGGCTTGTCGGCGGCGTCCACCGTTTCCTTCAACCTGCCGGAAGGCGTATCGCTGTCGCAGGCGTCTGAAGCTATTGACCGCACCATCACCGCGCTTGGCGTGCCTTCCAGCGTGCGCGGCAGCTTTGCCGGCACCGCGCAGGTGTTCCAGCAGTCGCAATCCAATCAGCTCTACCTGATGCTGGCGGCGATTGCGGCGGTGTATATCGTGCTGGGCATTCTGTATGAGAGCTACGTGCATCCGCTGACCATTCTCTCCACGCTGCCGTCGGCGGGCGTCGGCGCGCTGCTGGCGCTGGAGCTGTTCAACACGCCGTTCAGCCTGATTGCGCTGATTGGCATTCTGCTGCTGATCGGTATCGTGAAGAAGAACGCCATCATGATGGTCGACTTTGCGCTGGATGCCGAGCGCAACGGCAATCTGTCGCCGCGCGATGCGATTTTCCAGGCGTGCCAGCTGCGTTTCCGCCCGATTCTGATGACCACGCTCGCCGCACTGTTTGGCGCACTGCCGCTGGTGCTGACCAGCGGTGACGGCGCGGAGCTGCGTCAGCCGCTCGGCATCACCATCGCCGGGGGTTTAGTGATGAGCCAGCTGCTGACGCTCTACACCACGCCGGTGGTCTATTTGATGATGGATAAGCTGCGGCGGCGTAAGAAAAAGGTTCAGTTAGCCGCTGAATGACCTGCTACATACGCTTGCTATGTAGCACCAAGAGCGTAAACTTTAACCAGTTCAATACTGTGGAGGTTTATATGTCACAAGGTACCGTGTTCACCAGCAACAGGACGCAAAACGTTCGCATTCCAGCAGACGTTCGTTTTCCTGATGATGTGAAAAACGTCACCGTCAGAGCGATTGGCAAGGAGCGCATCCTCACGCCCATAGAGAACGCCTGGGACAGTTTTTTCCTCGACGGTCCGACGGTGAGCGATGATTTTATGGATGAGCGTGCTTCGCAGGAACAATCTGAGCGGGAAGCGTTTTAATGCATCGCTACATGCTGGATACCAATATTGTTATCTACGTCATCAAGCGGCGGCCGATTGAAGTGCTCGAACGTTTCAACGCCAATGTCGGCCGGATGGTTATCTCGACGATCACCCTGGCGGAGCTGTTTCACGGCTCAGAAAAGAGCGCCTTTCCTGAGCGGAACCTACGTACCGTTGAAGATTTTGTCTCACGCCTTGATGTGCTGAATTACGATGCCAAAGCCGCTTTCCACTATGGCGCTATCCGCGCAGAGCTTGAGAAAAATGGCACGCCGATCGGCATGAACGATCTTCACATCGCCGCTCATGCGCGCAGTGCCGCCCTGACGTTGGTATCGAACAATTTGCGTGAATTTTCACGCGTGAATGGGCTGATCTGCGAAAACTGGATCTGACATAACGGGTACCTGCATGTCACCTCAAAACGCCACCGTGCGCTGGCAGCTGTGGATCGTCGCGTTTGGCTTCTTTATGCAGGCGCTGGATACCACCATCGTCAATACCGCGATCCCGTCGATGGCGCGCGATCTCAACGTCAGCCCGCTGAATATGCACTCGGTGATCGTCTCTTATGTGCTGACGGTGGCGATTACGTTGCCGATCAGCGGCTGGCTGGCGGACCGTTTTGGCGTGCGCAATATCTTCTTCTGCGCGATTGTGCTGTTCAGCATCGGCTCGCTGCTGTGCGCCTTCTCCGCCACGCTCGATGAGCTGATTATGGCGCGCGTGGTGCAAGGAATTGGTGGCGCGATGATGGTGCCGGTTGGCCGCTTAACGGTGATGAAAATTGTGCCGCGCGAGCAATATATGTCGGCGATGACCTTCGTCACCACGCCGGGACAAATTGGTCCGCTGCTCGGCCCGGCGCTGGGCGGGATTCTGGTGCAGTACGCCAGCTGGCACTGGATTTTCCTGATCAACATTCCGGTTGGCATCATTGGTGCGATTGCCACGCTGACGCTGATGCCGAATTACACCATGCAGACGCGGCGCTTCGATTTCCTCGGTTTTGTGCTGCTGGCCGTCGGCATGGCGACCTTAACGATGGCGCTGGATGGTCAGCGCAGCGCCGGCGGATCGCCGCTGTTGCTCGGCTTACTGATTCTGGTTGGGGTGTTTTCGCTGTTGTTCTACCTGATGCACGGCCGCAACAACGATAACGCACTGTTCAGCCTGAAACTGTTTGATAACCGCATCTATTCAATTGGCCTGATCGGCAGTTTTACCGGCCGCATCGGTAGCGGCATGCTGCCGTTTATGACGCCCATTTTCCTGCAGGTCGGCCTCGGCTATAGCCCATTCCACGCCGGATTGATGATGATTCCAATGGTGCTCGGCAATATGGGGACTAAGCGCGTGGTGGTGCGCATCGTCAACCTGTTCGGCTATCGCAATGCGCTGGTCGGCGCGACCCTGTCACTGGCGCTGGTGGTGCTGCTGTTCCCGCTGGTGGCGCTGCTGGGATGGATTTGGCTGCTGCCGGTGGTGTTATTGCTGCAGGGCATGGTCAACGCCATCCGCTTCTCTTCGATGAATACCCTGACGCTAAAGGAACTGCCGGACGATCTGGCTTCCAGCGGCAACTCGTTGTTGTCAATGATCATGCAGCTGTCGATGAGTATTGGCGTCACCGTGGCCGGTTTGCTGCTGGGCGCATTTGGCCACGGCGTGGTAGCCGACAGCCCGGCGGCGCATCAAACCTTCATTTACGCCTATCTATGCATGGCGCTGGTGATTGCGCTGCCGGCGCTGGTGTTCTGGCGCGTACCGAAGGATGTCAGTAAAAACGTTGACCTTAGAGGCAGGAGCAAAGGATGAAGCGGCCGGTAAAATGGGGCATTGGTGCCAAGCTGTTTGCGGCGATTTTTTCCACCTGCATGCTGGTGATCATCACCATGCATTGGGGCGTGCGGCTCAGCTTTGAGCACGGCTTTGTGGATTACATCAAAAAGGGCAACGAGCAGCGCTTAACCCTGCTGAGCGATGCGCTGGCCGATCAGTATGAACAGCACGGTAGCTGGGATTTTCTGCGCAGCAATGACAAGCTGATTTTTTCAATTTTGCGCTCGCTGGAGCAGAATCCGGGCAGCGTGAATCAGTTACCGCCGCACGGCT
This sequence comes from Pantoea leporis, assembly GCF_028048155.1. NCBI lineage: Bacteria > Pseudomonadati > Pseudomonadota > Gammaproteobacteria > Enterobacterales > Erwiniaceae > Pantoea > Pantoea leporis. The sequence continues at coordinate 110,888 of NZ_JALMEU010000004.1, forward strand.
GGCGCACGCAGTTCTGGATTATCGATCAGCAATACAAAGTGCTGTCAGGGCCGCGCCAGCCGGTACCGCCGGAAGGTACCCGGCGCAATATCACCACCAGCAACGGCAAAATTGTTGGCTGGGTGATTGCCTCACCGGCAGAACGTCTGACGCGCAGCACCGACATCAACTTTGATCAGCAGCAGCGACGCACCAGCTGGATGATTGTGGCGCTGACCGGGTTACTCGCCGCGCTGGTCACCTGGCTGCTGGCGCGCGGTTTACTGGCACCGGTAAAACGGCTGGTGGATGGCACGCACCATTTGGCGGCGGGCAATTTCGCTACCCGCGTGGAAGTCGGCAGCAGCGATGAACTCGGCCAACTGGGCCGCGACTTCAACCAGCTTGCCAGTTCGCTGGAAAAGAACGAAAGCAACCGCCGCGCCTTTATGGCCGACATCTCCCATGAACTGCGCACGCCGCTGGCGATTCTGCGCGGTGAGCTGGAAGCGATGCAGGATGGCGTGCGCAAGCTGACGCCGGAAGCCATCAGTTCATTGCAAAGTGAAGTGGTGGTGCTGACGAAACTGGTGGAGGATCTGCATCAGCTGTCATTATCTGACGCGGGCGCCCTCGCCTATCGCAAGCAGCCGGTTGATCTGGTCACTCTGCTGGAAGTGGTGGCCGGCAGCTTCGGCGAACGCTATCGCAGCCGCGGCTTAGCTCTTAATCTGGCGTTACCCGCGCAGGCGGAGAGCTTTGGCGATCCCGATCGCCTGATGCAGCTGTTCACCAATTTGCTGGAAAACAGCCTGCGTTACACCGACAGCGGTGGCGCGGTGCAGCTCTCGATGCAGCTGGCGGGCGAAAACTGGCAGCTGCGCTTTGCGGATAGCGCGCCGGGCGTTGATCCGGCCCATCAGGCACAATTATTTGAACGATTTTTCCGCGCGGAAAGTTCACGCAATCGCGCCAGCGGCGGCTCTGGGCTTGGCCTGGCGATCTGTAAAAACATCGTGGAAGCGCATGACGGCAGCATCAGTGCGGATCACTCTGATTTAGGTGGACTGCAAATCACGCTAAACTTGCCGTATGTTCCTCACTAGACGCCACTTATGAGCCCGGAAAATAGCGATCCTCTGATCCTTGTAGTAGAAGATGAACCCAAACTGGCGCAGTTGATGATTGATTATCTGCAGGCGTCCAACTATCGCACGCACCACATTGCCGACGGTAACGCGGTGTTGAGCTATGTTCAGCACACGCCGCCGGACCTGATGCTGCTGGATTTGATGCTGCCCGGCCGCGACGGCTTAACCCTGTGCCGCGAAATTCGACGTTTCTCGGAACTGCCGATCATCATGGTGACCGCGCGCACCGAGGAGATTGATCGCCTGCTGGGGCTTGAAATCGGCGCGGATGACTATATCTGCAAGCCGTTCAGCCCGCGTGAAGTGGTGGCGCGCGTCAAAACCATTTTGCGCCGCGTCAAACGTTCGCCGGAAGAGGCGCAGCAGGAATCGCCTCTGCATATTGATGAGAGCCGCTTTCAGGCCAGCTGGCGTGAACAACAGCTGGAGCTGACGCCCGCCGAATTTCGTCTGCTGAAAACGCTGGCGCTGGAGCCGGGAAAAGTGTTCTCGCGCGAGCAGTTGCTCAATCATCTCTACGACGATTACCGCGTAGTCACCGATCGCACTATCGACAGTCACATCAAAAACCTGCGCCGCAAGCTGGAAAGCCTCGATGCGGAACAGCCGTTTATCCGCGCGGTGTACGGCATGGGGTATCGCTGGGAAGCTGACGTCTGCCGCTTGCTGTAGCCTGCAACGGCTTACATTGATCCAGGTCAATTTACATCGGGTGCGGGCCTGCCTACAATTCCCCACCTTTTGCAGGGCCGTATAATGCGGCCGCTGCACCTGCCATCCACGATGGCATGCTGACCTGACATCAGTGAGAAAATCCATGTTAAAACCTGAACTGCTTTCTCCAGCGGGATCGCTGAAGAATATGCGCTATGCCTTTGCCTACGGCGCTGATGCCGTCTACGCTGGCCAACCGCGCTACAGCCTGCGCGTGCGCAACAACGAATTCACCCACGAGATTCTGGCGCAGGGCATCAATGAAGCCCATGCGCTCGGTAAGAAATTCTACGTGGTGGTCAACATCGCCCCGCACAACGCCAAACTGAAAACCTTTATCCGCGATCTGACGCCGGTCATTGCCATGCAGCCGGACGCGCTGATCATGTCCGATCCCGGCTTGATTATGCTGGTGCGTGAAGCCTTTCCGCAGATGCCGATTCATCTGTCGGTGCAGGCCAACGCGGTCAACTGGGCCACGGTGAAATTCTGGCAGCAGATGGGGCTGACGCGCGTGATTCTTTCACGCGAGCTATCGCTGGATGAGATTGCAGAAATCCGTCAGCAGGTGCCGGAAATGGAGATTGAGATCTTCGTGCACGGCGCGCTGTGCATGGCTTACTCCGGCCGCTGCCTGCTCTCGGGCTACCTCAACAAACGCGATCCGAATCAAGGGACCTGCACCAACGCCTGCCGCTGGGAATATAAAGTGGAAGAAGGCAAGCAGGATGAGATGGGCAATATCGTCGGTTTCCATGAGCCGGTTAAGGTGCAGGAGCCGACTTTGGGCGCCGGCGCGACCACCGACCGCGTGTTCCTGCTGGAAGAGAAGATGAAGCCGGGTGAGGTGATGAGCGCCTTCGAGGATGAACACGGCACCTACATCATGAACTCAAAAGATCTGCGCGCGGTGGCGCACGTTGAACGTCTGAGCCAAATGGGTGTTCACTCGCTGAAAATCGAAGGCCGCACCAAATCCTTCTACTACTGCGCGCGCACCGCGCAGGTTTATCGCCGTGCCATTGACGATGCCGCTGCGGGTAAACCCTTCGACCCAGCGCTGCTGGAGACGCTGGAAGGTTTGGCGCATCGCGGTTACACCGAAGGCTTTCTGCGTCGTCATACCCATGACAGCTATCAGAACTACCAGCAAGGTTTCTCCATCTCCGAGCGCCAGCAGTTTGTCGGCGAATTCACCGGCGAACGTCGCGGTGACTGGGCGCAGATTGCGGTAAAGAATAAGTTTATGCTCGGGGATTCTGTCGAGATCATGACGCCCGAAGGCAACCTCAATTGCACGCTGGAAACCATGCAGAACGATAAAGGATCGGCGGTGGACGTGGCGCCAGGTGATGGACACCGCGTGTGGATCCCGGTCCCGGAATCGGTCAACCTCGCCTTCGCCCTGCTGTTGCGTAATTTCACCGATGGCCACAGCACCTACGATCCTCACGGGAAAAATCGCACATAAAGAAAAGAAAATGGCGAAGTTAGAGTAGGATCACAGACCCTTTCTTCGCCTCGCTTTAGAATCTCGCCTGCTGCTAACGAGTAAGAATAAAAGCAGGTAGTACCAGGAACCACCTCATTCACCCGCCCGGCTCCCCCGTGCGGGTTTTCTTTTTTGATCGCCCACCGATTTTTTCGTCGCCCGCCGATAAAGTTCTCTCCCCAGCTATGCTATAACCAGTGCTCTGTCTCTCGCATCAAGGAACTGATAATGCAAAACAAACCGCTGACGCTGCTGATCCTCAACGGGAAAGGCGCAGGTAATGAAGATTTGCGCGCTGCGGTGAATACGCTGCGTGATGAAGGCTTTAATCTGGCGGTGCGCGTCACCTGGGAAAAAGGTGATGGCGATCGTTATGTACAAGAAGCGGTCGCTTTGCAGGCAGAAACCGTGGTGGCTGGCGGCGGTGATGGCACCATTAATGAGATCGCGACCGCGCTGGCGGGATTACCCGAGCAGCAGCGTCCGGCGCTGGGCATTTTACCGCTCGGCACCGCCAATGATTTCGCCACCAGCGTCGGTATTCCTGAAGGGATGGAACCGGCTTTACGTCTCGCGCTGGTGGGAAAAGCCACGGCTATCGATTTGGCGCGCGTGAACGGCGATCGCTACTTTATCAATATGGCGACCGGCGGATTTGGCACGCGCATCACCACCGAAACGCCTGAAAAGCTGAAATCGGCGCTCGGCGGCGTGTCCTACTTTATTCATGGTTTGATGCGCGTCGATGCGCTGAAACCGGATCGCTGCGAAATCAGCGGCCCCGGCTTTAACTGGCAAGGCGATGCGCTGGTGATTGGCATCGGCAATGGACGTCAGGCTGGCGGCGGACAAAAGCTCTGCCCGGATGCCTTAATCAATGACGGACAGCTCAACCTCAGCATCGTCACCGCGCAAGAGCTGCTGCCAACGTTGCTGCATTCGCTGACGCGTGATGATGAAAATCCGAATATCGTCACGGCGCAGCTGCAGTCGCTCACCATCCGTTCACCGCACGAGATGACATTTAATCTGGATGGCGAACCGCTGACGGGAAGTGAGTTTGAGATTGAAGTGATGGCGGGCGCACTGAGCTGCCGTTTACCGCCTCAATGCCCGTTACTTGCTTAACGCACATTACCGTAGCGGCGCGCTTTCAACGGCGCGCAATACATTGCGCCGCTACGATGTTGTTCAGTTAACTGTGATTACACCTTCATCCAGCGGCGTTCCAGCGCGGAAACCGCAACCGCTTCCAGCACCTTTTGCACCTGCAATCCTTCGGCGAAATCTGGCCACATGCGATCGCCAGCGGCAATGCCATTGATTAAATCGCGAATCTCGACGGTTTTCTGATCGTTGAAACCGATGCCGTGCCCGGCAGAGACGCAGAAGTTAGCGTAATCCGGATGCGCCGGACCGGTCAAAATGGTTTTGAAACCCTGGCGGCCTGCCGGTTCATCGTGAATATACAGCTCCAGCTCGGCCATACGTTCCTGGGTATAACGCAGCGTGCCTTTAGTACCGGTGACCACATAGGTCAGGCCCATTTTGCTGCCGCAGGCGATTCGCGAGGTTTCAAATACGCCGTGCGCACCGTTTTTAAAGCGCAGCAAGGCGCTGGCCTGATCTTCGTTTTCCACCGGCAGCAGGCGTGAAGCATCCTTCGGATCCGGACGCTCTTTAATCACCGTCATCATATCGCCGCTGACTTCTTCAATATCACCGACCAAATAGTGCGCCATATTCACAATATGCGCAGCGAGGTCGCCAAGCGCGCCTAATCCGGCCAACGCTTTCTGGCAGTGCCAATCGAGCGGCGTTTCCGGCCGTGCCAGATAATCTTCATTGTGCGTGCCGTAGAAGTGCACCACATCGCCGATTTCACCACGCGCGATAATTTCGCGCGCCAGTTGGCTGGTGGGGTTTTTCATGTAATTAAAGCCGACCAGCGTTTTAACGCCCGCCTGCTGCGCCGCTTGTACCATCTCTTCCGCATCGGCCACTGATAGCGATAGCGGTTTCTCAGAGTAAACGTGCTTGCCGTTGCGAATCGCTTCCAGCGCCATCTCTTTATGCAGGAAGTTCGGCGCGCAGATATCAACCACATCGATGTTCGGATCGCGCACCAGCTCGTGCCAGTCGCCGGTAGAACGGGCAAAGCCAAAAGTTGCCGCCTGTTTTGCTGCCAGCTCTGGGTTCACTTCCGCCAGCATTTCACGCACGATCTCGCCTTTCAGGGCAAAAACCGTAGGTGCCTGAGCGTAAGCAATCGCGTGACAACGACCGATGTAACCACTGCCAATCATTCCAATTCTGACTTTGTTCATGACTATTCCCGCATTCGCTTAAGAGTTGATCTGGAATATATGTTTCGCTTTTGGCCCCGACAACGGCGAAATGAAATATCTGTGATCATGCATGCGAGGTATCTGACAAAATCGACAAATCAGAATGTAATTTTGCATAGAGATGGTGATCATCGTCACAAAAGAGGTTGTATTAGTCGTAATTTTGCCGCGCTGAGTCCGCTCATAGCGCGCAATTGACGCTTTATTCAGCAGTCAGAACGAATTGTGAAAAAGAGTTTTGACAAGGCGAGGGCCGCTCGATAATATGCGCCCCGTTCAAACGATTCCTCTGTAGTTCAGTCGGTAGAACGGCGGACTGTTAATCCGTATGTCACTGGTTCGAGTCCAGTCAGAGGAGCCAAATTTAAAAAACCCGCTCAGGGAAACCTGAGCGGGTTTTTGTCATTTCAGCGTCGCCATTTAGGGTGGCCGTGATTCCCTGGTCGCCATGAATGGCGCCCCTACGTAACTGTTCCTCTGTGATTCTCTTCACAACTCTTTAACGCCGACTTGTATGGTAGTATTAGTGCGCGTATTTTTTCATCATTGCATTCCCGTTGGAGTAGATGATGAAAAGTGTAGTGATTGAGCAACCGGGTGAACTGGTATTGGCAGAACGTCCGCTGCCGCAACCCGCTGCCGGTGAAGTACGCGTGAAGGTGCAATTTGCCAGCATCTGCGGTTCCGACGTGCATATCTGGCACGGCCACAATCCTTTCGCTAAATATCCGCGCGTGATTGGTCACGAATTCTTCGGCCTGATTGATGCGGTCGGCGATGACGTTGCCGCCAGCCGCATTGGCGAACGTGTGGCGGTCGATCCGGTGGTCAGCTGCGGTCACTGCTATCCCTGCTCGATTGGTCGCCCGAACGTCTGCACAACGTTGCAGGTGATTGGCGTGCACCGCGACGGTGGCTTTAGCGAATATGCCGTGGCGCCAGCAAAAAACGCCTTCCGCCTGCCGGATAGCGTTCCCGACAAACTCGCCAGCATGGTCGAACCTTTCACCATCGCGGCCAATATCACCGCCTTCCTCAAACCACAGCCAAACGATGTGGCGCTGATTTACGGTGCCGGGCCAATGGGCCTTACCGCCATTCAGGTGCTGAAAGGCGTGTATAGCGTTGAACAGGTACTGGTGGTTGATCGTCTGCCAGAACGGCTGGCGCTGGCGCAGGAAAACGGTGCCGATCAGGTGTTCAACAACAGCGAAATTCCGCTCGCCGCGCAGCTGGAAGGATTGCAACCAACGCTGATTATCGACGCCGCCTGTCACCCTTCGATCCTGGCAGAAGCCGCCGCCCTCGCCTCACCGGCGGCGCGTATCGGCCTGCTGGGTTTTTCTGGCGAGCCGTGCAGCATCACGCAGCAAAGTCTCACCAGCAAAGAGCTGTCGCTGTTCACCTCGCGTCTCAACAGCAATCGCTTCCCGCAGGTGATTGAGTGGATTGAGCAAGGCCAGATCCAGCCGGAGAAACTGGTGACGCACTATTTCCCGCTGGCAGACGTTGAGCAAGCCATGACGCTGTTCGAAAAAGATCCCCGCACCTGCTGCAAAGTGATCCTACAAATGGGTTAAGTTAACCCGCACACCAGGTGTCCCCATGCCGGTCCCTTACCTGCCGGCATTATTACTATAAAAAATGACGATGACGGAGTTTCTATGTTTAAGAACCTGCGCTGGACCCTCGTACTGCTGTTGTTCCTGGTGTTTATGATCAACTACCTTGATCGTATCGCCCTCTCTCTGACGGTACCGCTGGTGGAAAAAGACCTGATGATCAACGCCGAGCAGTTCGGCATGATTTTCGGCAGCTTCTTCTTCGGTTATGCCCTGTTTAACTTCATCGGTGGCCTGGCGACGGATAAATTTGGCCCGACCATCGTGCTCGGCACCGCCGTTGGCATGTGGTCGCTGTTCTGCGGCCTGACCGCGATGGCGACTGGCTTCTGGTCGATGATGATTCTGCGCGTGCTGTTTGGCATGGCGGAAGGCCCCATCTCTGCCTCAGCGAACAAAGCCATTAACGGCTGGTTCCCGAAAAAACAGGCCGCCACCGCAATGGGCTTACTCAGCTCGGGTTCACCGCTGGGTGGCGCGGTTGCCGGTCCGATTGTTGGCTATCTGGCGCTGTCGTTCGGCTGGCGTCCGGCATTTGTAGTGATCGCCGCGATTGGCTTCGTCTGGCTGGCGCTGTGGTTCTTCTTCGCGTCAGATAATCCGGCGAAAAGTAAGCGCGTCTCGGCAGAAGAGCGTGCCTTAGTAGAAAAACTGAAAGCCGAAGAACCGGCCGACGTGATCGACTCAAGCGGCGCCGCGCATGGTTTGGGCTTTTATCTGCGCCAGCCGATCATTCTGGTCACCGCCTTTGCCTTCTTCTGCTACAACTACATTCTGTTCTTCTTCCTGAGCTGGTTCCCGGCATATCTGGTGCAGGCGCACGGCCTCGATATCAAAGCGATGAGCATCACCACCATGATCCCGTGGATTGTTGGCTTCGTGGGCCTGGCGCTGGGTGGCTGGATCTCCGATAAGATTTTCAACATCACCGGCAAGCTGCTGCTTTCACGAAAAATTGTGCTGGTAGTTTCACTTACCGCCGCGGCGATTTGCGTGGCGCTGGCAGGTACGATAAAAGAGGTCAACTCGGCGGTGATCATGATGTCGATCTCGATCTTCTTCCTCTACATCACCGGCGCAATTTACTGGGCGATTGTGCAGGACGTGGTGCACAAAAGCCGTGTCGGCAGCATCAGTGGCTTTATCCATCTGATTGGTAGCTTGTCCGGTGTGATCGGCCCGGTGGTGACTGGCTTCATCGTGCAGCACTCCGGTAAGTTTGACAGCGCCTTTATCCTCGCAGGTGCGGTGGCTGGCGTCGGCGCGCTGCTGGTACTGCTGGTGATTCGTGAACCTAAAGCCACCAATAAACCGGTTTCAGTGTAATTCTCATGGGGCGCTGAGCGCCCCATTTGCTAAAAGGAATGACTATGTTAGAGCTTGATCGCCTCCCCGCTGATGTCCAACGCCCCGCTTACGATCGTAGCCAACTCAAGACCCGCATGGTGCACATCGGCTTTGGCGCCTTCCACCGCGCGCATCAGGCGCTGGCGACCGATAAGCTGGCCGCTCAGGGCAGCGACTGGGGCTATTGCGAAGTGAATCTCAACAGCGGCACGCTGATTCAGGCGCTGCGTCAGCAGGATCTGCTCTACACGCTAACCGAAATGGCGGATGAGAGTTTACACACGCGGGTGATTGGCGTGGTGACGCAAGCGCTGCATGGCAAAGGCGACGGCATTGAGGCGGTGATCGAGGCGATGAGCCAGCCGGACGTGGCGATTGTCTCGATGACCGTAACCGAGAAAGGTTATTGCTACATGCCGTCGAGCGGCAAGCTCAATCCCGATCATCCCGATATTGTGCACGACCTCGCTCATCCTGGTGAGCCACGTTCGCTGCCCGGCTTGATTCTGGCGGCCATTATCCGCCGCCGCGAACGCAATTTGCCGCCGTTTAGCGTGATGTCCTGCGACAATATGCCAGAGAACGGTCATGTCACGCGCAACGTGATCACCCAGTTGGCCGAGCGCCACAACCCTGCGCTGGCTGAATATATCCAGGCGCACATCACCTTCCCTTCGACCATGGTTGATCGCATCGTCCCGGCCATGACCGATGCCGCGTTCGACACGCTGGCGGAACGTTTGGGCAACCGCGATCCGGTGGCGGTTGAAGCCGAACCGTTTTTCCAGTGGGTCATCGAAGACAACTTCGTTAACGGACGTCCGGCGTGGGAAAACGCGGGCGCTGAGCTGGTCAGCGATGTGCTGCCGTTCGAAGAGATGAAGCTGCGGATGCTCAACGGCAGCCACTCGTTCCTCGCGTATCTCGGTTTTCTCGCCGGTTATGAACACATCAGCGATTGCATGGCCGATGCCAGCTATCGTGCGGCGGCGCGCGCGTTGATGTTGCAGGATCAGGCGCCGACGCTGCGCACGCAAGGCGTCGATCTCGAAGCCTACGCTGATTCCCTGATTGCACGTTACGAGAATCGCGCCATCAAACATCGTACCTATCAAATCGCCACCGATGGCACGCAAAAACTGCCGCAGCGCCTGCTGGATAGCGCGCGCTGGCATCTGCGCAATGGCACCTCGTGCGATTTCGTGTTGCTGGGCGTGGCGGGCTGGATGCGCTATGTCAGCGGTGTGGATGAGCAAGGTCAGGCCATTGAGATTCGCGATCCGCTGAAAGATCAGCTGGCGGACATTGTGGCCCACAGTGAGGACGGTGCGCCACGTGTTAAGGCGTTGCTCGGCCTCAACGCCGTGTTTGGTGACGATCTGCAGCAGCAGCCCGCCTTTGTCTCACGCGTGACTGAACTCTATCAGCAACTGGTTAAACAGGGCGCGCGCGCCACCGTTCAAAGCCTCGTCACACAAGGCTAAGCGCCTGCACAAATGTGTAGCGCAGACGCAGCGTGCTGATTAGACTGAACCTTTCTTAACGGGCTGGCAGATGCCAGCCGTAATACGGATATTGCTGCATGTCGACTGCCTATACCATAACCACCAGCGAACCGGTAAATCAGCAGATCTATCGTTATCTGCGCAAAGATATTGTGACCTGCGTTATTCATCCGGGCTCGCTGCTGTCGGAGAAGGAAGTGTCGGCGCGTTTTAACGTGTCACGTCAGCCGGTACGTGAAGCCTTTATCAAGCTGGCGGAAGCCGGACTGGTGCAGGTGCTACCGCAGCGCGGCACCTTCGTGCGCAAAATCTCCGCTCAGCGCGTGGCCGACGGTCGCTTTATCCGTGAAGCGGTAGAGATCGCCGTGGTTCGCCGCGCCGCGCAGGAGATGGGTGCGACCGGATTGATGGCGCTGGAGCATAACCTGCAGCTGCAGCGTCTCGCCGCTGAACGTCATGACAGCCAGGCTTTCCTGGGGCTGGACGATGAGTTTCACCGCTTAATTGCTGAAGGGATTAATTGCCTGCTGGCGTGGGAAACGGTGGAGAACATCAAAGCTACCATGGACCGCGTGCGCTTTCTGACCCTGAGCGAAGTGTCACCGCCGGAGCGTTTGATTCAGCAGCATGAAGATATCTATAACGCGTTGAAAGCGCATGATGTTGACGCAGCTGAAAGCGCAATGCGCCGTCATCTGCAGGAGATGATTTTGACCATTACGCCGATTGCCGAGCGTAATAGTGAGTGGTTTGAGGCGCCTTGATTTAGTGCTCGCTGTCCCCCATCCCGGCCTTCCCCCGCGAGCGGGGGAAGGAGATGCTGCCACATGCAGCTTTAACACTGACATATGGCAGCATCTTCCTCCCCCATTAATGGGGGAGGACCGAGGAGGGGGACAGCACGCACTTATTGAGGAGGACCAAGGAGGGGGAAAATCAGCACAACCCCACTCAATCAAGCAATCGTCACATCCTTCGACAAATACACATCCTGCACCGCATTAATCAGCTGCACGCCCTCTTTCAACGTCTTCTTAAACGCCTTGCGCCCCAGAATCAGCCCCATGCCGCCGGCACGCTTATTGATCACCGCCGTACGCACCGACTCCGCGATATCCGTTTCACCCGCAGAAGCGCCGCCGGAATTGATCAAACCCGCGCGTCCCATATAGCAGTTCGCCAGTTGGTAACGCACCAAATCAATCGGGTTTTCCGTAGTCAGCTTGCTGTAAACGCGCTCATCGGTGTGACCAAACTTCACCGCGTTATAGCCGCCGTTATTCTCCGCCATCTTCTGCTTGACGATATCCGCACCGATGGTCGCCGCCAGATGGTTGGCCTGGCCAGTTAAATCGGCGCTGGCGTGATAATCGACGCCCTCTTTCTTGAACGCATCATTACGCAGATAGGCCCACAGCACCGTCACCATGCCCAGCTCGTGCGCACGTTCAAAGGCCGCCGAGATCTCTTCAATCTGGCGACGTGATTGTTCAGAACCAAAGTAGATGGTGGCGCCAACCGCCACCGCGCCCAGATTAAAGGCCTGTTCCACGCTGGCGTACAACGTCTGATCGTATTGCGTCGGATAGCTCAGCGTTTCGTTGTGGTTCAGCTTCACCATAAACGGAATGCGGTGCGCGTAGCGACGAGAAACTGAAGCCAGCACCCCGTAGGTGGAGGCGACGCAGTTACAGCCAGCTTCAATCGCCAGCTCAACAATGTTTTTCGGATCGAAATAAGCTGGATTGGCCGCAAAGGATGCGCCCGCCGAGTGCTCAACGCCCTGATCGACCGGCAGAATCGACAAATAGCCGGTGCCGGCTAAACGTCCGGTGTTGTACAGCGTTTGCATGTTGCGCAGTACGGCAGGAGAACGATTGTTGTCGATCATCACGCGATCAACATAATCCGCGCCGGGTAAATAGAGGCTATCCGCTGGAATGGTCATGCAGCGATGTTGAAGAAGGCTATCCGCCTCTTTGCCCAATAACTGTACGATGTCCGTCATGTTCGCTCCTGATAAATGGCTGGATTGGAACCGGCCGTTGCCGATTCGCCCCCAACAGCCTGGACCGGAAAGCGCCAGGCTGGCAAATTGCTGACTCCATTTTTCAGACGGATGCGCAGTGAAAAAGCGGCAATCTGGCGTTACGCCCTACCACCATCGATGGAAATGGTGCACCGGCCCAATGCCTTTGCCGACCTCCAGCGAATCGGCATGCAGCAGCGCCTGTTGCAGCCACGCCTTGGCTTCAGCGACCGTTGCCGCCCAGCTATTATGGCGCGGACGCAACGCCGCCAGCGCGGCTGAAAGCGAGCATCCGGTGCCGTGCGTGTGACGCGTATTGACGCGCGGCGCGGTAAAGCGCTGACGTCCGTCGCGGGTAATCAGCCAGTCCGGGCTTTCGGCATCGCTAAGGTGTCCGCCCTTCATCAGCACCGCTTCGCAGCCAAGATCGAGCAGCGCATCGCCCTGCTGCAACATGGTTTTCTCATCCTGCGCCATCGCGCGTCCCAGCAGCGCGGCGGCTTCCGGCAGGTTTGGTGTGATCAGCGATACCTGCGGCAGCAGCAATTCGCGCACGCTCGCCACCGCATCCGGCGACAGCAGCGCATCGCCGCTTTTGGCAATCATCACCGTATCCAGCACCACAAACGGCAGGCTGGCCCGTTTCAGCCGCTCGGCGACCACCTCGACAATCGCGGTTTCTGACAGCATGCCAATCTTCGCAGCATCAATGCGCACATCATTCAGCACCGAATCAAGCTGTGCGCCAACAAAATCAGGTTCGATGCGATACACCGACTGCACGCCGCAGGTGTTCTGCGCCACCAGCGCGGTGATGACGCTGGTGCCATACGCGCCCAGCGCGGAGAAAGCTTTGAGGTCGGCCTGAATACCTGCGCCGCCGCTCGGATCGGTGCCAGCAATGGTCAATGCATTGATGCGTTTCATGCCTCGACCTCCAGCGTCCACAGCGTATCGAGGAAAGCAGCGGCAAAGCTGCCTGGCCCGGCGACCTGGCGCGCTGTCTGCTCACCCGCCAGCGACATCACGCGGCAGGCCGCAGCGACATGCTGCAGGCGATCGCCCGGCAAGCTGGTGCAGGCGGCAACCACCGCCGTCAACGCGCAGCCGGTGCCAACCACGCGCGTCATCAGCGGGCTGCCGCCGGGGATGGCGAATGTCTGCACGCCGTCAGTGACATAATCCACTTCACCGGTCACCGCCACAACGGTGTGGTAATCACGCGCCAGCTGCTGGGCAGCGCTTAACGCGATATCGGCCTGATGCAGACTGTCGACACCGCGTCCGCCGCTAGCCTGTTGCGCCAGTGCGAGAATTTCTGAAGCGTTACCGCGAATCGCCGCCGGTTGCAGGCTCAGCAACTGTTGGCAGAATGCGGTGCGCAGCGTTAGTGCGCCAACCGCCACCGGATCCAAGGTCCACGGCGTGCCTGCGGTTTGCGCCGCTTGCACCGCCGCCCACATCGCATCACGACGGTCGCGCGTCAGCGTACCTACGTTTATCAACAACGCATCGGCAAAACCGGCAAACTGCGCCGCTTCTTCAGGATCGATCACCATCGCGGGCGAAGCTTGCAGTGCCAGCAGCACGTTGGCAGTAAAGGTTTGCACCACGTCATTGGTCATGCAGTGCACCAGCGGCGCTTGCTGACGCAGCAGTTGCAGAGAGTGCGCGAGTTGCGCGGGGGAAAGAAGGTCAGGCTGTTTCATAAGGCTCCCAACCGGCGATCAAGAAGGCGAATGCGGTCAGGCATCTGACTTCCCTACGCTGGCATTATCCAGATCAGGTCGGCGGGTGTATCTCAGCCCTGTATTAAAGGGGCACCCCGAGTCAAAACTACGTTGGCGAGCATAGGGAACAAGTTGGGGTAAAGCAAGTAAACGCCGCTTTCCTGGAATCTGGCTCACAAAGCAACAAATTACACATTCATGTAACTTATTGATAAAACGCCTTAAAACGACGCTTTTTTGCGTGCTGCGTCATACTTTGTAATAAATCCCATTGATAATTCGCGTCGCGAAAAATAGCATCCCCGGCAACTTGTTTCATGACGAAACAATACGGATTTGTTAATTGTTTATGGAAGCATCACGGAGGATTTGCTATGCGTCGGATTCCACGCGCGCCGCTCTCTGCGGCCATTGTCTCTGCCCTGTTTGCCGGCACTTTTGTGCCGGTTCCCTCCGCCCACGCCGTGGGTTTTGTCGAAGACGCCACTCTCTCTGGCAATCTGTTTTACTGGCAACGCCAGCGCGATCGCAAAGAGATGGATCCGCAAAAAGGCTCGTACGGTCAGTATGATGCCAATCTGCATCACGCCTCTGCGAATGCCAATCTCGACTTCTCATCCGGTTACGCCGGTGAGGTGATCGGCCTCGATCTGGCAGCGTTTGGCGCGCTGGAGTTAAGCAACGGCGGCCCGGCGGCACCGAATGAAATTGGTTTCAGCAATGCCCGTACGCGCTGGGATGAGGACTGGAGCGGAGATAAGAGCGGCTTAAGTCTCTATAAAGCCGCCATCAAGGCAAAATGGCAGGATAACTGGCTGCGCGCAGGCTATCTGCAGCCCACCGGGCAGACGCTGCTGGCACCGCACTGGAGCTTCCTGCCCGGCACCTATCGCGGTGTTGAGGCCGGCACCACCTTTGATTTTAGCGACGCCGGCGCCCTTTCCGTCTCCTGGATGTGGACTGACGAATACAAAGCGCCGTGGTATCGCGACATGTACAACTTCCGTAAAGCCGATGGCGTGACGGAGATTCCGTGGCTGCAATCCTTTGGTGTCAAATACGATTTTAAAAACGCGCTGGTGCTGGAAGGCGCCTACGGCCAGGCGGCAAATTACATGGATCAGTATTTTGCCAAAGCCTCTTATCAGCTGCCGCTGGCCGATGCACCGCTGCGCACCAGTTATCAATTTTATGGCGCGAAGGATCGTGACAACAGCGGCGTTGGCCAGGTGAACGATGTTTACGATGGCCTCGCGTGGCTGCAGGCGCTGACGTTCGGCTACACGCTCGGCGCGTTCGATTTCCGCCTCGAAGGCACATGGGTAAAAGCCGAGGGTAATCAGGGCTTCTTCCTGCAACGTATGACGCCGTCTTACGCCAGCTCGAATGGCCGCATGGACGTGTGGTGGGATTCTCGCTCAGACTGGAACGCCAACGGTGAGAAAGCGCTCTTCGCCGGTGTGATGGTGGATCTGGGACACTGGCAATTACCTGGCTGGCAAGTCGGTACATCGTACGCCTACGGTTGGGACGCGAAGCCTTCCACCAATCCCCTCTACGACCAAAATCAGCGCCTGAAAGAGTCCGCGTGGAGCCTCGACCTGGTTTACACCATCCAGCAAGGCCGCGCCAAAGACACCCAATTCAAGCTGCACTACACCCGCTACGACAATCACAGCGATCTTCCCAGCTATAGCGGCGGCTACGGCAACATCTTCCAGGACGAGAAAGACATCAAATTTATGGTCGTCGCGCCATTCACCCTGTTTTGACCCCGATCTGGCAGGAGCCAGAGACTTACCTCCGTGGAGAAGGATAACAACATGAAAAAGTTAAAAATCAGTTTACTGGCGCTGAGCGTGATGAGCCTTGCCGCCTGCAGTTCATCCCCGCGCAGTAATCAGCAGGTCGTCGATCAAATCAGTCAGTTCGGCGTGCAGTATCAGGTCACTGACAACCAGGCGGCCGATCACGGCGTGAACTGCGCGAAACTCGGTGCCGATTGGGCATCCTGCAACACCGCTACCATCACGCTGACCAACAACGGTCCGGCGCTCACCAGTAAAAACTGGGCAATCTACATGAGCAACGTGCACGAAACGCTGCGGGTGGATAACGATCAGTTCAAAATGACCCATATCGTCGGCGATTTAACCCGTCTGGAACCGACGGAGAAATTCAAAGGTATCGCGGCGGGTGAGTCGATTGAGATCCCTATCGTCAATGAATACTGGCAGCTGTTTATCACCGACGTGATGCCGCGCTGGTATGTCACCGCCGCCAATGCCACGCCAAAAATTATCACCAGCACCGATACCGAAAACCTCAGCGACTTTGTTAAGCCGTTTGGCGGCCAATGGAAGCGCATTGCCGACGATAAAAACGTGCTAATGCTGCCGCAAAGTCGCTTCTCAAAGAATGCCGATGTGGCGCAACTGCCTGCCAGCGCGCTGCGCGGACAAATCACCCCAACGCCGCGTTCGGTGAAAGTTCATGCGGCGGATGTCGATCTGAGCCGTGGCGTTGCCTTGCATCTTGAGGTATTGGCGGACAACCAGGCCGATGCAGTTAAACAGCGTTTCGATTTGATGGGGCTCAAACCGCAGTCAGCGGGTTATGACATTCATACCCGTATCGCCGTCAATCATTTCCACGGCGCAGAGGCGGTTTCCGGTGCTTATGAACTGCGCATCACACCGCGCGGCACCGATATCATTGGTTACGATCAAGCTGGCGTTTACTACGGCTTAATGTCGTTACTGTCGCTGGTGCCGGCTGAAGGTAAACCGATTATCGCCACGCTTGAAGCGAAAGATGCACCGCGCTTTGCCTATCGCGGTGCCTTCCTCGATGTGGCGCGTAATTTCCACAGCAAGCAAGCGGTGCTGCGCATGCTCGATCAAATGGCGGCGTGGAAGATGAATAAATTCCACTTCCACCTGACCGATGACGAAGCCTGGCGTATCGAAATCCCCGGTCTGCCAGAGTTGACCGACGTCGGCAGTAAGCGTTGTCACGATCTGACTGAGCAGCAATGTCTTCTGCCGCAATTGGGCTCCGGCCCGCTCACGAATAACAACGGAACCGGACATTTCAGCCGCGCCGATTATATTGAGATCGTCAAATACGCGCAGGCGCGCAACATCGAAGTGATCCCGGAAATCGATATGCCCGCGCATGCACGCGCGGCGGTGATCTCTATGGAGGCGCGATATCAGCAACTGATGAAAGCAGGTAAACCGCAGCAGGCCAGTGAATATCGATTGGTGGATCCTACGGATACCTCGAATACCCGTTCCGTGCAGCTGTACGACCGCACCAGCTATCTCAATCCTTGCCTCGACTCCTCGAAGCGCTTTGTCGATAAAGTGATGGGTGAAGTGCAGGCGATGCACCGCGAAGCCGGCCAACCGTTGACCACCTGGCACTTTGGCGGTGATGAAGCGAAAAACATTCGCCTCGGTAGCGGCTACAGCGATGTTAAGAACCCGAAAGCGGGAACGGGCATTTTAGACCAAAGCAAAGAGGACAAACCCTGGGCAAAATCTCAGGTCTGCCAGGCGGTGGTGAAATCCGGCAAGGTGGAAGATCTGGAGCACTTGCCAAGTCACTTCGCGCTGGAAGTGAGCAAGATGGTGAAAGCGCACGGCATTCCGGTGATGCAGGCCTGGCAGGATGGATTGAAAGATGCCACTGACGCGCACGCCTTCGCCACTTCGCGCGTACGCGTTAACTTCTGGGACACGCTCTATTGGGGCGGCTTTGACACCGCCAACGACTGGACGCTGAAAGATTATGAAGTGGTGATCTCCAATCCGGATTACGTCTACATGGACTTCCCGTATGAGGTGAATCCTAACGAGCGCGGCTATTACTGGGGCACACGCTTCAGCGATGAGCGCAAGATGTTTGGATTCGCGCCGAACAACCTGCCGCAGAACGCTGAAACCTCGGTGGATCGCGACGGGAAGACCTTTGATGCCACCTCGAATAAGCCGTGGTCAGGCGCATACGGCATTTCAGTACAGCTGTGGAGTGAAACCACGCGTACCGATCAGCAGATGGATTACATGGTATTCCCGCGCCTGCTGTCGGTGGCCGAACGCGGTTGGCATCGCGCGGAGTGGGAGCTGGATTATCAGCAAGGTCGCACCTTTAAAGGAGGTGAAACCCACTTCGTTAACCAGCAGCAGCGCAATCAGGACTGGCAGCGTTTCGCCAATCTGTTAGGCCAGCGTGAGTTGGGCAAGATGGATAAAGCCGGTATTCACTACCGTTTACCGGTGCCGGGGGCGCGCGTCGAGAATGGCACACTGACCATGAACATTGCGCTGCCGGGTCTGCCGCTGGAGTACAGCCTGGATAAGGGTAAGCGCTGGCAGCGTTATCAACCACATGCTAAACCGGCAATTACTGCTAGCGATAAAGTCTGGGTGCGTAGCGTGAGTCCGGATGGCAAACGCTTCAGCCGCGCTGAAGCACTTTAAAAACTTTCTGCCCCTCGCTGGAGTGCCTGGGGCGAACACTGACAAGGATGTCGATGAAACACTCAACCTTCTCTTTTTATGTTGTTGCGCTGGGTGCCGGTTTAAGCGGCGCCCTGTTCATTCCGACGCTCAGCTTATTTCTAGCCAGTGAACTTAACGTGGCAGCCTGGAAAATCGGCGCCTTCTACAGCGTTAATGCGCTCAGCAGTATTGCGATGAGCTTACTGATTGCCCGTTATTCAGATCGTGTCACGCAGCGTCGCCCGCTACTGCTCTTGTGCTTATTCGCACAGGCGCTCAATGCGCTGCTGTTTATCTTCTGCCGCGATTATCTGCTGTTAATTTCGCTCGGCTCGCTGCTCAATGCTTGCGGCAGTGCGGCGATACCGCAACTGTTCGCGCTGGCACGTCAAACCCGCAGTGACAATGCTTTCAGCGCCATTTTACGCGCGCAATTTTCGCTGGCGTGGGTATTCGGCCCACCGCTGGCATTCTGGATTGTTCAGTTGGCCGGCTTCACCTGGCTGTATGCCGTCATGTTCGTGCTGTTACTGAGCGTGACGCTGCTGGCTGTCACCTTGCCGCCTGGCGAGCGGCTGGCAAGCGCTACTCCTGCAAAGCAACCGGACCGGCAGCCGCTGGGGCAAAACCTTTGCTTCCTGATGTTTGCCACCTTGCTGGTATGGAGCTGCAGCGCACTCTATCTGATTGCGTTTCCTATGCATCTGGCAGAGCAGCCAACCTTGTCTGCCGACTGGAGTGGCGTGCTTTTTGGCCTCGCCGCGGCGCTGGAAATACCGATCATGCTGCTCAGCGCCAGCAAGCTCAAACGCTGGGGTAAGAAAACGCAAATGCAGGCAGCCATGCTGTGCGGCATGATGTTTTATGTGGGAATTTACTTCAGTCAAAGTTTTATCCCACTGATGTTACTGCAAATTTTCAATGCCATTTTCATCGCTATCATCGCTACCGTTGGCATGTTCTGGTTTCAGGATTTACTGCAACATCGTCAGGGAATGGCGGCCACGCTGTATACCAATTCGATGTCCATCGGCGTGCTGCTTGCTGGCGTTTTACAGGGAATTATCACCACCGTCTCACCGCTGGCCATCTGGCCGGCAGCCTGTGTGCTGTTGGTGATGTCATCACTACTGATAATAAAGGTCGACAATGTTTAAACACCCTCATTCGTCGCGCACCGCTGCGCGCAACAAAACACATGGAGTGTACGTAAATGAATGTCTTAATTACTGGCGGTGCGGGCTATATTGGCTCACACATTGCCCTTAGCCTGCTGCAGAAAAACCATCGTGTAATCGTACTGGATAATTTGTGTAATAGCTCACCGCTGGCATTAAGGCGTGTCGAAGCGTTAAGCGGAAAGAAAATGACGTTTCATCAGGGCGATATTCGCCGCCGCGCCGATCTAAATCAGGTATTTAGCCATCAACCGATTGATGCGGTTATTCATATGGCAGGGCTCAAATCGGTAAATGAATCGCTGCAGAAACCGGTGAAGTATTATCAAAACAATATTGCCGGAACGCTCATGCTGCTGGAAACCATGAAGCAGCATCAGGTGAAAAAACTTATTTTCAGCTCATCCGCCACGGTTTATGGCATTCCGGTAAAGATTCCGCTGTGTGAGAACTGTGATACCGGCAATACCACCAATCCTTATGGCGCCTCCAAATACATGGTGGAGAAGATCATGGGTGAAGTGGTTGATGCACAACCTGAGTTAGCCATTACCGCACTGCGCTACTTCAATCCCGCCGGCGCACATCCCTCCGGCCAGATTGGTGAGCATCCTGAAGGGATTCCCAACAATTTGCTGCCCTATCTGTTTCAGGTTGCCAATGGACTAAGAAGCCATCTGCCGGTATTTGGTGATGACTATGCAACGCCCGACGGCACCGGCGTGCGCGACTACATCCACGTGATGGATTTAGCCGAAGGTCATATTCAGGCGCTAAATCATCTCAAACCGGGCTATCGCCATTACAACCTGGGTACCGGACAAGGCTACTCGGTGCTGGAAATCGTGCAGATGTTTGAACAGGTGAGCGGCCGAAGCGTGCCGCTCGATATGCGCCCGCGTCGTCCCGGCGATGTCGCCATCTGCTTATCCGATCCCGGTCAGGCAAAAAAAGAACTGGGCTGGCAAGCAACTCGCGGCCTCGAAGACATGCTGCGCGACGCATGGCGCTGGCATACGCAGAATCCGCAAGGCTATGTTGCTCAACCAGCCGGGAGCGAAATCTGATGATGACGCGCGAAACGTTTTTACCTCACTACGAACGCCAACTCGCCGCGCTTAAAAAGCGCTTTACCTATCCCGCGACAGCAGACTGGCAACAAGCGTTACGGCAGTTTAAACAGTGGCAAGTGGAACATCAGCCGCACGAGGTGTGCGTTGCGGAACTCTCTTCGATGTTCGCGGTGCCCACCAGCCGACTGACAGGTAATGAATGCACGCTCCATCGCATCTGGCTCGGCGGACCATCACCACTCAACGTCAACCGCACCATTGCCCAATGGCAACGCGCGATAGAAGCCAGTCGCAGTGATTTCCGGCAAACGCTATGGGTGTGGAATGCACAGCAGCTGGCGGCAGAGGATCGCTTCGTCGCTCAGCAGGGAAACAGCCCCTTTCATGCTGGCACGCTGTTTCTGCCTGATGCGCTGGTGCAGGTCAACAGCTTGAGCGCACTGATCCAGTCATTTGATGGCGCGCTGATCGATGTGCTGCAGCAACTGCATGATAAGCGCTATTACGCTACGCTTTCTGACTTCTTCCGCCTGGCGATTCTCAATCGGTGCGGCGGCGTTTATATGGATGCCGATACACTTCCCGCTCAGCCTGCGACGCTGTTTCTCTGTCATCCTGAACTGCCGGATTTTGCAGGAGAACAGCAGCAAATTAACTGGCTGAATCTCTTCACTGATGAAACCGGCATGATCATCAGCCATCAAAACAATCCGGTGCTGCAGGATTTGCAGCAGCGACTCAGTGCGGTATATCGCGGCTGGCCTCAGCCAATCACAGCAAAAACGCCAGAAAGCGAACGCGCCATCTTCGAACCTTTTTACCAGTTATGGTGCGAGCAATTGCAGGTCACGCAGCTCAGCCATCAGGATTTCAGCCGGTTTGCCGTATGGGGTTTTGATGTTCAGCAGCATCGCGTGAGCGGGATTAAAGGCATGCGCCTGACGGAGGATATTCTCAGCGGTGAACGTCGCCCGCTAAGTGGTGAAGAGCAGCAGCATTATCAGCATACGATTACTCAGCTAGCACAACGCGACTGGCAATTAAGCGATCCTCTGCAGTTGGGTGAACTGGTACCTTTGCTTTCTGAATGCGATATCCTGCAAATTGCTTATGCGCCGCAGCTGCGCGCTGAAATTCCCTATTATCACTATTACGGCGTGCTCTCTCAGGATCCGCAACTGGATAAAGTGAATGCGTTATTCAGCAATTTTTTAATTGCGATTAACGCCAGGAACATAAAAGCAGGTGATTTCTGGCAGCCGATTGATGGTCAGAAAGCGTCGCCGCTGAGCTTCAAACCGGGAAGTATTACAGACAAGCATGAACAGCTCGCGATGGCGAAATTAATTTTCACCACCAGCTATCTGGAATACTGCTCGGTCGATAATATTTATGCCACTGATATAACCACCCTACAGCTGCGGCAAAATATCCAGCCTTTCCTGCAACAGATTGCCGTGATTTATAATCCGCAGGGAAAAATGGTGGGTTTCGTTAACGCTGCGCCGATTCAGGATTACGATCACATCAAGGTGCAATATGGCTATCGTCAGGAGGTTTTTCCACTGGATGTGGCTTACGACAGTTTCGTGAATCAGCATCGCCAGCCGGACGATTTCTTCATTTGCAGCGTGGCGCTGCAGCCCGAGGAACAGGGAAAAGGCTATTTCAATCAAATTTTGTCAAAGCTTAAGGATCAAGCCAAACAGCAAAAAATGCGCCGCATCACCTTATGCGTCTGGCAATCGAACCCGGCAGCTATGATCTATCGCAAGAAAGGTTTTAAGGTGGTGAGCAGAATGAAACAGGAGGTTGCACGGTTTAGTGATGAAATCGTGTTTATGGCGCTAATGCTGTAATCCTTCCGCGATCAAATAATCCGGTGCGAATCTATTTTTATTCGCACCGGAAGCAACAGAAGCGCGGTGAAATAAGCAAAGTTTTAATCACCTTGATACTTATCAAATTTATTACGCCAGAAAACGGGCCTAATTGCGCTCCGGATTTGAAGATAAACACCGCCCACTCCATTCCGGTAGCGATAATGAAATTAAAATTCTTCAGCTTTATTCCGCATGCACACAAATGGCATAACATCCGTATTTCCCGCAAAGGCGCTATTTCTCCCACCGGGCGAGCCTACTTCTCAACTCATGTTGAAGCACAATGTAAAGGCTGTGGCGAACGGCTGCATAAAATCTATTACCGCGATATTAGCGATGCGCAAGCCATACGCTGGTTAGGCTAATCATTGTTTCTAAATAAAAAAAAGCCCCGCAACATGCGTTGCAGGGCTATTGCGTGGCTATCGCAAAACTTATTCAGCCGGTTTGGTGCGGATCAGATAATCAAAGGCGCTGAGTGAGGCTTTCGCGCCTTCACCGCTGGCGATGATGATCTGCTTGTACGGCACCGTGGTGCAGTCGCCTGCGGCAAACACGCCTTTCAGGCTGGTTTCGCACTTGGCATCAATGATGATTTCGCCCATCTTGTTGCGCTCAACCGCACCTTCCAGGAAGGTGGTGTTCGGCAGCAAACCAATCTGCACGAAGATGCCGCTCAGCGCGATTTCGTGGCTGCTCTGATTGTTACGGTCAATGTAGGTCAGGCTGGTGACTTTGCTGCCGTCGCCTTTCACTTCGGTGGTCTGTGCATTCAGAATCACATCGACGTTTTTCAGGCTGCGCAGTTTGTCCTGCAGCACTTTGTCGGCGCGCATTTCGCTGGCAAATTCCAGCAGCGTCACGTGCTCAACAATACCGGCCAAATCGATTGCCGCTTCCACGCCTGAGTTACCGCCGCCGATCACCGCGGTGCGTTTGCCTTTAAACAGCGGGCCGTCGCAGTGCGGGCAATAAGTTACGCCCTTGGTGCGATACTGCTCTTCGCCAGGTACGCCCATGTTGCGCCAGCGTGCGCCGGTAGCAATGATGATGCTGCGGGATTTCAGTACTGCGCCAGATGCGGTTTCAATTGCGTGCAGACCGCCCTCTTTCGCCGCAGGAATCAGCTTGATGGCGCTCTGGGTATCAATCACATCAACATCGTAATCATCAACGTGGGCACGCAGAGAACCGGCCAGCTTCGCGCCTTCGGTTTTCGGTACGGAGATGTAGTTTTCAATGTCTACGGTGTCCAGCACCTGACCACCGAAACGCTCGCCCATCAGGCCAGTACGGATGCCTTTACGTGCAGAGTAGATGGCCGCTGCTGCGCCCGCCGGGCCGCTGCCGACGATCAGTACTTCGTAGGCTTCACGTTTGTTCAGCTCTTCCGCCGCACGCTTGTCGGCGTTGGTGTCCACTTTACCGACGATTTCCGCCAGGCTCAGACGGCCCTGACCAAACTCTTTACCGTTAAGGAATACCGCCGGCACGCCCATCACGTTGCGCTCGGTGATTTCGTTCTGGAACATACCGCCGTCAATCGCGGTATGGCTGATACGCGGGTTCAGCACCGCCATCAGGTTCAGCGCCTGTACCACGTCAGGACAGTTGTGGCACGACAGGGAATAATAAGTTTCGAAGTGGAAGTCGCCTTCCAAAGCCACAACCTGATCCAGCAGGCTCTGCGCTTCTTTCGAAGGGTGTCCACCGGTTTGCAGCAGGGCTAAAACCAGTGAAGTAAATTCGTGACCCATTGGCGAACCGGCAAAACGCGGACCGCTCTGGCTGCCTGGGTTAGTGATCAGGAAAGAGGGTTTACGCACCGGACGATCGTTCTCTTCGCGGAAGCTGACTTTG
Organism: Pantoea leporis; assembly: GCF_028048155.1. Lineage (NCBI taxonomy): Bacteria > Pseudomonadati > Pseudomonadota > Gammaproteobacteria > Enterobacterales > Erwiniaceae > Pantoea > Pantoea leporis. The sequence goes on from NZ_JALMEU010000004.1 coordinate 135,307, forward strand.
TCTGACAAGCCCGCGATATCGGCCAACAGAGAGCGAATCTCTGCCGATTTGGCGCCATCATCCAATGTGGCAATCAACTCAACCGGTTTCGTTAGTTTCTCAAGGTAAGCCTTGAGTTGGGTTTTTAAATTGGTGTCGAGCATAGTGAGTTCCTGTCATGAAAATCGGGTGCCGTAGCACCCGATAGAGAAAGATCGAATGGCAGCTAACTTAGATTTTGCCAACCAGGTCCAGTGATGGAGCCAGCGTTGCTTCGCCTTCTTTCCATTTTGCCGGGCAAACTTCACCTGGGTGAGAAGCAACGTACTGAGCGGCTTTCACTTTACGAATCAGGTCAGATGCGTCACGGCCAATGCCTTCTGCAGTGATTTCGATCGCCTGGATGATGCCTTGCGGGTCAACGATGAAGGTACCGCGGTCTGCCAGACCTTCGTCTTCGCGCATGATTTCGAAGTTACGGGTCAGCGCGCCAGTTGGGTCACCGATCATCGCGTATTTGATTTTCGCGATGGTGTCAGAAGAACCGTGCCAGGCTTTGTGGGTAAAGTGCGTGTCAGTAGAAACAGAGTAGATATCTACACCCAGTTTCTGGAACTCTTCGTGATGGTCTGCAACGTCACCCAGTTCGGTTGGGCATACGAAGGTGAAGTCAGCCGGGTAGAAGAAGAAAACACTCCATTTACCTTCAACGTCTTTCTCGGTGACTTCGATGAATTCGCCGTTTTTGAACGCTGCGTTTTTAAATGGTTTGATCTTGGTATTAATGATGGACATGGTGACCTCCGTTAAAAGATGTGATGCAGGCTACAGAATTTTCGGGCCAACTTCTAATATGCAGACGTTATCAATCAGATAACCAAAAGCTATCAAAGCGCCGACACCAGATTTCATGCGGCTCGCGGAGGCATTCTACACAAAAAGGGCGCGGTTCTGTCAGGCTTTATCTTTTTGCGGTGAAACTGCTACTTTTATTCAAATACCTAACTGACGGAGCAAATAGGTGAATATACGTTTTTTTGACGAAGCCGATCGGCCTTTTCTGCGCACGCTGTATCTTGCCGCGCGACGCCATAACTGGACGTGGCTGGATGGCGATGATTGGCAGTTAGAAGATTTCGATGCGGTGATTTTGGGCGAAACCGTGCTGGTCGCTGAACTGAATGGGCATCGCGTAGGGTTTGCGGCGGTGCTGGATAATGACAACTTCCTGCATAGTCTGTATGTCGACCCCGATGCGCAGGGACAAGGCGTGGGCAGCGCGCTGTTAGAAAAAGTGCAATCGCGATTTAGCTCGACGGGCGCCTTGAAATGCCTGCAACAGAATCAGGCGGCGATGGATTTCTATCTCAAACACGGCTGGCGGCGCGAAGCGGTTGGCGAGAGCGAGCAGGGAAAATATGTGCTGATGCATTTTCCGCTGGCGACGCGCACCAGCGGAAATGGACGCCGTTAAACGGCGCGGAACGCGATATCGCCAGGGATAATCTCTCCCTGCCAATAGAGCTGCGCCGCAACGCGACCCGCCAGCTGGCGGTAGAGCGCGGTGAAATCACTTTCCGGACGGCGCACCACGGTCGGTTCGCCATCATCCAGATCTTCACGCAGCGTAATGTGCAGCGGCAACTGGGCCAGCAAACGGGTGCTGTAATCTTCCACCAGCTTCTGCGCACCGCCGGTGCCGAAAATCGGCTCGTGATGTCCGCATTGGCTACAAATGTGCATGCTCATATTCTCGATCACGCCCAGCACCGGCACGCTCACTTTCTCGAACATCACCATCCCTTTACGCGCGTCAATCAAGGCGATGTCCTGCGGCGTGGTGACCACCAGCGCGCCGGTCACCGGCACGTTTTGCGCCAGCGTCAGCTGAATATCGCCGGTACCTGGCGGCATATCGAGGATCAGATAATCGAGATCCGGCCACAGGGTTTCGTTGAGCAGCTGCATCAGGGCTTTGCTGGCCATTGGACCACGCCACACCATGGCGTTGTCGTCGGTGACCAGATAACCAATCGAATTGGTTGCCAGGCCGTGCGCCATAATCGGTGCCATGTGCGTGCCATCCGGCGAGGTGGGACGCTGATTTTCGGTGCCGAGCATGTTAGGGATCGACGGACCGTAAATATCCGCATCGAGAATCCCCACGCGCGCCCCTTCAGCGATCAGCGCCAGCGCCATGTTCACAGCGGTGCTGGATTTGCCCACGCCACCTTTGCCAGAACTTACGGCGATGATGTTCTTCACACCGGTCGCGCCCGGATGGTTTTTCACCCGCTTCAGCGTGGCGATGTCGTGGCGCAGTCGCCAGTCAATGGCGCTGGCATCCGTCAGGCGCAACAGTTCGGCGCTGGTTTGCGCTTTCAGCTCTTCAAAAGCGCTGGCCCACGCGAACGGCATCACCAGCTCGATATGCAGCTTGTCATCCAGCAGCGCGACATGGCGCAGGGCTTTCAGCGTGGTCAGGTTATGTTGCAGCGTCGGATGTTCAAAGTCACTCAACACGCCGATAACCAATGCTCGCAGCGCCTCAGGTGAATGATGTTGCTGGGATTGTGAAGTCATCCCCTCTCCTTGTTTATTCATCACGCCAGATTGCGGCGGTGTCTGTTCAATAATATCAGATAGGCGCTAAAAGTGACGTGGATGTCCAGCTGTGTTTACGCCAGAGGGTGCTTCGGTTAACATCTAACACCGATTTTTCTTCAACGGAACGCTACGCAAACATGACTCAAGTCGCTAAAAAAATTCTGGTAACGTGCGCACTGCCGTACGCAAACGGTTCAATCCATCTCGGTCACATGCTTGAACACATTCAGGCTGACATTTGGGTCCGTTACCAGCGAATGCGTGGCAACCAGGTTCACTTCATCTGTGCAGACGACGCTCACGGCACGCCGATCATGCTGAAAGCTCAGCAGCTTGGCATCGCGCCGGAGCAGATGATCGCGGAGATGAAGCAGGAGCACGAAACGGATTTTGCTGGCTTCAATATCAGCTACGACAACTATCACTCGACGCACGGTGACGAAAACCGTCAGCTGTCCGAGCTGATTTATGGTCGCCTGAAAGAGAACGGCTTCATTAAGAACCGCACTATTTCGCAGCTGTACGATCCTGAGAAAGGCATGTTCCTGCCGGACCGTTTCGTCAAAGGCACCTGCCCGAAATGTAAGTCACCGGATCAATATGGCGACAACTGCGAAGTGTGTAGCGCGACCTACAGCCCAACCGAGCTGATCGACCCGAAATCAGTGGTCTCTGGCGCGACGCCGGTGCTGCGCGATTCCGAGCACTTCTTCTTTGATCTGCCCTCTTTCAGCGCGATGCTGCAGGCGTGGACGCGTTCAGGCGCACTGCAAGAGCAGGTGGCTAACAAGATGCAAGAGTGGTTCGAGTCTGGCTTGCAGCAGTGGGATATCTCCCGCGATGCACCTTACTTCGGCTTCGAAATCCCTGGCGCGCCGGGCAAATACTTCTACGTCTGGCTGGATGCGCCAATCGGTTACATGGGTTCATTCAAAAACCTGTGCGACAAACGCGGCGATATCGATTTCGACGAGTTCTGGAAGAAAGATTCCGCTACTGAGCTGTATCACTTCATCGGTAAAGACATCGTCTATTTCCACAGCCTGTTCTGGCCAGCGATGCTGGAAGGCAGCAACTTCCGCAAGCCAACCAACCTGTTCGTACACGGTTATGTGACGGTGAACGGCGCGAAGATGTCTAAATCGCGCGGCACCTTTATTAAAGCCAGCACCTGGTTGCAGCATCTGGATGCCGATAGCCTGCGCTATTACTACGCAGCCAAGCTCTCTTCACGCATCGACGACATCGACCTGAATCTGGAAGATTTCGTGCAGCGCGTGAATGCAGACGTGGTGAACAAAGTGGTGAACCTGGCGTCACGTAATGCCGGCTTCCTGACCAAACGCTTTGGCGGCAAACTGGCGAGTGAACTGGCCGATCCCGCGCTATATCAGACCTTTGTGGAGGCCTCAGAGAAGATTGGCGAAGCCTGGGCCAGCCGCGAATATAACCGCGCGATCCGTGAAATCATGGCGCTGGCCGATCTGGCAAACCGCTATGTCGATGAGCAGGCACCTTGGGTGGTGGCGAAGCAAGAAGGCCGCGATGCCGACCTGCAGGCGATTTGCTCCATGGGCATTAACCTGTTCCGCGTCTTGATGACCTGGCTGAAGCCAGTGCTGCCATCTTTGAGCGAGCGTGCCGAAGCCTTCCTGCAGAGCGAACTGAGCTGGGATGCAATTACCCAACCGCTGCTGGATCATGAAGTGGCGCCGTTCAAAGCGCTGTATGGCCGTATCGAAATGACCAAAGTTGACGCGCTGATTGAGGCCTCGAAAGAAGATGCGGCGGCGACGAATAAGCCTGCAGCAACCGGTCCGCTGGCTGATGCGCCGATTGGCGACACCATCACCATTGATGATTTTGCCAAGGTCGATATGCGCGTGGCGCTGATCGAGAAAGCGGAGCTGGTTGAGGGTTCTGACAAGCTGCTGCGTCTGGAGCTGGATTTGGGTGGCGAGAAGCGTCAGATTTTCTCTGGCATTCGCGCTGCGTATCCGGATCCGTCGGTGCTGGTCGGCAAGATGACCATCATCGTCGCCAACCTCGCGCCGCGTAAAATGCGCTTCGGTATTTCCGAAGGTATGGTGCTGTCAGCGGGTCCAGGCGGCAAAGACCTGTTTGTGCTGTCGGTCGATAGCGGCGCAGTACCGGGCATGCCGGTTAAGTAACGAATTTCGTTGCCCTCACCCTAACCCTCTCCCGCGCGCGGGAGAGGGAACCGTTCAAAGCAGCCATTTAATTTTTCACTCCACTTTATGCTAGCCTGCTCCACCTAACCATTCCCTCGCCCGCTGGCGGGAGAGGGCTAGGGTGAGGGCCCAGGCAACATCAACTGCCGATATATCTCCTCCATCACCGCATCAAACTCTTCGAAAACCTGATGATTCCAGAATCTAATCACTCTCCAGCCACCTCGCTCTAAAAAAGCCGTTCGTTGTTGATCATAAATCTTCGCTTCATCTTCGTTATGCTGCCCGCCGTCTAGCTCAACTATCACCCTCCTTTCAATACAGGCGAAATCCACGATATAACCGCCAATCGGATGCTGACGCCGAAACTTCACTCCGCATAAATTCCGATTACGTAAAAAACGCCACAAAAGATGCTCCGCTTCAGGCATTGCCTGGCGCAGTTGTCGCCGCCGCGTAATCGCTTTCATCATCGCCTCCCTTTCGCGATATCGGCTTACCCTACGCCATGTTTGCAGGAGGAAAATAACGCGATGAAAAAGCTGGAATCTGCATTCCAATGTGATCGCTAGCACGCTAATCGCTTAATGCGTATGATAAAGCGCTACGAAAACAGGAGCCTGACATGCCTGCCGTTCTCACTGCTTGTTGGCGCTATGTGCGCGCCTTCGTCATCATCTATGCGGCGCTTTACGCTGGAATGGGGATTTCTGCCCTGCTCCCAATAACCATTCCCGGCAGCATCATCGGCATGCTGCTGCTATTCCTGCTGCTGGGTCTGCAAATCATGCCGGTTGAGTGGGTGAAACCCGGATGCCATTTACTGATTCGCTATATGGCACTGCTGTTTGTGCCGATTAGCGTTGGTGTAATGGGCTATACCGATATCCTCACCGCGCAGTTTGGGCCGATTGTGGTGTCATGCATTGTCAGTACTTTTATGGTGCTGCTGATTGTCGGGCTCAGCGCAGAGCGCCTGCAGCGCCCGCAGGAGAAGCCGAATGAGTGATGCATGGTGGTCGCTGCCGCTGACGGTGATCGCCTATTTCCTGGCGCGAAGACTGGCGGCGAAAATTAATATCTCCATCGTTAATCCATTGTTAGTGGCGATGGCGATTGTCATCCCGATTCTGCTGCTGACTCACCTGCCATACACGCGCTATTTTGCCGGCAGCAGCCTGCTCAATCAGTTGCTGCAACCGGCAGTCGTAGCGCTGGCGTTGCCGCTGTATGAGCAGATGCATCAGATTCGCGCGCGCTGGAAAACCATCATCAGCGTCTGCTTCATCGGCAGCATCACGGCAATGGTATCGGGCACCGCGATTGCGCTGTGGATGGGCGCAACGCCGGAAATCGCCGCCACCATCATGCCGAAATCCGTCACCACGCCAATTGCGATGGCGGTCTCCGCATCGCTGCACGGTATTCCTGCCATCAGCGCCATCTGCGTGCTTATCGCCGGCGTGCTGGGTGCGGTGTTTGGCCATATGCTGCTCAATCTGTTTAAGGTGAAAAACAAATCCTCGCGCGGGTTAGCAATTGGTAACGCATCGCACGCGTTAGGTACCGCGCGCGCAGCCGAGATCGATTATCAGGAAGGCGCGTTCAGCTCCCTTGCGCTGGTGATTTGCGGCATCATCACCTCGTTACTGGCGCCGCTGCTTTTTCCGCTATTAATGCATTGGTGGGGCTAAAACTTGCGAGAGATCTCGCAAAGTTGAAACAACCCAATCAGCTTGCATTGTCAGAGCGACTTGGATCACATATAAAACGTCAGGCGGCGCATCGCCGCTAACGCGTAACTGAGGTCATCCCATCATGCATTCACGATTCCTAACTGCTTTTTCTGCCCTGCCCGCTGCGCTGCAAGCTGCGATTCAGCCGCTGCTGGATGCGCCGGATTTCCATGGCGTATTGCGTCCGCAGGATGTCGCGCAACTGAAACAGCTTACCGGACTGGATGAAGATGCGCTGGCGCTGGAACTGCTGCCGCTGGCGGCGAGCTGCGCCGTGGCAACGGTGTCTCACTTTAATGTCGGCGCGATTTCCCGCGGCGTCAGCGGCCACTGGTACTTCGGTGCTAACATGGAGTTTCTGCATACCCCGCTGCAGCAGACGGTGCACGCCGAGCAGAGCGCCATTACGCACGCCTGGCTGCGCGGTGAAGAGAAGCTGGCGGCGATTACCGTCAACTACACGCCGTGCGGACATTGCCGTCAGTTTATGAACGAGCTGAACAGCGGCACAGCGATTCGCATCAGCCTGCCGGGACGTGCGGTTAGCACGCTGGGCGACTACCTGCCGGATGCGTTTGGCCCTGCCGATCTGAACATCACCGAACGTCTGCTGACGCCGGTCGATCATGGTTTTGCGGTTGCGGGCGATGCATTGCAACAGGCCGCCATTGCCGCCGCCAATCACAGTCACGCGCCTTACAGCCAGAGTTACAGCGGCGTGGCGCTGCGCAGCCAGAGCGGCAAGGTCTTCACCGGTCGCTATGCGGAAAACGCCGCCTTTAACCCCAGCTTGCCGCCGCTGCAGGCTGCACTGATTTTGATGAACATGAGCAACGAAGCGCTGGAGACAATTCAGCAAGCGGTTTTGGCGGAATGTCAGGACAGCACGCTGAGTCAGCTTGACGCGACCCGCGCGACGCTTAAGGCGTTAGGATGTGAGGATTTCTCACTTACTTTAGTTTCGAAAACATCAGTTTAGTGATCCTTTTACCGCTTTTGTGACCTCCTGTTAACAAAAGCTGTACATCTGCAGGAATTTTCATAGGATCGGGCGCCAGAACCTCTTCACTTCAAGATGGACTGGCGTTACCTTTTCCCGGCGATACGTCAGAAAACACTGCAACCGGAGCAAGCACTGCATGGAACTCGACTACGAAAGTAAACGCCCGCTGTATATTCCTTATGCGGGTCCGATCCTGCTGGAATTTCCGCTATTGAATAAAGGCAGCGCCTTCACCCTCGAAGAACGTAACGAATTTAACCTCAACGGCCTGCTACCCGAAGCGGTAGAAACCATCGAAGAGCAGGCAGAACGTGCCTGGCGCCAGTTCCTGGATTTTAAAAACAACAACGACAAGCATGTCTATCTGCGCAACATCCAGGACACCAACGAAACCCTGTTCTACCGCCTGCTCGACAATCATCTGGAAGAGATGATGCCGATCATCTACACCCCAACGGTCGGCGCCGCCTGTGAACACTTCTCTGAAATCTACCGTCGCGCGCGTGGCGTATTCATCTCTTATAACAATCGCGACCGCATTGAAGACATGCTGCAGAACGCCACCAAGCAGAATGTCAAAGTGATCGTGGTGACTGATGGCGAACGTATTCTCGGCCTTGGCGATTTGGGTATCGGCGGCATGGGCATCCCAATCGGTAAGCTGTCGCTGTATACCGCGTGTGGCGGCATCAGCCCGGCTTACACCTTGCCGGTGGTGCTGGATGTTGGTACCAACAACCAGCAGCTGCTGAACGATCCGCTCTATATGGGCTGGCGTCATCCGCGTATCACTGGCGAAGAGTACGAAGAGTTCGTCAATGAGTTTATTCAGGCGGTGAATCGTCGCTGGCCGAACGTGCTGTTGCAGTTCGAAGACTTCGCGCAGAAAAACGCCATGCCGCTGCTGGAGCGCTATCGCGATGAGATCTGCTGCTTCAACGACGATATTCAGGGCACCGCCGCAGTGACCGTCGGCACCCTCATCGCCGCCAGCCGCGCTGCGGGCAGCCGCCTGTGCGAGCAGAAAGTGGTGTTCCTCGGTGCCGGTTCTGCCGGTTGCGGTATTGCCGAGCAGATCATCGCGCAGATGAAGTCGGAAGGATTGAGCGATGATGAAGCGCGTGGCCGCGTGATGATGGTCGATCGCTTCGGTTTGCTCACCGACAAGCTGCCGAACCTGCTCAATTTCCAGAGCAAGCTGGTGCAGAAGAGTGACAGCCTGAAAGATTGGGACACCAGCAGCGACTCCATTTCTCTGCTCGACGTGGTACGCAACGCCAAGCCGGATATTCTGATCGGCGTGTCTGGCCAACCTGGCCTGTTCACCGAAGAGATCATTCGCGAGATGCACAAGCACACTAAGCGTCCGATTGTTATGCCGCTGTCGAACCCGACTTCACGCGTTGAAGCGACGCCAGCCGACATCATCGCCTGGACTGATGGCGCCGCGCTGGTTGCCACCGGCAGCCCGTTCTCGCCGGTCACCTGGAAAGGGAAAACCTATCCCATCGCCCAGTGCAATAACTCCTATATCTTCCCTGGCATCGGTTTGGGGGTTATCGCTGCGGGCGCCAGTCGCGTAACGGATTCAATGCTGATGACCGCCAGCCGCGCATTGGCCGACTGCTCGCCGCTGGTTAACGATGGCGAAGGTCCGGTTCTGCCGGAGATCAAAGACATTCAGGGCGTTTCCAAGCTGATTGCCATCGAGGTGGGTAAAGCCGCGCAGCTGGCGGGCGTAGCGGTGGTGACGTCGGAAGATGTGTTGTCGAAAGCCGTCAGCAACAACTTCTGGCTGCCGCAGTATCGTAATTATCGCCGTACTTCGATCTGATAAATCCGTTGCCGGATCATTTAGATCCGGCAACGTTTAAAAAAACGTCAGCCAACGGGCGTTTACTTGCTTCCCCCGCCCGCCTCAAGTAGCCTTTATCCATTCTGAATTCTGCCAACCGAGTGCCCGCGCGCATGATTAAACGCGTTTTCTTTGGTCTGTTTTTCATCATCTTACTGATGGTGGCGACCGCGCTCGGCCTGGATCGCTGGATCAGCTGGAAAACCGCGCCCTTTATATACGAAGATGTCACCTCGTTGCCACATCGTCAGGTCGGCGTGGTCTTGGGCACGGCGAAGTACTACCGCACCGGCGTGATCAATCAGTATTACCTCTATCGCATCCAGGGCGCGTTGAACGCCTATAACAGTGGCAAGGTCAATTACCTGCTGCTGAGCGGTGATAATGCGCAGCAAAGCTATAACGAACCGATGACTATGCGCCGCGATTTGATCAAAGCGGGCGTCGCGCCGTCGGACATCGTGCTGGATTACGCTGGCTTCCGCACGCTGGATTCGATTGTGCGCACGCGTAAAGTGTTCGATACCAACGATTTCATCATCATTACTCAGCGCTTCCACTGCGAGCGAGCGCTGTATATCGCGCAGCATTTGGGCATTCAGGCGCAGTGCTATGCGGTGCCGTCGCCGAAGAATATGTTGTCGGTGCGTTTCCGCGAAGTGGGTGCGCGTTTGGGTGCGCTGGCGGATTTGTATTTGATGAAGCGCGAGCCGCGCTTCCTTGGCCCATTAGTGCCGATTCCTGCGGTGCATGAAGTGCCGGAAGATGCGCAGAGTTATCCGGCGGTGACGCCGGAGCAGCTTTTGGAGTTGGAAGAGAAACTGCAGAAGTGATGTTTGTTCCATCACCCTGGCCCTCTCCCGCCTGCGGGAGAGGGAACCGTGTCATGCAGGTTTTAAGTTAGAACTCGGTCTGCTCCCTCTCCCGCGAGCGGGAGAGGGTTGGGGTGAGGGGAAATCCACTACTTCTTACGTGCGTACTTCAATGAATCCAGCGCCACGGCGAAGATGATGATGCCGCCCTTGATGATGTACTGCCAGTAAGGGTTAACGCCGATGTAGGTCAAACCGTAGTTGATCACAGTGAAGATGATGACACCGGTCACCACGCCCGCCACCGAACCCACGCCCCCGGCAAACGACACGCCGCCGACCACACAAGCCGCAATCGCATCCAGCTCATACATAAAGCCGAGGTTATTGGTGGCGCTGCCGATACGGCCTGCTTCCAGCATCCCGCCGAACGCGTAGAACACGCCAGACAAGGCATACACCAGAATCAGGTTGAACGGCACGTTCACACCAGACACTTTCGCCGCTTCCGGGTTACCACCGATAGCGAAGATATTGCGACCAAAGCGAGTTTTATTCCACAGCACCCAAACAAAGACGATGGCAATCACAGCGTAGAAGGTGATAAACGACAGTTTGAAATCACCAAAACGCAGGAAGCCTTGGGCAAATTTGGAGAAGCCAGGATCGAAACCGGCAATTGGCGATGCACCCACAAAGTCGTAATAGAGCGAGTTGATACCGTAAACGATAATCATGGTGCCCAACGTGGTGATAAATGGCGTTACCTTGAGGTAAGCGATGATCACCCCGTTCACCAGACCAATCACACCGCCGATGATGCACACGGTCAGGATAACCACTGGAATAGGTACGGTATCCAGATGCGGGAACACCTTGTTCGCGTTATCCATCGCCTGCAGCAGCGTGGCTGCCACCACCGCCGCTAAGCCAACCTGACGACCCGCTGAAAGGTCGGTACCCTGGGTGACAATCAAACCGGCCACGCCGAGTGCGATAATAATACGCACCGAAGATTGGGTCAGAATATTACTCAGGTTCATTAAGCTTAAGAAGGTTGGATCCTGGAAAATAATAATTGCCAGCAGTACAAACAGGACAACGTAAATGCCGCCCTCTTTTAACCAAGTTAGCGCATTCTTTTTAGTAGTCGCTTTCATGTTAAAGCCCTTGCTTCATTAAAGGTGTAATGACGCTAAACGCAGGATTTCATTCTGCGAGGTCGTTTTGGTATCAACAATGCCTGCTACCTGGCCATTACTCATCACTAAAATACGATCGGTAATACCCAACAGCTCTGGCATTTCAGAAGAGATAATAATGATGCCCTTCTCTTTCTTCGCCAACTCGGCAATAAGTTGGTAGATTTCGAATTTCGCGCCCACATCAATCCCGCGCGTCGGTTCATCAAGCATCAATATTTCCGGCTGCGTTAATAACCAGCGACCAATAATCACTTTCTGTTGGTTACCACCGGAAAGCGAACCAATTTGCGTATGATGACCCGGCGTTTTCACGCGCATCGAATCAATGACCCATTGGGTATCGCTTTTCATGCGTTTATTATCGAGCAGCCCCATGCTGGATTTATACTTTTTAATATTGGAGATAAGCGAGTTAAAGCCAATATCCAGATACGCATAAATACCCGTGGAGCGACGCTCTTCCGTCACCAGCGCAAAGCCGTGGTTAATGGCTTCGTTGGCGCTGTGGTTATTAATACTCTTGCCGTGCAGCTTAATCGTACCGCCTGACTTCTCGCGAATGCCAAACAGGGTTTCGACGATGTCGGTACGCTTGGCGCCCACCAAACCGGCAATACCAAGAATTTCACCTTTACGCAGATCGAACGAGATATCACGTATCGACGGCTGACGCAGTGAGGTTAAATGGCGCACCTCAAGAATGGTTTCCCCCGGCACGTTGGTTTTGTCCGGGAAGCGCTGGTTCAATGAACGGCCAACCATCATCGAGATGATTTTGTCCATGTCCAGACCTTCCAGCGGCTGGGTGGCGATCCACTGTCCGTCACGCAAAATGGTAATCTCATCACACAGCTGGAATATCTCTTCCATCTTGTGCGAGATATACACAATGCCGCAGCCACGATCTTTCAGCTTACGAATAATCGTGAACAAGTGGTTCACTTCTTTTTCGGTCAGCGATGATGTCGGCTCATCCATAATGACGATTTTGGCATCATAGGAGAAGGCTTTGGCGATTTCGATCATCTGCATCTGCGACACCGATAAGGTGGCAACTTTATCGCGCGGATCGATATCAATATCTAATTCATCAAAGATCGCTTTGGTATCGCGATACATTTTATCCTGATCGACAAACACGCCTTTACGTGGATAACGGCCAAGCCACATGTTATCCATGACATTGCGTTGCAGAACCAGGTTTAATTCCTGATGCACCATGGAAACGCCATTTTCCAGCGCTTCTTTGGAGCTCTTATAATCAATTTCCTCACCCTGAAACAGGATGCTCCCCGTATCCTTTTTATAAATCCCAAACAGACATTTTAATAATGTAGATTTCCCGGCGCCGTTTTCGCCCATTAATGCATGAACAGAGTGCGGCCGCACTTTTAAATTCACATTATCTAAGGCTTTAACCCCTGGAAATGATTTCGAGACATTCGTCATCTCCAGCAGATATTCACGCTGTGTGGTCGGATTCTCACTGGCCATAATTTACCTGGCTAAATAAAGCGTTGGTCAGATGCAATAAGGCGCGGCGAAATGCCGCGCCCAGGATGAATTACTTCACAAACTGCGACAGATTTTCTTTATCTACTGGTACGTAAGGAACACGTACGATTTTGTTGTCCATTTTGAAGTTGGTGCCAGCGGTTGGCTCTTTGCCATTGGCCAGATTGTTAGCAATATCCAGCGTCGCTTTCGCCTGGTTTTCCGCATCGTTCAACACGGTACCGGCCAGCGCGCCTGACTTCACCAGCGCCAGCGCTTCTGGCAGTGCATCGACACCAAACACCGGAATGCTGGTTTTGTTGTGCGCTTTCAGCGCTTCAACCGCACCCATCGCCATCGCATCGTTATTAGCGATGATCACTTCAATCTTGTTGGCGTTCGGGCCAGAGAGCCAGGCGTCAACTTTGTCTTTTGCCTGTGCGGTATCCCACATTGCGGTATCCATCGCCAGTTGCTGCGTTTTCAGGCCGTCTTTGTTCAGGGTATCGATCACGTATTTGGTACGCGCTTCGGCATCCGGATGACCCGGCTCGCCTTTCAGCAGCACGAACTGGATGGTACCGTCTTTGTTCAGATCCCAGGCTGGCGTGGCTTTCCAGTGCTTCTCAATCAGCTGACCCTGGATGATGCCTGACTCTTTAGAGTCGGTACCGACGTAATACGCTTTCGGGTAGCTGGCCAGCACTTTGGCGTTAGGTTCTTTGTTGAAGAACACCACCGGCACATCGTTGCCACGCGCTTTATCAATCACCACTGCCGCAGCAGCCGGATCCACCAGGTTGATGGCCAGCGCTTTCACGCCTTTCGCCATCAGCACGTCAATCTGGTCGTTCTGTTTAGACTGGTCGTTTTGGGAGTCATTCATCAACAGCTGAATGCCGCCCAATGATTTTGCTTCTTTCTCAATGTCCTTACGCACCATCGACATGAAGTTGTCGTCGTATTTGTAGATGGTCACGCCAATGCGGGTATCGGCGGCGTGCGCAGTTGCACCAAACATCATGCTGGCAACCAGTGCTGTGAGCGTGAAAACCTTCTTATTCATGGTATCTCCGGTTTTTTATGTAGGGCATTTCATTGCGCTATTTGCCTGCGGGCAAACAGCGCCGTCGGTTGTAAACCTGATAATGGGCGGACGCGTAACGCAAAGCCGGGCCACCATCGCAATCCTGACTTCCCTGTAGGTAAACGCTTCCTGAAGAGTGTTGTGAACTATTTCAATCGGCTACTGAAACCGGCTGGGAAGAGGGTTTCCCGGCGTTACATGATGTTTCAGTCCGGTAAGACGCTGCCATCATAGTGAGCGGCATGTTAATTAACTGTGAATGCAATCACAGATTGGAAACGGTTACACTGCGCTATCGCCTGAATTAGTGACCGACTCCACAATTTGCCGCTGGGCGACAGAATGGCGACGCACCAGCGTTGGCATAAAGCAGTGTACAGCCAGCTGATCCAGCTCGCCTGCGGCACCTTTGAGCGCTAATTCCGTGGCGAGTTTCGCCATAGAAACAATAGGATAACGGACCGTGGTTAACTGCGGATCCGTGTAGCGGGAGATGGGAATATCATCAAAGCCAATGACAGAGAAATGCTGCGGAACCTGGATGCCATTGTCCTTTAAAGCGGTCAATGCACCCGCCGCCATGCCGTCATTGTAGGAAAACACCGCTGTTAAATGTAAGTTACGACCCAGCAACTCCACCATCGCTGCTTCGCCGCCTTGCATATCAGGTTCAGCATGCGCAATCCATGACTCCTGCGGGCGAATTCCCTGTTCTGACAAGGCCTGCAGCCAGCCTTCACGTCGTTGCGTTACATCCTCAATCGGGTGGCTGGAGCTAAGAAAGCCGATGCGTTGATGTCCCTGTTGTAACAACATGCGCGTGGCTACCTGAGCGCCGGTAACGTTATCCAGGCAGACGCAGCGGTGTTCGTAACCGGGAATTGTACGGTTAATCAATACCATACCGGGAACCTGATCCATAAACTGCATCAGTTCGGCGTCTGAAAGCGTTTTCGCGTGCACCACCAATGCGTTACATCGTTGACGTATCAGCACCTCAATTGCGTGACGTTCTTTCTCTTCCTGATGCCAGGAGTTACTGATTAACACGTGTTTATGCACACGCTGCGCCACGGTATCCACCGCTTTCACCAGCGCGCCAAAGAAGGGATCGGAAACATCCATCACCACCACGCCAATGGTGTCACTGATTTGCGTAGCCAGCGCCTGCGCGTTGGCGTTCGGGCGATAGCCTAACGCATCAACGGCGGCCAGCACGGCTTCCCGGGTATCGGCGGTGACTGCACTGCTGTTGTTGAGCACACGCGACACGGTGGCTACTGACACACCGGCCTGACGGGCGACATCACGAATCGTTATCATGCAGCTGTTCCACAGAGGCTGAAAATGCGCGACAAGCGCGTAACGGCGCTATTCTGTCAGGGCATGTGAAACGACTACGTGAATCACGTCACAGCAATGAAAACGGTTACATACAATTCTGCAACCTTTGTGATGAACATCATTATCTGAGCGAGGAGGAAGGATCAGCTTTTCCCGCGGCAAGACGTGTCAGTTTGCGCCAGATCCACTCCATTGGGCCTTGCGGGAAGACGCGCAGCCACAGCACGGAAAACAGGATATTAACCAGCCAGATAGCCGGTACAAAGGCCAGCAGCTGCAGTCGATCGAACCTGAGGAACAGATCAAAGCGGTAGAACAGCGTGGTGCAAATCAGCGTCTGTAAAAGGTAATTGCTCAAGGCCATGCGGCCAACGCATTGAATGGCGTAGCTGACGCGCGTTGACGCAATTTGCGGCCAGAATCCCAGGCAAAGTGCGGCATAACCGAGGCTGATAAACGGACTGGCGAGATCGCGCGGCACCTGCAGGAAAAAGCCGGTCCAGCGGAATTCCCAGCCAATCATCCACTGCGCGGCGATGCCGGGAATGGCGATCAGCCAGCCGATAGTCAGCAGCAGCGCCGCCGAACGGCGATAGTGCTGCACGCTAAATTGCCCGCTGAGCCAGCCGCTGCGCATCAATGCCGCACCAATCAGCATCAAACCCGCCAGTTGCCAGCCATATTGTGATGCCAGTGCCATCAGGCCTGATGACAGATGATCCAGCCGGTTCTGCACCGCTTCCCAACCGCCTAGCAGTTTCCAGTAGCTTTCATACTGCAGGTCCGCCGCACCCGGCAGCCAGGATCGCGTGGGATTGGGGCTGGAGACCGCGCCGAAAATCAGCAGCACGCCGCAGCCGACCAGATAGAGTAATGCGCCGGTTTGTAACAACGCGCGGTCGGAAGGCACATCCCGCAGCATGCGCCAGATAATCAGCCCAATCAGGCCATAATCCAGCAGGATGTCGCCTTCCCAGAAAAAGATGCCGTGAATGAAACCGAGCAGCACCAGCAGCGTCAGACGCGCCGACATCCAGCGGCTGCCGCGCGGCGCCTGCATATAAAGGCCGGCACCAAACAGCAAGGCAAACAGCGTGAGGAATTTCAGCTGCGCCAGGCCATCCATGATCGCCCACGTCCAGGCATCAGACGTAGCAGCCTCGCCGCGCCATGCCGGATTGAGATAGGCGGCCGATGGCAACGCAAAGCCGACAATGTTCAGCAGCAAGATGCCGAGAATGGCGCAACCACGAATGAAATCCAGCGCGAGATAGCGTTGCATCGAGTGCCCTGACGGAGAGAGGAAATCGGGCAACAGGCTGTTGCCCAAACAGATTAGCTGTGACGAACCGCGCGCAAAAACTCCTGACGCGTGTTCTGGCTGGATTTGAACAAGCCACCAAGTGAAGTGGTGGTGGTGGCGCTGGTAGCATCTTTTACGCCACGCGCTTTCACGCAGTAATGCACCGCATCAATCGACACCGCAACGTTATTGGTGCCAAGCAGCGTTTGCAGCGCCACCAGCACTTGCTGCGTCAGGCGCTCTTGCACCTGCGGACGCTGGGCAAAGAACTGCACAATACGGTTGATTTTCGACAGGCCAATCACTTTTTCTTTCGGGATATAGGCCACGGTGGCTTTGCCATCGATAATCACAAAGTGGTGTTCGCAAGTGCTGGTCAACGTGATATCACGCACCGTTACCATCTCATCCACTTTCATCTTGTTTTCAATAACGGTGATTTTCGGGAAGTTGGCGTAATCCAGACCTGAGAAAATCTCATCCACATACATCTTGGCGATGCGGTGCGGCGTTTCCATCAGGCTGTCATCTTCCAGATCCAGGTTCAGCAGCTGCATGATTTGCGTCATGTGACCGGCAATTTCGCGTTTGCGCGCGGCGTCATCCATTTCACGCACCGGGGCACGTAACGGTGTTTCCAGACCACGCGCCAACAGCGCTTCGTGAACCAGGGCGGCTTCCTGACTTAAGGTGCTCATTTACTCTTCTCCGACAGGTGATGCGCCCGCGGGTTTTCGCCCACGGGGGAAATTCTGAGCGCGTATTGTGAAATACTCCGCGCCCTTAATCCAGTAATCATTCTGATAAGCTTTTCATCACGTACGGCGACGTAAAACCAGCATTCCCGCAAGGATTAAGCTGGCGCCCGCTACCCATAGCGCGGGTTCCAGCTGATGCCATAGCATGCTGGAAATCCACGACAGCAGCGGACCGCCCAACTGCCCGACCGCATAACCGGTGGTGAGCAAACCGGCAAGATAGCGCGCATGCTGCGGTGCCAGCTCGCGCCCATATTGCAGCGTCAGCTGCACCACACACAGGAAGCCGCCGCCGATCAGCGCTGCGCCCAGCATCAGGCCATTCAAGCTTGGCAGTACAATCGCGGCGATAACGCCCAGCGCCTGCGCCCACAACACTATGGCCAGCCGCAGATGGCTGCTGCCCCAGTGACGCGTCAGGATGCCTAACACGATGCCGATCACCGCCGCGCCACCAAACACCGGCCAGACAAACTGGGCAAACGCGCTGTCGGGAAAACGCGCCGCCGCCATTTGCGACAGAAAAGTGGCGGGCAGAATGTAGCCAAAGCCGGCGAGGCTGTAACTCAGTACTAAGCGCTTGAGATTGCCATTCAGCACCAGCGGCGATGCAGCTTGATCGGGGCGATGTAACTGGCCGGTGCGCGGCAGGAATCGCGCAATCGCGGCAATCAACAACAGCGCCAGCAAACCGTAAGCCGCCCACGCAAAGGCCGCGCTGACACCGCTGGCGTGCAGCGCCACCGCCAGCATGCCGCTGATAAAGATGCCGGTGCCGGGTCCGGCAAACACCGCCGCCAGCAAGCCGGGACGTCCGTGATGATGTAGCTGGTCGCTGGCCCATGCCGCCAGCAACACCATCGCCCAGCCGCTGGCCCAGCCAATCAGGAAACGAATCAGGCCATGTAACCACGGACCGCTGACGCAGGCCGAGAGCAGCGTTAAAATCACTGCGCCCCACACGCCCGCCTGTAAACGCCACTCGACGCGGTTGCGCGCACGCATCGCATCAAACGAGCCAAACAGATAGCCGAGATAGTTGAGTGCCGCCACCAGACTGGCGCTGGTGAGCGTCAGTTGATGGTCCTGAATCATCAGCGGAACCTGCGGCGTGAAAGCAAATCGCCCAATCCCCATCGCAACCACTAAACTTAAGAACGCGCTAAGCGCGACACGAAACGCCATACCGACCTCAGAATGTTTTATCACTTGTCACTAGCATGCATGACGTTTAAACTCACGGAAAGTGAATAATACTAACCAAGTTGTTTACGAGAAGAGAATATGGATTTAGTACAGCTCCGCATGTTTTGCTCCGTGGCCGAATCCGGTTCGCTGGCGCGTGCCGCCGAGCAACTCCATCGCGTACCTTCCAATCTCACCACGCGTCTGCGCCAGCTGGAAGATGAAATTGGCGTTGATCTGTTTATTCGTGAGAAGCAACGCATTCGCCTGTCGCCAATGGGCCACAATTTTCTTAACTATGCGCAGCGCATCCTGGCATTGAGCGATGAAGCGCTGAACATGGCGCGCGCCGGTGAGCCGGGCGGTAATTTCGCGCTCGGTTCGATGGAGAGCACCGCCGCGACGCGCCTCCCTGCCCTCCTGGCGGCCTATCACCAGCGTTTTCCCGCCGTGGAACTGTCGCTGATCACCAATACTTCCGGTGAAATCATCGACAAAGTGCGGGAAGGCACGCTGGCCGCCGCGCTGGTGGATGGTCCGGTGGCGCACGACGATCTCAATGGCTGCATTGCCTTTAATGAGCAGATGGTGCTGATCACCAGCCCGGAACATGCGCCGATTGCCAGCGCGCGCGATGTGCAAGGCGACACGCTGTTTGCTTTTCGCAACAGCTGTTCCTACCGCACCAAGCTGGAAGCGTGGTATCGCGAAAGCCAGACCGCGCCGAGCAGCGTGATGGAGATACAGTCTTACCACGCGATGGTGGCGTGTGTGGCCGGCGGCGCGGGCGTGGCGATGATTCCCGCCTCGGTGCTGGCGCAAATGCCAGCCCGCGCCCGCGTGCAGGAGCATGCGTTACCGCCTGCTTACCGCGATACCGCCACCTGGCTGATGTGGCGGCGCGATGCGTTTACACCCAATGTGGAAGCGCTGAAATACTTGATTATTGAACTGTTTGACGATCGCCCGGTTAACGACGAGTTGCGGCATCCGCTGCACGTTGCCGAGTGAGTTTCTGTTTTATCGACATCACGACCATCGGGGCCACTTACCCCGCATCTACAGGAAGAGGGATTGCATGAACATGATTAAAACCCGCGCCGCCGTTGCCTGGGCAGCTGGCGAACCGCTGAAAATCGAAGAAGTGGATCTGATGCCACCGCAAAAAGGTGAAGTGCTGGTGCGCATCGTGGCTACTGGCGTGTGCCACACCGATGCTTACACCTTGTCGGGACAAGATCCGGAAGGCGTATTCCCGGCGATCCTCGGTCACGAAGGCGGCGGCGTGGTGGAAGCGGTGGGTGAAGGCGTGACCAGCGTGGCCGTCGGCGACCACGTGATCCCGCTTTACACCCCAGAGTGCGGCAAGTGTAAGTTCTGTCTCTCGGGCAAAACCAACCTCTGCCAGGCGATTCGCGCCACCCAGGGCAAAGGTTTGATGCCAGACGGCACCACCCGCTTCTTCAAAGACGGCAAGCCGATTTTCCACTACATGGGCACCTCAACCTTCTCTGAATACACCGTGGTACCGGAAATCTCGCTGGCGGTGATCAGCAAAGAAGCGCCTCTGGAAGAAGTGTGCCTGCTGGGCTGCGGCGTCACCACCGGCATGGGCGCGGTGATGAACACGGCCAAAGTGAAAGAAGGCGATACCGTGGCGATCTTCGGCCTCGGCGGCATTGGTTTGTCGGCGATTATCGGCGCGAAGATGGCGAAAGCCGGTCGCATCATCGGTATCGATCTCAACACCAGTAAATTCGATCTGGCGCGCAAACTGGGTGCCACCGATCTGATCAACCCAAAAGATCACGATAAGCCGATTCAGGATGTGATCGTTGAACTGACCGACGGCGGCGTCGATTTCTCCTTCGAGTGCATCGGTAACGTTAACGTGATGCGTTCGGCGCTGGAGTGCTGCCACAAAGGTTGGGGCGAATCAGTGATTATCGGCGTGGCTGGCGCGGGCCAGGAGATTTCTACCCGTCCATTCCAGCTGGTGACCGGTCGCGTATGGCGTGGTTCCGCTTTTGGTGGCGTTAAAGGCCGTTCACAGTTGCCGGGCATCGTGCAGGATTACCTCGACGGTAAATTCGCCCTGAACGATTTCATCACCCACAACCTGCCGCTGGAAGAGATTAACGACGCCTTTGATCTGATGCATGAAGGGAAATCCATCCGTACGGTGGTGCATTTTACTAAGTAATCAGGAGACGTTATGGCTTCCACTTTGGAGCTGTTAGAAGAGCATCGCATTTTTGGTGGCTGGCAGCAGCGCTGGCGTCATCAGTCGGCCGTGCTGAACTGTCCGATGACCTTCAGCATTTTTCTGCCGCCGCCGCAGAGTGACGCACCGCCGCCAGTGGTGTGGTTTCTCGCCGGATTGACCTGCAGCGATGAGAACTTCACCACCAAAGCCGGCGCCCAGCGCGTGGCTGCGCAGCTGGGTTTGGTGCTGATTATGCCAGACACCAGCCCGCGCGGTGACGAGGTGGCTAACGACAGCGGTTACGATCTCGGCCAGGGCGCAGGTTTCTACCTCAACGCCACGCAGCAGCCGTGGGCGGCGAACTTCCGCATGTTCGATTACCTCAGCGCGGAGCTGCCGGAGTTGGTGGCGGATAACTTTAAGCTGAGCGATCGTCAGTCGGTGATGGGTCATTCAATGGGCGGTCACGGTGCGCTGGTGTTGGCATTGCGTCTCGGCGGACGTTTTGCGTCTGCTTCTGCCTTCGCGCCAATCGTCAATCCTACCGAAGTGCCGTGGGGCCAGAAGGCCTTTGCCGCATACCTGGGTGAAGATCGTCAGACGTGGCGTGAATGGGATAGTTGCCTGTTGATGCGTGACGTGGAACAGCGCTTGCCGATTCTGATTGATCAAGGGGATAGCGATCAGTTCCTCGCCGATCAGCTGCGTCCAGAGCGACTGGAAGCGGTGGCGCGTGAGCAAGGTTTCCCGCTGGAGCTACGCATTCAGCCGGGTTATGACCATAGCTACTTCTTTATCGCCAGCTTCGTGGAAGATCATCTGCGTTTCCACGCGAAGCATTTGTTGGTGTGATGGTGCTGGCTGTCGTGCTCGCTGTCCCCCATCCCGGCCTTCCCCCGTAAACGGGGGAAGGAGACGCTGCCACATGCAGCTTATTTACTCACATATAGCAGCATCTTCCTCCCCCATTAATGGGGGAGGACCGAGGAGGGGGACAGCGTGCACCCTATGGAGGACAGCGTGCACCTACCTAACTACACCAACGTCTCCGCCAGCCCGTCGATCATCACCTGCGGCATGCCGCGTGAGCAGTGCTCAATACGGCCGCGCACGCCATACACCTGCGCCAACGTCTCCGGCGTAATCACCTGCGACGGCTCGCCGTCCGCCAGCAGATTGCCATCCTTCAGCATCAACGCGTGATCCGCATGACGCAGCGCGATGTTGATATCGTGCACCACCACCACCGTCACAATATTGCGCAACCGGGTTTCACGACGCACCAGATCCATCACGTGGAACTGGTAGTTAAGATCCAGCGCGCTGAGCGGTTCATCCAGCAGCAACAGTTCCGGACGGCGAATCAGCGATTGCGCCAGACCCACCAACTGCTTCTGCCCGCCCGAAAGCTGATCGAGATAACGCATGGCTAAATGCGCGATGCCGAGCTGCTCGAGTAGATGCATGATCTCCGCTTCGTTCGAGGCGCTGTGCAAGCCACCCGACGCACGCTGCGCCACGATAATCGACTCCAGCACGTGCAGATGCACGCCCGCCGGCAAACTTTGCGGCAGATAAACCACACGCTGCGCCCGGCGCGCAAACGGCTGGCTCATCAGCTCTTCACCGTTCAGCCACAGCTCGCCCTGCCCTTTGCCCAAACCAGCCAGCGCGCGCAACAGCGTCGATTTGCCGCAGCCGTTGGGGCCAAGCAACACGGTGATTTTGCCCTGCGGCAGCTCCGGCACGTTGAGATCGTCAATCACCTTGCGCTTCGGATAACCGGCGGAGAAATGCTTGAGACGTAATCCCTGCTCCATTACACCGTCCCCCGATGACGCAGAATAATGCTGAGGAAGAACGGCACGCCGACCAGCGACGTCACAATTCCCACCGGAATGATCACGCCGGGAATCAGGTTTTTCGACGCCACCGAAGCCAGCGACAGCACCAGCGCACCGACCAGCGCGCTGGCTGGCAGGTAATAGCGGTGATCTTCACCAAACATCATGCGCGCAATGTGCGGCGCGACCAGACCGATGAAACCAATTGGGCCGACAAACGCCACCGCCAGCGCAGAGAGAATACTGATGCGCAGCAGCGTTGCCAGGCGCAGACGGCGCACGTCGATACCAAAACTCACCGCGCGATCTTCGCCGAGGCGCAGCGCGGTCAGCTTCCAGCTACTGAGCATCGAGAACGGAATCAGGATGGCAAAGGCGGCGGTTAATACGCCGAGCTTTTCCCACGAGGCGCGCGCGAGGCTGCCCATGGTCCAGAACACCAGGCCCTGTAAAGTATCTTCGCTGGCGATGAACTGCATCATTGAGACTAATGCGTTGAAGGTGAACACCAGCGCGATACCAAACAGCACCACGCCAGAGGTCGAAACTTTGGTCCAGCGCGTCACGCCATCCAGCATCAAGGCGGCAAATAGCGCAAACACAAACGCGTTGGCGGAGATAAACCACTGATCCGGCAAGCCAGGAATGCCGATACCAAGAACGATGGCCAGCGCCGCACCAAAGGCCGCCGCCGACGAAACGCCGAGCGTAAACGGGCTGGCAAGCGGGTTATTCAGGATGGTTTGCATCTCTGCACCGGCAAGGCCGAGCGAGAAGCCCACCACCACCGCCATCAAGGCGTACGGTAAACGAATATCCCAGACAATCACGCGGGTGCCCGCATCGACCGCATCGGGATGCGTCAGCGTTTGCCATAAGGTGTCGAGGGAGAGCCCAGCCGGGCCGAGGGTGAAATCAAGAATCACTGACGCTAATATCGCTAGCGCCAGCACGCCAATTAACATCAATCGCTGGCGCAGTACCTGACGATAACGCGTCATGGTGTCGGTTTCGAGGCCGTTTTCCGCCAGCAGCGTGGCGTCGGTGGTACGCATTGTTCTACCCGTTTCTTGTCGAAATCATAACGGCAGCCACAATAGTGCAGGTGATAATAATTATCAATTCAATCTGAGTAACAAAATCCAAAACAATGCGCAATAAATTGCGCCGCTACTACACGTGCACCTTATTCGTAGCGGCGCGATTTATCGCGCAAGGGTATGACTACTCTTTAAACGTCGGGAATTCCATCTCGCTGTATTTCACGAAGCGCGAACCGCGTGTCAGCTTGTAACCCAACCAAATAATCAGGAACAGCGGCAGACCAATATAGGTTGCGGCCACGCCATACCAATCAATGCGGTCAGCAAGGAACGCCTGATAGTTCTGACCCAGTGTGATGATCAAACACAGAATAAAGGCGAAAATCGGTCCCAGCGGGAAGAAGCCCGAACGGTACGGCAAATCGGCCAGGTTGTGACCCTGAGCGATATAACCGCGACGGAAACGGTAATGGCTAATGGCGATACCCAACCAGGCAATAAAACCGGTCATGCCTGAGGTGTTCAGTAGCCACAGGTAAACTTCCTGGTTACCAAATTTCGAGCTCAGGAAGCACAATCCCGCCACCACAGTGGTAGCAATCAGCGCGTTACGCGGCACGCCACCTTTCGACAGCTTGCCGAAAATGCGTGGCGCTTTACCTTCGCGTGCCAGGTTGAACAGCATACGCGTTGAGGCGTACATGCCGGAGTTACCCGCCGACAGTACCGCCGTCAGAATCACTGCGTTCATTACCGCTGCCGCCGAAAGCAGACCGGCATTCTGGAACACCAGCGTGAACGGGCTGATGGCGATATCGGTGACATCGTTATGCAGCAGCTTCGGATCGGTGTACGGCAGAATCAGGCTAATGATCAGAATAGCGAAGATATAGAACAGCAGAATTCGCCAGAATACCTGACGCACCGCGCGCGGAATGTTCTTCGCCGGATCCTCAGATTCACCGGCTGCGATACCGATCAGCTCGGTGCCCTGGAAGGAGAAGCCAACGATCATCGCCACGCCTATCATCGCGGCAAAACCACCGGCGAACGGCGCTTCACCCACGGTCCAGTTATGCCAGCCGGCGTTTTCTGCACCGCGCATGATGCCGGTGATCATCAACACGCCAACCACAATAAAGATGATGACGGTGGTCACTTTGATCAGCGAGAACCAATATTCCGCTTCACCGAAGCCTTTGACTGAGATGTAGTTGAGCAGGAACATCAGGCCAAGGAACAGTGCGCTCCAGATCCAGCCGGGCGTGTCCGGGAACCAGTAGTTCATGACGAGCTGCGAGGCGACGAGGTCAACGGCGATGGTCACCGCCCAGTTGTACCAATAGTTCCAGCCCAGCGCGAAGCCGAAGCCTTCTTCAACATATTTTGAACCGTAGGTGGAGAAGGAGCCAGAAACCGGCATAAAGGCCGCGAGTTCGCCGAGGCTGGTCATCAGGAAGTAAACCATCAGGCCGATGAGCGCATAGGAGAGCAGCGCGCCGCCGGGTCCGGCCTGAGAAATGGTGGCACCCGAGGCGACAAACAGGCCGGTACCGATGGAACCACCAATGGCGATCATGGTGAGATGACGCGCTTTTAATTCACGGCGCAATCCAGGTTGTTGTGTTGTTTTTGAGTCATTATGCATGTGTAAACGCTATGCTGGATAAAAATGAGGCGAGATTGTAGCAGCTAGCCCCAAGCTGTATAGCATTCACGTCGGGTTATTAGTTACCTTCATGATCGGCCGGGAATTATTAGCCGCAGCGTGATCAGCGCTGTGATTATTCACGGCAATACGACAGGAAACGGCTTAAAGCTTTGGACACATGCTTCTGTCGATGATGGATGCGATACAGCGTGCGCGTCAGGCGCGGCAATGGGATCGCGACTTCCACCAGCGTGCCGGCTTCCAGCAGATCCTCAATCACCCGCCGCGACAAACAGCTGATGCCCATGCCGTGACGCACCGCGTGTTTAATCGCCTCTGAATTGCCTAACTCCATGCCGAGCTGAAACTGTGGCAGATGCGACAGCAGCAGATAATCAACGATCTCGCGCGTGCCTGAACCGCGCTCGCGTAGAATCCACGGCGCGGCGGCGAGCGCTTCCAGCGTAATCGGCTGCTGCAGGATGGCGGCATCCGGCGCGGCAAACACCACCAGCTCATCTTCCAGCCACGGCTCGCTGATAATATCCAGCTCGTGGCACGGACCTTCGATCAAACCGATATCGACGCGAAAATCCGCCACCGCATTAATCGCATCCTGACTGTTGCCGACGCTCAGCTCCAGCGGCAACGCGGGGAAATCGCGGCGATAGGCGGCGATCATGCCCGGCAGCAGGTAATTACCAATGGTGCTGCTGGCGAACAGGCGAATCGCCCCGTTATCTTCCTTAAACAGCTGTTCGATTTCGCCCGCCTGCTCCATCAAACCCACGGCACGCGGATAGAGTAAACGGCCATGCTCATTCACCACCAGCCGCTTACCGACGCGGTCAAACAGCTGCACACCGAGTTGGTTTTCCAAATCTGCTAACGCGGCGCTCACCGCCGACTGCGACAGCGCCAGCACCTGCGAGGCCTGCGTCGTCGAGCCGCTCTTCAGCACTTCGGTAAACACTTCAATCTGGCGCAACGTGATGTGCATGCGGTTCTCTTTATATTACTTATTCTGGTTAATTATAAATATATTATCAATTTTACTTTTATACCAGCACAGCGCAGGCTTGAGGCAGAGATTGAATGTTAGAAGGTCGCCAGGAATGGTACCCCTAAAGGAGAAAAGTATGGCTGAGTTAAGCGTGAATAAAACCCCGTTTCATCTACATCACTGGCTGCCGGGTTTGCTGTTGACCGTGGCGATTGCCGGTACCGCGGCGTGGTTAAGCAATCAGTCTTGGTTGGCCGGGGCCGGATTCGGTGCGCTGACGTTAGCGATTATTTTGGGCATCGTGCTCGGTAACACCCTTTATCCGCAGATGGCCGGCGCATGTGACAGCGGCGTAATGCTGGCGAAACAGCGCTTGCTGCGCCTCGGCATCATCCTGTATGGCTTTCGTATTACCGTGCAGCAGATTGCGGACGTCGGTCTTAGCGGCGTATTGATTGATGTGATGGTTCTCAGCTCCACTTTCCTGCTGACCTGTTTTATCGGCATTCGTCTGCTGAAGATGGATCGCGAAACCGTGTGGCTGATTGGGGCGGGCAGCAGCATTTGTGGCGCGGCGGCGGTGCTGGCGAGTGAACCTATCGTTAAGGCTGCGCCGTCAAAAGTGGCGGTGGCTGTTGCGACTGTGGTGCTGTTTGGTACCCTCGGTATCGTCCTCTATCCGCTGCTGTGGTCGCTGCTGCCAACAGTTAGCGCGGAACATTTCGGAATCTTCACGGGTTCGACGTTGCATGAAGTAGCGCAGGTCGTTGCGGCAGGACACGCGATGGGTGCCGAGGCCGAAAACACCGCCGTGATTGCCAAAATGCTGCGCGTGATGATGTTAGCGCCCTTCTTGCTGATGCTGGGAAGCTGGCTGAAACGTCAGCGCAGCCACAACGCACAGCAACAAGCGATTAGTTTTCCCTGGTTCGCGCTGCTGTTTATTGTGGTGGCGCTGTTTAACTCGCTGCATCTGCTGCCTGCCAATATTGTTAGCACGCTGAATCAGCTGGCCAATCTGCTGCTGGCGATGGCGATGGCTGCGCTGGGTTTGACTACGCGCTTCAGCGCCCTGAAACAGGCCGGTTGTAAACCGTTGCTGCTGGGATTGGTGATGTTTGGCTGGTTAATTCTCGGCGGCGGAGCACTCAATGTGCTGGTGCAACATTTCATGGCGTAACCGCATCCGCTATGATGGGCAGCTTTGCAGCAGCAATCGCCCAATCAGGAGAGCGGCATGAAATATATCGGCGCACACGTCAGTGCATCAGGCGGCGTGGACCAGGCAGTTATCCGTGCCCACGAACTCGAAGCCACAGCCTTTGCGCTGTTCACCAAAAATCAGCGCCAGTGGAAAGCCGCACCGCTGTCAGGGGAAGTGATCGATGCGTTCAAAACCGCCTGCGATCGTTACAACTTCACCTCCGCGCAGATTCTGCCGCACGATAGCTATTTAATTAACCTCGGCCATCCGGTGATGGAAGCGCTGGAGAAATCACGCGAGGCTTTCCTCGATGAGATGCAGCGTGCCGAGCAGTTGGGTTTGACCTTGCTGAACTTCCATCCGGGCAGCCATCTGAAGCAGATTGAAGAAGAAGCATGCCTGAAGCGTATCGCCGAATCGATCAACATCGCGCTGGATAAAACCAGCAGCGTGGTGGCGGTGATCGAAAACACCGCCGGTCAGGGCAGCAATCTCGGTTTTCGCTTCGAGCACCTCGCCACCATTATTGAGCACGTGGAAGATAAGTCGCGCGTTGGCGTGTGCATTGATACCTGCCACGCCTTTGCGGGCGGTTACGATCTGCGTACCGAAGAAGCCTGCGCCGAGACCTTCAGCGACTTTGAGCGCATCGTTGGTTTCCAGTATTTGCGCGGTATGCACCTGAATGATGCCAAGAGCACGCTGGGCAGTCGCGTCGACCGCCATCACAGTCTGGGTGAAGGCAATATTGGCAAAACCGCGTTTAGCTGGCTGATGAAAGATAAACGTTTTGACGGCATTCCCATGATTCTGGAAACCATTAATCCGGATATCTGGAAGGATGAGATTGCGTGGTTGAAGTCGGAGCAGCAGGGTTAATTATCTGATTAAACAAAAGGGAGCCGCAGCTCCCTTTTTTTATGTCTGACGAAGATTACGCGGCTTTAACCAGCTCTTCTTCCGGACGTTTCAGGATGGCGTAGCCAAGTCCCGCTACCGCAGTACCAATCACAATCGCCAGCAGATAACCCAATACTGGGGTAATCGCGCCTGGAATCAGCAGGACGAACAGACCACCGTGCGGTGCCATCAGTTTCGCGCCAATCGCCATGGAAATCGCACCGGTTACCGCGCCGCCAATGATACAGCACGGCAGCACACGCATTGGATCACGCGCCGCAAACGGAATCGCACCTTCAGAGATGAAGCACAGCCCAAGCACCAGCGCCGCTTTACCCCCTTCCTGCTGACCTTTGTTGAACTTACGACGCGCAACCAGCGTCGCCAGGCCCATCGCCAGCGGTGGTACCATACCGGCTGCCATGATGGCCGCCATCGGTGCGTAGGTTTGTGAACTCAGCAGACCAACACCAAACGCATAGGCTACTTTGTTCACCGGACCGCCCATGTCGGTACACATCATGCCACCGAGAATCGCGCCCAGCAGCACTGCGTTCGCGGTACCCATATTGGCCAGCCAGGTTGTCAGGCCAGTCATGATGCCCGCCACCGGCTTACCTACCACGTAAATCATCAGCAAACCGGTAATTAAACTCGCCACCAGCGGAATAATCAGAATCGGCTTCAGCGCTTCCATACTCTGCGGCAGTTTCACTTTGCTGCTGAGCATCTTCGCGGCGTAACCGGCAATGAAACCGGCGATGATACCGCCCAGGAAACCGGCGTTAATGCTGGTGGCGATCATACCGCCAATCAAACCAGGCGTCAGACCCGGACGATCCGCAATCGAGAAGGCAATGAAACCGGCTAACACCGGCACCATCAGCGCGAAGGCGCTGCCGCCACCGATCTGCATCAGTGCCGCCGCTAAGGTGCCCGGCTCTTTAAATGCGGTGATACCAAAGGCAAATGACAGCGCGATGCTCAAACCACCGGCAACCACCATCGGCAGCATGTACGAAACGCCAGTCAGCAGGTGACGATAGGCACCGGCTTTCTCTTTGCTGTCGCCCTGTGCGCTGGCAGCCTGATTGCCGCTCGGCTGATAGGTTTTCGCTTCGGCCTGCGCTTTATCCAGCTCCTGCGCAGTTTTCTTCAGCGCCAGACTGGTTGAGGTGCGGTACATCGGCTTACCGGCAAATTTCGCCAGATCCACATCGATATCAGCCGCGACGATCACCAGATCGGCCGCCGCCACTTCTTCTGGGGTAATCGCGTTGCCTGCGCCCACTGAACCACGGGTTTCAACTTTCACCCACCAGCCACGCTTGGTCGCTTCGGCCTGAATAGCTTCAGCAGCCATAAAGGTATGCGCCACGCCGGTTGGGCAGGCGGTCACCGCCACGATGCGTTTCTGAGCAGCGCTCTGCGCAGCTACTGGCGCGGCAGCGATTGCAGCCGCAGGCTGCCAGGTTTTGGCACTCGCTTTGGCTTGATTGATTGCCGCCAGCGGATCGCGCAGCGCTTGCTGCACATCAACCAGCGCCAGCGATTTACCGGCCAGCTCTGCGTCGTGCGGCATATTGTGGCCAGCAACCAGCACCAGTTCAGCTTCGGCGGCATTATCGGTCAGCGTCAGGCCAGCTTGTGCCGCCGTCGCGCGTAAACGTTCCAGCGCCAGATGTCCTGACGCCAGTCCCAGTGAAGAATCTTTTATCAGCAGCGTTTTCATTATCGCTCTCCTGCTGTTAGTTAACGGGTTGTAAGTCGACGCGCGCCATCATCGCGGCCAACTGGGTACGATCTTTCACGCCAACGTTGCTTTGGCTGACGGCCATCGCCGCCACTGCCGTCGCCAGACGCAGCGTGTGCTCGCTGGATTCACGCATCAGCAAGCCGTAAATCAGGCCGCCGACCATCGAATCGCCGGCACCGACGGTGCTGACCACTTCGCAGGCAGGCGGTTTGGCGATCCATTCGCCGGAGGCATTCACCCACAGCGCACCTTCAGCACCGAGAGAAATCACTACGTGCGCAATACCTTGCTCACGCAGTTCATGTGCAGCACCGATCACGTCCTGCAGCGCAGGCAGTTTGCGACCAGCCCAAATCTCCAGCTCGCGGCGGTTCGGTTTCACCAGCCACGGCGCGGCTTTCAGACCGGCAACCAGCGCTTCGCGGCTGCTGTCGAAGATGATGCACGGGCACAGCGTGCGCAGATCGCTCATCCATTTAGTGAACGCTTCTGGTGCCACGCCGGCTGGCAAGCTGCCGCTGACGCACACCATGTCGAACTGTCCGAGCCAGGTCAGAGAATCGGCGGTGAAGCGCTCCCAATCCTGCGCGGTGACCTCAAAGCCAGAGAAATTCAGGTCGGTCACATCGCCGTCTTTTTCGGTCAGCTTAACGTTAATACGCGTACGGCCCTGCACCACCTGAAAACGGTTGGCGATGCCGAGTTCGCTGAACAGCTGCTGAAAGCCGTCCTGATTCTCTTTGCCGAGGAAACCGCCGACGGTGACATCGATACCGAGATCCTTCAGCACTTTGGCAACGTTGATGCCTTTACCCGCCGCGTGCAGGCCGGTGGTTTTCACCAGGTTAACTTCGCCGCGCTCAATTTCTGGCGTGTATCCGACCAGATCGTAAGCCGGGTTTAAGGTAATTGTTGCGACACGACGGCTCATGCAACCCCCTCGCCTAAACCAGAATTGATCGCTTCTTCAATTGCGTTCAGCGCCTGCTGTGCATCTTCGCCGCTGGCGGTAAAGCGCAGGCGATGGCCTTTTTTCACACCGAGCGCAACGACTTTCATCAGGCTGCGGCCGTTAGCAGGCTTACCGCTGCCATCGAGATTGGTTACGGTGATGTCGCTGTTGAACTGTTTGATGACGGTCACCAGCGCCGTGCCCGGACGCGCGTGCAGACCGTGTTCGTTGCGGATGGTGAATTCAGCGGTCAGCAGCTCGGCAGCTTCATCGACTTCGCTGGTCAGCAGCGCCAGAATACCGGCGGCATCGGCCTTCAGCAGACGTTCAGCTTTGTTGCTGAGCAGCAGGTTGCTGAGATAGTCCAGCACTTCCAGCGGACGCTGATCGTTAGCCGCCACGGTCAGCAGCAGCGCGACGTTTTCGCCCTGATGCTGGAATGGCGCTGCCGCGCGGCTTACGGCCACTGCGCTGCCGAGATTGCCGTTGGCGCTGTCGCTCAGCCAGATGCCCTGACCGAGGCTCAGCGGGGCGCGGGAAATCACGTCAGCAATAAATGACGCGTCCACCGCGCCTGCAGCCTGCAGACGTCCGGCGTTCAGTGCCTGTAACGTGATTAAATCGCTGGCCGCCACATCAACGGCAATCAGCGAGGTATCGAATTTGAATTCTGCAGCCTGGTTTTCGCCCATCAGCAGCGCACGCAAATCTTCCGCCGAGGCGGTTTTTAGCTGTTCAGCAATGCTGTCATCACTTAATACGTGAGTGAGCTGGCGCAGCAACGCGAGGTGTTCATCCGATTTAGCGGCAATACCGATCGCCACATACGCCGTTTGCCCTTCGCCCCAATCCACGCCCTGCGGGAACTGATAAACCTGGACACCGGTTTTCAGCACCAGGTCGCGGGTGTCGGTGGTGCCGTGCGGAATGGCGATGCCGTTACCCAGGAAAGTGGTGGTTTGCTGTTCGCGCGCCAGCATGCCGTTAACGTAGCCTTCGGCCACATTGCCTGCAGCGGTTAACGCAGCGGCAACCTGACGAATGGCCTCTTCTTTATTCTGTGCGCTAGCACCGGTATGAATGGCCTGAACTTCGAGCTGGAACATATCTCTCCTCGCTTGCTGTATTGAATCGTTTCAGCTAGATGGTGAAAAAAGCTGCTGTGCATCGCGGACTTAGCCGGAGTGACAACGCTGAAACGTTTCAGGGAATATGGTACAGCCACGTACAGCAGGCAAGAAAATGCGCGATCTGAGTAGCAGATTTTTGACGTTCCGCACACTTCATGTTGGATTTAAGATTTTTACCGGCAGGCAGGCTGATGCTTTTGCTGTACAGACCAACGGCACTAAGCCCAATTCTTCAGCTATGCGTCAGCAGTGCTTCAGGGCGCCGTCTCGGCTTCCAGTTTAAGCAGAAATGTCATGGCGCTATCACGGCTGCTGCCACACATTTCGGCGCTGGGCTGTAAGCCGGCACAGACCGCCGGACGCAGCGGTGAACCAAAGATTTTGCAACGCTGTTGCTCATCAAGCTGCACGCAACGCGTGTTGGCCGGCTTGCCGTGCGGCATGCCAGGAATCGGGGACGAGATTGAGGGGGCTGTGCAACAGGCACCGCACTGGTCACGACAAAACATCATGCGCTCCTGCAGACAATTCGCCGCGACAATAACAGTCCCAGACCGCGAATGCCATGCACCGGCAACAATTTTACATTGGCTGACTTGCCAGTTTTTCGCCGCGCGAGTAACGTGACGCGCATTAACCTCCTGTCAGCGAGAAAACCACCATGCCAAAGGCAAATGAGATCAAAAAAGGGATGGCTGTCACCTGGAACGGCAAACTGTTGCTGGTGAAAGACATTGATGTACAGAGCCCAAGTGCTCGCGGTGCCGCGACGCTCTATAAGATGCGTTTCACCGATGTCCGCACCGGCCTGAAAGTGGAAGAACGCTTCAAAGGCGACGATATTATTGACGCCATTTCGCTCAGCCGCCGCGCCGTCACCTTCTCTTATATAGATGGTGATGAGTATGTGTTTATGGATGACGAAGACTACACGCCGTACAACTTCAAAAAAGAGCAAATTGAAGAAGAGCTGCTGTTTATTCCTGAAGGTGGCATTCCAGGCATTCAGGTGCTGACGATGGATGGCCAGGTCTTGGCGCTTGAGCTGCCACAAACCGTCGATATGGAAATTGTTGATACCTCGCCGGGCATTAAAGGCGCCTCCGCCAGCGCTCGCTCCAAACCCGCAGGCATGAGCACCGGCTTATCCATTCAGGTGCCGGAATACCTGAGCAATGGCGATCGCATCCGCATTCATATTGCGGAACGTCGTTATATGGGACGCGCTGATTCATAACGTGCTTCCGTCCGGCGGCCGGTGATTGTTATAGTATAACAAGGCCGTGCGCGCCGGATGCCTCTCATCCACGCGCGATTTATTCTCTTTTTTTGGGAGCCCTTTTGTGACGCGCGTAAACCTCATCACCGGATTTCTCGGCAGCGGAAAAACCACCACTCTGCTGCATCTGTTAGCCAATAAACCCGCCGATGAAAACTGGGCGATTCTGGTCAACGAATTTGGCGAAATTGGCATCGACGGCGCACTGCTCGCCGATCGCGGTGCCACGCTGAAAGAGATTCCCGGCGGCTGCATGTGCTGCGTTAATGGCTTGCCGCTGCAGGTTGGGCTGAACATGCTGCTAAAACAGGCTAAACCCGATCGTCTGATTATCGAACCCACTGGCCTTGGCCATCCCAAACAGCTGCTGAATATGCTGCGTGCCGCCGTCTATCAACCCTGGATTCAGGTGGATGCCACCTTAACGCTGCTCGATCCGCGCCAGCTTGCCGACGCACGCGTAGTGGAGAATGAGAATTTCCGCGATCAGCTGGTGGCGGCCGATATCATCGTGGCGAATAAAAGCGATCGCTGGAGCGATGATGATCGTCAGCGGTTACAGACCTGGCAACAGCAATTTTTGGGCGAGCGTCAGCTAGTGGAAGCAGCGTGGGGACACATCGATCCCGCGCTGTTGACTCAACCCGCCTTGGCGGATCGTGCGGTTCCCGATGCAGCACATCACTACCATAATTCACGTCCACAAGGCTTGGCCGCACTGAAACTGGATGGCCAGGCGCGCTGGCGTCGTGCGCTAAATGAAGGCCAGGGCTATGCTTCCTGTGGCTGGATTTTCGATGGTGAAACCGTGTTTGATACGATCAAAGCGCTAGAGTGGGCAAGGCATGCGCCAGTTGATCGCGTTAAAGGTGTGTTGCGCACTGCCGATGGTTTAGTGAATATCAATCGCCAGGGCGACGATCTGTTTATAGAAACCCGCCCTACTACACCGCCTGATAGCCGCATCGAATTGATTCATCATCAGCCTGCTGACTGGAACCTTTTGCAGACCGCTTTGTTGAAGATTCGTTTAAATTAGATGCGTTAGGTTGCCCCGTTGTTTTCACTTTGAGTCTATTTTCTATGCGCGCTTCTCGATTAGTCACCATCCTGCTGCTGAATGCACTGGGTGTGATGCTTTTCCTTTCATGGTACCTGCCGCCGGATCACGGGTTCTGGTTTGGTATCGATAAAGCCATCTTTTATGGCTTCAATGACCAGATGGTTGATCATCACGGTTTCGCACTGTTAGTGGCCATCACTAACTTCCGCGGTTTCGATGTGGTTTCGCTGCTGGCTATGGGTTTGCTCTATTTAAGCTACTGGCGTCGCGAGACACCGCAAGGTCGCCGCCGTTTGCTGGCCATTGGCATCACGATGCTGCTGAGCGCGGTAGTACTGAACCAACTCGGTCATCTGCTGCCGGTACAGCACTCTAGCCCAACGCTTTTCTTTGAGAATGTGCATCGCGTAAGCGAACTGACCGGCATCCCGGCCAAAGATGCCTCGAAAGATAGCTTCCCTGGCGACCACGGCATGATGCTGATGATCTTCACCTGCTTTATGTGGCGCTATTTCGGCTTCCGCGCGTTTCTGGTGGGGTTGATGATTACCGTGGTGTTTGCTCTGCCACGTGTGATGGCGGGTGCGCACTGGTTTACTGATATCGCTGTGGGTTCGTTGTCAGTGGTGCTGGTTGGCATGAGCTGGTGCCTGTTAACGCCCTTCAGCGACAAGCTGGTGAATTGGCTGAACCGTTCGTTGCCGGGCAAATATAAGCCGCGCACGTAATTGTTAAGCGCGAGTGATCATAGAACAAAAAGTCAGTCGCTCGCGCTTATTTAAAACCTGAATAAACTATTAGCAAACTAACATTATTCAGGTAAAAGAAAAGATTATGATGAAAAACGCGGAACAATAGCCTTAATCCTAAGTTGTCCAGCCCGAACCCTCTTAAAATCGGCCTTAGCGCCAGAATTACCCCCTTATTGCACCGCTGTTTGGCTATTAAATCGCTGCCAATTGTTGATAAAGTCGCCATTGTGTTACAGATTGATTTCACATCGAAAAAACCTTTGAATATTTATATAAAAGCACTCGCCACGCGGTCTGTAATCGGTTAACCTCGAATCCGATTAGTAAGCAACAGCATAAAATGCGGTGCTGAAAGCGACAAAAATGTGTGCATTAACACATTTTAGTAATTAAGGATTTGTCTTAGACGGTCGTACTTATTAATCTCAACCCGTTTTGTCATCTGGCTGACGACATTCTGTCGTAAGGAAATCGAAGGAAAACACGTACAATGGTCAAGTCTCAACCAATTCTGAGATACCTCAGGCGGATCATTTCCGCGGTAGCACTCGCAACACTTTTATCAGCATGCAGCAGTACCCATAACGGTCAGAACGCGAATAACGAGAATCATGAAGTTAACAACCAGAATGGTTTTTTACTTCAAGCGTCTCAGGACGAATTTGAACAGATGGTGCAGAACGTGGACGTTAAGTCCCGCATCATGGAACAGTACAGTGACTGGAAAGGTGTACGTTATCGCTTAGGCGGCGACACCAAACGCGGCATTGATTGTTCTGCTTTTGTTCAGCGCACCTTTCGCGAGCAGTTCGGTTTAGATTTGCCACGCTCAACGTCTGAACAGCAAGACACCGGCAAAGAGATTTCACGCAATAAATTGCGCGCAGGTGACTTAGTGCTGTTCCGCGCCGGTTCTACCGGTCGCCACGTGGGCATCTATCTTGGCAACGATAACTTTGTTCACGCGTCCACCAGCAGTGGCGTCATGATTTCCAACCTGAATGACAGTTATTGGAAAAATCGTTACCGCGAAGCGCGTCGGGTTCTTGCTAAAAACCCAAGCTAACGTATTTCTTTGATGATCCTCTCAGCCAGAGAATCAGAAACGCTGCCCCGGCAGCGTTTTTTTTCGCCCGTAGTTTTTAACTCAAATCCAACCGATAAAAAGTAATTGAGAATCAAAAATATAACGAGACATTCTTCGCGCTCTCGTTATATTCTCGTTGACTTCCTGATACCCAGATATTGCGCTGCAGACACCGTTATCACCGTGGCTGCGGTCTGAAGTGGGTAGTGACCAAACGATAAACATAATAAAAAATGGCAAGACAAGGGGAATGCACTCCATGCCACTGTCAGGGACATTAAAACACCACAGCAGTTATTCACGCCGTATCGCCTGGCATAGTGCGATTATCGGCGCGGCATTCTTTCTGCTTTTTGTCACCGTGCTATTAACACTCACCTGGCAAAAACGCGTACAACAACACGAACAGCTTTTGGCACACAGCCGCGACGATTTACAACAGGTGATAGCAAGCCTGGTCGATACACTTTATCCCTTACAGCAATACACCCAGTTAGCCTGCAACAACGTCAGTCGTGAGCTCACTTCTCGCGCCGCCTTTGCCGGTAATATCCGCGCCATCCTGCTGGTGCGTGATGGCAACGCTTACTGCTCTTCTGCCACCGGCGCTTTTCTGATGCCGGCCAACGATATTTCTCCTGAGTCTGAACTGGAACGCGATCGCGATATGCGCTTGCTGGAAGGCACGCCATTGCTACCGAAGAAACCGGCGCTGGTGCTATGGGTGAAAAATCCAGGTTCAGCCGAGACCGGCCTTTTCGCCACCATGAACATCAGCCTGACGCCTTATCAGCTGCTGGCCTCTTATCATCCCGAAATCACCGGCATGGCGCTGGTGGTCGGCAACAAAGCGCTGTTGAGCGGCAGCAACAACGTGGTACGCGCGAGTGATTTACCGGCATCGCTGCATGAAATAGCCTTTAATAACAGCGATCTGCACTTCGTGCTATTTGGCACCACCTTAGCGCCACGCGATTACTCACTGACGTTGCTGACCGGCATCCTCTTCTCACTGCTGATTTCCGCGCTAAGCGGGTTGTTGCTGACGCGACATCAGCGGCCGGGCAAAGAGATCATGCAGGGCATTAAACGCGGCCAGTTTCATGTTGAATACCAGCCGCTGGTCACCGCGCACGATGGACAACCCTACGGCGTGGAAGCGCTGCTACGCTGGACGCATCCCACTGAAGGCATGATTCCGCCGGATGCCTTTATCAGCTACGCCGAAGCGCAAAACCTGATTATTCCGCTCACTCAGCATCTGTTCACGCTGGTGGCGCGCGACGCTCAGTTTCTCTGTAAACAGCTGCCGCGCGGCACGCGCCTGAGCCTCAATCTCTCGCCGCTGCATCTCGCTTCAGAGAGCTTCCGGCGCGATGTCCAGGCATGGATTAACATCATGCCCACCGATCACTTCAACTATGTGTTTGAAATTACCGAACGCAGCATGGTCGGTGAAAAAAGCGCGGGAGAAATCTTCGCCTGGCTACATGAGAACAATTTTAAAATAGCGATTGATGATTTCGGCACCGGGCATAGCGCGCTGATCTATCTGGAAAAATATCCGTTCGATTACCTGAAAATCGATCGCGGCTTTGTGCAAAGTATTGGTACAGAAACCGTCACCTCACCGGTGCTTGATGCAGTGCTGCTGCTGGCGAAAAAACTCAATCTCAAAACCGTGGCTGAAGGGGTCGAAACGGGCGATCAGGCGGCGTGGCTGGTGAATCGCGGCGTGACGCATTTACAAGGCTATCTGTTTAGTCGTCCGTTACGCCCCGAAAACCTCGTCAGCTATTATCAACGCCAGCGCGCGCTGAGTTAACATCACGCGAACCCCATGAAACTGCTACCATAAAGTGCGGAACACCACAGGAGATCGCCCCACTTATGCTGCTGCGTCTTGTCACAGCGTTGTTCATTTGTAGCGCCATTGCGCCGCTGCATGCCGCCACCATCAATGAAAGCTATGCCTTCGCTAAGCTGGGCGAGCCGAAATATGCGGTGAATTTCACTCACTACGATTACGCCAATCCCGCCGCGCCCAAAGGCGGCAAGATCACGCTGGCGGTGGTGGGCACCTACGACAACTTCAATCGTTTCGCCTCGCGCGGTAATCCCGGCATCGGTACCGATACGCTGTATGACGGCTTGTTCACCACCTCCGATGATGAACCTGGCAGCTACTATCCGCTGATCGCGGAATCAGCGCGCTATCCCGACGACTATCGCTGGATGGAAGTGTCGATCAATCCTCATGCACAGTTTCAGGACGGAACACCGATTACCGCGCAGGATGTGGCTTTCACCTTCCAGAAATTCATGACGGAAGGTGTGCCGCAGTTCCGCGTGGCGTTTCGTGACGTGCAAGTGAAAGCGCTAAACCGTCTCACCGTGCGTATCGACATGCCGAAACCGGACAAAGATCGGATTCTCAGCTGGCTAACGCTGCCGGTCATCCCGGAAAAATTCTGGCAAAACAAAAAGTTTAACGAGCCGATTGGTTATCCGCCGCTGGCCAGCGGGCCTTATCGCGTCACCTCCTATAAATCGGGTCAGTTTATCCAGTACAGCCGGGTGAAAGATTACTGGGCCGCCAATCTGCCGGTGAATCGCGGGCGTTTTAACTTCGATACTTTGCGTTATGACTATTATCTTGATGACAACGTGGCGTTTGAGGCCTTTAAAGCCGGCGCTTACGATTTGCGCGAAGAGGGTTCAGCGAAGAAATGGGCGACACAATATCGCGGCCGCAACTTTGACAGTCACGCCATCGTCAAATCGACCATTCCCAACACCGTTTCCACCGACACGCAATGGCTGGCATTTAACAACGAAAAACCGCTGTTCGCCGATCGTCGCGTACGTGAAGCCATCACGCTGGCGTTCGATTTCGAGTGGATGAACAAAGCCTTGTTCTATGGCGCTTACAAACGCACGCGCAGCTATTTCCAGAACACTGAATATGCAGCGCTTGGCTATCCCAAAGCCGAGCAGTTGATCCTGCTGGCGCCCTACAAAGCGCAGCTGCCGCCCGAAGTGTTCAACAATGAGTATGCACCGCCACGTTCTGACGGCAGCGGTTTCGACCGCGGCAACCTATTGCAAGCCATGAACTTGCTGAAAGCGGCGGGTTGGGAAATCAGAAATCAGCAATTGGTGAATGTGAAATCCGGCCAGCCGTTCCGTTTCGAATTACTGATGCGCAGCGGTACGCAAAACGACTGGGCGTTGCCGTTCCAGCACAGCTTGCAACGGCTTGGCATCCAGGTCTCGCTGCGCCAGATTGACAGCTCGCAATATCTCCGCCGTATGCGCGAAGGCGACTACTACATGATCCCATCGCTCTATTACGCCATGCCATGGCCCTCGACCAGCTTGCAAACGATCTGGCAATCTCAATTCATTGACTCTTCCTGGAACAGGCCGCGCGTGAAAGATCCCATCGTCGACCATTTTGTGCAGCAGATCGTTGAGCATCAGGGCGATGAGAAAGCGCTGCTGCCGCTCGGCCAGGCGCTGGATCGCATCCTGCTGTGGAATGCCTACATGATTCCGATGTGGTACAGCGCGGAAGATCGCATGGCGTATTGGGACAAGTTTTCCCATCCCGAGATTAAACCCGCGTTTGCTACCGGTCTGGAAAACTGGTGGTACGATGTGAACAAAGCCGGGCGATTGCCGGCCAATCGACGCTGAGGAGCACGGTTTGGCAGCCTATTTTCTTCGCAGGTTACTGCTGATCATCCCGACACTTTGGGCGATCATCACCCTGAACTTCTTTATTGTGCAGATTGCGCCGGGTGGACCGGTGGATCAGGCGTTAGCCAACGTGCAGTTTGGTCACAGCACCGGCATTCCTGGCTCAGGCGGCGGCGACAGCGGCGCGCGCGGTGCGCTGATGCGTGACAATCCCGGCGACAGCCAATATCGCGGCGCTCGCGGACTCGATCCGGAAGTGATCGCGGAAATTAAGCATCGCTATGGCTTCGATAAACCGCTGCTGCAGCGTTACGGTGAAATGCTGTGGAACTATATCCGTTTTGATTTCGGCGACAGCCTGTTTCGCAGCGCATCGGTGCTGCAGCTGATCAAAGAGAGTTTGCCGGTCTCCGTCAGTTTGGGATTGTGGAGTACCTTGATCATTTACCTGGTATCAATTCCGCTGGGCATCAAAAAAGCGGTGCGTAACGGCAGCGCTTTCGATATCTGGAGCAGCACTTTTATCATCATTGGCTATTCGATTCCGGCCTTCCTGTTCGGCATCATGCTGATTGTGCTGTTCGCCGGCGGCAGCTATTTCGACTGGTTCCCGCTGCGCGGCCTGACGTCACCGCAGTTTGATGCGCTGCCGTGGTACAGCAAAATCAGCGATTACCTGTGGCACATCACGCTGCCGGTGCTGGCTACGGTGATTGGCGGTTTCGCCACGCTGACCATGCTGACTAAAAACTCGTTCCTTGATGAGATCCGCAAACAATATGTGGTCACCGCACGCGCCAAAGGGCTGGATGAGAAGCGCGTGCTGTACGGCCACGTGTTCCGCAACGCCATGCTGCTGGTGATCGCCGGTTTCCCCGCCACCTTTATCAGCATGTTTTTCACCAGCTCGGTGTTGATAGAGGTGATGTTCTCACTCAATGGTTTGGGCCTGCTCGGCTATGACGCCACTATTCAGCGCGACTATCCGGTGATGTTCGGCACGCTCTATATCTTCACCTTGATTGGCCTGCTGATGAACATTCTTAGCGATCTGACCTACACGCTGGTCGATCCGCGCATTGATTTTGAGGGACGCTGATGCGCTTATCTCCGGTTAACCAGCAGCGCTGGCAGCGTTTTCGCCATAACCGTCGCGGTTACTGGTCGCTGTGGATTTTCCTGATCATTTTTGTTCTGTCACTGGGCGCTGAGCTGCTGGCTAACGACAAACCGCTGCTGGTGCATTATCAGCAGCGCTGGTATGTGCCGCTGCTGTTCAACTACAGCGAAAGTGATTACGGCGGTGATTTCTCTACGCCTGCCGATTATCAGGATCCCTGGCTGAAGCAGCGCATCGATCAACAAGGTTGGGCGATCTGGGCACCGATTCGCTTCAGCGACAGCACCATCAACTTCGCCACCAATGTGCCCTTCCCTTCGCAACCTTCCG
The DNA here is from genome assembly GCF_028048155.1 of Pantoea leporis. NCBI lineage: Bacteria > Pseudomonadati > Pseudomonadota > Gammaproteobacteria > Enterobacterales > Erwiniaceae > Pantoea > Pantoea leporis. The sequence continues at coordinate 176,889 of NZ_JALMEU010000004.1, forward strand.
CACAAAACTGGCTCGGCACCGATGCTAACGGTGGCGATGTGCTGGCACGCTTGCTGTATGGCACGCGCATCTCATTGCTGTTCGGCATCATGCTGACGCTGTTCTCCAGCGTGATTGGCATCGTGGTTGGCGCGGTGCAAGGCTACTTTGGCGGCCGCATCGATTTGGTGGGTCAACGCCTGATTGAGGTGTGGTCCGGCATGCCGTCGCTGTTCCTGCTGATTCTGCTCTCCAGCGTGATTCAGCCCGGCTTCTGGTGGCTGCTGCTGGTAACAGTGGTGTTTGGCTGGATGAGCCTGGTAAGCGTGGTGCGCGCCGAATTCCTGCGTGCGCGCAACTACGATTATATCCGTGCGGCGCGTGCGCTCGGCGTCAGCGATAGCCGCATTATGCTGCGCCACATGCTGCCCAACGCCATGGTCGCCACGCTGACGTTTTTGCCATTTATCCTGTGCGGCTCAATCACCACGCTAACTTCGCTGGACTTCCTGGGTTTTGGTTTGCCGGTGGGATCGCCCTCGCTTGGCGAGCTGCTGTTACAGGGCAAAAACAATTTACAGGCGCCGTGGCTGGGATTGGCGGGCTTCTTTGCCCTCGCCCTGCTGCTGTCGTTACTGATATTTATCGGCGAAGCGGTACGCGATGCCTTTGACCCGAGCCGAGGACGCTAAATGAGCCTGTTAACGGTGAATCATCTGGCGGTGGCCTTTCAGGATCGCCGCGTGGTAGAAGACATTTCGCTGCAGATTGACGCCGGCGAAACGCTGGCGCTGGTGGGCGAATCCGGTTCAGGTAAAAGCGTGACTGCGCTGTCGATCATGCGCTTATTGCCGCAACCGCCGGTCAACTATCCGCAAGGCGAAATTCTGTTTAACGGCCAGGATATTTTGCAAGCCAGCGAACGCACCCTGCGCGGGCTGCGTGGCAACCAGATGGCGATGATTTTTCAGGAACCGATGGTGTCGCTCAATCCACTGCATAACGTGGAGAAGCAGCTGTATGAAGTGCTGTCGGTGCATCGCGGCATGCGGCGCGAAGCCGCGCGTGGCGAAATGCTGAGCTGCCTGGATCGCGTCGGCATTCGCCATGCGGCATCGCGCTTGCAGGATTTTCCGCACCAGCTTTCTGGTGGTGAGCGACAGCGCGTGATGATCGCCATGGCGCTGCTAACCCAGCCGAAGCTGCTGATCGCCGATGAACCGACCACCGCACTGGATGTGACGGTGCAGGCGCAAATTCTGCAACTGCTGCGCGAACTGCAGCGTGAACTCAACATGGGCATGCTGTTCATCACCCATAACCTGAATATCGTGCGTCAGCTGGCGCACAGCGTCACGGTGATGCGCAATGGCCGTGCTGTGGAACATAATCGCTGCGATATGCTGTTCAGCCAGCCGCAGCAGCCCTATACGCGCGAACTGATCGCCGCCGAGCCGGATGGCGAACCGGTGCCGCTGCTGGATGCGCAACCGCTGTTGCAGGTGAAGAATTTACAGGTTGGTTTCCCGATCCGGTGGGGATTGCTGCGTCGCACTGTGGCAGAGAAGATGGCGCTGAAGGATCTTAGCTTTACCCTGCGGCGTGGCGAAAGCCTCGGACTGGTGGGCGAATCGGGCTCGGGCAAAAGCACAACGGGCCTGGCGCTGCTGCGTTTAATTAGCGCGCGCGGTGAGATCTGGTTTGACGATCAGCCGCTGCATCAGCTGTTGCCAAAGCAGTTATTGCCGCTGCGCCAGCGCATTCAGGTGGTGTTTCAGGATCCCAATTCGTCGCTCAATCCGCGCATGACGGTGCAACAGGTGATTGCGGAAGGTTTAGCGGTGCATCGCCCGGAACTGAGCAGTGCGGAGCAGGAAGCCAAAGTGATTGCGGTGATGCAGGAAGTGGGGCTCGATGCCGACAGCCGCTCGCGCTATCCGGCGGAGTTTTCAGGCGGTCAGCGCCAGCGCATCGCGATCGCCCGCGCGTTGATCCTTGAGCCGCAGCTGATTGTGCTGGATGAACCCACCTCGTCGCTGGACCGCTCGGTGCAGAAGCAAATTCTCACCTTACTGCGCCGTTTGCAGCAGCAGCATCAGCTCGCCTATCTGTTTATCAGCCATGATTTGCAGGTGGTGCGCGCGCTCTGTCATCAGCTGATTGTGCTGCGTCAGGGTGAAGTGGTGGAGCAAGGTGATTGCGAAACGCTGTTTAACGCACCAGCAGCCGATTACACGCGGCAGCTACTGGCGTCTGCGCAGGGAAAAGATCTAAGTCAGTGACCATCAAAGGTTTCGGCGATAGCGACACCCTGATTTTTCAGGCAGCAGTTGGTCGCGCTTTCGTCATCACGTTGAATCAGCAGGCAAGGCTGCCCTTCACACTCGGCGATTTTGCACTCGACCTGAATTTGCGCCAGCGTCTCCTTCAGCTGGTGCAGAATTTCCAGCGCCGGATGACCATCATGACTCAGCAGGCGCAGCACCACTAAATCTTCGGCATGCACGCCATTCGCTGCTTCCTGACGCACAATTTCACCCGCATGTTCCAGCGACCAGCGATAATGTTGTGGCAAGCGATGCACAACGGAAAGTTGCAGCATAGTTATACGGCCCCCAGAGACGTTAACTTTATTCACGACGACGGCACAACGTGGTGAATCCCAATCTGATTAGCTCTGAATACCAATTCAGTCTGCCTTCTCGTTTTAAACACAAAGCGTGTAGCAAATTTATAATTTGCGAGGCTTCTCACATTTATGCCTATGTTTACCGTGTTCGGCTGCGGTTAACAATCATTTTAGACGCATTATCGTTACTTTTTTATCTCTAAATTTTCACATAATGGAAACATTAAGCATAACGAATGAATGGGGATTAGCGAGTGAGGGAGAAGAATTAAGAGAGGTCAGGTCGCCATTTATGACGACCCTGGGGATGTCACGCCGGCTGTTGAGGCCGCGAAGCATAGGTGAACAGCACAATCGAAATTGTGGCGCACAGCGCAATGGTGGCAACCATCGGCCAGGCGCTGTTAATGCTGACTAATGAGAGCAGCGCGCCGACTAAAGCACCGACACCAAAACGCAGCGTTCCCGCCAGCGAGGAAGCGGTGCCCGCCATATGCGGAAACTCATCCAGAATCACTGCCATCGCATTCGACGACACCGTCGAGACGCAGCCAATAAACATCGCCACGCCAAACACCAGCGACAAGAAGCCCAAATCCAGCGCGCTGGAAATCAACAGCCAAACGCCCATCGCGAACTGAATCAACAATCCCATGCGGAACATTTTCACCGGACCAAAACGGCGCACGGCGCGGCTGTTGATCAACGTCATCACGAACAGGAACACCACGTTCAGGCCAAAGTAATAGCCAAAGTTCTGCGGGGAAACGTGGTTCACTTCGATGTAGACAAACGGACCGGCGTTGAGGAAGGTGAATAATCCGGCAAAGGAGAAACCGCTCGCCAGCATGTAACTGAAGGCGCGCTTGTGGCGCACCAGCGCCACAAAGTTGCCCAACGTGGTCCGCAGATGAAAGCGCTGGCGCTGTTCGGGCTTGAGCGTTTCACGAATTTGCGTCACGACCAGCATGGTGGTGAACAGCGCGGCACCTGCCAGCGTCCAGAAAATAGCGTGCCAGTTCCACAGCAACAGCAGCCAGCCACCGATAATCGGTGCCAGCAGCGGCGCGATGGTGGTCACCAGCATCACGAATGACATCATGCGCGAGAAGTCCTCTTTCGAGTAGGTGTCGCGCATCAAGGCGTTGATCACCACGCTGGCAGCGGCGGCCGATAAGCCGTGCAGGAAGCGCATAAAGATCAGCTGATCGATGGTTTGTGACAGCGCGCAAGCCGCGGCGGCGCAGGCAAAAATTAGCGTTCCCAGCACAATCACCGGTTTACGTCCGTAGCTGTCAGCCAGTGGACCATAAACTAACTGGCCAATGGCGAAACCGAGGATGTAAAGGTTGAGCGTCATCTGCACGCTGCCCGCCGAAACCGCAAACTCATGGGCGATTTGCGGCATGGCCGGCAGATACATATCGATAGAGAGCGGCATCAGCATTGCCAGCAATCCGAGGATGACCACTAAACCGACCGGTGAATTCTTTTCCTTGCGCACCGCGTTCTCCCGCTATTTACGTTGTTTGAGTTCTTCTGGCAGGCCGATGCTGTCGACCTCTTGCTGGGTCAGTTCACGATATTCACCTTCGCCGAGATCTTCATCCAGCTCGATGTCACCAATACGTTCGCGATGCAGCGCTGAGACATGGTTACCCATCGCCGCAAACATGCGTTTGACCTGATGGTAACGCCCTTCGCTGATAGTCAAACGGGCGGCTTTCTCATCGAGAATCTCTAGCACGGCCGGCTTGGTGAGCTCTTTTTCATTGTGCAGCTGTACACCCGCAGCGAACTTCTCAACCAGGACAGGATCGATTGGCTCCTCCACTTCCACCAAATAGGTTTTTTCCAGGTGATGCTTCGGGGAGGTAATGCGGTGTGACCATTGGCCATCGTCGGTCAGCAGCACCAAACCGGTGGTGTCGATATCCAGACGGCCCGCCGCATGCAGCTTGAACGCCGCGGGTTCTTCGATAAAGAACAGCACGGTGGGATGATCGGGATCGTCGGTTGAGCAGACGTAACCCTGCGGCTTATTCAGCATGAAATAGCGCGGTCCTTGCTGCACCACCAGCGGATTGCCGTCGTATTCGACTTCATCGTCTGGCTGTACTTTGTATGCCGCATCGCGCACAACTTCGCCGTTAATGGTGACTTTTTTGGCGCGGATTTCGCGTCCGGCGATAGCACGGCTAACTTCCAGTTGCTGAGATATGAATTTTTCGAGTCGCATGAATTCGTTTTGCCTGTTACTGCGGGGGAAACTGAAACGGTGTTTTTGTCCGTTAAGAAAGTGTGGGCAGTATAGCTTGATCCTTAGAGTGCTAACAGTAGTGAACCTGCGTTTAACTGGCTTTCATGGCATAATGCGCGTCCGTTCCAGAAAAAAGTTTGCCCCAATGTCATTCTCCCTGCGCCCATACCAACAAGAGGCGGTTGACGCCACCCTCAACCACTTTCGTCGCCATACCACGCCTGCGGTGATTGTGCTGCCGACCGGTGCGGGTAAGAGTCTGGTGATTGCTGAACTGGCGCGGCTAGCGCGTGGACGGGTATTGGTGCTGGCTCACGTCAAAGAGCTGGTGGAGCAGAATCACAGCAAATATCAGGCTTATGGACTTGAAGCAGACATCTTCGCCGCGGGTTTGCAGCGCAAGCAGAGCGAAAGCAAAGTGGTGTTTGGCAGCGTGCAGTCGGTGGCGCGCAATCTCAACCGCTTCGATAGCGCCTTTTCACTGGTGATCGTTGATGAGTGTCACCGCATCAGTGATAACGAAGAGAGCCAGTATCAGCTGCTGTTCGCCCACCTGCGGCAGCACAATCCGCAGTTGCGCCTGTTGGGTTTGACCGCCACGCCCTTCCGACTCGGCAAAGGCTGGATATATCAGTTCCACTATCACGGCATGGTGCGCGGCGATGAGAAAGCGCTGTTCCGCGACTGCATTTATGAGCTGCCGCTGCGCTATATGATCAAACACGGCTTTCTGGTGCCGCCGGAGCGCTTAGATATGCCGGTGGTGCAGTACGATTTCAGCCGCCTGATCCCGCAAAATAATGGACTGTTTAGCGAAGCCGATCTCAACCGCGAGCTGAAACAACAGCATCGCGTAACGCCGCATATTATTCGCCAGATTATTGAGTTTGCTGAAGATCGCCGTGGCGTGATGGTGTTTGCCTCCACCGTGGAACATGCCCGTGAAATCCTCACGCTGCTGCCTGAAAACAGCGCGCTGGTCTCGGCGGAAACGGCAGTGAAGGATCGTGACCGCTTAATTGGTGCATTTAAAGCGCAGCAGCTGAAGTTCCTGGTCAACGTTGCCGTTCTGACCACTGGCTTTGACGCGCCCCACGTGGATTTGATCGCCATTTTGCGCCCTACCGAATCCGTTAGCCTCTACCAGCAGATCGTCGGTCGCGGTTTACGCTTGTCACCCGGTAAAACCGATTGTATGGTGCTGGATTACGCCGGTAATCCACACGATCTTTTCACCCCCGAAGTCGGCGCGCCGAAAGGGGCCAGCGACAATCAGCCGGTGCAGGTGTTTTGTCCCGCCTGCGGTTTCGCCAATACCTTCTGGGGCAAAACCACCGAAGATGGACACATCATCGAGCATTTTGGCCGCCGCTGTCAGGGCGTGCTGGAAGATGATGAAGGCGAGCGCGAACAGTGTGATTATCGCTTTCGCTTCAAAAGCTGCCCGGATTGCGGCGCCGAGAATGACATCGCCGCGCGGCGCTGCCATCAATGCGAAAAAATTCTGGTCGACCCGGATGACATGCTGAAAGCGGCCCTGAAACTGAAAGATGCGCGCGTGTTGCGCTGCGCCGGCATGACGCTGGAGCAAGGGCGCGATGATAAAGGCGAATGGCTGAAAGCCACCTATTTCGATGAAGATGGCACCAGCGTCAGCGAGCGTTTTCGCCTGCAAACGCCAGCACAACGTAAAGCCTTTGAGCAGCTGTTTATGCGCCCGCATCAGCGCGCGCCGGGCGTGGAACTTGGCTGGCAAACCGCAGCGGATGTCATCGCCTTACAGCCTTTATTGCGTCATCCGGACTTTGTGGTGGCACGCGCAAAAGGCCATTTCTGGCAGATTCGCGAAAAAATGTTTGATTATCAGGGCCGTTATCGCCGTGCCAATGAGCTGCGTTGAGCGGCGGAATCATTTGCCCCTGCAGCATCATTGGGGCTATAATGCCGCCCGCTTTTGCATCCGTAAAAGCAGTTTGAATAACCGTCCTGTTGCTGGGTCGCCTGTAGCAGGAACTATTGAAGAGACATCAAATGTTCACTATTAACGCTGAAGTACGTAAAGACCAGGGTAAGGGTGCGAGCCGCCGCCTGCGTGTAGCAAACAAATTCCCAGCCATCATCTATGGCGGAAATGAAGCACCAATTGCTATCGAACTCGACCATGATGCAGTGATGAACGTACAGGTTAAACCTGAGTTCTACAGCGAAGTGCTGACCATCGCGGTTGATGGCAAAGAAGTTAAAGTTAAAGCTCAGGCGGTACAGCGTCATCCGTTCAAGCCAAAACTTTTCCACATCGACTTCGTTCGCGCTTAATCGCTGAATGAGTTGAAGGTAGAAGGGCCGGTTGCGAAACCGGCCCTTTTATTTTAGGCATAAAAAATAACCCGATATCTTCCCTTCCTAAAAACCCCTGTCTTTCATTTCTCTCTGCCTTCGTTTATTTGAGACTGTTCTTTACCATGAAGCTTGCTTAAACCATGGAGAATGCCGTTTTAACATTTCTCCAGAATTTGTCTGCAAGGACTTCAAGTGAAAAAAATACCTGCCTTGGGCTATGGCATCATACTCATCTCATTTTCTGGCTATGCGGGCGTAATGCGTCATGACATTAACGTGCAAGAATACCGTGATTTTGCCGAGAATATGGGTAAATATCGTGTCGGCTTGAGCAACATTCCCATTTTTAAGAAAGATGGCGAGCTGAGTGGTTATCTTGATTTTGCCATGCCCGACCTTAGCAGTGTCTCTCGTCGCGGGTTTGCCACATTAATTAATCCATCCTATGTAACCACCACACGGCACGTAACCGCTTTGGGTAGCGTTTATTTTGGCGGTCCTTCTGCTTATTCCACCCGTTATCTTTTTATTAACCGCAATCAATCCGCCGTTCAGGATAATATCCTGCCACGGTTAAACAAAGTTGTAACCGAAGTAGCGCCAATAGATTATGTGGAACGTTATGAGCTTCAGAAAGGACATGGCTCTCGGTATATTGCTTATGTGCGCGCGGGTGCTGGTGAAATGACACAGGTCACAAATGACCTCACTGAGAAAGAGTTCCTGGCCAGTGCCTATAAATGGTTAGCGGGTGGAACAATTAATATTGACACCATTACCTTCAACAAAGAAAAAAATGACGATTTCTATTGGATTCAATATGAACCTGGCCATCAATATTCATCCGCTTTATCAATATCAACCGGCGGCGGTGACAGTGGCAGCCCTATTTACGTCTACGACAATGTTGATAAAAAATGGAAACTCGCTGGTGTACATTATGGTGGTTATGGTAGCGCAACGCCTTATGGTCGCAAAGTTATCTCAACACGTTTTAATGAAGAATATTTTAATGGGATTATTGCCAACAATATCTCTCCCGATGTCACTGATTTTGCGAATAATGGCCCAATTTACTGGAATGCAGATAAGCTGGTCCAGGGTAGTAAAAACTGGGGTTGGCAAGGTTTAGACAACACATATCGTCATTTGGCGCCAGGCAAAGCCAGCCTTATTGAACTTGATGCAACCAAAGATATTCGCTTTAACGGCGCGGGCGGAGACATTATTCTTAATGAGGCTGTCAATCTGGGAGCAGGAAAACTACAGTTTTCTAATAACTACACCCTGAAATCTGCAGAGAATGTGGGCGCAACCTGGGTGGGCGGCGGCGTTGAAGTCGATGAAGGGAAAAAAGTCATCTGGCAAGTGAATGGACTCAAAGATGATGATTTACACAAAATTGGCGGTGGCGTCTTACATATTAATGCTACAGGTGTCAATGAAGGCGGACTGAATATCGGCGATGGCACCGTTATTCTGGATCAACAAAAAGATGCGCAAGGAAATCGCCAGGCATTTTCTCGACTGTATTTAGCGAGCGGTCGGCCTACCGTTATTTTAGCGAGCGAAGACCAGGTTAATCCTGATAACATTTATTTTGGTTATCGTGGGGGGACATTGGATCTTAGTGGTAATAATCTCATAATGCGAAAGATTAATCACACGGATAGCGGTGCGGCAGTGATCAATCAGAGTGAGTTAAACTCGGCCAGTCTAACACTTACAGGGTACTCACGTAGCGATATCAACATTAACACCTGGAGCAGTGTCGACATTGGTAATATTGGTGATATTTATGAATATTATAATTCGAGAACGCAACGTAAAGAGTATTTTCAATTAAAAAAAGAGAAGTATTGGTACTTCCCCACAAATCAGCAGGACAATGAAGACTGGAAGTATCTGGGATATGATCTGGTTCAAGCCGTCGATTATCGACTATCGCAGTTAAATGATTTAGTTTTCCGCGGAGACATTGGCACGCGCTCGTCGGATAAAAATAATGGTGCATTAGATGTGAATTTATCTCCGGAGAGTGGAAATACACATTTCGCACTGACCGGTAATATCCATTTAAATGGAAATATCAGCGTCAATAAGGGGACTCTTCTGCTGTCCGGGCAACCCGTTCCTCATGCCGGCGGCCTGATCATTGACAACGATTGGTACACTTCCTCTTTCACCGCCAATAACATTGTAGTCAATGACAATGCACGTTTACAGGTCGGTGAATACGCGCAGGTTAAAGCCGATATCCAGGCGGGCGACAACAGCCAGGTTATCCTTGGCTACCATCCCGACGCTGCTGATGAGCAGCAAATTTTACGCTGCACCTCGCCGGTGCAAAGCACTAAGGGCAGCTGCAAAGTTGCACAGCGAAACGCGGAAGAGTTGCGTTTCCTTCCCGCCAGCTCGGTTGAGGGCAATATCACGCTGGGCGATAACGCATTGCTTCATCTTGGCAAAGTCGATTACCACGGCCACATCAACGACAGTCACTCAGCGAGAGTCACCCTGAGCAGTGAAACATTCTGGAATATGAATGGTAACAGCCGCGTGCATCGGATGGATGCAGGTAAAGGCGGTATCATCTCGCTTCTTTCTGCAGATGAAATGGCCTGGACGCCGAAGCTGCTCTCTGTGGAACATCTGACGGCAAATCATCTGCAGCTTGGTTTCGGCATCGCGCCGCAGTCCGCCATTAGCGACAGTTTATACATTGGGTCCAGCGTGCAGGGCGGCAGCAACACCCTCGATCTTGGTTTTATGCTGGGTGAAACCTTCCCCAACCGCATCGCGAAAGAGATCGTGCTGGTGAACGCGCCCGCCGGAACCGCGCACGACTATTTCACGCTACCTCCGGTCAAACGCGGGTTCTCGCTCTATACCGCTGATTATCAGGTTGTGGAAGAGAATGGTCGCGTGAAATGGATCATTGCCAAAACGCCGGATCCGGTGTTACCACCCGATCCGGTAATCGACCCCGATCCGGAGACGCATCCCGAACCCGACATTACGCCTGAACCGGAAGTTAAGCCTGAACCGGAAGTTAAGCCTGAGCCTGAAGTGAAACCTGAGCCCGAGATCACGCCAAATCCGGGTACTGCAGAAGACTGGTTTGAGATCATTGATAATCAGCCGCTGGTGCAGAGTACGCGCGCCCTGCTCGCTTCGCGCCACTACCTGTTCAGTGAAATCAGCAATATGCTGACCGATCGCGCTCAGCTCCTGCGCGGTAACCATGAAAATAGCGGCGCATGGGCCAGCCTCAGCCAAAATCGCGGCAGAATGGATAGCGTAACGTTAAAAGACAGCAGGCTAGAGATCGGCGCCGATGCGCAAGCGGATGCCTGGCTTTATGGCGTGACCGCCAGTTACAGCCAGGGAAATGCCGGGGACGAAGCCAGCATTAGCCATAAACTGAGCACTCTGGGCCTGTATGCGAGCGGAATGAGCAATGAAGGATGGTTTATGGATCTTGCTGCCAGCTACCTGAATCTGCGTCAGGACATTCACCTTGACCCGGTATTGGGAGTAAACAGCACCTCAAAAACCAGCCATATACTGGCAGGCAGTGCAAAATGGGGTAAATCCTACCCTCTGCTGAATGCGTCTTTCACGCTATCGCCTTACCTGAGAGCCAGCGCAGGCTATTTACCGGGTTATACGCTGGAAAGCAGAGAGGCCAGCATTGCCCTGAGTTCAGCCATGCCGTGGGGTCTCGCGCCGGGTATTGAAGTCAGCAAACAGGGGCTCGGTACGCTGCTGCCACGCGTGCGATTCAGCGCCACCGTTGAAAAACAGTTTTCAACGGGCCGTTCTGGCTCTTCACTAACCCTTGAGGATCGCCACAGCCGACGCGCTTATGGCGCGCTGGACGACGATCGTTATCGAGTTCATCTGGGTTTAGAAGGGAAAATCAGCGACAACTGGTCAGCGAATATTGGCGCGAAGCATAGCGTTGGTGGCAAGTTCCGCACCGATTCTCTCATCAGTAGTGGCATAAACTATTCGTTCTGATAGAAAAGCCGGGCACTTTGGTGACCCGGCTTTTTTCATTTACTGCTTGTGCGGCGTTGCAGCTGATCGCGCAAATTCGGTGGCGTGCCTTTAATGGTCAGCGTGTCGGTGGTGGGATCCCAGAAGATACGCTCGCCGAGCAGCATGGCATCAAAGTTCAGGGTTAATCCGCCGCCGCTGCCCGCAAACTTGGTCAACTGGCGCAAGGTGCTACGATCCGCTGGGAAGGTCTCTTCCAGCTCGTAACCTTGCTCCTGGGTGAAGGCCTGAAACGTTTTTTCTCCCAACGGCGGTAATTCACTGGAGAGATCGTGCAGCGCAATCTCTTCGCCGGCCTGCAGCTGATCGTTACAGTAGCTGTAAACCTGCTGACGATAGTTCTGACGCTCGTTTTTATCGAGATCCGATTCGGCGCAGTAATCATCAACCGCTTGCAGCAGCCCACGGTTTTGCGCTTTGGTGTCCAGACCGACGCTAGCACCAAGGAAATCCATGAAGAAATCCGCCACTTTACGCCCCACGCGACCGCGCAGGAAGGTCAGATAACGGGTGGATTCCGGGTTAGTTTCCCACTCGGTGAGATCGATACGCGCCACAATATCCGCATGATTGATATCGAGATAATGGGTGCTGCTGATATCCAGTTGCTCGTTGACGCGCATGCTCGACTGGCTGTTGAGAACCGCAATCAGCAAATATTCCACGGCCAGATAGCGATAGTGCAAAAACAGCACCACGCCGCCTTCCGCAAACGGATATTTGCTCAGTTCATCACGCAGACGTCCGGTCGCCGCACGGCTAAACGCCAGAAAGTCATCTTCCCCTTTGCGGCAGTTACGCAACGCATCGGCCAGTTCGCTATCTTCGTTAAACAGTCCGTAAGCTTTGCTTTTGGCGCTATATACCCGGTGCAGCTCTTCTGCCATCTCTTCAACCGCGCGGGTAGCAGGCAGCAAGGTGTCGCGCAGTACCAGTTCAAGCTGGTTTTCATCACGTTTAACTAACTGATGCAGGGCAATCTGGTCGATATCCAGACTCATGGTAGACTCTCCTTTTAGCTCAGGCGCGTATTCAAACACCGCCCGCAGCCGCTTTCAACTGCCAGCACAAACTGATCGCTCTGCTTGCGATAAAATTGCGGAAAAAAATGCGTTGTTACGGTAATATACCGCCTTTTCACCCTTGATTAGACGACGATATGCCACAATCATCCCGTTACAGTGACGAACGCGTGGAAAAGCTCCTCGCAGAGATGGCGCAGATTCTTGAAAAAGACAAAGCGCCAACCGACCTTTCCCTGATGGTATTGGGTAACATGGTAACTAACTTGATCAATACCAGCGTTTCACCGGCTCAACGCCGCACACTGGCTCGATCTTTCGCGGATGCGTTGCAGTCATCCGTACGCGATGATAACGCTCATTAATATGCAGATTTGACCTCATAATATGGTAACCAACCGGCAGCGCTACCGTGAAAAAGTCTCCCAGATGATCAGCTGGGGGCATTGGTTTGCCCTGTTTAATATTATCTTCGCGTTAATTTTAGGCAGCCGCTACCTGTTGGTCGCCGACTGGCCCGCGTCACTCGCGGGACGTATCTATGCCTATACCAGCTGGATCGGTCATTTCAGTTTCATCGTCTTCGCCGGTTATCTGCTGATCATCTTCCCGCTCACTTTCGTGGTGATGTCACAGCGATTGCTTAGGGTGTTGTCGGCGATTGTCGCCACCGCCGGACTGACGCTGATTATGGTCGACAGCGCGGTGTTCAGCCGCTTCCACTTGCACCTCAATCCGGTGGTGTGGGAGCTGGTGATAAACCCTGATCAAAGCGAGATGGCGCGCGACTGGCAGCTGATGTTTATCAGCGTGCCGCTGATTTTCCTCGTCGAAATGCTGTTCGCGACCTGGAGCTGGCAAAAGCTGCGCAGCCTTAATCGGCGCTCGTTCGGCAAGCCGCTGGCTGCGCTGTTTATCAGCGCCTTCTTCGCCAGTCATCTGCTCTATATCTGGGCCGATGCCAATTTCTATCGCCCAATTACCATGCAGCGCGCCAACCTGCCGCTCTCCTATCCAATGACCGCGCGTCGCTTCCTTGAGCGTCACGGTTTGCTGGATGCGCAAGAGTATCAGCGCCGTCTGGTGCAACAGGGTGATCCGGAAGCGTTGTCAGTGCAGTATCCACTGAGTGACATTACCTTCCGCGATGGCGGTACGCGCCACAATCTGCTGGTGCTAACTGTTGATGGTCTGAACAACGCCACGGTGGAAAAAGCGCTGCCGTCGCTTCATCAATTCGCCAGTGAGAACGTGCGCTTCACCCAGCATTTCAGCGCGGGGCTACAGCCGGAAAAAGGGTTATTTGGCCTGTTTTACGGCATCTCTTCCAGCTATATGGATGGCGTGTTAGCGTCGCGTACGCCTTCCGTGCTGCTGAATGCGCTGAACGCGCAAGGCTATCAGTTTGGCTTGTTCTCATCGGACGGCTTCAGCCAACCGCTGTATCGTCAGGCTTTGTTAGCCGATTACTCGCTGCCGCAGGCCGATACCCAACCGAATAGCACCACGGTGACGCAGTGGCAGAACTGGCTCAATGGCCACAAATCAAACAATGCGCCGTGGTTTTCGTGGATTGCACTTAACGGTGTGACGGTCAATGGCGACAACCTAAAAGCGCGCCAGCGTAGCTATACGCGTCAGGCAAGCGGTGTCGACGAGCAGATTAAGGCGGTGCTGCAAACCTTGCAGGATCGCGATTTGCTGAAAAATACCGTGGTGGTGATCACGGCGCAGCGTGCGGTCAATCTGGATAGCAACGATGACAATCCAGGCAATCGTGCGACGTTACAGGTGCCGCTGGTGGTGCATTGGCCGAATACGCCAGCGCAAACCATCGATCGTCTGACCGATCAGCAGGATGTGATGACCACGCTGATGCAGCGCCTGCTGCACGTGCGCACTAATCCCGCTAACTTCTCGCAGGGTGAAGATCTGTTTGCCGCACAACGCAGCCACGATTGGGTGGCGAGCAGCGAAGATGGCAAGCTGGTAGTGACCACGCCAACCGTGACGCTGGTGCTGAATAATAATGGCAGCTACAGCGCTTACGATGCACAGGGTAACAAACTGAAAGATCATAAACCGCAGCTGGCGTTGTTGCTGCAGGTGCTGACAGAAGAGAAGCGTTTCGTCGCAAACTGATTAATTATGAGGCAGTTAAATGCTGCTCATATTGCAATCGTGCGTAGAAACAGTAATATTCTTCCACGTTCGGCACGTAGCGCAGCCTGGTAGCGCACGGTCATGGGGTGTCCGGGGTCGGAGGTTCAAATCCTCTCGTGCCGACCAAAATCCAAAAAAGCAGCCTTATGGCTGCTTTTTTATTGTTTCTAATTCGGTCTAAACGATTCGATTACCCTGCTGATCTATCACCTTCTCACCATCCTCCTTTCTGAATTCGCCCTGCTGCGCATCGGGAAGAATATCGAGCACGGCTTCTGAAGGCCGGCACAAACGCGTTCCCAGCGGGGAGACAACAATCGGACGGTTAATCAGGATGGGATAATTCAACATCGCCTCGATGAGTTGCTCGTCACTAAAACGCTCTTCAGCCAAACCCAATTTTTCGTAGGGTTCGACATTTTTGCGTAATAAAGCGCGCGCATCGATCCCCAGCGCGCTAATCAACGCCTTAAGTTGCTCACGATTTGGCGGCGTCTCAAGATAAAGAATAACGGTAGGTTCAACGCCGCTATTGCGTATTAACGCCAGCGTGTTGCGCGAAGTGCCGCAAGCGGGATTGTGATAAATGGTGATGTCAGTCATGGTGCTCTCTTCCTAATGGGACAACGTCAGGCGCAGGGCCAACGCGCTAAGGGTGACGAGCAGCACGGGCAATGTCATCACGACACCCACGCGGAAGTAATAACCCCAGCTAATGTTGATGTTCTTCTGGTCGAGTACGTGCAGCCATAGCAATGTGGCAAGACTGCCAATCGGCGTAATTTTTGGCCCCAGGTCGCAACCAATAACATTGGCATAAATCATCGCTTCCTTTATCACGCCCTGCGCGCTGCTGGCATCAATCGACAGCGCACCAATCAGCACCGTTGGCATATTATTCATTACTGAAGAAAGCAGCGCCGTCACCAAACCGGTACCCAAGGTGGCGGCCCATAAGCCGTGGCTGGCAATGAGGTTGAGTAAGTCAGAGAGATGTTGCGTCAGCCCGGCATTTTTAAGGCCATAAACTACCAGGTACATGCCGAGCGAAAAAATCACGATCTGCCAGGGCGCGCCGCGTAACACTTTACCGGTGTTAATCGCCTGACCTCTTTTGGCAACGATAAACAGAATTAACGCGCCCAGTGCGGCGATAGCACTGACTGGAATGCCCAGCGGTTCCAGCAGGAAAAATCCCACCAATAGCAACAACAGCACCAGCCAACCGGCTTTAAAGGTAGCGGGATCTTTTATGGCTTCAGCTGGTAGTTTGAGGCGTGAAACCTCATAGCTGGCGGGAATGTCTTTGCGAAAGAAAAGGTGCAGCACTATCAGCGTGGTGATAATAGCGGCAATATCAACCGGAACCATCACCGCCGCGTAAGCGTTGAATCCCAATTTGAAGAAATCTGCGGAAACGATGTTAACCAGATTGGATACGATCAGCGGCAAACTCGCGGTATCGGCGATAAATCCTGCTGCCATGACGAAAGCCAGCGTTGCACCTTTACTAAAGCCCAGTGCCAGCAGCATTGCGATGACGATCGGCGTCAATATCAGAGCCGCACCATCATTGGCGAAAAGCGCGGCAACGCATGCACCGAGCAACACGATATAGGTGAAAAGCAGCCGCCCTCGCCCACTTCCCCAGCGCGCTACGTGCAAAGCGCACCACTCAAAAAAACCGGATTCGTCCAGCAACAGGCTGATGATAATGACGGCGATAAAAGCCGCTGTCGCATTCCAGACGATATGCCACACAGCGGGAATATCGTTTAACTGGATAACGCCGGTCACCAGCGCCAGTAAAGCCCCTATCGTTGCTGTCCAGCCAATGCTCAGGCCGCGCGGCTGCCAGATGACAAACACGATGGTCAAAACAAATATTGCGCCTGCCAGAAACATCACGCCTCCAATGCATTCGAATAATCGAATGTGTTTAATGATTATTCACAACCCGTAGCAGCGGCGTTCTTCAGCGACTCACGCACTTCCTCACGCTGGCTATTCCAGGCCGTATCGATAATCGATGCAGCCCAGGCCGGCATATGCGGAGAAAGGCGATAGTGTATCCACTTGCCTTCACGTCGATCCAGAATCAGCTCAGCATCGCGCAGCAAGGCAATGTGGCGTGAAATCTTTGGCTGTGATTGTTGGGTAACTATGCAGAGATCGCAGACACACAACTCTCCGGCCTCTCGTAATAATAAAACGATCGTCGTACGCGTTTCGTCGGCAAGCAGCTTGAAAAGTTGAACAGGAAGCATTGGGCCAGGTTCCAGTAAAAATCTATTACATATGGTAATTCATATGTATTGGAAGTAAAGGCAGAATATAAAGTCTGGCGATTTCATATGTTTTCCATGCAATAAAGCATTCTCAGATTATCGCCAAAGAAATGCTGATTATTGGCTTTTAATCAGTAACTTACCGAAAGCAACTCAACCCGAGCCAGATCACATTTCTGGATAAATATGACAGCGCTTCATCAATTTGAAACAAAACTGTCACAGACTTCTCTTACTCTTATGGCTCTTGTTTTTTCGATGGGAACCATTATGGTCATCAAAGCAAAAAACCTGCAGGATGCGGAAGAACTCCTGCACTCGGGTATCAATAAAGTTGAACTGGCTTACGATATCGGCAGCGACGATTTCTTCCGTCTCGCCTCGCGCTGGTGCGATCGCGGTGCGCGCATCACCAAAGGCCATCAGCACTTCGTGGTGCAGATTAAAGGCATGGCTATTCCGCCAAATAACTAAAAGTGGGCGAGCCCCTTTGGCTTGCTCTCCATCCGGCTGGCTGGTAAAACTACGTTTTCCGTCAGCCGTGATTTTTTATGTTCGCCTCTGAAACGCCGCTTGCCCTGCCCTCTTCCCCGTTTATCCGCGCTGCTGGCATGTCGCTGGATACATTGCCGATCGCCTGGTGCGAATTCGATCAACATCACTGGCATGCTGAATTGCACCAGGCGTGGCAACTGCCGCTGCCCGCGTCGCTACAGAGCGCGGTGACGAAACGCAAAGCCGAGCATCTGGCGAGTCGCTGGCTGGTGCAGCAAAACTTTGCGCACTTCGGTTTACCGCACTTTGTGTTGTGTAATGCGCCCGATCGTTCACCGTTGTGGCCCGCCGGCATTCAGGCGTCGCTGTCGCATACGCACAGCGTTGCGGTGATGGCTGCGACGCGCGAGCCACTGTGCGTGGGTGTGGATGTTGAGCAGATTATGGCGGAGGAAACCGCCGATGAAACCGCTGGGATGTTGATGAGCCCGGTGGAAAAACAGCGACTGCTGGCGCGGCCTATGCCCTTTGCCCAGGCCGCTACACTGCTGTTTTCATTGAAAGAGAGTGTGTACAAAGCGCTGTGGCCGCAATTGCATCAGCCAATGGATTTTCTTCAGGCGGAAGTGCTGGAACTGGACGTGCAGCAAGGCCGTGCAACGCTGCGGTTGTGTCAAGATTTTGATGCGTATTTCACCACCAAAGCGCTGCTGCAGGCGCGTTTTTGGCTGGCTGGAGATCGCGTGATTACGCTGCTGACGCATCCGCTCCCGACAAAATAAAAAACCGGCTCAGAAATAAACCTGAGCCGGTGACAACACAAGACGACAGAAAAGTGTTCCAGGGACGCAGAAACGAGGATTTCTGCTGGGAGTGACTTTACTCACTCCGCAACTTCTTGCCCAATAAGGGTTTTTGCTAAGCTTTCCCGGCTGGCGTTAATGGCCGGTATCGGTACGTTGCACCGCATCCAGCGTTGCCATCTCGCGTTCGTTACCGGTTAACTCACTCAGTTGACCTTCGCGCATCTCCAGCAAGCGATCGGCGTGAATAAAGTAGTGATCGTCATGACTAATAGCGAACACCGTTTTACCCGATTCCTGTAACCACGGCAGCAGCTCACGATAGAAGATGCGACGGAAATGCGGATCCTGATCCGCCGCCCATTCGTCGAGCAACAGAATATCGCGCTCTTCGGCGGCTGCCAGCAGCAGCGCCAGACGTTTGCTCTGCCCTTTCGACAGTTGCAGATTAAGCACTCTGTTGCCTTCCAGCTTGAGCTTGTCCTGCATCTTCAGACGCTCCAGCCACTGCTGCACCAGCGCAGGATTGGCTGGCTGCCCTTGATCGCCGATGAGGCGATCAAACAGATGCACGTCGGTAAACACCGCCGAGAAATGTTTGCGATACGCATCGAGGTTTTGCCAATCCACCACCTTGCCATCCAGCAGCAAACTGCCCGATTGCGGCTGATAGAGGCCGGTGAGCAGCATCGCCAGCGTCGATTTTCCGCTGCCGTTGCCGCCAATCAGGAACACCAGCTCGCCGCGGCGCAGCGTCAAATTGATCGGCCCAACCTGGAATCCGTGCTCACCGTAGTGGAAGCAGACGTCGCGCAGCTCCAGCGTTTGCCAGTCGCTGACTTTTGGCAGCGCCTTGAACGTTTCTTCATAGGGCGCCAGTTCAAACCTGTTGAGCTTGCGAAACGCCACCTGCGCGCTGAGCAGCGTTGGCAAGGCGCCGACCGCCGCCAACAGCGGTGTGCGCAGGAACAGCAGCGTCAGCGAATAAGTTGCCGCCACCGCCGTATTTGCCCAGCCCAGCCCGTTCGCCATAAAGAACACGATGCCAATCGCGCCGAGCATCATGATATTCGACCAGTTCACCGCGCTGAGGTGGAAGGTATCGGCGCGCACGATGTGGTGGCGATAGCTTTTGGCATTCTCCTGATAAACGCTGTCGTAAATCAGCTGCGCACGTTCGCGGTTAAGCTGCAGCTCTTTACGCCCTTCGATAATGGTCTGGAAATCGCGATACAGGTCATCTTCGATTTCACGCAGCTTAGCCATGTGCTGATAAACGCGTGATACCAGCAACCAGCCGCCAACCAGCGTTACCACCAGCCACAGGCAGGTGATCAGCAGCATTTTTGGCGAGAGCCAGGCGAGATAAAGCGCCGAACCGAGCGTAATAATGATGCCCTGAATCAGCTCGGGTAAACGCACGAAGGCGATGGTGATGGCGCGCACATCGCTGGTGAGACCGGCCAGCAGTTGGGCATTGCCAATCTGTTCGATGCGCTCCACGCGCGTATCAAGAATCCGTTTGATGAATTCGCCGCGCAGCCGCCAGACAAAGTGATGGCCGAGCATAGTCAGCGCCAGCTGGGAGCCGAGCGTCACCGCCATTAGCAGGAACAGCTGACCAAGGAAACTCGGCAGCACCGAAATCGAAGTATTCACCGCGACGATCAGCTCATTATTGATATAGGCAATCAAACCAATACCAAGCACGGCGCTTAACAATGTAAGAAGAATGACGCCAATGAAAGGCCAGCGGTACTGGCGAAAAACGACTTGCAGCAATGCCATCAAAGGGTTCCAGCGGTCAATAAAGCAGCCTGCAGTTTAATGTCGCCTTGGCTGATAGCAAGAATAATTCTCATCTCAAATTTGCCTGAGTAAAATGTTTCTCGCCGCTCGTTTGGTAGCGGCGCGATTTATTGCGAAATGCTTGTCAGATAAGAAGGTATTTTGTTTTGAAAATGCATTATCTGTGCGGGCTCTGACACGTCTGCGCCTCTGGCAAATGAGCCCTTTTCAATAATAAGCACTGAAGTTGATGAGCAGGCCGGGGCCGCTTTTGGGCCGGCAATCCGCAGCGCTGAACGAAGCGAGGAAGCCAGGAGAGCCCGCAGGATGCGGGCGAAAGGCGGAGCCGGGACATGGAGGTCCCGTCTCCGCCGGTCCGTCAGGCAGACGAACGAAGTGAAGGAACCGCGCTAGCGGCGCGAGGACCGCCGGCCCAAAAGTGGCACCGGCCAGCGCCCTCATCACTGGCTTAACTAACATGTATTACGCAATAAATTGCGCCGCCACAAAAATGCCTAAAATGCGCGGCGGAAAGTCAGGTTGAAACGGAAAGCGCCTGCCTGCGGATGAATGCCAGGTTTGAGCGGCAGAATGCCGTGATAACGCAGGCGCGATGGCCCGCCCCACACCACGATATCGCCATGTTCCAGCAGCACGCGCTGGGTGGCGTCGCCGCGTTCGAAACCGCCGAACTGGAATACCGCAGGCAATCCCAGTGAAACCGACACAATCGGCTGGCGCAGATCCTTCTCATCTTTATCCTGATGCAGCGTCAGTTTTGCGCCGGGTTCATAGCGGTTAATCAGGCAGGCATCCGGATTGAAACCAGCAAAGCCCGCTTCGCGCGCGGTTTGCTGCGCCAGCTCGCGGAACAGCGCGGGCATCGGCGGCCAATGGTGTCCGCTGTTGCTGTCTTGCTCGGTATATTGATAGCCGCGCGAATCGGTGGACCAGCCAAAATCACCACAGTTGGTCATCGCCACCGACATGCGATGGCCACCGGGCGTGATGCGATGGGCAAAGGGATTTTTCGCGGCGATATCGTGAATCGCCGCCAGCAGCGCATCGGCCTGTTCGCGAGCGCGACGCCGCAGAATCACCGCGCCATCCGCCAGCGGTTCCTGCCACGGCGCTTCGTCACTAAATAAATCCAGCATGTGCGCCTCCTTTATTGAGATGCCTGATCGATGAGGAAGGTTTTAAACTGCGGCGACATCCAGTGAGTAAAGCCGTCGCCCTGCTTGCTGATCAAATAGACCGCCAGATGCTCTTTCAACGCCAACGCTTTAGCGCGTTCGCTGCCGAGCACCATCAAACCGGTATCCCAGCCATCCGCTTCCAGCGCGGTGGTGGCTATCACCGTTGCCGACACCAGCTTGTGCTCAATCGGTCTTCCGGTAGTCGGATCGATGACGTGCGAAATGCGTTTGCCATCCAGTTCATAATAGTTGCGATAGCTGCCGGAGGTGCTGATGCCGTGTCCTTGCAGATCGACGCGTGCTTCCACCGCGTTTTCGCGATCGGTGGGTTTTTGGATCGCCACGCGCCACGGCTGCTGATTGGCATTGACGCCACGGCTCAATACCGCGCCGCCCACTGAAACCAGATAATCAGTGATGCCTTGCTGCTCCATCAGACGCGCCAGATGATCGGTGGCATAGCCTTCTCCCATGGTGGAGAGATCGACATACAAGCCGGGCAGATCTTTCTGCAGCCATTGACCGTCCACGCCCTGAATCACGCGCAGATGCTGCAAACCGGTCCGCGCTTTAGCAGCTTCGATTTCTGCCTCGCTGGGGGTATGCTCCGGTTGCTTCGTCGGGCCAAAACCCCACAGATTGACCAGCGGGCCCACGGTGATATCCATCGCACCCGACGTTTTATGCCCGATTCGCAGCGCTTCAGTGACGATGTCCGCCATGTCAGCGCTTACCGGCTGCGGTGCGTTGCCTTGATACTGATTAAAGTGCGACAGCACCGAATCGCTTTTCCACGTCGAGAGTTCGCCGTCATCGCGATCCAGCTGTTGCTGGATCAGCTGTTGCAACGCCGCTTTACGCTGCGGATCAACGCCGGCGACGCTGACGCGCCACACGGTGCCCATGGTTTTGCCTTCCAGCACCATCGCGGGTTGGCTGCTGTTTTTTTCGCAACCGCTGAGACCTAATGCCAGCAGGCTAATTAGCAGAATGTTCTGAAAACGCATCAATTCCTCATCTGTAACCCATTACTACAGCCAATTACAAAGCATAACTCGCTTGTAAAGCAGTCTAAAGCTGCTTGATGTTCGATAAACGCTGACACAGGATAACCGGTTCCTGCAACGTTATGCCTACAGGAGCATCAGATGATTTATATGATTATTGCCGTAACCGCCGGGCTGTTTATTTATGGCAGTTTCAAATGTTGGCAGACTTACCGCCATCGCCTGATTCAGCACTATCCTGCACGCCGACGTTAAATTATTGCACCAGAAAATCACCCTTCTGCACCGCTTCAGCGCTGGCGCAGTGTAGCAAAGTCGCTACAAGCCGCGTGGCGCTGAGAGCGGTGCGCTGGCATGAATGCTGCATTGTTGAAGATGAGTTGAACTTCAGCGAGGTGCAGAATGGAAAATAGCAAAACACAAAACAGTAAATGGCAGCACTGGCTGAGCTTCTCGGCCTTTACGCTGGCGGGTGTCGCGATGGAAGGCAGCCTTAGCGCCATCACCAACCCGCCGCCGCAACCGGCACCCAAAGCCAAAAAATGGCGTGGTATGCAGTAACCGCTACAGTCCCAACTCACTCAGGCCCGGATGATCGTCCGGGCGCGTGCCGGCTGGCCAGTGGAAAAGACGCTGATCTGCGCTGATCGGCAGATCGTTGATGCATGCGAATCGCTGAATCATCAAACCATCGGCACCAAAGTGCCAGTTCTCATTGCCATAGCTGCGAAACCAGTTACCGCTGTCATCATGCCATTCATAGGCAAAGCGCACCGCCAGCTTATCTTCATGCCACGCCCATAACTCCTTGATCAGTCGATAATCCAACTCTTTGATCCACTTACGCTGCAGGAAGGTCACGACTTCTGCGCGTCCATTGACGAATTCACTGCGATTGCGCCAGCGCGTATCTTCGCTGTACACCCGCGAAACACGCTGCGCATCGCAGCTGTTCCAGGCATCTTCCGCCATGCGGACTTTCTGTAATGCGGTTTGTTGATTGAACGGTGGCACCAGCATGTTATTTCTCCCTATTATGTAGACAGGTCTGTCTACTTGATTCATCCTGCCGTATGTAGACAATTCTGTCTACATACAAACGCAGGAATTTTTATGCTTGAGCCTCTGATCTTTGATGCCACCGCCTCCGCGCGCGATCGTATCTTGCTATGCGCGCAGCAGCTGTTTTACCAACAAGGCATTCGCGCCACCGGTGTGGATAAGGTGATTGCGCAAGCGGGCGTGACCAAAGTGACTTTCTATCGTCACTTTCCGGCGAAGAATGCGCTGGTGCTGGCGTTTTTACAGCAGCGCCATCAGCGCTGGATGCTGGCGTTTCGCCATGCGCTGAATCAGCATGCGGCATTGATCGATGCGCTGCCCGCGGCGTTACTGAGCTGGTTCAGGGATGACGATTATCGCGGCTGTGCGTTTATCAATACCGCTGCGGAGCTGGGCGACACGTTAGCAGAAGCCAGCGAACTGATTCGTCAACATAAGCGTGAGATGGCGCAGGCGATCAGCGACAAGTTGATGCCCGATCAGCAGGTCAAAACGGCGCAGATTGTGTTGCTGGTTGAGGGCGCGATTGTGCAGGTGCAGATTGGCGAGGAGGCGGAACGGGTGGTCGACGTGCTGCGTGCCGCGCTGGATGCGCTGCTGAAAACGGGAGCGTGACCGGCAAGTCACGCTCCATCACCCTTAGAACTGGTAAACCAAGCCCAGCGCTACGACGTCATCGGTATTGATACCGGCTGCGTCGGTGAAGTTGTTGTCGTCCAGCAGGTTGATCTGGTAATCAACGTAGGTCGACATGTTTTTGTTGAAGTAGTAAGTTGCGCCTACATCAATGTATTTCTTCAGGTTCTGGCTGCCGTAACCTTCGATGTCAGAGCCGCGAGAAGAGACAAACGCCAGAGATGGACGCAGGCCGAAGTCGAACTGGTACTGTGCCACCAATTCCCAGTTATCCGCTTTGTTGGCGTAACCGTAAACGGTGCCGCTATCGCTGGCGCCGAAACGCGTTGCGTTGTATGAACGGCTGTACATTGCGGCCAGGTAAACGTTGTTAGCGTCATACTTCAGCGCGCCGCTGTAAGCTTCGGCTTTATCACCGCGACCCAGGATGTTGGCAGTACGTGGATTGTTACCGTTCTGGTTATTGGTACGGTCAGACTGGAACATCGCTGCACCAATACCGAAACCTGAACCCAGATCGTAAGTGGTGCTCAGACCGTAGCCGTCACCGTTCTCGCCCAACACATCACGACCAGAGCCAGTAGATTCGGTTGGGTTATCGTTTTTGCCTTGATACTGAACCGCGAAGTTCCAGCCATCCACTAAACCGAAGAAGTTGGTATTACGATAGGTAGCGAGGCCGTTGCTGCGCTGGAACAGGAAGTTGTCCGCGCCGTAGGTATCGCCACCGAACTCTGGCAGAACGTCAGTCCATGCGCCGAGATCGTACATCACGCCGTAGTTACGGCCGTAATCGAATGAACCTGCATCACCAAATTTCAGACCGGCAAAACCAACACGCGTATAGCTGTTCGCGGTGCCTTCGCTTTCTGCGGTGTTCAGTGCAGCCTGGTATTCCCACTGGCCGTAACCGGTCAGCTGATCGGTCACCTGAGTTTCACCTTTGAAGCCAAAACGCAGGTAAGACTGGTCACCGTCTGAGCCAGAGTTGTCAGAGAAATAATGCAGACCGTCCACTTTTCCGTAGAGGTCTAATTTGTTGCCATCTTTATTGTAAATTTCAGCTGCGCTTGCTGATCCTGCCACCAGCAATGCAGGAATCATCAGGGAGAGAACGCGACGTTTCATTTTTATTACCCTCTTTAATGTGCCTTTATTTTTGCCACTGCGAACTGAATGATTAAAAATTCAGCCGGCAAGCCATTGTTATTTTATGTTGGGCAATAATCTATCACGAAAATGCTACTAAATTTCCAAAACTGTTTCAGTGTATTAAATAGTTATTTCAGGATGTAAATTCAGGGGAACTAATAACCAGCACAGATAGGTAAAAAATATAGCACTTTTTGACAACACATATTTTAATTGTTCAAAAACATCAAATTACATGAGTTACATTTCCGCACTGAATGACAAAACTCAAACCCATCCAGAGCATATAATTATCCCCGCTATCATCATTTATTTCATTATTACCTTCATTCACCCCGAATGTTTTGATTTACCCTAATTTCCCGCCGGACCAGATGGTCCGGCATTTTTTTGCCCGCAATTCAGACATCGCCTTATATTGCGTAAAGTTAATTACGCGGGTTAAATTAACCACAATAATTGCCGCGCATTATTTGTCTCTTTTCGCACATTTCGTTCAATTCATAGTCTTAAATCGGCAATGTTAATTTCGGGGCGTAACAAAGATCGCTGCAATATTTGCCGGCGCATATTGTTAACGCTCACGCAGTGATTCCCTGGCTTTATTCAGTGGCTTAAGCAAATAATCCATCACGGTTTTATGACCGGTTTTAATCTCAACATTCGCTACCATGCCGGGCATGATGGCGAACCTGCGGCCGCTTTTATTGGTCAGTTCGGCTTTTTGCGTGCGCACATAGACGCGATAGTAAAACTCGTCGTGCCGCACTTCGTCCTGCAGCGTATCAGGCGAGACGGTTTCGACTTCCCCGTGCAGATCGCCATAAATCGACGCGTCGTAGGCGGTGATCTTCACCACCGCGGGTAAACCCGGCCGGATATAGCCGATATCGCGTGGATTGATGCGCGTCTCAATCAGCAATTGATCCTCCAGCGGTACAATCTCCATCAGCTTGCCACCCGGCTCCAGCACGCCGCCCACGGTGGTGACGCGCACATCCTTCACAATGCCGCGCACCGGCGAAATCAGCGTAGTGCGCGTCAGCAGATCCTGCTTGCCTGCCGCCACCTGCAGCTGCGCATCCAGCTCACCGTTGTTCTTCACCTGCTCTTCATGGGCGCGCACGTAATAATCGTTGCGCGCTTCGTCGATTTTGCCGCGCAGATCGCTAACCTGGCGACGCAGGCGAATCACATCCACCTTACCCGCCGCGCCGCGCAGCATCAGCGGCTCCGTCACGTTGAGTTCTGCCTGCACCAGCGCAAGGGATTGCTGCAAATTGCCGATGGTCTCGACAAAATTCTGCCGCCGCGCCTGATAGAGCTGCGTTTCGCGCGCCACCAGTTCGGGATGTTGCAGGATATCGGCGCTGAACCTCAGCGGCGTGTCGCTGAGCTCGGCCTGTAAACGTTCAGAGGAGGCACGCAGCGTACGCACCCGCGCAATCGCCTCACCAAAGTTGGTTTGAAAGCGCGTAGGATCGAGTGTTGCCAGCACCTCGCCGCGCTGCACGATATTGCCCTCGTGCACATTGAGCTGTTTGACGATGCCGCCATCAAGGCTATCAATGATCTGCGCGCGGCTGGAAGGCGTGACTTTGCCGATGCCAACCGTGACTTCGTCCAGCACCGCAAAGTACGCCCACAGCAGAAACAGCAGCAGCGCCACCACGCACAGCCAGATGATCGCCGAGGTGCGACGCTCACGCCGCGTCAGATCTTTATCCAACAGCACCACGCTCATGCCGCATCTCCTTTTTTATTGGCGGCGTGGCGCAGAATCTCGTCGCGCGCGCCATCGGCCACGATGCGGCCGTTATCCATCACAATGATGCGATCAACCATGCGCAGCAGCGCGGGACGATGCGTGACCAGTACCAGCGTGCGCCCGGTGACCCATTGCGCCAGCTGACGAATCACCTGCGCTTCCAGCTGTTCATCCATCGCCGCGGTCGGTTCGTCCAGCAAAACCACCTGCGGCTGGCGCAGAATCAACCGGCTGAGTAGCACCATTTGCCGCTGGCCGCCGGACAAGCCGCGTCCGCCTTCGTGAATAATGCGATCGAGGCTGGCGGCATCCTGCTGCACCAAAGCTAACGCGCCGCTAATGCGCAGCGCCTGCAGCATCTCCTGCTCGCTGGCGTGCGGATTACCGAGCAGCAGGTTCTGGCGCAGCGTGCCGAAAAACAGCCGCGCATCCTGCGACAGCCAGCCAAGCTGACGCCGCAGATCGACCGGATCGATGCAGGTGAGATCGACGCCGTCCACCAGCACTTTGCCCTGGCTGGCGCGCGCCTGACCGGCCAGCATCTTCAGCAGCGTCGATTTGCCCGCGCCGACTTTACCGAGAATCGCCACGCGTTCGCCGGGCGCGATCTGCAACTCCGGAATGTTGAGCACGCTATTACCGCTCTCCTCTTCGTAGCGGTAATGCACGTTTTGCAGCAGATAGTGGCCGCTGAGCACCGGACAGTGCGCCAGCGTGGCGTGATCGGGTTGGTCGAGCGGCTTCTTTAACAGTTCATCCAGCCCTTTCATCGCCGATTTCGCATGCTGCCAGCGCGAAAACACCATGGTGAGCTGCATCAGCGGCGCGATGGTGCGTGATGAGAGCAAGCTGCACGCCACCAGCGTGCCGGTGGTGATCTGATTGTCGAGCACCAGATAGACGCCGAGCACCAACATGCCGGCATAGGTGAGCTGCTGCACGCTGGCCGACCAACCGGTGAGGCGCGCGCCCCACAAACGTTGCTGATTGCTGATGGCCGCGCTAACTTCGTGCGTTTGCTCCCACTGGCGTTGAAAATAGGGTTCCGCTTGCAGCGCTTTGATATCCTCTACACCTTCTAAGGTTTCCACCAACACCGCCTGGCGCAGCGCGCTTTCCCGCAACCCTTCCTGCGCCAGACGCGCCATCGGGATCTGCACCAGTAAACCAGGAATGACGATCAGCGGAATCGCCAGTAACGGAATCAGCACCAGCCAGCCGCCAATCGACGCCATAATCAGCAGAAACAGCAGCACAAACGGCAAGTCGGCGGCGGCATTCACCGTGGTGGACGTCAGCAGTTCGCGTACCTGGTCAATTTCACGCAATTGGGCAATAAAGGAGCCGGTGGAACGCGGACGCGCTTCGTTGCGGATGTTCATCGCCCGCGCAAACAGCATGGCGGATATTTTCAGGTCGATGCGTTTGCCCATCAGATCAGAAACCTGGGTGCGCATGAGGCGAATCAGATACTCAATGGCGGCCGCCAGCACCACGCCGGCGAACAACACCCACAACGTTGGCAGCGACTGCGCCGGAATCACCCGATCGTACACCTGCATAGAAAACAGAATGCCCGCCAGCGCCAGCACGTTGCCGACCAGCGAGGCCAGGCTGATTTCCGCAATGCGCCGCTTCATGCCACGAAAGTGATGCCAGAACCAGTGCGGCTGATACGGCTGCACAAACTCATCGATGCGCGCATCACGCGCCCGCGCCGCTACACCAACGACGCCGACCTGCATGTCGGCCTGCATGAGCAAATCCTGCAGCTGACCTGCGCGCACCACATCGCCACTTTCACTCAGCCAGTAACGTACGCCACCGTTACTATCCACCTCTTCTATCAACGCCACGCTGCCATTTTCCAGCAGCAGCAATACCGGCACAATTTCCTGCCGCCAGCGCAGTTTGCTGTGCGGCAGCAACATCAAATGCAGGCCTAACAGCCGGGCTAAACGTTCTAACTGTTGCGTCGGGGCCAGATGTTGAAACCAGCGCATCTGCTGGCGCAGCGTGCTGCCGTCCGCCGGTTTACCGAAGCGTGCCGCCACGCGCAGCATTGCCGCGATGCCGTTGTCGCTGTTGAAGGGTTGTGCTGTCATCCCTGTTGTCCCGTGAGCAATGAGAGTGGGCTGGCAACCGCTAGCCGATGTTGCTAGCGGTTGATGGGCGGATTACGCCAGGCTCTGAACCTGATGTTGCTGCAGATGATCGCCGAGGGTGTAACTGCTATCGCTGGCGTTGTAGTGACTCTCCGTGGCGCGCGCATCGCTGGGTTGAGCGGCGGCGCTGTCGCCTGCGTCGACCAGCTGCGTATTCAGTGGCTCGCTGCTGACGCTGGCGGCCGCCTCATGGCTATCGATGGTCACCGGCTGCGTCGCCGTCGCCACATTGCCTGCTTTGTCCTGCGCGCTGACCTTCATTTGGTAGCTGCCATCATCCAGCGGTGCCAGCTGACCCGCCAAAATGGTCAGCGCCCAGTTGCCGTCGGCTTTAACCGTGGCGGTGTAACTCTGATCGCCCAGCGTCAACGTCACAAGGCTGCCCTGATCGAGATGGCTACTGCTGCCCTGAATCAGATGCCAGCTATTCAGCTCCGCCGCATCCAGCACCCCGTCGCCAAACGGTTGATTCAGCGTAATGGTCGGCACCTGATGCGTGGCAACGTTGAACAGGTTCTCAATAATCTGCGTGTCGTGGTTGCCGTACTCATCCCAGCGCGTGGCCAGCGCCGACACTTCGCCATCCGGCAGCGCCTGCAGATCTTCGGCGCTGATGGTGACCATGCCGTTGACCGGCGTGTAGTTTTTGCCGTTGAGCGTCAGCTCCTTCACGCCTTCGAGATAGAAACTGAGATCGTGCTGCGCTTCCTGCTGATTCAGCGTGGTATCGCCGCCAATATTGATTTCGTAATAGATGTCTGGCAGTTGGGTGACCACGTTCAGTTCCAGCATTGCGTCAGTGCTGTTGCCAGCGCCATCCTGCGCATAAACGCGGATTTCGCCCAGTGAAATAAAGCTCGCCACTTCACTGGCCGGAATCGTCACCTGCCAGTGACCGTCGCTGCCAATCTGCGCGTGATATACCGCATCTCCACTGCACAGCAACAGCTGCTGGCCCGGTACCACCACCGAGAGATCGCCGCTGAAGGTGAGATCGTTTTGGCTCTCTTCTTTATTGATCACGTTGTCTGCCGTGACCTTATCGAAGCTGATGTGCGGCAGGCTGCTAACGTGGGTAATTAAGGTGACATCCTGCAGATAAGCGGTGGTTTTGCCGTTGGGATCGGTAGCGCTGACTTTCAGGCTGTAGACGCCATCCTGTAACGCCTGAAGATCCTCTGAAGGAATAGCGGCGGTCCATTCGCCTTTATCGTTAACGCCGCCAGAGTATTTTTTCCCGGCTAAAATCACCGTGATATGGCTGTTCGCCGGCATGTGCGTAACACTGCCGTGCACCTCCACGCCGTAAATGCCTTCTGCCACGCTGACCGCGTTATCACCGCTGATCGGATCCAACGTCAGCGTAGGCTTGATGGTTTTATCCACGTAAACCCCAAAGCCGACCTGCGTATCGGTGCTATTACCAGCTTTGTCGGTGAGGGTTAGCGTCAGCGAATAAGCACCGTCGGACAATCCGTTGAGCACCGACGGCGGCATCGAAGCATTCCAGTAACCCCATTTATTTACCGTGCTGTGCCAGACTTCGCCGTTAAAGGTCAGCGTTACGGTGGCGCCTGGCTCAGATTCGGCGCGACCGCGCAGGTGAATATTCCTGCCGGATTCCCATGCGGCAATCACGCCATCTTGTGCAATAGGTTCATAAGGACGTAACGGCGCGGGCGGCGTAGTATCCACGCTGCGCGTTTGCAAAGATGATGTGTCGTCTGCCAGCGGATAAAGAGTGACCGCAGAGTGCAGAATCGCCGCTAATTGTTGTTCGGATTGACGTGAAGACATAGGTAACCTCGTTACAGGGAAGGTATTGCAACGGTCATTAAGCTTATTAATGTTTTAAGCGTACCGGTGCGCCATACAGGCCATTAATCAATGGCCCGCTTCGCCTGATGAAAACGGGTTACCCGCAGGTAACAAGGACTAAAATAAGGCACAGCAAAATTCTCCCAAAGGGGGAGAAATAATCTCGATCTCGCTATATTCCGCATCGGGAGCTGATGGGATGACTAACATATCGGTTTTACGTGGTCGCTGCCTATTGGCGAAAATCCGGAAATGCATGCTTTGCGACAGCGCCAAAAAATTGACGTCCAGGCCGCATGTGGCGCGGAATCTTTCATCAGTATACTGCATCATTCGGCAGAAAAAATTTTACTTAAGTCACTCCAGTAATGATTGGCACATGCCAGGAAAGTTCTGGAAAAGCGCAGCGATGCGTAAAAAATCGGTAATATGCCTGTTTCTGGCGTTTAATCGCTGCCATCTGATAGGGTCTGATGCGCGGTGTGACATGCGCTTTGATGCTAAACTTCGTCGCTTCACCCGCTAATGAAAACTACTCTTTATGACAGCACTGGACGCCGCGCCGCAAAATAAATTGCATCACCGTGTCAACCTCGGGACACGTATCGTTTTCCTCATCGCTGGATTGGGCATGTCCGCATGGGCACCGCTGGTGCCGTTCGCCAGCCAGCGTCTGGCATTGAGCGGCGCATCATTGGGCGGTTTGCTGCTGTGTTTGGGAATTGGCTCGCTGGCGGCGATGCCGATTACCGGCGGTTTGATTGCGCGCTTCGGTGGTCGTCGGGTGATGTTGTGCTCCACGCTGGTGGTGCTGGCGATGTTACCGCTGCTGGCAACGCTTGATGTGATGTGGCTGATGGCCGCCACTTTAATGGTGTTTGGTGCCGGACTCGGCATGCTGGATGTCGCGATGAACGTGCAGGCGGTCGAAGTGGAAAAAGCCGCACGCAAGCCGATGATGTCCGGTTTCCACGGCTTCTTTAGCCTCGGCGGGATTATCGGCGCCGGTTCCGTCAGCCTGTTACTCGGCAGCGGCCTGACGCCGTTACAAGCCGTAGGCGCGGTGATGGTGCTGATTGTGCTGCTGCTGGTGTGGAGCCTGCCGACGCTGATGACCGAACGCCTGCATCAGCCCGATCAGCCGTGGCTGGTTATTCCGCGCGGTTGGGTGGCTTTCCTCGGTTTACTCTGCTTTATTCTGTTTCTTGCCGAAGGTGCGGTGCTGGATTGGGGCGCGCTGTTGCTGCTGCAAAGCCCGGAGATGAGCCCGGCGCACGCCGGTTTAGGTTATGCGGTGTTCTCGGTGGCAATGACCATTGGTCGTCTGACCGGCGATAAAGTGATTCAGCGCTTCGGACGTTATCCGGTGATGTTGACCGGTGCGTTAGCCGCTGCCGCAGGCATGACGCTGGCGGTGTTGCTGCCGTGGCCGCAAATTGCGCTGCTGGCTTTCCTGCTGGTGGGTTTTGGCCTCGCCAATACGGTGCCGATGTTGTTCAATGCTGCCGGGAATCAACACGATATGCCGTCGAATCTGGCGATTTCGGCCATGACAACGTTAGGCTATGCAGGTATTCTTTCAGGTCCGGCTTTAATCGGATTAATTTCCCAGTGGATCAGCCTGAGTGGTGCATTTTTGCTTATCGCTCTGCTGCTGCTGGCCGTCGCTGCCAGTGCCCGACGGGTTGCGCGCTAATTCCATGATCCTGAGACACTATGCTGCCTTATAAATTTCCACTGACATCCGGCAATGTAACGCGCTTTTTCGTGGTGTTTAACCTGGTGCTTTTTCTGGCGCTGGGCGCGATGGTGCACAACAGCGTGAATGCCTGGATGACAGAGAAGCGCTATGCGATGACCGATTTGGCGCGTGCGATGCAGAAACGCATCGATGCGTCGCGCTTCGCTACGTGGCAGATCTATGAGAACCTGGCCACCAGCGCCGCCGGTTCGTCGCCGAACAGTAATCTTCAGGAAACCCGCCTGCGCCCGGATGTCTATTATCTGGAAAAAACCCGCCGCAAAACCGAAGCACTGATTTTCGGCTCGCACGATAGCAGCACGCTGGATATGACCATGCGCATGTCCAACTATCTCGATACGTTGTGGGGCGCGGAAAATCCGACCTGGTCGATGTACTTCCTCAATGGTCAGGATAACAGCCTGATTATGATCTCCACGCTGCCGCTGAAAGACATGGCGACACGTTATAAAGAGAGTGCGATCAATTCGCTGGTTGATAGCCGCCGCGCCGAGATGCTGCAGCAGGCCAATGCGCTGGATGAGCGCGAAAGCTTCTCGCCGCTGCGTCACTTCGCCTGGCAGAACGATCACTACTTTACCCTGCGCACCACTTTCAATCAGCCGGGCCATTTAGCCACCGTGGTGGCATTTGATTTGCCGGTTAACGATCTGATTCCGCGTAATATGCCGCTGGAGAACTTCCAACTGCGTCAGGACGCGACGCAAACGTCGACCACCACCACCACCAGCGACGATACCAGCAGCGAAAGCACGCACGTGGCGCTGGTAAACCCGAATCTGGAGATCGCCGCCTCGCTGCCTAGCACTTCGCTGCAGCTGGTGTATCGCGTGCCGCTCACCAGCCTGGCGCTGGATACGCTGCATAATCTGATGTGGCCGCTGCTGATCAACCTTGTGCTGTTTTTATTGTCGATTGCGGGCATTACGCTGCTGCGTCAGCAATCGCTGCGCCCGAACGAGAATCAGAGCGCCGAGCTGGATTCGCTGCGCATGCTTAACGAAGAGATCGTCGCCAGTTTGCCGGTCGGCTTGCTGGTGTACGACTTCGCCACTAACCGCACGCTGCTCAGCAATAAAATCGCTGAACATCTATTGCCGCACCTGAATCTGCAGAAAATCATCAATATGTCCGATCAACATCAGGGCGTATTGCAGGCGACCATCAATAATGAAGTGTATGAAATTCGCCACGCGCGCAGCGTGCTGTCGCCGCATACTCAGCTATTTATGATGCGCGATCAGGACCGCGAATTACTGGTAAATAAGAAGTTGCAGAAGGCACAACAGGTGCTGGATCGTAATCACCAGATGCGTCAGCAGTTAATGCATAACCTCGGTCACGCCCTCAATGGTCCACTGCAAAGCATGGTTAAGCAACTAGTACAACTTAGCCAGCGTGACGATGACGAAAGCGTGCTCGATCTGCTCGACGAGAGCCAGGGTTTGGCGCGCCTGGTGGATGACATTGTGCTGCTTAATCGCCTGGAAGCGCATGACTGGTCGCCTGATGCCAGCGTGTTCAACCTGCAGGATATGCTGGACGAAATCGCGCTGGAAAGCCTGCCGCTGCTGCGTCGTAAAGGTTTAGCGCTGGTGGTGAATAACCATTTAGCCAATGACGAGATGCGTTTTGGCGATCGTCGTGCGCTGCGTAAAGTGCTGACCACGCTGATGCACTATTCGCTGACCACCACGCGCTGGGGCAAGATTTCGCTGGAGATCAAAACCAGTGAAGACAAGCCCAATCAGGTCTTACTGCAGCTGGTGGATACCGGCTCCGGCTTGAGCGTCGATGAACTGGCGAATGTCGATTTCCCCTATCTCGGCGACACCACGCAAGATCGTTTTGGCCAGGCGTCCGGCATGGCATTTTTCCTCTGTAAGCAGCTGTGCAAACAGATGGGCGGCCAGCTGGAGATCATCGCTAAACCCGATATCGGCACACGCTACAATATTCAGCTGCCGCTGGCGTTAGAGCAGCAAGGCGAGCAGGAAGAGAAACTGCTGGAAGGCGTGACCGCGTTGGTGGATATCGCCGTAGAAGACGTACACAAGATCGTTTGTCGCCACCTCGAAAACTGGGGAGCGAAATGCCTGACCTCGGATGAGCGTTTAACTGGTCAGGATCATGATGTGCTGGTGACCGACGATCCGGCGCGCCTGAACGGCTGGGCGCTGCTGCTGGCCGGTGACGAAATGGGTCATCACGCGTTGAACGATCAGCAATTCCGGGTCAACTTCAATCTCAGTAATGCACTGCTTGATGCGCTGCTGGCCCTGATTGAAAAGCAACTTTCTCATGATTTGTTAGAGGAGAGTCGCGAAGATGAAGAAGCCACGCCGCTAATGAGCGGAGGCTATTTCCAGCTGTTTACCGAGACAGTACCGCCAGATGTGAAGAGACTGTATACTGAAGCGGCGGAAAAGGATTATCCCTCGCTTGCTCAGACAGCACATCGCCTGAAAGGCGTGTTTGCCATGCTCAATCTGGGTTCAGGTAAACAGCTTTGTGAAGCGTTAGAACAACACATTAAAGTATGTGACGATTTAACCATTAAAAATACCACCAGTGAAATTGACGCTTACGTCAGCCAACTGCTGCAGCAAGGTAACCAATAAGATGAATAACTTGAACGTAATTATTGCCGATGACCATCCGATCGTTCTGTTCGGTATCCGTAAGTCACTGGAACAGATTGAATGGGTTAACGTTGTAGGTGAGTTTGAAGACTCAACAGCACTGGTAAACAGCTTGCCCAAACTGGACGCTAATGTCCTGATTACCGACCTTTCCATGCCAGGCGAGAAGTACGGTGACGGTATCACCCTGATTAAATACATCAAACGTCACTATCCGGACCTCTCGATTATCGTTCTGACCATGAACAATAACCCAGCGATCCTGAGCGCGGTGTTGGATCTGGATATCGAAGGGATCGTACTGAAGCAAGGCGCACCAACCGATCTGCCAAAAGCACTCGCGGCTCTGCAGAAAGGCAAAAAATATACGCCGGAAAGCGTGGCAAAACTGCTGGAGCGCATCAGCGCCGGTGGTTACGGTGACAAACGTCTGTCGCCGAAAGAGAGTGAAGTACTGCGTCTGTTCGCAGAAGGTTTCCTGGTGACTGAGATCGCTAAGAAACTTAACCGCAGTATCAAAACCATCAGTAGCCAGAAGAAATCAGCCATGATGAAACTGGGCGTGGAAAACGATATCGCGCTGCTGAACTATCTCTCTTCTGTCAGCGCCACTCAGGTCGACAAAGAGTAATACAAATGGGCGGCGTCTTCTGACACCGCCCATTTTTAGTATCCGCTTTACGCCTCTACCCTGCCCTTTCTGACGCGTTCCGCATACACCGCCAGCGTACTTTTCAGCACATCCAGCGTGACCGGCTTCGACAAACAGTTATCCATGCCCGCATCCATACAGCGCTGCTTCTCTTCCGCTAGCGCATTTGCCGTGACGCCAATCACCGGGAAAGTGTGTCCCAGCTGACGCAGACGTTGCGTCAGGCGATAACCATCCATGTTCGGCATGTTCACGTCGCTCAGCACGATATCGATATGGTTGCGACTCAGCACGTTCAGCGCATCAACGCCATCCTGCGCGGTTTTGGTTTGATAGCCGACGGTGCCGAGCTGTTCTGATAGCAGCATGCGGTTGATCGGATGGTCATCAACAATCAGCACGATAATATCTTCGAAGGTCGCGGCGGCTTTTGGCGCGGTTAACGGCAGCGGCGTGGCGGTTTGGCTATTAATGTTGATGCGGTAGATGCGGCCCAGCAGCTGCGGCAGATCGTGGAGCATCGCGCTGCTCTGAATCCATTGCCCCGGCGCGGTTTCGTGCGGCATATCGATGTGCTCACCACAGATACGAATATGTGCGCGTCCAGTTTGCGCGGCAGGCTCATCGTGGTCGCTGATGATCACATCATCAGCCGCCGCCTGGCCGTGGTAATACGCTGCCTGAATGCCCTGCTGTTGCAGCAGACGCAGCAGGAAGCTGGCGAGATACTCATTACGCATATCCAGCCAGATGGCTTTTTCCTGCAAGCCGTCGAGCAGCGGTGGCGCCGCCAGCTGACCGGAATAGATCGGAATACGCACGATAAACTGGCTGCCCATACCCGGTTCGGAATCGACTTCGATGTCGCCGTCCATCATGTTGATCAGCTTTTCACAAATCGCCAGCCCTAAGCCGGTGCCCTGGAAGTTACGCTGCACGCCAGAACCCACCTGGAAGAACGGATCGAACAGGCGCGTTACCTCTTTGGCCGGAATACCGACGCCGGTATCGCGTACGCGGAATGCCAGATAACCCTCTTTAACGTAAGCATGCAGGATGATGCAGCCGGTATGCGTGAATTTAATGGCGTTGTTCAGCAGGTTGGATATCACCTGCTGCAGACGCATGGCGTCGCCATCCATAATCAGCGGCACATCGTTTTCGATAAACACATACAGCGCCAGGCGCTTACGCACCACCAGCGAGAGATAGTTGCTGGCAATGTGATTGACCACTTCACGCGGCGAGAACGGATGCGGTTCAATTTTCAGTTGTTCGGATTCGATCTTCGAGAAGTCGAGAATGTCGCTGATGATCTTCAGCAGCAGGCTCGACGAGTTGTTCATCGCCGTCACCAGTGAATCGACGCCTTTCGGCAGCACTTTGGTTTGCAGCAGATCGAGGTTACCGATAATGCCGTACAGCGGCGTGCGCAGTTCATGGCTGACGGTGGCGAGGAACATTGATTTCGACTGGCTGGCTTGCTCGGCCGAGTGCGCCATCTCCTGCAGCGACTGCTCCATACGCACGCGCGCCGAAACATCCACCAGCACGCAAATCGCCACGTTTTCATTACGGTAACGCGAATGCACAAAGCTGATTTGCAGGTTGGTGTTGCTGCCGGTCAGCACATCGACAAAGTTGACCTGCTGACCGCCAATGATTTCATTCAGACGCTGGCGATCTTCCTGCGTCAGCAGCGTCAGATAGTTATGCGCCAGTTCGTTACTCAGAATGTTGGTGCCGTCGCTGGTGCGCAGGATACAGATGCCGACCGGCGCCGAAGCGACAATCTTGCGGTTGAACTGCTCGTGCTCCTCCAGCCGATGCGCATTCTCCTCGGCCGGCAGGAACATGCGGCGCTCAAAAATCCACGCCAGCGTGAACAAAATCACCGCGGTTAAGATATTGAGTAGCAGCGCGTTGATCAGCATCAGCTTGAGCTGATCGGTTAACACGTCGGTGGAAAGCGACCACACCACATTGAGATTCGACGGCGGCAGCGGCTTTTTCAGCACCAGCTGGCGATAGCTGTCGAGATAGCCGAACCAGGTGCTGTTATCCGGCAGATCGTCGAGCGAGTAGCCCGGCCCGCCGCGACGCGAACTGATCAGCGGACGGTAGTTTTCATCGGTGATGGTGGCCACCAGCGGCAAACCGCCCGGCTGAATGAACTCATCAAGGCGAATATTCTGCTCCACGCCCAGCAACGCCTGCAGCTTGTTCGCCACATATACCGGCATCACCATATAGAAGTTGCCGACGCCCGGCTGCGCGCTGCTGGTGATCCAATACATCGGCTGACGGCGCTCTTCTTCATTGCCGTTGCGATAATGCAGCACGCGTTCGCGCAGCGCTTTCAGGCTACGTTCACGATCGACTGAATTGTTGCTGCCGATAGTGAAATCAGCCAGACACTGATTCTCTCCGCCGATGAAGAACACGCGGTTCAATTCATACGCCGAGGCAAAATTGCTTTTCCAGTAATTGATGTAGTAGCTGAGCGAGTCCAGCGAGTTACGCCAGGTATTGCTCATTGACGTGCAGTCGCCATCGGAAAACAGCGGCGTGAACTGCGGCAGCGCACCTTTGCCCGGCGGCAAACCGTTGAGCACATCCAGACCATTAGCGCTGCTGCTCAGGCGATTTTCGGTGATGTATTTCAGCTCGCGCATCACGTCCGCCGAATGGCGCACGTACCACTCAGCCTGACCATAATTGGCGGCAAACTCCTGACGCACCGCGTTCTCTTTCTCATGCAGCACGTTGATGATGTAGAAAGTGGTCAGCAGCGCACCCAGCGCCCAGAGCAGCAACGCCAGCGCACGAAACAGATAGCGCGAAATTCGAAGCGTAGTGCGAAAGGAGACAAGATATTTCAAAAGAGGCTCACTGGCGGTAAGAGGTTATCAGGATGTTGAAAAGCTTCCATACACTAGCTTTATCGGTCCTAAAAAGCCAGCTAGCCCGCGCCTTTAGGGGAAAACTCAGATAAAAAAACGGCAGGTCAGTTTCCTGACCTGCCGCTTAATAAAGCCGTTACGAATTACTCTTCGTCGTCAGCTTCTGGTGCTTCGTCGTCGCTGTCCACTTCCGGCGCGATATCCTCCTCGCCTTCCGCTACGCTACCGTCGATGGCGTCGAGTTCTTCCTCTTCCACCGGCTCCGCGACGCGTTGCAGACCCACCACGTTTTCATCTTCCGCAGTACGGATCAGAATCACGCCCTGAGTGTTACGGCCTACCACGCTGACTTCCGACACGCGAGTACGCACCAGCGTACCGGCATCGGTGATCATCATGATCTGATCGCCATCCACCACCTGTACCGCGCCGATAACCGGTCCGTTACGTTCGGTGACTTTAATCGAGATCACGCCCTGGGTCGCACGCGACTTGGTTGGATACTCGCTGTTGGCGGTACGTTTACCGTAACCGTTCTGCGTCACGGTGAGGATCGCGCCCTCTTCGCGTGGCACAATTAGCGACACCACTTTGTCGCTTTCAGCCAGCTTGATACCGCGAACGCCCGAAGCCGAACGGCCCATCGCACGTACCGCCGTTTCAGCAAAGCGCACCACTTTACCGGCGGCAGAGAACAGCATTGCTTCGTCGCTACCGTTGGTCAGCGCCACGCCAATCAGCTCGTCATCCTCACGCAGGTTGATGGCGATGATGCCCGCGCTACGCGGACGGCTGAACTCCTGCAGCGCGGTTTTCTTCACGGTACCGCTCGCGGTAGCCATGAAGATGTTGAAGCCTTCGGTGTATTCACGCACCGGCAGAATGGCGGTGATACGTTCGTTGGCTTCCAGCGGCAACAGGTTGACGATTGGACGACCGCGCGCACCACGGCTGGCTTCCGGCAGCTGATAGACCTTCATCCAGTAGAGACGGCCACGGCTGGAGAAGCACAGAATGGTGTCGTGGGTGTTGGCCACCAGCAGACGATCGATAAAGTCTTCTTCTTTAATACGTGCGGCGGATTTGCCTTTACCACCGCGGCGCTGGGCTTCATAGTCGGTCAGCGGTTGGTATTTGACATAACCCTGATGCGACAGCGTCACCACAACGTCTTCCTGATTGATCAGGTCTTCGATGTTGATGTCTGCACTGTTCGCGGTAATTTCAGTACGACGTGCGTCGCCGAACTGATCGCGCATCAGCTCCAGCTCTTCACGGATTACTTCCATCAGGCGCTCAGCGCTTTGCAGGATGTGCAGCAGTTCAGCGATCTGATCCAGCAGCTCTTTGTATTCGTCGAGCAGTTTTTCATGCTCGAGGCCGGTCAGTTTCTGCAGACGCAGATCCAGAATCGCCTGCGCTTGCTGTTCAGTCAGATAATATTGACCATCGCGAATACCGAACTCGGCTTCCAGCCATTCCGGACGTGCAGCGTCATTACCGGCACGTTCCAGCATCGCGGCAACGTTACCCAGATCCCACGACTGCGCCAGCAGGCCCAGTTTCGCTTCGGCTGGCGTTGGTGCACGACGAATCAGTTCGATGATCGGATCGATGTTAGCCAGCGCAATCGCCAGGCCTTCAAGGATGTGAGCACGATCGCGCGCTTTACGCAGTTCGAAAATGGTACGACGCGTAACCACTTCACGACGGTGACGCACGAAGGCTTCGATGATGCCTTTCAGCGTCATGATCTTCGGCTGGCCCTGATGCAGCGCCACCATGTTGATGCCGAAAGAGACCTGCAGCTGTGTCAGCGAATAGAGGTTGTTGAGAACCACTTCACCCACCGCATCGCGTTTGATC
Source organism: Pantoea leporis (assembly GCF_028048155.1). Classification (NCBI taxonomy): domain Bacteria; kingdom Pseudomonadati; phylum Pseudomonadota; class Gammaproteobacteria; order Enterobacterales; family Erwiniaceae; genus Pantoea; species Pantoea leporis. The sequence continues at coordinate 217,350 of NZ_JALMEU010000004.1, forward strand.
TCAATGACAATACGCATGCCGTCTTTGTCAGATTCGTCACGTAGTGCGCTGATGCCTTCCACGCGCTTCTCTTTCACCAGCTCGGCGATCTTCTCGATCAGACGCGCTTTGTTCACCTGATACGGCAGTTCGTGCACGATGATGGTTTCACGGCCGGTCTTGGCATCGGTTTCCACTTCGCCACGTGCGCGAATGTAAATCTTACCGCGCCCGGTGCGATAGGCTTCTTCAATACCACGACGACCATTGATGAAGGCCGCCGTCGGGAAGTCTGGCCCGGTGATGTGTTCCATCAGGCCTTCAACGGTGATGTCTTCATCTTCGATAAACGCCAGACAGCCGTTGATCACTTCCGTCAGGTTGTGCGGTGGAATGTTGGTTGCCATACCAACGGCGATACCGGAAGAACCGTTTACCAGCAGGTTAGGAATTTTAGTTGGCAGGACTTCAGGGATCTGCTCGGTGCCGTCATAGTTCGGCACGAAATCGACGGTTTCCTTTTCCAGGTCAGCCAGCAGCTCCGAAGAGATCTTTGCCATGCGGACTTCGGTGTAACGCATCGCTGCGGCGGAGTCGCCGTCGACCGAACCAAAGTTACCCTGACCGTCAACCAGCATGTAGCGCAGGGAGAATGGCTGGGCCATACGCACGATACTTTCGTATACCGCGGAATCGCCGTGCGGGTGATATTTACCGATGACGTCACCGACCACACGGGCGGATTTTTTATAGGGTTTATTCCAGTCGTTGCCCAGTTCGCTCATGGCAAAAAGCACACGGCGGTGTACCGGCTTCAGACCATCACGCACATCGGGTAAGGCTCGGCCAACAATGACCGACATGGCGTAATCGAGGTAGGAGTTTTTCAACTCTTCTTCGATATTGACCGGTGTAATTTCTCTCGCAAGGTCGCTCATGGAGCCGCTATCCCTCTACATAATCCCGGATTTAAAGGTGCGAAAGTATATCACATTGCTTCCCTTCGGTGAACGTTAACCAGGCCTTAATCCCGCTTTTCCTTGAGCGTGAGAGATGCGTTCGCGTGAGTTAAGCGTTTATACTGAGGGAATATTTTGTCTGGAGTGATGATTCAATGAGTGAACAACCGCAGGAAAGCCGCCAGAACGTCGACCACGCCGAGATCGCCAAGTTTGAGGCCGTGGCATCCCGCTGGTGGGATTTAGAGGGTGAATTTAAGCCGTTGCACCGTATTAACCCCCTGCGACTTGGCTGGATAGCGCAGCATAGTAATGGCCTGTTCGGCAAGAAAGTGCTCGATGTCGGCTGCGGCGGCGGCATTCTGGCGGAGAGCATGGCGCGTGAAGGCGCTGAGGTTACCGGCCTGGATATGGGCGCTGAGCCGCTGGAAGTGGCGCGTCTGCATGCGCTGGAGAGCGGCGTTAGCGTTAATTACGTGCAGCAAACCGTGGAAGATCACGCCGCAAGTCACCCCGGGCATTATGATGTGGTGACCTGCATGGAGATGCTGGAGCATGTGCCGGATCCGCGCTCGGTAGTCTTAGCCTGCGCGCAGCTGGTGAAGCCCGGCGGCGAAGTGTTTTTCTCCACCATCAACCGCAATCCAAAAGCCTGGCTGCTGGCGGTATTTGGTGCCGAGTATGTGCTGCGCATGGTGCCGCGCGGGACGCACGACGTGAAGAAATTCATCCGTCCCGCCGAGTTGCTGAACTGGGTGGATGAAACCCCGCTGCGTGAAAGAAATATGATTGGCCTGCACTACAATCCGCTGACCAACCAGTTCCGTCTGGGTCGCGGTGTCGATGTGAACTACATGATTCATACGCATCGTCAGGAGTGATGACTGCCAGCTTAGATTTCAGAAAGTACGTTCATCATACGTGCGGGCCCTTGCACATCTGCTTCACGGGCAAATGAGCCCTTTTCAACAACACGCACTGGAGCTTACGAGCAGGCCGGGACCACTTTTGGTCCGGCAATCCGCAGCGCTGAACGAAGCGAGGAAGCCAGGAGAGCCCGCAGGACGCGGGCGAAAGGCGGAGCCGGGACATGGAAGTCCCGTCTCCGCCGGTCCGTCAGGCAGACGAACGAAGTGAAGGTACCGCGCTAGCGGCGCGAGGACCGCCGGCCCAAAAGTGGCCCCGGCCAGCGCACTCGTCGTTGGCTTAACTAACAAACATTACGTCATTCATGGCGACCTCTTATACCCTAATTTTGGCCCTATCCAGATCAATTTCCTTTTAGACGCGTACCAGCCTTTTTTATAGGCTAAGCAAGTCACAAAAAATTCATAAGCACTTTTAGATAAGTTCGCTGCTGGCGGCCTTGTCGGGGCTTTTTTTGTCTAAGAAAATTCCTGAAGCGTGGTGGTTGAGCAAGAAACACGCGTCCGATCATAAAGTGAAAAAAAAGTGCTGAGCGGTTGACACTAAGTGCAGGCCTTGCGGCATGCGGATCCAGGATTTTAGCCAGCCGGTAAGGACGATTTTTGAGTGAAAATCAACTCTTGTTAAGAAGAGATTGCTGACTAGAATACTCACCATATTGTTGTTCAAACTTCCCGCACCCCCTATATATAGTGTTTATCCACAGGCTTACTCACAACGAGCGGCTTGTGCATAAACCTTGTGCATACATGGGGGATAAATACGTCATTCATGCATGGACAGGTAAAAACGCGACATGAACCAAAGTCTGCTCGTTACTAAACGCGATGGCCGCCAGGAGCGCATTGATCTCGACAAAATTCATCGTGTACTGGATTGGGCAGCCGAAGGGCTGAACAATGTTTCAGTTTCACAGGTTGAACTGCGCTCACACATTCAGTTCTACGATGGCATCAGAACTTCTGACATTCATGAGACCATCATCAAGGCTGCCGCAGACCTGATCTCGCGTGATGCGCCGGATTACCAATACCTGGCTGCGCGTCTGGCTATCTTCCACCTGCGTAAAAAAGCCTACGGCCAGTTTGAGCCGCCGAAGCTGTACGATCAGGTGGTGAAAATGGTTGAGATGGGCAAATACGACCGCCATCTGCTGGAAGATTACAGCACCGAAGAGTTCGAGCAGATGGACGCGTTTATCGACCATTGGCGCGACATGAATTTCTCCTACGCAGCGGTTAAGCAGCTGGAAGGGAAATATCTGGTGCAGAACCGCGTCAGCGGCGAAATCTACGAAAGCGCCCAGTTCCTCTACATTCTGGTGGCGGCGTGCCTGTTCTCTGGCTATCCGCGCGAAACCCGTATGGATTACGTGAAGCGCTTCTACGATGCGATCTCAACCTTTAAGATCTCACTGCCAACGCCAATCATGTCCGGCGTGCGCACCCCAACGCGTCAGTTCAGCTCTTGCGTACTGATCGAGTGCGGCGACAGCCTCGACTCTATCAACGCCACCTCTAGCGCCATTGTGAAATACGTTTCTCAGCGCGCCGGTATCGGCATCAACGCCGGCCGCATTCGTGCGCTGGGTAGCCCGATTCGCGGTGGCGAAGCGTTCCACACCGGTTGTATTCCGTTCTACAAACATTTCCAGACTGCCGTGAAGTCTTGCTCACAAGGCGGCGTACGTGGCGGCGCAGCGACGCTGTTCTACCCAATGTGGCATCTGGAAGTTGAAAGCCTGCTGGTGCTGAAAAACAACCGCGGTGTTGAAGGCAACCGCGTGCGTCACATGGATTACGGCGTACAGATCAACAAACTGATGTACACCCGCCTGCTGAAAGGTGAAGACATCACGCTGTTCAGCCCGTCTGACGTGCCTGGCCTGTACGATGCGTTCTTCGCCGATCAGGACGAGTTCGAGCGTCTGTACACCAAATACGAGAAAGATGACAGCATCCGCAAGCAGCGCGTGAAAGCCGTTGAGCTGTTCTCACTGATGATGCAGGAGCGTGCGTCAACTGGCCGTATCTACATTCAGAACGTCGATCACTGCAACACGCACAGCCCGTTCGATCCAAGCATCGCGCCAGTTCGTCAGTCGAATCTGTGCCTCGAGATCGCACTGCCGACCAAACCGCTGAACGACGTCAATGACGAAAGCGGCGAAATCGCCCTGTGTACGCTGTCTGCCTTTAACCTGGGCGCGATTAACAGCCTTGACGATCTGGAAGAGCTGGCCACCCTTGCGGTGCGTGCGCTTGATGCACTGCTGGATTATCAGGATTACCCCATTCCGGCAGCACAACGCGGCGCCATGGGCCGCCGTACGCTGGGTATTGGCGTGATCAACTACGCGTATTACCTGGCGAAAAACGGCGTGCGTTACTCTGATGGCAGCGCCAATAATCTGACGCACAAAACTTTCGAAGCCATTCAGTACCACTTGCTGAAAGCCTCGAACGAATTGGCGAAAGAGCAAGGTGCGTGCCCGTGGTTTAAAGAGACCACTTACTCGCAGGGCATTCTGCCGATCGATACCTATAAAAAGGATCTCGACGCGGTGTGCAACGAGCCGCTGCATCTGGATTGGGAAGGCCTGCGTAAGTCAATCACCACGCACGGTCTGCGCAACTCAACGCTCTCTGCGCTGATGCCGTCTGAAACCTCTTCGCAGATTTCGAACGCCACCAACGGCATTGAGCCGCCGCGCGGACACATCAGCATCAAAGCATCGAAAGACGGCATTCTGCGTCAGGTGGTGCCAGAGTATGAGCGTCTGAAAGACCAGTACGAACTGCTGTGGGAAATGCCGTCCAACGACGGTTATCTGCAGCTGGTTGGCGTGATGCAGAAGTTCATCGATCAGGCGATTTCGTCGAACACCAACTACGATCCGAGCCGCTTTGCGAATGGCAAAGTGCCGATGAAACAGCTGCTGAAAGACCTGCTGACCGCGTACAAGTTCGGCGTGAAAACCCTGTACTATCAAAACACCCGCGACGGTGCAGAAGATGCACAGGACGATCTGGCACCTTCCATTCAGGATGATGGCTGCGAAAGCGGCGCATGTAAGATCTAATCTCATCTTGTCAGGGCCGACATTGGTCGGCCCTCTTCACATTTGGACTCAAAATGGCTTACACCACATTCTCGCAGAACAAAAATGACCAGCTAAAAGAGCCGATGTTCTTTGGCCAGTCCGTCAACGTTGCCCGTTTCGATCAGCAGAAATATGACATCTTTGAAAAGCTGATTGAGAAGCAGCTCTCCTTCTTCTGGCGTCCGGAAGAAGTGGACGTCTCGCGCGATCGCATCGATTACCAGGCGCTGCCGGAGCATGAAAAGCACATCTTCATCAGCAACCTGAAGTATCAAACGCTGCTGGACTCGATTCAGGGTCGTAGCCCGAACGTGGCGCTGCTGCCGCTGATTTCCATCCCTGAGCTGGAAACCTGGATTGAAACCTGGGCGTTCTCCGAGACCATTCACTCGCGCTCCTACACGCACATCATCCGTAACATCGTTAACGATCCGGCGGTGGTGTTTGACGATATCGTCACCAACGAGCAGATTCTGGCGCGCGCCGAAGATATCTCGAAGTACTACGATGACCTGATCGAGATGACCAGTTACTGGCATCTGCTGGGTGAAGGTACGCATCAGGTCAACGGTAAAACCGTTACCGTTAACCTGCGCGATCTTAAAAAGCAGCTCTATATCTGCCTGATGAGCGTCAACGCGCTGGAAGCCATTCGCTTCTACGTCAGCTTCGCCTGTTCATTTGCTTTCGCCGAGCGCGAGCTGATGGAAGGCAACGCCAAAATCATCAAGCTGATTGCACGCGATGAAGCGCTGCATCTGACCGGCACCCAGCATATGCTGAACCTGCTGCGCACCGGTGAAGACGATCCAGAGATGAAAGCCATCGCCGCGGAGTGTCGTGATGAATGCTTCGATCTGTTCAAGAAGGCAGCCGAGCAGGAAAAAGAGTGGGCAGACTACCTGTTCAGCGGCGGCTCGATGATTGGCCTGAACAAAGACATTCTGTGCCAGTACATCGAGTACATCACCAACATCCGTATGCAGGCGGTGGGTCTTGATCTGCCGTTCCAGACGCGTTCCAACCCCATTCCATGGATCAACTCGTGGCTGGTGTCGGACAATGTGCAGGTTGCACCGCAGGAAGTTGAAGTGAGCTCGTATTTGGTCGGTCAGATTGATTCTGAAGTGGGCGAAGACGATTTCGACGGCTTCCAGCTGTAAGCATGAGCCGCTCTGTTGTTATTCTGCGTAGCTCCGGCTCCCGGCTGGAGTGCGCAGAAGATCACCCTAATCTGCTGGCGACGCTGGAAGCCAATAATCTGTGCGTTGAGTTTCAGTGTCGCGAAGGCTACTGCGGCTCTTGTCGCATGCGTTTGCTAAAAGGCGAAGTGGATTATGCCGAAACCCCGTTGGCGTTTGTGCAGCAAGGCGAGATTTTGCCGTGCTGCTGTCGCGCCAAAGGGGAGATTGAGATCGAGCTGTGATTGACCAGGCCGCCATTTATGGCGACCTGGTGACCAATCAGCGTTTCACCGTTTCCAGCACATCAATCCAACCGTGACCGGTGCTGACTTCACTGCCGTGCAGCCAGCGACGCAACATGTTCATCGCCATCATTGCCACCACTTTCTGCCGCGTTTCCACGTTATGACGTCCATGAGTGAACTTTACGCGTTGGCCCCAGCTGGCTTCCGGCGTATGCAGCGCAATCGATACTTCGCCTTCCACTAAATTTCCCACCGACAACGCCAGCGCCACGCCCTGCTGTTTCGCCCAGTCACGCGTGCGCGCAACCTGCGCTTCCAGATCTTCATCCTGCGGCGGCAGAATCTCTGCTTTGCTGAGCGCCACATCCGCTGCGGCCAGCTGCCAGTTAAGTAAGCCGGCGGTGAACTGCTCGCTCAGCGCCAAATGGAAGCCACGCTGCTGCAACTCGCGCGCCAGCAGCGCCGGTAAACCTTCGGTGCCCTCAAAGATGGTGCATTCAGCCAGCAACAGTTTTACCTGCTGCCACACTTGCTCCATCGCCACGCGCTGGCTGGCGGGTCCGGTGAGTTTGATTTCAATAATCGGCATCGATGAGCGATAGCCCATCACCACGCCTTCCGGCAGCGGGAGCGGCTCCAGCTCGGCGGCAATGTCACTTTCCCCACGTCCAAAGGTGGTGAGGCGCAAACACAATGGTGGCTCAGGCAGTTCAAAGCGTGCTTTGAGGCGCGGAATAATCTCCTGCTCAACCATCACTTTAAATTCCGACGGCACGCCAGGGGTGAAGAAAATCCAGCAGCGATTGAGCTGCAGCGCGAAGCCGCATGCGGTGCCGACCGGATTATCGAGCATCTCAGCTATGGCGGGGATTTCTGCCTGCTTGCGGTTGCTCGGTGCCATCACACGTCCGCGGCTGGCGAACCAGGCTTCCATTTTTTCCAGCCAGGGTTGCTGGATAACTAACTCGCTGCCGCTGGCAATGGCTGCGGCCTGCGCGCTGAGATCGTCACTGGTCGGTCCTAAACCGCCATTCACGATTAGCACGTCAGCAATCTGGCTGCGGCTCTGCAGCGCCTCCACCAGCGAGGTCATTGCATCACCGACGGTGCTACGGCTGGTCATCGGCAAACCGTGCTGGAACAGCACATCGGCCAGCCACGCGGCGTTGGTATCGACAATCTGCCCATGTAACACTTCATCGCCCGTTGAGAGCATTTCTACACGTATCACGTTGCGTTCTCCTTTTCCCTGTCGCTTTACTGTAGGAAGCGCGCAGGCGAAACACAATCGCGGATGATGCGAAACAGGGATTTAACGGGAAAAGCGGCGAGGAAATTAGGAAGCGGGCGCGAAGCGTGTCGCGCCCGTTGGAGCTTATCGTCGAGCCAGCAGTAAACCGACAAACAGGCCAGCGGCGGCACCGATGCCAATCCCCTGCCACGGTTTTTCATGCACATAATCATCGGCGCGATAGGCCGCGTTTTTGGCACGATAGTAATAGCTGTCTGACGCATGGCTAACGCGCGATTTCACGTCTTCCAGCGCTTGTTCAGCTTTGAGTTTCAGCTCGATATATTTCTGATCGGCCGGATCGCCTGATGCGCGTAACACTTCTTCCAGCGTTTCCGTTAGCAGCGCCAGGTCGTCGTCAAGGTGCGTTTCAAATTGATCTGAAGATGACACTATGTAGTTCCTCCATGTTCCTTGCTCGTTGTGGTTTAACTATAGTCATAAATTGCAGATTTGCTGGGTGGCGATTGCAAGGTTTTCACCGAGTTTCATCCACCGCAGTGCAAAGTTGTGTCATGTACGCTGCCGCTACGCGAATTCTGCTTCGCTTATTTGATTAATCTGATAAATTTTCCGCAGACTGAATTATTTATGTTCACGACTGTCGTAACCCCCTGTAGTCAGACGCTTCTCGTCTTACGAGAGTCAAAATACACCCGAGCAGCTAAGGATTAGATTTCCGGCATGAATCGTAGAAAATTTATGAAAGCGTCCATGGCCCTCTCCGCTGTTAGCGGCATGACGGGTCTCTCCACGCTGTTTGCACAATCCGCCTGGGCCGATGATGGTATCGCCGACGGTACCGCGGTTCGCTTCGATTTCGACTCACTGAAAAAGAAAGCCTCCGCGCTGGCAAAACAGCCCTGGGGCGGCGCCCCCGGCCCCTTGCCCGACACCCTGGCCAATCTCACTCCGCAGGCCTATAACGAAATTCAGTACGACGCTAACCACTCGCTGTGGAATAACATCCCCGATCGTCAGCTGGACGTGCAATTCTTCCACGTCGGTATGGGCTTCAAGCGCCGCATCCGCATGTTCTCGGTCGATGCGCAGAGCCGTGAAGCGCGCGAGATCCACTTCCGTCCGGAGCTGTTCAATTATCACAACGCCAACGTTGATACCAGGCAGCTGGTCGGTAAAACCGATCTCGGCTTTGCCGGTTTCCGTGCGTTTAAGAAACCTGAACTGGCGCGCCGCGATATCGTCTCTTTCCTTGGCGCCAGCTATTTCCGTGCGGTTGATGAAACCTTCCAGTACGGCCTCTCCGCGCGCGGCGTGGCGGTCAACACCTTCAGCAACGGCAAAGAAGAGTTTCCGGACTTCACCGCGTTCTGGTTCGAAACACCAAAAGCGGACGACACTACTTTCGTGGTCTACGCCCTGCTGGATGGCGCGAGCGTCACCGGTGCCTACAAGTTCACCATTCACTGCGAGGAGAAACGCGTCGTGATGGAGGTGGAAAACCACCTGTTTGCGCGTAACGACATTCGCCAGCTTGGCATTGCGCCAATGACCAGCATGTTCAGTTGTGGCACCAACGAGCGCCGCATGTGTAACACTTACCATCCACAAATCCACGACTCCGATCGTCTGGCGATGTGGACCGGTGAAGGCGAATGGATTGCACGTCCGCTGAACAACCCGCAGCGTTTGCAGTTCAACGCCTATCAGGACGAAAACCCGCGTGGTTTTGGCCTGTTGCAGCTCGATCATGACTTCAAAAATTATCAGGATGTGATTGGCTGGTACGACAAACGTCCAAGCCTGTGGGTAGAACCGATTGGTAAATGGGGCAAAGGCGCCATTAACGTGATGGAGATTCCTACCACCGGGGAAACGCTGGATAACGTGGTGTGCTTCTGGCAGCCGTCAGAACCGGTGAAAGCCGGTAGCGAGTTCAGCTTCCAGTACAAACTCTACTGGAGCCAGTTGCCACCAGTGCGCAGTGGTTTGGCGCGTGTCGATGCCACGCGCACCGGTATCGGCGGCTTCCCGGAAGGTTGGGCGCCAGGCGAACACTTCCCGGATACCTGGTCACGTCGCTTTGCCATTGATTTTGTCGGTGGCGATCTGAAAGCCGCAGCGCCGAAAGGTATTGAGCCGGTGATTACCGTTTCAGAAGGCACATTTAAGCAGGTTGAGATTCTCTACGTCGAGCCACTCAACGGTTACCGCATTCTGTTTGACTGGTATCCAAACAGCGACTCGACCAAACCGGTTGATATGCGCCTGTTCCTACGTACCAAAGATGAAACGCTGAGTGAAACCTGGCTTTATCAGTACTTCCCGCCGCCGCCAGATCAACGTAAATACGTTGATGACCGGCAGATGACGCCAGGCTGATGATTGACGGCGAGGAGCAATCCTCGCCGTTATGCTTTTTGCATGCCGATGTGCGGAATGTCATCTTCCATGTAGACTTCAGTCACCGCTTTAAAGCCCAGACGACCGTAGAACCCTTCCAGATGTGCCTGCGCAGAGAGATAAATAGCGCGCTGCGACCAATACTTTTCACAGCTCTCCAGCGCCTTCTCCATCAAGCGATAGCCCAGCTTCAAACCGCGTGCTTCTTCAGAAACAATCACACGACCAATCATTACCGGCGCAGAGTCTAGCGCTGGCGTTAACACGCGCGCATAGGCCAGCAGCTTACCGTCGAGAAATCCGAGAATGTGGCGATTTTCGGCAGCTAAATCCTGGCCATCAATATCCTGATAAGGACAGTTTTGTTCCACGATGAAGACATGATTGCGCAGTGCCAGCAAAGTGTAGAGTTGTTGCGCTGTCAGTTCACTGTGGTGGCAATCAAGCCAAAGCATTTCCATGGTGCTTCCTTGTCTGAGCGAAAAAAGGGATCCGATGAGAATATCACACCGGCTACGCCAAACGCAGTGAGCAGCAGCGGCAGCTGAAAACCTCGTGGTGACTCTGTGCTCAACCTCTCACTACGCCGTGAACTGCAGGCAAAAAAAATCAGGCCCGCAGGCCTGATTCAGTGGTTTCGTAAATCTGAATTACATCAGTGGCTGAGCCATCTGCACCAGTGTAATCAGCGGCTGCGGATAAACACCGAGCAGCAGCACCAGAATCGCAGAGATCAGTACCACAACGCCGCCGGCAGTAAATGCCCAATTGGCTTGCGTATCGCGGTTGTGCAGTTCCGGCGGGCTGAGATACAGACTCACCGTCACACGCAGATAGTAGTAAAGCCCAATCGCACTACCCGCTACTACCGCACCACTCAACCACCACAGATGTGCGTTCACACTCGAGGCGATAACGTAGAACTTACCGATGAAGCCGAGCGTCATTGGGATACCCGCCAGTGACAACATCATCACCGTCATTACCGCAGACAGAATCGGACGATGCCAGAACAGACCGCGATAGGAATAGAGCGTATCGGCATCCGGACCGCGATATGGGCTCGACATCAGGCTCACTACGCCGAACGCGCCAAGGCTGCTGAACAGGTAACCGGCCAGATAAACGCCTGCGGTTTCCAGCGACAGCTGATGGGTTTTCACCGCAATCAGCGCCACCAACAGATAACCAAGGTGCGCGATAGAGGAGTAACCGAGCAGACGCTTGATGTTGCTCTGGGAAATCGCCATCAGGTTGCCGAACAGAATCGACGCAAACGCAATGATGCCCAGCACGGTACGCACCGCTTCGCTGTCAGTGACGGGCGCGTACATGAACAGGCGCATAATCACACCAAAGATGGCGATCTTGCTGGCGGTAGCGAGGAAGGTTGAAACCGGCGCTGGCGCACCCTGATAAACATCTGGCGTCCACAGGTGGAAAGGAACCAGCGACAGTTTAAAGCCCAGTCCGATAATCATCATGCCCAGACCGAGCAGCAACAGCGGCTCCTGAATCATGCTATCGCTCAGACTTTTGCCCAGCTGCACAAAGCTCAGGCTGCCGGAATCAGCATAAATCAGCGCGATACCGAACAGCAGGAATGATGAGGCCGCCGCCGACAGAATGGTATATTTCAGCGACGCTTCCAGCGAACGTTTCTGGCGGAAAGCATAACCAATCAAACCAAACAGCGGCAGTGACAGCAGTTCGATACCGATGAACAGCGCTGCCAGATGATTGGCGCTCGCCAGCACGATCCCGCCGAGTGCTGCAATCAGCACCAGCAGATAGAACTCATCTTTGTTATCCGGGAAACCGGCCAGCCACGGATAAGCGAAGGTGCAGGTGGCTAAACTCGCCAGCACCACCAGTGCGGTGTAGAACATCGAATAGCCATCAACGCGCAGCAGCGGCGTGACGTCCATCGCTCCCGCCTGGCCTACAAACCACAGAGAAAACAGCGCAATGTTAAGTCCGATCACCGTCAGCGTGGCATTAACAAAGTGATTGCGTCGCCACGCAATGGACAGCATCACCACCACCACCGTCAATCCGACGATCAACAGCGGCAGTAACGCGATCATATGTTGAGGAGTTATTGTCATGGCGAATTACGGCCTTGTAGTTGAAATTGAAGCGGTAAACCACTGCTGAATATTGCTCATCGCAGCATGGGATGTGTCGAGGATCGGCTGAGGATAAATCCCCAGCAGCACCAGCAACACCACCAATACGCCGATAGTCATGAACTCACGCGGTGACATGCCTGGCAGCGGATCTTTCGACTTTGCTTCGCCGAAGTAAGCGCGCTGCATCATGATCAGGGAGTAAACCGAAGCAAACACCAGACCAAAGGTTGCAATGACGATAATCACCGGCACCACCTGGAAGCTGCCGGTCAGAATCATAAATTCACCAACAAAGTTACCGGTGCCCGGCATACCGAGGTTTGCAACCGCGAAGAACAGTGACAGACCCGGAATCCATTTGATACGTGACCACAAGCCGCCCATCTGACGAAGGTCGCGGGTGTGCAGACGCTCATACAGCTGACCACACAAGATGAACAGTGCCGCAGCAGAGAGACCGTGCGCAATCATCTGAATCACCGCGCCCTGGAAGGCCAGCTGGCTGCCAGTGTAGATGGCGATGAGCACGAAGCCCATGTGCGAAATAGAGGTGTAAGCGATCAGTCGCTTGATATCAGTTTGTGAGAATGCCATCCACGCACCGTAGAAGATGCCGATGATACCCAGCCACATGGCAATCGGTGCGAACTCTGCTGACGCATTCGGGAACAGCGGCAGGCTAAAGCGCAGCAAACCGTAAGCCGCAGTTTTTAGCAAGATACCTGCGAGGTCAACTGAACCAGCGGTTGGTGCCTGGCTATGCGCATCGGGTAACCAACCGTGTAATGGCACCACCGGCATTTTCACCGCAAAGGCAATAAAGAAGCCAAGCATCAGCAGATATTCAACGGTGTGCGACATCGGAGTTTTCAGCAGCTCTTCGTAGCTGAAAGTCCATACGCCGGTGGCGTTGTAATGGACAAAGACCAGCGCCAGAATCGCCACCAACATGATCAGACCCGATGCCTGGGTGTAGATGAAGAACTTGGTCGCCGCGCTGATACGCGTTTTACCGTCGGATGCTTTATGGCCCCACAGTGCGATGAGGAAATACATCGGCACCAGCATCATTTCCCAGAAGAAGAAGAACAGGAACATATCGATGGAGAGGAACACGCCAATCACACCACCGAGAATCCACATCAGGTTGAGGTGGAAAAAGCCCTGATATTTCTCAATTTCGTTCCAGGAACACAGCACCGCCATCAAACCGAGCAGTCCGGTCAGCACCACCATCAGCAGCGACAGACCATCAATTGCCAGATGGAAGTTGATGCCAAAGCGCGGAATCCACGGTACGGAGAAAGTCGATTGCCATTGCGGAATGCCCGCAGCCTGCGTCAGTGAATAGCCTCCCTGCAACCACAGCTGCAGACCAAGCGCTAGCGTCAGGCCCATGGTGATCATGGCAATCCAGCGCGGAACTTTTGCGCCAAGACGCTCCGCAAGCCAGCAGAGCAAGCCACCGACAAAAGGTATGATAATTAGCCAAGGTAATAACACGGCAAACTTCCCTTTTTATTGCCTTACTTCAGGCAATTTTTGACATTCTAATTGGGCGAGCGAACCCGCCCCGCTCATCAATCTTTAAATCACCAGCAGCAGCGCCAGCACCACAACGGCACCCACACTCATCGAGGCCACGTACCAGCGCAGATAACCGTTTTCGCTCACCACCAAACCTTTGTTACCAACACGCGACAGCAGCGCAGGCAGGTTCATCAGTGAGTTAAGCGGATCGCGCTTCAGCAACCAGGCAATGCCGAGATAAGGTTTTACAAACACCTTGTCATACAGCCAATCGAAGCCCCAGGCCGCGAACCACCAGGTGCCGAAGAAACGACCCGGCGCGCTGTTAGCAATACTGGTCACCAGTTGACGTTTACCCAGCCACAGAGCTGCTGCGATCAGGATACCGACAATGGCCACCACGCCTGAGGTGATTTCCAGCATCACTTTGCCGCCTTCACCAAACTCGTTCTGCGGCAGAACACCCGCCAGAGGAGGCGTGATCAGCGCACCAATAAAGGTGGAGAGCACCATCAGAACAATCAGCGGCAGGTGATGCGTAATGCCTTTACCGGCGTGAGCATGAATTTTCTCTTCACCGTGGAACACGATAAAGATCATGCGGAAGGTGTAGATCGAAGTGAGGAATGCACCCACCAGACCCGCCACCATCAGATTGATGTGACCATTCGCCATCGCACCAAACAGGATTTCATCTTTACTGTAGAAACCTGCGGTGATCAGCGGCAGCGCAGCCAAGGCGGCACCGCCCACCAGGAAGCAGATATACACCAGCGGGATGCTCTTACGCAGGCCGCCCATTTTGAAAATATTCTGCTCGTGATGGCAGGCCAGAATGACCGAGCCTGAAGAGAGGAACAGCAAGGCTTTGAAGAATGCATGCGTCATCAGGTGGAAAATCGCCGCGTCCCATGCCTGCACGCCAAGCGCGAGGAACATGTAGCCGATCTGACTCATGGTGGAGTAAGCCAGCACGCGTTTGATGTCGGTTTGCACCAGCGCAGCAAAACCTGCCAGCACCAGAGTAATCGCACCAATGATACCCACCAGATGCAGCACTTCCGGCGTCAACAGGAACAGGCCGTGAGTACGTGCAATCAGATAAACACCGGCGGTTACCATGGTCGCGGCGTGAATCAGAGCCGAAACCGGGGTTGGACCGGCCATCGCATCCGCCAGCCAGGTTTGTAATGGCAGCTGTGCAGATTTACCGACCGCGCCCCCCAACAGCATCAGGGTTGCCCACTGCAGCATGTGGTTGTCTGCAGCGAAGTGCGCGGGTGCCAGTTCCACCAGTTCGCGGAAGTTCAGCGTGCCCAGCTCGTTGTAGAGGATGAACAAGGCGAAAGCGAGGAACACATCACCGACACGGGTGATGATAAAGGCTTTCATCGCCGCTTTGCCGTTCTCTGGATTCCTGTAATAGAAGCCAATCAGCAGATAGGAGCACAGGCCCACGCCTTCCCAACCGAGATACATCAGCATCAGGTTATCGGCCAGCACCAACACCACCATGCTCGCGATGAACAGGTTGGTGTAAGCGAAGAAGCGCGAATAACCCTCTTCACCACGCATGTACCATGAAGCGAACATGTGGATGAAGAAACCAACGCCGGTGACGACGGACAGCATGGTCAGAGAAAGACCATCCAGCACCAGATTCACTTTAATGTCAAAGTTGCCGACGTGAATCCAGGTCCACAGCGCCTGAGTGAACGGCTGCTGCCCCTGATTGAAGAAGTCGAAACCGGCATAAATAGTGGTTAATGCGGCAAGACCAACAGAACCCATACCGATTGCTGCCGACAGGTTCTCCGACCAGCGACCGCGTGAAAACGCCAATAGCAGGAAGCCAATCAGCGGAAATAATACGGTTAAATAGAGAAGATTCATCCGCGCATCTCGCTCACTGTGTCAATGTTCAGCGTCTGACGACGACGATAGAGCTGGAGCAACAGCGCCAGACCAATACTCGCTTCCGCCGCCGCAAGGCTGATCGCCAGGATGTACATCACCTGACCATCAGCTTGTCCCCAATAGCTGCCTGCTACCACCAGCGCTAACGCGGAGGCATTGATCATGATTTCCAGACCAATCAGCATAAACAGGATGTTACGACGCAGCACCACGGAGGTCAGGCCGAGAACAAACAGCACAGCGGCCAGCATCAGGCCGTGTTGTAACGGGATCATGCGTGATCCTCCTTATTTGCTTGCGCATCAGCTTGACGATTGCTCAACACTTCGCCGTGACGCTCTTCACGTCCAATATGGAAGGCCACGACCAGACCCGCGAGCAGCAGCATCGATGCCAATTCAACCGCCAGAACATAGGGACCAAACAAGCTGATACCGACTGCTTTCGCGTCGATGACGGTGCCATCAATGCCCTGATCGGTTGCCGTGCTAATCGCGTAAATCATCACTGCCAGCAGCAGTAAAGAGACGATGCCCGGACCAATCCACAGCGAAGGTTTGAGCCACTCGCGCTCTTGATCCTGCTGAGTTTTGCCGAGGTTCAGCATCATCACCACAAAGACGAACAGCACCATGATGGCACCCGCGTAGACGATGATTTCCAGTGCACCGGCAAAGTAGGCGCCCATTGAGAAGAACACGCCGGCAATCGACAGCAGCGAAACGATCAGGTACAGCAGCGCATGTACCGGATTGGTGTGGGTGATGACGCGCAGCGTCGTCAGCACCGCCACCAGTCCGCAAAGATAAAACGCAAATTCCATACCTGGCTCCTTAAGGTAACAACCCTTTGACGTCGATCGGCTTGGCTTCGTTTTCCGCTTCGCCCTTCTCTTTTCCGTCGATCGCCATACCAGCCATACGATAGAAGTTGTACTCCGGATATTTACCCGGACCGGAAATCAGCAAGTCTTCTTTCTCATACACCAGATCCTGACGCTTAAACTCACCCAGTTCGAAATCGGGTGTCAGCTGAATCGCGGTGGTTGGGCAAGCCTCTTCACACAGGCCGCAGAAGATGCAGCGTGAGAAGTTGATGCGGAAGAACTCCGGATACCAACGTCCATCCTGCGTCTCGGCTTTTTGCAGTGAGATACAGCCGACAGGACAAGCTACCGCGCATAAGTTACAGGCAACGCAACGCTCTGCGCCGTCCGGATCGCGCGTCAGCACGATACGGCCACGGTAACGCGGCGGCAAATAAACCGGCTCTTCCGGATACATTTGGGTTTCGCGCTTGGCGAAGGCATGCATGCCTATCATCCAGATACTGCGCACTGTCGTGCCGAAGCCAACGACAATATCTTTTAAAGTCATCTCAATGTCCCTTACTGCGCGGTGTACAGAATCACTGCGGCGGTCGCCAGCAGGTTCAACAGCGTCAACGGCAGACACACTTTCCAGCCGAACGACAGCACCTGGTCATAGCGTGGACGCGGCAGCGCAGCACGAATCAGGATAAACATCACCATAAAGAACGCTGTTTTCAGAGCGAACCAGATGAATGGCGGCAGGAACGGGCCGTGCCAGCCACCGAAGAACAGCGTCACGATCAGCGCTGAAACGGTGGTGATCGCCACGTATTCACCGACGAAGAACAGGCCGAACTTCATACCGGCGTATTCGATGTGGTAACCGTCCGCCAGTTCCTGCTCCGCTTCTGGTTGGTCAAACGGATGACGGTGACATACCGCTACGCCCGCGATGCAGAAGGTAAGGAAGCCGAAGAACTGAGGAATGATGTTCCACAGATGCGCCTGGCTTTCGACAATGGCATTCATATTGAACGAGCCGGCTTGCGCCACCACGCCCATCAGTGACAGACCAAGGAACACTTCGTAGCTCAGCGTCTGCGCCGATGCACGCATCG
Organism: Pantoea leporis; assembly: GCF_028048155.1. Taxonomy (NCBI): domain Bacteria; kingdom Pseudomonadati; phylum Pseudomonadota; class Gammaproteobacteria; order Enterobacterales; family Erwiniaceae; genus Pantoea; species Pantoea leporis. The sequence goes on from NZ_JALMEU010000004.1 coordinate 234,910, forward strand.
CACCCAACAGTGAGTATTTGTTGTTACTCGACCAGCCAGCGAACAGCACCGCATAGACCGCCAGGCCCGCCATCATCAGGAAGAACAGCAGACCGATGTTCAGATCGGTGACCATCCAGGTCGGCGAAACCGGCACAATGGCAAAGGCTAGCAGCAGCGATACGAAGGCGATAACCGGTGCCAGCGTAAAGATGAAGCGGTCGGTAAACGGCGGAACCCAGTCCTCTTTAAAGAACATTTTGATCATGTCAGCAGCCAGCTGCAGCGAACCGCCCCAGCCAACACGGTTTGGTCCATAACGGTTCTGCCACAGGCCGAGCAGACGACGCTCGGCGAAACTCATGAAGGCACCACAACCGACAACCACCAACAAGATGACCAGCGCTTTGCCGATGTTGATCAGGATTTCAATAACGTCCGGTGTCAGCCAACTCATTGCGCGGCCTCCTGCAGTTTGTCAATTTGCGCACCTGAGAGGAACGGCGGCACGCCCGGCATACCGAGCGGTAAACCAACCTGCCCTGCTTGCAGCGACGCAGAGAAACGTACCGGCAAGCGTAGTGTTTCGCCTGCACACACCAGCTCCACGGAAGAACCGCTATTAACGCCCAGTTTCTCAGCATCAGCCGGGTTAATCACCAGCGTGGCCGGGGACATGCGTTTCTGGAAGGTGGTTGAACGCTGGGTCATCTCCTCGCTACCAAACAGCTGGTAGTAAGGTGCGACGCGCCACTGGCTGCCTTCAACAAAGCTTTCCGGAATGGCGGTAAACCACGGCAATGAACGATCGCTGGCTTCAAACAGACGCACGCCCGGATCGCCATGACGCAGTTTGCCGCCCACTTCAGCCTGGAACTTGTTCCATGCCTGCGGTGAGTTCCAGCCCGGCGCCCAGGCAAATGGAATCTGCGAACGCGGTGCGCTGGGCTGGTTGTTACCTTCCATCGAGAAGGCAAACATGGTGTCTTTATCTTGCGGCTGACGCGGTTCATGCACGCTGATGTTGGCGCGCATCGCAGTACGGCCACTGTTGCGGTGCGGTGAACGTGCCAGTTTTTGACCGCGGATACGGAAGCTGGCGTCTGGCGCAGCATCCTTGATGCCTTTCAGCTGTGGCAGCGCCGCAACGGTGGCATCAATCACGTGATCCAGCTGAGTCCAGTCAATGTGACGGCTCTCAACCGCGCTGTGCAGCGAACGCAACCAGCGCCAGCTCTCCAGCATCACTACGCTGTCATCGTAATAAGCGGGATCGTAAACCTGGAAAAAGCGCTGCGCGCGGCCTTCGTGGTTGATTGATGTGCCATCGCTCTCCGCAAAGCTGGCGGTTGAAAGTACCAAACCGGCTTTTTCCAGCGTTGCGGTACGTTGATGATCGACCACAATCACGTTAGCGGTGGTATCGAGCGCCGCATCCACGTTGGCTTTCGGCGCATGACGATAGAGATCGTTTTCCAGCACCACCAGCGCATCGGCTTCGCCTTTACTCAGCTGTTCCAGTGCGCTATCCAGCGATTGACCGCCCATCAGGCCGAGGCCAAAGCTGTTCGCCGCACCCGCGAGGAAGGTAATACCGACATCGGCACCGCGTGCTTTCAGGGCTTTTGCCACGTTAGCAGCAGCTTCAATCATCGCGATGCTACCGGAATGGGTACCGGAGATAATCAGCGGTTTTTTTGCACCTGCCAGCGCCTGAACCACCACGTCAACTTTGCCGTTCAGTTTGCTGTCGAAGCCGCTGACTGCCGGCGCGCTTTCATCCAGCGCATTGGCAATGGCGAAGCCGAGACGCGCCTGATCTTCCACCGGTGCGCGATAGCTCCACGCAGCGATATCATCCAGGCGGGTTTCGTCAACATTGGTTACGAACAGCGGATGTTTGGCATGCTGACCGATGTTAAGGATTGCCGCGATCTGCCAGTCAGCCACTTTCTGTGCCGCAGCCATCTCACGCGCTTTACCTTTTACTGCCTGACGTACAGACAACGCCACGCGTGCGCCAACCTGAGTCAAATCTTCACCCAGCACCAGCACCGCATCGTAGCTCTCAATTTCGCGCAGTGATGGCGTGTAGATGCCGCCGTCCTGCAGGACTTTCAGCATCAGCTCAACGCGAGCCTGCTCACCGGCTGGCATACCGGTTGAGAAGTTTTCTGCGCCAACCAGCTCACGTAACGCGAAGTTGCTTTCAATGCTGGCGCGCGGAGAACCGATACCAATGACTTTTTTCGCCCGACGCAACACATCCGCCGCCGCATTCACCGCTTGTTCAGCATTCAGGCTGACCCAATCGTTGCCGCGTTGCTGTACCGGATGACGTGGACGATCTTTGCGGTTGACGTAGCCGTAACCGAAACGACCGCGATCGCAGAGGAAATAGTGGTTTACGGTGCCGTTATAGCGGTTTTCGATACGACGCAATTCGCCATAGCGTTCGCCCGGGCTGGTGTTACAACCCACGCTGCACTGCTGACAGATGCTTGGTGCGAACTGCATATCCCATTTACGGTTATAGCGTTCGGAGTGCGTTTTATCAGTGAATACGCCGGTCGGACAGATTTCCACCAGGTTACCGGAGAATTCGCTTTCCAGCGTGCCATCTTCCGGACGACCAAAGTAGACGTTGTCGTGAGCGCCATAAACGCCAAGATCTTTGCCGTCGGCATAATCTTTGTAGTAACGCACGCAGCGATAGCAGGCGATACAGCGGTTCATTTCATGCGAAATGAATGGGCCGAGATCCTGATTCTGGTGGGTACGTTTAGTGAAGCGATAACGACGGAAACTGTGTCCGGTCATTACCGTCATATCCTGCAGATGGCAGTTACCGCCCTCTTCGCACACCGGGCAGTCGTGCGGATGGTTGGTCATCAGCCATTCCACCACGCTTTCACGAAACTCTTTCGCTTCGCCATCGTCGATGGAGATAAAGGTGCCGTCCGACGCTGGTGTCATGCAGGACATGACAAGGCGACCGCGTGTATCTTCGGCATTCTGGAATTGCTTCACCGCGCACTGGCGGCAGGCCCCTACGCTTCCCAGCGCCGGATGCCAGCAAAAATAAGGAATATCAAGGCCCAGAGAGAGACACGCCTGTAGCAGGTTGTCCGCTCCGTTCACATCATATTCTTTACCGTCTACATGGATTGTAGCCATAGTGAACATGCTTCCGTAAGGCTCGCCCTAAGACGAGCGTTAAACATCTAATTCTTTCCCCACGCCAGTCGGCATGAGGTGAATTCCGTGTACGGCGGCTGATTACCAGCGCGCTTTCAGCAGGTTGGGCTGAATACCGCCGATGGCTCGGGTATTGCCAAACACCTGCGGCGCAATGCCAGCTTCAAACTCTTCACGGAAATATTTAATCGCGCTCTGCAATGGCTCGACGGCGCCCGGTGCGTGGGCACAGAAGGTTTTACCTGGGCCAAGCTGGCGGCAGAGTTGCTGCAGGGTTTCAATATCACCCGGCTGACCTTTCTTCTGCTCCAGCGCACGCAGGATCTTCACGCTCCATGGCAATCCATCACGGCACGGCGTACACCAGCCACAGGATTCGCGCGCAAAGAATTCTTCCAGGTTACGCACCAGTGAAACCATGTTGATTTCGTGATCGACCGCCATCGCCAGCGCAGTACCTAAACGGCTGCCAGCTTTACCAATACTGGCAAATTCCATCGGCAGATCGAGGTGCTGATCGGTGAGGAAGTCAGTTCCTGCACCGCCTGGCTGCCAGGCTTTGAATTTCAGGCCATCACGCATGCCACCGGCGTAATCCTCAAGGATTTCACGTGCGGTGGTGCCGAACGGCAATTCCCAGACGCCAGGATTTTTCACGCGGCCGGAAAAGCCCATCATTTTGGTGCCGGTGTCTTCGCTGGTAGAGATGTTTTTGTACCAGTCAACGCCGTTAAGGAAGATGGCAGGCACGTTCGACAGCGTTTCCACGTTGTTCACGCAGGTCGGCTTGCCCCACACGCCGGCACTGGCCGGGAATGGCGGCTTAGAACGCGGGTTCGCACGACGTCCTTCCAGCGAGTTGATCAGCGCTGTTTCTTCACCGCAGATATAACGACCTGCGCCGGTGTGGACGATCAGCTCGAAATCAAAACCAGTACCAAGAATATTTTTGCCGAGATAGCCCGCTTCGGTGGCTTCAGCAATCGCGCGACGCAGATTAACGGCCGCTTCGATGTACTCACCACGTAAGAAGATATAGCCACGATAGGCTTTCAGCGCGAACGCACTGATCAGCATGCCTTCCACCAGCTGATGCGGCAGTTGCTCCATCAGCAAGCGGTCTTTGTAAGTGCCCGGCTCCATTTCATCGGCATTACACAGCAGGTAACGGATGTTCATGGATTCGTCTTTCGGCATCAGGCTCCATTTCAGGCCGGTGTTAAAGCCTGCACCACCGCGGCCTTTCAGGCCGGAGTCTTTTACCGCCGCGACGATTTCGTCCTGGCTGAAATCTTTCAACGCTTTTTCTGCGCCGACATAACCGTTTTTACTGCGATATTCATCGATCCAGATCGGCTGCTTGTCGTCACGAAGACGCCAGGTCAGTGGATGCGTTTCGGCAGTACGAATGATCTGTTTAATGGTCATTGATACTGCTCCAGCAAGTTGGCGATGCCTTCAGGCGTCAGATGAACGTGGGTATCTTCATCCACCATCATGGTTGGCCCTTTATCGCAGTTACCCAGGCAGCAAGTTGGCAGCAACGTAAAGCGTCCATCTGCCGTAGTCTGGCCCGGCTTGATGTTCAGATTTTGCTCCAGCGCATCCTGAATCCCCTGATAACCCGTGATGTGGCACACCACGCTGTCACAGTAGCGAATAACGTGACGGCCAACCGGCGTACGGTAGATTTGGCTATAGAAAGTCGCTACGCCTTCAACATCACTGGCTGGAATCCCCAGAACATCTGCGATGGCGTTAATCGCGCCGTCCGGCACCCAGCCACGCTGTTTCTGCACGATCTTCAACGCTTCGATCGAAGCGGCGCGTGCATCTTCGTAATGGTGTTTCTCGTGCTCGATAGCGTGGTGCTCGGCCTCGCTCAGCACGAAGACCTCAGTAGGGTCGATGGTGTGAATAGCAATTTTTTGATCGTGCATAATTAGCGGTCCACGTCTGACATAACAAAATCGATACTACCGAGGTAAACGATCAAGTCGGATACCAGGCTGCCGCGGATCACCGATGGGATCTGCTGCAGATGCGGGAAGCTCGGCGTACGCACGCGGGTGCGATAGCTCATGGTGCTGCCATCGCTGGTCAGGTAGTAACTGTTGATCCCTTTGGTCGCCTCAATCATCTGGAAGGATTCGTTGGCCGGCATGATTGGGCCCCACGAAACCTGCAGGAAGTGAGTGATCAGGGTTTCAATGTGCTGCAGCGTGCGCTCTTTCGGCGGCGGCGTTGTCAGCGGATGGTCCGCTTTGAACGGGCCTTCAGGCATGTTGTTCAGGCACTGTTCCAGAATGCGCAGTGACTGCCACATCTCTTCCATTTTCAGCTGCACGCGGGTGTACGCATCACTGATGCCAGCGCCAACCGGAATTTCGAAATCGAAGTTTTCGTAACCTGAATATGGACGCCATTTGCGCACGTCAAAATCTAAACCAGTGGCGCGCAGACCTGCGCCGGTGGTGCCCCACGCTAGTGCTTCGTCCATGTTGTACGCCGCAACACCTTGCGAACGGCCCATCAACACGGTATTGCGCAGTGCGGCTTTGTCGTACTCTTTCAGACGCTTCGGCATCCAGTCGAGGAAGTCGCGCAGCAGACGTTCCCAGCCTTTCGGCAGGTCATGCGCGACGCCGCCGATGCGGAACCACGCCGGGTGCATACGGAAACCGGTAATCGCTTCTACCACATCATAGATTTTCTGACGATCGGTAAAGGCGAAGAACACCGGCGTCATCGCGCCGACGTCCTGAATAAAGGTGGAGATATAGAGCAGATGGCTGTTGATGCGGAACAGTTCAGACAGCATCACGCGGATCACATTGACGCGATCCGGCACGGTAATGCCCGCCAGTTTTTCCACCGCCAGCACGTAAGGCATTTCGTTCACGCAGCCGCCGAGGTACTCGATACGGTCGGTGTACGGAATGTAGCTGTGCCAGGATTGGCGCTCGCCCATCTTCTCCGCGCCACGATGGTGGTAGCCGACATCGGGAACGCAATCGACGATTTCTTCACCATCTAACTGCAGAATGATGCGGAAAGCACCGTGCGCAGAGGGGTGGTTCGGACCGAGGTTGAGGAACATGAAGTCCTCATTGGTGGTGCTGCGCTTCATGCCCCAATCTTCAGGCTTGAAGGTCAGCGCCTCCATCTCCAGATCTTCTTTCTGCTTGGTCAGCTCGAAGGGATCGAACTCGGTAGCGCGCGCCGGATAATCTTTACGCAGTGGATGGCCTTCCCACGTCTGCGGCATCATGATGCGCGTCAGGTGCGGGTGACCATTGAAAGTGATGCCAAACATCTCCCAGGTTTCGCGCTCATACCAGTTGGCGTTAGCGAAAATTTTGGTGATGGTTGGCACATTCAGATCGTTTTCAGATAAAGCGACCTTGAGCATGATGTCGCGGTTGCGTTCAATTGAAAGCAGGTGATAGAAAACGGAAAAATCCGCGGCGGGCAAACCGGCGCGGTTAGTGCGTAAACGCTCATCAAAACCGTGTAAGTCATACAGCATGACATAGGGCTTTGGCAGCTTGCGCAGGAATTCAACGATTTCTAATAGCTGTTCACGCTTTACCCAGACTACCGGAATCCCGGTGCGGGTAGCCTGAACGGTAAAGGCATCCGGCCCAAAACGGTTACGCAGCTCGCCGACCACTGGGTCATCCAGGTGATCGCGGGTTTGCCATGAAGGCTGAGCGAGATCTTGCGTGGTTAAATCAGTCATACGTTACTCACCATTCCGGCCTGTAATCAGGCGCTCAAAAGAAGGCGTCAGGATGGCGGCGCACATTAAATTGTGATGTTTTGCTGTGGCCGTGGCTCCATCCGTGTACGGGAAGCTTAAACTTCGTCTGGCGATCTCAGGTTGGTGACGGCAATACGCTCGCCACGCTTTCTTTCACGCTCTGGCTGCATATTGGCGCGATAAACACCCTGATCACCGACCACCCAAGACAGTGGACGACGCTCTTTGCCAATAGACTCGCGCAGCAGCAGCAATGCCTGCATATACGCTTCTGGACGCGGCGGGCAGCCAGGAATGTACACGTCAACCGGCAGGAATTTATCCACCCCCTGCACCACCGAGTAGATGTCATACATGCCACCCGAGTTAGCGCATGCGCCCATGGAAATCACCCATTTCGGCTCTAGCATTTGGTCATATAAACGCTGAATAACCGGCGCCATTTTGGTAAATGGCGTACCGGCGATCACCATGAAGTCAGCCTGACGCGGCGAGGCGCGCATAACTTCGGCGCCAAAACGTGCCACGTCATGCACTGCGGTGAAGGATGTGGTCATTTCCACGTAGCAACAGGAAAGGCCGAAGTTATACGGCCAGAGTGAGTTTTTACGACCCCAGTTCACCATGTCATGCAGGGCGTGCTCGAGCTTGCCCATGTAGACGCTACGGTGAACGTGTTGCTCCAGCGGATCGGTAACCGTTTCCTGTTTCTGTAGAGGATAACGATCGTTATCGCCGCCCCCGTTCGGGTCTACGCGTGTCAGCGTGTAGTCCATCTTATTGCCTCGCTTTTACTGCTTATGAGGGTTGGTGTGGCTGTGACTGACCGGGACAGATTTGACCACTACGCGACGACGCGCAGGAGCCCAATCCAGCGCACCGATGCGCACCAGATAAACCAGGCCTGCCAAGAGCACCAAAATGAAAATTGCGGCTTCGACAAAGCCGACCCAACCGCTTTCGCGAATGGAAGTCGACCATGCGTATAAATAGAGGGCTTCGACGTCGAATATGACGAAAAACATCGCAACCAGATAGAATTTTGCAGAGAGGCGAATATGAGTGTCACCGACCGACTCAATACCCGATTCGAACGGGGTGTCCTTGTGTCGCGCACGCGCACGACCACCTAACAACCAGCCACCGGTCAACATAAAGGCACACAGGCCGAATGCGATAACGATAAAAACAATAAATGCCCAGTGATGAGCGATCACTTCTGTAGTTGTCGACATACTCTTTGCTTACTCATCAAAAGTGGTGATGGCATCCTGCGCTGTTGCAGCAAACACACCACATCGATTCAAGGGAAGGATAAAAAACCTTATAAATTTTGCTGTCATTAGCAATAAAGCAGCAATTTTATAGGGGTTTTTACTCCTTTCTATAACCTTTTGTCAACTTTGACAAAAGTATCCAAACATTATTTTACAGCTGCATCATATTATTAACATTCAACCCTCTGAGCGCCAGCTAAATCGCTTCAGTTTGTGAGGTTAATTTTAGTGTAGCGGGTATTCACATGCGTGGATCGTGCATTTAACAATCATATTTTGACAGGTCTCGCCCGAGATTCCCCCCCCTTATCAGGGGTATTTTTTTGATCTAAAGCACATAACTGGGTTTTATGCTGCAAAAAACAGCGGAGTGTACGGGCAAATGCCCTGGGAAAGTTGGCACGAATTGATAAAATCATTCCATGTGGAGCAAAAATGGAACACATTTCATTTTTAAGTTGTCGAGTGAAATCTTTTTCAGGAAATCGCTCTAAAAACGAGGTATTAAAAGGCATAAAAAAAGCCTTAGCGGATAATTACCCAGCTAAGGCTCATTTTTATCGGTTTTAACAATTAACCGGTATTCCAATTGAGAGGAATTACCAGCAACTGCAACCCTTACTCTTCATCATCCAGTAACAAGGTACCGTCTGGATTAGCACTCAGATTATAAGGATCGTTGGTGGACTGCATGGCATTGAAGATCGCCAGCGCCAGTTCGTTATCGCTGTCTGGATTACGGCACAGCAGATACTGGGTGTCAGGCAATACTGGCAAACCTTCTGCCGCGCCCATCACGCGCAGTTCTGGACTCATCATCTCAACAGGACGCGCTGTCACACCCAAACCGGCTTTAACCGCTGCACGGACGGCAGCCAGCGTTGAAGCAACATACGAGATGCGCCACGGAATGCCAGCCTCGTTGAGGTGATCAATGGCCATATCACGATACGGGCTTGGCTCATCCAACAGAACCAAAGGAATGGCCTCTCCACGCTGGAAGATATAATCTGCCGCGCAGTACCACAACGTTGGTGAAGTACGCAGTACCTGATAAGTAAAGTTTCCTGGGCTGGACGTGGTCACAACCAGATCGACTTCACCTTGATTAAGCATTTCCATCATGAACGGGTTGCGCTTAACACGCACATCAATGGCCAGCTTCGGATAGACCGACGTTACGCGGTTAAGCAGGAACGGCAGAATGGTATCTGAGGTATCATCTGAAGCGCCGATGGTCAGAACGCCCTGGATGTTGCTGTACATTAAAGAGGTGCAAGCTTCGTCATTAAAACGAAGGATTTTCCTGGCGTAACCCAGCAGTTGAATGCCATGCTCCGTCAGCAATTTATTACGTCCATGTCTGGCAAACAGCTCTTTACCTACCAATTGTTCCAGACGTTGCATCTGCTGGCTCACTGCGGACTGCGTTCTGCACACGGCGGCAGCGGCAGCTGCAAAAGTGTTCAGATCGGCAACGGCAACAAATGTACGCAGCAGATCGAGGTCGAGATTCAGTATCGGACGATTTGCATTAGTCATGTTTTTTCTTCACTTATAAGATTTTTTAAAACTACTACCCTGGTGTATTACCCGACTTATCAAAGAGATAAGAGGCAATGGTGCTTAATGACAGCCCTGTGTGGAGCTGCCATGAAAAAAAATTTGTCAGGCGGATGCCGACGATCGCACCACTCTGAGATCAGAGCAGCGTCGTCATTATAGACAGCAGAACTTCTGGGCCGAAAACGTAAGTCGTACAGGTGCTGGAAGCTGCGTAGTTGTCTATGTCTCCCGCACAAAGTCCCTGCGGGTTAAAAAGTAATAACATCATGTTATGTAGATGCGAAGCGATAAAGTGCATCAAATAATAAATTATACTTAATCATTTTTACGCTATAAATGGAAATGTTTTTGTTCAAAACATCGCAATTTTTGACCAAAAGTCTTTTCGCACACATCCTGCCATAATGCTGCTCTTTTTTTAACCCCTCCAGGTTCTGAATCTCAAACACTTACGTTAAAGATACAGCGCAAATGCTATTTTACGCGTGTTTTACACTGAGTTGCAGCTGATGGTGGTGCTTAATTCTGCCAATAAAAAGTGTATGAGAATGAACTCTATTTTGTGACGCCAAACAGTGCTTAATCATTACCAGACAATTTTTCGCCATCCAACAAGATTCATTTAACTATTTCGTCTGGTCGCTAATGTTTTTTTAAGCCAGTTTTGACTGAAAAATTTCTGAATAGTCTCGGATGTCGATGGAAGAAGGCATTTACACGTCAGGCACACCTTACCAGCGTTTAATATTAACATTCTTCACATTTGTGGACTAATGAACCAGATTAATCGATTTCCAATGACTTTTACGCCACGTGAAAGGGGAAAAAATGGCAAACACGCCAAAACCAAGCGCTGCCCTTCTTTTGTTAAGGTGAGAAGAGTAAATTGGGCGAGTTTGATTTTTGGTGGCAGGTTAAAGGACTCTGCCCATAAAGGCGGTAACAATGAATTTTCAAATTGATAAATCCGGCAAGCTGGAAAATGTCTGTTATGACATCCGTGGCCCGGTACTGAAAGAAGCTAAACGTCTCGAAGAAGAAGGCAACAAAGTTCTCAAGCTGAACATCGGCAACCCTGCCCCGTTTGGTTTCGAAGCACCTGATGAAATTCTGGTCGATGTCATTCGCAATCTGCCGAGCTCGCAGGGTTATTGCGATTCAAAGGGGCTGTATTCGGCGCGTAAAGCGATCATGCAGCATTACCAGGCGCGTGACATGCGCGATGTCACTGTCGAAGACATCTATATAGGTAACGGCGTATCCGAACTGATTGTGCAAGCGATGCAGGCATTGCTCAACAGCGGTGATGAAATGCTGGTGCCTGCGCCGGATTATCCGCTGTGGACCGCTGCCGTTTCGCTGTCAAGCGGTAAAGCGGTGCATTATTTGTGTGATGAATCAGCAGGTTGGTTCCCTGACCTGGATGATATTCGCAGCAAGATCACCCCGCGCACGCGTGGCATTGTCATCATTAACCCGAATAACCCGACCGGCGCGGTTTACAGCAAAGAGTTGTTGCTTGAGATTGTTGAAATTGCGCGCCAGCACAATCTGATTATTTTCGCCGATGAAATCTACGACAAGATTCTCTACGACGAAGCACAACATCATTCGATTGCTGCGCTGGCACCCGATCTGCTGACGGTGACCTTCAACGGCTTGTCCAAAACCTATCGCGTGGCGGGTTTTCGTCAGGGCTGGATGGTTTTGAATGGTCCGAAGAAACACGCTAAAGGTTACATTGAAGGTCTGGAGATGCTGGCGTCGATGCGCCTGTGTGCCAACGTTCCTGCACAACACGCGATTCAGACCGCATTGGGTGGTTATCAAAGCATTAGTGAATTTATCGCGCCCGGCGGACGTTTGTATGAACAGCGCCAGCGTGCGTGGGAATTAATTAATGATATTCCTGGCGTCAGCTGTGTGAAGCCGCAAGGTGCGCTCTATATGTTCCCGCGTATTGACGCCAAGAAATTCAACATCTTCGACGATCAGAAGATGGTGCTGGATTTCCTGTTGCAGGAAAAAGTGCTGCTGGTTCAGGGCACCGCGTTCAACTGGCCGTGGCCGGATCACGTACGCATCGTTACGCTGCCGCGCGTGGACGATTTGGAAATGGCCGTCAGCAAGTTTGGTCGTTTCTTACAAGGGTATCGCCAGTAAATTGTGACGCGTATACTGTTCGCATTTCGGGGAAAAGATATCTTCCCCGCCGTGCGAACAGGAACCGTCCATGACTCGTAGCCATTTTTTCGCCCACCTCTCCCGTCTCAAACTGATTAACCGCTGGCCATTAATGCGCAATGTGCGCACTGAAAACGTTTCCGAGCATAGTCTGCAGGTGGCGATGGTTGCTCACGCGCTCGCCATCATCAAAAACAAAAAGTTTAACGGCAACCTCAACGCCGAGCGCATTGCCATGCTAGCGCTGTATCATGATGCCAGCGAAGTATTGACCGGGGATTTACCGACGCCGGTGAAGTACTACAACGCGCAAATTGCGCACGAATATAAAAAGATCGAGAAAATTGCCCAGCAGAAACTCATCGATATGCTGCCGCCCGAACTGCAGGACGCTTATCGGCCGCTGATAGATGAACACATGCATAGCGAAAGTGAACAATCCGTGGTTAAGCAAGCGGATGCACTTTGCGCCTATGTGAAGTGTCTGGAAGAGTTGTCGGCGGGTAATAACGAGTTTTTGCTGGCCAAAGCGCGCCTGGAGAAAACCCTGACGCAGCGGCGCTCGCCGGAAATGGATTATTTTGTTGAGGTGTTTATTCCCAGCTTTAGCCTGTCGCTGGATGAAATCTCACAGGATACGCCGCTGTAAAAAAACGGGCCGCAGCGGCCCGTTTTTTTATGCGGTGATAGAAAGGGTAAATTCACCGCTATCTTCTTTAGTGACATTTAACGGTTCAAGCGAAGCGACGCGGAAGGTGACTTCATCAATGCGCGGCGCATCGGCTGGCGCATTTATAGCGATCACCGCACTGCCCGCATCCAATCCTGAAATGATGCCCGCTGGCGCATCCTCAACCACCACGCATTGCGTCGCTGAAAGCCCCAAACGCTCGGCGCCCAGCAAATAAGGCTCGGGATTCGGCTTACCGTGCTTGATGTTCTCCGCAGTGATGAACACCTCTGGCATGGGTAGATTGGCGGCTTTATGGCGCGCATAGGCAACAGGGATCGACCCCGATGTGACAATCGCCCATGGGATCTGCAACTCGTTCAACGTTGACAGTAACGCTAATGCGCCCGGAATCGCCTGTACGCCATGCGTGTCTTCCGCTTCGAGGCGTTCAAGCCAGAGAAATTCCGCCTGAATCGCCTCTTCAGATTGTCCCGCCATGAAATGGCGCAGCGAATTGATGGCAGGCTTCCCGTGGATATAGCTCAGGACCTCTTCCGCAGACAAACCATGGCGCTCGCCCCACAATGACCATGCGCGAATCACAGCAGGCAGTGAATCCACCAGCGTACCGTCTAAATCAAACAGAAAACCCCTGTACTTCACGCGTCGCTCCTTATTCAGGCATTGATAATCTGCGCGATCTCATTCGCGCTGAGATGATATTGACGCGGACAAGTGTGCCACACCGTAAGCATGCGTTGGTATTTTTCCCACATCGGCGTTTGGGCATTGAAGCCGTGTGTGCCGGAATCAAAATGGGTATAGCGCCCTTCTACGTTCACCATAAAACGCACGTAGCCGAGATAACGCGCTTCGGTGGCCGCATCAAAGCCGAGAAACGCCAGGCGACGCTCATCAATCGCGCTGCCATCTTTGAGGTTCGACCACGAAACATGCAGCGCATGATGCATTTCCATAATATCGATCAGTGAGCGACAGGTCGCTTCGGTTAGCTCGCCGAATTCCTTATCGAGTTCGCGTAACTGTAAGCCATAGCCGCGTTCAATAATGGTTTGATAACGACGATAGCGCTCGGCGTTATCGGGTTCCAGCATGGCCATCATTTTGTATTGATTGGAGAGGATCAATCGTTGTGCGTGGGTCATTTCCATGGTTTGCTCCCGGGCCAGGCGGCCGCTTAAGATTTAAACAATGAAGAAATGATTACACAAGGAGAGTGATGCGTGTATGTCCGCACCACTTTTCTTTGATTTGAACCGGGATTTGGCTCAAATTCTCTGGCAGGTAAAAGCGTCCGCGGATCAAAGATCGTCGAGGAAAGTGCGATCAAGCTGTTTAAACGCGCGCTTCAGCACATCGGCGAGCGACTGATATGTCGGCTTACCGTCAACGGGTGCAATCGCCTGCCCCGCTTCTTGCAGTTTGGTACGCACTTCATGGAACCACTGCAGCAGCGTCGGCGGCAACGGCGTTACCGAACGTTTACCTAACCACCATAATCCTTGCATCGGCAGGCTGCAGGCAAACAGCGCGGTGGCAATTGCTGGACCAAGTTGTCCCCCCATCGCGATTTGCCACGTTAGGGTGAAAATCGCCAGCGGCGGCATAAAGCGAATGGCAAAACGCGTTGCATTCACCACGCGATTTTCAGGAAATACCGGCGCCAGGCGCTTGTCTGCAGGCCAGGTCTTCATGTATCGCTGTCCGCGCTGGAACAAGCCGAACCAGCCGGGTTTGTCTGTCTCATTCGCCATGATAGACCTCAACTAAATCTGCAATATTTAAAATAAACCGATAACTACACAACTTTACGTGACATCCTTCAAAAGTTTTTGTCTTTGCGGGTGACAGTGAGTATTCTGACGCCGTTTGAGTAACATTACCGGAAGCTTTAGCTCAATAAAAGAGCGGCCAGAGCCATGTTTCGCTAAGTGCTTATCAAAAATAAGCGTAAAATCACCAAAATTTTTTGCATGTCACTGAATTTTTGACTAGCACATGATGTTTATCATTAACCTACCAGCTTTCATGGGCTACGCTGTTAGTCTGATTGCGTTTTTTTTAGCCACTATTTAACAAAAATAGGTACTTCCATGTCGACGAAGTTAGTTCTGGTTCTGAACTGCGGCAGTTCTTCACTTAAGTTTGCCATCCTTAACCCTGTTACCGGCGACGAATACCTCTCCGGTTTGGCTGAATGTTTCCATTTACCGGAAGCACGTATTAAGTGGAAACTGGACGGCAGCAAACAAGAAGCTCAGCTTGGCGCGGGTGCGGCACACAGCGAAGCACTGAATTTCATGGTCAAAACTATTCTGGCACAAAAACCAGAGCTTTCGGCACAAATCGCTGCAATCGGCCATCGTATTGTTCACGGCGGCGAGCAGCTGACCAAATCGGTCATCATCGACGAATCAGTTATTCAGGGCATCAAAGACGCCTCTTCGTTTGCGCCGCTGCACAATCCTGCGCATCTGATCGGTATAGATGAAGCGCTGAAAAACTTCCCGCATCTTTCTGATAAAAATGTCGCGGTTTTTGACACCGCATTCCATCAGACAATGCCGGAAGAGTCCTATCTCTATGCTCTGCCGTACAAATTGTATAAAGAGCACGGCGTTCGTCGCTACGGCGCACACGGCACCAGTCACTACTATGTGACGCAGGAAGCCGCGAAAATGCTGAACAAGCCCGTTAGCGAACTGAACGTCATCACCTGCCACTTGGGTAATGGCGGTTCCGTTTCTGCTATTCGCAATGGTCAGTGTGTTGATACTTCAATGGGCCTGACGCCATTGGAAGGGTTGGTGATGGGCACGCGCAGTGGCGACATCGATCCTGCGATTATCTTCTTCCTGCATGATGCCCTGGGCATGAGCATTGATGCCATCAACAAGCTGCTGACCAAAGAGTCTGGCCTGTTAGGTCTGACCGAAGTCACCAGCGACTGCCGCTATGTGGAAGACAACTACAGCACCAAAGAAGATGCTAAGCGTGCGATGGATGTGTTCTGCCACCGTCTGGCGAAATACATCGGCAGCTACACTGCGCTGATGGAAGGCCGTCTGGATGCCGTGGTCTTCACCGGTGGTATCGGTGAAAACGCGGCGATGGTGCGCGAGCTGGCGCTGCAGAAGCTGGGTCTGCTCGGCTTCGAAGTCGATCACGAGCGCAACCTGGCAGCACGCTTCGGCAAATCGGGTTTCATCAACAAAGAAGGCACGCGCCCAGCCGTGGTGATCCCAACCAACGAAGAGTTGGTGATTGCTCAAGACGCCGCGCGTCTCACCGCTTAAAAACACTTCTCTCCGTCAGCTTAGGCTGACGGAGTTGTTTTAGACAGTCTGCAACACCTGAGAGGTTTCTATCGTGTCACGTACAATTATGCTCATTCCTACCGGCACCAGCGTCGGTCTGACCAGCGTCAGCCTCGGCGTGATCCGTGCCATGGAGCGCAAAGGCGTGCGCCTGAGCGTATTCAAGCCAATTGCCCAGCCACGTGCGGGTGGCGATGCGCCAGACCAAACCACCAGCATTATCCGTAAAAGCTCCGCGATTCCTGCCGCAGAACCGCTGCAGATGTCACGCGTTGAGTCGCTGCTTGGATCTAACCAGCAAGACGTGTTGATGGAAGAGATCATTGCCAACTATCACGCAAACGCTAAAGATGCGGAAGTAGTGCTGGTTGAAGGTCTGGTCCCCACGCGTAAACATCAGTTCGCATCTGCTCTGAACTATGAGATCGCTAAAACCCTGAACGCCGAAATCGTCTTCGTGATGGCGCTGGGCAACGATTCTCCGGCGCAGCTTAAAGAGCGTATCGAACTGACGCAAAGCAGCTTTGGCGGCAGCAAAAACAAAAACATCACTGGCGTGATCATCAACAAACTGAATGCGCCGGTGGATGAGCAAGGTCGTACGCGCCCGGATCTGTCAGAAATTTTTGATGACTCCTCTAAAGCCAGCATCGCCAACATCGATCCAAAGCAGCTGTTTGCCAACAGTCCGCTGCCGGTGCTGGGTTGTGTACCGTGGAGCTTTGATCTGATCGCCACTCGCGCCATCGATATGTGCCGTCACCTGAACGCCGATATCATCAACGAAGGTGAAATCCAGACGCGCCGTGTGAAATCTGTCACCTTCTGTGCGCGTAGCATTCCACACATGCTGGAGCACTTCCGTCCGGGTTCACTGCTGGTAACCTCCGCCGATCGTCCTGATGTACTGGTTGCCGCCTGTTTGGCCGCGATGAACGGCGTAGAAATAGGTGCCGTGCTGTTGACCGGTGGCTATCAGATTGAAGCGCCCATCGCACGCCTGTGCGAACGCGCGTTTCAGACCGGCCTGCCGGTGTTTATGGTGAAAACCAACACCTGGCAGACGTCGCTTAGCCTGCAAAGCTTCAACCTTGAAGTCCCAACTGACGATACGCAGCGCATCGAGAAAGTGCAGGAGTACGTAGCTAGCTTCATTAATGAAGATTGGGTGGAATCGCTGACCGCCACGTCCGAGCGCAGCCGTCGCCTGTCTCCACCGGCATTCCGCTACCAACTCACCGAGCTGGCGCGCAAAGCCGGCAAACGCATCGTGCTGCCAGAAGGCGACGAGCCGCGTACCGTCAAAGCGGCAGCAATTTGCGCCGAACGCGGCATCGCTACCTGTGTGCTGCTCGGCAATCCGGAAGAGATTCAGCGTGTTGCGGCGGCGCAGGGTGTTGAACTCGGCACAGGCATCGTGATCGTGGATCCAGAAGTGGTACGTGAAAACTACGTGCCACGTTTGGTTGAGCTGCGTAAGAGCAAAGGCATGACCGAAGTGGTGGCGCAGGAGCAGTTGGAAGACAACGTGGTGCTCGGCACCATGATGCTGGAGAGCGGCGAAGTTGACGGTCTGGTCTCCGGCGCGGTTCACACCACTGCGAATACCATTCGTCCACCGCTGCAGTTGATCAAAACCGCGCCAAACAGCTCGCTGGTGTCGTCGGTGTTCTTCATGCTGCTGCCGGAGCAGGTTCTGGTGTATGGCGACTGCGCCATCAACCCGGATCCCAATCCAGAACAGCTGGCAGAGATCGCGATTCAGTCTGCCGATTCAGCCAAAGCCTTTGGTATCGATCCACGCGTCGCGATGATCTCCTACTCAACCGGTAACTCCGGTGCCGGTAGCGACGTTGAGAAAGTACGTGAAGCCACGCGCATCGCGCAGGAAAAACGCCCGGATCTGGTGATCGATGGTCCGCTGCAGTACGACGCCGCGATTATGGAAGACGTCGCCAAATCCAAAGCGCCAAACTCTGCGGTTGCCGGCCGCGCTACCGTGTTCATCTTCCCGGATCTGAACACCGGTAACACCACTTACAAAGCGGTACAGCGTTCTGCCGATCTGATCTCCATCGGACCGATGCTGCAAGGCATGCGTAAGCCGGTGAACGACCTGTCGCGCGGCGCACTGGTGGATGATATCGTCTACACCATCGCATTGACGGCGATTCAATCGCAGCAGGCCGAAGGCTAATCCCCTTCCCCGCCCGCTAAAAAAGCATGCACTTCGGTGCGTGCTTTTTTTTTGCTCCGCACTTCACTGGCATAAACCTCACGCTGCGCTAACACTGATTGAAGTCTGCCGCTAATTGCGAGGTGAATAATGAGCAACAGTGATGTGCACCGCCGTCGTTTACAAGCCACGCCGCGCGGCGTGGGTGTGATGTGTGATTTCTATGCGGTAAAAGCCGAGAATGCCACGGTTTGGGATCAACATGGCCGCGAATACACCGATTTTGCCGCAGGCATCGCAGTGCTTAACACCGGGCATCGTCACCCGAAAGTGATGGCTGCGGTGCAACAGCAGCTAGAATGCTTTACCCACACCGCATTTCAAATCATCCCTTATGAGAACTACATTCATCTCGCTGAGCGACTAAATGCGCTGGTGCCGATTAGCGGGCCGGTGAAAACCACCTTTTTCTCAACCGGTGCTGAAGCGGTCGAAAACGCGGTCAAAATCGCGCGTGCGGCCACCGGTCGGCCCGGCATCATCGCCTTCACCGGCGCGTTTCATGGCCGCACCAATATGACAATGTCGCTGACCGGGAAAGTGGTGCCGTATAAAACCGGCTTCGGCCCCTTCGCCAGCCCGGTGTTTCACGCGCGCTATCCCAACGCGCTGCACAAGGTCAGCGTGAGCGATGCGCTCGACAGCCTGGAAGCGATTTTCCGCAGCGATATCAGCCCGCAGCAGGTGGCAGCCATTATCTTTGAACCGGTTCAGGGCGAAGGCGGTTTCTACGATGCGCCGCCAGAGTTTGTCGTTGCGCTGCGGGAGTTGTGCTATCGCCACGGCATATTGCTGATCGCCGATGAGATCCAGAGCGGTTTTGCGCGCACCGGCAAGCTGTTCGCCAGCGACTATTACGCCGTGCAGCCCGATATCATCACCATGGCGAAAAGTCTGGCCGGTGGTTTCCCGCTCTCGGCGGTATCGGGACGCGCAGAAGTCATGGATGCGCCAGAACCCGGCGGCCTGGGCGGAACCTATGCTGGCAGTCCACCGGCGATTGCGGCGGCGCTGGCGGTGTTAGACATTATCGAAGAAGAGGCGCTGTGCAGCCGCGCCCACCAGCTTGGCAGCCGATTAAAACAGACGTTGCAACAAGCAGATTGTAAAGCGCTGGCGGAGATTCGTGGTTATGGCTCAATGATGGCGGCGGAATTCAATGATGCGGCGGGCAAGCCGTCGGCGGAGATTGCCAAAGCTATTCAGCAGCAGGCGCTGGAAAAAGGTTTGATTCTGCTAACCTGTGGCGTGTACGGCAACGTGATCCGCTTCCTCTATCCGCTGACTATTCCCGATGCGCAGTTCGAGGATGCGTTGGCACTGTTGGCGGGGATTCTGCGGGAACATTAACAATGTTGTATATAAGGTCGCCAAAAATGGCGACCTTACGGCAAGATTACGCTTCGCTGCTCTGTTTACGACGTGCAGCATCACTGTTTCGGCTCAGCCACAGCGACAGCGCCTTAAGCGAATCATCGGTGAACTCGTCACAGCGCGCGGTGATCTCTTCCGGCGTCATCCAGAAGATCTCATCCACTTCCTCTTCCTGCATGGCAAACGGGCCATGGGAAACGCAGCTGAACAGCCCGCCCCATACGCGGCAATGCTGATCTTCAAAATAGAACTGGCCGTGTTCGGCGAATGGAACGGCCGCGATACCCAATTCCTCTTCCGCTTCACGACGCGCCGATTCCAGCAGGTCTTCCCCACTCTGCACCACGCCACCGGCAGTGGCGTCCAGCATACCCGGCATGAAGTCTTTAATTTCAGTACGACGCTGCACCAGAATTTTGCCCATGCCATCGTGCACCACAATATAAGTAGCGCGATGACGCAGACACTGCGCACGCATCTGCGCACGGCTGGCCTGCGCAATGACTTCGTTCTCTTCGTTAACGATATCAACCCACTCGATACCGTCACCTGCCGTTTCATCCACCATCCGTAACCCTTTTCTGTTTTCGGCGTGCCCAGCACGCGCCTGTTTGCCATGCTTTATTAGAATGAGCGGTAAGGTAAAGCGTTCTTTTCGCCATCGCAAGGCGCATCGTGCTCAGCGTGTTTTACCCGATTCCGCTAACCAGAGTTGCACCGAAGCACGCTGCCACTGGAACTCCGCATAGTGTTGCAGCTTCACCGGCAGCGCATCGCCGTGCAGCGCCAGGCGATTAATCATCACGGCTAAATCGGTATCCGCAATCGACCATTCGCCAAACAGATTTTGCTGTCCATCAGGCAAAAGGCGCTGCACCGCAGCAATGAGTTTGTTGGCAGCTTGCTCACCTGCCGGCGTAAGCGGCGCAAAGCGTTCGCCGGCGAACAGCACTTCGGTTGGACGCTCAGAGCGCAGCGCCATTAAGTCGCTGCGCAGCCATGCCTGCACTTCGCGTGCATGCGCCCGTTTCTCACGATCGCGCGGATAGAGCCGCTCGAACTCTGGCGCCGGAAAACGCTCTTCCAGGTACTCAGCAATCGCTGAAGATTCCGTCAGCAGCACATCATCGATTTGCAGCGTCGGCACACGGCAGGTCAGCGACAGCGCGCGGTATTCCTCATCCCACTGCGCATTCTGCGATAAATCGACGCGCTTAAGGGTGAAGGGAATGCCCTTCTCGGTGAGCGCAACATAAACCGACATGGCGTAAGGGCTGAAAAAGCAAGAATCTGACCACAAAGTAATGGTTGGATAATTCATTGGCTGCCTCAGAAAAGCGTCAGGTGTGCATCATGTTTACCGATTTTTATTTATTAAGGCAATGGTGCGCTGGTCGGATCTTTAGCTGCTAAGACCAGCGCTGACTTTTCCTTTTTCTTCATAAGCGTAAGCCGAGTCACGCCGCGCGCACGCTTCTCTTCTATGCTCAATCTGAGCAGATAAAAAATGACAAGGAGGCTCAACATGCATTTACTGATCACCGGCGGCACCGGCCTGATTGGCCGCCATCTGATTCCGCGTCTGTTGCAGCTTGGCCATCAGGTGAGCGTCGTCACGCGCGATGTCGCCGCCGCACGCGAGAAACTCGACGCCAGCGTGGCGCTGTGGTCCGGCATCAATCAGCAAACCGATTTAAACGGTATTGATGGTGTGATTAATCTTGCGGGCGAACCGATCGCCGATAAACGCTGGACCGAACAGCAGAAGCAGCGGCTGTGCGAAAGCCGCTGGCAGATCACCGAGCAGCTGGTCTCGCTGATTCACGCCAGCAGCAATCCCCCGCAATTTTTGATTTCCGGCTCGGCTACCGGCTTTTATGGCGATACCGGCGACTTAGTGCTGACCGAAGAGGATCCAGGCCAGGATGAATTTACTCATACGCTGTGCGCACGTTGGGAACAATTGGCGTTAACTGCACAGAGCGATCGCACGCGCGTCTGTTTGCTGCGCACCGGCGTGGTGCTGGCGAAAGAAGGCGGCGCGTTATCGAAGATGAAACTGCCGTTTAAGCTTGGCGTAGGCGGTCCGATTGGTAGCGGCAAACAGTATTTACCGTGGATTCACATCGACGATTTGGTTAACGCGCTGCTGTGGTTGATCGATCACTCTGAACTGCGCGGCCCGTTCAACATGGTTGCGCCCTATGCGGTGCGCAATGAGCAGTTCGCCGCCACGCTCGGCCATGTGATGCATCGCCCAGCCTTTATGCGCACGCCCGCCAGCGCCATCAAGCTGATGATGGGCGAATCAGCGGTACTGGTGCTCGGCGGCCAACATGTGTTGCCGAAGCGCCTGGAAGAGTCAGGCTTTGGTTTTCGCTGGTACGATTTGGAGGAAGCGTTGCGGGATGTCGTGTAGGGGCGCCATTAATGGCGCCCGCCTATCACAGATTAACTCCTTTGCTGCGCCACGCGTGATTTCACTGCCGCCGGTTCATGCGTATGTCCCGGCTGCGGCACGCGGATGATAAAGGTCAGCACGCCAGCAAACACGTACAGCGCGGTATACGCCCACACCACGCCGACGATATCGAAAAACGGCAGCAACACCGACGCAATCGCGGGCGCGACAAAATTACTCAGTCCGGCCGACAGGTTATAAATCGACACGGCGGCGCCTTTGTGATGCGGCTCCAGTGTCGGAAACACAGCGGTCATCGGCACGAAGGCGGCGACAAAAATTCCTAACATCACCGCCGGAATCAGCGCCACCCAGAAGTTATGTCCGGCATACAGCGGCAGGTAGTAAAACGCCAGACTGGAGATGGCCATACCGAGACAGCCAAACCAGCGCACCTGACGGATCCAACCCAGTTTCTCACCGGTAATGCCCCAGAAGATGTTGGTAAAAATGGTAACGAAGAAGAACACCGCCCAGATTTGCAGCCATTCGGAAATGGTAAAACCAAGACGATCAACGAACAGCAGCGGCATGATAATGGCGAAACCAAACAGTGACAGCGTATTAATGATGCGAATCAGGCAGGCATAAAACACGTGCTGGTTGGTAAACAGAATAGTTACCGCCCGCGACATTTCGGTCATTTTATCGCGCATCGGCAAATTGACGCGCGAACGATCAACCGGCACATGGCGCAAGCTGAAATAGGCCAGCACGCCACCACAGGCAACCCAAATAATCGCCAGCCACAGCGTACCGGTTTCGCCGAGCATCGGGATGGTCAGACTCGGTAAATAGCTGCCGACCACACCGATACCGACGGAATACATTGCCCAGAACCAACCGGTGGCTGCCGCCAGTTTTTCACGCGGCAGCACCTGCACCAGCATCATCATGAATGAGTAAATGAATAGCGGATACGCCAGACCGCGAATGCCGTAAAATAGCACCATCAGCGGATAGTTGCGCATGCCAAGTCCCAGCGACATAAACAGCGTGTGCATGACAATCCACAGCACGAAGCCAATCATCATGGCACGCTGGGGCGTAATCAGTTCCGCTACCACGCCCGATGCCCACGCCGCTAGCGCTGCCGCCAGTCCGTAGAAAGTAAATACTACCGCCGACTGCGCTGGCGTGAAGCCCATATCGGTGATGTGACGCGACAGAAATGCCATCTCAAAGCCGTCACCCGCCATAAAAATAGCGATGGCGAGGAAGCCCCAGAACATCTTTTTCGGTAAGCCAAACCAGTAATCATTCGATTGCATCTCATTCATCCTCTGTCTGGAATTATTCAGGCAACAACACTCGCGCCTGCTGCTGTTGTGCATAGAGCGTGCGGAACAGTTGCAATCGCTGCTGCAGCACCTTGCCGCGCGCAGCATCTGGTTGATATCGCGCCTGCACCGGCGGTTTTAGGCAAACTTCGCTCTCCACACCACCCGCGGCCAGCCATGCCAGACGCGCAGCCCCCAATGCGCCGGACGCGCTGGCGGGATGCGTGACGATCGGCAGTTGCAGCACATCGGCGATCAACTGCGCCCACAACGTGCTGCGCGCCCCACCGCCGGTCAGGCTGCACTGCTGAATCTGGCGCTGCGCATCACCAAGCACCGCGAACCCGTCGGCCAGACCAAACGCTACGCCTTCAATTACTGCGTAGCCGAGCAGCGCACGCGGTGTTTCGTGGCGCAGATTGAAGAAAGAACCGGAGGCGTCAGGATCGTTGTGTGGCGTGCGTTCACCGGAAAGATAGGGCAGGAAAACCGGGGCATGACGCCGCTGCTCTTCACTGAGCTGTGCCATCTCTTCCATCAGTTGGCTTTCGGTAACGGAGAGCAGATTACACAGCCAGCGCAGGCAGCTGGCGGCGCTGAGCATCACGCTCATCTGGTGCCAGCGTCCGGGCAAGGCGTGACAGAAGGCGTGCACGCCCGATTGCGGATCGGCCAGCAAACGATCGTTGACGACAAAAATCACGCCGGAGGTACCCAGCGAGATAAAAGCATCACCCGGATTAACCGCGCCGACACCAACCGCCGATGCGGCATTGTCGCCACCGCCGCCCGCCACGCAGACCGCGGCCGACAAGCCCCATTCACTTGCCAGATCGGCTTTCAATGGGGCGCTCACCGCGCTGCCTTCCACCAGCGCCGGCATATTGGCGCGCGTGAGACCGGTGATGGCTAACAGTTCGTCGCACCAGTCGCGCTGAGCTACATCGAGCCACAACGTGCCTGCCGCGTCTGAAGGTTCACTGATAAATTGTCCGGTTAAACGCCAGCGTAGGTAGTCTTTCGGCAGCAGCACTTTATCGATGCGACGGAAAATCTCAGGCTCATGTTCCGCCACCCAACGCAGTTTAGGTGCGGTGAAGCCCGGCATAATCATATTGCCGCTGAGCTGCATCATTTCCGGATGTTGGGCACTGAGCGCGGCACATTGCGGCGCGCTGCGCGTGTCATTCCACAGAATGCACGGGCGCAGCACCTCACCCTGCGCATCCAGCAGCACCGCGCCGTGCATCTGCCCGGACAAACCCATCGCGCGAATCTCGCTCCAGGCCAGCGCGTCCTGCTGGCGCAATCCAGCAAGGACATCACCGCACGCTTGCCACCAGCGCTCGGGATCCTGTTCTGCCCAGTGCGCATGCGGGCGCTGCACGTTGAGCGTGGCGTGATTCGAGGCAATGATCTCACCCTGCGCATTGATGATCAGCGCTTTGAGCTCGGAGGTGCCAATATCAATCCCAAGATACATAACGCGCTCCTTACACCGCAGCCAGCATGCGTTCTGGCTGTTTCAGCCACAGTTGCAGATCCGCCACGCTGCGCGTCACCAGCGCATGAAACGCCTTGTCCTGTGCCAGTTCGCCAAATAGCGCGCTATCGCTGAGGAAAGCGTTCAGTGCATCGGAGCGGCTAAACTGCTGGCGCAGTGCATCGGCTTGCAGCACGCCATCCTGATAGGTGTAAGGCAAATCATCACTGGCCCAGCGTTGCAGGAACAGGAAGAACAGTGCAGGCAGCACGGCCGTGGCCGCCGGTTCTGCGCCACGCTGGTAGCATTCGCGCAGTGTTGGCGTCACCATGCCGGGGATTTTCGACAAACCGTCCGCGCCAACACGTTGATTGGTGTCTTTAATGTAGGGATTGCTAAAACGCGCCAGAACCACATCGCGATAATCGGCTAAATCCAGCGGGCTCGGCGACAGCGATGGCATCACATCCTGGGTCACGTAGTCATAGGCCAGTTGGTAAATCGCCGGCTGACGCGTGCTGTCATCAATGTAATTGAGGCCAATCAGCGTGCCTGCCCAGGCAATCGCCGCATGCGTGGCGTTAAGGATGCGGATTTTCGCCTCTTCCCACGGCAATACCGATTCCACCAGCTCAACGCCAACCTTCTCCAGCGCCGGCCGACCCGCAATGAAGTCATCTTCAATCACCCATTGAATAAAGGATTCGGCCATCACCGATGCACCATCCTCTTTACCCGTAGCGGCTTTAACGCGCTCAGCCACATCCGGCGTT
The DNA here is from genome assembly GCF_028048155.1 of Pantoea leporis. Classification (NCBI taxonomy): domain Bacteria; kingdom Pseudomonadati; phylum Pseudomonadota; class Gammaproteobacteria; order Enterobacterales; family Erwiniaceae; genus Pantoea; species Pantoea leporis. The sequence continues at coordinate 260,495 of NZ_JALMEU010000004.1, forward strand.
GGACGCGGCGTAATGCGATCCACCATGGTGTTAGGCGAGGTGGTATTTTCGCGCACCCAATTCGCTAAGGCGTTGTCACCTTTGGCGGTAAGAAACGCGAGGAAGCCGTGACGGAAACGTTCGCCGTTGTGGCGCAGGTTATCGCAGTTGAGCAGCGTAACGGGCGCGCCACCGTTGGCCACGCGCTGCGTGAGGATGCGTGCCAGCGCGCCATAAATCGTGCGGATGTCGCCTTTCACATCGGCCTGCACATCCGGCTGCGTCAGATCCAGTTCGAATTCCGGTGTCAAATAGTAACCGGCTTCGGTGACGGTAAAACCTATCACGCGGGTTTCACTTTTCGCTCCCTGCTCCACCAGCGCGCTGATGTTGCTATCCCACGGCAGGATTTTGCGCAGTGACGTGATGGTTTCATAGGCGCGTTCGCCATCGGGTGTAACGGTTTCCAGCACATATTCGCCCTCTTGCGCAGCGAGTTGCTTTAGCAACGGCGCGGCATCATTGCGGATATTGCCGAGGGCAATGCTCCAGCTGTCATCGCCCTGCTCGCGTAGTTTATGCAGATACCACGCCTGATGCGCGCGGTGAAAAGATCCTGCGCCGATATGCATCCACACTGATTGATTGGTCATAGTCGCCTCAAAATAAACATTTGCCACGATTAAGGGCATTTGCCCGATGAGGCGTAGCATAGTGCGAGCGAGCAGCCTTGTTCTGCGAGCTCAATCACAATTAATACTTTTGCTCTTTTTTAGGGCTTTTGCTCAGTTAACACTTCATCGGCATCTCGCGTTAACATGGCGCACCGGTTTTGACGGAACAGCGCGATGAGCAGAGAAGAGAAAAAACAAGAACTGGCAGCACGTGCGGCCTGGATGTATTACGTGGCGGGCGTGACGCAGCAAGAGATTGCACGCGCGTTAGGATTGTCACGTCAGGTGGCGCAGCGATTGGTCTCCAGCGCGCGTGAAATGGGCATGGTGAGCGTAAAGATTGATCATCCGGTTACCCATTGCTTGCATCTGGCGCGCGACGTTCAGGATAAATTTGGCCTGCAACTGTGCCGTGTGGTGCCATCCGCTAATCTGGACGATGACGCTATTCAGCAGATGCTGGCAGTGGAAGGCGCGGCGGTGATGGCGCAATACATCAGCGAGGAGCAACCGCAGGTGTTTGGCATTGGTTCCGGTAAGACGCTGCGCTCGATGATTGATGCGCTGCCCTGGGTTGAGCGACCGCAGCATCAGTGCGTTTCGATGATTGGCGCGATTGCGCGGGACGACTCGGGTACGCGCTATGACGTGCCGCTGAAGATGGCGGAGAAGATGCAGGGCAAGTATTTCTTCATTCCTGCGCCGCTGTATGCGGATACGCCCGAAGATAAGGAGATGTGGATTCAGCATCAGGTTTATCAGCGCGTGACGTTACGCGCCTTGCAGGCGAATGTGGCCTTCGTTGGCATCGGCGAAGTGCAGCCCGGCTGCCCGCTGCATGCCGAAGGCTTTATCACCGATGCGCAAGTTGCTGCGCTCAACGCGCGCGGCGTGGTGGGCGAAATGCTCGGGCACTTTTTCAATCAGCAAGGTGAACGCGTGTGGGGTGAAACCGATGAACTGCTCACCAGCGTGTTGCTGGAGAGCCAGACGCAACGCCAGATTATTGGCTTTGCCGGCAGCGAGCGTAAATATCCGGCGATTCGCGCGGCGTTGCAGGGCGGCTGGGTGTCAGGTCTGGTGACCGATGAGGATACCGCGCTGAAGTTGTTGCGGGGGTAGAGGGTGCTTGCTGTCTCCCATCCCGGCCTTCCCCCGCCCGCGGGGTAAGGAGATGCTGCCAAATGCCACTTCAACACCCACATATAGCAGCATCTTCCTCCCCCAATTTTGGGGGAGGACCGAGGAGGGGGACAGCGAGGAATGGCCTGGATGGGGGACAGCGGGCACAAAATCTACTTCAACGATCCCTTCAAAAACTGCTGCAAACGTGGGCTTTTTGGATTGCCGAACAGCTCATCCGGCGTGCCCTGCTCTTCAATTTTGCCCTGATGCAGGAAGATCACATGATTAGAGACGTGACGAGCAAACTCCATCTCATGCGTCACTACCACCATGGTTTTGCCCTCTTCCGCCAGTTTCTGCATGATGCGCAGCACTTCGCCGACCAGTTCCGGATCGAGCGCAGAAGTGGGTTCGTCAAACAGTAACACTTCGGGCTCCATCGCCAATGCCCGCGCAATTGACACGCGCTGCTGCTGACCACCGGAAAGGTGCACCGGATATTTGGCTCGCGCACGCGCATCAATGCCGACTTTATCCAGATACTTAATCGCACGCTCACGCGCTTCCGCCTTGCTCAGCCCCAGCACCTGAATCGGCGCTTCGGTAACGTTGTCCAGCACCGTCATGTGGCTCCACAGGTTGAAGTGCTGAAACACCATGGTCAGGCGCGTGCGCAGCATACGCAGCTGCTCTTTGTTCGCGACTTTCAGTTGACCATCGGTGTCGCGCACCAGATTGATCTGCTGGTTGTTGACCGCAATGGTGCCTTCACTCGGTTTCTCGAGGAAGTTAATGCAGCGTAAAAAGGTACTTTTCCCGGAACCGGACGAGCCAATAATGCTGATCACATCGCCGGCATTTGCCTGCAGCGATACGCCTTTCAGAACTTCATGTTCACCGTAACGTTTGTGCAGTTCGGTAACGCTTAATTTATTGTCAGCCATAGTGATACTCAATGCGATGAAGAAGGTTTTACGTGCGCCAGGAAGCGTTGTTCAGCTTTGCGGAACAAGCTAATCAGCCCGTAAGAGATAATCAGATACAGCACCGCAGCGATGCCAAACGCGGTAAACGGCTGATAGGTGGCCGAGTTGATATCGCGCGCGATTTTTAACAGATCCGGCACCGTCGCGGTAAACGCCAGCGCGGTGGAGTGCAGCATCAGGATCACTTCATTGCTGTACGCCGGCAGCGCGGTGCGCAGTGCCGACGGCAGAATGATGCAGCGATACAATTTAAACGGTGAGAAGCCATAGGCGCGCGCCGCTTCGATTTCACCGTGCGGCACCGAACGAATCGCACCGGCAAAGATTTCGGTGGTATAGGCGCAGGTGTTCAGCGTGAACGCCAGCAGCGTACAGTTCAATCCACTGCGGAAGAAGGCGTTCAGCAGCTCGGTGCCCTTCACCACTTCCAGCGTGTACATGCCGGAGTAGAACACCAGCAGCTGCACATACAGCGGCGTACCGCGAAATACATAGGTGAACAGCCAAACCGGCGTGGAGATAAAGCGGTTAGAGGAGACGCGCGCAATCGCCAGCAGCACCGCGAGCGAACCGCCGATCACCACCGAGATGATCAATAACCACAGCGTAATCGCGATGCCGGTAAAACGGTAACCATCGGTCCAGAGCAGCTGTTTCCAATACTCCTGAATAATCTCAATCATAGCTCTGCCCTTTTCACACCCACCGTGTAGCGACGTTCAAGCCACCACAGCACGCCATTCGACAGCGTGGTAAACACAAGATAAATCACACCTGCCACAATGGCGAAGTAGAACGGCTGCCAGGTACTTTTACCTGCCAGCTGCGTGGCTTTCACCACATCTTCCAGCCCCAGCAGCGAAACCAGCGCCGTGGCCTTGAGAATAACCTGCCAGTTGTTGCCGATGCCCGGCAGCGCAAAGCGCATCATGGCCGGGAACAGAATGCGACGGAAGGTTTGCGAGCCGGTGAAACCGAAGGCGGTTGCCGCTTCGATCTGCCCTTTTGGCACCGCGAGGAACGCACCACGGAAGGTTTCAGTGAAGTAAGCACCGTAGATAAAGCCGAGCGTGATGATACCGGCGACCATCGGATCGATATCAAATTGCGCCAGTCCCAGCGCATCAGTGAGGGTATTCAAGGCGATCTGCAGACCGTAGAAGATCAGCAGCATCAACACCAAATCGGGCACACCGCGGATTAAGGTGGTGTAGCCTTCAAACAACATCGCCAGCGGGCGACTGCGGGAAAGTTTGGCGCCAGCGCCAATCAAGCCGAGCACCACCGCCAGCAACACGGAACTGAGCGCCAGCTCCAGCGTCACAAGGGTGCCCTTGAGGATTACTTCGGAATAGCCATACAACATGGGTTCAATCCTGTCGTGAGGGTAAGTTACAAACGCTGCCCAACTGACGGACAGTCCTAACCGGGGAATTTGAATCGCAGGATGGATGGCGGCAAGCGTATGAAGCCGGGCAGTTTACATAGGTAAGCGCCCGGAGTGAATACTTATGTGCAACCTTCCTGCCTTTCACAGACCAGGATTAGGAAACAGGATAATTAATCGCCGTACACGTTGAAATCAAAGTACTTCTTAGCAATCTTGTCGTAAGTGCCGTCTTTACGCATATCAACAAAAGCTTTATCGATCGCGGCCTTCAGATCGGCGTCATCTTTACGCAAGCCCATACCGGTACCGACGCCAAAGATCTTGTCGTCTTTCACTGCCGGGCCGGCAAACGCATATTTAGCGCCAACAGGCTGCTTCAGGAAACCTTCGCTCGCCTGCACTTCGTCCTGGAACGCAGCATCAATACGACCGGCATTCAGATCCTGATACACCAGATCCTGGTTAGCGTAAGGCGTAACGGTGACACCTTTTGGCTGCCAGTACTCTTTTGCATAGGTTTCCTGGGTGGTGCCCTGCAGCAGACCGATGTTTTTCCCTTTCAGGGATTCAATGGTCGGTTGCAGCGTAGAACCTTTCGGTGCCACTAAGCGCGCGTTCGCCGCGTACAGTTTTTCAGAGAAGTTGATCTCTTCCTGACGCTTTTCGGTAATTGACAGAGAAGAGATGATGGCGTCGATCTTCTTCGCTTTCAGCGACGGGATCAGCGCATCGAAATCACTTTCCACATAAGTACATTTTGTCTTGATACGTTTACAAATTTCGTTCGCCAGATCGATATCAAAGCCCACCAGCTGACCTTGCGCGTTTTTGGATTCGAATGGCGGATAAGTCGGGTCAGTTCCAATGCGCAGCGACTGCGGCACAGCGGCGAAGACGCTCGCGCTACTTACCATTGTCAGCATCAGAGAAAGAGCCAGAACTCGCTTTTTCATAGGTAACCCTCAAGTGAAGTGCTTATTGTTATGTGGTGCGTGATGTGTTGGTTTGCGCTGTAAGATTTGCACGTTTCATGCCAGGTGTGCGAATTGGCTAAACGCTGCGCAAGCGCGCTAAATACTGCGCCGGTTAGCGGCGCAAGCACTTAGTTTGTGAGGGAAATATAACAGCGGTGTGAGGAAGAAAAAGCGACATTGTTAACTTTTGGTGCACAAGATGCACGAAGAGTGATCGCACACGCGAATTTGCACACGTGCAGTGCATTAATGCACCATTATGCGCCACTCCAGCGAGTGAAAAGATCTTCTGGCAGCTCAATATCGAACTGATCGAGCACACGATTCACCGTTTGATCGACTAAATCGCCGATCGATTGCGGACGATGATAGAACGCTGGCACCGGCGGCATGATCAGCGCACCCAGCTCTGCGGCGGTGGTCATCATGCGCAGATGTCCCAAATGCAGCGGCGTTTCGCGTACGCACAGCACCAGCTTACGCTGCTCTTTTAGCACCACATCCGCCGCGCGGGTTAGCAGGCTATCGCTGTAGCTGTGCACAATCCCCGACAGGGTTTTCATCGAGCACGGCGCGATCGCCATGCCGAGAGTTTTGTAGGATCCGGATGAGATGCTGGCGGCGATGTCGCGCACATCATGCACCACATCGGCCATCGCCTGCACCTCGCGCAGGCTGAAATCGGTCTCCAGCGCCAGCGTTTGCCGCGCGGCGGGGCTGATCACCAAATGGGTTTCCACCTCCGCCAGCGGTTGCAGCACTTGCAACATGCGCACGCCGTAGATCGCGCCGCTGGCGCCGGAAATACCAATGATCAGTCGTTTCATAATTCAGCCTTGCAGGTTCAGATTGCGGCAATGATAGCGGCTCACTGAACAAAAATACAAAAACAAACAGGGCGGGATTGCGCCCGCCCTGCTTTTACTCTGCCATAACCTCTGGCTTAGCCTTCGTTGTGCAGCTCCAGACCTTCCACTTCTGTCTGACGCGCGATGGCTTTGGAATCGTCATTACGCAGCGACTGCAGATACTCAAGGTACTGTTGATCGACATCTTTGGTGACGTAGATGCCGTTGAATACCGAGCACTCAAAGTTGGCGATATCCGGGTTCTCTTCACGCACCGCTTCAATCAGGTCGTTCAGGTCCTGGAAAATCAGCGCATCCGCTTTAATCAGCTGGCAGATCTCATTCACTTCACGGCCATGCGCAATCAGTTCGGTAGCGCTCGGCATATCAATGCCATAGACGTTCGGGAAACGGATTTCCGGTGCCGCCGAGGCGAGATAGACTTTTTTCGCGCCCGCTTCACGTGCCATCTCAATGATCTGCTCGGATGTGGTGCCGCGTACGATGGAGTCATCCACCAGCAACACATTCTTATCACGGAACTCAGCACGGTTGGCGTTCAGCTTGCGGCGAACGGCGCTGCGGCGCTGCTGCTGGCCGGGCATGATAAAGGTACGGCCAACGTAGCGGTTCTTCACGAAGCCCTGACGATATGGCTTGTCGAGGATACGTGCGATTTCCAGCGCGATATCGGTTGAGGTTTCCGGAATCGGAATCACCACATCGATATCCAGATCTTCCCACTCGCGGGCAATTTTGTTACCCAACTTGGTGCCCATACGCACGCGTGCGCTGTACACCGAGATTTTGTCGAGGAACGAGTCCGGGCGCGCAAAGTAGACGTATTCAAACAGGCACGGATTGGTTTTCGGGTTCTCAGCGCATTGACGCGTAGAGAGCTGGCCCTGCTCGGTGATGTATACGGCTTCGCCAGGCGCTACGTCACGAATGAACTCGAAGCCCAGCGTATCCAGCGCGACGCTCTCTGACGCCACCATGTATTCGGTGCGGCCATCGGCGATAACGCGCTTGCCCAGCACCAGCGGACGAATACCGTTGGGATCGCGGAAGGCGACCATTCCGTGTCCGATAATCATTGAAACCACTGCGTAAGCGCCGCGCACCTGCTGATGCACAGCCGCCACCGCAGCAAAAATGTTGTCAGCTTCCAGCGGATAGTGCTGAAAACGGTCCAGCTCCTGCGCGAAGATGTTCAGCAGGATTTCGGAATCTGAGGTGGTATTAACGTGACGGCGACCCGTTTCGAACAGCTGTTTACGCAGTTCGTGGGCGTTGGTCAGGTTGCCGTTATGCGCCAACGTGATGCCGTAAGGAGAGTTCACGTAGAAAGGTTGCGCTTCAGAGGCGCTGGAGCTGCCTGCCGTTGGGTAGCGCACATGACCAATCCCGATGTTGCCCTGCAGACGCTGCATATGGCGCGCTTCGAACACATCGCTGACCAGGCCGTTGGCTTTACGCAAACGGAAGCAGTTAATAGCATCGATGGTACAAATGCCGGCGGCATCCTGCCCGCGGTGCTGAAGCACCGTTAACGCGTCATAGATTGACTGGTTTACTGGCATGAAACCGGTGATACCAACAATACCGCACATATTGTCATTTCCTCATTAGCCGCACTCCCGATGGTGTCACCGGGGTAAAAAACTCGACGTGCTTTTCAGGTAATCGAAAAACCACCTGATGATGTAACTGAACTGGGGAATGAGTTGCGACTGTTGCCAGTCCGGGCTTTTAGAAAAGCCGGTGAATGTATCGACAAAGAACAGCATAGCAGACACGATCAGCACACCGCGCAACGCCCCGAAACAGACACCCAACACCCTGTCGGTTCCCGACAAGCCGGTTTTTTCAACCAGCGAGCCGATCACATAGTTCACGATGGCACCCACAATCAGGGTGGCAACAAACAACACCGCGATAGCGATGCCGTTGCGAACCAGTTCGTCGTCAAAACCTGTAAACCAGACTGCAAGGTAGGCGTAATAATGACTGGCGACAAAAAACGCGCATCCCCAGGTAACGAGAGATAAGGCTTCCCGGACAAACCCGCGAATCAGGCTGACCAGAGCCGAAAAACCAACTACCGCAATAATGACGTAATCAATCCAGATCATGAACTCTTCCAGCCCAGTGCTATCGCACCCCTGCATCCAGTTCGGGGCGCATTCTAACAGAAAAAGAAAACGTTTGCGTAGGGTTTTCCGGTTCTGTTTCCGCAAAAAGGGCGATGAAAAAAACTTTCCTCGCCCTGTGTATTATCAGTGATTTAATCCACTGATATTCAATGATTTTCCTGTCGCGCTTCGCTACAAAAATTTTGTAAAGCCGCGCCTTTTTCTGCTATTGGCGCGGCTTATCAGCGCGTTATCGCGCGCTATACGGTTTCACCACGCCACCGAGGCCGGAGATGCTTTGCAACTCACTCAGCGAGCCTTGCAGCTTCGCTTTATTGGCATCCGGACCGACGTAAATGCGGGTGATTTGTCCCTGCACCGGCGTAGACGGCACGGTAAAGGCGCGATAACCGGAAAGACGCAGCTGCGCCACAATCTCGCTCACTTTCGCCGCATTCTTCAGCGCACCGAGCTGCACCACGAATGCCTGACCAGCTGGCGCTGCGGGTTCACTCTGCTTCGGCGTTTCCACCGGTTTCGACTGCTCTACCGGTTTCGGCTGCTCGACGGGCTTCGGCTTAGCTTGCTCCACCGGTTTTGGCTTCGGCTGTTCAACCGGCTTCGGTTTCGGCTGCTCGACCGCTTTTGGCTTCGACTGTTCCACCGGTTTCGGCTGCACTTGCTGATGCACCGGCGGCGGCGTGACCACGCTGGGCTCGCTATTCTGCGTGGGCTGCGCGCTGCCGTTAGTGGCGGTTTTACCACCGTTCTGATTCTGGGCCGCGCCCGCCCCTTCCGGCGGCTGCGCCGGCAAGGGTTGCGTCACCGGCGGCACCATTTCGCTATCCTGCTGATCGTCCGGTTTTGGCACCAGCGGAATGGCGGCGAACTCTTCTTTATAATGTTTCTTCTTACCGTCCAGTAGGCCGGGCAAGACGATGACACCAATCGCCACCAGAATGACCGTACCGACTAAGCGATTTTGGAACTTACTTGCCACTGCCGTTCTCCGCTGCCATCGATTCCATAACCTGCGCTACGGTGTGGAAAGAGCCACACACCAGAATCACATCTTCGGGACGCGCCTGCTGACGCGCCGCTTGCCAGGCTGCATCAACGTTGCTGTAAGCCACACCGCCATCCAGATGAGTCAGCAGCTCATCGGCGGAGGCACCGCGCGGACCGTCGAGCGGCGCGCAGTACCAGCGATCAACCTGTGGTGCCAGCGCCGCCAGCGTGCCCGCGATATCTTTGTCGTGCAGCATGCCGACCACCGCATGCACTTCACCGCTGTGCGGCTCTTCAGCCAGACGCGAAGCCAGATAATAAGCGGCATGCGGATTGTGCGCCACATCAAGAATGACGCGCGGCGCTTCGCTGACGGTCTGGAAGCGTCCCGGCAAAATCGCCAGCGGCAGATGCTGACGAATAATCGCTTCGCTTACCGTTAAACCCGACGCACGCAGTGCGGTCAGCGCGGTGGCGGCATTGGGTAACGGCACCTGCGGCAGCGGTAAATCGCGCAGCTCGCCGTGCGCATCCTGCAACGTCCAGCTGGTACCCGTTTGCTGCCACTGCCAGTCGCGATTGCGCTGCAGCAACACCGCACCCTTCTCCGCTGCGACGTCGGCGATGGTGCCCGGCATATCGGCTTCACCGACAATTGCTGGTTTACCTGCGCGGAACACGCCGGCTTTTTCCCGACCGATACTTTCACGATCAGGACCCAGCCAATCGGTGTGATCGAGCGCGATGCTGGTGATCACTGCCACGTCGGCATCGACAATATTGGTGGCATCAAGACGTCCGCCCAGGCCGACTTCAAGGATCACCACGTCGAGATTCGCCGCGCGGAACAGATTGAAGGCCGACAAGGTGCCGAACTCAAAATAGGTCAGTGAAGTGTCACCGCGCCCGGCTTCAATCGCGGCAAAACTGGCGCTGTGCTGCGCTTCATCCAGTTCAGCGCCCTGCACCCGTACACGTTCGGTGTAACGCACCAGATGTGGCGAGCTGTAAACGCCCACGCGATAGCCCGCGGCCATCAATAGCGTTTCCAGCGTGCGGCAGGTGGTGCCTTTGCCGTTGGTGCCGGCGACGGTGAAGACAAAAGGAGCGGGTTTGAGCAGGTCGAGGCGTGCGGCGACGCGTTGAATACGATCCAGACCCAGTTCAATGGCCTGCGAATGCAGATGCTCAAGATAATGAAGCCACGTGGCCAAAGGCGACGTGGCTTGAGGAAGGAGAAGATTATCCATGTGTCCCGTTTACTGATTTACGGTGCATTGGTAAAAAGGCGCATCGCTGCGCCTTTCCGTTGCCTGTCAGGCTTCGTTGCTCTCCGGCTCAGCCACATTTGGCTGATCACCATCCAGCTGCGGCGCTGGCAGGTTCATCATTTTCGCCAGCAGGCTTGCCAGCTTAAAGCGCATTTCCGGACGACGGATGATCATGTCGATCGCGCCTTTCTCGATCAGGAACTCACTGCGCTGGAAACCCGGCGGCAGTTTTTCACGCACGGTCTGCTCGATAACACGTGGACCGGCAAAGCCAATCAGCGCTTTCGGTTCCGCCACGTTGAGATCGCCCAACATCGCGAAGCTGGCTGAAACGCCGCCCATGGTTGGGTCAGTCAGCACGGAGATGTACGGCAAGCCGCGCTCCTGCATTTTCGCCAGTGCCGCACTGGTTTTCGCCATCTGCATCAGCGACTGCAGCGCTTCCTGCATACGTGCACCGCCTGACGCGGAGAAGCAGATCAGTGGGCAGTTGTCTTCCAACGCCTGCTCAACGCCACGCACAAAGCGCGCGCCAACCACTGAACCCATTGAGCCGCCCATAAAGGAGAACTCAAAGGCCACAGCAACAATTGGCATGCCGTGCAGCGTGCCTTTCATCGCCACCAGCGCATCTTTCTCACCGGTGTCTTTCTGTGCGGCGACCAAACGGTCTTTATACTTCTTCGAGTCGCGGAACTTCAGTAGATCTTTCGGTTCCAGCTCGCTGCCCAGCTCAACCAGCGAACCTTCATCCAGCATGCTATGCAGACGCTCACGGGCGTGCATGCGCATGTGATGGTCGCACTTCGGGCAGACCTCGAGGTTACGCTCCAGCTCGGCGCGGTACAGCACCTGCCCACAACTATCGCACTTGGTCCACACCCCTTCCGGGATGCTGGCTTTGCGCGTTGGCGTGGCAGTGCTTTTATTCAGTATGCGTTCAATCCAGCTCATTGATGACCTTTCTATTTAATGCTGACCTGGTCCAGTCTTCTCATTGCTGCTGAAATCACCTTCAGCAGGCCGTAAATGTCGCTCATTAAACCACAACCCGTTCACGCTGTGGATAAAAATCTGGTAACGAGCTTACTGCGACTTCTGCTGGCGGCGATGACGCCACACTTCAATTACGCCTGGCAGTATAGAAACCACGATGATGCCGACGATCAGCAGCTTCAGGTTCTCCTGCACAACCGGCAGGTCGCCAAACAGATAACCGGCGTAAGAGAACAGCAGCACCCACAGCAGTGCGCCCGTCACATTGTAGAGCGCGAAGTGGCGATAAGACATGTGTCCCATCCCCGCCACAAAGGGGGCAAAGGTTCGCACGATTGGTACAAAGCGCGCAAGTATAATGGTCTTGCCGCCGTGGCGATCGTAGAACGCGTGGGTTTTATCCAGGTAACTGCGACGGAAAATTTTCGAGTTCGGGTTGCTGAACAGCTTCTCACCGAACAGACGCCCAATCGTGTAGTTCACCGCATCACCGAGGATGGCGGCGATCACCAACAGCGTTACCATCAGGTGTACGTTGAGATCGTTCCCCGGCAAGGCCGCCAGCGCACCGGCAACAAACAGCAGGGAATCACCTGGCAGGAACGGCGTGACCACCAAACCGGTTTCACAGAACAGAATCAGGAACAGAATGGCGTAAATCCAGATGCCGTACTGCGCCACCAGCTCGGCCAAATGCACATCAATATGCAGAATAAAATCGACTAAAAAGTGGATGAAATCCATATAACCACAACTCCCCTAACACCCAACAATTAACGGTTAATCTGCGAGGAACAACGGTCCCAACGCAGGCTGAGGTAATGCAAAGTGGGATGGATAATCCACCGCTACCAAATAAAGCCCCTCGGCTTTGGCGGTCGCCGCTGCCAGCTTACGATCTTTGGCCGCGAGCAGCGTCGCCATCCACTCTTCCGGCTGGTTGCCGGTGCCGATTTCCATCAGGCTGCCGACAATATTACGCACCATGTGATGTACAAATGCATTGGCTTTGATATCCACCACCACATACGGCCCATGACGCGTGACGTTGAGATGCATCACGTTGCGCCACGGCGTGCGTGACTGACACTGCACCGCGCGGAACGAAGTGAAGTCATTCTCGCCAATCAGCGCCTGACCAGCGCGCTGCATCTTCTCTGCATCCAGCGGATGGTAATAATGGGTAATGCCATTGCCCAGAATCGCCGGACGCAGCCGATGGTTGTAAATCACGTAGCGATAGCGGCGTGCCGTGGCGCTAAAACGCGCATGAAACTCGTCCGGCACCGCTTTCACCCAGCGCACCGCGATGTCATCGGGCAGATTGGCATTCACGCCCAACGTCCAGGCTGCGTCAGCACGCGGTGAGGTGGTTTCGAAATGCACAACTTGTCCGGTGCCATGCACACCAGCATCGGTACGGCCCGCGCAGAACACCACCACCGGATGATCGGCCACTTTCGACAACGCCTTTTCCAGCTTTTCCTGCACGCTGCGCACTTCATTTTGCCGCTGCCAGCCGTAATAACGGCTGCCATCGTATTCAATACCCAACGCCAGCTTAAGCGTTTTCCCTTCAGGCAACATTAATAGAAATACTCCTGCACCAGTTTCTCAGCGGTTTTCACCGCCATCAGTGCACCGCCGAAACGGATGTTGTCTGCCACAGACCAGAACTGCAGCAGCTCTGGGATGCCGTAATCATTGCGCACGCAGCCAATGCTCAGCACGTCGCTGCCGGACGCATCGCCCACCTGCGTGGGGTAATCGCTCTCTTCAGTCAGGTTGATATCACCGGAGCGGCCCAGTTCATCGCGCGCTTCTTCTGCAGAGAGCGGACGCAGATTCTCCACGTGTACGATCTGCGCATTGCCGTAGAACACCGGCGCCTGCACGCTGCTTACCGCGATCGGCAAACCTTCGTCCTGCAGCACTTTACGTACCTGCTCAACCACGCGACGTTCGCTCTCGACGCTGCCATTGCTGTCCGCCAGCAGCGGCAAAATGTTGAACGCCAGCTGGCGGCCAAAATAGTGCGTTTCCGCCGGCACGCCGTTCAGCAAACGCGCACTTTCACCGGCCAAACCATCAACCGCCGCTTTACCATGGCTTGAGGCCGCAATCAGGTTGGTAACCTGCAAACGGCTCAGACCGGCCAGATCCACCAGCGGTTTGATTGAGCACAGCAGCTGGCTTACCAGGCTGTCGGCAACGGTAATGATGTTGCGATTGCGGTAATCCGCCAGCACCTGTGGATTCACATCCGGCACCACCAGCGGCACATCCGGTTCGAGCGCAAACAGATCGCTGCTATCGATCACCAGACAACCCTGGCTGGCGGCTTCTTCGGCATAGCGCGCCGAGGCTTCACGACCCGCAGTGAAGAACGCCAGCTGCACTTGCGTCCAGTCAAATTCGGCCACGTCCTGCACCAGCACGGTACGTCCCTCAAAACGTTTGTTCTCACCGGCACCGTTTTCACTCGCCAGCAAATACAACTCACCAACCGGGAACTGGCGTTCAGCCAGCAGTTCCAGTACAGCGTTCCCTACTGCGCCTGTTGCGCCCAAAAGCGCGATATTCCAGCCGTCAGACATGTTGGTTACTCCAGAGATTGACACAAAAACAGAAGGCGATGAAAACATCGCCCGAGATTTAGGAATTATCCCCCGCAATAGTGCAGGTGATTGAAATTTCTTTACAAACTGGCGCGGAAGCCAAGCTGATTGAGCATCGCCGCCGTCTCCGCATCATCGCAATGCACCTGCAGCGATGACCACTCACGACGCTCTTGATATTGCTTGCGCAGGCGATCAAACTCGCCTGGCTTTGCCGCCACTTTACGCAGTGGCGCATCGTCGCGGCGCACATCATACACCAGATGTACTAAGCGTTTTAGCGTTGGCTGATCGAGCTTGCCGCGCAGGGTGACAGAACCGAATTCAGGTGCCGGCAGCAGGCTTTCCAGCGCCACCTGCTGCGGCTGGCCGATAAAGTCGCACCAGGCTTCAAACACTTGCGTGGTGCCGCGCGCTTTACCTTCCAGCGTGTAGCCAGCGATATGGGCGGTGGCGATATCCACTTTATCCAGCAGATCGAGCGACAGATCCGGCTCCGGCTCCCACACATCCAATACCACGCTAAGATCGTGGCGCATCTTCAGCACTGCCAGCAGCGCCGCGTTATCTACCACCGCACCGCGGCAGGCGTTGATCAGAATAGTGTTGGGTTTGAGCGCCATCAGCAGCGCCGCATCGGCCAAATGCCAGCTTTTATACGGGCCATCTTTAAACAGCGGCGTGTGGAAGGTCAGGATGTCGGCCTGCGCCACCAGATCATCCAGCGAATGGAAGGTTTCCTGATCGCCACGATCGGCGCGCGGTGGATCGCACAGCAGCGTTTTCACGCCCCAGGCTTGCAGACGCTTCTGCAGGCGGCCGCCAACATTCCCCACGCCAACAATGCCCACGGTGCGATCGCGCAGTGCAAAACCATCGCGCTCCGCCAGCAGCAGCAGCGAGGAGAACACATACTCCACCACCGCAATGGCATTACAGCCAGGCGCCGCAGAGAAGCTGATGCCTGCCGCCGCCAGTGATGCTTCATCAATATGATCGGTGCCGGCGGTCGCGGTGCCGACAAACTTCACCGGCGTACCGGCCAGCAGTGCCGCATTCACTTTGGTGACGGAACGCACCATCAATCCGCTGGCGTCCTGCAGCTCAGCTTCCGGCAACGGACGTCCCGGCACCGCGAGCACATCGCCGGTGCGGCTGAAGAGTTCACGGGCATAAGGCATATTTTCATCGACGAGAATTTTCACTGCGGCGGTCCTGTCTGCAAAAATTTAAGGCGCGTATTTTGCCATAAAGCCGGGGATTAACCTAACCGACTGCGATAGCGATCGGGCGTGGTACCGGCCTGCTGCTGGAACATCACAATGAGCGCCGACGCCGAGCTGTAACCCAGCTCGTGAGCAATGCCCTGCACGCTGCAACCCTGCTCCAGCAGCGCGATAGCACGCAGAAAGCGTAAACGCTGCCGCCACTCGCTGAATGACATATTCAACTGCTGCTGACAGCGTCGCGCTAGCGTACGCTCGGTGGTGAACACGCGCTTCGCCCATTGTGCCAGCGTGGTGTTATCGCCGGGATGCGCTTCGAGCGCGCGCAGAATCGGCGCGAGGAATTTGTCATCCGACATCGGCAAATAGCTGTTATGCACCGGCGCCAGACGCAGGCGATCGATCAACACTTCACACATGCGCCAGTCGGCTTGCGTTTGCGGCTGCTCCAGTTCACGGCGGGCAAAATCATTCATGATGGCGTGCCCAATGGCATCGACATGCAATAAACAGGCTTTATCCGGCAGGCCCGCGCAGAGATCGGCGGCAAGATTAAAGGTGCGAAAACGCGCTTCGTTGTGGTTGTAGCTGCTGTGACGATGGCCGGCCGGAATCCAGATCGGGATATCTGCGGGCGTCAGCAGACGTTCGCCCTCCACTTCCATCTCCAGCACGTGGCTGGTGACGAAAATCACCTGACCCCAATCATGCACATGGGTGAGGTATTCGGTTTTGGCGTTGACCTCGTCATAACGCATGAAGAAGCGCAGCAAAGGCGCATCAATCGGCGGCTGGTATTCGACTTGTAGATTCATTCTGTCCGGTCACTAACAAATATTGTCCGATTTTAACTATCTACTTTAAACCGGTCAAACGTAAACTATTCGCGATTATCTGAGGAGCTGTATCATGAATTTACTGTTTCCGCTGATCGCGGTATTGATCTGGTCGATCAACACTATCGTCAGCAAACTCTCGGCGGGAAGTATCGATCCTGCGGCGATCTCCTTCTATCGCTGGCTGCTGGCGCTGGTAGTACTAACACCGTTTTGCCTACCGGGCGTGTGGCGCCATCGTCACACCATTAAAGCCAAAGGCTGGCGATTACTGTTCCTGGGTCTGCTCGGCATGGTGCTGTATCAAAGTCTCGCCTATTACGCGGCGCACAGCGTTTCTGCGGTGATGATGGGAATTCTCGGCGCGACCATTCCGCTGCTGACCATCCTGCTCAGTCTGGTTGTGCTGCGCCTCGCGCCGACGCGCGGCATTCTGATTGGCGGCGTGTTGTCGTTCGCCGGTTTGGTATGGCTGGTGAGCGAAGGCAACCCGGCACAGTTGCTAAATCAACGGCTCGGCAATGGCGAATTGATGATGCTGGCAGCATCGACCTCGTACGCCTTGTACGGCGTGCTGACCAAACGTTGGGCGATTCCGCTGCCGACCTGGCAAAGCCTGTATGTGCAGATTTTCTTTGGCGTGCTGCTGTTGCTGCCTGGCTTCCTGCGCGCGCCGGATGTCACGCTCAACATGCACAATCTGCCGCTGGTGCTGTATGCCGGGCTGTTTGCGTCGATCATCGCGCCGTTCCTGTGGATCCTTGGCGTGCAGCGTTTGGGCGCCAGCACCACCAGCATATTCATGAACTTCGTGCCGGCGTTTACGGCCATTATTGCCGTGATGTTCCTGCATGAGCAGCTGCATGGCTATCACTGGATTGGCGGCGGCATGACGTTAGTCGGTGTTATTCTGGCGCAACGGCTGAAAACCCCGCTGCGTAAGCCGCGCAGCGCGACCCTTCCCGATCCCGCCGCCTGATTTTATTATCCGGAAAGGCCGCAGCCCCCGTGGATTTCCTGGGGGCTTTTGCTATGATGTGGCCTCTTTTTTCCGGCGCACCCGGATCTGACCCGTTTTCAAGGATTCCGCCATGCAACCTCTCAGCGGTCCCGGTGTGCCCGCGGGCGATCGTTCCCCTTTATCTCAGGCCACTGGCCCAACGCGACCTGGCGGTCCAGCCGGTGAGCAGCCGCTCTCTCCTGCCCAGCGCACCACGCTGGAACGTTTGATTGTTCGCATTATGTCTTTAAGTACGCTGAAAGCGCCGGAACTCTGGGCTGGCGTGCGGCATGAAGTCGGGGTAAAGAGTGAGGCGGAGCTGCAATCGCGCCACTTTCCGGCGGCGGAGCAGCATCTCAACGGTCGCTTAACCCAGGTGCAAAACAGTCTTGCTACGCGCCAGCTGCTGCAACAGCTGCTGGAAAAATTGCCGCAGGGCAACAATCGCCAGGCGGTGAGCGATTTTATTCGTCAGCAGTTTAACCAAACGGTGTTGAGCGCGTTGTCGCAGGATCAGCTGCGTCAGGTGCTTACCATGCTGCAAAACGGCCAGATGGCGATTCCACAGCCGCAGCAAACGCGCGTCTCCGATCGCAGCTTGTTGCCGGCAGAACAGCAGTCGCTAAATCAGCAGGTGACGCGCCTTGCAGCGAAAACCGGTGAATCGCCAGTGAAACTGCTGGCCGATACGCTGAAGCTGGTGAATCTGAAAAGTGGCGATCCGATTCCCTCACGCCACTTCCCGCTGCTGACGCAATATTTGCAGGTGCGCCAGACGCTGGCTCAGCACAGTGCGCCAACCTTGCAGATGCTGGAAACCTCACTGCGCCAGCCGTTAACCCATGATGAGCAGCGACTGCTGGAAGATTACAGCCAGCAACGTTTCCAGGCGCTGCCGACCACCGTGCTGACGCCAGCGCAGACGCAGGATCTGCTGAATCTGCTGTTTAGCCGCCGCGCCGAGAAACTGCACGAACAGCCGCTGGCCGATAGCGAAATTCGGCCGCAGCCCATCTGGTCGCCGTTTATCCAGATGCTGCCGCAGCCGCTGGCGCAGCGCCCGGCGTTAACGCTGATTGTCGGCATCTTCCTGTTTATCTTCCTGCTGTGGCTGTTTATCTAGCAGCCACAGTTGGCAGCGGGCGTGGCGTGCGGCCACTCACCCGCTGCCACGCCCCACGCCATCGGATGGTCATCGCGTTTCCAGAAATCCAGCCCGCCGATTAACTCTTTAACCTGAAAACCCAGCGACGCCAGCTTGAGCGCGGCTTTGGTTGAGCCGTTACAGCCGATGCCGTCGCAATAGGTGATGTAAACTTTGCTGCGATCGAGATGCGCCGTAGATTCCGCATTCACGGTGCGATGCGGAAACGAAAGTGCACCGCAAATGTGTCCAGCCTGATAAACCTCATCAGAGCGCGCATCAATCACCACGATCGCCGTGATGCCCTGCGCCAAATCCTCTGCTAAATCCCACGCATCGGTGTAGTACGCCAGTTTATGTTGCAGATACGCCACGCTCTCGCTGGCGCTGACTGGGGCAATTTTTAAGACCGCTGACATCGCATTCTCCTGTTGTGATTTCCCCGCAGTTTACGGCAAAGTGGTCTGCATATTGATACCACTTCCACCATAGTGATAAGACCACCGTGACCACATCTTTTCTCGCGCTGTTTAGCCATCAAACTCAGGGCGGTTTACGTGAGCGACTGTGCAATACTTTGCGCCAGGCCATCGCCAATGGGCATCTACGGCATGAGCAGAAACTGCCGTCCAGCCGCCAGTTAGCCACGGACCTATCGCTGTCGCGTGTTACGGTGGAGGCGGCGTATGCGCAGCTTGAAAGTGAAGGTTATCTGCAGCGTCACGGCGGACGCGGGACGTTTGTTTCGATTCGCATGGCTTCGCCCACCAGCAAAACCCGCACCGAACGCTCACCACACTTTTCTCAGCGTGGCCTGCAGGTTTTGGCAACGGGCGGCTGTCAGGATCCGCCCTTTCCACACGCCTTTGCCGCCGGTTCACCCGAGTTACGCGCCTTCCCACATACGCAGTGGCGTCGCATCAGCAATCAGGTGCAGCGCTCGCTGGGCAGCAAAGTGATGGGTTACGGCGATCCGCTTGGATTGCCATCACTGCGGCAGGCGGTGGCGGATTATCTGGCGCTGTCACGCGGCGTGCACTGCACCGCGGAGCAAGTGGTGATCCTCACCAGCTCACAGCAGGCGCTGCAGTTGCTGGCGTTGATGTTCCTTGATGCGGGTGACGAAGTGTGGCTGGAAGAGCCGGGTTACCCCGGCGCGCGCAACGCGTTTCTTGCCGCCGGTGCGCGCTGTCGCGCCATGCCGCTGGATGCAGAAGGCGCAGTGCCGCTCAGCGGCAGCGCGAAACTGGTCTATCTGACGCCGGCGCATCATTATCCCACCGGCACAGCAATGAGTCTGGCGCGGCGCTTGCAGTGGCTGGCGTGGGCGCGAAAGCAGGATAGCTGGTTGATTGAGGACGATTACGACAGCGAATTTCACTACGAGGATCGCCCGGCTCCGGCGCTACAAGGATTAGCCGCGGATGGTCGGGTGATTTGCCTCGGCACTTTCTCCAAAACGCTGTTCCCGTCGCTGCGGCTGGCGTGGATGGTGGTGCCGCCACAACTGGTGGAACCGTTGGGCCGCGCACGCAGCGTGATGGATGGTCACAGCGCGTTGCTGCCGCAGGCGATTTGCGCAGAGTTTCTGCAACAAGGCCATTTCGCCAGCCATTTGCGCCTGATGCGCCAACTCTATCGCAGCCGACGTGACTGCTTGCTGCAGCAGATCGAAACGCGCTTAACCCCCTGGCTTGAGCCGCTGCCGGCGGCGGGCGGCTTACAGTTAGCGGTGCGGCTGTTGCAAGGGGATGAAGCGCACTTAACCGCCGAGGCGAAAGAGAGCGGATTGTTGTTGCCGCGCCTGTCGCCGCTTTATGCCGGTGAAGTGCAGCAAGCGGGCTGGCTACTGGGCTTTGCGGCGCTGACACCCGGGGAGATTGTCAGCGCCTGCGATAAGCTGGTTACGCTGTTGTCGCAGCCCGCGCAAAGCTCTAGGTAACCAGAATGCCCAGCGCCGCACAACAGGCACCCGCAACATAGACCGAGCCGTAACCCAGTGCCGTCGCCAGTAAGCCGGTCAACGGGCCACTGGCACCGTACGCGATATCCTGAAATGCAGAGAAACCGCCAAGCGCGGTGCCGCGAATCTGTGGCGATACGCGTTTAATCACTTCAACGCCCAGCGCCGGGAAGATCAGCGAGCAGCCGCAGCCGGTCAAAGCCGCGCCAATCAGCGCCATCCAGCCAGAATTGGCGAACGCCAGTAGCAGCAGACCGGCGGTTTCCACCAGCAAAGAGATCATCGCTACTTTTACGCCGCCGTGACGATCCGGCAAGCCGCCAAAGAATACGCGCACCAGCACAAACGCACAGCCGAAGGCGGTCAGCGCAAAACCGGCGTTGCCCCAGTTTTCCGCAGCAAAATAGAGTGACGTAAAGGTGCCGATCACCGCAAAACCGGTGCCCTGCAGCGCCAGCGCCAGTCCCGGCTGAAAGATGGTTTTCACTACGCTAAGCAGCGATGGCCGCTCGCCGCCCACCACCGGCACTTTGCGGATCCAGCCATTTATCGCCAGCGACAGCAGCGGCAACAGCAGCGCAACCGCACCGAGAGCAGCAAAGCCGCCGTGCTGATTGATCAGCAAGCCGAGCGGTGCGCCAGCCGCCAGCGATCCATAAATCGCCATGCCGTTCCATGACATCACTAATCCGGAACGTTTGCTGCCCACCAATCCCATGCCCCAGGTCAGATTGCCGGTCAGCAGCAGGCTTTCGCCGAATCCTAACAGCAAGCGCCCCACTGCCAACAAACCAAACTTCATCCACGGAGAAACCGGTAACAACGCGGCCGCCAGATACGCCACGCCCACCAGCGCGATGGCCAGCATGCCGTGCTGAGTGGTGAGTTTCGCACCGTGTTGATCCGCTCGACGCCCGGCAAAGCTGCGCGTCAACAGCGTGGCGAAGAACTGAATCCCCACCGCCACGCCAACCATCAGGTTACTCATACCGAGTTCATGATGGACATACAGCGGGATGACCGGCAGCGCGAGGCCAGCGGTCAGATAGGTGAGGAATACCGCAAAGGAGGTGCAGGCCAGCGGCATAACGGATTGCGTCTGCGCGTCAGCAGTCGTGGTCATGGTGGGTCGAACTCCTTGTAATAACCAGACACGCGCTTGCTGCCAAAACAGAAACGGGATATTTGGTTCACACTAAGCTAAAAGTGATAATTTTGTTTCGGATGGAGTGGGAGTGTAGGCAAGCTGAAGGTGGAATGTCAAAACAACAAGGGCCGGATAACCGGCCCTTGTGATATTGCTAGCATAATCAGGTCGCCATGAATGGCGATCCTACGGGATTATGCTGGCAACTTACGCATGATACTTACGCATGGTCAGAGTGGCGTTAGTCCCGCCGAAGCCAAAGCTGTTCGACATCACGGTGGTCAGCGCTTTATCAGTTGGTTTGGTCACGATGTTCAGACCTTTGCCCGCTTCATCCAGCTCTTCCACGTTGATGCTTGGCGCGATGAAACCGTGCTCCAGCATCAGCAAGGTGTAGATTGCTTCCTGCACGCCCGCCGCACCCAGTGAATGACCGGTCATGGCTTTAGTGGCAGACAGTGATGGGCAGTTATCGCCGAACACTTCGCGAATCGCACCCAGCTCTTTCACATCACCAACCGGCGTAGAAGTGCCGTGGGTATTGAGGTAATCGATTGGGGTATCCAGACCTTGCATCGCCATCTTCATGCAGCGCACTGCGCCTTCGCCTGAAGGAGCTACCATGTCTGCGCCATCTGAGGTTGCGCCGTAGCCCACGATCTCAGCATAAATGTGTGCACCACGTGCCAGAGCGTGCTCCAGCTCTTCAACCACCACCATACCGCCGCCGCCAGCGATAACGAAGCCGTCACGGTTGGCATCGTAAGTACGTGAGGCTTTTTCTGGCGTTTCGTTGTATTTGGTCGACAGTGCGCCCATCGCATCGAACTCACAGGCCATTTCCCAGCTAAGCTCTTCACCGCCGCCAGCAAATACAATGTCCTGTTTACCCAGCTGAATCTGCTCAACCGCGTTACCGATGCAGTGTGCAGAAGTAGCACAGGCTGAACTGATGGAGTAGTTCACGCCGTGAATTTTGAACGGGGTTGCCAGGCAAGCAGAAACGCCTGAACCCATCGCCTTGGTCACCACATAAGGACCGACCGCTTTCAGGCCGCGTGGGCTACGCATGGCGTCAGCACCAAATACCTGATAACGCGGAGAACCGCCGCCAGAACCGGCAATCAAACCCACACGTGGGTTTTGCTGATACTGTTCGTCAGTCAGGCCTGAGTCTTTGATCGCTTCGGCCATTGAAAGGTAGGCATAAATAGAGGCATCACTCATAAAACGCACGATTTTGCGATCGATGAGCCCGTTGGTATCCAGTTTGACGTTGCCCCATACGTGGCTGCGCATACCGGCATCTCTCATCTCTTCAGAGAAAGTAATACCGGAACGGCCTTCACGCAGAGAAGCCAGCACTTCTTGCTGGTTATTACCAATGCTGGAAACAATACCCAGGCCAGTAATCACTGCACGTTTCATTCAATAATCCTCGTTCCACATATTTGGATGTGGTGCACTCTAGCGTACAGTTGTAAGCCGAACAAGTCCGATCAGCCATTTCCCTTTGTAAATTTGCGTCATGTGACGTCTATCGCTAAACTCGCGCCACTGCCTGAAATATGAGCCTTTCCCGTGAAATTAACCCCGGTTGAACACGCCCAAATAAACTGGAATGAACAGGGTACACCTGTGTCCCGAGCGTTCGGCGACGTCTATTTCTCCAACGATAATGGACTGGAGGAAACGCGCTATGTGTTCCTTGATGGCAACCATATTCCGCACCGTTTTGCTGAACATTCACGCGATTTATTTATTGTCGCCGAAAGCGGTTTTGGGACTGGTCTGAACTTTCTTACCCTGTGGCAAGCCTTCGATCGCTTCCGCAATGAGCAACCCAACGCCACTTTGCAGCGTCTGCACTTCATCAGCTGCGAGAAATTCCCGCTGACGCACGCCGATCTGGTGGCTGCGCATGCCCATTGGCCGGAGCTAAAGCCGTGGGCCGAACAGCTGCAACAGCAGTGGCCGCAGGCGTTGCCGGGTTGTCAGCGCCTGCTGTTTAACGGCGGCGAAGTCACGCTGGACCTCTGGCTTGGTGATATTAACGCGCTAATTCACACCTTTGATGACAGCCTCAATCGTCAGGTGGATGCGTGGTTCCTTGATGGCTTCGCGCCGGCAAAAAATCCTGAGATGTGGACGCCAGATCTGTTCGCCGCGATGGCGCGCCTCGCCCGGCCGGGCGGCACGCTGGCGACTTTTACCGCGTCGGGGTTTGTGCGACGCGGGTTGCAGGACGCCGGTTTCAGTATGCAGAAGCGCAAAGGCTTTGGTCACAAGCGTGAAATGCTGGTCGGCGTGCTGGAACAGGCCGCTGCATTGCCGCACAGCCAGCCGTGGTATGCGCGCCCGTCGGCAAGCAGCAATGAAGTAGCGCTGATTGGCGGCGGCGTCGCCAGCGCAGTATTGGCGCTGGCGCTACTGCGACGCGGTTGGCGCGTGACGCTCTACTGCGCCGATGACGCGCCCGCGCTGGGCGCATCCGGCAATCGTCAGGGCGCGCTCTATCCGCTGCTCAACCAGCACGATCCCGCACTGGCCACCTTCTTCCCGGCGGCTTTTGGTTTTGCCCGACGTCTATACGATCGGCTGCCAGTGGAGTTTGAGCATGACTGGAGCGGCGTGTTGCAGCTGGGCTGGGATGATAAAAGCGCGGAGAAAATTGCGCAGATGCTCAACATGGCACTGCCGCATGACATCGCGTACGGTGTTAATAAAGAAGAAGCGCAACAGCTGGCGGGCGTTGAACTTGATGTCGGCGGGATTTTTTATCCGCAAGGCGGCTGGCTGTCGCCTGCACAGCTGACCAGCAATCTGCTGGAATACGCGCAATCGCGGGGATTACGCCTGCACTGGCTACATCGCATCACGCAATTAACGCGCGATGAAGATCGCTGGACGCTGCACTTTGATGAGCAGCCGCCGGTGCAGCATTCCCAAGTGGTGCTGGCGAATGGTCACGCGTTGCTGGAACTTGAGCACAGTAAAACGCTGCCGGTGTACGCGGTGGCGGGACAAGTGAGCCACGCGCCGACTAATCCGTCGTTGGGCGCGCTGCGCACCGTGCTGTGTTACGACGGCTATCTCACGCCGGTCAGCCCGAACTTCGCCACCCATTGCATCGGCGCCAGCTATCATCGCGGCGATACCGCCACGGATTTCCGCGCCGACGATCAGCAGGAGAATCGCCAACGGCTGATTAACTGTCTGCCGCAGAGCCAATGGCCGCAACAGGTTGATGTGTCCGATAACCAGGCGCGCAACGGCGTGCGCTGTGCCACGCGCGATCATCTGCCGATGAGCGGCAGCGCGCCAGATTATGAAGCGACACTCACGCAATACGCCGATCTGCCAGAACAGCGTGCGCGTGGTGCAAGCGTAGCCGATGCGCCGGTGCATAACGGTTTGTTTGTGTTGGGCGCATTAGGTTCGCGTGGTTTGTGCAGCGCACCGCTGGCGGCCGAAGTGCTGGCGGCGCAGATGAGCGGCGAACCGCAGCTGCTGGATGCAGCCACGCTGGCGGCGATGAGTCCGAATCGCTATTGGGTGCGAAAACTGCTGAAGGGTAAAAAAGCGGGTCGATAATCTGCGGGGCGAGCGATCGCCCCGAGACGTTAAGCGGTTTGACGTGCCTGCAGGAACAGATTGTCCCACATGCCGGTGACCAGCGCCTGATCGCGTGGCGACAGTTCGCCAGCAGCAATGGCTTTTTGCAGGCTGTTGGTGACGTGAGTCTGCAGCGCTTCCGGCGTGTGTTCACCGCTCAGCTCTATCTCCGCCACTGCCAGGGTCAGATGACCACGCAGATAGCCGCCTGCAAACAGCTCGTCATCGCTGGCGTGATCGACCATGTCATCAATCAGGGCCAGAATGCGGGTTTCAAATTCTACGATCATCTCTTCCTCTCTTCTTATAACCTTCGCGGATTACAGATCTTCCGGCCAGGGGAATTGTGCCGCCGTCAGTGGCGGCGTGCCGTAATAATTCGTCAGTGCATCGATGAAGCGAGCTGGTCGTGCCGGAATGCCCTGCTGCAGATACGTCATCACCTGTGCATGCACTTTGCGCTGAAACGCTATGCGATCTGGCTCACAATCGCCTTCGAGATTGTCACAACTTACGTTGAAGGGAAAGCCCGCCGCCACGCAGAATAACCACTCCAGCGCCTGCGGTTTTACCTCAACCGATTCGAACTGGCTCTGCGTTTGCGCATCGCGTCCGTCCGGACAATACCAATAACCAAAATCCACCAGCTTGCGGCGCGCTTCACCGGCAATGCACCAGTGGGAAATTTCATGCAGTCCGCTGGCGTAGTAGCCGTGCGCGAACACCACGCGATTCCACGGTGAGGTTTCATCCGCTGGAAGATAAATAGGTTCGTCGTCGCCTTTAATTAGACGGGTCTGAAAATCGTCAACGAAGCAGCCATCAAAGATGGCAATCAGCTGATCGTAATGGTGTGTTGTACTCATAATTTTTAATCTTTAAAAAAACCGGCGCCATTGTCGCATTGGCAGCCGGTCTTGACGAGTGTTGGATTACAGCGTGGCCAGCCAGGCCATCAGTTCTGCGCCATGACTGTCCCATAACAATTTAGCGCTCATTACCGCAGAAACGATCACTACCATGGGGCGAATCAGTTTCTGACCACGGCTCAATACCAGCCTGGCGCCGAGGCGAGCGCCGATAAAGGCGCCGAGCAACATAATCGCGCCGGTGCCCCACACCACTTTTCCGCCGAACATAAAGAACAGCAAACTGCCAAAATTCGAGGTGAAATTTAGGATTTTGGCGTGGGCGGTGGCTTTCGCCAGATTGAAGCCACACAGCGTAACAAAGGCCAGCGCATAGAACGAGCCGGCGCCGGGACCAAAGAAGCCGTCGTAAAAGCCGACGCAGCCGCCGCCTACCAGCGCATAGGGCAAACCGTGCAGACGACGTTCGCGATCGGCTTCGCCCAAACGCGGCATCAGCAGGAACCACAAACCGATGCAGATCAGCAGCAGCGGTAAGATTTGGCGCAGCACATCCGCTTGTAAGTGCTGAATCAGAATGGTGCCGGCAATCGCGCCGAGGAAGGTCATGGCGATATTCAGCCACTGCTCGCTCAGATTCACCGCACCACGTCGGATGAAATAGAGGCTGGCGGAGAACGATCCGCCGACCGATTGCAGCTTATTAGTGGCTAACGCCTGTGCAGGCGACAGCCCGGCAGCCAGCAATGAAGGCACGGTGAGCAAACCACCGCCACCGGCAATGGAGTCGATAAACGCCGCCAACATTGCCACAAAGAACAGCACGCCGATAATCAGCGGACTGACAACGAACCAATCCATTGAAATACCTACAGAAGATGCTTATCTAATAACGCCTGGCAAGACGGCGGCAATGGCGGCGGCGTTTTCTTCACCGGCGGCGTGCTGCCTGGTTTTTTCGGCAGGAACCAGCTGTCCAGCTCAGCGCCACAGCCATCGCCGGCCGGTTGAGGTGCCTGGTCTTCACATTCAAGGCTCCCCGCCGGGCATCGCAGACGCACGTGCATGTGCGCGCGATGGGCAAACCACGGACGCACTTTATTCAACCACGCGCGATCGCTGCCAGCATCGGCGCAAAGCTGCCTTTTGATTGCCGGATTGACGAAGATACGCGTCACTTCATCATCTTTCGCCGCCAGTTTAATCAGGCTATCGATTTGCGGCTGCCAGTGACGCGCAATCACCTGTTTATCATCGGCAGAAACCAGATCGAGCGGCTGCGGCTTGAGCAACTGCTGCGCCGTCCAGCGGGTTTTCGGCAGCTGCAGCCAGATATCGACGTCTAGACCCGTTTGATGGCTGGCGTGGCCGCTGCTAAAACGTCCACCCGCCGCCATGCCCATATCGCCAATCAGCACTTGTCCCAGCTGAAGCTGATGAACCTGGGTGCTGAGACGCTGAATAAAGGCGATCAGATCGGGATGGCCGAAATAGCGGCGCTGATCCTGGCGCATCACCTGATAATTGGGTGAGTTAAGCGGCAACTGCTGCGCACCCACAATACAGCCGTTGGCGAAACCGCCAATCGACTGCGGGCTGCCGGCAATCGGCTGATGAATTTGCTGCCACGGCGTGGCAGCAACGGCGGCCGCACTGCATAGCAGCGCGGCACAGATAATGAGCAGACGGCGCATCATCGGGTTTACCAGCGCGGAACGCTGCTGTTGACGTCACCGTTTTGCGCACGCTGGCGCAGCAGGTGATCCATCAACACAATCGCCATCATCGCTTCGGCAATCGGCACGGCGCGAATGCCGACGCAGGGATCGTGACGACCTTTGGTAATCATCTCGACTTCTTCACCCTCGCGGGTGATGGTGTTGCCTGGCACGGTGATGCTGGAGGTCGGTTTCATCGCCAGATTGGCGCTAATGGTTTGGCCGCTGCTGATGCCGCCCAGAATGCCGCCCGCGTGATTGCTCTGGAAACCGTTGGCACGGATCTCATCGCGATGTTGACTGCCGCGCTGATTGATCACCGCAAAACCGTCGCCGATCTCCACGCCTTTCACCGCGTTGATGCTCATCAGCGCATGCGCTAAATCCGCATCCAGACGATCAAATACCGGCTCGCCCAGGCCCGGCGGCACGTTCTCTGCCAGCACGGTAACTTTGGCGCCGATGGAATCGCCCTCTTTTTTCAGGCCGCGCATCAGCTCATCCAGCGCTTCCAGTTTGGAGGCATCCGGGCAGAAGAACGGGTTCTCTTCCACGATGCTCCAGTCTTTCAGCTCGCAGGCCACATCGCCAATCTGCGCCAGATAGCCGCGCACCACGATGCCGTGCTTCATCTGCAGATACTTCTTGGCAATCGCCCCTGCCGCCACGCGCATCGCGGTTTCACGCGCCGAAGAGCGGCCACCGCCACGATAGTCGCGCAGGCCATATTTCTGCTCGTAGGTATAATCGGCATGGCCAGGACGGAACAGATCTTTGATGGTGCCGTAATCCTGTGAACGCTGGTCGGTGTTCTCAATCAGCAAACCGATTGAGGTTCCCGTCGTCACGCCCTCAAACACGCCGGACAAAATTTTCACCTGATCCGGCTCGCGGCGCTGCGTGGTATAGCGCGAAGTGCCAGGACGACGACGATCAAGATCGTGCTGGATGTCGGCTTCCGTCAGCGGAATGCCGGGCGGCACACCGTCAACGATGCAGCCCAGCGCAATACCATGCGACTCGCCAAAAGTGGTTACGCGAAAAACTTGTCCGATGCTGTTTCCGGCCATGCTGGTTCCTTGTTGCGATGTTGCGGGCGAGCGCTCGCCCTCTTATTTAGTCTTTGTAAAATGAGAAGTGATGCTGTGCCGCCACGATTTGCTCGCGCGTCAGCATAAACACGCCGTCACCGCCGTTATCAAACTCCAGCCAGGTAAACGGCACGTCTGGATACTGATCGATCATGTGCACCATGCTGTTACCCACTTCGCAAATCAGCACGCCTTGCTCAGTGAGGTAATCCGGCGCACAGGCCAGAATGCGACGCACCAGTTTCAGGCCGTCGCTGCCCGCCGCCAGACCCAGTTCCGGCTCGTGGCGATATTCGTTCGGCAGATCGTCCATATCTTCCGCATCCACGTACGGCGGATTGGTGACGATCAGATCGTATTTCACCGGCGGCAAGTTGCGGAACAGATCGGCGCGGATTGGCGTGACGTGGTTCAGCAGGCCATGCTCTTCAATGTTCTGCTCGGCGACAGCCAGTGCATCGGTGGAGATATCGACTGCATCCACTTCCGCTTCCGGGAAGGCGTAAGCGCAGGCAATGGCGATGCAGCCGCTGCCGGTACACATATCCAGAATGTGATGAGGCGAATCGCTGATCAAACCGGCAAAGCGGTTCTCAATCAGTTCACCAATCGGTGAACGCGGCACTAATACGCGCTCATCAACGTAAAATTCGTGGCCACAGAACCAGGCTTTGTTGGTGAGATACGCCACCGGAATGCGCTCGTTGACGCGGCGAATCACGCGCTCAACAATGCGATGACGCTCGCTGGCAGTCAGGCGCGCATTGCGCATATCTTCTGGAATATCCAGCGGTAGCCACAGCGTTGGCAGAACCAGTTGGACTGCTTCGTCCCAGGGATTATCCGTGCCGTGGCCGTACCAAATGCCTGCCGCCGAAAAACGGCTGACAGCCCAGCGCAGCATGTCCTGAATGGTGTGCAGTTCATTCACTGCCTCATCGACGAATATCTTGTCCACGTAGCCCTCCGCAGGCCATAAAATCAATCGGCCGATAGTGTGCCACGAAGCCGGGCAGAATTCAGCGCAGCGAGGCGAAAAAGCTGACATTTGTTAACAGTAACGGTTAAGGTATGCCACCGGCTGTTTAACCAGCCTTTTCTGACCCAATCACAGAGCCATGAGTAAGAAAACGCCGCTAAGCCAGGACGATCAGGAGATGTTCCGCCAGTTAATGAGTGGAACCCGCAAGCTGAAACAGGACACTATCGTGCATAAACCGGTAGTGAAAACGCGCGAAGTACCGCTCAAACGCCTGCTTTCAGAACAGGTCGATAACAGCCATTATTTTTCAGACGAGTTTCAGCCGTTGCTGTCGAGCGAAGGTCCGGTGCGCTACGTGCGCGCGGATGTCAGCCATTACGAGCAGAAGAAATTGCGTCGTGGCGATTACACGCCGGAAATTTTTCTCGATCTGCATGGCTTAACGCAGATGCAGGCCAAGCAGGAACTCGGCGCGTTGATTGCCGCCTGTCGTCGCGAACATCTGTTCTGCGCCAGCGTGATGACCGGGCACGGCAAACACATCCTCAAGCAGCAAACACCGCTGTGGCTGGCACAACATCCGCATGTGATGGCGTTTCATCAGGCACCGAAAATGTTTGGCGGCGATGCCGCACTGCTGGTGCTGATAGAGGTAGAGGAGTGGCAGCCGCCTGAATTGCCGTGACATGCCGCGCTACAAAAGGATAGGGCCGCGTTTGCGGCCCACAGAGAAATGTATAACTTTAGGGAATTAAATCGCTTTAGCCAATTTTGACGGGCTGACCTGCCACTCCAGCTTGCCTTCGCAGGCCTCTGCATCAAAGTTCACACAGGCTATTGCCGAGGTCGCGAACATCGGCGGCGCTTCCTGCGGGCAGAGTTCAGACACCAGATAACCCACCAGCGGCAGATGCGAAATCACCAGCGCCGATTTAACCCCTTTTTGTGCCAGCGCCTGCAGATAGCAGGCCACCATGCCCGGATCGCCGCCCGGCGTCAGTTCCGGCAAAACATCCTGCCCTTCTGGCAATTTCAGGGTTTCGCGCACCGTGGCGAGCGTTTGCTCGGCACGCAGGTAAGGACTGACTAATACCCGATCAATTTCTGGCGTTTTGCCGTTGAGCCAGCTCGCCATCGCTCTCGATTCATCACAGCCACAGAGTGTGAGAGGTCGAACAGAATCACTCGCTGCTTCCAGAGCTGCATCGCCATGACGCATGATAAAAACTTGCATAAAGCACCGCTGTTGTTTGTCGATATCGGCCGGTACCACAGCACCAGACGCTTCATTCTGCGAATGAACGGTGTGTTTTACCCCAATGGCTTCAGTATAGTCAACCGGTTGTTTATTAAATAAGCATATCTCAGAATGGTGCCGCGCTTACCGCTGCACGGCCCGCTGACTAACCCGCTGAATCTGTGCGCCTATTCACGATTGTGCAGAAGTGTAAAAATTCGTTTGCTGTTCTGACATTGCAATCAGCGCCTCACTCGGCGTAAAACGCTCGCCGTGCTGCTGCATTAATGACCTTAATGCTTTGACGATATCGCCAATGCCGCGCTGATCCATATAGCGGAACGGACCGCCAAGGAACGGCGGAAAACCGATGCCAAATACCGCCGCAATATCGCCATCACGCGCGTTGCGGATCACCGCTTCATCCAGACAGCGTGCCGCTTCGTTCAGCATCATCAAGACGCAGCGCTCAGCGATCTGCGCTTCGCTCTGCCTTGCCTGCGGTTTGATATTCAGCAGTGAATAAAGGGAAGCATCGACTTTGCGTTTTCCCGGCCAGCGCGAACGTTGATAGAGGTAAAACCCTTTGTGATTTTTGCGCCCATTTCTGCCGTCGGCCAGAATGGCGTTCGCGGCGTTGGGGGCGCTGAAACGTAAACCGTAAGCCTGCTCAAGAATCGGGCTGATTTTGCTGCCGACATCAATGCCCACTTCATCCAGCAGCTGCAGTGGCCCAACCGGGAAACCAAACTTCACTAGAGCGCGATCGATATGCTCAATCGGCTCACCTTCCTGCAAGCAGTGCATCGCTTCATTTATATAGGGCGCGAGAATGCGGTTAACGTAAAAGCCGGGGCGATCCGCCACCACCACCGCCGTTTTGCCCTGCTGACGCGCCAGCTGCACCGTATTTGCCAGCGTTTGCGCCGAGGTATTGGCGTGAGGAATCACCTCCACCAGCGGCATTTTGTCCACAGGACTGAAAAAATGCAGACCGATCACGTTTTCAGGCCGCTGGGCTTTGGCTGCGATATCAGCAATTGGCAGCGACGAAGTATTGGAGGCGAAAATGGTGTGCGGCTGGCAATGGCTTTCGATTTCGCTGACCATCTGCTGCTTGAGCGCCAGATCCTCAAATACTGCTTCAATCACCAGATCGCGCTGGCTAAATCCCTGGTAATCGGTGCCACCGCTGATGCGCGCCATCTGCTGCTGGCGTTCGGCGGCTTTTAGCTGACGCCGCTTCACCTTGTTGCTCAGCAGATCCCAGCTGTATTGCAGCGCATGATTCACGCCGACCAGATTGATGTCTTTAATGCGCACTGGCAAACCGGCTTTCAGCGCCGTAACGCTGGCGATGCCGCCGCCCATCAAACCGCCGCCGAGCACGCCAATCTGCTTCAGCACTTGCGGCTCGACACTGGCCATCGACTCTTTCTTTAAGGCCGTTGAGGCGAAGAACAAACTGCGCAGCGCGGCCGATTCTGGCGTCATCGCCAGTTGGCCAAAGGCGCGCGCTTCCGCTTCATGCCCGGCGCTGCTGCCCTGCTCCAGACCGATGCGCACCACGTCAAGAATGCGCTGGGCCGCTGGATAGTTGCCCTGGGTTTTGCTGTGGATTTGCCGCTGCGCCAGCGAGAACAGCACCTGACGCGCGATTGGTCCCTGCAGAAAACGATCGCGGCGCGAAAGCTCCCGCCGTGCGCCTTTTCCTTTGTGTACGCGCGCAAGCGCCGTTTCCAGCAGAATTGATTGCGGCACCGCGTCATCGACAATCCCCAGCTTGAGCGCCTGTTTAGCGCGCAGCTGTTTGCCGGTGAGGATCAGCGGCAGCGCCTGCTGTACGCCAATCAGGCGCGGCAAACGTTGCGTACCGCCAGAACCCGGCAGCAGACCGAGCTGTACTTCCGGCAAACCGAGGCGCGTTTTGTCATCCAGCGAACAGATGCGCGCATCGCAGGCCAGCGCCAGTTCCAGACCGCCGCCGAGGCAGGCACCGTGAATCGCCGCCACCACTGGAAACGGCAGCGCGGCAATCATCGCCATCACATCTTGTCCCTGCTTTGCCAGCGCCTCAGCTTCCTGCGCCGTTTTGCAGTTGGCGATCATGCTGATATCCGCACCAGCAACAAAGTTGTCTGGCTTGCCGGAGATCAACACTAATCCAGCCAACTGCTGATGGCTGCGCGCTTCGTCCAGCACCGCTTTGATCTGCGGCACAAACTCGGCCTTCAGCGTGTTCATCTTCTCGCCCGGCACATCGATGGTGATCACACCGACGTGGTCGAGGCGCATGTGTAAATGAAAGGCGGATTCGCTCATTATTCGGCCTCCAAAACCATTGCCGTGCCCAGGCCGCCCGCCGCGCAGGCGGTGACCAATCCCAATCCGCCACCGCGCCGCCGCAGTTCCTGCAGCGTTTGCGTGATCATGCGTGCGCCAGTGGCGGCAAACGGATGACCATAAGCAATCGATCCGCCAAGCACGTTAAAGCGTTCTTCATTGACTTCACCTAACGCATGCGGACGATTCAGCACCTCGCGCGCAAAGCGTTCGTCACGGAACATTTTCAGGTTGGCTAAGGTTTGTGCGGCAAAGGCTTCGTGCATATCAATCAGCGTCAGATCGTTGAGCGTGATGCCGGCGCGCTCCAGCGCCAGCGGCGAGGCGTAGGCCGGTCCAAGCAGCATATCCTGCCAGACATCAATCGCCGTAAAAGCATAGCTGCGCAGATAGCCGAGCGGCTGAATGCCGAGTTCGCGCGCGCGCCCTTCACGCATCAGGATCACCGCTGCGGCACCATCGGTCAGCGGCGTGCTGTTGGCGGCGGTCACCGAACCGTGGCGACGATCAAACGCCGGGCGCAGTTTGGCGTAATCGGCGGCGCTGGCGTTGAAGCGAATATTGTTGTCCTGCTCGATGGGCGCTTTCCACGGCGGCACAAATGCGGGCATCACTTCCTGGCTTAACACGCCCGATTGCCAGGCGCGCGCCGCATGCTGGTGCGAACGCAGCGCTAACGCGTCCTGCTGTTCACGCGTGATGCCGTGACTTTTCGCCATCTGCTCGGCGGTATCACCCATGCGTAATCCGGTGGAATACTCCGCTACCGCCGGTGGCACCGGCAAGAGATCGCGCGGACGCAAATGACGCAGGATGCTGAGTTTTTGACTAAAGCTGCGCGCTTTGTTGAGATCCACCAGCGCACGAGCCAGAGTTTTACTGACGCCAATCGGCAGCACCGAGGATGAATCCGCGCCACCGGCAATGCCGGCATCGATGGTGCCCGCCATTAAACTTTCCGCCACGTTTGCCACCGCCTGAAAACTGGTGGCGCAGGCGCGGCTAACGCTATAGGCATCGGTATGCACGCCTAATCCGCTGCTCAGAACAATTTCACGCGCAATATTGGGCGCTTCCGGCATCTGCACCACCTGGCCAAACACCAGTTGATCGATAATCTCGACCGGTAATTCGCTGCGCGCCATCAGTTCGCTGATCACCATGCGCCCCAGCTCTAGCGCGGGAATGCCGTGGAAATCGGTCGCCTGACGGGCAAAAGGGGTGCGTAATCCGTGGGTTATGGCGATACGTTCGCCCTGACGCGTCAGCAGCGGCTGCGCTTTGCTCATTGCAATCACCTGTATTTTTCGACCGGGGCATCATTGCCAAACAGGTCTGACCTGATCATCAGTGTTAACTAAGTGTTGCTAAGTAGCCAATAAGCAGAGGAAAAAAGTGCGAGGGAATACACGAAAATGAGTTAAGGCTGCCGAAGGGGTTTCGGCAGCGGCATGATTAGCGTAGGCCGAGCTGGAAAATCAGGGTTTCGGCCTGGCAGGCAAAGGTGAAGTCGATAGACAGGCGCACCGCGTCGCCTTCATTGGCAAAATCCGCGCGAATATCGCAAGGATCGGATTCCACCTGACGCGCGCGCTCAGTCAAATGCGCCAGCATCGCTTCCGCCGCATGACGGTCGGCAAATACGCCAGACCAGCTTGCGGTGCAATCGGTGTTATCCATCACGGTTCCCACATCGACACAGCAGCAGGCCGCCGTTTCGTTGGCATTACACTTTTTAATGGCATCAGTCATGATTCTCTCCTGACGATAATTTCAACGTAATCGGATTATTTTCTGCCGCAAAGTGTACGCCTGCTGCGTTTTCACATCCACGCTCAAGCCGCTAAGTGACGAATATCACACTAAAAATTGATCCAAAGCAAAATTGAACGCTATGTTTAAGTCGAACCGCTAAGATTTTGTTAAGCAGATCTGATTTTATCGATCAAATCAGAAATATTTAAAAAACGATATTGCAACAAATACACAGGTCGGACCTATACTCGTCGCACTGGTCTGATATGTGGTTTTGCCATCAGTCCCTACAATTCGCCGCTCTTTGTTACGCGACGTAACAACGTTAAATAATAAATCTGGATGAGGTTGTGGTCATGAACCATAAAAACCTGTTTGCAAAGTCAGCTGTGGCAGCTGCAGTAACGCTCGTCTGTTCTCATGTTTACGCCGCGGGCTTTCAACTGAATGAATTCTCAGCAATTGGTTTAGGTCGTGCATATTCCGGCGAAGGTGCGATGGGTGATACCGCCGCCTCTGCCAGCCGTAACCCGGCAACCATGGCATTAATGGATCGCCCTTCTTTCTCTATCGGCGCGGTTTATATTGATCCCGAAGTGGATATTAGCGGTCAGAGCCCGACAGGTCGCAGCCTCGATGCCAAAAATATCGCCCCAAATCAGTGGATCCCTAATCTTCACTATGTGCACCCAATTAACGATCAGTGGTGGATTGGCGCATCTGCGACCTCAAACTATGGTTTAGCAACCGAATTTAATGACGGCTATACCGCAGGTGGTTATGGCGGCAAAACCGACCTGATGACCGGTAATTTTAATATCAGCACCGCTTATCGACTGAATGAGAATTTCAGCTTCGGTATCGGCTTTGATGCGGTCTACGCAAAAGCGAAAATTGAGCGCTATGCCGGTGAAGCAGGTGCCGTGGCAGGATTGCCAGCCGATACCCAGATTGCGCATTTAAAAGGTGATGAATGGGGTTACGGCTGGAACGCCGGCATCCTGTACGAAGTGGATAAAAATAACCGCTTTGGCTTTACCTACCGCTCAGAAGTAAAAGTCGACTTTGACGGCGACTACAAGAGCAACATCCCCACCGCCTTTAACGGTACACCGCAGGCACTGGCTTTAGGCCTGCCTTACGGCACCAGCGGCACCACAAT
This sequence comes from Pantoea leporis, assembly GCF_028048155.1. Classification (NCBI taxonomy): domain Bacteria; kingdom Pseudomonadati; phylum Pseudomonadota; class Gammaproteobacteria; order Enterobacterales; family Erwiniaceae; genus Pantoea; species Pantoea leporis. The sequence continues at coordinate 296,587 of NZ_JALMEU010000004.1, forward strand.
TCCGGGTTCTCTGACTTTGAATCTGCCAGAGATGTGGGAAGTGTCAGGCTGGCATAAAGTGGCGCCGCAATGGGCGGTTCACTATAGCCTGACTTATACCAGCTGGAGCCAATTTCAGGAGTTGAAAGCCACCGGCAGCAATGGCCAGACGCTGTTCTATAAGGATGAAAGTTTCCACGATGCCTACCGTATCGCGTTGGGTACCACTTACTTCTACGACGATAACTGGACCTTCCGTACCGGTATCGCCTTTGATGACAGCCCGGTTCCGGCCGATAAGCGTTCTATCTCTATTCCGGATCAGGATCGTCTGTGGCTGAGTGCCGGTGCGTCTTACGCCTTCAATGAAGATGCTTCTGTCGACCTGGGTATTTCTTACATGCACGGTCAGAAAGTCACCGTGAAAGAAGGCCCGTATACCTTTAACTCTGAAGGTAAAGCCTGGCTGTACGGCGCGAACTTTAACTACAAGTTCTGATACGTAGCTTGATAAAAAAGGCGACTCATTGAGTCGCCTTTTTGTTTTATTCAGAATCAATATCTTTCAGATCGTCCTGAATCGCACTGGCGTTCGGATTATCTTCCGGCTTCAGCTTACCGCCGTTGGCAATAAAGTCATGTCGCTGGAAGTAGGCATTACGAATAAAGGCGTACGGATCTTGCTGCTGACGCAAAATGGCGTCCGAATCCAGCAACTGCGCACGGGTTTCAATCCCTTCCAGCGTCCATTTACCTACCGAGATCGGCCAGCTCAACCAGCTTAAGACCGGATAGAGCGTATCAACGAAGTCACCGCCATCTTCACGGATGGTGAAACTACCGTAGGCCGGCAATTCAACATACGGGCCGTAACCGACGCCATAACGTCCCAGCGTGCTACCAAAGCGATGCGGCACTTCACGCGCCAGCGCCGGATTGGCTTTGCCCGCCACGTCGATAAAGCCACCCAGCCCTAACACGGTGTTCAGGAAGAAGCGGGTGAAGTGGATGCCTGCCTGGCGCGGTTCACCCACCAGAATGGCGTTGACCATGCTGGCGGGCTCTTCAACGTTGGATAACACATTACTGATGCCGCTACGTGCCGGCACCGGCACGTAATCGCGCCAGGCGACTGCCACCGGACGCAGAACATACGGATCCAGCACGTTGTAGTTGAAGTTAAACATCGTGCGGTTAAAGCCTTCCAGCGGATCGCTGCGCTGCGCAGGTTCCGTATTTTCAGCCGGTTTTGAGCTGGCACAACCCACCAGCAGTAAGCTGGCTAGCGCCAAACCGGTCAGGCGGTTATTCATTCTTCTCTCCCTGTGCGGATCAGTAAGGTATCGCTTCAGGGCTGCTGTTGATTAATTTCCACAGCCAGTTGCTGATGACCATCCCAGGGTGTGACCGCGCTTAAACCCAACCAGTCGCCAGACTGTGGATTGGCACTGCCATCGCGCGAAATGCGCACCCTGACTTGTACCTGATGCTGTGCCGAAAGCAGGCGATCGGGCATCATGGCATTGCTGTCATCGAGCGTGAGCGATAACGGAAAGTGGCTCAGCGGTAAACGCTTCACAGCCACAGGCACCGGTGAAACACCGTCAGACACAGAAATATACAACACTCCGCCTTGCGGTAACATTTTTTCTGCCGGCGGCGTCAAACTCACCGTCAATGCCAGGCTGCTATTTTGCTGTCCCGCGTCGGTTTTCGCTTGTTCAATGCTGCGCTCGATCATGGTGATGCGACGATCGCCTGCCGGTAACAGTTTCAGCATCACCTGCCATGCACCAATCGCCTCGTTGTACTGCTGCTGTTCAAAGGCGTTAAACGCCAGCAGACTCAGCGTGCGCACATCGCTGTGATCGCGTTTAAGCAGCGCTTTCAGCAACACGTTGGCCTGACGGTTATCCTGCGGATCGCTGGAGCGCGTCAGCACTTCGGCATAATCCTGCTGCAGTTCGACGTTGTCTGGCGCCAGCTGTAGCGCATGTTCAAATGCCTGGCTGGCATCGGTGGCATTATTCAGCACCATCCCTAAGCGGCCCAGCATCGCCCAATCGTTGAGGTTCGTTGCGTCGTTCTGCAGCGAGCTGCGCAGACCCAGCTGCAGACGCGCCAACTCTTCCATGGTTAGCGGCTGAGCTTTAGGATCCATCACGCGCGCACGTAACGCAGGATACTCCTGCTGTACGCTGACAAACGCGGTTTGCTGCGTAAGTCCGCCGGTTTTCAGATACATGCCAACCGACACCACCAGCAGCACAATCACGCCCGGCAGCAACACCCAGCGGCTGCTGCGATGAATGGTCGCGGCATCCTGCTGCGGCACATCAGTTAATAGTGTTTGTTGCAGTTCGCGCACCATTTCCGGGCGCTCAGCCACCACGCCCTCTTCTTCATCACGCTCCAGCTCGCGCAGGCGTTGCTGATAGAAATCGGTGTTGAGACGATCGCGATCGCCACTGCTGGCCTCGCGCTGACGCCAGCCGGCACGCAGAAACAGCGCGATAGCCGCCAGCAGTAAAATAATCAGGGTAATCCAGAATCCAGTCATTACGGCTTCCCGTCACGCTTGAGTAACGCCGCAAGGCGCTGTTGTTCACTGTCGTCGAGTTCGCTACGCGCTTTGCCGCGACGATTACGCAGAATAATGATCAGCGCGCCCAGCACCACAAACAGCGCTGGCCCCACCCACAAAATCAGCGTGGAAGGCGTTACCGGCGGCTCATACGTCACGAAATTACCGTAACGCGCCACCATGTAATCAATGATCTGCTGGCGGCTTTCGCCCTGCTTCATCAACTCGTAGACTTTAAGACGCATATCCGACGCGATCATCGCATTGGAATCGGCAATGCTGTTGTTCTGGCATTTCGGGCAACGCATCGATGCGGTGAGATCACGGTATTGTTCTTCCTGCTGCACCGAATCGAACTGATAAGTATCAATCGCCGCCCACAGGCTGGTGCTGAGCAGAATGCCCGCTAACAGTAGAAGCAGCCGTTTCATACGCCCGCCTCCTTGTTGTATTTGTCCCACAGCGGTTTCACTTCTTCGAGCCAGACACGATCGTTCATGTCGCCTGCGTGGCGATAACGAATGATCCCTTTGCCGTCGATCAGGAAGGTTTCCGGTGCGCCGTAAACGCCGAGATCGAGACCGAGCATCCCGTTGCCGTCATACAGGCTGAGCGCATAAGGATTGCCCAGCGTGTTCAGCCAGGTCACCGCTTTGGTGCGATCGTCTTTATAGTTGAGGCCAACCACGCGAATGCCTTTTTCCGCCAGCGTGTTGAGGTATTGATGCTCCGCGCGGCAGGTTGGGCACCAGGTTGCCCAGACGTTGAGCAGAATCGGTTTGCCGTCGGTCAGCACCTGCTGATCGTAGATTTTGCCGGGTTGTTCGAGCGCTTCCAGTTTGAATACTGGCACCGGTTTGCCGATCAACGCTGATTCGAGACGCGTTGGATCATCGCCGTTGGCGTTGCGCGACAGCTGCCATAGCAGCGCTGCGGCCAGCAGCAAAAACAGAACTAACGGGATAAACAGGATTTTTTTGTTCATGCCAGCTCCTCGCGCTGCTCTTTTTTGCGTGAGCGATAGCGCGGATCGAACAGGCAGAACAAGCCGCCCACCGCCATAAACACGCCGCCGAACCAGATCCAGCGCACAAACGGTTTGTAGTAAATCCGCACCGCCCACGAACCGTCATCCAGCTCTTCGCCCAGCGCCGCATACAGATCGCGGGTGAAACCGCCGCTGATTGCCGCTTCGGTCATCATGGTGCGCGCGGCTGCATAGAAGCGTTTTTCCGCCTGCATCACCGCCTCCAGCTTGCCGTTGCGCGTCACTTCAATCACCGCCACGCCGCCGCTATAGTTCGGCCCTTGCAGGTTGCGCACGCCGTGGAAGGTAAAGTGATAATTGTGGATATCAACGGTATCACCCGCCTTCATGCGCACATCACGCTCAACGCTGTATTGGGTGCTAAAGGCGATACCAACCACGGTCACCGCCACGCCTAAATGCCCCAGCACCATGCCCCAATGGCTGCGCGACAGATGTCGTAAACCTTTGAAGAAAGAGTAACGATGGGTGGCGCGCTCGTGCAGTTCCATCAACGTCAGCATGATCACCCAGATCGACATCAGCAGGCCGATAACCGTCATCGCCTCAATGCGATCCTGCAGCAGCCACGGCAGGGCGATCGACAGAATCAGCGTCACTAACAGGCCCACGCCAAGGCGTTTCCACAGTTTCTGTGGTTGGTCACGACGCCAGCGCACCAGCGGACCGATACCGAGCATCAGCGCGAACGGTGCCATCAGCCAGGTAAACATGGTGTTGAAGAACGGCTCGCCCACCGAGATGCTGCCGAGACCGAGCTGTTTATGCACCAGCGGCAGCAGCGTACCGAGTAACACCACCAGCATCGCGGCGATCAGCAGCACGTTATTACCCAGCAGGAAGGATTCGCGTGACCAGGCTTCGCTCTGTACGCGGCTGCGCACCTGACCACCTTTCAGCGCGTACAGCAGCAGCGAGCTGCCAATCACAATCACCAGGAAGGCGAGAATAAACATGCCGCGCGCCGGATCGGAGGCGAACGAGTGCACGGAAACCAGCACGCCGGAGCGCACGAGGAAAGTGCCAAGCAGGCTTAACGAGAACGCGGTAATCGCCAGTAACACCGTCCAGGACTTGAAGCTGCCGCGCTTTTCCGTTACCGCCAGCGAGTGCATCAGCGCGGTACCAGCCAGCCACGGCATAAAGGAGGCGTTTTCGACCGGATCCCAGAACCACCAGCCGCCCCAGCCGAGTTCGTAATAAGCCCACGCCGAACCGAGGACGATACCGATAGTCAGGAAGACCCACGCGGCGGTGGTCCACGGACGTGACCAGCGCGCCCATGCGGTATCCAGACGTCCGGCCATCAGCGAGGCAATGGCAAACGCAAAGGCCACCGAGAAGCCGACATAACCCATGTACAGCAGCGGCGGATGGAAGATCAGCCCGATATCCTGCAGCATTGGGTTGAGATCGCGCCCGTCAATCGGGAAGTTTGGCAAGGTGCGGGTAAATGGATTCGAGGTGAGAATGATAAACAGCAGGAAGCCGAGATTAATCATGCCCATCACCGCCAGCACGCGTGCTAGCGCATCCTGCGGCATCCCGCGACTGAAGATCGCCACCGCCAGCGTCCAGGTGCTGAGCAGCAGCACCCACAACAGCAGTGAACCTTCGTGCGCACCCCAGGTTGCCGCGATGCGATAATAGACCGGCAGCAAGGTGTTGGAGTTGGTGGCGACATAGCCAACGGTAAAGTCATTCACCACAAAGGCGTGCACCAACACCACAAAAGAGGCGGCGACACAGATAAACATGCCCCAGGTTAACGGGCGCGCCATGGCCATCAAACGCGCATCCTGCCGCGCAGCGCCCCACAACGGATAGACGCTCAACAGGAGCGCTAAAGCCAGCGCCAGACACAGCAGAAAGCTACCAATTTCCGGCATCATGATTGCGCACCCGACTGCTGATAGGCTGCTGCAGGTCCTGTGTGATTCTTCTTCATGGCATCTTCAATTTCGGGAGGCGTATATTTTTCATCGTGTTTCGCCAGCACTTCTTTGGCGTTCACCAGATTGCCCTCTTCCAGCACGCCTTGCGCTACCACGCCCTGCCCTTCACGGAACAGGTCCGGCAGAATGCCTTCATAGGTAACACTGACCACGCCGCTGGCGTCATACAGCTTGAAAGAGACAGCGAGCGTTTTCGGATCACGCTTTACGCTGCCCGGCATCACCATGCCGCCAATGCGCAAGCGCTGGCCCGGCTCAGGCTTCTGATGATCTTCACCTTTGCCGTTGATAATTTCACTCGGGGTATAAAACAGGTCGATGTTGGAACGCAGCGCATACATCACCAGCGCGGTCGCCAGGCCAAGCCCGATCAACACCGCGATCGCCACATAGAGGCGATTACGACGACGGATATTCACACGGATTCTCCCGCTGCTCCACTGGCAGCTTTTTTCGATTTAGCCGCGCGAATGCGGCGCTCCCTGGACTGACGCTGGCGAATTTCCGTCAGCAAACGGCGGCGGAACAGCACGGTGTGCAGCACCAGACCGAATAACGGGATCAACGTAAGGATAACGGCGAGCCAGACGTAAAAGGCATAGCCGCCCATGGCGAAGAAATCGCTCCACGATGCAAAGGCTGGCGTCATGATTTGCTTCCTCCCTGCGCCACATCAATCGCCCACGGACGATGACGCTCGGTGAATAGAATCAAATTGCGCAGGCGCATTAAGGTCAGCGCACCAAACACCAGCAGGTAACCGAGAATGGACCAGCGCAGCGGTGTGCGCATGCTTGGATCGATAGCCTGCTGCAGAATGCCTGATGAGCCCTGATGCAGCGTGTTCCACCATTGCACCGAGAAGTGAATGATCGGCAGATTAACCACGCCAACCAGAATCAAAATGCCGGCGGCGCGCCCGGCGGTGCGGCGGTCTTCAAAGGAGTGATAGAGCGCGATAACGCCCATATAGAGGAACAGCAGCACCAGCTCAGATGTCAGGCGTGCATCCCAGATCCACCAGGTTCCCCACATCGGTTTACCCCAGGCGGAGCCGGTAATCAGCGCGATAAAGGTGAACACCGCGCCAATCGGCGCCATCGCCGCTGAGACCAGATCGGCCATCTTCATCTGCCACACCAGGCCGATAAATGCCGCAATAGCCATTGACGCATACACGCCCATCGACCACATCGCTGCAGGCACGTGAATGTACATAATCCGGAAGCTGTTGCCCTGCTGATAATCCGCCGGTGCAAAGCCGAAGCCCCAGACCCAGCCGAGTAATAGCGTGCCAACACCCAGCACAGCGAACCACGGAATCAAGCGACCGCATAGCTGGTAAAGCCGCTCAGGCTTTGCCCACTGGTGTAACCATTTCCACATTTTGCATAGCTCACAATAAAGAAAATTCAGGTTTCGACCGCTCTGGGGCGGCACGAATTAATGCAGACTGATACGCAAGGCCGCTGCCGTCGCGAACGGCGACAGCGTTGCGCTTACCGCCAGCATCGCGCCAAGAATCGCCAGATAACCCCCGATCGGCAATCCCATTCCGGCGGCATCAATCGCCGCGCTGGCAAATATCAAAACCGGTATCGACAACGGCAATACCAGCAAACTCAGTAATACGCCGCCGCGTCGCAGACCAACGGTCAATCCGGTGCCTATCGCGCCGAGAAAACTCAGCGTTGGCGTGCCAAGTAATAACGTCAATGCCATCGCGCGCCAGCCGGCAAAATCCAGCGACAGCAACAATGCCGCCAGCGGCGACAATAAAATCAGCGGTAGCCCGGTAATCAGCCAGTGCGCAATCACTTTGCCCAGCACCGTGATCGGCAGCGGCGTCGGCAACAGAAGTAGTTGCTCAAGCGAACCATCAAGAAAATCGTCACGAAACAGCCGTTCCAACGCCAGCAATGAGGCGAGTAACGCGGCAACCCACGCCACACCCGGCGCAATGCGCGCCAGCTGCTGCGGCTCCGGTCCGATACCTAACGGAAACAGCGTGATAACAATCAGGAAAAACCACAGCGGATTGATCACTTCCCCGCCGCTACGAAAAGCGATTTTTAATTCACGCTGAATGACCCGGCCTAACATCAAGCCCACTCCGAAGTAAGACGAATTTTACGCACGCGCGCGCTGTGATCGGGCAGATCCTGATGCGTGGTCAGAATCACCGCTCCGCCGTTATCGGCATGGCTGACGAATCGCGCCATTAATTTTTCCACACCGCCTTTATCGATGGCGGTTAAGGGTTCATCGAGGATCCACATCGACGCCGGACTGAGCCATAAGCGTGCTAATGCCACGCGCCGCTGCTGTCCGGCGGAGAGTTGTGCCACCGGCACCTCTTCAAAGCCCAGCAGATCGACCTGCTCAAGCGCAGCAAAAATCGCGTCTTCTTTGCTGCTACCGTGCCAGAAATGCAGGTTCTCTAGCGGTGAGAGTACCGATTTCACGCCGGGGTGATGGCCAAGATAGAGCAGATTTTGTTGCCATACTTCGCGCTGTTGACGAAGGGGCTGTGACTGCCACATTACGTCGCCCTCTTCCGCCCGGCTTAATCCGGCCAGCAGGCGCAACAGCGAAGTTTTCCCGGCTCCGTTTGGCCCTTCAATTTGCACAATGTCACCCGGTTGCACGCGGAAGCTCAACCCATGAAACAAGGTTCGCTCATCACGAACGCATGAGAGATTAATGACTTCGAGCATAGAAGGGAGAATCGCGGCAATGAATGAGGCGGGGATAATACCACATTGAATCTGTGGGCCGAAGTCTGTGAGCTGGCTCCCACTTACCCCAAATGGGGTATTCGTGCGCCCCAGATCAACAAATTGCTCAAAAATCCAACTCAGTTAAAATTTCGTTACTCTTAATTTGAATCTTCGTAACAAATCGACCTTGCAAAAACCAGCTACGCTTATGACGCAATGGCATTATCACCTGAGGAAAACATGAAACAATCACCATCGATTTCAAACAGTGACAACGATGTAGAGAGTGATGAGAAGGAGCAAGGTAAGGAGATAGAAGTCGATGAAGATGCCCTGCCCTCGCAGGCTGCGGCGATTCATGAAGAGATACGCCAGGATGGGGAAAAAGAGCTCGAGCGTGACGGCATGGCGCTGCTCTGGTCCGCGGTTGCGGCGGGACTGTCAATGAGCGCTTCGCTGATGGCGAAAGGCATTTTTCAGGTCCATCTTAAAGGCGTGCCGGGCGCATTTTTACTGGAAAATTTGGGTTATACCTTTGGCTTTGTGATTGTGATTATGGCGCGCCAGCAACTGTTTACCGAGAATACCGTTACCGCCGTTTTGCCGGTGATGCACAAACCGACCGGCAGCAACTTTGCGCTGCTGTTACGTCTCTGGTGCGTGGTGCTGCTCGGCAATCTGATTGGCACCGCATTAGGGGCGCTGGCCTTTAATCATATGCCAATATTCGACGATGCGACGCGTCAGGCCTTTACCGCCATCAGTGAAAAAGTGATGGTGAACTCCCCAAGCGAAATGTTCGCTAATGCGGTGATATCAGGCTGGATTATCGCCACCATGGTATGGATGTTCCCGTATGCGGGTGGCGCAAAGATTGTAGTGATTGTGATGATGACCTGGCTGGTGGCGTTAGGCGATTTAGCGCATATCGTGGTCGGTTCAGTCGAGGTGCTGTATCTGGTGTTTGCGGGCACGCTGCCGTGGTACGAATTCTTCTGGCCATTTGCCTTGCCTACGCTGCTTGGCAATATCACGGGCGGTACGCTGATATTTGCGTTGATCAGCCATGCGCAGATTCGTAACGATATGAGTGAAGCGGCGAAAGCCAAAGCGCGTGCGGAACAGAAGCGGAAAGAGAAGCAAAAACAGGTGTAAGCCTGGTCTTAAATTGCTGATAGATTGAGCAAACAACCGCTGCATAGTTAAAATCAGGTTCGCGGTGCGCTATACTGCGCGCCCGGCGTCTCCTTAGTTAAATGGATATAACGAGCCCCTCCTAAGGGCTAGTTGCAGGTTCGATTCCTGCAGGGGACAATTCTTTCAAGTCTCAGCTTGTCTCGTAAAGTCTAAATTCCCTTATAAAACATAATTATACACCACGTATCACGTCCAGAACTGTCCAATAAAGTTCAATGGAATCTATACACAGATGTGTATAAAATTGCGTATAACTCAGTTCGATCTTTTTTCTATACACATGCTGCTATCTGATATTCAAATTAAACGTGCTAAACCGCAAGACAAGCCCTATACGCTCAACGATGGCGCAGGGCTATCGCTGTTGGTTGATGTCAGTGGTGCTAAGGGCTGGCGCTTCCGTTACCGCTTTGTAGGCAAGCCCAAAATGATCTCATTTGGCGTTTACGGGGAAGTTTCGCTTGCAGAGGCACGCCGCAAACGTGAGGAGGCGCGTGCGATGCTAGCTAAGGGGATTAATCCCAGCGACGCACGTAAAGCCGATAAAATAGCGCTGCGTTTCTCGCATGAGAATAGCTTTGAAGCCGTTGCCAGAGAATGGCACAGTGGTAAGAAGTCAACCTGGACGGATGGCTATGCTAAAGAAGTTTTAGGCTGCCTTGAGCGCGATATTTTTCCCTACGTTGGCCACAGGCCCATTGGGCTAATTGAGCCGCTAGAGCTATTGGCCGTGCTGCAAAAAATAGAAAAGCGTGGCGCATTAGAGCAGGCAAGCAAGATCCGCCGCCGCTGCGGTGAAGTCCTCCGTTTTGCTGTGGTAACTGGCCGAGCAAAGTACAATTTTGCTCCCGATTTGGCCATCGCCTTAAACAAGCCAAAACAGAACCACTTTCCGTTCCTTACAGAGAAAGAGATTCCAGCTTTTGTTGAAGCGCTTGAAGGGTATCGGGGCAGCTTACTGACTAAATATGCCACTCAGCTCCTCATGCTTACCGGTGTCCGCACCGTTGAACTCCGAGAGGCTTTATGGTGTGAGTTTGATTTGGATAACGCTTTATGGGAAATCCCGAAAGAACGAATGAAAAAGCGCCGTTCTCATTTGGTGCCGCTCTCGTCTCAGGCAATCGAGATTTTAAATAAACTGAAGGTGATATCAGGTAAATATCAGCTGGTGTTCCCAGGCAGAAACGACGTTAGAAAGCCGATGAGCGATGCCAGCATCAATAAAGTGATAAAGATGCTTGGCTATCACAGGCGGCTAACGGGGCACGGTTTCCGCCATATGATGAGCACGATTTTGCATGAATATGGTTTTGAAAGTGCTTGGATTGAGATGCAACTTGCGCATGTTGATAAGAACTCAATTAGAGGAACTTACAATCATGCGCAATATATTAAAGATCGAGCTGTGATGTTAGAATGGTATGCGGAAAAATTATATCCTACCGTTGATAATATCTAACATTAAACAAATATGGTGAGTAATTTGGAATTGTTTATTCTTTGCGAGTCCGGGCGAATGTTTTCTTTGACTACATGAATAGTAGTTATTCAAACCAATATTGTTTCCATACTGCGAAAGATAGTTTGGTACATGAGCCGTGATTTGATCGGCAACATCAATGAACATTGTTGCAACGTCTACTGCGCCTCGTTGTGTATTACTTGAAACAAAGTGACGTACCCAAATTGAGTTATTGCTTAACTCTTTATAGATAAGATGAGAGGCTATAGCTGAGGGCTGTCCTCCACCTAAATCTAAAACTTTTCCTGTAATTGAATAGTCACCAATACCTATACAATTCCGACCAATATATTGATGCTGATTTGTGAAAAACTCTGATCCGTTATAGTCAGCATTTCTTGCCAACTTTCTGAAGTTATCATTAATGAATATGGACTTAATGGCGGGAATGTAATTATATTGATGCTGAGGCAATGAGTTGTTTAATATAATATGATAAGTAATGCGAGGATCACTTGCCAATGTCTGTAATTCTGCATCAGTTAAAGCTGCATTATCATAGATAAGGGCAACCCTTTTATTTCCACAACTTGAAATCCATGTTGTCAAAGACTGAAAATTTATGCCCGACTTTACCAAACAACCAAGAATTATATTATTCTTTGTGGTTATCAATTGGGATATATTTTGATTGAATTGATTAACATTATTGCCATTGGAAAAATCATTCTGATAGGGATTAAGTATAACCACCACGTCACTATTCCAAGCATTCAAACAAGTAACTAAAGCAGTTGCATTTGAATTAACAGGTTCGAGTACAGGAAGTAAGCCATTAACGTTAACAGCAGTAGATGAAATCTCTCTCAATGATAATAATTCAGTGCCTCTTGCATAAAGATATGGACTATACATACAACTTCTCCTTTTTTCAAAAATTCAATAAGATTCAATTTTAGAATCCATTAGATTAACAATATAATCTTTGTGTTTTTTTGATAGTGGTGTTGCGTATCCCAAAGCACGTAAAGACGCAGGAAGACAATAAAGATAATCAATAAACTCTTTGTCAGTAGCTCTTTTTTTCATTGCGTTAATGAAATATGAGTTAGCTACTTCTAAAGGAATTGATAGGAATATGTTCTTGCAATAATTTTGTACAACCCCATTAGGCAAAGAAATGACTGATGATGTGTAATCCTCAACAATCTTAACATATTCACTTCTTCTAAGAACATTGAATATTTTCTCAAGCTTTACATTTTCAGTATTAAGTTTAGCCTCCTTAACAACACTTAATGTTTCCTTTAAACTTAAAGATATGACGCCTAAATTTGGTATATCTAGTGCTGCATATTTATTTGCAAGACTCGGATGTGTAACTATATAAACCTTTTCAAACACGTCTAAATAATCCACTGACTGGGTAATTAAACGCTTTGGTGTATCAAACTCGGTTTTGATTTCATAGGCCGTAGAATGGCCATTAAAAACAGCGACATCCACTATAGAATTATTTACCGGCAACTCAATTGAAGACGAACTCGTTTTAGGACTATGACGACCAAAAACAACCTTATTAACAATGGCCGATTTGTATACATATTCATTTCGATAATTTTTTCTTAGAAGATCAAAAAACAAATCAAAAAGTTCTCTTATAGTTAACCCATTATAGTTAGGGATAGTTTCCTTGAAGAGTGATAAGGTAGCAGATAAATCCTCCCCTCTCGCAAGCGAGTTAAAAAAAGGCCTACGAAATGCTTTTGCGTAGATCATATTAGCATTATCAATAACTTGCATACCCTCAAATCCCGATCACTACAAATATATGTGGCTAGAATCAGCAAGCCAATATGTAATTTCTAGCATATTATCTATCTTTTTATTAGATGCAACTTAAAAGTTATCCACTTTATTCTAACTTTTGTCGCGTAAGAATTATATGCAACCTGTATGTAAATTTATCATACCTTTGTCAAGCAACCATAGTGACTATGCCTAGACATACCCTATATTGGCAAAAACGGCGCTACACCGCACCCGCCTGCGGTTTCCGTATTAAGAAATTATTTCAGTTTCGCTTTTCTTCAATGCACTGTCTCCGCCCCCGGCAGCAAAGGGTTTATGGCTCACACCCCTAACTGAAATCGTTGAAAGGAATTTCACTTTTTTTCAGTTCCGCAACAACTTCAAGTCATCCGAAAGGGAATTAAATTATTGATATTTAAAGGAATTTAATTTTTGCGTAACCAAGAAAATTATTATCAGTCAAAATGATTGGAATATAACAAATTGATATTTAATGACTTTATCAGAATGACTACTGAAATTTTTTCATCCAAAAAGTAAGCCGGGCGCTCACGTTCTGCCCGGCATAGTAGTTAACTCTTAATCTCTTCCTCTCTAAGTAACTCAAGCACCTGTTTTCGCTCATCCCGACCAAGTGCGTTTAGCAGCTCCCTTACCCTTCCATCTCCAGCTAACGCACTGGGACTGATGGTATGTGAAAACGAGACGTTCATTACAAAGGTGTGCCCACATTCCAGATTGGTGCACTGGCAATAAACATCTGATAGCTGAGGATGCTTTCTGTTGGTTTTGCGTATCGTTGCGTCCGCTAGGCAAACCGGGCAAGTCATTTTCATTATTCGCATGGTTGTTCCTTCAAAACATGCCCGCCAGATTGAAGGCATTTGGCACGGTTATCTATCTCTGAGATGTGTAACAGTGGTAACGCTGGTAACACCTTTGTTTTATATAGATAAAATCTGTTACCACTGCTGTTTTTACTTAGGTAATGAGTGGTAACAAGCGCAATTCTGTTACCAGTGTTGCCAGTCAGAATTTTTAACTGGTAACAGCAGCAGGCCGCATGAACTCAGGCTGTTACCTTTGTTACCAGTGTTACCTTTAAAAAATAAGGCTCACGCGATTTATGCAGGTTCTGCGCTGCCCAATACCAAACTGCTGAACTGATAAACGCGTTTAACCCCTATTTCTGGCAGGCGAACGCTTGTCTGTGTGCGCCCTTCACTACCCGGCTCAAGCCATCCGGCGGCTACGCACAATCGCGCCACCTTGCGGGCGTCAAAACCTTTGCAGATCTCTTTCCAGCCAGACGGCAAAACATAAAACGTAGTAACTGGCTCACTGTCATTGCCACCCTTATCTACCTTACGGAAACCCATCATGGCCGTAGGTCGATTCCGTTCGTCATACCAATCAGCAAAACGGCTGAACTGGTTGCGGGTCATGAAGTCACAAATCTGCTCCAATGCGGCTTTATCTTCTTGGTTCGCTGCATGGCCACGGTCAGTCACCCATGAAGACAGACAGCGCTCCGCCGCTTTAAAAGCTTCGCCCTCTGGCCATCCAGTTATGCCTGCGCGGGTTGCCAGCTCCCCGGCCATTGCAACAAGCGCAAAGCGCGTCACTGCTCGTCCAACCTGATTCCCGGCGTCCTGAGGCGTCAGCCTGCGGGTGAAGTCTTTTAGCATGGCTTTCGCCTGACTGGTCACTTCCGGCAAATTCTGCGTGATGTGATGCAACCAATCGCGGAACGGCGCGCCATGATGCTGCGTTACTGACTGCTCCAGATGTTCAGCCAATGCTTTGCCACCGCTGAAGCCATGTAACTCCTCAAACACGCCGTGCATACCGGAATCGCTTGGGATTTGGATCATGCGCACCTCGACGCCGGCATAAGTGCGCTCTCTAGCGTTTGCCGCATGCTCAACCAGTGAAAGCTCCCCAGTAGATAGAAAAAGCAGATTCCAGCGGTTCGTTTCGCGTACCGAACCGTCCGTTCTCGCTCTGGCTTTACCTTGGCCATTCGCCAGCATATAGGCGATATTTCCCGCTTCCCGCCCATCTACCTCGCGGATTTCATCCAACATGAGCGTAGCGTCATTACGGCGGCTGGCCGTACCTTCCAGCGCATTACCGGTTGATCGCCACGTATGCCAGAAATCCGTTCCACCGCAGACGGAAGCGGCTACTTTCATGGTCGTGGTTTTGCCGTCAGTGGATTCGCCTTTGAGGTGATAACCACCACCGCCCATGCCTACTAGCCGCAGCAGAGGCGATGCAAAAGCCAGACTGACAGAGAACGCCACTCGAGCATTGCCGATACAATAACGCCCAATCTGATCCCGCCACTCTTCCGTGGTGCCGCTTACTCTGAAATCACGGCCTTGTACGCTGCTGGTTTGCAGAATGACAGACTGAGCATCGCGCCCGATCACCTCGTCCTGAAGCACATATACGCCACCATGCCAGCCAGTTTTATTCACACAGGTAACTTTCCTATCGGGCTTGCACAGAGAGATGTACTCCATCAAATGCGCGCGCGCCATTCCGTTGATGTTGATATAAGAAAGCCCGTTAACCAGCAGCACACGCCGCAGTTCTTCGCCACTGCCGCCAAGCAGCTCCATCGGCATCGCCCATTTACGGCTCATACCGTTGGTGTCCTCCCATTCGAGCAAGCGGCCATAATTACTGCCGTCTGCATCACTGGTGATCGCTGTGACGCGCAGCGGGCTGCAAATCTTGATATTACGGATCTCTGTGTCACCGTCAGACTTATTCACCTGCTTGTCATACCAAAGATATTCTTTTGTCAGCCGGAACCCTTGCGGCAATCGGGTAAGCCCTTTGCCATGCAGCGCCATTTCCTCCATGAACGCTTCACGCGCGCGACGTTCCCCATTTTCGCGGCGGTAATCGTCCCAGTCGGCTTTATGCCTAGTTGGCGGCAGCGTTACCCACCCATCAACAGCTTTCGCCGCTTTCTCGGCCTGAATACGTCCAGTGTTATCTTTGCCATCAAGGAGATCATTATCCCCAGCCAGAATGATCCGAGCCTCTGGCCAGCGCTGGCGTATTTGCTCCGCTACCTTTACTAAATTCGTTGCAGCAACAGCAGCAAGAATTAGCCCATCAGCCAGCATGCTAACGGTTATCCCCGTAGCAAAACCCTCAGTGATGATCACTTGCTCAGGTGGTTCCGCTGGCAAAGCAGAAACCTGAATAAATGCCCCTGACAGCTGGCTACCTTGCAACAGACATTTTTCACCTTCAGGGCTGATAAGCTGGCCACCCGTTATGTTTCCAGCAATATCCGTAAGCGGAAGCAGAATAGAGCCAGCGCTAAACGACATACCCGCCATGCTAAATTGCTTATCTAGCAAAGAAACCGTGTGCCCATGAAGGCCACGCGCCGTTAAATAGCTGCACTCTCCCTGCTGTGTTTGCTGGCTAAGTTCAGTAAAGCGTTTCTGGCCTGCTTTGCCGTCCACAGCTTTATTTCTGGCAGGCATTATTGGCTGAATACTCACTTCAGGTAATGAGAGTGTTTCGGCTACCATCGCAGACACGGTTTTAACATCATGGCCAGTAGAAAGACGCACAAGATCCAAGCCGTCACCGTTGCCACAGTGGTTACAAAACCACGTTCCACGACCTTCTTTATCATCCAAGCGAAAACGATCTTTTCCACCACAAACCGGGCAGGCTCCATGCCGCTTCCCGTTTGGAACATTTATTCCCAGAGCGGATAAGATATGCGGCCAGCGGCCTCGTGCTGCGTTAGCAATTGCTGATACAGATTGCATTTTCACAGGAAGTCCTCCCCGTAATCTGGCGACATAAACTTATATCCCTGCGGTAGTTCACCATCAGGAGCGCCAAAAATAATGTCTCGATAGACCTCGCGTAGCTCCGTTACGCCTTTAATGGAGAGGCGCAAGTTTTCAACCGCAAAGCCCGGTGCGAGCATTTGCTCAAGCACTTTAGCGGCTAGACGGCTTCCCTCTTCAATCCCAAACTCATCAATCCAAGGTGTCTCGATATGGAATAAGATATTTAGCATTACCTTTTCAGAAGTGAGGCTAACGATCTCTCCATCCTCGTGACCTGCTCCCCGTTGATTAATACACCGCGATGTTAGTAATGTCTTCATAAGCCACATGAGGACATCCCCATGAAGAATCGTTTTTCCGACGAACAGATCATCAGTATTCTTCGCGAAGCGGAAGCCGGAGTTTCTGCCCGTGAGCTCTGCCGCAAGCACGCCATTTCCGACGCCACCTTTTACACCTGGCGCAAGAAGTTTGGTGGCATGGAAGTTCCTGAGGTGAAGCGGCTTAAATCTCTTGAAGAGGAGAACGCCCGCCTCAAGAAGCTGCTTGCCGAAGCCATGCTGGATAAGGAGGCACTTCAGGTGGCTCTGGGACGAAAGTACTGACGACAGACCAGAAGCGGGAAGCTGTTGAGTTTATGCGTGATGCGACCGGTCTGTCGCAACGTCGTGCCTGCAGGCTTACAGGTTTGTCTCTGTCGACCTGCCGCTATGAGGCTCAGCGCCCGGCGGCTGATGCGCATTTATCAGGGCGCATCACTGAGCTGGCACTGGAGCGCAGGCGTTTTGGC
This sequence comes from Pantoea leporis, assembly GCF_028048155.1. Taxonomy (NCBI): domain Bacteria; kingdom Pseudomonadati; phylum Pseudomonadota; class Gammaproteobacteria; order Enterobacterales; family Erwiniaceae; genus Pantoea; species Pantoea leporis. Next base: position 313,970 of record NZ_JALMEU010000004.1, read on the forward strand.
TACCGTCGCATCTGGCAGTTACTGCGCCGTGAAGGCCTTCATGTTAATCACAAGCGCGTGTACCGCCTTTATCATCTGAACGGGCTGAGCGTAAAACGCAGACGTCGTCGTAAAGGGCTGGCAACAGAACGTCTGCCGCTGCTCCGCCCGGCGGCGCCCAACCTGATCTGGTCGATGGATTTCGTCATGGACGCGCTGGCCACCGGTCGCAGGATCAAGTGCCTGACCTGTGTGGACGACTTCACGAAGGAGTGTCTGACAATTACCATCGCATTCGGGATTTCAGGCGTTCAGGTCACGCGTATTCTGGACAGCATTGCACTGTTTCGGGGCTATCCGGCGACGATAAGAACTGACCAGGGGCCGGAGTTCACCTGCCGCGCACTGGATCAATGGGCCTTTGAGCATGGCGTGGAGCTGCGGCTTATCCAGCCCGGCAAGCCGACACAGAACGGATTTATTGAGAGTTTTAACGGACGCTTTCTCGATGAATGTCTGAATGAACACTGGTTCAGCGATATCGTTTACGCTCGGAAAATCATTAATGACTGGCGGCAGGATTATAACGAGTGTCGTCCACATTCAGCACTGAATTATCAGACGCCATCAGAGTTTGCAGCACGGTGGCGAAATGGAGAATGTGAAGGTAAACAAACCGACATTACTAACTGAAGGTTATATCTAATTCTGGGGGCAGGTCACTTCAGGTAAGCGAATGAGTCGAGTGGTTTGTGTAGTAGATGTGTTCATGATTGTATCTCCTCGTCTTGTCGATGAGTTGATACTAAGTAGACGGGAACAGGCTTTGAAGGGATGTAGTGGACTTAGTTTTTTGTGGGGATTTCTTACTTCACTTTTGCAAACTAATAATTTTTTTCAGCTCTTCCCCTTGACAAGGTTAAATTTAACTATAGAGGAGAAAGGAAGTTTCTGTAACTAGAAAAACTTCCTCCTATCATTGAAGATGATATATATTCTTCAAAAGCTTATCTGAAGCTATTATCTAAAAATAATCAATCTAATGAAAAAAAATGCTCTTCTTCATTTTCTTCTAACCATCTAAACAAAGCTTGATATAAGGATGTTCTTCTAAATTTCATCCTATCAAAAGATAGCGCTAAGCTCTCTTCAACCCTATCCGGATGTTGAAATACTGTATTTTTACTTTTTATCCCTTGAGAAGCCACTATGCAAATTATCTCTGCAACATCATGACCGTTAACTATTTCGGTGCTGGGATGATTTTCGCCATAAACTTCACTATAACTCTTTGTTATCAAATCTTTATTACTAACAACTTGACCTCTATTTTTGGAATATTCCCAAACTGTATGTATCATCTTGTCAAGATCTAAATGAAAGTCATTTTCATTTATAAATTTTTTAAATTTTAATCTATTGCCGTCTACCTTTTCCGGTTTGAATGACAATCCTAAATTATATCTTTTATTTGCAAGCTTGAGACATCCTAATTTATATGCGCCGCTAATAACCACTTCTCGAATGGAGGAACTTATTTTCTCCTCAAAATTTTTCCTTCCTTCATATTCCACACATACGGATAACATGTCTTCCAAGGTATCGACCATTATCATCATAATTTCAGAATCGTGCCCATCTGTCATAAAAATATTGGTTTTAAAACCTTCTACAAATTTTGGATTATCTTTTATTCTAAAAAAATCCGCATCTCTTATACCTATTGCTTTTTGGAATCCACGAGCTGAAAGTGTGTTATAGGCTTCTCGCTGTTTATATTTACCTCCTGTTTGTGTCAATCTAACCTTTGCTAAATCGAAGAATTTAGAATAAACTTTTAAATCTTTCACACCCTCTACTAAAACATGCATCCCTTTAAATGATTTATCTTGCATGATTGCATTAGCTATACGGTCGGGAGTAATATATTGGTCCATCTACTCTACTCCCTCTAATTCTACACTCAGCTCCCAATTTGAAGAGATTATGTCGGGTGAGTGAGTAGCAATTACTGCACTGAAGCCATTAATTTCCGCGATTTTCTTAAGGTCATCTATAAATTTATTTTGCCAAGATATATGTAATGATAACTCAGGCTCATCAATTAAAATAAGATCTCCGTGTGAGGAGTTAAAAATCAATTTATAGAATAAAACCAATTCATGCTGTTCTCCAGATGATAATTTCGTAAGTTCAATCTCCCTGATTTCGTTTTTCTTTCCTCCTATCATCGAGGTGAATTTTAGTCCGTCTTCTTTACTTACTTTTAAAATTTTATGTTTGAACCGGCTATTTATTATGCGCATGAATTGACTTATCTTCATAGCTAAGCCATCATAAGGTTCAAGTTTTTGTTTACTATCTTCTACATATTGCTTCATAGAAGTAATAATTAAATCGTTATGCTCATCTTGTATTATTGCAAGTTCTGACTCCTGAGCATCTACGACGAGACCCGTAGTTGATAAAAATTTTCTTTTTTCGTTTAATTCATAAAGCTCTCTATTTAATTGTTCATACGTATAGTCAGTTCTTTTCCGTAGGTTTTTTACTAATCTATTAGGATATGTACTATCTAATGCAGATGTTAAATCCGCCGAGGATTTTATTGCATTGGAAATCAAATCCTTCAATTCATTTGAACATTGTGTAACCATACTCATATAAGAATCTTTTCGAGTTTGATTTCTAGCAATTATCCGCTGGGTTTCAATTAATTTCACCGAAATCTTATTTGACTCATTAACTAACCACTTGGGAGTTGTTGTTTTTTCAGTTTCACTTTTCAGCTTTTTCTTAAGCCAAAGATGTTTTTCTAAGGTTCTGTAATCAACCCCTGTATTATGATGCAGCATTTCATTCCGCATCATATCTAATTCCAGATCCATTTGTAAGTGGTAGTAATCATCCGCCGTAAACTTACTAATCTCAGTTCTGTTCGATCCAAACAACTTTTCCGGCTTGGGACTTATATTTTTGCCATTTCTTTTCAAGAGTATCTCATTACTTTTCCTTTCTGAATCCCTGTAAAACTCCCAAGATTCTTGATTATCAAAAAAAATGGTTATATTTTCAAAATCCAAATCAATTAAGAATTCGTAGTTACCGTTAAATATTGCACTAATTGATTCTAAAAATTTTGTTTTGCCAATACCATTCTCTCCAATAACAATAGTTACCCCGCTACTTTGATTAAAAGGAATGGTATGATCAAAAATACCAAACAATTTTCTAACCGACACTTTTACTATTTTCAATTTAATCCTCAACTTTTGAGATTTATATACTGCTCACACCAATTTTCGAAGATGTACTACAGGAACATCTATAAGATGCCGATTCTTGTTAATAAAACCCTCAATATTCTTACAAATAATACCTGTCAATGCTTTTTCAGCTATTGGACGATCTGTATCTTTGAGTTGTTCTTCCCCTCTCACTTCATCTGTCAGATTAGGATAGAGTAATCTGCTAAGTATAGTATTTGATAGGCCCACCCCATTCAACTTCCCCCACATAAGAAGATCCATCATAGGAAGGATACGGTAGTCAACCAACTTTAGAATCCTTCCCAGACCGAAAGCCTCTTGCTTCCTGCCCTTGATCCCATACTCTTTTCTCCAAACAGGAAGTAACGCACGAAGCGAGCCTATGATTTCTTCATCTGATGAGTTTTCCAAGTCAAAGTGTGTATACACACGGCTTTCATTGGTTCTCATAAAAACGGCTCTCATACTTTGAGTTAGTGGCTGCTCTTTGACCTCTTTCGTAAGTTGATCACTTCCTTTGACAAACGACTCTTGCGAGAACATTTCAAGTGATCTTTTGAGGCTTTCAATATGAACAAAGGTGACTTGTCGTATGTGAGTTTGGCTTTCTGCCAGATGAGTGTCGAGGTCAATTGTTTTACTTATTAGAGGGTTACCTGCAAGGATCTGGTCAAAATAAACATCCCCTTCTCCAAAAAACTCAATTGAATCGAGGATGTTCTTTCTTACCTGTAACTCCTTATGTAAGCCTTTTAAAGTGCAAGACTCAACATGAACATAGTTGTCATAGTCAAACCAAGCCTGTAGCTCTTTGTAGATCTGAACCGTATCCATACTGAGGCCTTACATTTGTTTTTTTTAGCTCAATGTAGAAGTCAGCTCATCATCACCTTGAACCAGCTCTTCAATCAACAAGCTCTGAAACAGTAACAACGGCTGATAAAATTGAGTATAATTAAGACGCTTTTTTCAGTGTCTCACAACAGTTTTTAAGGTTATTTTTGAGTGTTGGTATCTATGATGGTATAAACGATTTAACTTTAATATAAACTTTTTAAATCAGTAAGTTAACTACTAGTTCGATTTCTGCAGGGGACACCAGATTTTCATCGTTCTCCCGCTTAAAACAGCCATCTTGCCAGAGCAAGTGTCAGTCCAGCGGTGCTCATTATTCCCGCCACAATCCATTTCGTTTGCTGGTTAATCGCCTGATGAAGATCGCTTTTAGTGGCGTAATTCGATTTGATCACCGCGATATCCGTTTTCATTTCATGAATATCCGCTTCCAGCTTTGATACGCGCTTTTCCATGTTCACTCCTTGATTAGTTATTCACTTAAAACAACCAGCGAGCCAGTGCCAGCGTCATGCCCGCAGTACTCAGCATCCCAGCGATTATCCATTTTGTCTGATTACTTAACTCCTGATGAATTCTCCCAATATCCTGATGCACTTTTCCAATCTCCTGATAAAGATCGCTTTTGGTGACGTAATTAGATTTGATCACCGCGATATCCGTTTTCATTACTGCCATATCGGTTTTGATATCGTCAATATCCGCTTCCAGCTTTGACACGCGCTTTTCCATAATTACAGCCTCTTGTAACTTGTCATTGTAATCAATGTGATAGCTTAATTCTCCTGCATAGCATCCTACTCCAAAATCCATGGAAAAAATGCCTCACTGAGTTTGAAAATGTACAACTGAGAGATGTGTTCAGAAAAAAACAGGGGTTCTTGCAGCCGATTACAACGTTTTAAAAGTGAGATCGTAATCAGACTTGATCTTGGCGCCATGCCGATGGCGTCACGCCATGCAGCTGACGGAAGCGGTTACTGAAGTGACTCGAGGAGTGAAAACCGCAGCGCATTGCGATTTCTGTTAGCGTTAAACGGCTGAATTTCAGCAGCTGCAGCGCAGCATCCATGCGGCGACGCATCACATATTGATGCGGGGCCTCGCCAACGCTGCTGCGGAACATGCGGGCAAAATGGTATTCGCTCAGCGCCGCTTCAGCTGCCAGTTGCGCCAGCGTTAATGGCTGATCGAGCTGCGCATCGATATACGCCATGACTCGCCGCAACACGGCGGGCGCCAGTCCGCCACGCACCTGCGGCGCTTGCCATTGCACATCGCTGTAGCGTTGCAGCAGATGCGTCATCAGCAACGTTGATGCGCTGCTGAGCATCAACTGATTCGCCGGCTGTTGCCAGTCGGTGCTCAGCAAGAAATGGCGATAAAGTTGGGTGATGCGATCGTCCGCCGCGAAGATCTTTTCATGCAGATTGAGCTGCGACGGACTGCGATCCCAGATCTGCTCGCCCAAATGCCGCAGATGTTCGTCGGTGCAATAGAGATGCACAAACGACAAATCGGCGCGAATATCCCACACCGATTCTACCCCGCTGGGCATCAGGCAAAAGCGATCCGGGCCGCCGCCGTTGCGCCAGCCGTTTTGGGTTTTATGCCAGGTTTCATAGCCGTCTGCGGTATACAGGCTCAGCGTATGATGATCGCTAAGATTGGTGACGCGATCGCCGCTGTTAAACCAGGCCGCCAGCTTAATGCCGCTCGACAACTGCACACTGTCGCGCAGCTTCGCTTTGTGGCGCTGCAGCATGTTGAAGGTCTGGTAATCGGCCATGGTTCATATCACTCGAAGTTCATGAGCGCCCAGTGTACGGATCTCCGCAGACAGAAAACAGGTCACAGCCGGACACAGAAGTAAAAAGCGCAAGATTTTGCAATTGCCGCGCAAAAACGTGCAAGCCGCAGGTTGCTTTTCACGCCACACTGCGCGCCAGATTATGTCGGAGAGTGCGCTATGAATGTGATGTTATACCTTGCCGTGGTGATGATTTGGGGAACCACATGGATTGCCATTTTCCTGCAGCAGGAAGCGGGCGATACGCCCGTTTTGGTGGCGGTATTTTGGCGTTTCTTACTGGCGTCGCTGATGATGCTGGTGATCCTCAAACTGCTGCATCGGCTACGAACGCTGGATAAGCGCGATCATCTGTTTTGTCTGCTGCAGGGCTGCTGCGTGTTTGGCTTCAACTTTGTCTGCTTCTATCATGCTGCCGCGTGGATCAGCAGCGGACTCGAGTCGGTGATATTCTCGATGGCCGTGCTGTATAACGCGCTTAACAGCTGGATCTTCTTCCGTCAGCGCCCATCGTTTCGCCTGTTGCCAGCGGCGGTGCTTGGCCTGGGCGGTATTGTCGCACTGTTCTGGAATGATATTCAGGCGGCGCATCCGGCTCCACAGTTGCTGTGGGGCGTGGGCCTCAGCGCGCTTGGCACGCTGGGCTTCTCCTTCGGCAATATGATTTCGCTGCGCCATCAACGCCGTCAGCGTGATGTGTTGACCACCAATAGCTACGCGATGCTGTATGGCGCTTTGGTGATGGCCGCAATGGCATTAATTAACGGCGATTCGCTGGCGCCAGCGCTGAATATGCAGTGGTTAGGCGCGATGAGCTACCTGGCGATATTTGGTTCGGTCGTGGGATTTGGCGCCTATTTCACGCTGGTGGGCCGTATTGGTGCCAGTCAGGCCGCTTACAGTACTTTGCTGTTCCCGCTGGTGGCGCTAACGCTCTCCACGCTTTATGAAGGTTATCACTGGCATAGTAATGCGATTATCGGATTGGTGATGATTCTGGCGGGGAACATGGTGATGTTTGTACGCTGGCCGACGATGGGCCGATTACGGACTGCATAAATAACGAGAGCGGGCATTGCGCCCGCTCTTTTGTTCCTCTAGCGCCAGCCCTGAACGCCGATATTGAGCTGGTGAGGTTTAGTTATGGCTTTTCTGGCAATCCAGTAAAGCAGGACGCGTTCATCATCTTTGTCGCGGTCGGCCATTGCCAGTAATTTCAGCGACAACGTGGATTTATTCACTGGTTGATGCTCATCGCTTAACTCGATCACCGCCTGACCGATAATGCAGCAAACCTCATCCTCATTTGACGCGGATTCATATGTTCGGTCTTTCATATTTCCTCCTTTTGAATGAACTTTAAGCCTGGCAAACATCCACAACTTTGCAGGCGATATGGCGTGATCGATACAAACACTTACAGATGGTTACCCGTAGCAACCGCTACGGCTTAAATGACATCACTTACTGTCATCACAATGTCATTCATACCCGCTTAACTGCATTTCGTTCCACCATCCGGTTCATTCACGCCTCTGTATCCCCCGCACGCGCGAGAGCAACTTATTATCTCCACAGATTCCGCTTTCTCGAGTGAGAGATAAAAATGACAACAGCAACCCCCGCGAATGACCAACGTACCCGCATGCTCACCCTTATCGGCACTATTATCACCCAGTTCGCTTTGGGCTCGGTTTATACCTGGAGCCTGTTTAACGGCCCGCTGGCAAATAAGCTGAATGCGCCGATCAGTGAAGTGGCTTTCTCGTTCGGTTTACTCAGTCTTGGCCTGGCGATTGCGTCATCGCTTGCCGGGAAATTGCAGGAGCGCTTTGGCGTGCGCAACGTCACCATCGGTGCGGGCATGCTGATGGCGGTAGGTTTCTGGCTGACCGCGCATGCCGATAATCTGATGATGCTCTACCTCAGCGCGGGGATTCTGGTGGGATTGGCCGATGGCGCCGGTTATCTGATGACGCTCTCTAACTGCGTGAAGTGGTTCCCGGAGCGCAAAGGGCTCATTTCCGCCTGCTCGATTGGTGCGTACGGTTTGGGTAGCCTCGGCTTTAAATTCATCTGCGGCGCACTGCTGAGCGCACAAGGTCTGGAGAATACCTTCATGATCTGGGGCGTGCTGGCGATGGGCATGATCATTGTCGGCGCGTTGCTGATGCGTGACGCACCGATGCAGAAGAACAGAGGTAATACGCAGCTGGAAGCCAAAGATTACACGCTGGCGCAATCGGTGCGTTTACCGCAGTACTGGATGCTGGCGCTGATGTTCCTCACTGCCTGCATGAGCGGCCTGTACGTGATTGGCGTGGCGAAAGATATCGGTGAAGGCATGGTGCATCTGAGCGCGCAAACCGCCGCCAATGCGGTCACGGTGATTGCGATTGCCAACCTCAGCGGCCGTCTGATTCTTGGCGTGCTCTCGGATAAAATGGCGCGCATCCGCGTGATTACGCTGGCGCAAATCGTCTCGCTGGTGGGCATGAGCATTTTGCTATTCACCCATATGAGTGAATCGACCTTCTTCCTCTCCTTAGCTTGCGTGGCCTTCAGCTTCGGCGGCACCATTACCGTGTTCCCATCGCTGGTCAGCGATTTCTTTGGCCTGAACAACCTGACCAAAAACTATGGTCTGATTTACCTGGGCTTCGGTATCGGCAGCGTGCTGGGTTCGCTGGTTGCTTCCGCCTTTGGCGGCTTCACCGTCACCTTCAGCCTGATTATGACCTTGCTGGTGATTTCGCTGGTGTTGTCGCTGAGCATCCGTCTGCCAAATCGCCAAAACGTGGCAGAACCTTTACTGCATAATTAAGTTCGCTGGGATGCCGCACGAATATGCGGTATCCCATTTCTCCACAATTGATCCACAATAAAACGTTAATTGAGAACCACTATTATTAAGCCTTGCCTTTCGGAGTAATCTCGTTATTATTATCAGGCATTCAGCTTATTCCGATTGGTTTATTTTACCCCGCGACTTTTTTAGCATTTAATTGACACACTCCGTAATACATTCCGTAATAACTCTACATTTCCTGCATCTTCACTCCACTATTCCCCTGTAATCTGGCGTCATTGGAACAGAGGAGGACTCTCCATGAAGAAAGTAATTAGGCTTGCATCGGTTGTAGCCATTATGACGATGTTGAGTGGCTGTATTATCGATCATCATCGTGGAGGCGGCGGCCCAGGCTGGGGCCATCATGGTGGTGGCGGCGGCTGGCATCATGGGCACGGCGGTCATGGACACCGCAGATAGTTGGGCAAAGCACACACAGCAAATAATAAGAAAATAAAAAGGGCGGGAAATTATCCCGCCCTATTTTTTTAGCTTTTTACCGCGTAATTACATTGATACCAGGCTTTCTTAAGTCCGGGCAAATGGCTATTTTGCGACGGCAGTGATTCCACCTTATCAAATCCACGCTGGCTGCAATAATTCGCAAGGTCGATCTCCATTGCGTCTTTATTCAGCGTGTGCGGATCGTAACGATACTGCACGGTATTTGAGCTGGTATCTTCATCAACACGCTCAAATCCTCCTGGTTTGCTGACGCTACAACCCGCCAACATAAAAAGCGCCAATGCGCTAATAAGCATTTTTTTCATTAGGGTTTCCTCTTGAGCGTTGCAGTCTAAAAGGCAACGCCGCGCTTATCTATAGGAATAAAGCGCGAAATGTCCGGGATTAGTGAAGCTTTCGCCAATCAAATCGATAAAACCAAACGGTTTCACTTATCAAGGTAAGGGTGCGATTATCTGTTCAGACAAAACGAAGTCTGCACCACACCAGGTGAATTAATAATAAACATACTGATAATGACCTTCATGCCCGCGCTGAGCGGGCTTTTTTTTTTGCCTGCTAACCGGTAAGGCTGACCATCTTACGTAAAAGATTGGCCGCTTGTTTGTCAGGCAATGCGAGAATGCCGCTGTAGAGATCAATCGACATCGCGCACATTGCGCCGCGATCAACCGCGGTATCCGCTGGCATATTCAGCTGTTGCAGCCGATCGCCCCACTTGCCATACAGTTTTTCCACCACGCTTTGTAAATCGCGCTGCGCCGCAGCCTGATCCAGCGGCTGTTCATTGCCGGTACTTTGCTGCAGCAGCGTTTCGAGTGCTTGCGCATCGCGCTGATTCAGTTCCGGTGACAACACCTGTTGCAAATTGACGCCGCCATTCACCTGCGGATAGAGGAAACGGAAGCAGCGCTGCGGTTCCTGCTGCTGCAACGCCTGCATCTCCTCGACCGAGACGCGGATGTAATCAATGATCGCCGCATCGCTGGCGCGCGTCAGACGCTGATTAACCAGATCCATCAACCAGCCGCGCATATCCCCCAGCGCCTGATTGGCGGGAACACCTTCCAGCCGTTTATGCAGCAGCTCGCGATTAAGCAACTGCCACAATGCGGGTTCCTGAATTTTTAGCAGGCGATAACCGGGCGCAAGGCTGAGTTGGGTTGCGACCTCTTCCATCAGCGCCTGCCGCTCCTGACGTGGATGAAGCCAGCTGAACCACAGTAAATTCGCCAGTATTAGCGGCAAGATAAATAACAGCACGCCTTGCCACAGTCGCAGCGAGGTGGTGCGCACCAGCAGAATAATAATGATCGCCAGCAGCGCGAACGCCGCTAGCGTAATCGGAAAAAGCGAGAGCATCGAGCGGGGTTAATCCTTACGTACATCAATTAAAACGGGGCAATTGGCGCGTTCAATCACCGCAGCGCTGACCGAACCTTTCAGCAGACGATTAAACGGCGACAGATGACGGCGTCCCATGATGATCATGCTGGCATGCAAAAGTGTGGATTGCGCCACAATGGTTTCCGCCGCTTCCCCCGCCAGAATCAAACCTTTTGCCGCCACGCCCGCGCGCAAAAGCGGCGCCAGCGCATGACGCACCACCATTTCGGCGGTGTTCTGCTCATCTTTCGCCGCCACAAAATCATCCGGATCTTCACCGGCATCAATCTCTATCGGTTGATTACAGGAGGAGTAAGCGGGATCAACGCAGCATAGCACCGTGACCTGTGCCTGATGCGCCAGCGCTTGTTCAATGGTCAACGCAATCACTTTTTCCGCCACCGGAGAGTTATCGATGGCCATCAGCAAGGTTTTCATCAGTTGGTTATCCTTCCACAGCGGTCATTTTGCCAATTTCACGAATCAAGGCGTCTTTGCACTTGATGATTTGCTCACGATAATGCGCTTCCTGCTTATGAAACCGCGCGGTCGGCACCAGTAATGAGATGGAGAAGCGGCCAAACAGCGTATCAATGGCGACCGCCATGGTCGAAATGCCCTCCAGCGTCTCACCGCGATCGATCGCCAATCCGCTGGCGCGTACCTCGGCAATCAGCTCCAGCAATTGCGGCAGCGTTTTCACCGTCATCTCGGTTAACTCTTTATAGGCTTCGCCCACCATCACGCGCACGTCTTCATCGCTCTCCAGCGCCAGCAACGCGCGGCCGCCCGATGTGCTGTAAAGCGGCAAATTCAGCCCGATGCGCGGCACCACGCGCAGTTCGCGCGAGGCCACCACATAATGCACGATAGCCAGCTGCGTGCCGCTGGCCCGCGCCAGCGATACCGTTTCGTTAATCTCTGCAGAGAGTTGTTCGAGGAATGGACGCACGATTTCCACCACGTCGCTGTGCACGCTGGAGATCAGCTTGAGCAGCGCCGGACCGAGACGTAACCCGCCAGCACCGCTGCTGCGCACCAGCTGTGCGCTGTCCAGCGCACCAATAATGCGCTGCACCGTCGAGCGCGGCAGATCAACCACCTGCGCAATTTCACCCAAACTCATGCCGCCGGGATGCTCACCCAGCGCGTTCAGAATTTTTGCCGCACGCGCGATGACCTGAATGCCACCCGCTTTTTCATCCTCACGGCTTGAGGGAAGTTCAACCATGATGCGTTCCTTTTTGGCCTGCCCTACTTTAACGCGAATGATCGCACTTTTACACCCTGTATCACATTGCAATACAGCATATCGATATGTAAGATGCCACCTGTATCACATCGCAATACACTGCATCAACATCATAACGAGAAGCCTGCTATGAACGCCCAGCCCATTGCGGCTCCGGCCCCCCATCCGTTTACTCTGCGCCTGGCGCTGGGATTGGTTGGCGTGCTGATTGCCGCGCTCACATCGGGATTAAACGATCGCGTCACCGATATCGCGTTAGCCGATATCCGCGCTGCCATCGGCATCAGTTTCGATCAAGGCAGCTGGATCATCTCCGCGTATCAGGCCGCTGAAGTGGCGGCAATGATGATTGCGCCCTGGTTCGCCGTCACCTTTTCGCTGCGCCGCTTTGCGCTCACCGTCTCCGCTGGTTTTATGCTGAGCGGTCTGCTGCTGCCGCTGATGCCTAACGCCACGCTGTTTATCGCCTTGCGCGTGGTGCAGGGGTTATTTGGCGGCGCGCTGCCGCCAATGCTGATGACCGTTGCGCTGCGCTTTCTGCCGCCGCCGATCAAATTATACGGTTTAGCCGGATATGCGCTGACCGCCACTTTCGGTCCGAATATGGCCGCTTCGCTGGCGGCGTTCTGGACCGATGACGTCAGCTGGCTGTTTGTCTTCTGGCAAGTGGTGCCCGCCATGCTGATTGCCATGCTGCTGATTAGCTGGGGTTTGCCGCAGGATCCGCTGCGCCTTGAGCGTTTTAAACAGATCGACCTGTTCGGCATGCTGACCGGCTGCTCCGGTATGGCGCTGTTGATTCTGGCGCTGACGCAGGGCGAACGACTCGACTGGCTCGAATCGCCGTTATTCTGCGGCCTATTATTCAGCGCGCTGGCGTTGCTGACTGTGTTCTTTATTAATGAATGGTTTCACCCGCTGCCGCTGTTCAAATTGCAGATGCTGGGGCGGCGCAATCTCGCACACGGCTTGCTGGTGCTGGCGGGCGTGCTGATTCTGTCGCTGTCAGGTTCGGCGCTGCCGTCGGCCTATCTGGCGCAGGTGCAAGGCTTCCGCACGCTGCAGTTCGCCCCGCTGGCGTTGACCATCGGATTGCCGCAGTTGCTGATCGCGCCTTTTGTTGCCGCGCTGCTGAATATTCGCTGGGTGGATTGCCGCTGGATGTTGACGGCGGGCGTAGCGCTGTTGGTGACGTCCTGCCTGATGGGCATGCACATCACCACCGATTGGGCGCGGCAGAATTTCTGGCTGATTCAGATTTTGCAGGCGTTCGGCCAGCCCATGGTGATTTTGCCGGTGCTGATGAGTGCCACCAGCGTGGTTGCACCACCAGAAGGCCCCTTTGCCTCGGCGATGTTCAACACGGTGCGCGGTTTCTCCAGCATCGCCGCCAGCACGCTGGTGGAATGGTTTATCAGCCACCGTGAAAAATTCCACTCCAACGTGCTGGTCGATAGCGCCGCCAGCCGTTCATGGCTGATGACGGCGCCGAACAGCGCACAATCCAGCAGCAGCGCGCCGTTGCTGCCGGACGGCAGCGCCAGCAGCGCGGAAAACCTCAGCGGCTTCGCCACCTTGCTGAAACAGCAGGCGATGGTGCTGAGCCTGAGTGATTGCTACCAGATGCTGATTGCCTTCGCCGCCCTGCTTTTACTGTTAACCGCCTGGTTGCCAAAACGCGTGTGGCCACCACAAACACTGATTCAACCTGTTACGACGACGTCGAGATAATTGATATGCAAGCTTTTGCTTTGAAGAGAACGGTGCTGTTGAGCGCCTTATTACTGGTGTTATTAGCGATGGCCTTTTTTGTCTGGTCATCAATGACCGGCAACGATCACCGCACCACCGATGCCTACGTGAATGCCGATTACACGCTGGTTGCACCGAAAGTTTCCGGCTACATCGCCAGCGTCAACGTGCAAGACAACCAGCGCGTAAAGGCCGGCGAACTGCTGGCGACACTCGACGATCGCGATTACCGCGTGGCGTTAGAGACCGCGCAGGCCAATTTGCAGGTCAGCGAGGCGAAGCGTTTGAGTAGCCAGGCGCAGCTGGAACAGCAGCAATCCACTATCGACCAGGCGAAGGCCACGTTAGCGGCGAGCCAGGCTTCCGCGCAGTACGCCGGACAAAGCGCCGCGCGTTACAACCAGCTGTATAAAAGTGGCACCATCGCCGCAGACGATCAGCAAAAAGCCAACTCAACGCAGCGCTCCGCCTCGGCTACCGTCCGCCAGAGCGAAGCGGCGCTGGCTTCCGCCGTCAAGCAGGTTGGCGTGCTACAAGCTGCGGTGCGTCAGGCCGCTGCCGATGTCGCTGCCGCGCAGGCCAGCGTCGATCAGGCGCAGCTCAATCTTTCCTACACGCGGATTGTGGCACCGGTGGATGGCATGGTCGGTCAACGTTCGGTGCGCCTCGGCGCCTACGTTAGCGCAGGCACGCGTTTGCTGGCGGTGGTGCCGCTGCAGCAAACCTATATCACCGCTAATTATCTGGAAACGCAGCTGGCGGATGTGCAGCAAGGGCAGAAAGTGAGCGTGAAGGTGGATGCCTTGCCGGGCAAGGTATTTAGCGGTCACGTCGACAGCATTGCTCCAGCTACGGGCGCGACCTTTTCCGCCATTTCGCCGGACAACGCCACCGGCAATTACACCAAAGTGGTACAGCGTTTACCGGTGAAAATTGTGCTCGATGAAAACCAGCCGGATCTGGCCAAACTGCGCGTGGGAATGTCGGCGATACCGGAGATTGAGACCCGCTGAAAATGTGAGCAATATCTCAGAAGCGGCCTATTTATTTTTGGGACAAATCCGCGTAAATTAGCCCTCGATCCTGTTTCGGGCTTGCCTGGAGCGACCTGAGAAGAAAGCGTGTAGCGATGATGAACTCCACCTTTCTCTTATTCTGTTCGGGTTACGCGGGTTTGGGATCGCCCGCCGGGTAGCCGCTCAGAGGAGTTGTTTTGTGAGATACGCTTTGATGGGAATTTCTTTCTTCCTGTTGCTTTGGGTCGGTACTTTTGTACTGATGCTGTAGAGCCGCCAGGCGGGGCGACGCTGAGTCGCCCCACTTAATGGTTATTCCTCTTCTTCTTCCAGCGCTTTCACCGTTCCCGGCAAAATGCCATCGGCACGGAACATCGATTTAATCCCCCGCACCGCCTGACGAATACGATCGCTGTTTTCAATCAGCGCGAAACGCACGTGGGTATCACCGTAATCACCGAAACCGATGCCCGGCGAGACGCACACTTTGGCTTCCTGCATCAGTAATTTGGCGAACTCCAGTGAGCCAAGATGCGCGTAGTGATCGGGAATTTTCGCCCAGACGTACATCGACGCCTTCGGCAGATCGACCATCCAGCCCGCTTCGTGCAGGCCTTTCACCAGCACATCGCGGCGGCGTTTGTATTGTTCAGCGATATCGCGCACGCACTGTTGATCGCCTTCCAGCGCCGCAATCGCCGCGACCTGCAGTGGCGTGAAGGTGCCGTAATCGTGATAACTTTTGATGCGTGCCAGCGCGGAGACCAGCTCTTTGTTACCGACCATAAAGCCGATGCGCCAGCCCGCCATGTTGTAGCTTTTCGACAGGGTAAAGAATTCTACCGCCACATCACGCGCGCCTGGCACCTGCATAATCGACGGCGCTTTCCAGCCATCGTAGGTGATATCAGCGTAGGCGAGATCGTGGATGACCAGCACGTTGTACTGCTTCGCCAGCGCGATGACGCGCTCAAAGAAGTCGAGCTCAACGCATTGCGCTGTAGGGTTCGACGGGAAGCCGAGAATCATCATTTTCGGTTTGGGGTAGCTTTCGCGAATCGCCCGCTCCAGCTCGTTGAAGAAATCAACGCCCGCTACCAAAGGAACAGAACGCACCTGCGCGCCGGCAATGACCGCGCCGTAAATGTGAATCGGATAGCTGGGGTTCGGCACCAGCACGGTGTCGCCGTGATCGAGCGTGGCCAGCATCAAGTGCGCCAAACCCTCTTTGGAGCCGATGGTGACTATTGCTTCCGATTCTGGATCGATCTCTACCTGATAACGGTCTGCGTACCAGCGCGAAATCGCGCGACGCAAACGGGGAATACCTTTCGAGGTTGAGTAACCGTGCGTGTCTTCGCGCTGCGCCACCTGGCAGAGTTTTTCGACGATGTGCGGCGGCGTGGGGCCATCCGGATTGCCCATCGAAAAATCGATGATGTCTTCGCCGCGCCGACGCGCAGCCATCTTCAATTCAGCGGTAATGTTAAAAACATACGGGGGAAGGCGTTCAATACGCGAGAAACGACGGGGTGTGCTGTTATCAGCCATGATGTCCTCTGGTTTACGTAAGCGCCCGGACCGTCCGAGCGACGTGGGTCACTGTGGTGACCGCACCAAGAACATAACGCGCTGATAACAAGATTGTCGAGAGCAGACGGAAATTTTTTTAATGTTGCGGATTCAGGCGGCCAAACACCCAATCGCTTACCCATTGGCCGTTTAGCAGATAATTATCCCGCAGCGTACCCTCAAGGACGAAACCATTCTTCTCAAGAATGCGGCGCGACGGCCAATTCCCCTCAATCACCATCGCTTTCAGCTTATGAAATTCTGCCTGTAGCAAAAACTGGCACAGCGCGTTGAGCGCTTCACTGCCATAACCCATTCCGGTAAACGCCGCACGCAGCATGTAACCCACTTCGGCCTGACGATAAGGATGCCACTCGGCGCTGCAGCCAAACAGGCCAATCGGCTCGCCGGTTTCCCGGATGCGCGCCACCAGACACAGCATATGAAAACTGCTCGCCTGCCACGGCGCCAGACGCTCAGTAAAGCGTTGACGAATATCGTTTTCATCCGGGATTTCACTGACCCACGTCATGGTCGCGCGGTCCTGATGTACCGCTTTGAAAATCCGCCAGTCTTCAGGTTGAAGTCGACTGAGGGACAAACGTGGCGTGAGTAATTGCATGGCTAAGCTCCCCTTTTTATCCGGCAACATAGCAAACCGGCGTATTGACAACCAGCGATCGGCGCACGCTTTCGCTAATCCTCTTTTTGTTACTCAAGTTTTCCTCTTTTGGCGGATGTCGCTATTTATGGCGATCAGGCATGCTCAAAATTGATCCCGGCTACGAGAAAGGTCTGCAGATTGCCGTGGCGCTGGCGGATCGTGACCACATTTTTTATCATAGCCTCCCGTTTCTTGCCTGAGAGATGCCCTTGCCTTCCCACTTCGACATGCTGCTGGCGGTTTTTGACCGCGCGGCGCTGATGCTGATCTGTCTGTTCTTCCTCACGCGCACGCGGGTGTTTCGTCAGCTGTTGCAAAAAGATGAGCATTCGGTGCGAGAAAAACTGGTGGTGACGGCAATATTCTCGCTGTTTGCGCTGTTCAGCACCTGGTCAGGCATTAACGTCGACGGATCTCTGCTCAATGTGCGCGTGATTGCGGTGATGTCCGGCGGCATTCTGTTTGGTCCGTGGGTAGGCATCGCCACCGGCGTGATTGCCGGTTTGCATCGCTATCTAATTGATATGGATGGCGTCACGGCGGTGCCTTGCCTGCTCACCAGCATCATTGCCGGTATCGCTTCGGGCGTGATCAACCGCCGGGTGAATAAAGAGCAGCGCTGGCGCGCCGGTATTCTTGGCGGCATGTTGTGCGAAAGCCTGACCATGCTGCTGATTGTGCTGTGGGCCAAGCCGATGACGCTGGGACTGGCGATTGTGTCCGAAATTGCGCTACCGATGATTCTGGGCGCCTCAAGCATCGGTTTAATCGTGCTGCTGGTGCAGAGCGTCGAAGGTGAAAAAGAGGCGATTGCGGCGCGTCAGGCCAAGCTTGCGCTGGAGATCGCCAACAAAACATTGCCGCTGTTTCGCCAGGTTGATAGCCAGTCGCTGCATAAAGTGTGCGATATCATCCGCACCGACATTCACGCCGATGCGGTCGCCATCACCAATAACAAACAGATTCTCGCCTATGTCGGCTACGGCGAGCAGAACTATCATAACGGCGATGATGCCATCAGCCCGACCACCGCGCAGGCGATCGCCAGCGGTAAAATTATTATTAAAAACAACGACGAGGCACATCGCACCAAAGATATTCACTCGATGCTGGTTATTCCCCTTTGGGAAAAAGGGGAAGTGACAGGCACGCTAAAAATCTATTATCGCCGTGCGCATCGCATCACCGGGTCGCTGAAAGAGATGGCGATTGGGCTGTCGCAAATCATCTCCACCCAGCTGGAAGTCTCGCGGGCTGAACAGCTGCGTGAGATGGCGAACAAGGCAGAATTGCGCGCACTGCAGAGCAAAATTAACCCGCATTTCCTGTTTAACGCCCTGAATGCTATTTCCTCTTCGATTCGCCTTAATCCGGACACCGCGCGCCAGTTGGTGATCAATTTGTCACGTTATCTGCGTTACAACCTCGAACTCAACGATGACGAGCTTATCGATATCAAGAAAGAGTTGTGGCAGGTGAAGGATTACATCGCGATTGAGCAGGCGCGTTTCGGCGATAAGCTGTCGATGATTTATGACGTGGATGAAGATCTGCACTTCACGCTGCCCAGCCTGCTGATTCAGCCGCTGGTAGAGAACGCGATTGTGCACGGCATTCAGCCTTGCCGCGGCAAAGGCGTAGTGACGCTGAGCGTGAAGGATTTAGGCGATCGGGTGCGCGTTGCGGTGCGCGATACCGGTGATGGCATCAGCGATGATGTGATGAGCCGCGTGGCGCGAAACGAGATGCCCGGCAACAAAATTGGTCTGCTGAATGTGCATCATCGCGTTAAGCTGCTCTCCGGCCAGGGTTTGGTCATCACCCGCCATCATCCCGGCACGGAAATCGCCTTTACGCTTAGCAAGAATGGCCAGCGGCTGCCTGCCCCGCTGCGCCCCACCACGGAAACCGCCACGTGAAAGCCATCATCGTTGAAGACGAATTTCTCGCCCAGCAAGAGTTAAGCTGGATGATTCAGCAACATAGCCAAATCAGCGTTGAGGCCTGCTTTGATGATGGGCTGGAAGTGCTGAAATATCTGCAGAACCATCGTGTGGATGTGATTTTCCTCGATATCAACATTCCTTCGCTTGATGGCATGCTGCTGGCGCAAAACATCAATCAGTTTGCTCATAAGCCATTGATTGTGTTTATCACCGCGTGGAAAGAGCATGCGGTTGAAGCGTTTGAGCTGGACGCGTTTGACTACATTCTCAAGCCGTATCATGAGTCGCGCATCATGACCATGCTGCAGAAACTGGAAGCCAGCGCGCAACAGCAGTTGCAACCACAAAACGCAGCCACCAGCTCGCCACAAACCGTCAATCTGGTGAAAGATGAACGCATTATCGTCACCGATATCAACGAGATTTATTACGTTGAGGCGCACGAGAAGTTGACGTTTGTGTATACGCGGCGCGAAGCCTATGTGATGTCGATGGTGATCAGTGAGTTTTGCAGCCGTTTACCGGAACAGCAGTTCTTCCGCTGCCATCGCTCTTACTGCGTCAACCTGAGCAAGATTCGTGAAATCGAGCCGTGGTTTAACAATACCTATTTGGTGAAGTTGCGTGATTTGGATGCGCAGGTGCCGGTGAGTCGCAGCAAGGTGAAAGCCTTTCGGCAGTTGATGAGATTATAAGGCGAACGGCGGATGCCGCTCGCCTGCGTGTTTACAGCTCGCGGCCCAACACCTGACGCAGGTGCGCACCGGCGCCGAGTAAGCCCGGCTGATCGTGAGTGATCATATATACCGGAATATCGACCAGATAATCGCGGAAGCGACCTTTATCTTCAAATGCCGCGCGGAAACCGGAAGCTTTAAAGAAATCGAGGAAGCGCGGCACAATACCGCCCGCGATATAAACGCCGCCGAAGGTGCCCAGATTCAGCGCCAGGTTGCCGCCAAAACGGCCCATGATCACGCAGAACAGCGACAGCGCGCGACGGCAATCAATGCAGGTATCTTTTAATGCGCGTTCGGTGACATCTTTAGGCTTGAGGTTTTCTGGCTCACGCTCATCTGACTTCACAATGGCGCGATACAGATTGACCAAACCGGCACCGGACAGCACGCGTTCCGCCGAAACGTGGCCAATCTCCGCGCGCAGCACTTCGAGAATTTCACCCTCTTCTTCGCTATTTGGCGCGAAGTCAACGTGACCGCCCTCGCCCGGCAAGCTGATCCAGCGCTTATCCACGTGCACTAAATGGCTGACGCCGAGGCCGGTACCCGCACCATAAATCGCGATAGGCTTGCCTTCAACCGGCGCTCTACCGCCAAACTGAATCACTTCCTGTTCGCTCAGCATCGGAATCGCCATAGAAACGGCGGTGAAATCATTAATGATTTCCAGGCTTTCCAGCGCCAGATGCTCTTTCATCACTTTGGTCGAGAACGCCCAATCGTGGTTGGTCATCTCCACCCAATCGCCGGTAATCGGACAGGCAATAGCGATACAGGCGTGCTTAATGTCCTGTTTTTGCTCGTCCAGATAGTGGCGAATCACCGCTTCGAGATTGTCGTAGTCTGATGTTGAGAAAGTTTGGGCTTGCGAGATAGCGCCGTTTTCTACCTCACACAATGCGAGACGGGCATTGGTACCGCCCACATCGCCGACCAGGGCGTATGTTGTCATTCTTCTGCTGCTCCGCTTGGGTCATAAACAATTGCAGGACACTATAAAAGCCTGCCAATAAAACAACAACGCCCACCTGCACGATGGGCGTAATCCATTCAAAGATGCTGCACAGCCTACCGATCACCTGCCCGACTTCCCAGCGGCAACTTTCCGAAATTTAGCCACTATTACGCTGATGCAGTGCGGCGGTGACTTTACGTAGCAGCGGCGGCAAGTCCTGTTTGTCCATCACCACTTCCACCAGCGACAGACGTCGATTCTGCATTAATTGTTCCATCACCGCGTCGAGTTGCACCGTTTCGCTGACGCGCCAGCTCTGCGCCGCACACTGCTGGCTCAGCGCCTGCGGCAACGCGGTCCAATTCCACTGCGCGATATCGTTGTAACGTTGCTCAGCACCGTGAATCGCGCGCTCAACGGTATAACCATCGTTATTAATCAAGAAGATAATCGGCTGCTGGCCGTCGCGTAGCATCGAACCTAACTCCTGAATCGTCAGCTGCGCAGAGCCATCGCCAATGATCAGGATGACCCGCCGATCTGGCTGCGCGGTTTGCGCACCAAAAGTGGCGGGTAAAGTATAGCCAATCGATCCCCACAGCGGTTGCACCAACAGTTGTGCATCCTGCGGTAAACGCAGCGCCGCCGCGCCAAAGGCCGCAGTGCCTTGATCGGCAAGGATAATATCACCGGGTTGCAGGAAGCGCTGCATGGCCTGCCAGAATGCCTGCTGACTGATTACCGCCGCAGCAATTTGCTCACTTTCCTCGCACTCAGGCGCATCTGCCAGCCGCCAGTGCGCGCAGTGACGCTGATAAATCGGCTTCAGCGCCGCCAGCGCCTGCTGCATGCTCAACGGCGCAAACACCTCGCCAGCGACCGTGGCCTGAAACGGCTGCAGATCGATCACGCGCTCGGCGGGCAGATTTTGTGTGAAGCCGGCGGTTAAGGTGTCGGTAAACCGCACGCCGACGCACAGCGTAACGTCAGTATCTTCGATGGCCTGACGCACCGCATCGCTGCTGCCTTGCGCGGCGTACGTACCGACGAAGCCCGGCTGCTGCTCGTTCAGCACGCCCTTGCCCATCAACAAGGTGGTGGCAGGAATCGCACGCAGCTGGCGCAACACCTCAAGCTGTGGCTGCAACTGCCAGCGTGAGGCCAGGAAATCAGCCAACAGCGCCACGCGCTGTGCTGGTGCCAGCAAGCGTTCTGCCGCATCGGCAAAGGCCACGGCAACCTGCTGATGGTTATCTGCGGCTGTGGCTTTTTCCTCTGGTAGCGAAATCTCAGCCGCCGCCACATCCACCGCCAGCAATAAATAGCCGGGGCGATGTTGCGTTAGCGCCTCGCTGATAACGCGATCAATCTCAGTCACTGCGTTTTCCGCCGTCAGCACCGCCGATGCCACACTTACTTCCTGCGCCATACGCAGGAAGTGACCAAAATCGCCGTCGCCCAGCGAATGGTGTACACAATCGCCCTGCTGTTGCGCCTGACTGGCGGGCGCGCCAACGATATGAATCACCGGCACATATTCGGCATAGCTGCCGGCGATGCCGTTGATAGCGCTGAGCTCGCCGACGCCAAAGGTGGTCAGCAGTGCCGCCGCACCGTTGCAGCGCCCGTAACCATCCGCCGCATACGCCGCATTCAGTTCATTGGCACAGCCAACCCAGGCAATGTCGGGATGCGCAATCACGCTGTCGAGAAATTGCAGGTTGTAATCGCCGGGCACGCCGAACAGATGACGGATGCCAGCTTGCTGTAATCGGTGCAGTAAATAATCGCCAACATTCGGTTTTTTCATCGACAGCTCCTTGTTAAGGGGATAATCACGAGTATTAGCGATGTGGCTGAATTGGCGAGATATTCATCATCGTGGCGTGGTGATTTGTGGCAAGCATTCGTTACGACGACAGATAATTCTGTAAGTTGCGATCTTCGGCGCGTTTCGCCTTAGTGTAAACGCATACACTGATATGCTGATGTCACTTTCTCCCCTATGAGACAGGAACGCTGCATGAGTGCTTTTCCCCATCCCGAACGTTATCAACAGATGCAATACCGCCGCAGTGGCCGTAGCGGCCTGAAGTTACCGGCGATTTCACTGGGTTTGTGGCATAACTTTGGCGACAGTACGCGCGTCGATAACAGCCGTGAACTGCTGCGCCATGCCTTTGATCGCGGCATTACCCATTTCGATCTCGCCAATAATTACGGCCCGCCGCCGGGATCGGCGGAATCCAACTTTGGTCGCATTCTGCGCGAGGATTTTCAGGGACTGCGTGACGAGCTGGTGATTTCAACTAAAGCCGGTTACACCATGTGGGACGGCCCATACGGCGATTGGGGTTCGCGCAAGTATCTGATTTCCAGTCTCGATCAAAGCCTGAAGCGCATGGGATTGGAGTATGTTGATATCTTCTATCATCACCGCCCCGATCCCGAAACGCCGCTGGAAGAGACCATGCGTGCGCTGGATCAGGTGGTGCGTCAGGGCAAAGCGCTGTATGCCGCCATCTCCAACTATCCGGCAGACAAAGCTGCCGAAGCGATTGCGATTCTGCGCGACCTCGGCACGCCTTGCCTGATCCACCAGCCGCGTTATTCGATGTTTGAACGTACGCCTGAGCAGGGTTTACTGGATGTGCTGGGCGACAACGGCGTTGGTTGCATCGCCTTCTCGCCGCTGGCGGGTGGCGTGTTAACCGACCGCTATTTGCAGGGTATTCCACAAGACTCGCGCATCGCCAGCGGCAGTAAGTTCCTGAATGAAAACCAGCTGACGCAAGAGAAGATGGAAAAAGTGCGTCAGCTGCAGGCGATTGCCCAACAGCGCGGCCAGAAGCTGGCGCAGATGGCGCTGAGCTGGGTGCTGCGCGATGCGCGTGTTACCTCGGTGCTGATTGGCGCCAGTAAAACCGCGCAAATTGATGATGCGGTTGAGATGTTGAGCCAGCCGGAACTAAGCCAGGATGAGATCGACGCTATCCACAATATCTTAGTGTAAACGTTTACCTGCCCGGCATTTGTCGGGCGTTTTCCGCAGCAGAAAATTCTCATTTCAGATTTCCCTCAGCGTTTTCAGACTGATTCTCAAGGCTTACCTGGTCCGATGTGGCAAACTAGCGCAACGGTGGCAGTTATAAGCTACTGAAAAGGAGAAGTTATGAAACGTGCCATTTTGTTTGCCGCCTTGCTGGCAACCTTATCCCCGTTGGCTATCAGCACAGCACAAGCCGACAGCGCCACCATCAATTTGGGTCCGGGCGTTACGCTTCATCTCGGCGATCGCGATCGTCACGGTAATTACTGGGACGGCGGTCGCTGGCGCGAGCCGCGCTGGTGGAACGATCGTTATCAGTACAACGATCATCGCTGGTGGCGTCACGAAGAGTGGAAACGTCATCGCGCCTATGAACGTGAGCGCGAACGCCGCTGGCATGAGCGTGAACGTCGTGAACATCACCGCCACGATCATCGCCATGATGAGCGTCGAGGTCACCACGATCACCATCATCACTAAACAAAAAATCCCGCACAATGGCGGGATTTTTCTTTTCTCTGGCAGTTACCAACCGAGCGCTTCGCCGACCAGCAAATAGAGATTGAGGGCGATCACCAGCACCACAATCAGCCGCCCGGCATTTTGCATCAGACGCGAGTTCACCATCTCATCGCCCATCAATTCGCGGTTGCCGGTAAAGGAGAGCAGCGGAATCAGCGCCAGCGCGATACCGAAACTCAACAGCACCTGACTCATTACCAGAATGCGCGTGGGATCCCAGCCCGCCCAAATTACTATAAAAGAGGGCAACATGGTGATAGTGCGGCGGAACCACAGCGGAATGTGGAAACGGATAAAGCCCTGCATCACCACTTGTCCCGCCAGCGTGCCAACCACGGTTGAGGAGAGACCGGCAGCCACCAGACTCAAACCAAACACAATTGCTGCCGCTTCACCCAACAGCGGTTGCAGCGTTAGGTATGCCTGATCGAGATCGACGATGCTGGAGTGGCCGCTAAAGTGAAACGCCGCGGCGGCGGTGGCCATCATCGCCAGATTCACAAAGCCAGCGATGGTCATGGCGATAGCCACATCCAGCTTGGTTGAACTGTAACGTTGCGCCTTGCTGCCTTTATTGCCGTGCTGCGTCAGCGCCGAGTGCAGATAAATCACGTGCGGCATAATGGTGGCGCCTAACACACCAGCAGCGAGGAATACCGCATCCGATGTTGGCAGCGATGGCAGCGCCATGCCAACCACCAGCTCACTCACTTTAGGCTGGGAGAAAAACAGCTCCACAATATAAGCCGCCGCTACAAACAGCAGCAGACCGCCAATCACCAGTTCCAGCGGCTTCTGCCCGCGACTTTGCAGCATCAGAATCAGGTAGGTCGCGATACCGGTTAACACCGCACCCTGCAGCAGGGAAATGCCAAGTAATAGCTTGAAGCCGAGCGCCGCGCCGATAAATTCAGCGAGATCGGTGGCCATGGCGATGATTTCCGCCTGCACCCAATAGAACCACACCGCCGGGCGCGGGAAGCGATCGCGGATGTGTTCTGCAAGATTTTTGCCGGTAGCAATGCCCAGCTTGGCGGACATCAGCTGGATCAGCATCGCCATGACGTTGGCCCACACCACCACCCATAACAGCTTGTAGCCATAGGCGGCGCCGGCCTGAATGTTGGTCGCGAAGTTGCCGGGATCGATGTAGCCAATCGCCGCAATAAAGGCGGGGCCCAGCAGCGCGAGTTTGATCTTTCTGGCTCCGCGAGCGGCGCGCTCGGCGGTGCGGCTTTCTAGCATAGTTTTACCCTGTCCTAATGCTTGTTGACCTGTCCAGATTAAGGGTCATTCAAGGCAGATGAAATTTGGTTATAGTTATTGTAGTAATAGATGGTGCTATAAAGTATAGCCATTGCTATACATTGCGGTAAAGTCAGTTCTTGCTAAAAACAAATGCAACGCAAAAGACTCTACTCTTGGGTTATTTTATAGACAATGTTTTTGTGGATATTTCTTGTGATGAATTTGTAATAGGGTTGTGAGCGGTCAGACTTATCTGAGAAAAAACGCGATAGCGAATACTTATAATGTGGTTTTGATCTCGTTTTTAAGTAACGCGTTACATAGAATACGCAACAAAATACAACCCTCCTCAAATTTGGAGCCGACATGTCCCATGTTTTGCATTTTCTTTTAGCACTAGTGGTGGTAGCGGTGCTGGCCTTGCTGGTCAGCCACGATCGTAAAAGCATCCGTCTTCGTTATATCGTTCAACTTCTGGTAATCGAAATTCTGCTGGCCTGGTTCTTCCTGAACTCCTCCATCGGTCTCGGCTTTGTGCAGGGCTTCGCAGGTTTCTTCGATCATCTGCTCAAATATGCCGCCGAAGGCACCAACTTCGTGTTTGGTAATATGAGCGAAAAAGGTCTCGCTTTCTTCTTCCTCAACGTGCTTTGCCCCATCATTTTCATCTCTGCGTTAATCGGTATTTTGCAGCATTTCCGCATTTTGCCGTGGGTGATTCGCGGCATTGGTACCGTGCTGTCCAAAGTAAACGGTATGGGCAAACTGGAATCCTTTAACGCCGTGAGCTCTCTGATTTTGGGACAGTCAGAAAACTTCATCGCCTATAAAGATATCCTTGGCAAAATGTCACAGCGCCGTATGTACACCATGGCAGCGACTGCCATGTCGACCGTTTCGATGTCAATTGTCGGCGCCTACATGACCATGCTGCAGCCAAAATATGTGGTGGCCGCGCTGGTATTGAACATGTTCAGCACCTTTATTGTGCTGTCGCTGATTAACCCGTACCGCGTGGACAGCGAAGAAGATCTGCAACTGCAGGACCTGCATAAAGGCCAGAGCTTCTTCGAAATGCTGGGCGAATACATCCTCGCCGGTTTTAAAGTTGCGATGATTGTTGCCGCAATGCTGATTGGTTTTATCGCCTTGATCACCGGTCTGAACGCGCTGTTCGACCTGATTTTCGGCATCAGCTTCCAGGGCGTGCTGGGCTATGTGTTCTATCCATTTGCGTGGGTGATGGGTGTTCCTTCACACGAAGCGCTGCAAGTAGGCAGCATCATGGCAAC
This sequence comes from Pantoea leporis, assembly GCF_028048155.1. Taxonomy (NCBI): domain Bacteria; kingdom Pseudomonadati; phylum Pseudomonadota; class Gammaproteobacteria; order Enterobacterales; family Erwiniaceae; genus Pantoea; species Pantoea leporis. Next base: position 340,593 of record NZ_JALMEU010000004.1, read on the forward strand.
CAAACTGGTTTCCAACGAATTCGTGGCAATGATGGATCTGCAGAAAATCGCCGGTCAGCTGTCGCCACACTCGGAAGGTATTCTTTCTGTGTTCCTGGTCTCCTTTGCTAACTTCTCCTCAATCGGGATTGTGGCAGGCGCGATTAAAGGTCTGCACGAAGAGCAAGGTAACGTGGTTTCACGCTTCGGCCTGAAACTGCTGTACGGTTCAACGCTGGTGAGCGTGCTGTCAGCCGCTATCGCTGGTCTGGTGTTGGCCTTCTGATATACGGGGCGAGCTGCGGCTCGCCCTTCTGTTCTTAATTATTTCCATCAGTTCTAATCCGCGTCGCTTCCGCTTTTCCCCCGCTATCACCCGCTTCACTGTTAAACGCAAAACCTTTGCACAATATTGAATTTCCGTTCACACCGCCTGCGCCCGTAGTTTTTCTCCATGACGTCACTTCAGGAGAACCGCATGAGCATTCAATTCCTAGGCATGATAGGCCACCGCCTCGCTTCCGAAATTATTCCGGCTAGCGGCCCGCTGTTCGATAAAGAGTACATTGCGCGTTTTGCGCGGGCGCACGAAGACGCCGGTTTTGATCGCATTCTGGTGGGCTATTGGTCGGATCAGCCGGATGGTTTTCTGGTCACCGCGCACTCGGCGGCGCACACCTCGACGCTGAAATTTTTGCTTGCGCATCGTCCCGGCTTTGTCTCGCCGACGTTAGCGGCGCGCAAGCTGGCTTCGCTTGATCACCTCACCGACGGTCGCTTAGCGGTGCACATCATCAGCGGCGGCAGCGATGCCGAGCAGCGCCGCGACGGTGACTTCCTCAATAAAGCCGAGCGCTATGCGCGTAGCGATGAGTTCCTCACCGTATTGAAGCAGAGTCTCGAATCCGCGCAGCCGTACGATCATCAAGGCCAGTTTTATCAGGCCGAGCAGGCGTTCTCAGCCATCAAACCGCTGCAGAATAAACTGCCCATCTATTTTGGCGGATCGTCGCAGGAGGCGATTGATGTTGCAGCACGCCATGCCGATGTGTTTGCGCTGTGGGGCGAGCCGCTGAAAGGCGCGGAAGAGACGGTACGCAACGTGCGTGCCGCTGCCGCCAGACAGGGCCGCGAAATTAACTTCAACATCTCGTTCCGGCCGATTCTTGGCACAACTGAAAAAGAAGCCTGGGAACGTGCGGAGCACATCCGCGCCACGGCTGAAAAACAGCTTAACGAAAGTGGCTTTGCCTTTGGTAAGGCGAAGCCGCAGAGCGTTGGCGCGCAGCGTTTACTCGCTGCCGCCAATGAAGGCGATCGTCTGGATAAAGTGCTGTGGACCGGCGTCGCAAAACTGGTCCAGGGCGGCTACAACTCCACTGCGCTGGTGGGAACGCCGGAGCAAGTTTCCGATGCACTGCTGGAATATTATCGCCTTGGCATTCATAGCGTGCTGATTCGCGGCTTCGATCCGCTTAACGATGCGGTGGAATATGGTCGCGAGCTGATTCCGCTGACGCGCGAGAAAGTCGATGCGCTCTCAGCCGCCGAGAAAAGGAGCGCCTGAAGCTTATGAGCCAGTATCAGCACCAGCGCCTGCGAGATTTTGTCGCCAATCTTGCCAACTTGCTGGATGCGCAGCCGGAAGAGGCCACGGTGTTACAACGTGGCAGCGCGTGGCTTGGCGAGTTGATTCGCCACGACGACTGGCTGGACGACGCCTTTACCCAACCTCATCCCGAACACTATCAACAATATTTGTTGTATGCCGATGCGCAGCAACGCTTTTCGGTGGTGAGTTTCGTCTGGGGGCCAGGCCAGCAAACGCCGATTCACGACCATCGCGTATGGGGACTGATTGGCATGCTGCGCGGCGCAGAGATTTCACAATCCTGGCAGCCGGGGCCAAACGGATTGCAGCCGGAAGGCGCGCCAGTCCGACTCGATCCCGGCCGCGTTGAAGCGGTGTCGCCGACGGTAGGCGATATTCATCGCGTCAGCAACGCCTATGACGACCGCGTCTCCATCAGCATTCACGTTTATGGCGCCAACATTGGCGCGGTCAAACGCGCGGTCTACCGCGAAGACGGCAGTGAAAAAACGTTTATCTCCGGTTACAGCAACCGTTACTTACCGAACATTTGGGACCTTTCACATGACTAAACCGGTTTTCCCTTTACGCCAGGCGGCGGAAATTATTGAGGCCCTGCGTCAGCAGCAGGAAGTGGCGATTGTCGATGTGCGCGATGAAGCGCTGTTTGCCACCGCGCATCCGTTGTTTGCGGTGAATATTCCACTGTCAAAACTGGAGCTTGAGCTGCTGGACCGCATTCCGCAGCGCACCACCGCGATCACGCTGTATGACGGTAACGAAGGCCTGGCGCAAACCGCTGCCGAACGGATTGCCGCGCTGGGTTACAGCAATGTCGCGCTGCTGGCAGATGATTTGGCCGGCTGGCAAGCGGCGGGCGGCGAACTGTTTATCGACGTGAATTCACCCAGCAAAGCGTTTGGCGAACTGGTTGAGCATCACAATCACACACCTTCTTTATCTGCGGACGAGGTGCATCAGCTGATTAACAGCGATGCTAACGTGGTAGTGCTCGATGCGCGTCGTTTCGATGAATATCAAACCATGAGTATTCCAGGCGCCACCAGCGTGCCGGGCGGTGAACTGGTGCTGCGCGTGCGTGACATCGCGCCATCGCCGGAGACCACGGTGATAGTGAACTGCGCCGGCCGCACGCGCAGTATCATTGGTACGCAATCGCTGGTGAACGCCGGGATTCGCAATCCGGTGTTCGCACTGCGTAATGGTACCATCGGCTGGACGCTGGCCGGGCATGCGCTGGATAAAGGCCAGTCGCGCCGCTACGGTGAGGCCAGCGAAACCGCACAGCGTCAGGCGGCGAACAATGCGCGCATCATCGCCGATCGCGCCGGTGTGGAACGTATCCCACTCGCCACGCTGAAACGCTGGCAGCAGGAGACGCGTACCACTTATCTGTTTGATGTGCGTGATGCCGACGAATACGCCGCCGGGCATCTGCCTGGCAGCCGCCATGTGCCGGGAGGTCAACTGGTGCAGGAGACCGATCATTACGCCAGCGTGCGCGGTGCGCGCATTGTGCTAATTGATGATGACGGCGTGCGCGCCAATATGACCGCATCCTGGCTGGCGCAGCTTGGCTGGCAGGTTTCGGTGCTGGAGGAGCTGCAGGCCAGTGATTTCAGTGAACGCGGTAACTGGAAAGCGCAGGTGCCGCCCGTCGCTCAACCCGAATTCATCTCACCGCAGCAGTTAGCGGAATGGTTGCAGGAAGGGCAAACGCAGGTACTGGATTTCACCACGCGCGCGAACCATCTCCACAACCATATTCCGGGCGCGGCCTGGTTGCTGCGCTCTACCCTGCAGCAGCAAGGCAAAGCATTGTTGCCGGAGGCACGTCGCTATGTTCTGACCTGCGGCAGCAGCCTGCTAGCGGGTTATGCGGTGCAACAAGTGGCTGAGCTGACCGGCAAGCCGGTGTTTGTGCTGGAGGGCGGTAACGCTGCCTGGCGCGAAGCGGGTTTGCCAACGGAGCAAGGAGAGCAGCAACTGTTGTCCCCGGCCATTGATCGCTATCGCCGTCCATATGAAGGCACCGATATTGAAGCGGGCGTGATGCAGGCGTATCTGGACTGGGAATACGGTTTAGTGGCGCAGCTGGATCGCGATGGCACGCACGGTTTCCGGGTGCTGCAATTGCAGCCGCAGGCTGTTACGGCCTGATGATAATTTGCGTGGTGAGTGATGAGGTCGCCAAAATGGCGGCCCTTCAAACGACAAAAATCGCAATTTACTGCGTTGCGTTTAAGAAGGTATTTTTTTGAATGTGTTCAGAATGAACAGAGATTTGGTGGAGATAAGCGGGATCGAACCGCTGACCTCTTGCATGCCATGCAAGCGCTCTCCCAGCTGAGCTATACCCCCACATCTGGAAATCATTTTTCGGTCAAACCGTTGGGAGCGGTTTGGTGGAGATAAGCGGGATCGAACCGCTGACCTCTTGCATGCCATGCAAGCGCTCTCCCAGCTGAGCTATACCCCCGAACCGAAAAACTGCCGAGTAAACTCGACGGACGGGATAATATGAAACCGCCCCTTGAGTGTCAACGTCAAATTTTCGTTCTGTGTTTGATCGCTGAAAAAGGCGTCAACCCCGCGTCAGCATGGTTTTTTTTTCAACACGCCATCCCGCTGCGCGACTATTTATATGCACCATCCGGCAATGCTTCCCCACTCCAACCTCAACCCTGCGTTAACTTTAGGTTAAAGATGTTAGAAGCAGTCTTGTTTTCGTTAAAAGTGCGTGTAAAACTTAGCGCGCTAATTAACCGGTCATCCTACCAGGGTGTTCTCTCAATGACCGGCCAGCAACGTCCCCATTAATCCATAAAAGAAAAGTGAACTATGTCGCTGCATACACCTAAAGAGATCGCCCAACTGGCGATTCAAGCTGGCGTGGCTAAAAGCCGCCTGCCTATCTCCACCTTGTTGATTCTTGGCTTTATGGCCGGTGCGTTTATCGCCACTGGCTTCCTGCTCGATCTGCATGTCATTAACCAACTGCCTGCTGAATGGGGTTCGTTCGGCGTGCTGCTCGGCGCCGCGGTGTTCCCGGTCGGGTTGATCATGACGGTACTGGCGGGTGGCGAGCTGCTGACCGGCAATATGATGACGATGCCCATCGCCTGGTTCGCTCGTCGCATCAGTGGCTTCAGCGTTCTGCGTAACTGGTTTTGGGTTACCCTCGCCAATTTCATTGGCAGCGTTGCGGTTGCATGGTTCTTTGGTCACATGCTGGGCATGACCGAAGGCGATTACCTGAAAAAAACCGTGGCGATTGCGCACGCAAAAGTGAATGCCGATTTCCTGCATGCCTTTATTTCCGGCGTGGGCTGCAACTGGCTGGTGTGTCTGGCGGTGTGGCTCGCCTTCGCCAGTAAAGATGTGGTAGGTAAAATTTTCGGTATGTGGTTCCCGGTGATGGCGTTCGTGGCGATTGGCTTCCAGCACGTCGTCGCAAACATGTTTATTGTTCCGGCAGCAATTTTTGCCGGGCAGATGAGCTGGGCGGAATTTGCGCCAAACGTGATCGCGGTGTTCCTCGGTAACGGCGTGGGCGGTGCAATTTTTGTTGGCCTCACCTATTTCATCGCTTTCCGTCCGGAACAACCCGCAGTGAGCCAGGCGCAATAACCTAATTTTGCCTTTTGTTGGAGAGCAGAAGGCATTTTCTGTTCAGGTTACTTTTCCCCGTTACGTTTTGTTGTAATATGTAGAACTAATGTATTTAACAGGGACAGCATCGTGAAAAAGGAATGGCTTACCCCCGAGGAGCTCGCGCAGGAAACGGGCTACAGTCGGCAAACGGTGAATAAATGGATCAAGCGTGAAAACTGGACAACCACGCCAAAGCCCGGTGTTCAGGGCGGTAAAGCGCGATTGATCCATATAGATGAGCGCGTAAAGAGCTTTGTTCAATCCACCCGCCACGCGAACGAACCGGCGGCTAATTACGGTGCACAACAAAATACGTTACCTGCGTTATTAATAAATTCTGTCCAGCAAATGACGGCAGCGGAGCAAGATCAATTTGCGGCGTTGTTGTTGCGGGAGGGAATTCGAGGCGTACTGGAACGTCTGGGGATTCAGGAAGAATAAATAAGCCGGAAGCAGATGCTTCCGGCTTTTTCATATTATGCGTTTGCCTCGCGCTCCGCGATGAATGCCAGCGCTTTTTCGATTCGCGCAACGCTGCGGCTGCGACCAATTGCTTCCACCGTCACATCCAGCGCCGGTGACTGACCAGAACCGGTCACCGCTACACGCAGTGGCATACCGACTTTGCCCATTCCCAGCTCCAGCTCATCTGCCGCAGACTGAATTGCATGATGCACATTCTCAGCGTTCCAGTTGCTGTCGCTGATTGCAGCCAGTTTGTCGCGCACCACTTCCAGCGGCTGACGCGCGACCGGACGCAGATGCTTCTTCGCCGCGTCAGCATCAAAGGCTTCAAACTCTTCATAGAAGTAACGGCAAGATGCCGCGATCTCTACCAGGGTTTTGCAACGCTCGCCCAGTAAGGTAACCAGCTTTGCCAACTCCGGACCGGTGCGGGTATCAATCTTCTGCTGCTCAATATGCCATTGCAGCTGCGTAGCAACGTACTCCGGCGGCAGCGTATTAATGTAGTGATGATTTAGCCACTGCAGTTTTTCAGTATTGAAAGCACTGGCCGACTTACTCACGGCATCCAGAGTGAACAGCTCTGCCATTTCCGGCACGCTGAAAATCTCCTGATCGCCATGTGACCAGCCAAGACGTACCAGATAGTTGAGCAGCGCTTCCGGCAAATAACCGTCATCACGATACTGCATCACGCCAACAGCGCCATGACGTTTGGACAACTTCTTACTGTCATCGCCGAGGATCATTGATACGTGCGCGTAAGTTGGCACTTCTGCACCGATCGCTTTCAGGATATTGATCTGGCGTGGCGTGTTGTTGATATGGTCTTCACCACGAATCACGTGAGTGATGCCCATATCCCAGTCATCCACCACCACACAGAAGTTATAGGTGGGTGAACCGTCGGTACGACGAATGATCAGGTCATCCAGTTCCTGATTACTGAATTCAATCGGACCACGAATCTGATCGTCAAAGATGACAGAACCGTCCTGCGGGTTGCGGAAGCGCACCACGCACGGCTCATCAGCGGCGTGATGTTCATGGCTGTCGCGGCAGCGGCCGTCATAACGCGGCTTTTCGCCTTTTTCCATCTGCTCTTCACGCAGCGCATCGAGACGTTCTTTACTGCAGTAGCATTTATAGGCCGTGCCCGCTTCCAGCATGTCGTCGATCACCGCGTTGTAGCGATCAAAACGCTTGGTCTGATAATACGGACCTTCATCCCAGTTAAGGCTCAGCCAGTTCATACCATCCATGATGGCTTCAATGGCTTCCGGTGTGGAACGCTCCAGATCGGTATCTTCGATACGCAGAACGAATTCGCCTTTGTTATGGCGAGCATAAAGCCAGGAGTAAAGAGCAGTACGAGCACCGCCTACGTGCAGATAGCCCGTTGGGCTGGGTGCGAAGCGAGTTTTGATTTTCATTCAGCATTGCCTTAAATGCGCAGGTTTCATTGTCTGGATGACAAAAAAACGGGTTAACGCGAAAAAACAGTGCGCACATTCTAGCAGGTGAGGCTGATTCCTCAATGATTGTCGCGGTGGCATCCCGGTTTGCTGTGCGCTTTTCTGCTAATAAAACCAGCACATTGGCGAAAAGCACCCCACGATGATTATTTTTAAAGCGAACGCACATTTAAGTTTTAAAAACCGTTGACTCACTTTGAAGGATCCCTATAATGCGACTCCACACAGCGGGGGTGATTAGCTCAGTTGGTAGAGCATCTCCCTTACAAGGAGGGGGTCGGCGGTTCGAGCCCGTCATCACCCACCACTCTTTAGAAGGTTTAAAGATGGCCCGCAGTGAACAAGAGATAAGATATGGGTGATTAGCTCAGTTGGTAGAGCATCTCCCTTACAAGGAGGGGGTCGGCGGTTCGAGCCCGTCATCACCCACCATATCTTAGTCAGATGACACTCTTGTTAAGCAGTACCGAAGTGGGTGATTAGCTCAGTAGGTAGAGCATCTCCCTTACAAGGAGGGGGTCGGCGGTTCGAGCCCGTCATCACCCACCACTTCGGGTCGTTAGCTCAGTTGGTAGAGCAGTTGACTTTTAATCAATTGGTCGCAGGTTCGAATCCTGCACGACCCACCAATGTAAAAAGGCGCCCTAAAGGCGCCTTTTTGCTATGCGTTAAATCTGTGGTTAATGCGCTAAATCCCAACGAACCCTTTTCGCAAGTTTAACACTCCCTGCCCTCAAGCCTCCTTATACTCTGACCGATAACGATAATGGTCTATTGCAAGGAGAAAACCATGTCTATATCCAGCGTAGGTAGTGTCAGCACCGCAAGTAGCGGCGGCGGTTCCACCTCAGAAATCGCCAGCCTCTATAAACAGATTCAATCCATCACTAAGCAGCTGAAAGATCTTTCCAGCGACGATACGCTCACCGATGAGCAAAAGTCTGAACAGGAGCAGATGCTGCAATCACAGATTCAAATGATTGAAGCGCAAATCGCGCAAATTGAGCAGCAGCAAGCTGAGAAAGCGCAACAGAAACAGGAAGCACAGCAACCTGCGGCCACCAAAGCTGATGGTATTAACCGCCCAACTGATACCAATCAAATCAACGTGTACGTTTAAAACGCCGGCTTTAGCATGCGTTGTTGCGTCAGCAGGGCTGCCTGCTGGCGCACTTCCTGCCAGATCGCTTCTGCGGCGGGTGTCAGCGAGCGGTTTTTGCGCTTTATCAGCATCAGGCTGCGATTAATTTCCGGATAAAGACGCCGCACCGTGAGTTTGCGTCCTGACGGCAACGGCAAGGCCAGCGCAGGCAGAATGCTGATGCCAATTCCCGCTTCCACCATCGGATAAAGCGTAGCGGGATGACCGATTTCCTGCACCACATGCACACTCAAAGCCAGCTGTTGCAGCGCGGCATCAACTAACACGCGACTGCCGGAAGCATAATCCTGTAGCACCATATTGCGTCCGGCCAGCATCGACCATTGCGCCTGTTCAATTTGCGCCAGCTCGTCATCTTCATGACACAGCAGTAAAAAAGGCTCCTGCAAAATCTCTTCGCTGTCAAAATCAGTGTCGTTGAGCGGGCCAATTACAATGCCAAAATCAACCTCCGCATTGCGTACGCTTTGCAGCACCCATTGCTGTACGCGGTCATGCAGGATGACGCGGATATCCGGATAGCGCTGCTGGCTGCTGGCCAGGCACTGCGGCATCAGATGGGCAGAAGGCGTTTGGCTGGCGGCAACACGCACCGTGCCGCTGCGCTGTTCGCCATAGCTGCGCACATCCAACACGGTGGTATTGAGGTCGTCCAGCAGACGATTAAGCCGTGTGGCCAGCTGCTGCCCCGCCTCGGTCAGCATCACTTCCCGCGTGGTGCGATCGAGCAAGCGCACGCCCATTTCAGCTTCCAGCTCTTTAATGCTATGGCTGACCGCCGACTGACTTAAACCAATCGCTTGGCCGGCCAGACTGAAGCTGCCGTGATGCGCCACCGCGACAAAGGTACGCAACTGACGTAAGGTGTAATTCATCGATATCGCTCATAGATTGATGCAATAAATCAATTTTATTTCTAAACCCAGCAGGCGCACAATCAGCACCATCATTTTTCTAAATTTAACCGGATTTTAACAATGGGATTTTTACGCCTCGATCCGATGATGATTAAACTCATCATTACCGTGCTGCTGGCCAGCTTTATTCCTGCCAAAGGCGTCTTTGTCGATATCTTCGAATATCTGACCACCGCCGCCATCGCCCTGCTGTTCTTTATGCATGGCGCCAAACTGTCGCGCGAGAAGATCATTGCCGGCAGCAGCCACTGGCGTTTGCACTTGTGGATTATGTGCAGCACCTTTGTGATTTTCCCGATTATTGGTTTGCTGATTGTCTGGTGGCATCCGGTTAACGTCAGCCCGGAGATTTACACCGGCTTTATCTATCTGTGTATTCTGCCAGCGACCGTGCAATCCTCAATCGCCTTCACCTCAATGGCGGGCGGCAACGTCGCCGCTGCGGTCTGTGCGGCTTCAGCCTCCAGCCTGCTCGGCGTATTTGTCTCGCCGCTGCTGGTGAATTTGGTGATGAATGTGCACAGCGAAATGCCGGGCAACGGTCTGGAGCAGATTGGCAAAATTATGCTGCAACTGCTGGTGCCGTTTGTTTTAGGACATCTGTCGCGTCGCTGGATTGGCGCGTGGGTCGAGAAGCATCGCAGCCTGATTGGTAAAACCGACCAAACCTCGATTCTGCTGGTGGTTTACTCCGCCTTCAGTGAAGCGGTGGTGAACGGCATTTGGCATCGCGTGGGCGTGGATACCTTGCTGTGGATTCTGGTTGGCAGCGTGCTGGTGCTGTTTATCGCACTGGCGATTAACCTGGCGGCATCGCGCCTGTTTGGCTTCAGCCGTGCGGACGAGATTGTGGTGCTGTTCTGTGGCTCGAAAAAGAGTCTGGCGAACGGTGTCCCGATGGCCAACATCCTGTTCCCGGCCAGTTCCGTGGGGATTATCGTGCTGCCGCTGATGATCTTCCATCAGGTGCAGTTAATGGTGTGTTCTTTCATTGCCCAGCGCTATAAAGCCGGGAATGAAAAACGGCTGGCGCAGCAGCAAGTAGAAGCGCAGAAGTCCTAAATACAACGGCCCGCAAAAGCGGGCCGTTTTGTTATTCATTGCGCTTGAGTGGTTTGATTAAACCTTCCAGCCCTTCGATCTTGATGGTCAGCGTCAGCTGCATCAATTCGCCTAACTTACCGGCCGGGAATTCATCTTTGCGAGCGAACCACAGCAAATACTCCTCCGGCACGTCAATCAGCGCTCTGCCCTTGTACTTGCCGAACGGCATCACGGTATTGGCGATTTCAACCAGTTGCTGTTTATCCACATTATGCTCCGAGCAGGCGAATCATTTCCGCTTCGTCGATCACCGGAATGCCGAGCTCCTGCGCTTTCGCCAGCTTGGAACCGGCCGCTTCCCCCGCAATCAGCAAATCGGTTTTCTTCGACACACTACCGCTCACTTTAGCGCCCAACGCTACCAGACGCTCTTTGGCATCATCGCGATTCATCTGCGACAGAGAGCCGGTCAGTACCACGGTTTTACCGGCAAATGGACTATCAATTTCTTCGACATTGACCACTTCAACCTGCGGCCAGTGCACGCCAATCTCTTCAGTAAGATCGCGAATAACGGCGCGGTTGCTCTCTTCATCCATAAAGTTACGCACATGCGTCGCTACCACTTTGCCGACATCCTGCACTTCAATCAGCGCATCGAGATCGGCGTTCATCACCTTTTCCAGCTCGCCAAAGTGATTGGCAAGGTTGGCGGCTGTGGCTTCGCCCACTTCGCGAATACCCAGCGCATAGAGGAAACGTGCCAGCGTGGTGGATTTGGCCTTTTCCAGCGCATCAACCACGTTCTGAGCCGATTTAGGGCCCATGCGATCGAGTCCGGTTAGCTTACCGGCAGTAAGGCGGAACAGATCGGCTGGCGTTAAGACGTACTCTTTCTCCACCAACTGATCGATGATCTTATCGCCCATGCCATCGACATCCATCGCACGACGCGAAACGAAGTGTTTAAGTGCTTCTTTACGCTGCGCGCCACAAATCAGGCCGCCGGTGCAGCGCGTCACAACTTCACCTTCCACGCGTTCAACGTCTGAACCGCACACCGGGCAATGACCTGGGAAGACGATTTCACGCGTCTCTGCCGGGCGCTCCGATTCCACCACGTTGACCACTTGCGGAATCACGTCACCGGCGCGGCGAATCACCACCTTGTCGCCAATGCGCAAACCCAGTCGGGCAATTTCATCGGCGTTGTGCAGCGTGGCATTACTTACCACAACGCCCGCAACCTGAACCGGCTCCAGACGCGCGACGGGCGTAATCGCGCCGGTGCGGCCCACCTGGAATTCGACATCGCGCACGAACGTCATCTGTTCCTGCGCCGGGAATTTAAAGGCTACAGCCCAGCGCGGCGCTCGCGCCACAAAGCCGAGCTGCTCCTGCAGCGCCTGCGAATCGACCTTGATAACCACGCCATCGATATCGAAGCCGAGCGACGGGCGCTCCTGCTCAACCTGACGATAAAACGCCAGCACTTCATCGGCGCTGTGTGCCAGGCGAATACGATCGGTGACTGGCAATCCCCACGCCTTAAACTGTTGCAGACGTTGCCAATGGCTGGCAGGCATTTCACCGCCTTCCAGCAGACCAAAACCGTAGCAGAAGAAGGTCAGTGGACGTTTAGCGGTGATGCGTGGATCGAGCTGGCGCAGTGAACCGGCTGCGGCGTTGCGTGGGTTAGCAAAGACTTTCGCGCCGGTGCGACGCGCTTCTTCATTCAGCTTTTCAAAACCGCTTTCGGTGATAAACACTTCGCCACGCACTTCAACGCGTGCGGGGATGTTATCGCCATGCAGACGCAGCGGAATGGCGTGAATTGTGCGCACGTTCGCCGTGATGTTCTCGCCAGTGGTACCATCTCCGCGCGTCGCCGCACGCACCAGCAGGCCATCTTCATACAGCAAGCTCACGGCTAGACCATCCAGCTTGAGCTCGCAGCAGTAAGTCAATTCGTCAGTGCTTTTAAGGCGATCCTGCACGCGTTTATTAAAGGCAAGGAAGCCCGCTTCATCAAAGGTGTTGTCCAGCGATAACATCGGCACTTCATGACGCACTTGCTCAAAAGCCGCCAGCGGTGCCGCACCCACGCGTTGGGTGGGTGAATCAGGGGTGATCAAATCAGGATGTGCGCTTTCCAGCTCACGCAGCTGAACCATCAATCGGTCATACTCTGCATCCGGAATTTCCGGCGTATCCATCACGTGGTAGAGATATTCGTGGTGACGTAACGTGGTGCGCAGCGCGGTGATCTGCTCCTGAACCGATTTCATAGTCTCTTATCCGATAAAAAACCCCCGACAGGCGGGGGTTATACTTGTTTTGACTCAGCTAGCGGCGATTAACCGATAACTTCGCGAATACGCGTTTTGTAGGTTTCCAGCTTCTGCGGCGTCATCATGCGACGCTCATCATCCAGCACCACGCCGCCTACATCATCAGCGATACGCTGCGCGGATTGCAGCATCAGCTTGAAGTTCTGATTCGCATCGCCGTACGACGGCACCATCATGAAGATCGAGACGCCAGGCGTAGAGAAATTCCCCATTTGATCCGGATCGAATGAACCCGGCTTCACCATGTTCGCCAGGCTAAACAGCACCGGACCGCTGCCGGCTGGGCTAAGATGGCGATGGAAAATGTTCATCTCACCAAACTGGAATCCGGCCTGCAGGATGCCCTGCAACAGCGCTTCACCGTTCAGTTCGCCGCCCGCATGTGCAGCGACGTGCAGCACTAATACGGCCTCTTTTTTACTGCCAGGCGCAGCAGCCGCTGGCTGTGGCGCTTCTGGTTGATGTGCAACTGGCGCTTCAGGTTCGAATTCTGGCTCTTCTGCGGCGAGGAATTCAGGTGCAGGTTGAGTCGCGGAAAGCGGTTCGTTATCCAGCAAAGGATCGGCCTGAATCGGTAGTGGTGCAGGCGCTGGCTTCGCCACTGGCGCTTGCGGCGCAGCCGGCTTACGCACGTCTGGCTCGTTATCCAGCAGCGGATCGCCTAATAATGGGTCAGCCTGACGTGATGCCGGTTGACGTACAGGTTCAGGCGCACGCGGCGCGCTCGCTGGACGTGCAGTGAATTCAGGTTCTTCATCCGCATCACGAGGACGACGTACACGGACTTCGCCGACGCCATCATCTTCTTCGCTCAGCAGATCTTCATCGGCTTCTTCGCGCTGTTTCAGACGTTTGTGCGGGCGATCACGAAACACGGAGGAGCGCTCTTTACGGCTGGTCCACAGTCCATGAAGTAGCAGCGCTATTATGGCGATCGCGCCAACAACGATTAATATCAGACGCAAATCCTGCATCATTGTATTCTCTGTTGTTCCAATACCTTGCCACCACGGCAAACTTTATCCTCTAACTGTATTTGCCCAGCTAAACAAGTGCAAGTCTGTGCAGTATTTTCTGACAAATTAGATAGCTGCCCCACGCTTTTTTGCTGTTTTTTCGCGCAAACACTGCCTGAAGCCGATAAAAAGCCAGGTTATGATGGTCGCGCCGCTATATTTAGGAGAAAGGCTCGCTATGCCCGCAGGAAATTCGGTCTCAACATTTAATGGTGTTCACTACTTCGCTGAAGGATGGAAACTGGTGCGCCTGCCCGGCATTCGTCGCTATGTCATCATGCCGCTACTGATCAACATCGTGCTACTTGGCGGTGCCTTTATCTGGTTGTTTCAGCGCTTGGGGCAGTGGATCCCGGCTTTAATGTCACATATCCCTGACTGGCTGCAGTGGCTGAGTTATCTGCTATGGCCGCTCTCAGTGATTTCGATTGTGTTGGTATTCAGTTACTTCTTTTCGACTCTGGCAAATCTGATTGCCGCCCCCTTCTGTGGCTTGCTCGCCGAGCAACTTGAAGGGCGATTGACCGGAACGCCATTACCAGATAGCGGTTGGGTGGGCCTGATAAAAGACATACCGCGCATCATGAAGCGAGAGTTTCAGAAGCTCGGCTACTATTTGCCGCGTGCGCTTGGTTTGCTGTTGCTGCACTTTATCCCCGGCTTTGGACAAACGGTGGCGCCCGTTCTATGGTTTTTATTCAGTGCGTGGATGTTGTCCGTGCAGTATTGCGACTACCCATTTGATAACCACAAAGTGAGTTTCCAGCAGATGCGCCAGGCGTTGCGCCAGCACAAAAGCGCAAATATGCAATTTGGTGCGCTGGTTAGCCTGTTCACCATGATCCCGATTATCAATCTGGCGATTCTGCCGGTTGCGGTATGCGGTGCAACGGCCATGTGGGTGGATCGTTATCATGCACAACATGCACGCCGCTAAAGCTTTAAATCGTCTTATGCATTTTTGCGTAAGGCTTATGGTTGTGCGCTATATAGATATGCGATTTCTTTCCTTCCGCACATCATTAGAAAAGGTATGCTCTGAGGGTTCCCAATATTTCATACAGTTAAGGACGAGCTATGAGTAAGATCTATGAAGACAACTCTCTGACAATTGGTCATACGCCGCTGGTTCGACTGAACCGCATCGGTAACGGCCGCATTCTGGCTAAGGTCGAGTCGCGCAACCCGAGCTTCAGCATCAAATGCCGTATCGGTGCCAATATGATTTGGGACGCGGAAAAACGCGGTATTTTGAAGCCGGGCGTTGAGCTGGTTGAACCAACCAGCGGTAACACCGGTATTGCGCTGGCTTACGTCGCCGCAGCGCGCGGTTACAAGCTGACGCTAACCATGCCAGAAACCATGTCAATTGAGCGCCGCAAGCTGCTGAAAGCGCTGGGAGCTAACCTGGTGCTAACCGAAGGTCCTAAAGGCATGAAAGGTGCCATCGCGAAGGCGGAAGAGATTGTCGCCAGCGATCCGGACAAATATGTGCTGTTGCAGCAGTTCAGCAACCCAGCCAACCCGGAAATCCACGAAAAAACCACCGGTCCAGAAATTTGGGAAGACACCGACGGCGAAGTGGACGTGTTTATTGCGGGCGTGGGCACCGGCGGTACGCTGACAGGCGTGAGCCGTTACATCAAGAATACCAAAGGCAAGACCGAGTTGATTACCGTTGCCGTTGAGCCAACAGATTCACCGGTTATTGCTCAGGCACTGGCGGGCGAAGAGATCAAACCAGGCCCACATAAAATTCAGGGCATCGGTGCCGGCTTCATTCCTGGCAACCTTGATCTGGAATTGATCGACCGCGTAGTGGCGATCACCAATGAAGAAGCCATTAGCACCGCCCGTAAGCTGATGGAAGAAGAAGGTATTTTAGCAGGTATCTCTTCAGGTGCTGCCGTTGCTGCCGCGCTGAAGCTGCAAGAAGATGAAGCCTTCGCCAACAAGAACATCGTGGTGATTCTGCCCTCCTCCGGCGAACGTTATTTAAGTACCGCGCTGTTTGCCGATCTCTTCACTGAGAAAGAACTCCAGCAGTGATGCTTAAAGTCTGAAACTGACGAAAAAAGCACCCGAATGGGTGCTTTTTTGTGGTGCAGATCTCACTTTTATCACCAGACAGATTGCTTTCAGTGATGCGGCTCTGGTATTTAAGCTTCCAATTATTTCGGTGCCTGAAATTAATCTGCCTTTGAAGTGGATCAAGCTGAATCGATTTACTGATTTGGCGAAACGGCGAATCACGGCATAATGAGAAGAGTGACGCATTCGTGCAGTTTTTGATCTGTCACTGTTAATGACGTACTCATTCGAGCGCATTTTATGGTGAGCTTAAAGCCATACCAGCGCACCTACACAGGCTAAAGTTACGGCTCCAGGCTAGACTTTAGATCCATAACACCAAACCTGATAAAGTTGGGGAAATAGAATGTTCCAGCAAGAAGTTACCATTACCGCACCTAACGGCCTTCATACTCGTCCTGCAGCCCAGTTCGTCAAAGAAGCAAAGGCTTTTAAGTCAGAAATCAATGTGACCTCTAATGGCAAATCTGCCAGCGCGAAAAGCCTGTTCAAACTGCAGACTTTGGGTCTGACTCAAGGTACGGTTGTTACGCTGTCTGCTGAAGGTGAAGACGAGCAGCAAGCGGTTGAGCACCTGGTCAAGCTGATGGCTGAGCTGGAGTAACCGGCTCAGTTCGCAACTAAACCGACCCCTTTGCCCCATTGAGTGCAAATATCTTGATCGCGGACAATCTGTCCGCGTTATTGCATCTTTAGAGTACTGCTCCGCGACAGTGGCGACGCATCGGGTCAATGAGCCATCGTGATTAAAAGGTAGGGTTATGATTTCAGGCATTTTAGCATCACCGGGTATCGCTTTCGGCAACGCACTTTTGCTGAAGGAAGATGAGATCGTCATCAGCCGTAAAAAAATTACTGACGATCAGGTTGAGCAGGAAGTTCAGCGCTTCCTCGATGGACGCAGCAAAGCTGCTTCACAGCTCGAAGCCATTCGCATTAAAGCCGGTGAAACCTTCGGTGAAGAGAAAGCGGCGATCTTTGAAGGTCACATCATGCTGCTCGAAGACGAAGAGCTTGAGCAGGAAATCATCGACCTCATCAAGAAAGACCACGCTACCGCAGACGCCGCTGCTCACACCGTGATTGAAGGTCAGGCCGTTGCGCTGGAAGAGCTGGATGACGAATACCTGAAAGAGCGTGCGGCTGACGTACGTGATATTGGTAAGCGTCTGCTGCAGAACATTCTCGGTCTGCACATTGTCGACCTGAGTGCGATTGCTGACGAATCTATTCTGGTGGCGAAAGATTTAACGCCGTCAGAAACCGCACAGCTGAACCTGAAAAAGGTGCTGGGCTTTATTACCGATCTGGGTGGGCGTACATCTCACACCTCGATCATGGCGCGTTCGCTTGAGCTGCCTGCGATTGTCGGCACCGGCAACGTGACTGCCACCGTGAAAAACGGTGATTTCCTGATCATTGATGGCGTGAACAACAAAATTTACGTCAATCCAACTGATGACGTGCAGGAAGAACTGAAAGCAATTCAGACTCAATATCTGTCTGAAAAGCATGAACTGGCGAAACTGAAAGATCTGCCAGCCATTACGCTGGACGGCCATCAGGTTGAAGTCTGCGCTAACATCGGTACCGTGCGTGATGTTGCCGGTGCTGAACGCAACGGTGCGGAAGGTGTTGGCCTGTATCGTACCGAGTTCCTGTTTATGGACCGTGATTCACTGCCAACCGAAGAAGAACAATTCCAGGCGTATAAAGCCGTGGCTGAAGCCGTGGGTTCGCAGGCGGTTATCGTGCGTACCATGGACATCGGCGGCGACAAAGATCTGCCTTACATGAACCTGCCGAAAGAAGACAACCCGTTCCTCGGCTGGCGCGCGATTCGTATCGCCATGGACCGTAAAGAGATTCTGCATGCGCAGCTGCGCGCGATTCTGCGTGCATCCTCATTCGGTAAACTGCGCATCATGTTCCCAATGATCATTTCAGTAGAAGAAGTTCGCATTCTGAAAGGCGAACTGGAGCTGTTGAAAGCGCAACTGCGTGAAGAAGGCAAATCCTTTGATGAGACCATCGAAGTCGGCATCATGGTTGAAACGCCAGCATCCGCAGTGATTGCTCGCCATCTGGCGAAAGAAGTCGACTTCTTTAGTATTGGGACAAATGACCTGACGCAGTATACTCTGGCGGTCGATCGTGGTAATGATTTGATTTCACACCTCTATAACCCAATGACGCCGTCTGTTCTTGGCCTCATTAAGCAAGTGATCGATGCATCACATGCCGAAGGGAAATGGACCGGCATGTGTGGTGAGCTGGCTGGTGATGAACGTGCTACACTACTGTTACTGGGAATGGGGCTGGACGAATTCAGCATGAGCGCCATTTCAATCCCAAGCATCAAGAAAATCATTCGTAATACTAATTTCGAAGATGCGAAGGCATTGGCGGAGCAGGCTCTGGATCAACCAACAGCGGATGATTTGATGAATTTGGTCAACAAGTTCATTAAAGAAAAAACGCTCTGCTGATCCACGGACGCTAGCCTCAAATTACTGCTTAGGAGAAGATCATGGGTTTGTTTTCTAAACTTTTTGGCGAAAAATCAGAGAGCGCGTCAGGCACTATTGATATCGTTGCGCCTCTGTCAGGCGAAATCGTAAATATCGAAGACGTACCTGATGTGGTATTCGCTGAGAAAATCGTGGGTGACGGTATCGCAATCAAACCTACCGGCAACAAAATGGTTGCACCGGTTGATGGTACTATCGGCAAGATTTTCGAAACTAACCACGCATTTTCAATCGAGTCTGATAACGGTATCGAACTGTTTGTTCACTTCGGTATCGACACGGTTGAGCTCAAAGGTGAAGGTTTCAAACGCATCGCTGAAGAAGGCCAGAAGGTTAAGAAAGGCGACGTGGTGATCGAGTTTGATCTGGCACTGCTGGAAGAGAAAGCGAAATCCACGCTGACGCCGGTTGTAATCTCGAACATGGACGAGATTAAAGACCTGATCAAACTCTCCGGTCAGGTAACTGTGGGCGAGACTCCGGTTATCCGCATTAAAAAGTAAGCTTCGGCTGATTCGTGAGAATTGCAAAACGGCACCCAAAGGGTGCCGTTTTTTGTTTCAGTCTGCCCTACTCTTGCATCTTTCAACGCGCACAATGCGGGAAGAGGTCGGGACGACGGGGCAGAGGAGTAAAGCGTCTCGCGCCAGGGAAGGCGCGAGCCGAGGCCCAGGGACGGTTTATGCCGTCTTTACGATCTGCCCCGTTGTCCTGACCGACTGCACTAAGCCTTATTCCTGCTTCCAGCGCGGTAACCTTAACGTTAACTCCAGACCACCTTCCGGGCGATTTACCGCCTGAACTTCACCGTGATGCGCCAGAATCACCTTACGCACAATCGATAGCCCCAAACCGTAGCCTTTGCCCATCAGCGGAGAATTAACCCGTACAAAAGGATCGAAGATGCTCGAAAGCTTCTCATCGTCCACGCCCGGCCCTTGATCGCGCACGCTAATTGCCAGCCACTGATTTTCCGCCTGTAGCCGCACGTTGATGTGCTGCCCTTTGTGCGAGAATCGCAGCGCATTGCGCAGCACATTCTCCACACCACGACGAATCAGTTCCGCATTGCCGTGAACGGTGTAATCGGCATTCTCATCCACCTGAAAATCGACAATCACGCCGGGAATCTGCGCTTCGTAGCGCACATCGGTCACCACCGCATGCAGCAGGCCGGTAAGGTCGAAATATTGTTCCCCAGGCATGCTTTCGTGCTCAGCGCGCGAAAGCGTCAGCAGCTCGCCAATCATCTTGTCGAGGCGTCGGGCTTCCTCATCAATGCGATTGAGCGAGGATTCGACGGATTCCGGCGTCTGCCGCGCCAGGCCTGTCGCCAGCTGCAAGCGCGCCAGCGGTGAACGCAGCTCGTGGGAGATATCATGCAGCAGCTCCTCACGCGCTTTCACCAGCGTATCGAGGCGCTCAACCATCGCATCAAAATCCTGCGCAACGTTCGAGAGCTCATCATGGCGTTTACGCATCACCGGATAGAGCCGTACCGACAAATCACCGCTGGAGACGCGCGCAAAGCCCTCACGCAGCTGCCGCATTGGTCGCGTCAGGTTCCACGCCAGCAGCAGGCTAAACAGCAGCCCCAATGCGCCAGCGAAAGTAAACATCGGTTCGGGGATATTCAGGATGCGGCGCGGGCGGCCGCCGCCCATTGAGCTGTCTTCGCGCAGACCTTTAACGTCGTAACGCAGCTCGTACTGTTTGCCATCCTGCCCTTTTACCCAGCGCACAATCACATCAGGAAACGGTCCCTGAAAGGGTTCGTTGATGCTTTCTGGCGGCGCATTGTTGAGCGTCGCAGCGGGCTTTTTATGCTGGATCACCGAGAAGAATTGCCGATCGTTCGGTTCCCAGTCGGCCATCATGTCATCAAGCGAGCTGGGACCACCGCGCTCCAGCACTGAAACCGCTGACGCCATTTGCAGATTAACGATACGCCGAATCGCCACCAGCTCTGGCGGCTCATGTCGATTACCGGAGAGCGTAAAGCCTAGCCACAACAGTTGGCTGATGATGACAAACACAATCCAGAAGCCCAGCAAAATCTTCCAGAACATGCGGCCGCGATAGCTGTGTTTCATCGAATGCGATAACCAATACTGCGCACAGTTTCAATGTTGACGCTGTCGGCGGTTAAGGCAGCCAGCTTTTGACGGATGTTGCTGATATGCACATCAACGCTGCGATCGTAAGCTTCGCGCGGACGGCCAAGGCCTTTTTCCGACAGCTCATCTTTCGACACCACGCGATCCGGCGCACGCAGCAGCAAATCCAGCAAGTTAAACTCTGAAGCCGTCAGATCGAACGCTTTGCCCTGCCATTCGGTGATACGCGTGGCGGGATTGAGGCTGAGATCGCCCCAGCGCAGCAGCTCTTTCTTATCCGGCAGCGGAGTCTGATCTTCAAAGCGACGCAGCACGGCGCGCAGACGGGCCACCAGTTCACGCGGATAGCACGGTTTCGGCATGTAATCATCCGCACCCATTTCCAGGCCGATCACCCGATCAATATTGTCGCCTTTCGCCGTCAGCATAATTACCGGTAATCGGCTGTTCTGCCGCACCTGGCGCAGCACATCGATGCCGCTCATATCAGGCAGCATGATGTCGAGAATCATTGCGGTATAGTTGCCCGATAACGCGCCCTCCACACCGGCGCTACCGGTTAAAACCAGTTGTGTTTCAAAACCTTCAGCAATCAGGTATTGGCTCAACATGGTGCCAAGTTCTACATCATCATCAACCAGCAGAATTTTCATCGTTATCTCTCGTGTAAATTGCCGCTATTTTGTCCTGAGTCCACAACGAACGCAGCCGGTTTTACGCGATCCTTACGTTGCTTACGTCAGACGATTATTACGAAGACTATAGACAAAAATGGCCTGGACGTACCATCACAGTACGCGCAGGCCAAATCATCGGTGGGAAATTGGGATCAGTGGAAAACGCCGGTTGAGAGATAGCGGTCGCCGCGATCGCACACAATCGCCACCACCACGCTGCCAGGCTGCGCCGTGGCGATACGCAATGCGCCGGCCACCGCGCCGCCAGAGCTGACGCCACAGAAAATCCCTTCACGCTGCGCCAGCGCGCGCATGGTCTCTTCCGCCTCGCGCTGCGCCATATCTATTACCTCATCCACTAACTCCGGACGGAAAATGCCAGGCAAATAGGCTTCAGGCCAGCGACGTATACCGGGAATGCTGCTGCCCTCTTGTGGCTGCAGGCCAATTATCTGCACCGCTGGCGCGAACTCTTTCAGGTAACGTCCAACGCCGGTAATGGTGCCAGTGGTGCCCATGCTGGAGACAAAATGCGTCATGCGGCCAGCGCTTTGCTGCCAGATTTCCGGGCCCGTGGTGAGATAGTGGCCCAGCGGATTATCGGGATTGTTGAACTGATCCAGCACGCGTCCTTCGCCGCGATCGGCCATCGCCTGCGCCAAATCGCGTGCCCCTTCCATGCCCTGCTCGCGCGATACCAGCAGCAATTCAGCGCCGTAGGCGCGCATCGCATCCTGGCGCTCCTGACTCATGTTATTGGGCATCAGCAGGCGCAGCTTGTAGCCCTTCATCGCCGCGATCATCGCCAGCGCAATGCCAGTATTGCCGCTGGTGGCTTCAATTAAGGTATCGCCCGGTTTGATGTCACCGCGCAACTCCGCCTGATGAATCATCGACCAGGCCGCACGATCTTTGACGGAACCGGCTGGATTGTTGCCTTCCAGCTTTAGCCAGATCTCGCTGCCGTTATCAGGCGTCAGCCGCTGCAACTTAATCAACGGCGTATTGCCGATGGTATTTTCCAGTGTGGTCACGGTTTAATTCCAGACGAAAGAGGGGCAAATAA
This sequence comes from Pantoea leporis, assembly GCF_028048155.1. NCBI lineage: Bacteria > Pseudomonadati > Pseudomonadota > Gammaproteobacteria > Enterobacterales > Erwiniaceae > Pantoea > Pantoea leporis. Next base: position 362,750 of record NZ_JALMEU010000004.1, read on the forward strand.
AACGGGCGGGAAAGTCCCGCCCGAAGGAGTGTCAAAAATATCAGGCGCTCTCGGCAAAGGCAACCGGGCGCAGCGGCGTAGTGCCATGGTAAATTCGCGCCTGTTGCAGGCCAACGAACAGGCGTTCACCACGCATCGGCGCATGGTGATCGCCGTCGAACACCACGGAGAACACCTCGCCCTGCCAGCCGCTCGGCTGAACGACCAACTGCCAGAAGTGGCCGCGCGGGCTGATCTCCAGCACCTGCACCGGCAAAGGCGTTTCCAGGCTGCTCTGGCGTGAAATATCGATTTCCCACGGACGCAGGAACAGTTCAACTTCGCCCTGATGCGCAGGCGTGTAGCCCAGCGGCCAGCGATGCGCGGCCACATGGAACTGAGAGCCATGTACTTCGCCTGTAAAGCGATTCACTTCGCCAAGGAATTCCAGCACAAAGCGCGTCGATGGATCGCGCCATACGTCATCTGGCGTACCAACCTGTTCAATGTTGCCCTGGCTCATCACCACCACGGTGTCCGCCACTTCCATCGCTTCTTCCTGGTCGTGGGTTACAAACACGCTGGTGAATTTCAACTCTTCATGTAACTGACGCAACCAGCGACGCAACTCTTTACGCACCTGCGCATCCAACGCGCCAAACGGCTCATCCAGCAGCAGAATTTGCGGTTCTACCGCCAATGCACGCGCCAGCGCTACACGCTGCTTCTGCCCACCGGACAACTGTGCCGGGAAGCGGTTGCCCAGATGGGAAAGTTGTACCATCTCAAGCAGACGCGTAACGCGCTGTTTGATCTCAGCAGCACCTGGACGTTCGCGACGTGGCAGAACGGTAAGGCCAAAGGCGATATTGTCGAACACCGTCATGTGGCGGAACAGCGCGTAGTGCTGGAACACAAAGCCCACCTGACGATCGCGCGCATGGATGCGGCTGACGTCTTTGCCATTGAAATGGATCTGTCCGCTATTCTGATGTTCCAGCCCAGCGATGATACGCAGCAGCGTGGTTTTACCAGAACCGGATGGCCCCAGCAGCCCCACCATCTTGCCGGAAGGAATATCCAGAGAGATGTCGTTAAGAACCGATGTGCGGTCAAACGATTTGTTGATTTGTTTAATCTCAATGCTCATGATTTTCCTCCTGTAGGCGCTTCTGCTGATGCTCTAATCGCCACTGCACCACGCTTTTCAGAAACAGCGTTACGATTGCCATCAGGGTCAGCAGCGCGGCGGCAGTAAAGGCGCCCACGGTGTTGTAATCCTGATGCAGTAATTCAACCTGAAGCGGCAAGGTATAGGTTTCGCCGCGAATCGATCCCGAAACCACCGAGACCGCACCAAATTCACCAATCGCACGTGCGTTGGTCAGCACCACGCCGTACATCAGCGCCCAACGGATATTCGGCAACGTCACGCGGCGGAACATCTGCCAGCCGGATGCGCCGAGCAGCACCGCCGCTTCATCTTCGTGACTGCCCTGGCTCAGCATCACCGGCACCAATTCACGCACCACAAACGGACAGGTAACGAAGATGGTGGCCAGCACCATGCCCGGCCAGGAGAACATAATCTGAATATTGTGCGCATCCAGCCAGCCACCGGCAGGACCGTTGACGCCCCAGAACAGCAGATACATCAAGCCGGCAACCACCGGCGACACGGCAAACGGGATATCAAACAGCGTCAACAGCAGCTGGCGGCCGGGAAAGGTGAAGCGCGTCACCAGCCACGCCAGCAGCGTACCGAACACCATGTTGACCGGCACGGTAATCAGCGCCACCAAAAGGGTCAGCCAGATGGCGTGCAGCATGTCGCCATCTTTCAGGTTACTCAGCGAGGCAACCAAACCCTGGTTGAGCGCCTCCCAGAAGATGGAAACCATCGGCACCACCAGCAGCAGGATGGAAACCAGCGCACCGATGCCAATCAGCAGCCACTTGCCCCAGTTGATTGGCTGGCGGTCGGCGTGGTTGATGTGTGAAATCTCCGCCATCAGTGGCCTCCTAAGCGACGGCCAAAGCGGCTCTGCAAGGTGTTAATCGCGAACAGCAGCAGCAAAGAAGCCGCCATGATCACCGAGGCGATGGCACTCGCCGCCGGATAATCAAACTCCTGCAGACGCACGAAAATCATCAGCGAGGTCACTTCCGTTTTCCAGGCGATGTTGCCGGCGATAAAGATTACCGCGCCAAACTCACCGATGCTGCGGGTAAACGACAGCGCAGTGCCGGCAAGCAATGCCGGCGCCACTTCTGGCAGCACCACGCGACGGAAGCTCTGCCAGCGCGTTGCGCCCAGCGTTTCCGCGGCTTCTTCATATTCCGGACCTAACTCTTCCAGCACCGGCTGCACGGTACGCACCACAAACGGAATGCTGGTAAAGGCCATCGCCACAGCGATGCCGAGCCAGGTGTAAGAGACTTTGATATCAAAATGCGCCAGCCACTGACCGTACCAGCCGTTGACCGAAAACAGGCCCGCCAGCGTTAAACCTGCCACCGCAGTCGGCAGCGCAAATGGCAGATCCATCAAACCATCCAGCAGCGTGCGGCCGGGGAAGCGATAACGCGTCAAAATCCACGCCATCAGCATGCCGAATACGGCGTTGAACAGCGAGGCCACGCCCGCCGCCAGAATCGTCACTTTATACGCGGCGATCAGCTGTGGATGGCTAATCACCGCCCAATATTGCGCCAGCGTCATCTGCGACAGCTGCATCAGCAGCGCGCTGATCGGCAGCAGCAGAATCAGACAGGTGAAGAGTAAGCTGGTGCCGAGGCTCAATCCAAAGCCCGGCAAAACACGTTTTTGAGCGAGCGCAAACATTAACCGCGCCCCGCTGCCAGTAATTTGTCCAGCTCGCCGTCATTGGCAAAATGGACTTTCATCACGTTATCCCAGCCGCCAAAGGCGTCTTTGACGTTGAACAGTTCAGTTTGTGGGAAGCGATCTTTCTGCTCCGCCATCAGCTGCGGGTTATTCACGCGATAGTAGTAAGTGGTGATGATTTTCTGTGCTTCGGGCGTGTAGAGATAATTCAGATAAGCTTTGGCCGCGTCTGCGGTGCCGTTGTGCTCGACATTTTTGTCGACCCACGCCACCGGGAACTCCGCCAGAATATTGGTTTTTGGCACGATCACTTCGTAGTCGTCTTTGCCGTACTGATTACGGATGTTATTCACTTCCGATTCAAAGCTGATCAGCACATCGCCCAGACCGCGCTCGGCAAAGGTGGTGGTCGCACCGCGACCGCCGGTATCAAACACTTCCACGTTCTTGAGGAACTTCGCCATAAAGGCTCTGGTTTTGGCTTTATCTTTGCCATCCGCCTGATCGGCAGCGCCCCACGCGGCGAGATAAGTGTAACGGCCGTTACCCGAGGTTTTTGGGTTAGGGAAAATCAGCTTCACGTTATCGCGCGCCAGATCGGCCCAGCTGTGAATCTGCTTCGGGTTACCTTTACGCACCAGAAACGCCATGGTGGAGTAAAACGGTGAGCTGCTGTTTGGCAGACGTTGTTGCCAGTCAGCGGGAATCAGTTGGCCTTTGTCGTGCAGCACCTGCACATCTGTCACCTGATTGTAGGTCACCACATCGGCGCGCAGCCCTTGCAGAATCGCCAGCGCCTGCTTAGAGGAACCGGCGTGCGACTGCTTGATGGTCAGCTTGTCATTAGGATGGGCAGCGTCCCACTGTTTTTCAAAGGGTGCATTCAGGGCAACGAACAGTTCGCGCGAAACGTCGTAAGAGCTATTCAGCAACTCGGTCGCTTGCGCCGCACCGGCTAAAGCACACGACAGCGCGATACCGCCAAGCCATTTTTTCGAAATCGGAAGTGTCATGCTGCACCCTGAAAGACGGCAGTTAAGCCAATGCCATTAGATGCTGTCAGTGTATTTATAACTCAGGGGAAAGCTGTAACGGTTTTATATATCGTTTAGGGATTTCAAAGTCTAAAAAGGCATAAGACGGCGGGAGAGTTTATGCGGCGAATGGAAATGTAAATCGGCATTAAGCGATTCATTGCGCAATAAATGGCGCCGCGACAAATAAGGGCTGATATCCGTAGCGGCGCGATGAATCGCGCCAGGTTGACCTTAATACAAAGAGGTTACAGCGCTTGCAAAGCATCCAGCGACGGCGCAAAAAAGTAGCTGCCGCTAACCGGTTTGGTGAAGCGCAGCATGGCGTCCATCTTGCCGTCGCGCTCGCCGAACATGCTCAGCAATTGCTGCTCAATATTGTAGAGACGATGACAGTAAGAGATGAAGTACAGCCCATGCGTGCCACTGGCGCTGCCGTATGGCAGGCTTTGGCGCAGAATTTTCAGCCCTTTCCCCTCTTCTTTCAGATCGACACGGCTGAGATGCGATGTCGCAGGACGCTGATCGCCCGGCAACTCTTCATCCGTCTCTTTAGTACGGCCAATAATCGCTTCCTGTTTCTCCACCGCCATGCGGTTCCACAGCTTAAGGTTGTGCTCCCAGCGCTGGGTAAACACATAGCTGCCGCCCGCATCTGCACCTGCGCTGATAATCGCTACCTCCTTGCGCGCTTCGCCTTGCGGATTTTCCGTGCCATCGACGAAGCCCGACAGATCGCGATCTTCAATCCAGCGGAAACCGTGCGTCTCTTCTTCGATATTGACCGCAGCGGCAAAGGCGCTAAGTGCCGCCTGAGCCAGCGCGAAGTTCACGTCGTGTCGTTGAGATTGAATATGGATCAGCAAATCGCGCTGCGTGGCAGGCGCAATGCCGTTACCAAGCGCGGCGAAAGCTTTGAGTTCAGGTGCAGAAGCGTTGCCTTGCAGATCGCGCCACAGCGCATCACCAAAGGCGATCACCGCGCCCAACCCGGCATCACTGAATTGCGTCTGCAGCGCTTCAAGCTGCTGTAAGAAGAATTTGCTGCCCTGGCGCAGCGCGTCAAGATCGCCCATGACGCGGGCTTCGAGCCAAATGGCGAAACGGCGGTGCTCCAACAGGATCCCGCTCTGAAACTGAGACATTGCTATGCTCTCCGGCATGAAGGTTAGACGATATTTTTTCGCCCGCATCATACCGGAAAGCCACACTTTTTGAGTGGGTTTTTAAGCAAGTTTTATCTGGTTTAACGCTGCCAAACGATCTTGCTGATTTTCCAGCTTTTCAGGGTATCGTCCGACGGCATCAAGCCTTCCGGACCATGCCATTCACCGCTGTAAATGTAGGAGATGTGCTGGCTGCCCGGCGCACGGCACTCAACATCGCGTGCATCAAGACCGGTGGCCATTTTGCAGTTGTTAAAGGCTTTGCTGAACTTATCGCTGAACAGATCGCCGATCTTGCTGCCGTCCGCCGCTTTGGCATCGGCATCCTGCACTTCAATGCGCTCCACGCTGCTGCTGCCGTTAATCACCAATTTAACGTTGTCGCCATCCAGCGCCTGCCAGAAATCCATCACCTGACCATTCTGCGTGCGCATGCCCTGACGCAGTTTGTAATCGCCGTTCAGCGCTTTATGGATGGCGTCTTCCGACATTGAGGTGGTGCTCGTCAGGCCCGCAACGCCTTGCTCGGTGACCTCCAGCGATCCACCAAACCAGCCGAGTGGATTGAGCGCCGACCAGTGATAGCTAAGCGGATTGTACCAGTGGCTTTCGCTATCGCTCGCGCTGCCAGAGGAACCCGAACTGGCGCAGCCGGCCAGAACCATGCTGCTAACCAGCAGTGCGTGACGAACAACTTTCATGAAAACTCCTTGATCTGCTAAGCCGATTGGCGTGCCTGTTGGAGTCACAAACCGGCAAAAAGTTTATTCGACCTGCTGATGTTCCGGCAGAAAGCAGTCGCGCAGGCGAGGTTGCGTTTGCAGCCAGAACAACGCCAGCAGGTCAAATAGCGTCAATAACAGCGGCAGCGGCGAGTCGGGAAAGGCGCCTTGCAGCAGGCTGGAACCCTGCCACAGCAGGCTGACAAGGAGCGATGCGCTCAACACATGACGCCAGCTTTGCCACAGGCGCGGCCAGCGCTGGCGATAGCCGGTCAGCAATAAGCCGATAGCCGCCGGAATGCCTAACGCCAACCCCAGCCAGAAGCTTTGGCGGTCGGGATAGAACAGCGCCAGCAAATCATTGCCCTGCTGGCGTGATGCGCCCGCCATCACCAGCAGCAGCCAGGTGCGCGCCTGCAGTAACAGGATCAGCCAGAAAAGAAACGGCAGCCGCAGCTGCCCTTTCGCATCGTACTCTTCGGGAAGGTATTTCAAACCGACCCTCAATACTCGCGATCTTCAATCAAACGCTTGCCCAGCAGCAGCGAGTCCACCGGCTCGTATTCGAGCTTTTCGTAAAACGCCACCACCTGATCGTTCTCTTCGCGCACCATCAAATTGATTTTTGGGCAACCGCGCGCAATCAGCTTCTTCTCAAGACGATTCATCAACGCATTGGCAAAGCCACGGCCCTGATAATCAGGATGCACCGCCAGATAGTAGACGGAGCCGCGATGGCCGTCGTAGCCGCCCATCACCGTACCGACCACTTCGCCACCGACTTCCGCGACCAGAAACAGTTCCGCGTCATGGTTCATTTTGCGTTCAATGTCCAGCTCCGGATCGTTCCATGGGCGTAACAAATCGCAACGCTCCCAGAGCGTGATCACTTCTTCAAAATCTTCCTGGCGGAAAGAACGGATTTCCATCGACGTTACCCTGCTGTTAGGCACAATTCGCTGATTATCACGCATTCTTTGCCAGGCGCAACCCTCACGCGTGACAACGGAGCAAAAAAAGCGCGACATCGCTGTTAGTCTGTTGCAATAGAAAGTAAACACTTGAAATAGTTGCGAGGTCGCCGCCTGGCAATTGTTACGCTATAACACGGGGCAGGATTTACCTGCCATGGACCCGTAAATGATGAAGATTTCACTGCTTAAGCGCCTTACCAATCGTCGCCAACTGATACTTTCCGGTTTAGCGCTGGCGGTGTTGTCACCGCGTGCGGTGCAGGCCAAAGAACAGAACAGCGATTTGCGCGTTAGTCCGCGTCATACGCCACCGAAACCCGCCAGCAACGGCAAACGCATCGTGATGATCGATCCCGGCCACGGCGGCATCGATTCCGGCGCCGTCGGCGAAGAGGGTTCGGAAGAGAAACACATTGTGCTGGCGATCGCCAATACCGTGAAGACGCTGCTGCAATCGCATCCACGCATCGAAGTGCGCCTGACGCGCGACAGTGACCACTTTATTCCGCTCTATCAGCGCGTCGAAATCGCCCATCAGCACGGCGCTAACCTGTTTATGTCGATTCACGCCGACGGCTACACCAGCCCGGATGCTAACGGCGCATCGGTTTTTGCCCTTTCCAATCGCGGTGCCAGCAGCGCGATGGCGCGATACCTTTCGCAGCGTGAAAACGATGCCGACAAAGTGGGCGGTGCTGAGGTGCAGGATAAAGATCATTACCTCAACCAGATTCTGTTCGATCTGGTGCAGACCGATACCATTCGCAACAGCCTGACGCTGGGTAAACACGTCCTCGATCAGATTCGCCCGGTGCATCATCTGCACAGCCAGCACACCGAACAGGCCGCGTTTGCGGTGCTGAAATCGCCGTCGATTCCTTCGGTGCTGGTGGAAACCTCCTTTATTACCAATCCGCGTGAAGAGCAGCTGCTTGGCACGCAGGCGTTCCGCCAGAAAATTGCCAGCGCCATTGCCGACGGCATCACCCGCTACTTCGATGAGGTCGATCGTCGCGAAGCATAGCCTTTATCCTGTGGTAGAATCGCGGCAAATTTCCGGAACGAGTGACTGATGAGCAATCCCGATATTTCCCGCGTCAAAGCCTTTTTGCTGGCGCTGCAAGATGATATTTGCGCCCAATTAGCGGCGGAAGATGGCAAGGCGAGCTTTGCCGAAGATGAGTGGCAACGTCCCGGTGGCGGCGGCGGACGCAGTCGCGTATTGCGTGATGGCGCGGTATTTGAACAAGCCGGCGTTAACTTCTCGCACGTGCATGGCGATCAAATGCCCGCGTCCGCCACCGCGCATCGTCCTGAACTGGCCGGGCGCAGCTTTGAAGCGATGGGCGTATCGCTGGTGGTGCATCCATCCAATCCTTACGTGCCCACCAGCCACGCCAACGTGCGCTTCTTTATTGCGGAAAAACCGGGCGCCGATCCGGTGTGGTGGTTTGGTGGCGGTTTCGATCTTACGCCCTATTACGGCTTCGAACAGGATGCGCTGCACTGGCATCAAACCGCGCACGATCTGTGCCAGCCGTTTGGTGAGGAGGTTTATCCGCGCTACAAAAAGTGGTGCGACGATTACTTCTACCTTAAGCATCGCGACGAGCAGCGCGGCATCGGCGGCCTGTTTTATGACGACCTGAACACGCCCGATTTCGATTACTGCTTCGATTTCATGCAGGCAGTCGGCAACGGTTTCGCCAACGCCTACCTGCCGATTGTGGCCAGACGCAAAGCGCTGCCGTGGGGCGATCGCGAGCGCCAGTTCCAGCTCTATCGTCGTGGTCGCTACGTCGAGTTCAATCTGGTGTGGGATCGCGGCACGCTGTTTGGCCTGCAAACCGGCGGCCGCACCGAATCCATTTTGATGTCGATGCCACCGCTGGTGCGCTGGGAATACGATTATCAGCCAGAAGCCGATTCCCCCGAAGCCGCCTTGTACCGCGATTTCCTGCCAGTGAAAGAGTGGTTGAAGCCAACATCAAAATAATAAAATCGACCTGCCTTTAACAGCGCGATATCTCGCGCTGTTAAATCCCATACTTCTTATCGAATCAACTTATTACATCTACTCATTGCGCACAAAAGACACAATAAAGTAGTTGCCCATCCTGATTATTTACCACAGAATCA